>NZ_FODD01000110.1 GCF_900110255.1 Actinacidiphila rubida
CACATGGCAGCCCCTGAACTGCGGGCCACCCGGTACGGCGGTCAGCCCCGTCACCATCAGGCAACCTCTCCGGCTCCGGAACTCCACCACCGCACATCCTGCGAACAGCCACTTGGCTGCACTGCTGCCCGCCAGTTCATCTCTGTCGGGCCTTCCTCGATCTCGGCTACGAGAGAAACCATAACCACATCACTGCTCAATGTCTACTCCCGCCGCCATAGATTTCTTCGTGTCTCGCAGTGAGGCATTCGGGTGGATGGCGGGTTGAGAGACGCTTGGCGGGGCAGCAAGGGATGGGCTAGGCAGGACGGGGACGGCCACCGCGTCTCCGCCCCCGAAGTCACTCGGGCGAGGAGCCGCCGAGGTTTCACCTGCCGCCCTGCCGCGAAGTTCCCTCCGGTCCCGGTCCTCATCAGGTCCTAGACGGCAGCAGCCTCGCTGAGCACCCCGGCACCGGTGTAAACGCCCAGACCTCCTCTGACTACGACCGGTTGCCCGTGCGCCCGGCATGTGTAGGTCATAGCCGGTGCGGCTATCCGGGTCGGTCGGCATGCACCGGCAGGTCGCGCGGGGTCAGGCGCGTCGGTGGTTGCTGTCTCGACGAAGTTGCTGCGCGCGGGTCTGAACGGCGTCAAGTCGGTTGGCCAGGTCGCCGTGGTCCTTGCCAAGGTGCGGGCGTACCGCGGCCAGTGGCGTCACCAAGTCAGCTGCGTCCGCTGCGCCAAGGGCGGCGTGCAGATCGGTCATGGCCGAGTCGGCCGCGGGGCCGAGATTCGTCAGACCTGCGACCTGGGCGGCGAGCACCCGCAGGTCGGCGGCGTTGGCCCGCGCCCAGGTGGTGACGGTACGGTCCGCGGCCCTGCGGTCGCGCACCGCTTTGACGCGCTCGGCGCCCGTGTTGTCCGCATCACGCCCCGCGGACTGCAGCCGCAGATAGCGGTTCTCCGCGGCCTGCCGGCTCGAGACGCCCATCGGCTGGGCCAGGTCGGCCCAGGTGGCGCCGGCCGCGCGGGCGGTCTCGACCAGGCCGGCCTCCCAACCGGCGAGCTCACTGCGCAGTTCCCGCAGCAGCAACAGCGCGGCCAGGGCGTTTTGTGGATCGGCCTGCGGTTCGAGGCCGCGTCGCCCGTCCGGGTCATGCGCGGCCCGGACGGCTTCGTCGATGGCGGCCAGCGCCGCGGCCGCCGCCACGAACGACGCCGACTCCGGGGCCGTCCCGTTCCCGGATGTGGAGGGTCGGGAATCCTCACCCATCATGTCACCCTCTCAGCGACTCCAGTATTTGTCATCCGATGGATGACATGTTACAACGGAGTCAGGTGAAGCGCACTGGCACCACAGCAGAGCAATCGGAGGTGTTTCACAATGCTGATGCGCACCGACCCGT
>NZ_FODD01000108.1 GCF_900110255.1 Actinacidiphila rubida
GACGGCAGCACGCTGTCCTCGGGCGTCGGCCTGGTCACCGGCGGCAACCTGTCCGACTACCAGGCCAAGCTCACCGCCCTGGGCATCGGATGACGCACGCGCAGCACTCCGGCGCCGGGCCCGCCCGCGGCGGACCGGCGGGCGACACGGCGGTCTCGCTGCGGGACGTCAGCAAGTCGTACGGACCGGTGAAGGTCCTCGACATCCCCGGCCTCGACCTGGTCCGCGGCCAGATCGTCGCCGTCGTGGGGGAGAACGGCGCCGGCAAGTCCACGCTGATGGGCGTGCTCTCCGGCACCGTCACCCCCACCACCGGCACCATCGGCATCACCGGGCAGCCGCTCCAGCCCGGGCGCCCCGACCACTCCCAGGAGCTCGGAGTCGCCCTGGTCGCCCAGGAGTTCCCGCTCGTCGGCCAGCTGAGCGTGGCGGAGAACCTGCTGCTGGGCCGCCGCCCGGCGACCGCCGCACGGCGGCTCCTCGGCAGCGTGGTCGTCGACCGGGCCGGCACCCGGGCCGAGGCGCGCGCCCTGCTCGCCGAGGTGGGCGTGACCGGTGTCGACGTCGACCGCCCGGTGGAGCGCTTCCCCGTCCCCGTACGGCAGATGATCGAGATCGCCAAGGCGTGGGGCCACCGCCCGGTGGTGCTGATCCTGGACGAGCCCACGTCCTCGCTCGGCCCTGTGGAGGCCGGGCGGGTGCTGGACCTGGCCCGCGCTCACGCCCGGGCCGGAGGGGCGGTGCTGTTCATCGGGCACCGGCTCGACGAGGTCCGGGCGATCGCCGACCGGGTGCTGGTGCTGCGCAGCGGCCGGCTGGTCGCGGACCTCACGCCCGCCGAGGCGACGGAGGAGCGGATGATCCGCGAGATGGTCGGCGCCGACCTGGCCCGCGCCGACCTCACGCCCCCGTCGTCGGTGGAGCGGAGCACGACCCTGGCGGTGCGCGGCCTGACCGCGGACGGGCTGGGCCCGGTCGACCTCGACGTGCGGGCCGGCGAGATCGTCGGGGTGGCCGGGCTGATGGGCTCGGGCCGCAGCCGGCTGCTGCACACCGTGATGGGCGCCCAGCCGCGCACCGGTGGCGACGTCGCCTTCGAGGGCGCGGACTTCCGCCCGCGCCACCCGGCCGACGCCGTCCGCGCCGGGATCGGCCTCGTGCCCGAGGACCGGAAGGTGCAGGCCCTGCTGCCCGCGCACTCCGTGCGCTGGAACGTCACCTTGGCGACCCTGCGCCGCATCAGCTCCCGCGGCGTGCTGCGGCCGCGCACCGACAGGGCCCACGCGGCCCGCATCGTCGCCGACCTCGGGGTGCGGCTGCACAGCCAGGAGCAGCCGATCGGCGACCTGTCGGGCGGCAACCAGCAGAAGGCGGTGTTCGGGCGGTGGCTCGCCACCCGGCCCAGGCTGCTGCTGCTCGACGAGCCCACCCGCGGCGTGGACGTCGGCGCCAAGGCCGAGATCTACCGGCTGATCGACGCGGCCGCGCAGGACGGTCTCGCGGTCCTGGTGGCCTCCTCGGAGCTGGAGGAACTGCTGTGGATCTGCCACCGCATCGTCGTGATGGCCCACGGCCGGGTGGTCGCGGACATCCCGCGCGAGCGGTTCGGCAAGGAAGTGATCATGACCGCGGCCGCGGGGACGACCGCCGGGGCCGCGACGCGAGGGAAGGCGAGCGCATGAACACCAGCACCGCACCGGTGCACACGGACGGCGCGGCCGGG
>NZ_FODD01000105.1 GCF_900110255.1 Actinacidiphila rubida
CGATCACGGCACCCAGTTCACCTCCTGGGTCTTCGGGGAACGGATCCGCTCCGCCGGGCTCCTGCCGTCGTTCGGGACCGTCGGGGACGGCCTGGACAACGCGATGATGGAATCGTTCTGGTCCTCGATGCAGATCGAGCTGCTCAACCGCAAGCGCTGGAAGACCCGGGTCGAACTGGCCAACGCGATCTTCGAGTTCATCGAGATCTTCTACAACCGCCAGAGACGACATTCAGCACTGGGCTACCGCACCCCCATCGAGTACGAACTACTCTCCGCACAAGACCCCATCCACGCCGCCAGTTAGCCACCCCAGCTGGAACCCGAACCATGGGGCAGGTCAAGCTGTCGCCCGGTCGTGCAGCAGACCCTCCAGCCTTCACCGAACGGCGCGACTGCTGAGCTTGCACCAAAGGTGCACTGTCAGTGATATGCCCTTGTGGGGTTCCAAAAGTCCTGCGCATGCGCTGAGCTGGACGTTTGCTAGCTGCGCTGATCTTCGTCAAGTGGCCTGACGGTACTCGTGGATGAGTCCGTTGAGGATGTCGTGGCCCTGGATGCGGTGTGCGGGGGAGGGGATGACGTTGGGCTTGTCGCCGGGGGCGCGGAGTTGTAGGGCGCGGTGGGGTCGGCTGGTGTTGTAGTGCTGGGAGTATTCGGCCAGGACGTGCCGTAGGTGTTGTTCGTTGTAGATCAGTAGCCGGTCGGTGCACTCGGCTCTGATGGTGCGTATGGCCCTTTCGGCGTGGGCGTTCATCCGCGGGGTCTGCGGCGCGCTCTTCAGGATCTCGACTCCGTCCGCGGTGAAGACCGAGTCGAAAGGCTGGGTGTACTTGCTGTCGCGGTCGCGCAGCAGGTACTGGAAGCTGGAGGATCGTTGGCCGAGGTCGGTCAACAGGTTGCGGGCGAGCTGGGTGGCCCAGGCCGTGGTGGGGTGGCCGGTGAGGCCGAGAATGTGCACGGTTCGGGTACCGACCTCCATGACGTAGAACACGTACAGCCGTCGCAGGGTCACGGTGTCGATGTGGAAGAAGTCGGTGGCGAGCAGTCCGGATGCCTGCACGCGCGGGAACTCCCGCCAAGAGGGGGTGCTGCGGCTTCGTCGGGGTGCAGGGTTGAGGCCGGTGCTGCGCAGGGTAGGGCGGATGGTGGAAGCCGCGACGCGGATGCCGAGGCGTCGCAGTTCGCCCTGGATGCGGGTGTAGCCCCAGGTTGGATTCTCGTGAGCGAGACGCAGGATCCGGGCGGTGAGTTCCTCGGAGATCGGCGGGCGTCCGGTCCGGGGAGGCTCCTGTTTCCACTTCCACCGCAGCAGTCGGCGGTGCCAGGCCAGAAGGGTGCCGGGGGTGACCCAGGCGGTGATGGCGCAGCCTGTTCGGCAGGTGCCGGGCGAGGGCGGCGAGCACGGCGCGGTCCGGCCACGTCAGATGTGGCCGGGTGCCGAGCTGTCGACGAAGGACCGCGACTTCGTGGCGCAGCACGAGAAGTTCAACGTTCTTGGCATCCTCCGACCGCTGTAGAAGCAGGAGCAGTCCGAGCAGCCGGACGAAGATCAGGTAGAGCACGCGCAACGCCATGCAGTCGGAGCATGCCATGATCACCTGGAACAGCAAAGAGCCTAATCAGGAGCCGTGTAGCAGTGTCGGCACCCTGCAGGCCTGCCAGAAGGCCGAACAACTCACACACAGGAGCCTGGAGATCGTCTTCGGCCAATCCGATCAACCAGACTGGCGGACCGGCACCGTCACCAGCGCCGGCCCACGTCCACCTGCCTGACCGACTCAGCGCGTCCTTCGCCCCGGCGAACCTCCTTGATCAGAGCACCAATTGCCACCGGATCTCTCCGTCGTGCCACTGGTCGGTGGGGCTGAGTCCGGCTGCGGTCGCGACGGCGGCGGACGCCGTGTGGTCGGGGTGGATGTGGGCGACGACCGTGTGCACCGGGTGCGTGCGGAGCCAGGCGACGAGCCCTCGGGCTGCCTCGGCGGCTATGCCGCGCCGCTGCCACGGGGTTCCCACCACCCAGGCGATCTCCCCGGTGGCACCGCGGTCGTCGGCGGTGATCGTCGCCTGGAGTGTGCCGGTCAGGCAGGCCGCGCCGCGGAGGCTGATCACCCAGTTGCACCAGGATTCGGCAGGGTCGGGAGAGCCGGCCGCCCACCGTTCGTACCGGGCGCGCAGGGCCTCAGCGGTGTCCGGAGCGCCCCCGATGAAGGTGTGCAGGCCGGGGTCGGACAGTACCGTGGCCATCTCTTCGGCGTGCCCGGCCTGGAGGGGCAGCACGGTCAGCCGCTCGGTGCGGATGGTTTCGGGCCTGAGAGTGATCACTCTGCCTCCTGATCGGAACGTCCGACGAGTATGTCGCGGCCGAAACGGACGCCGCCCCGGAGCAGGGCGACAAGACGGGGTCGCGATCACGGCGCGCTGGCGAGCCTTTGGCGGCTATCGCCTCGCACCCGAAGATCCTCGTCGCGCTCCCGAGGGGCAGGCGGGGCCCTGGCCGCAGCTCGAGGCGGACGACCTGCATCACCCGCTCGGTCAAGGCCGCGCGGTCCTCTTCAGCCACCTCGTGGTCGCCGGCTCCCGCGCGGCCCAGCAAATCCACTTGCTGTCCGGCTGCCCGCAGTAGGGGCAGGAAGCGCGGTGCGCCTCATCCGTATCGGCGCGGTCGGGGTCGGACGTCGGTCAGGTCGTCGTGCGGGGACGGCGGGCGGCCTGGCGCGCCGTCCGTCGGTTTGCTTCGTCCGGCCGGGGTGTTCATCGCCATGCGGTCCTCGCCTCCGTCATGCAGCGTCGGGCGCGGAAGACGCGGCCGCGAGCAACCTCTGTTCTGATCCCGACGGTTTCCGCGAGCGTCTCGTGCGGCAGGTCCTCCACTTCGCGCAGTACCGAGCACACGCGCTGTTCCGGCGAGAGCGAGGCGAGGGCTTCGGCGAGGTCCCGCGCCGCGGCCCGAGATTCCGCGGCCCGGGCGGGCGATGCGAGAGGGGCGGGCGCGGCAGGCTCCGGAACGGACTCCAGGTCGGTCTCCGGACGGCGGGCGCGCAGCACGTTCAGGCATCTGTTGACCACGACGCGAGGGACCCGCGTGCCGAAGGCGGCCTGGCCGCGGTACTGGGGGAGTTGGCGCCAGGCGCTGACGAACGCGTCCTGAACGGCGTCCTCGGCTTCCGTCCCGCTGTCCAGCATGCGCGACGCGAGTCGGAGCAGCTGTGGTGCGTGCCCTCGGGCGAGGGCCTCGAAGGCATCCTCGTCACCCTCGGCAGCGCGTGCGGCCAACACGCCATCGGTCTGGCGCTGCGTCAGCGCACACGGCGGTGTGTGCTGACTGCTTCGTGCGGCACCCGCCCTCCTTTCGCCGCCCTCGTATCCCTGGCCGGGGCGCCGGGCCACCCGCGGCCCGCACCCGCCGGTTCCCCGCCATTCGGGCCCGCTCATGGCGCAAGCGCGCGCAGAACGTGCTCGATGAGCACGTCGAGTTCGCGGACGGTGTGCAACTCGCCCTGGTGAGTGGTGCGATCTCGGCGTGGGACGCGGCCCACCGGCGCGGGGCCGGGTGTTCCGGTTCCGGGGTGGTGTCGGCGTGTGCGATGTCGATGGACTTGCCGAGTTCGATGCCACCGCGGTGTTCGATGTATCGCTTGGGGTTGTTCCACCAGTCGTAGAGGCTCCAGGCTTGGTCAAGCCGGGGGCTGATCTTCTTGGCGATGATGCGTGCGATGACGAGGAGCAGGTGGCCGTGCATGACGGCCACTGCTCGGTAGGTCCATCTTGCGATCTTTTCCAACATGCGGCGCCCCCTTCTTTGGGGCAGACGGCAAGTTGGGACGTCACGGTTCCGCCTCACTCGCCGACGCCCTCCGCCTCACTTCGCCCACGCCGACCGCCCCGAAGATCTCCGAGGTGCTCCCGCTGCTCCACCTGCACGGCCTGTCGTCCGGCGACTTCGTGCCCGCCCTCGAGCAGTTCCTCGGCGGCACGGCCGGCAACGTCCGAGCCCGGGTTGCCCACGGAAGTGAGCAACCCGGGCTCTTGGCCTGGACCGAGACCGCCGACGAGATTCTCGGCAATGCCGGGTCCGCTGCCGACGCAGCTCCGATTCGTGTCGCTAGTCGGCGGTGGGGGTGCCGAGGCTGGTGGTGAGGTCGGTGACGTGCCAGTCGGTGCCGTCGTACCAGGTGTTGGTGACGTGTCCGCCGGT
>NZ_FODD01000104.1 GCF_900110255.1 Actinacidiphila rubida
CACATGGCAGCCCCTGAACTGCGGGCCACCCGGTACGGCGGTCAGCCCCGTCACCATCAGGCAACCTCTCCGGCTCCGGAACTCCACCACCGCACGTCCTGCGAACAGCCACTTGCCTGTACTGCTGCCCGCCAGTTCATCTCTGCCGGGCCTTCCTCGATCTCGGCTACGAGAGAAACCGTAACCGCATCACCGCTCAATGTCTACTCCCGCCGCCATAGATTTCTTCGCGTCCCGCAGTGAGGCAATCGGGTGACCGGCGGGTTGAAGGGGCCGCGTGGCGGGGCACCCGGATCGGGTAGACGGGACGGGGGACGGTCTTCGGACGCGACGGTGCCTGCAGCCCTGGACTGCCGAGGAGGGCCGGCACGCGATCGCCATGCGCGACTACCCGCTGACCGCGCGCGGTGGACCCGTGGAGCTGGAGCGGTTCCGGATGCGGCGCAGGGCACAAGGTTCGGGTCGGACGACAGCCACAGCACGCTGCACTCCGTCGCCTACCCGGCCTTCCGAGAGCTGGCCGGCCCGGGCGCCACTCTGGCGATCCGGTCTGCGAGCGGATGCCCCCCTGATGCCCCCCGGATCACCAACCAACGAGAACCAGCGCATGGTCTTCTGCCGCAAGGGACGAGATCGGCATGCCCACGGGCGAACTGAACAATCAGGCGACGAGTTTCGACGAACGCCCCGCCGCCCGCCGCCGGACGTGAAAGACCAGCACTCCAGCGCCCTACGAATATCTGGTGCCGCGACATGAGAAATCCGAGTCGCGGGCGCATAGCCAGTAGATGCACCCACAAAATTAACGCCGCTGTCGAGTACGGCAACCCACCCTGTGCTACTGTGATGATCAGTTGCAGTAGTGGTCCCCAAAGCTTCGAGTGCCCTCACGGAATTTTCATTCCGGTAGGAGCATTGTGTTTTCCGGTTTTCTCCGGATGGGGCAATCATCACGGCGACGCTGTGCTCGCACAGTACGTGCACAGGGCACCGCCCCGAAGGAGATATGACATGGCTACTGGCACCGTGAAGTGGTTCAACGCGGAAAAGGGTTTCGGCTTCATCGAGCAGGACGGTGGCGGCGATGACGTGTTCGCCCACTACTCGAACATCGCCGCCCAGGGATTCCGCGAGCTCCAAGAGGGCCAGAAGGTGAACTTCGATGTCACCCAGGGCCAGAAGGGCCCACATGCGGAGAACATCGTTCCCGCCTGACGCTGACGCGTTACAGAGCTGGGGCCCGCACCTGAAGGGTGCGAGCCCCAGCTGCTTTACTTGACTTTCCCCGCGCACGGCGACGGCTTCACGGGGTAGCGGAAACTACGATTCGCGTAGCGCATCGCCCCGACGAATCAGGGCAGAACGAAGGTCGCTTTTGATCTTTCGTTCCGGTATTTAAATTCTTTCGTCAGCCCCCGCCCTGTCGCGACAATGGGAAGTTTCACTCTTCCCTGTTTCGTTTTCTTTTCTTCGGTTCGTACTTGCGATCCCCAATGCGGCTCCCGCTGGGGGAATTCCTCGATACGTGCCGCATCGAGGAAGGTTCCGCATGAATCGCACCACCCGCACGAACGATCGTTACTCCCGCACTCGCAGCTCCGGTGGCTCCTCACGGGGCGGCAGCTCCCGTGCGCGCTCCTCACGCCCGTCGGGCGCGGACCGCTCCGGTGGCCACGGGCGCCGCTCCGCGCCGCAAGGGGAGTTCGCGCTGCCGGTGACCATCACGCCGGCGCTTTCCCCGGCCGAGACATTCGGCGATCTCGACATGCCCGCCCCGCTGCTGGCCGCCCTCGGCGCCGAAGGCATGGCCGTGCCGTTCCCGATCCAGGCGGCGACCCTCCCCAACACGCTGGCCGGCCGGGACGTCCTGGGCCGGGGCCGCACCGGCTCGGGCAAGACCCTGGCCTTCGGCCTGGCGTTGCTGGCACGCACCGCAGGCCAGCGCGCCGAGCCCCGGCAGCCGCTGGCCCTGGTCCTGGTGCCCACGCGGGAACTGGCCCAGCAGGTCACCGACGCACTCGCCCCCTACGCTCGGCCGCTGAAGCTGCGGATGGCCACCGTGGTCGGCGGCATGTCGATCGGCCGGCAGGCCGGCGCGCTGCGCAGCGGCGTGGAGGTCGTCGTCGCGACCCCGGGACGTCTGAAGGACCTGATCCAGCGCGGCGACTGCCGCCTGGACCAGGTCGAGATCACCGTGCTGGACGAAGCCGACCAGATGGCCGACATGGGCTTCATGCCCCAGGTCACCGAACTCCTCGACCAGGTGCGTCCCGGCGGCCAGCACATGCTGTTCTCCGCCACCTTGGACCGCAACGTCGACCTGCTGGTGCGCCGCTACCTCAACGACCCGGTCGTCCACTCCGTCGACCCCTCGGCCGGTGCGGTCACCACGATGGAACACCATGTGCTGCACATCCATGCCGCCGACAAGCACACCGCAACGATCGAGATCGGCGCACGCGCGGGCAGCGTGATCATGTTCCTGGACACCAAGCACGCAGTGGACCGCCTGACCGAGGATCTCCTGAACAGCGGGGTGCGCGCCGCGGCGCTGCACGGCGGAAAGTCCCAGCCGCAGCGCACCCGCACCCTGGAGCAGTTCAAGACCGGGCACATCACCGTGCTGGTGGCCACGAACGTCGCCGCCCGCGGCATCCACGTCGACAACCTCGACCTGGTCGTCAACGTCGACCCGCCCTCCGACCACAAGGACTACCTCCATCGCGGCGGCCGCACCGCCCGCGCCGGCCAGTCCGGCAGCGTCGTCACCCTCGTAATGCCCAATCAACGCCGCGACATGACCCGGCTGATGGCCCACGCCGGCATCACCCCGCTCACCACTCAAGTGCGCTCCGGCGAGGCCGAACTCAGCCGCATCACCGGCGCTCAGGCTCCGACGGGCATCCCCGTCACCATCACCGCACCGGTCACCGAACGGCCCAAGCGCCGCCCGTCGGTGTCACGTGGCCGACGCAGCGGCACCGCCCAGTCCCGACGCGCCACCGCCACGCCGCGCACAGCTCCCCGCGCCTCCGGTCGCAAGGTATTGAGCACAGCCGCCTGAGCGGGCGACCGCCGCCCACCCCACTCGCCCACCCGCGCGATCCAAGCTCTACGTCAACTTGTGAGGCATCATGCGCTGCGTCATCGCCCGTTTCTCCTTCAACCTCATCAAGAGCGAAGTGCTCGAATCGATGAAGGGCATCACACCCGAACCCGTGACCGGTGAATCGGTGACCATCGGCCGCCACACCTACCCGGTCAAGCAGGTCGGTGAAGTGCTCACCAGGCAGGACCGCCGCGACTTCTCCGCCGCCGAAGTCACCCGGGCCATGAGCCGCCTCGGCTTCACCTGCCGCCCCGCCGCAAAGTCCACTCCGGTCCCGGTCCTCACCCGGCTCCAGACGGCAGCGACCCTGCTGGGGACCCCGGCACCCGCGTAAACGCCCAGACCCCTTCTGACCACGCCCGGTAACCCATGCGACGTCGGGGCATGCACGACGTAGCCGGTGCGGGCATAGCCCGCGCGGGTCAGGCACGGCGGTGGTTGCTGTCCTCACGGAGCTGGTCGGCGCGGGTCTGAATGGCCTCCAGCCGGTTGGTGAGGTCACCGTGGTCCTTGCCCAGGTGCGGTCGTATGGCGGCCAGCGGTGTGACCAGGTCGGCCGCGTCGGCGGCGCCGAGGGCGGCGTGCAGATCGGTCACGGCAGGGCCGGCCGCGGGGCCGAGATCGGTCAGGCCTGCGATCTGGGCGGCCAGCACCCGCAGGTCGGCGGCGTTGGCTCGCGCCCAGGTGGTGACGGTGCGGTCCGCGGCCCTGCGGTCCCGCACCGCCTTGACCCGCTCAACGCCCGTGCCGGCCGCATCACGCCCCGCGGACTGAAGCCGCAGATAGCGGTTCTCCGCGGCCTGCCGGCTCGAGACGCCCATCGGCTGCGCCAGGTCGGCCCAGGTGGCACCGGCGGCGCGGGCGGTCTTCACCAGGCCGGCCTCCCAACCGGCCAGCTCGCTGCGCAACTCCCGCAGCAGCAACAGCGCGGCCAGGGCGTTTTCTGGATCGCTCTGCTGTTCGCGGCCGCGGTCCCCGTCCGGGTCGTGCGCGGCCCGGATGGCATCATCGATGGCGGCCAGCGCCGCAGCCGCCGCCATGAACGAGGCCGGTTCCGTGACTCTCCCCTTCCTGGGTGCGAAGGGTTTGGACTCGTCACTCACCACGTCACCTTCTCAACGACTCCGATATTTGTCATCCAATGGATGACATGTTACAACGGAGTCAGGTGAAGCGCACTGGCACCACAGCAGAGCAATCGGAGGTGTTTCACAATGCTGATGCGCACCGACCCGT
>NZ_FODD01000103.1 GCF_900110255.1 Actinacidiphila rubida
AAGGAACAGGCGGCCGGCCTGTACGCGCGGCACCTGGCCGAGCGGGGCTTCGTCACGCTGACCTTCGACGCGGCCTACCAGGGTGAGAGCGCGGGCGAGCCGCGCGGTCTGGAGGACCCGGCGCAGCGCGTCGAGGACATCAGGGCCGCGGTCTCCTTCCTCGCCGTGCGGGACGGCGTCGATCCGGCGCGGATCGGCGCGCTCGGCATCTGCGCCTCCGGCGGCTACGTGCTGTCGTCCGCGGCGTCCGACCACCGCATCAGGGCGGTCGGTACCGTCTCGGCCGTCGACATCGCCCGCCAGTTCCGCAACGGCGCGGACGGCACGCAGGACCCGGCGGTCTTCCAGGGCATGCTCGACGCGGCAGCCGCCGCGCGGACGGCGGAGGCCCGCGGCGAGGGTGTGGGGAGCTTCCCGCTCTTCCCCGTTAGCGAGGAGGAGGCGCGCCTCGGCGGCGCGCACGTCTTCGACGGCTACGAGTACTACTGCACGCCGCGGGCCATGCACCCGCGGTCGGCCAGGACGCTCACCTGGTCCAGCGTGGACCGCATCGCGTCCTTCGACGCCTTCGGCCAGGTCGGGCTGATCGACCGCCCGCTGCTGATGGTCACCGGCCGGGAGGCGATCACCGCCTGGATGAGCGTGGCCGCTTTCCAGGCGGCCCGCGGCCCGAAGGAGATGGTCTGGGTCGAGGGTGCGTCGCACGTCGACCTCTACGACAAGGAGCCGTACGTCGGCGAGGCCGTCGAGCGGCTGGACGGGTTCTTCCGGGACGGCCTGGCCGCGGCCTGAGTAACCGGACGTTGACTTACCTCGCCCGGCGAGTCACTATGTAACTATCCAGTTAGATACATAGGAGGTCCCAGTCATGACGACGACACTCGTCACCGGAGCGAACAAGGGGATCGGCTTCGAGACCGCCCGGCAGCTGCTGGCCGCCGGGCACACGGTCTACGTCGGCGCGCGGGACGCCGAGCGGGGGCGGCGCGCCGCCGACGAGCTCGGCGCCCGCGCCGTCCTGATCGACGTGTCCGACGACGACTCGGTCGCTGCGGCCGCCAAGGCGATCGAGGCCGACGGCGGTCTCGACGTCCTGGTCAACAACGCGGGCATCGAGCCGCGGACCGCCGGCGGCGGCTTCGTGGACGTCGCGGGAGTCACCGCGGGCGACGTGCGGTCCGTGTTCGAGACCAACGTCTTCGGCCACGTCCGCACCCTGCACGCGTTCCTGCCGCTGCTGCGGCGGTCGGCCGCGCCGGTGGTGGTCAACGTCAGCAGCGGCCTGGCGCTGACCCGCGAGCTGGCGAGCTCCGACTCCCCCACCCACTTCTACCCGGACGTCGCGTACCCCTCCTCGAAGGCGGCGGTGAACATGCTCACCGTCCAGTACGCCAAGGCGTTCCCCGAGGTGCGGATCAACGCGGTCGATCCCGGCTTCACCGCCACCGACCTGAACCACCACGCCGGCACCCAGACGGTGGCGGAGGGCGCCGAAGTCCTGGTGCGGATGGCGCAGATCGGCCCCGACGGACCCACGGGCGGCTTCTTCGACGCCCGCGGCCCCGTCGCCTGGTGACGTCTCACTAGGGTGGTGACCATGTCCGAATCCACGGCGGAGCGCCGTCCGCGCCCGCGCAACGCGCAGGCCACCAAGGCCCTGCTGCTGCGCGCGGCCACCGCGGAGTTCGCTGAGCACGGCATGGCCGGCGCGCGCATCGACCGCATCGCCGAGCGCGCCGGCGCCAACAAGCGCCTGCTGTACGTGTACTTCGGCGACAAGAGCGCGCTGTTCGACGCGGTGGTGCGGGACCAGATCACCGCGGTGATGGAGGCCGTGCCGCTGCCCGGCGGCGACCTGTGCGCGTTCGCGGCGGCCCGCTACGACTACGTCCTGGCGAACCCGGAGGCGGGCAGGATCGCCGCCTGGCGGACGTTCGAGCAGGCCGGGCCGACCGCCGAGGAGCTGGAGAGCTTCCAGGAGCGGGTCGACGCGGTCGCGCGCGCCCAGCGGGAGGGCCGGCTGCGGGACGACATTCCCGCCGCCGACCTGTTCGCGATCGTCCTGCGCGTCACGGAGAGCTGGCTCAGCGCCCCGCCCGCCCTCAGGGAGGTGAGCGGGGACGGTCCCTCCGCCTCCGCCGAGGCCGCCGCGGAGCGCCTGCGTGAGCACCGCGCGGCGATGCTGGCGGCGGTGCGCAGCCTGGCCGAGCCCAGGAGTTGACCGGCTGGGGCTGTCGTCTCGAGCTCGGCGACGCCGCGGAGCTCCCCACGACAGCCCCTGGCTACGCTTCGGCGGGTGAGCACCCACGAGACCGCGCGGCCCTTCGACGCCGCGCGTGCGGCGTTCGACGCCGCCATCGCCACCCAGGACATCCCGCAACTGGAGTCCGCGTACGACCGGTTGGTGGCCCTGCCCAAGGCCACGCTCGACGCCCACTCCCCCGCGCTGGGCCCGCATCTGGCGGCCCGGCTGGACCGGATGCCCGGCTGGTACGCCGCTTTCTATGCCGTCCTCGTCGGCGCGCTGGTGGAGTGGCGGGCGGATGCCCTCGCCTGTGCGCCCGCCGTCCTGCGGGGCACGCACCGGGCCTTCGGCAACGCCGTCGCGTTCGCGGAGATGTGGCGCGGCGGCTTCGGTCCGGACGCCGATCTTCCCGACCCGGAGGAGACGCCGGGTGAGGAGTTGCTGGCACGGCTCGAAGCGACGCTCGGCGACCGGTGGGTGACGCCGTTGTTCGAGGGCTGGCTGACCGTCCACCGCTGGGAGAAGGCGTCGGTCGCCGTGCTCGCCGACGTGCGGGTCCGGCGGGCGCTGGGGTCGCCGGACGGACTGGACGGTGTCGGGGCGGGCCTCGACGAACTGGTGCGCCTGGCCGACCGGCTGGAGCCGGACTTCGGCGATCTGCGGTGCATCCGGCGGGCGCTGCTGCTGTGGGAGGACGAGCCGCTGCTGGTCCTGGACCGCGCGTCCGGCACGGCGTTCCGGTTGCGCGTCAGCGGAGTGTCGGGCATCTATCAGTTGCAGACCCTGCTGGCGGGTGTGCTGATCGGCGGCGGGCACCTGCCCGGCGACCCGCCGAGCGCCGAGGCTGTCGCGATCAGCCTCGACGCACCGATCCCGCTGGGCCGCCCGGACGACCTGCCGACCGCCGTGGAGTGCTTCAACTTCGCGGAGCCCTCCGGCCGTTGGATAACCGGCGACCTGTCACCCGACCGCATTCCGGTGGTCGGCGGCGTGCGGCGGCTGGTGCTCGACCCGCCGGTTCGGCGCCATCACTACCGGGCGGTCCGGTTCCTGCCGCGCGTTTCCGCACGGGTCGACCTGGAGGCGGTGCTGTCACCGCGGGACGCGGCGCCGTACTTCGCCGGCGTGGGGCCGCTGATGACGCGCGAGGAGGACCTCCGGGCCGCTGCCCGCGGACGGTGAGTCCGTGGTGCCCTCTCCCGGCCGGTCCCGGGGCGTCCCCGCCGCCATCCCCGGCGGTCTCACGCCTCCGTGATCCGCCCCAGCGGCGCGTCCTCGGCGGCGAGGGCCGTGCGCGCCGCGGCCCAGGAGGGGTCGCCTGGCCGCAGGACCTGCCGCAGGTAGGCGCAGGTGAGGCGCTGGACCAGGGCGACGCGCGCCGGGTTCTCGTCCGTCGTCTCCGCGTCGTGGTACCCGGCGACGCCGCCCAGCGAGTGCTCCGCGCCGAACAGCGTGAGCAGGGCCTTGGGCCCCGGGCTCAGCCGGTAGGGGTCGGTGAACCAGTCGGGGCCGCGGACCGACAGCGGGGAGTCGTCGCGGTCGCCCGCGACGACCAGCGTGGGCGTGGCCATCGCCGCGAAACTCGGGCTCATGAAGGGGAAGTTCTCGGCGGCGAACGGCGACAGGTCGGCTCCGCCCAGGCCGGTGGTGGCCAGCAGCAGGCCGGCGCTGACGCGCGGGTCGGACAGGTCCTCGCCCGGCTCGCCGTCGGCCCCCAGGACGCGGGCGCCGAGCAGCATGCTCGCGCTCTGGCCGCCCCACGAGTGCCCGGCCGCGGCGATGCGGCCGCGGTCCAGTCGCCCGGCGAGCCCGGGCACGGCGGCCTCCAGGTCGTCCAGCCGGTCGATCGTGCGCGTCAGGTCCTCCACGCGGATACGCCAGATCAGCGGGGTGCGCGGGTCGTCGGGCGCGAGCCCGAGCGTCCGGGAGTCGAGATGGGTGGGCTGGAGGACGGCGAACCCGTGCGCCGCCCAGTAGTCGGCGAGCGGCCCGTAGCCGTCGAGGGACGAGCCGAAGCCGTGCGAGAACACGATGATCGGCAGGTCCCCGCCGGTGGCCGGTGCGGTGACCCGGACCTGGAGGTCCTCACCGCGGCCCGGGGCCGGCAGCACGACGGGCTTCACCGAGACGACGGGCACGGCGGCGTCCGGGGCCGGGCCCGGGACCGGGACCGGGACCGGGACCGGGAC
>NZ_FODD01000098.1 GCF_900110255.1 Actinacidiphila rubida
CCCCTCACGGCGGAAAGCGGTGGGCCCGCCCCCTCGGATGAGGGGGCGGGCCCACCGCTGCTGCCGGGCTCGGCCTGCTGTCGATCAGTGGGTGCCGATCAGTAGGCGGAGTTGACGTTGTCCATCGAGCCGTACCGGTCGGCCGCATAGTTGCACGCGGCGGTGATGTTGGCGAC
Source organism: Actinacidiphila rubida (assembly GCF_900110255.1). Taxonomy (GTDB): domain Bacteria; phylum Actinomycetota; class Actinomycetes; order Streptomycetales; family Streptomycetaceae; genus Actinacidiphila; species Actinacidiphila rubida. The sequence continues at coordinate 177 of NZ_FODD01000098.1, forward strand.
CGGGTTGTAGATGTTCCATGAGGTGCCGGCGACGTGGAACCGCTTGAAGGTGGGGTCGATCACCTGCAGCAGGCCCTTCGAGGGAATGCCGTTGCGGGCGTTGATGTCCCACAGGTTGATCGCCTGCGGGTTGCCGCTGGACTCGCGGATCACATTGCGGTGGATGCCCTCGTAGCTGGCCGGGATGCCCTTGGAGTGCAGGATGTCCAGCGACTGGCGGATCCAGCCGTCGAGGTTGTTGGTGTAGTGCTTCACGGCGGCCTTCGGCGCGGCCTTGGGAGCGGCCTTGACGTGCTGCACCGGAGCGCGCGTGACGGAGCGCGAGACGGCCTTGCTCTGGGTGTGCTCGGCGGCGGCCTTCTTCGCGGCCGGGGCCTGCGCGGCCTTCGCCGCCGGCTTGGCGGCCGGCTTGGCGGCGGGCTTGGCGGCCAGTTCCTTCTTCGGCTGCGGAGCGGCCTTGGCGGTCTTCTGCGTGGCGAGGTCGGTCTTGGCACCGGTCAGGGCGACCGGCTGCTTCAGATTCTGCCCGGCGGTGACGCTGAACCCAGTGGGTGCGTCCGCCGCGGTCGCCGCGCCGGCTCCGGCCGTCGCCGTCAGCCCGGTGACCGTCAGGACGACCGCCGCACCGGCGGCTGCGCCGGCCGTGGTGATCTTCTGCTTCTTGGTCATGCGGTTGAACGTGGCGAGCGTGGGGAGCTTCTTCGGGATCGCGGGGAGCTGCATAACGCTTTTCCTCTTCCGTTGGGGACTCGTGAATTGTTAAGGGTTCGGAATTCGCGGGTCAAAGAGCCCATCTACGGAATCGCCCGTAGATGGGCTCTGAAGGGGACGGGAAGAGGCGTCCCACCCGCTGTACAGAGCGGGAGCGCGCAACGGGCCTTTACTAATCCCTTTCGTATGTGAGGCAGGTTACGTAGACGGGATCACACGGGGCCCCCGCCGCCCTCACGGAAAAGGCAGGGCAAAACCACGGTGGGTGAGCAGAATTGGGCGTCGATATGCCCTGGGGAATAGGCGTGGGCGCGGCGGGCCGGGGCCGGGTCCCGATGGGGGAGCGGCGGAGCGGTGCCGGGAAGCGCACGGCGGTCACGGGCGGGTGCCCGGGCCCGTCATGCGGGGCGTGGGAGAGGCTCAGCCCGCCATCGACTGGGTGCCGAGCACGCCGATCAGCGCCAGGCGCTCGGCGTCCGGCGACCCGGGCTCGGCCGTGTAGACCAGGACCCGCAGGTCGCTGCCCGCCACATGGAGCACGTCGCAGTCCAGGGTCACCGGGCCGACCTGAGGATGGTCCACGGTCTTGCGCCCCGCCTGGCGCCCGGCGACCTCACCCGACTCCCACAGCTCCGCGAACCGGTCGCTGCCCTCCCGGAGCTCCGCGACCAGCCGGCGCACCCGCTGGTCGTCGGGGTAGCGCAGCGCGGTCGCCCGCAGATCGGTGACCTGCAGGACCTCCAGGTCACGCCGCGACCGCGGAGTGTGGCGGACCCGGTTGCCCGAGCCGAGGAAGGTGCGCCACACTGCGTTGCGCTCGCGCCCCTGGTAGTCGCCCATCAACGCGACGTGCTGCGGATTGGCCAGCAGGAGCGTCCACGCCGCGTCCGACACGGCCACCGGCGTCCCGGCCAGCCGGTCCAGCATCCGCTGGACGCTCGGCGGGACGAAGGCCGGGACCGTGCCCCGGCCCGGCGGGATCAGTCCGGCGAGGCGGAACAGGTGCTCGCGCTCGGCCCCGCTGACCCTGAGGGCCCGGCCCAGCGCCTCCACCACCTGCTCGGACGGGTGGACCGCCCGCCCCTGTTCCAGCCGGGTCACGTAGTCGACGGAGATCCCCGCCAGCAGCGCCAGCTCTTCGCGGCGCAGCCCGGGCGCCCTGCGGCGCCCGCCCGGGGGCAGGCCCGCGGCCTCGGGGGACAGCCGGTCCCGCCAGTGCCGCACCGTGCGCCCGAACTCCGTGGTGGCCATGGCACCACTGTGCCCCGCAGCCCCGCCCGCCGGACCCCTCCTTCCTGGTACCCGCGGTCCCAGGAAGGAGGGGACGCTGGCCGGCAGGGCCGCGGGGCGCCACCGTGGAGGCATGACCACCACACTGATCACCGGAGCGAACAAGGGCCTCGGCCACGAGACGGCCCGCCGTCTCGTGGAGGCCGGGCACTCCCTCTATATAGGGAGCCGCGACGCCGTCCGCGGACAGCGGGCCGCCGAACGGCTGGGCGCCCGGTTCGTGCAGCTCGACGTCACCGACGACGCGTCCGTGGCGGCCGCGGTGCGGACCGTCGAGGCCGGCGGGGGACTGGACGTCCTGATCAACAACGCCGGCATCGCGGTCGCGGGCGAGCACGGCGGCGAGCCGGGAGCCGCCGACCTCACCGCCGACGTCCTCCGGCGCACCTTCGAGACGAACGTCTTCGGCGTGGTGCGCGTCACGCACGCCTTCCTCCCGCTGCTCCAGCGGTCCGCGGCCCCCGTCGTGGTCAACGTCAGCAGCTCGCTGGCCTCGCTCGCGGAGGTCACGACGCCCGGCAGCCCCCGCCACGCCTACCCCGGCGTGGCCTACCCGGCCTCGAAGACGGCGGTCAACATGATCACCGTGCAGTACGCGAAGGCGTTCCCCGGAATGCGGATCAACGCCGTCGAACCCGGCTTCACCAGCACCGACCTCAACCGGAACACGGGGCACCAGACCGTCGAGCAGGGCGCGGAGATCATCGTGCGCATGGCCGTGATCGGGCCGGACGGGCCCACCGGCGGCTTCTTCGACGTCAACGGGCCGCTGCCCTGGTGACCCGTGGCAGAGCGGCGGTGACGCCTTGAGGCAACAGACCGTGGCGTCTGGGAAGCGCAGGGCCGGTCCGGACGGTCACGGAGCGGTGAGCGGCTCCCGACCCCGTGTGGCGACCCCGGCCACCCCTGCGACGGGGCAGCGCCCGTGTGCCGCAAGTGACACTTCCCGACCCCCGCACGCCGTCTAAGAAGACCGGCGGACCCGATGAGCGCAGGGCCTGCGGACCACCCCCACGTCCGCCCGCCCCAGACCCGGGTCCGCCGGTCGTCGGCCGGCCCGGAGCCGCGGGCGCCGTCGGCCCAGGAGTCAGGACGGGACGACCGTCCCGCACGCCGTGCCGCTGCCGGCCGCGCCACCGCAGGGCGACGCGGCCGGGTCGATCGGCACGCCGCTGGTCCGCAGCACCTCGCGCAGTTCCAGGATCAGCGGGAAGATCTCGTTGTTCCGGTCCTCGCCCTGCTCGTCCCAGGCGCGCTGCTCGGCCTCGACCGCCATCCGGTCCTCGGCGAAGACCCGCTCGGTGAAGCGCCGCATGAACGGCCAGGCGAGCGTGAGGGCGGCGGCGAACCGCGGCTTGCGGATCATCAACATGCCCTGCACATGGCACGTCCGCTGGGCGGCGTCCACCGGCACGTACGCGACCCACAGGGAGAACGCCGTCTCCGTCTCGCCGTCCGGCACCAACTCCAGCGTCTGGTACGGGTAACCGGTGCGGATCGTGAGGACGTCCGGCGACTCCCGGCCGCCGATCCCCTCGGCCGACAGCAGGCCCGCGCCCCGGTCCTTGCGGCCGCCGTCGGACGTGAACCGGTACCGCGCCTCCACGAATCCCGGCCCGCTCTCGTAACCCAGCAGGTCCGGGCGGATCTTGCCGAGCACCCCGCGGTGCAGGAACTGGTGGTTCATGTCGAGCAGGTTCTCGTGCATGAAGGAGTAGTGGCAGTGCACGGTCCGCGAGAACCGCATCACCTTGTGCGTGCCCGACCTGAGCTGCGGGAACGACGGCAGCGGCGTGGTCGCGGCCTTCGCCGGGTCGCCGGGGAAGACGAACACCAGGCCGCCGGACTCGCGGGTCGGGTAGGCCGTCACGCCGCGCGGCGGGCGCTCGGTCTCCCGCGTCAGGTACGGGATCTGCGAGATGCGGCCGTTCCCCCGGTAGGCCCAGGCGTGGTAGCAGCAGCGCAGCGTCTCGCCCTCGACGACGCCCATGCTCAGCGGCACCTGGCGGTGCGCGCACCGGTCCTCCAGCGCTGCCACGGCGCCCGAGGCGCTGCGGAACACCGCCATGCGCCGGCCCGCGAACGACGCGGCGATCACCTTGTTCGGCGGCACGCTCCGGGACTGCGCGACCGGGTACCAGAAGTCCGGGTCGATGCCGATCCGGCGCAGGTCCGCCGGCCGCGGCGCCCGCCCCTCGTCCTCGGCGAGTGCTGACTCGATCACGTCCTTCTCCCCTCGCGGCTGGCAGGCGTCCGGAGTCGCCTCGGACGATCCCCACCAGCCTCCGTGGTGGGTCCCGTGCCGTCGAACCCGCTGCAGCATCCGGGGGAACCCGCGCCGGTGCGGCCGGGCGGGCCCGGTCGCCGCGGACCCAGGGACCCGGCGTCCCCGGGCCGCGGTGCAGGGCCGGGCGGGGCGGGCGGGCCGTGGTGCGGGGCGGGCCCGCCCAGGAGAGGCTGGACGGCATGTGTCCCTCCTCCGCCCGCCCCGCCCGCGGCGCCGGTGCCCCGCCACCGAGCGGAGGCTCCCGTGCCACGCCGTGACAAGGGCGCGGGCCGCGGAAGCGGTCAGGAGCCGGACATCGAGGCGCTCCTCGACGACCTCTACACCACGCGGCCCCCGGACTTCGTGGCCAGGCGGGCGGAGCTGGCGGCCGCGGCGAAGGACGCCGGGGACGCCGACGGCGCCCGCCGTCTCACCGCGGCACGGCGCCCCACCCTCAGCGCGTGGGCGGCGAACCTGCTGGCGCTGTCCCGCCCCGACGAGTGCCGGCAGTTCCTCGACCTCGGACAAGCCCTGCGCGAGGCCCACCAGCGGCTCGACCGGGCGCAACTCAAGGAGCTGAGCGGTCAGCAGTGGGGTGTGATCGCGGCGATGTCGGTGCAGGCCCGGAGCCTGGCCGGCGAGGCGGGGCACCAACTGTCCGACGCGGCGCAGCGCGAGGTCGAGGCGACGCTGCGGGCGGTGCTCGCCGACCCTGACGCCGCGGACCGATGGGCCGCCGGGCGGCTCCAGAGCCCCCTCACTCCGCCGTCGTCCTTGCCCGCGTCGTCCCTTCCCCCGCCGGCCGTGCCCGCGGCAGCCGCGGCGGGGGAGGGCACGACCACGCCGGGAGCCTCGGCGGACCGCGCCACCCGCAGGCCCGGGACCAAGGCCCCCGCCGTGACGACGCACCGGGACGATCTGGCCGAGCGGCGCCGCGCGAAGGAGGAGCGGCTGGCCCGGGCCCGTGCGAAGGCCGACACGGCGGACCAGCGACTGCGCTCGCAGGTAAAGGAGTTGGCGACCGCCGAGACCGCGCTCGACCGGGCCCGCACCCGCAGGGACCGCGGTCGCGAGCGGGCCGAAGCGGCCGAGCAGCGGCTCCGCAAGGCACACGAGGACCTCGACCGCGCGGACCGTGCGCTGGAGGAGGCCGAGGAGCGGCACCGGGCGGCGGCCGACGAGCACTCCCGGGCCGAACGCGCCGCCCGGGACGCGGCCCGCGAGGTGCAGCACCTCGACGGCCGACGCGGCCGCTGAGGACCGGGCACCGGGACCGCCGGGACCGCCGTCCGTCACCGGGCGAGCGTCGACGTGCCGTCAGCCGCGGACCGCGCCCGCCCGCGCCTGTCGCACGGCTTCCTCGGTGCGGCCGATGACCGCGGTGCCGTCGTCGGCCGTGATGATCGGCCGCTGGATGAGGATCGGGTGATCGGCGAGTGCCTCGATCCAGCGGCCCCGGGTGGATCGGTCGCGGTCCCAGGACGCCATGCCGAGGGCGGCCGCCGCGTCCTCGCCGGTCCTGGCGATGTCCCAGGGCTCCAGGCCCAGCCGCGTCAGCACCTCTTCGATCTCGCGCACCGTCGGCGGCTCGTCCAGGTAGCGCCGCACCGTGTACTCGGCGCCGTCCTCGTCGAGGATCGACAGGGCCGCCCGGCACTTCGAGCACTGCGGGTTGATCCAGATCTCCACGTCATGGTCCTTGCGTAGCGGGGGTGTGGGGGACGACCGGGTCGGAGCGCGGCTCGCGCGCACGCGGGCGCTCCGGAACGAGTGGCGCCGGGTGCCGGAGCCACCGTCCGGCACCGGGCTTACCGATGGCGGCTCGGTCCGCCCGCGGACGGCGACGCCACGGCACGTCCCGGCGGTGCCCCCCCGGCCGGCCCGGCCTCATCCGCGCAGCACCGCCCGGGCCGTCGACAGCGTCTGCTCGGCGTAGCCGCGGCCGAACAGCACGGTGTGGACGAGCAGCGGGAACAGCTGGTGCAGGCCGACGCGGTAGTGCCAGCCGGCGGCCAGCGGCGCGACGCTCTGGTAGCCCTCCACCACCGCGTCCAGGTGGGGGCAGCCGAAGAGGTGGAGCATGGCCAGGTCGCTCTCGCGGTGGCCGCCGTGCGCGGCAGGGTCGATGAGCCAGGCGCGGCCGTCGTCGGCCCACAGCACGTTGCCGTTCCACAGGTCGCCGTGCAGCCGGGCCGGCGGCTCCGCGGGACCCGACAGGTGCGGCAGGCGTGCGCAGACCTCCTCCACGACGGCCGCCTCGCCGGGCCGCAGCGTCCCGTCGTCGACCGCGCGCCGCAGATAGGGCAGCACGAAGGCGTGCTCGGGACCGCCCGGGGGCGGCGCGCC
>NZ_FODD01000097.1 GCF_900110255.1 Actinacidiphila rubida
GGTCGGGCTTCGGGTGGGCCGGCGATGGTCACCAGCGTGCCTCCGGCTCGCACCAGCCGTGCGGACCGCTTCGCGATGTCGCCGCCGATCACGTCGAAGACCAGGTCGACTTCGCCAGCGTCTTCCAGGACGTCGTTGTCGAGGTCGACGAACTCGCGCGCCCCGAAGTCGATTGCCGCCTGCCGGTCGGCAGCGCGCCCGGTGCCGATGACGTAGGCGCCGGCCTCGCGGGCGAGTTGGGTCACCACGGAGCCGACTCCGCCGGCCGCCCCGTGGACCAGGACGCGCTGTCCTGACTGGAGACGCCCGTGCACGAACAGTCCCTGCCATGCGGTCAGGCCCGAGATCGGCAGGCTCGCACCCACGGTGAAGTCGACGTCGCCGGGCAGCGGCGCGAGGTTGCGCGCCTCGACCGCCACGTACTGCGCCAGCGTGCCGTCACGCGTCCAGTCCGTGAGACCGAACACCCGCTGCCCCACCGACAGCCCCCTCGTCCCGTAACCGAGCGCGCTGACCACACCGGCCACCTCGTGCCCGGGAACCGACGGCGTGCGATCACGCCCGAGACGATCAGTCCAGCTCGACGGCCACGACAACTCACCCGGAGTGAAACCCGACGCATGAACCTCCACCAGCACGTCGTTCCCCGCCGCCTCCGGCTTCGGACGCTCCACCAGAGCCATCCCCGCCGTCCCCGCGGCCTGATCCGTCACCACAACCGCCTTCATCAGGCACCTCCCTGCACCGAGCCTCGGTCCGTGCGGTGCACACCGAGCCTGGCCGCAACTGGACGATTTCGTCCAGTCTAGTGCCTTGGCGGCGCCCGGCAAGCAGAGTGGCGCCTGGCGGTGAGCGGTAGAGACCCGGCAAGCCTGCGGACGGGGGGCGCACGGGAGGGTCGACTGGACGCCGCAAGGCGTGTCGACGCGTGACCCATCCATGCGCATTCGACCTGATGGGGAACATGGCCGCACCCATCCTCGTCAGTGCCACTATCGCGCTGGTCGCTCAGGCTCGCAACCTTCGTGGACCGCACCCGGGGCATGTCCCGTCGTCGCAGGTCGGCAGTGCAACCCCACGTGTTTACTCAAAGACCGAACAAGACGTCTTGCGAATGCGGAGGTTACCCTGAGGGTAAATCCGAGTGGGTCGCTTCACTGTGTGCAATCGTCCGGTGACGCACATCGAGATACGGACTCCAGGTAGGAAAACAATGAGCATGCGAACGGAATCTTACCCGCAGTCGCAACCACCCGATGGTTTTCGCTCCGAATATGCGGAAGTGAACGGCTTTCGTATGCACTACGTGCGGGGTGGAACAGGATCGCCCGTGGTGCTGATCCACGGGTTCCCGCACTGCTGGGCCGAGTGGCGGGAACAGATGGGCCCGCTCTCCGCAACGCACACGGTGATCGCCGTCGACCTGCGTGGTACGGGTGAGTCCCAGGTCACCGAGGGCGGCTACGCCGCCGCGCAGTTGGCGGAGGACGTGCATCAGCTCATGGAGCAGCTGGGGCTCAACGAGGGCGTCCAGATCGTCGCCCACGACATCGGCGTGTGGGTCGCCTACGCCTACGCGGCGCAATGGCCGTCAGAGGTGCGGCGCATGGCGGTGATGGAGGCTCCGCTCCCGAATGACAGCGTCTACGGCTTCCCCGTCCTCAATGCCGACCCGGACAAGCCCTCTGCGTGGCACTTCGGTATGTTCCAGCTGCCTCTCGCCGAACATCTCATCGCCGGTCACGAACGTGTCTTCGTCGAGGAGATGATGGCTTCGTACTTGGTCGGCAACACGTCGCCGTTCACAGCTTCGGACTACGAATTCTACGCGCATTACCTGAAGGAGCCGGGTCGCACGACGGCCTGGATGAATGTCTACCGGGGCCTCCGAACGAACATTCAGCAGAACAAGGACTTCCTGGCTCGGGGGAAACTGACGATGCCCGTCCTCGCGATCGCCGCCCAGGATTCCTGGGGTGAAATGGTCGAGAGCCAATGGCACGACTACGCCGAGAACGTCCAGGGACGGCTCCTGAAGGGTTCGGGGCACTTCGTGACGGAGGAGAAGCCGCAGGAAGTGACGGAACTTCTGCAGTCTTTCCTGCAGAAGTAGGCGTCAGGGGAGCCGGCACCCCGTGAGCCGGTGGGGCCGCCGGCGTGGGGGGGTATGCGGGTTGCGGGGCTGGTGTGATGCTGCCGCCATGCGAGGCCCCTGTCCGGGGCTCGCGCTCTCGTACGGGTGGGCGGAGCGCCCGTCGCCAGGCGACGCCTATGCGTGCCGCAGCGGTGCGAAAGTGCACGAAATGGACTATCTAGTCCAACCGGTGTGATAGCATCGGAGGATGGCATCGACTGGCCGGAGGCGTGGACGAAGGCATGCGTCGCGGCAGCGGTGACCCGTGAAAGGACTCGTGATGACGACCACTGAACCGTCCAACAGGCGCCTGACGACGCGCGGCGCGAAGACGCGGGCAAGGATCGTCACCGCAGCGGCCGAGCTGATGTACGTCAAGGGGGTCGGGACGACCACGCTCGACGACGTGATCGCGGCGAGTGGTGTGAGCAAGTCGCAGTTGTACCACCACTTCGCGGGCAAGGACCCGCTCGTACGGGCCGTCGTCGACCACTTCGGAGAGCACGTCATCCAGCGTGAGCGCGACGCTCTCGGCCATGTCTCGACGATCGCGGGGCTTCGACGCTGGCGGGACGCCTTGGTGCAGAACAACGCCCTGCGGCACGGTGCCTACGGGTGTGCGCTCGGCTCGCTGGCCTCCGAGGTCTCCGATCACGACGATCTCGCCCGCCGTGCCCTGTCGGAACTCTTCATCGAATGGCAGGCACTCCTGGCCGGCGTGCTGCGCAGGCTTCAGGACAGTGGTGCGCTTCCACCCGAGGCTCCGGTCGACCAGCTCGCGACCGGGCTCATGGGGGCTCTTCAGGGCGGGTACATGCTGGCCCAGACGGCGCGCGACGTCACGCCGATGGCAACGTCCATCGACATGGCGCTTGCGCACATCGAGAGCCTCTCCTCCGGTTGAGTTCACCTCAGTCCATGCCGTAGGTCCGCGGATCCACGGGCCGCTTGGACTTGGGAAGACCGCCCACCACGAGACGGTAGGAGTCGAGCACGAGCTCCTTCAGCAGCTTCTCGTCGATGGTGCCGCCGCCCGACACCGTGATCCAGTGCCTCTTGTCCATGTGATAGCCGGGGGTGACGTGCGCGTGCTGCTCACGCAGGGCCGCGGCGTCGTCCGGATCGGCTTTCAGGATCACGACCGGATGCCCCGGCATGGCGGTCATGAGCATGAAGACCTTGCCTCCCACCTTGCAGACGTCCCATTCGGGGTGGACGCGATGCTCCACGTCGGCGCCCGGCAGTTCCGCAGCGCGGGCGCCCGCGATCTTCTGCAGTTCCCGTCCGTCCATCCTGATCAACTCCTCTGTATGTCCGCGGCCCTGCGCGTTGATGCGGCGGGCTTGGCGACCTGACCGTCAGGCGCGGGCGGTGCCCTGTTCGGGACGCGTCCAGATCAGCACGATCTTCCTTCCGCCGGCCTGTCCGGCCGTAACCGAGGCGAACGCCGTCGGCCCCTCGCTCGACGGCAGGACCGTCACGTTCTGCCGCAGCTTTCCCGACACCACGGCCTGGGCCAGATGGCCCAGTTGCGCGGCATCCGGCCGAACGTAGAGGTCCTTGCTGACGATGCCCCGGTCCCCTGCCGGCGCGTCAGAAGTGAGGGAGATCAGACGCCCGTTGTCGCGCAGCAGGGACATGGCCTCATGTGCCGTACCGCCGGCGGCGACGAGCGCCGCGTCGAACTTCCCGGGAACCCGTTCGGCCCACCCCGGATCGCGGTAGTCGACGACCGCGGCCGCGCCCAGGGCGGACAGCCGCTCGACCGCTGCCGCCGACGCCGTGACCGTCACTTCGATCCCGCGCGAGGCGGCGATCTGCAACGCCAGCGCGCCGGTGGCCCCTCCGCCGTTGGTGATCAGGAGCCGCTGCCCGCTGGTCAGCGCCAGTTCTGCCAGTGCCTGGTACGCCGTGAGCCCGGCAACCGGCAAAGCCGCCGCTCGTGCGGCGTCCAGCTCGGGCGGGCAGGGCGCCGCACCGGCCGCGGTGATCAGCACCCGCTCTGCCCAGAAGCCGCTGCCGCCAGGCAGCGGGGCCTCGTGCGCGAGCACCCGGTCACCCACGGAGTAGTGCTCGACGCCCGGACCGACCGCCACCACTCGGCCTGCCCCCTCCACCCCGAGCGCGGCCGGCGTCCGCAGTCCGACGTCCCAGCCGGTGCCGTTCAGCAACCGGTCCCACGGGCCGACGCCGGCGGCGTCCACCTCGACGAGAAGCTGGCCGGCCTCGGGAGCCGGCGGTTCGGGAAGCCGCAGCAGGGTGACGTCGGCGCCCACCGCGGAAACTCCGCATGCCTTCATGATCGTCCCTTCCTTGAATCCGGCCGGCCCGGAGGTATGTCCGTCCGGCGGGCGTGCCATCGCCTCGGTACGGCGAGGGGCGGTCGGTCGCTCCTTGTTCACTGCTCGGTGACGCTGGATGGTCGGCTGTCCCGCGTGCGTACGTCCGCACGACCCGTCGGCGTGCTCATGTCGGTGCGCGGGTCGCGAGCGGCGATGACGGTGAAGAGGGTGGCGACGAGGGCGAGTGCGCCGTATCAGGTCGCGATCTGCGGCAGCGAGAAGGTGCTGGACAGTCGGCCGGAGACGAGGCTGGGAATGGTCGCGCCGCTGTAGCTGAGGAGGTAGATCACGGCGAAGATCGCTGCCCGGTCGGCCGGGGTACTGCCCTGCAGCAGGCCACGAGTGGCGGCGCTGATGGAGATGCCCTGGCCGGCTCCGGCGACCACGGTCGCGGCGATGAACAACGGCAGTGCGCCGGTGGCGACCGCGGCGATGATGCCGATCCATCCGGCGAGGAAGGCCGTCATGCCGATGCGCTGAGCGCGCGCGGGCGCGAACCGGCCGCCCAGGGGGGCACCCAGAGCACTGGGGGCCATGTACGCGGCGAACACCAGTCCCAGCACGAGTGAGCTGCGGGTGTGGAGTTGATCTTCGACCAGCGCGGGTACGAAGGCCTGGTAGAACGCCCCGGTCGCCCAGGTGGGCAGGAGCACCGCGGCCGCGACGGCGAGCAAGTGCCTGGACCGGGTCGGCAGGCCGACACTGGGTCGCAGTGATCGCCGTGCGCCCGGCATCGCGGTCGCGGTCTCCTGGCCGACGGTGATGAGCACGATGGACAGCAGGAGCAGCCCGACGGCGACCAGGTAGACGAGCTCGCGGGGCCAGGGACCGTACTGGACCAGGGCGCCGGACGTGATGGCGCCCATGGCGAGGCCGAGCATGACCGTCTGGCTGGAGGCGACCGAGGCCAGCCAGGCCGGTCTGGTGGGCGCGGCATCGACGATGTAGGCGGTGAGGCTGCTGCTGGCGAGCCCCGCGCCGAGGCCCATGAGGACCCGGCCGGCGATCAGCACGCCGATGTGGTGCACGTCCAGCAGCACCAGGCAGCCCAGCACGAGCAGGACGAGGCTGGCGATCGAGACGGGCCGCCGACCCACGTGGTTGGACAGCCGGCCCAGTACCAGCAGCGTGCCGATGGTGCCCACGGAGTAGGCGGCGACGGTCATCGAGATTCCGGCGTTGGTGAACCCGTCCTCGGCCCGGTAGATGTTGAACAGGGGGATCGTCGAGCCCACCGCGGCAAACGCGGCCACCAGGGAGAAGACCGCGGACACGAACGTCAGCCGGTGCGTTTCGTCCGGCCGGTCCACGTCGGTCGCTGGTGTCGTGTGCTGCATCGAGCCGTGCCCTTCTCGTGTTCTGAACCAGCCGGGTGCCGGGAGCGCTCGGCTTGTGCACGCCGTGGTGGCTGGGTGCCGCGGAGGAGCCGGTGGGCCAGCGCCGCCCGGCGGCGTCGGCGCTCCGTTGTCTCTAGCGTGACTGGACGACACCGTCCACTTTAGGGTGCCATGGCGCCGACTGGCAAACGTCCGCGCGCTGAGTCCCGGCGGCCTCGAGGTTGGGGCCGGCTCTCGTAATAGCCAGCTCAAGCGGAGGATTCGGAGTCGGCCTGTCGATGCGCGCCGGTCGGCCGCAGTCGTCCGGGAGCGCTTCGCGCCGGACTATACTGGACTCTATCGTCCCTTTAGCGGTAAGCATGCGGCGGTGTCGACAGCCGATCCGTGAACACAGCGGTCGATAAGTCGTCCGGCCTTGGCCTGCGGTCCAATCCGCGCAGGCAGACACTGGATAGAGAGAGGTGCCTGATGAAGGCGGTTGTGGTGACGGATCAGGCCGCGGGGACGGCGGGGATGGCTCTGGTGGAGCGTCCGAAGCCGGAGGCGGCGGGGAACGACGTGCTGGTGGAGGTTCATGCGTCGGGTTTCACTCCGGGTGAGTTGTCGTGGCCGTCGAGCTGGACTGATCGTCTCGGGCGTGATCGCACGCCGTCGGTTCCCGGGCACGAGGTGGCCGGTGTGGTCAGCGCGCTCGGTTACGGGACGAGGGGGCTGTCGGTGGGGCAGCGGGTGTTCGGTCTCACGGACTGGACGCGTGACGGCACGCTGGCGCAGTACGTGGCGGTCGAGGCGCGCAACCTCGCGCCGCTGCCCGGCGACGTCGACTTCACCGTGGGTGCGAGCCTGCCGATCTCGGGCCTGACCGCATGGCAGGGACTGTTCGTGCACGGGCGTCTCCAGTCAGGACAGCGCGTCCTGGTCCACGGGGCGGCCGGCGGAGTCGGCTCCGTGGTGACCCAACTCGCCCGCGAGGCCGGCGCCTACGTCATCGGCACCGGACGCGCCGCCGACCGGCAGGCCGCAATCGACTTCGGCGCGCGCGAGTTCGTCGACCTCGACAACGACGTCCTGGAAGACGCCGGCGAAGTCGACCTGGTCTTCGACGTGATCGGCGGCGACATCGCGAAGCGGTCCGCACGGCTGGTGCGAGCCGGAGGCACGCTGGTGACCATCGCCGGCCCACCCGAAGCCCGACC
>NZ_FODD01000041.1 GCF_900110255.1 Actinacidiphila rubida
GAGGTGCCTGATGAAGGCGGTTGTGGTGACGGATCAGGCCGCGGGGACGGCGGGGATGGCTCTGGTGGAGCGTCCGAAGCCGGAGGCGGCGGGGAACGACGTGCTGGTGGAGGTTCATGCGTCGGGTTTCACTCCGGGTGAGTTGTCGTGGCCGTCGAGCTGGACTGATCGTCTCGGGCGTGATCGCACGCCGTCGGTTCCCGGGCACGAGGTGGCCGGTGTGGTCAGCGCGCTCGGTTACGGGACGAGGGGGCTGTCGGTGGGGCAGCGGGTGTTCGGTCTCACGGACTGGACGCGTGACGGCACGCTGGCGCAGTACGTGGCGGTCGAGGCGCGCAACCTCGCGCCGCTGCCCGGCGACGTCGACTTCACCGTGGGTGCGAGCCTGCCGATCTCGGGCCTGACCGCATGGCAGGGACTGTTCGTGCACGGGCGTCTCCAGTCAGGACAGCGCGTCCTGGTCCACGGGGCGGCCGGCGGAGTCGGCTCCGTGGTGACCCAACTCGCCCGCGAGGCCGGCGCCTACGTCATCGGCACCGGACGCGCCGCCGACCGGCAGGCCGCAATCGACTTCGGCGCGCGCGAGTTCGTCGACCTCGACAACGACGTCCTGGAAGACGCTGGCGAAGTCGACCTGGTCTTCGACGTGATCGGCGGCGACATCGCGAAGCGGTCCGCACGGCTGGTGCGAGCCGGAGGCACGCTGGTGACCATCGCCGGCCCACCCGAAGCCCGACCGGCCGACGGACTGGCGATCGACTTCGTCGTGGAGGCCGACCGCACCCAACTGGGCGAGATCGTCCAGCGGGTGAGGGACGGACGCCTGCGGACCGTCATCGGCCGGGTCGCGGACCTCGACGACGCCGTTACGGCGCTCAACCCCACCGAGCGAGCCAAGGGAAAGACGATCATCCGCGTGCGCACCGGTTTCCTCGGCCAGGACACGACCGACCTCATCGACCCCAGGCACCCAGGAGTGGCCAAAGGGCCGCACCGGTCCTAGAGCAGCCCTCTGGGCTCCCCGACAGAAAGTGTGACCCGTGGCAACCAGCATCGAGGCCGAAGCGGCCATCCGTGAAGAACACAACGCGGCGCTCATTGCGGCACTGGACGAGACGCATCCCGGTGAGGTGGACTCCAGTTGGGAGCTTGATGTCGTCAACGACCCCGAGCGCGGCCGCTGGTTCGCGGCCGTCGGTACCGAGGCGATCGCAGAGCTCTCGTACCGCTTCGTCGGCGGCCGCGTCGTCCTGCTGACGACATGGGTCGACCCCGCCTACCGCCACCACCGGGTCGCGCCAGAGCTCATCGCACGTGTGCTGGACGAGATTCGCCCGACCGGAAAGAAGATCACCGTGATCTGCCCGGTCGTGGGCGAGTTCATCGCCCGCAACCCGCGATACCTCGACCTCATCGACAAGGCCCACCCGGGCTCCGGCGCCTACCCCCACCACCGACCCGCAGGCGAGGTGGACGACCAGCAACAGATCACCGCGTTCGAGAACGACGCGACATAGCCGTCGGCATCACCAGCCATCCGTGGAGCACGGAATGCCGGCCGGCCGAACCGAATCAGGCTGATCCCGTTCGGCGGACCGGCCCCCGTGGGCTGCCGGACCGAGTGCCACGGCGCCGGTGTACGCGGCGCTGCCCGGCCACGGCGACCCGGGCCCCTTGTCGTTCCTCGCCCAGGAGACCAAGGGCGGTCCCGTTATTGATCTTCGGCTGGTGGGGCGGCGGCTCATGCGCCGGAGGCTCGGGGCACGTCGGCCTGGGCGGCGCTCAGCATTCCTGGGTGACGTGGCCGTGGACCTCGCGCAAGATGGTGGATGAGACTCCTCCGGGCGAATCCGCCCGGGGCGATGAGTCGGGGCGGTGCCGCCGGTACGTATCGGTGAGCACCGGACCGAAGGGAAACCCTGGCGGAGCGTCATCGTCACGGGGGACAGATTCCGCCTCGGCCCCGCGCTGGAGGAGGGCGTGCTGCTGCTCGGGCGCGTCGCCTGGCAGCTGTTCGCGCGGATACGGCCCGGCCGCCAGGATCCCTGCGCCGCGCGACCGGTGCCGGGGAACCGCAACGACTGGACGGTTACCGAAGGTGTGGCTGACGCGCGTGAGCTGCGATGCGGGTGATGGTCCTGGCATTGTCCTCGAAGAGGTGCGCCTGCATGCCTGCCGCCCGGGCTGCCTCGACGTTGGCTGCGACGTCGTCGATGAACAGGCAGTTCTCCGGCCGCACCGCCAATCTGGCGCACGTGGTGTCGAACGCACGCGGGTCGGGCTTCTCCACGCCGATCTCGTGCGAGTAGACGATCTGCTCGACCAGCTCGTCGAAGTGGTACAGCGACGCCTCCCGCTCCCGCGCGCCGACGAAGCTGTTGCTCAGGATGCCCAGCCTGCAGCTTCCGCGCAGCCCTCGCACATAGCCGATCAACTCCTCGTTCGGCGTCCCCAGATACTCCGCCCACAGATCAGCCATGAACGACTCCACCTCGGGTGCGGCGAGGCACAAGCGGGCCGCCACCTGTTCGTGTACCTCGCTCTCGCTGACACTCCCGACTCTCCCCGCCCACCACACGTCACGCATCCGCTCATGGACGGTGCCCAGTGGCAGCTCCAACCGTCGTCAGCCCAACGGAGCAACGTGACGGGCGGATGACAGAAGCGGTGTGTAGCGTCGTCAGTGGCTGGTTGACCTGCGCACTGGGCAGGCGGCCACCCGCGCCAGTGGTGCAAGCAGCACGCCCGCCTTCCTGGCGGGAGGTCTTGGTTCGAGTCCGGGCTGGCGCTCCACGAGAAGGCCCCCCACCGCATCGGTGGGGGGCTACGGCCGTCAACAAGGCCTGGGACCCGCAGACGCGCGATCAAGCCGGCTACTGGTCCGGCCGTCGAACGGCAACTCGTCCCCGGCACGTCCCTACTCCCGCTGCCGGCCTGAGGCTCCGCCCGAGTCAACGGGTCCGCCCCCGACGCCGGACGCAGGTCCGAGGGGGAAGTGGCAGGCGGCGGCGTGGGCGCCGGCCGTGGCGGGGGAGCGCAGCGGGGGTTCGTCGGTGGCGCACCTTGCGACGGCCTGGGGGCAGCGGGTGCGGAAGCGACAGCCCGAGGGCGGGTCCAGAGGACTGGGGACGTCGCCCTGCAGGCGCACCCGGGCGGACCTGCGGTCCGGGTCGGGGAGCGGGACGGGGACGGCGGACAGCAGCGCGTCGGTGTAGGGGTGCCGGGGCCCGTCGTAGACCTCCTCGACGGTGCCCTGCTCGACGATCCGGCCGAGGTACATCACCGCGACCCGGTCGGCGATGTGCTCCACCACCGACAGGTCGTGCGCGATGAAGACGTACGCGATGCCCAACTCGCGCTGCAGCGAGGTGAACAGGTTGACGATCTGGGCCTGGACCGACACGTCGAGCGCGGACACCGGCTCGTCGCACACCAGGATCTCCGGACGCAGCGCGAGTGCCCGGGCGATCGCGATGCGCTGCCGCTGGCCGCCGGAGAACTGGTGCGGGTAGCGGCGGGCGTGGTCGGGGTTGAGGCCGACGAGTTCCAGGAGCTCGCCGACCAGGCGCCGGTGGTCGGCGCGCGGCGCGACGTCGCGGTGGATCAGGAACGGCTCGCGGACCAGGGCCTCGACGGTCATACGCGGGTCGAGCGAGGCGTAGGGGTCCTGGAAGACCAGCTTGATGTGGCGGCGGGCCGCCCGCAGCCGGCTGCCGCGTAGTTGGTCCAGGCGCTCGCCGAACAACCGGATCTCCCCGGACGTCGGCCGGTCGACGGCGGTCAGAAGCCGGGCCAGGCTCGACTTGCCGCAGCCGGACTCGCCGACCAGGCCGAGGGTCTCGCCGCGGCGCAGTTCCAGGTCGATGCCGTCGACGGTCCTGAGCCGGCCGGCGCCGCGCCGCAGCACGCCGCCACCGCCGACCGGGACGTGCTTGACGAGGTCGCGGACTTCGAGGATCAACGGTGCGGCGGTCATGCGCCCACCACCTCCTTCCAGTTGTGGCAGGCGCTGGTGCGCCGCGGGGCGACCGCCTGCGGGGACGGTGCCGTTGCGCAGGCGTCGGACGCGAGCGGGCAGCGCGGCCGGAAGGTGCAGCCGTCCGTCGACTCCGCGGGGTCCGGCGGGGAGCCCTGCAGCACGGTGAGCGCCCGGCCGCGCGAGCCCCGGCGGGGGATCGAGTCGAGCAGCGCGCGGGTGTAGGGGTGGGCGGGCCGGCGGTAGAGGTCCTCGGCCGGGGCCTGTTCGGCCACCCGGCCCGCGTACATCACCGCGACGCTGTCCGCGGCGTTGGCGACGATGCCCATGTCGTGGCTGATCAGCACGAGGCTGACGGCGTGTTCGGCCTGCAGGTCGGCGAGCAGTTCCATGATCTGCGCCTGCACGGTGACGTCGAGCGCGGTCGTCGGCTCGTCGGCGATGACCACCTCGGGGTTGAGGGCCAGCGCCATGGCGATCATGACCCGCTGCCGCATCCCGCCGGAGAACTGGTGCGGGTAGTGGCCGGCGCGGCGGGCGGCCTCCGGGATGTGCACGCGGTCGAGCATCCCGACCGCCGCCCGCTGCGCCTGGCGGCGGTTCATGTCGCCGTGCGCCCGGAACACCTCGGCGATCTGGTGGCCGACGGGCAGCACCGGGTTCAACGCGGACAGCGCGTCCTGGAAGACCATCGAGAGGTGCCGGCCGCGGATCTGCGCCAGGGCCCGCTGGTCCAGGCCCAGCAGGTCGATGCCGTGCAGCCGGACCGTGCCGCCGGTGACGCGTGCGCCGCGCGGCAGGATGCCCATCACCGCCCGGGCGGTGAGGCTCTTGCCGCAGCCGGACTCGCCGACCACGGCGAGGGTGCGGCCGGGCGCGGTGCGGTAGCTGACACCGTCGACGACGACGCCGCCGGCGCCCGGCCGGCCCGACGCGTCGGCGAACACCACCCGCAGATCGGTGACCTCCAGCGGGGGAGCGTCGGGGTCGTAGCCGGCGAAGCGGGACAGCGGGTGGCGCCGGCCGGTGGGCGCGTTGCCGGTGGTGGTGGTCATCGCAGCCTCGGATCGAAGGCGTCGCGGAGGCAGTCGCCCAGCAGCACGAAGCTGAGCACGGCCAGGGACAGGAAGAGCGCGGGGAACAGCAGCAGCCCCGGGTGGACGGTGAAGTACTGCTGGGCGGAGTTCAGTTGGACACCCCATGAGATGGCGGGGGCGGACAGGCCGACCCCGATGAAGGTCAGCGACGCCTCCGCGGTGATCACCCCGCCGACGGTGATGCTGGTCAGCACCGCGACCGGCATGATCGCGTTCGGGATCACGTGCCGGAGCAGGATGCGCAGCGGCCCGGCGCCCAACTCGCGGGCCGCGGTCACGTAGTCCAGGCCGCGGGTGGCCAGCACCGAGGACCGCATGATCCGGGTGAGCACCGGCCACGAGAACAGCGCCAGCACCAGCGACACGCTCAGGATGCTGTGCACGCTGAAGGTCTCCAGCACCACGATCATCCCGACGAGCATCGGGAAGCCGAAGAAGACGTCCATCAGGCGGCTGATCACCATGTCGGTGACGCCGCCGAAGTAGCCGGCGAGCGAGCCGAGGACGACGGCGACCACCAGCGTGAGCGCGGTGGTGAGCAGGCCGATGCCGAGCGAGTCGCGGGCACCGTGCACCACGTTGCTGTAGAGGTCGCAGCCCTGGACGTCGAAGCCGAACGGGTGGCCCGACGTGGGCCCCTGCCCGCTGTGCTCCAGGGAGCACCGGTGCGGGTCGCCGTGCCCGAACCAGCCGGCGAAGGCCGACGGCACGGCGGCCATGGCGCACAGCAGCACGACCACGGCCAGCGGCAGGAAGAAGCGCGGGCGGCGCGCCAGGCGGTGGAGGGTGCCGCGTTCGACGCGCCGGGACGGCCCGGCCGCGCCGGGTACGGCGGCCACGGCCGGCGCGGCGGGCGTGGCCGGCTGCAGGGCACTAGTCAAGGCGGATCCTCGGGTCGAGTACGCCGTAGAGCAGGTCCACGACCAGGTTGACAAGGAGGAACACCAGCACCAGCAGGGTGCTGATGCCGACGACGGTCGGGCCGTCGTGCTGCTGGACGCTCTGGAAGACCTGGAAGCCCAGGCCCGGCAGGTTGAAGATGCCCTCGATGAGGATCGTGCCGGACAGCAGGTAGCCCAGGTTCGTCCCCAGCATGGAGACCACGGGAACCAGCGAGGTGCGCAGCACGTGCCGGACCAGGACCCGGGAGCGGCTGAGCCCCTTGGCCGTCGCGGTGTCGACGAAGTCCGCCCCCAGGTTCTCCAGGACGCTGGCCCGGGTGAGGCGGGCGATCTCCGGCACCCCCAGCAGCGCCAGGCACAGCGCGGGGACCAGATAGCTCAGCGGCCAGCCGTCGTCGGTGCCCGAGACCGGGAACCAGTGCAGTTTGACGCCCAGCACGATCTGCGCGACGTAGGCGGTGATGAAGTACGGCACGCCCAGCACCAGGCTGGATCCGCCCAGCACCGCGAGGTCCGGGAGCCGGCCCGCGCGCAGCGCGGCGAGGTAGCCGAGACCGACGCCCGCGACCGCCTCGATGATCCAGGTCATCACCGCGAGCTTGACCGTGACCGGCCAGCTCGCGGCGATGATCGCGGACACCGGGGTGTTGGCGAGGTCGATCCCGAAGTCGCCGTGCAGCAGCCCGGTGAGGTAGTGCCAGTACTGCACCAGGAACGGGTCGCCGAGGTGGTAGTGCTCCTTGATCGCCGCGGCCGTCGCCGGCGTCACCACGTGGTCGGGGCCGGCCAGCGCCTGCACGGGGTCGCCCGGCAGCGCGTAGACGGCCGCGTAGATGACGAAGGTCGTGCCCAGCAGCACCGGGATCATGAGCAGGATCCGGCGCAGGACGTAACTAGCCATGCCCGCCCCCTCGGTGTGCGCCGGCGCCGGCGCGCGGCGCGGTCATCGGACCGTGACCGAGGACAGGTCGACGTCCCCGAGATAGCCGAGCTGGAGGCCGGAGAGCTTCTTGGCGTGCACCGCACCGCTGACCGGGTAGTAGAGCGGCGCGAGCGGCAGGTCCGCCATCGCCGTACGGGTGGCCTGCTGGGCCAGCTTCAAGCCCGCGCCGGATGTCGTCGCGGCCGCGGCCCGGTTCATCAGGGAGTCGAAGGCGCCGCTCTTGTACCCGCCGACATTGGTGCCCGACGTGCTGCCGAACAACTGGTCCGCCTGCGAGTAGAGGTTGGGGTACGAGGCACCCATGTAGAGCAGGAACGGTCCCGTGGTCTTGTGCGCCAGCAGGTTCGGGTAGATCTGGTCGGTCGGCTGGACCTTCATGGAGAGGGAGCTGATGCCGAGGTTGCTGCGCAGCTGGTTGACGATCGCCTCGAGCACCGTCTGCATGTCGGGGTCCTGCTTGGTCCACAGGGTGAGCGAGCCCTTCCAGCCCCCCGCGGCCGCCAGCAACTGGCGTGCCCTGGCCGGGTCGTAGGAGCAGTCCGCGCAGTCCGTCCCGCCGCCGCCCGCGATGACGTTCGGCGCGATGCCGGCCGCGGTCTGCGCGTGACCCTGCAGGAGCGAGGCGACGATCGCCTTGCGGTCGACGGCCAGCGAGAAGGCCTCGCGCACCCGCACGTCGGCGAACCGCCGGTCCCACAGCGGGAATCCCAGGTAGACCACCGCGGCCGTCGGCGAGGTGACCAGCTGCGAGGAGTACATCCGGCTCGCGGTCGACAGGTCGTTGCCACTGGCGGTCGCGATGTCGACGGCACCGGACCGGAAGCTGGTGAACGCGGTGGCGTCGGTCTGGTAGGTCTTGACGGTGATCTGGGCGGCCTTGCCCTTCGCGCCCGGGTAGCCGTCGAAGCGTTTGAGGGTGATCTGCTGACCGCCGGGCGCCAGACCGGGCGACGCCACCTGGTAGGGGCCGTTGCCGATCGGCAGCCGGTCGTAGGCGGCGAGATCCTTGAACGCGGCCTTCGGCATGGGCGCGAAGGCCGTGCCCGCCAGCACATAGGGGAACATCGACAGCGGCTTGACCAGGGTGACCTTGAGCGTGCTCGCGCCGACGACCTGCACCCCGGAGAGCTTGTCGGTGGTGGGCTTGCCGCTGGTGGGGTTGAGCGCCGCGTACCCGTCGATGTTCGCGAACAGGTACCCGTTCGTCATGGCGTTGGGCGCGTAGGCCGCCGCGTTCCACGAGTCGGCGAACGACTGGGCGGTGACGGGCTCACCGTTCTGGAACTTCCAGCCGCTCTTGAGCGTGATGGTCCAGTGCTTCTGGTCGGTGGACCGCAGCGACTGCGCGACGGCGTCGACGACCTTGCCGCCGCGGTCGACCTGGGTCAGCGGCGTCCATATCGCGTCGGCGACGCCGCTGAAGCCGGCCTTGCCCGGGGTGAGATGGGCGATGTACCAGCTCGGTACGCCGATCGAGTACGAGCCGCCCGCGGCACTCGTGCCACCGGACTGCGCACCACCCCCACCGCAGGCACTCACGGCGGCCAGTGCGCCGGCGGCTCCCAGGGCCACCACTGTCCTGCGGCTGACACGTCCTGGTCGTGGCGGAGTCATCTGGGGTACCTCCAGGGGCGGTCGGAATGTCGAGTGAGCCGAGACTGGCCCAGTACGGATGCGGCAGCTTCATCGGTCCGGGCAAAAACGCCCCCGCCGCTTTGTGTCGGCGCACATGCGGGTCTCGCCGCGCCACCGCCTGCCTGCTCCGCCCGGGCAGGCCGAAGTGCCCGGCGCGCCCTGTCCGCGCCCCGGAGGCGACTACCGTACGTCACCACGTCGTTGACCGGTAGGGGGTTCCGGGGGGTGCCTATGATGTGCCGATGCCGAGCACCTCCCGCCCCGCCCCGCAGGTCACCGACGCGTCGGCGCCCGACGATTCCGGTGGTACGACGCTGCGCCGCCTCCGCGAGCACCTGGGTCCGCTGGTGCTCCAGATCGAGTGCGCACCCCAGAGTGAGGACGTCCTCATCGGCCGGCAGGTGATCCACGACCCGTGCGAGCCGGTGCCCGCGCAGGCCGACGGCGTCCTGCTGGCGGTGGGCGGTTCGCCGGGCGGCGCGGACTTCCTGGCGGCGATCGGGCAGGCCGGCGCCGCCCGTTACAGCGCCGTGGTCGTCAAGGCCCGCGGCGGCGACCTGGCCGCGGCGTCCGCGGCGGCCAGGTCGGCCGGCGTGGCCCTGCTGGTGATCCCCGACGACATGCCGTGGCGCCATCTCGACGCGCTGGTCACCGCCGCCACGAGCGCGTCGGGGCCGGCCCAGGACACGTACACCTCGATCGGCATGGGTGACCTGTTCCCGCTGGCCAACGCCATCGCGTACCAGGTGGGCGGGGCGATCACCATCGAGGACCCGCTCGGCCACGTGCTGGCCTACTCCAACCTGCCGCACCAGGAGATCGACGAGATCCGGCGCCAGGGCATCCTCGGGCGGCAGACGCCGGACCGCCCGACGAACCTCGACGAGTACCAGCGGGTCATCCGCGCCGACGGCCCCGTGGTGTTCGACATTCCCGACACCAAGCACGTCAACCGGCTCGCCGTGGCGGTCCGCGCCGGGCCGCAACTGCTCGGCCTGCTCTGGGCGCTGGACGGCAACCCGCCGCTCGGCGAGGGCGCGGAGGCGGCCCTGGAGGAGGCCGCGAAGGTGACCGCCCTGCACCTGCTGCGGGCCCGCAGCCACCGGGACCCGGACCGGTGGAGCCGCGGCGAGGCCCTGGCCTCGCTGCTGGAGGGAGCCGTGTCGGGCCGCACGGCCGCCGCGCAGCTGGGGATCGCGGGGGACACCGCGACGACCGTGGTGGCGTTCGCGCAGGCCGCGCCCGAGGAGATGCCCGGACTCGGCGGCGCCCGCATCGTCGACCTGGTCGGCCTGTACTGCGAGGCGTGGCACCCGCAGGCGCTGTGCACCACCACCGGCGGCCTGGTGTACGCCCTGCTGCCGACCAGGACCGACCCGGGAGCCGAACGCCGTGTGGTGAAGTTCGCCGAGAACGTGGTCACCACCGTGCAGCGCAGCGCGGGACTGGCCCTCCAGGCCGGCATCGGCGTCCCCGCCGCCCAGCTCGACGAGGTGCCCAACGGCCGGCGCACCGCCGACCGGGTGCTGCGGGCGCTGGCCGGCGACCCGCAGGCGCCGACGGTCGCCACCGTCTCCGACGTCCGCAGCCGGGTGACGCTGATGGAGCTCACCGAGCGGGGCGCCGCGGCCGTCGACCTGCCACCCGGTCCGGTGCAGCGGATCATCGAACACGACGTGGAGCACTCCACGACCTATGCGCAGTCGCTGCTGGCGTACCTGGACGCCTTCGGCGAGGCGATCCCCGCGGCGGCCCGGCTGGCCGTGCACGAGAACACCCTGCGCTACCGGATCCGCCGCATCCAGGAGCTCTTCGACCTCGACCTGGACGACCCCGACACCCGGCTGGTGGCCTGGCTGCAACTGCGGCTGCACCAGATCGCCGGATAGCGCCGGCCGCCGGCGCCCGTCCCGCGGGGGCGCCGGCCGGCCGCTGTGCGTTCCGACAACGCCGCCCGGCCCAATTGCGTGGGCTCCACGAACACCGGCGCCCCTCCCCGCGCTTACCGTCGCCCGGACAACACAGCCGAGCCGATGGGGGAACCCATGCTGGACCAACCGATCTACGCCCTGACCGACCCGGTGCGACTACGCGAGCTGGTCGCCGCCCACGGTTGGGCGACCCTGGTGAGCGCCACCGGGGGCGGCCCGGTGGTCTCCCATCTGCCCGTGATCCCCGATCCCTATCCCGACCCTGACGCGGACGGGGACGGGGACGCGTTGACGATCCTGGGGCATCTGGCGCGGGCCGACGCCGAACTCCACGAACTGGGACGGCACGACGTGGTGGTGATCGTCGAAGGTCCTGACGGTTACGTCTCCCCGAGCACCTACCGCGCCGGACCCTATGTCCCGACCTGGAACTTCGTCGTCGCCCACCTGCACGGCCGGCCGGCCGTCCTGGACGCGGAACAGACCTACCGCGTCCTGGAGCGCACGGTGGAGCACTTCGAGGCCGGTCGGCCCGAGCCGTGGCGGCTGGCGACCGTCGAGGACTACGCCCGCGACATCGCGCCCTACACCACCGGCTTCCGGCTGCGGCCCAGCCGGGTGGCGGGCAAGCACAAGCTGAGCCAGGACAAGCCGCACGACGTCGCGCTGCGCGCCGCCGCCGCGCTGGACGTCGACGGCCCGCACGGCAACAGGGCCCTGGCCGCCGCCATGCGACGGGTGCTGGTGACCGGTGACTAGCCCGCAGACCGCCACCGCGGACCAGGCGGCGCAGGCCGCGCCGGTGCAGCTGCGCAACGTCCGGCTCGGCTCCGGCGGACCGCTCGCGCACCTGCTGATCGCCGGCGGCCGGATCGCCGCCATCACCTCCGAGGCCCCCGCGCGCACGGCCGGCGAGGTCGTGGACGCCGGCGGCCGCACCGTGCTCCCCGGCCTGTGGGACGCGCACGTGCACATGGTCCAGTGGGCCAGCGCCCGGCGCCGCGTCGACCTGTCCGGCGCCGGCTCCGCCGCGGCGGCGGCCCGGCTCATGGCGGAGGCGGCGGGGAGCGGGGAGCGCCCGTACGACGAGCCGCTGATCGGCTTCGGCTTCCGTGACGGGCTGTGGCCCGACCGGCCCGAACCCGCCCTGCTCGCCTGGTCGGACGCCTCCGGCCGGGCGGTGGCCCTGGTCAGCAACGACCTGCACACCGCGTGGCTCAACCGGGCGGCTCTGGAGGCGCTCGGCCGCCACGGCCACCCGACCGGCGTGCTGCGCGAGGCCGAGTGCCTGGACGCGGTGGCGCGGCTCAGCGCGGCCGCCCCCGAGGTCGTCGACCGCTGGGTCGCCGACGCGGTCGGGGCCGCGGCCGCGCGCGGCGTGGTCGGCTTCCTCGACTTCGAGTACGCCGACAACGTCGCGGACTGGACGCGCCGGGCCCGGCAGGCTCCGCTGCGGGCGCGGGTGGCCTGCGCGATCTACCCGGCGTATCTGGACGAGGCGATCGCACGGCGGCTGCGGACCGGCGACGCGCTGCCGGACACCGGCGGGATGGTGCGGGTGGGGCCGCTGAAGCTCTTCGTCGACGGCTCGCTCAACACCAGGACCGCGCTGTGCAACGAGCCGTATCCCGGGACGCCGGCGGCCGGCCAGGAGTACGGCATCCTCCAGACCGAACCGGCCGAGCTGGAACGGCTGATGGCGCACGCGGCGCGGCACGGCATCCACAGCGCCGTGCACGCGATCGGGGACCGCGCCAACACGATCGCGCTGGACGCCTTCGAGAAGGTCGGCTGTGCCGGGCGGATCGAGCACGTCCAGCTGATCGACCGGGCCGACCTGCCCCGCTTCGCCAGAGCGGGCCTGGTGCTCGGCGTGCAGCCCGCGCACGCCGCCGACGACCGGGACGTCGCCGACCACCACTGGGCCGGCCGCACCGACCGGTCCTTCGCCTACGCGGATCTGGCGCGGGCCGGCGCGCAGTTGCAGATCGGCTCGGACGCACCGGTGTCCCCGCTCGACCCGTGGCGGGGCATCGCCGCAGCGGTGTACCGCACCGGGGCGGACCGGCGGCCCGAGTGGCACCCGGAGCAGGCGATCGGGCTGCCTTCCGCGCTCGCCGCCGCCGCGGCGGGCCGACGCGCCCTGCGTGTGGGGGACCGTGCGGATCTCGTGGTCACGGAGGACGATCCGGCGGCACGGGCCGCGCACGACCTGCCCGGCATGCCGGTGTTCTGCACCATGCTCGCCGGCCGCTTCACCCACCGCGCGGACGGCGCCGCCTCATGAAGCCCTCGAGCGCTGAGGCCCCGCGGCCCTGAAGCCCGTCACGTCCCCCACCCAGCGGCCGGCCGGCTCACCGGCCGGCCGCCGCCTCGTGCGTGCGGGGCGCGGGGGAAGTCCCAGGCGGCCGCCGGACACGGGTCAGGGGCCACCGGACGGGAGTCCGGTGGCCCCTCGGCGGGGAGGCGGGGTCAGCCGAGAGAGATCTCGGCGCGGGTGGTGCCGGCCCGGGGATGCCGGGCGGTGACCGAGGCGACGGTCCCGGAGGGGGCGCGGACCGTCCACTCCACGGCGGTCAGGTCCGGCGTGCCCGGGTCGTGGCCCCACCACGTGGTGGACGACAGGGTCCCGCTCCTGCCCTCCAACTGGCCGAGACGCTCGACGCGTTCACCGGTGACCAGCTCGGCGCCGTCCGGCAGTGCGATCTCCGCGGCCAGTTCCCCGGCCACCTGGCGGTTCAGCGCGGTGCGCGTGACGTACGTGGGCAGCCAGCCGGTGTTGCCGACGACCAGCCGGATCCGGTGGACGCCGGGCGCGACCTCGGCGGCGGACAGCCGCCGCACTTCCAGGCGCGGCGAGGCCAGCGCCTGGAAGACCACCCAGTCGGTGTGCGGGGCCACCTCGGCCTCGATCCGGTCCATCGGCGGGTTGTACCAGTAGTTGATCATGTCCCAGCCGCCGAGCTCCACGGTCCCCAACTGCGGGTGCTCGAACGGGTACCAGTCGACGAAGCCCTTGCCGTCGAGCTCGGTGTCGCTCCACTTGATCATCCGCAGGTCGTCCGCGACCGGGTGGTCGATCAGCCAGCGCGAGGCGTGGTACGACTCGATGCCGGCCGCCCGCTGCGGGCTCCAGAACTCGGTGATCCAGGCGAAGATGCCCAACTGGTGGTAGTACCAGCCGAGTTGTCCGCCCCGGAAGTCCGCCGCCGGGTCGTGCTTGAGGTCCTGGAAGGACATCACGTCGTAACCGGTGAGCTCCGCCGCCTTGGCACCGAAGACCTCGTACACGTGCTGGTCCGGCCCGGGCAGCCGCACGTCGGCGTTCATCGGCGGGAACAGGTGGAGGCCGCCGAAGGTGTGGCAGGTGACGTACCCGGTGATGTTGGGCCGGTCGGTGACGGCCCGCAGCACCGCCTGCGTCTCCGGCTCCGAGCCGGGGAACGGGCCCGCGTTGCGCGGCAGCGACGGTGCCGCCTCCCAGTCCGTCGGCAGGTTCTGGCCCAGGTCGAGGCCCTCGACCGGCTCCGCGACCTCGACCACGTCACCGCGGTAGCCGGTGATGTCGCCCTCCTGGAAAAGCCGGAAGTAGTCGCCGCCGACCTCGTCGGGTTCGCGCGGGACCAGCAGCCGGGGCTCGTCCGGGTGCGTCTTCCACGGCCCGTCGGCGTCGCGCATCCGCATGAACAGCGCCCGCCCGTCGCCGTCCACGTCCCGCAACTGCAGGCCAGGCTCAGCGTCCGGGCTCGGGTGCGGGCGCACGCTGGAGCGGATGAAGCGGCCCTCGGCCATCGCGTGCTCGTGCCCGTCGGGGTTGAGCCGCGGCACGACGTAGAGCGTGCGGGTGTCCAGCAGCCGGGTCACCCGCTCGTCGCTCCCGTGGCCGGACAGCAGGTGGTGCACGAGGTGCAGGGCCGCGAAGCACGACGACCACTCGGTGCCGTGGATCCCGGCCTCGACGAAGTAGGCCGGCTTCTCGGCGGCGGGCCCGGTCGCGGTGTTGGTGAGGGTGAGCAGCCAGACGTCCCGCCCTTCCCACGAGCGCCCCACGCTCTCCAGCGCCGCGAGGTCCGGACGGCTGTCCGTCCAGTCGCGCAGCAGCGCGGTCAACTCGTCGTGGACGTAGAACCGGTCGAACGTCAACGGGCGGATCATGCGGTGTGTCCTCGCAATCGCACGGCGGCAACCTGGCAGGCGCGGCCAGTCTGCGCGGGGTGCGCACACCGTGCTTTGGGCGTGCGGCCAATCTTTCCCCGCTGAGTTCTCGCCCGCCGCCAATCACACGACGCCGGCCCGGCGGCCACAGTGCTCCCTGACCGAGAACGCGGATGACCGAGGTCATTCCTACCTGATTGCCTGCCGGGCCGTTGCGGCGCCTTCGCCCCGGCCGAGATTGGACCCGCGCGATGACAGCCACAGCGGACCTCGGCACTCCCGAGATCCACCACCAGCACCGCGACGTGACCGGCGGCTGGCTGCGTCCGGCCACCTTCGGCGTGGTGGACGGCCTGGTGTCGAACTTCGCCCTGGTCGCCGGCGTGGTCGGCGGCGGCGCCGGCGCGCACGCCGTCGTCCTCACCGGACTGGCCGGCCTCACCGCCGGCGCCTGCTCGATGGCCACCGGCGAGTTCGTCTCGGTGTCGTCGCAGAACGAACTGGCGCAGGCCGAGATCGCGCGCGAGCGGCGCGAACTGGCGACCAACCCCCAGGAGGAGCTGCGCGAGCTGACCCTGGCCTACGAGGCCAAGGGCGTGCGGCCGGAGCTGGCCGCGGAGATCGCGCGCGAGCTGACCGCGGACCCCGAGGTCGCCTGGCGGGTGCACGTCCGGGAGGAACTGGGCGTCGACCCGGACGACCTGCCCTCGGGATGGACGGCGGCGGCCTCCTCCTTCGCGGCGTTCGCACTGGGCGCCCTCGTGCCGCTGCTGCCCTTCTTCTTCGGCGCCTCCACCCTCGCGGCCGCGCTGATCGCCAGCTCCGCGGCCCTGATCGTCACCGGCGGGCTGACGGCCAGACTGACCGCGCGCTCCGAGTGGTTCGGCGCGAGCCGGCAGCTGGTGCTGGGCGGCCTGTCGGCCGCGGTGACCTTCGGGGTGGGACTGCTGGTCGGTACGGGGGTGTCGTAACCGATGGCGACGACGGACACCGCCGGCGGCGGGGGCGCCCAGGACGCACCGCAGGCGAAGCGCGCGCCGGAAGCGGCGCGCCCGCCTGCTGCGGCACCGCCCGCGGACGCCACCGCCGGGGACCGGCGTCCGCTGCACACGGTCGCGCTGGTCAAGCAGGTGCCGCTGGGCGACCATCCCGGCACGCTGGACGCCCAGGGACGGCTGCGCAGGGACGGCTTCGCCACCGAGCTGAACCCCTGGTGCCGCCGCGCGGTGACCCGGGCCGTCGAACTCGGCGCGGCGGCCGGCGGCCGCACCACGGTGATCACGATGGGACCGCCGGCCGCCGCCGATGTCCTGCGCGAGGCGCTGGCCTGCGGGGCGGACGAGGGCCTGCTGGTGTCGGACCCCGAACTCGCCGGCGCCGACTGCCTGGTGACCGCCAAGGCGCTGGCCGCCGCCGTCCGGGCGCTGGGCCCGGTGGATCTGGTGCTCGTGGGACGCAGCACCGTGGACGGCGGTACCGGCACGGTCGGGCCCATGGTCGCCGAGCTGCTCGGCCTGCCCTTCGCCGGGCCGGCCCTGACCATCGACACGGCCGGCGCCGACACGCTGCGCGTGGTGCTCCAGCTCGACGCCGTCACCGAGACCGCCGAACTCGCCCTTCCCGCCGTCCTCGCCGTCGCCGAGCGGTCCTGCCGTCCGGCGAAGGCGGCTCCCGGCACGTGGCCCGACCCGGCGCCGATCCGCACGCTCACGGCGGACCGGCTCAGCGGCAGCCGGCCGGGCACCGCCAGCCCGACCCGGGTGGACCGCGTCCGCTATGCCGCCCCCACCCGCCGCCCGGTGCTGCTGTCCGGCACCCCCGCCGAGCAGGCCGCCCGGGCCGTCGAGCTGGTCACCGCACGTGCGGCCGCGCACGACGGGCCCGGCCCGCGCACGGCGGTCCCGGCGCCGAACGCCGCCACGCCGTGGACCGGTCACTCCCGCGCGGCCCTTCCCGGCCCCGCCGTCCTGGCGGTGACCGGCAGCCCCGACGACGGCGGTCGCGCGCTGCTCGGCGAGGCTGCCGGGCTCGCCGCCGCCATCGGCGGCCACGTCGTGGCCGCCACCCCGCCCGCCGACCCCGTCGCGCTCGCCGCCTGGGGGGCAGACGCCGCCCTGCGGTTCACCGGCACCGAGCCCCGCCCGGTGGCGGCCGCCCTCGCCGCCCTCGTCCGCGGCAGCGCCGCCCTTCCCTGGGCGGTGCTCGGCGGAGCGACGCCCTGGGACCGGGAGGTCCTGGCCAGGCTGGCCGTGCACCTGGACACCGGGCTGCTCTCGGATCTGACCGGCGTCGGGACCCGCCCCGGCCGCGAGGGCCGGGTCCTGCTGGCGGGCGGCAAGCCGGCGTCCAACGGCAGCCATGCCGACGTCAGCAGCACCGGACAGCCGCAGCTCGCCACCCTGCGCACCGGCGCCTTCGCGCCGCGCGTCCCGCGCGCCCTCCTCGCGCCGATCCCCGTCGCGGCCCTCGACGTGCCGCACGACCCGCACGTGTGGCGCTGGGGCCGCGAGGCCGAGGACGACTTCGACGCGCTCGAGCGGGCCGGCACGGTGATCGGTCTCGGGGCCGGTGTCGACGCGGGCCGGTACGCGGAGATCGAGCCGCTGCGCGCCGTGCTCGGTGCGGAGCTGGCCGCGACCCGCAAGGTCACCGACGCCGGAGCGCTCGCCCACTGCCGCCAACTGGGCGTCACCGGGCGGGCCGTGGCGCCCCGGCTGTATCTGGCGATCGGGATCTCCGGAAGTCCCCACCACCTGGCCGGAGTCGACCGCGCCGGCACCGTCGTGGCGGTCAACAGCGACCCGGACGCACCCGTGTTCGCCCACTGCGACGTCGGACTGGTCGCGGACTGGCAGGACGTGGTCCCCGCGCTGACCGCCGCGTTCCACCGGACGCCGCGGCCCGCGCCCGCGGTGGCCGCCGCACCCTGACCCGGCCGCGTGGTCCGCCCGCCGGCACCGGCCCGGCCGGTGTCACCCTTCCCGTACTGCCTCCCGCCGTCCCCGGGTCCCTTCCGGGCCTCACCCAAGGAGTTCACCGTGTCGTCTCGCACGTTCACCCCACGTACCGGCCGCCCCGGAGGTGGTTGCCCGTGACCGGCCTCGTCCTCGTCCTCACCGTCTTCCTGGCCTGCGCCGTCGAAGCGGTGGAGGCCCTGACCATCGTGCTGGCGGCGGGCACCAGCCGGAACTGGCGCTCGGCCCTGCAGGGCACCGCCGCGGCCGTGGCGGCCCTCGCCGTGACCGTGGCGGCGCTCGGGCCGGCCATCGGGCTGATCCCGTTCCAGGCCTTGCGCCTGGTGATCGGCGCCCTGCTGCTGGTCTTCGGGCTGCAGTGGCTGCGCAAGGCGATCCTGCGGGCGTCGGGTTACAAGGCGCTGCACGACGAGGCCGACGCCTACGCCAAGGAGGTCGCGTCGGCGAGCGCCGCGGCCGGCGGCGGGCGCGGCGTCGTCAGCGACTGGTACGCCTTCACCCTGTCCTTCAAGGGCGTCTTCCTCGAAGGGCTCGAAGTCGCCTTCATCGTCGTGACGTTCGGCAACAACCAGGGCAGCGTGCCGCTCGCGGTCCTCGGCGCGGTCGTCGCGGTCGTGGCGGTCATCGGTGTGGGCCTCGCGGTCCGCGCGCCGCTGGCCAGGGTGCCGGAGAACAGCATGAAGTTCGCCGTCGGCATCATGCTCACCGCCTTCGGCACGTTCTGGTCCGCCGAGGGAGCCGGTGTCGAATGGCCCGGCGCCGACGCGGCCCTGCTGGTCCTGATCCCGGCGATCGCGGTGCTGGGGCTCGGCACCGCCGTGCTGATGCGCCGCACCAAGACCGCCGGCGCCGGTGCCCCCGCGGTCGCCGACCCGGCGTCCGCGGCGCCGACGGCACCGTCCCCGACGGCGAAGGGAAGCCTGTCGTGAAGTGGATCCGCTCGTTCGCACTGTTCTGGTACGACTTCGTCGTCGGCGACGACTGGCGGGTCGCGGCCGGGGTGGCGGTGGCGCTGGGCGCGACCGCGGGCCTGGTCCACGGCGCCGGCGTGAACGCCTGGTGGCTGCTGCCCGTCGCGGTCGTCGCCCTTCTCGGGCTGTCCCTGCGGCGTGCGGTCGCCGCGGCCCGCTGACCACCGCCCCGCCCGTTCCGCCCGGTGCGCCCGGGGCGGCGGGGCACGGCCCCGCCGCCCCGCCCCCGGCGGTGGCAGGACGCCCTGGCTCGGTCAGCGGCCTCCACCGCCTCGCGTTGCCCCCTGCCGGACAGCCGGCAGGATCACGAAGCGCGCGCCCGTGCTCAGAATCCGCCGTTCAGGTCGTACCAGTCCTGGTCGTAGATCTGGCCGGGGGCGAACCATCCCTTGCCGTTGCCCGCGTACAACCGCAACTCGTTGGCGGAGTCGCCGGCATAGGGGTTGTCGAAGCCGTCCTGCGTGGCGGCCATCAGGTCGTTGTGCCCGTCGGCGTTGACGTCACCGACGCTGATGAAGGAGCTCATCACGTTCCAGCCGGCGCCGATGAGCCTGCGGGCCGCGAAGCCGCCCTTGCCGGTGCCGGGGTAGAACCACAGCTTGCCCAGTTCGCGGGCCAGCAGGTCGGGATGGCCGTCGCCGTTGAGGTCGCCGGGGCCGGTGGTGGCGCTGACGGACTTCCAGCCGGTGTCGATCTTCTTCCGGGCGGCGAACGCGCCGTGTCCCGTGCCCGGGTACAGCCACAGGGTGCCCGCGGTGTCGCGGGCCACCAGGTCGCCGCGCCCGTCAGCGGTGACGTCTCCGACGGCGCTGATGGTCGTCATCGTGTTCCAGCCGGCGCCGATCAGGTGGCGTGCGCCGAACTTGCCGTACCCGTTGCCGGGGTAGAACCACAGCTTCCCGGTGGTGTCGCGGGCGAGGAGGTCCTCGCGGCCGTCGCCGTTGAGGTCGCCGTGCCGGGTGAGGGCCGTCATCACGTTCCAGCCGGCGCCGATGAGCGTGCCTGCGCGGGTGCCCGAGACGAACCACAGCCGGCCACTGCGGTCCCGGGACAGAAGATCGGCCCGCCGGTCACCGTTCAGGTCACCGAAGCCGGCCGCCTTCGAGGCCTGGTCGGAATACCACTCCACGTACGGGGTGTCGTCGCAGTCCCGTTCGTTGCGGACCAGCTTGATCGAGCTGATCTTCCTGTCCAGGCTGGAGTCGTACATGGTGACGCCGTTGCCCCGGGGCTCGGCGAAGAAGCTCCCGCTGTAGCTCGCACCGTCGAACCAGCAGGCGACTCCGGAGGTCCGGTTGTAGTAGGACCGGATCCTGTTGTCCCAGGTGCCCAACGTGGCCATGGACACCTTGGTCTTCAGCATCGAACCCGTGGCGTTCAGCCCCGACCACCCGCAGGCGTAGCCCGCCGGACAGTCGCTCCCCGGGCTGCTGGCCTGCGCCGGCGCGGCCAGCGAGCCCACCGCGAGTGCTGCACTGCCTGCCGCGACAGCGAGCCGCCTCACGCTTCGTTTCATCGGTGTTCCCTCCCCATTGGCCGGTTCTTCACCGGCCAGCGGACTATATCCGGGGGCAGGTCCTGGAGCGACGAGGGCCGGTCGTTCGCGGGTGGCCGAGGGGTGCGGCCTCGCCGCCGCGGGCACGCAGCCGGTCCGAAGGGGGAGCCGGGTTCAGACGGGCGGCGTGGGCCGGTCCAGAGCCTCGCGTCCGGCGCGGATGAAGAGCCGCAGCACGTGCTGCACGTCGTTGAAGCGCGCCGTGATCTGCTCGTCCATCTCCAGGACGTCAGCGCTGTCCAGCGGGCCTGCCATGGCCCTCGCCTCGTGCTCCTCGGCGCAGGTGAGCAGGTCCCGGAGGCCGGCTATGCAGTCACCCACCCGCTCGGCCACCTCGTCGGGTCCCTGCAACTCGACCGTGTAGGACGTCTGCAGTGCCTCCCGGTACGTCATTCTGCCGCGCAGCCGGATCTCCTCCCGCTGCACGGACTCCGGAACGCCGGGAAGGCAGCTTCGGTGATAGTCGAGAGCCGCGATCCGGGCCGTCTGGGATTTCAGGGCGAACTCCTCGTAGATCGCCTTCCGGTGCTCTCGACGCCACCGGTGGTGCTCCAGGCGGAGATCGAGTTCCTGAAGCCTTTCCCGCTGACGTGACTGACGTTCCTCCTGTTGCTCCAGAGCCTGTTGATTGGCGCGCTCCGATCGCAGAGCGAGAAAACCCGTCAGACCACTGCCGATCAGGGTTCCGAACATTCCCATGAACGAGAGGAGCAGAGAACCGGCCACACCTATTGTCTGCGCAGCCCTGCCCCCGATTACTCGTCGCCCGCCCCGAGACTTACGTCATCGCTCAGCGCACGACGCCATGAGATCCCGCCACACGGACGCCGACGTCCCAGCACGGGGGTGAAGCGCATCGCGCGCTGCCGCGTGCGGGTGGTGAGTGTCGGTGAACCCCGGCCGGAGGCCCGCCGCCAGGGTCATGATGAGGGAGGGGGACGGCCTGTGCGGTCGTGCCGGGGGGAAGGCCTGACGTGTTCAATCTCGTGGCCATAGCGCTGTCAGTGCTCGCACTGCTCATCACCTTGTACGGGGCCGTCTCGCAGGCCGCCCTGCAACGCCGGAGCAATCAGCTGCCGGCCTACGTGGACCTGCTCTCCGACTTCCGTTCCGTGGACTTCCACGACCGCTATCGGTTCGTGACGCAGCGCCTGCCCCTGGAGTACGAGCCCGAGTTGGGGCTGTCCGAGCTCCCGGACGACGTGCGCAGGCAGGTGTACGACATCGTGTACTACTTCCAGACCTTCGCGACCCTGAGGCTGACGGGCATCCTGGACGACGAGGTGGTGACGCTTCTTCGGATACGGGTGATCCGGGTGTGGGAGGCGACCGCGCCGTTCGTTCTCCGCGAGCGGGAGCTCATGGGCACCGACGGCCAGTACCTGCTCCGCACCCTGGAGGACTGCGCGCACGACGCGCAGCGGATGTCGCACGACGTGCTTGACCAGCTGATGCACCGCAGCCGGACGCAGCGCACCTGGCACCGGCGCAGGTCCATGCTGCGCCGCCTCGTCCGCCGGGGGCGATCGACAGCCGTCCCCCTCCCGCCGGCCACGACGGACTAGTACAGGTCGAGAACCAGCAACTGGGCCTCCGTCAGACGGGCCAGTGCATCGTCGGTGAACCCGGCGCCGGCAGCTTCCTGGGCACCTGCGGCGTCTACGGGATCGACACGGACCGGAACTTCGAGTCCGTCTACGCGGACGCGTCGAACCACGCCTACGCCAACGTCCGCATCCGCAGTACCGAACTGAACGAGTGCCTTGCCGTCCTCAACCAGGTCGGCCCCGGCGGATTCGGCCAGGAGGTCGCTCCGCGCCCCTGCGACACCGCGACCGACCAGGAGTGGGCCAGCACCCGCAGCGCGGACGGCTACCTCAACTACTTCAACTTCCAGTACCGGGTCTGCCTGGACGGCGGATACTCGGACACCTACGGCTACCCGGAGAACGGCTGCAACGCCAACGGCGAGAACTACTACCAGGACTGGTCCTACCTGGGCCCTGCCTGACCGTGCCGCCCTCCGCACACCGCGGCCCCAGCGGCCCTCGCCCCGCCAGGAGCGGTGGGGGTGAAGGAGGAGTGCGAGTGCGCCTGTGCCGAAGTATCGGCCGGCGGGGCCGCACGGGGCTATAACCGGGTGCATGACGCTCGACATCCCCGACGAGGTCCGGAACAAGGTGGTCGCCGAGGGGAACGCGTCGTGGCTCGACGAGTTGCCCTCGGTCGTCGAGTCCCTGGCGCGGGACTGGTCGCTGACCCTCGGCGCCACGCTGCGCGGCGGCCACGCGGCGCTCGCCGTGGAGGCGACACTCACCGGCACGACGGCGGCGGTCCTCAAGGTGGGTGTCCCAGGCGCGCGGCGCGAGCTGGCCCGCGAGGCCGCCGCCCTGCGCCTCGCCGACGGCGACGGGTACGCCGGCCTGCTGCGCGAGGATCTCGACCGCGACGCGCTTCTGCTCGAACGGCTCGGGGCCGCGATGTCCGACGTCGTGCCCGATCCCGCCACCCGGCACGACCTGCTGTGCGACGTCGCGGCCCGGGGGTGGCGCCCGGTCGGCCCCGGCGTCGGCCTGCCCACCGGCGCCGACGTGGCACGCCGGTACGCCGATCTGCTGCCGCGGCTGTGGGAGGAGACGGGACGAGCGTGCTCGCCCGAGACCGTCGAGGACGCGCTCGCGTGCCTGGAGCGCCGCCGCCGAGCGCACGACGACCGCCGCGCCGTCCTCGTGCACGGCGACGTCCACGAGCTCAACGCCCTGCAGGCGGCGGACGGCACGTTCAAGCTCATCGATCCCGACGGCCTGCGCGCCGAGCCGGCGTACGACGTCGGCACCCTCGTGCGCTGCAACCCCGGGTACGGCGACGACCTGCGGGCCAGAACGCGGCGACTGGCCGCGCGCACCGGTCTGGAGACGACCGCGATCTGGGAGTGGGGCACGATCCACCGCGTCATCAGCGGCCTGTACAGCCGGAGCATCGGCTTCCAGCCCTTCGGTGACCTGCTCCTCGCCGAGGCGGACCGGCTCACCGCATGAACAGCGCGCTTCGGCGCAAGGGATCTTCGCCGATGACCGCGGGCCTCTGGAACTCCGCCCGGGCGCTCAAGAGCTGATCGCCGGCCGGCCCGCGGCCGTGCGTCGACCGGGGTAACAAAACGATCAGACATTGACCTGCGCCGGGTGAGCGTCAACGATGGCGAGGAGCTCGCGGGTCCGCCGTCCGGCGACGCGTTGCCGAGCGACCACACGAGGATCCGAGGAGCACGGGCATGAGCAAGGTGGCCGTCACGGGCGCGACCGGGAAGACCGGGCGCGTCGTCGTCGCCGACCTGAGGGCGCACGGGCACGAGGTGCTCGCGGTGGACGCGGCCGTCGGGGCCGCCGACCGCGCCTGGGCCGCGGGGCTCGGCGCGGAGCTGCTGTGCGCCGACCTGACCGACCACGGCCAGGCCGTGGACGCGCTGCGCGAGGCCGGCACCGTGGTGCACCTGGCCAACATCCCGGCGCCCGGACTGTTTCCGCCCGCCCACACGCTCAACACCAACACGGTCATGAACCACAACGTGTTCCTCGCGGCGGTCCACAACCGGCTCAGCCGCGTCGTGTGGGCGTCCAGCGAGACGACCCTGGGCCTGCCGTTCGACGTGCCGCCGCGCTACGCCCCGGTGGACGAGGACCACTTCCCCTACCCGACGAGCACCTACGCCCTGTCGAAGGTGCTGGCCGAGACCGCCGCCGAGCAGATCGCGGGCTGGTCCGGCATTCCCTTCGTCGGCCTGCGGCTGTCCAACGTCCACGTCGAGGCGGACTACGCGCTCGTGCCCGGGTACCAGGACGACCCGCACCTGCGGAAGTGGAACCTGTGGGGCTACGTGGACGCCCGCGACGTGGCGCAGGCCTGCCGCCTCGCCCTGACCGCGCCCGTCACCGGCTCGCAGAACTTCGTGATCGCCGCTGCCGACACCATCATGGCCCGCCCCTCGGCGGACCTGCTCGCCGAGGTCTTCCCGACCGTCGAGCTCACCCGCGAGCTGGCAGACCCCTACGACACCCTCCTCGCCATCGACCGGGCCCGCAGCGTCCTCGGCTACGCACCCCGGCACTCCTGGCGCGACACCCTCTGAGCCGGGTGGGGGGCTCGTGCCCCTGCCCCTCCGGGTGAGGACGCCGTCCGCGCGCGGGATCGCGGGGACGGACCGGTTCAGCCGAAGACGCGGCGCTGGATCTCGCGACGGTAGTCCTCCAGCGTCTGGTCGAGATGGACCGTGGCGGCTTGGGCGGCGGCTTCCGGGTCGCCCTCCCTGATGGCGCGGTAGATCGCCTCGTGCTCCACCACGGCCTCCTCGGCGTGGCCGCCCACGGTGCCGTGCAGCCCGATGGTGCTGGACTGGTGCTGGAGACGGCGGACTTCACGCACCGCGTCGACCAGGAACGGGTTCTGCGAGGCCTGCGCCACGCTCAGGTGGAAGTCGTCGTCGCCGCGATCGAACAGCTCACGCTGTCCCGTCGTGTGCCCCTCGCGGCACATCTGGGCGGCATCCTCGATCGCCCGCAGATCCGCCGGCGTCGCCCGGGTCGCCGCCAGCCGGCTGGCGGCGACCTCCTGCACCCGGCGGAACTCGAAGAGCCGGTAGACGTGGTCGAGGTCGGTGGGCAGGAAGAAACTCCCCCAGCGCGAGGACCCCAGCATGCCCTCGTCGTTGGCCACGAAGAGGCCGCGCCCCTTCTGCGCCCGGACGCGCCCGAGAGCCGAGAGGATCTTGACCGCTTCCCGTACGACCGTGCGGCTGGTGCCCAGGCGCGACGCCAACTGGTTCTCCGTCGGCATCCGATCGCCCGGCTGCAGTCTCAACTCGGCGATGAGTTTCAGGATCTCCTCGGCCACGAGTTCGTAGCCGGGCCGGTACGCCGGTGCCTCCTCGGCCGCGTCCTGCGCCGGCACTGGACGGTCCGTTGCCGCCGGTACGGGCTTGCCGTCCAACGACCGCCTCCTTCGTCTTCCGCCGCGAGCCACGCGACGCGCGGCCACTCCCGCGTCTCGCCGCAGCATACACCGGTCGCACCTTGTTCCCAGGATGTGTACGACACATTCTCGCTCTTCGCTGCCGCTTAGCGGGAGAAACTGGTCATTTCTCCCGGGTTATGAGTCGTCTGCGTTAAAAGATCTTGAAAATAACCATGCTCATCCTGTTGACGGGGTGGGCTCTCAGCCCTTGTTATGTGTGACCAAAGCACGGTGTCGTTGCGCCTGAAACATTCGGGTGGAGACGGCTTCATCCCGGTCGGCAGGACCGCTCACGCCCGCGGTCGGCCCGCCGGGCAGGACATGTTCGGCCCGCGTCCCCTCGGCGGACGGGCCCCACGAGACAGTGGAGTTGCTGATGACAGCCAAGGTCCGCGCGGTCGGCGCGCACACACCATGCGGAACCCGCAGACGCAGCGGCCTGCTGGCCGCCGCCGGAGCTCTCGTCCTGGCGGCCGTGGCCGCCTGCGGTGGCGGCGGCACCAGCGCATCGGCCGGCGGCTTCCACCCCGTCAAACAGACCGGCGGGCCGCTGACCGTGTGGGTGGACTCCTCCCGCCTGCCGGCCGCGAAGCTCTACCAGCAGCAGCACCCCGAAGTGAAGATGGACATCGTCACCTACGACGGGGACGCCAACGGCTCCAACTACCTGCGCACCAAGGTCAGCCTGTTCAACCGGACCCGCAAGGGCTGGCCCGACGTGGTCTTCAGCAGCCAGAACAACGAGACCACCTGGGCAGTGGACGCCGGCTTCACGGCTCCGCTCGACAAGGGCCTGATCCCCGCCTCGACGCTGTCCGGCTGGGCCCAGGGGGCCAACGCCCCCTGCGAGGTGAACGGCACGCTGTACTGCCTGCGCAACGACCTCGCGCAGACGGTCCTGTGGTACAACGCGCCGCTCATGAAACAGTGGGGCTATCAGGTCCCGCAGACCTGGGAGCAGTACCAGGCCCTGGGACAGAAGGTGGCCACCGAGCATCCCGGTTACCTGGTGGGCTCGGCCGGCGACTCCTGGGCGCCTGAGCTCTACATGTGGCCCAGCAAGTGCGGCGCCAACCAGATCGCCGGTCCCAAGGCCGTCACGGTGGAGACCACCAGCGCGAACTGCACGCGCATGGCGTCGTTGCTCGACACGCTCATCACGCACAAGTCCATGTCCCTGAGCAGCGTGTTCAGTTCGGACTTCGACAAGAACCAGGCGTCGAAGATCCTCATGATGCCCGGCCCGTCCTGGTTCGGCGGAGCCCTGTTCCAGGGCACCTTCAAGACCCCCGCGCACCAGATCTCCGTCGCACCGATGCCCAGGTGGTCCGCTGACGCCGCCAGCACGTCGGGCAACGTGGGCGGCGGCACCTGGCTGATGTCGGCGCACAGCGCGAACCTGAAGGCGGCGGCCGCCTTCCTGACCTGGGTGACCACGTCGGACGACTACCAGGCGAAGCTCGCCCCGGGGTATCCCGCGTACGCGCCGGCGGCGAAGAACTGG
This sequence comes from Actinacidiphila rubida, assembly GCF_900110255.1. Taxonomy (GTDB): domain Bacteria; phylum Actinomycetota; class Actinomycetes; order Streptomycetales; family Streptomycetaceae; genus Actinacidiphila; species Actinacidiphila rubida. Next base: position 26,652 of record NZ_FODD01000041.1, read on the forward strand.
CTGGCCAAGCAGGGGTCCTCCGGCTACTTCGCGGGTGACATCTCCGCTCCGCTGCAGGCCGCGGCGAACCAGGTCTGGCCCGGCTGGGGTTACGGCCAGTTCAGCCAGGAAGCCGTCTGGGCCGCCACGCTGACCCCCAAGCTGACAGCCGGGCAGTCCATCGTGTCGCTCCTGCCTGCCTGGAAGACCGCCATCGCCAACTACGCCCGTGCCGACGGGTACAAGGTGAGCCCGTGACCGCGCCGCCCACCACGGTCGGCCGGACCGCGGCGCGCACCACGCGCACGCTGTGGTCCGGCCGGGCCGGATACGGCTTCGTCGCCGCCTACGTCGTCCTGCTCATCGCGTTCGGTCTGGTGCCGACCGGATACGCGATCTACTTCGCCTTCACCGACGGCGGCGGCTCGTTCAACGGCCTGTCCAACTTCTCCACCGCCGTGAGCGACTTCCGCTTCGCCCCGGCCGTCGAGCACGTGGCGCTCTACCTGGCGTGGTGGCTGGCGTCGCTGGTCGTCTTCGTGGTGGGGCTCGCCCTGCTGCTGCACCGCCTGGCGCTGCAGGGGGTGAGCCGGGCGCTCCGCTTCCTGTACTACGTGCCGGGAGCGCTGGCGGGGGCGGCCAGCGTCATGGTGTGGCTGTTCGTCCTGGACCCGACGGTGAGCCCGGTGGGCTTCCTGTTGCGGGCCTTCGGCTATCACACCTTCGGCGAGGTGATCGCACCGGGCCATCTGCCGGTCCTGTTCACCCTCATCGCCTTCTGGACCGGTGCCGGGGGCTGGATCGTCGTGATGTACGGGGCGCTGAACAACATCTCGCCCGACGTACTCGAGGCCGCCCGGATCGACGGAGCGGGGCCGTGGCAGACGGCCTGGAAGGTCCAGATCCCGCTGCTCCGCAAGTGGATCGTGTACATGGTCATCCTGGCCTTCGCCGGTGGAACCCAGCTGTTCGTCGAACCGCAGCTGCTGTCCCAGGCGAGCACCGGGGTCGCCGGCCGCGACTACTCCCTCAACCAGCTCGCCTACGACTTCGCGTTCCAGAACAACGACGTCAACACCGCGGCGGCCGTATCCGTCGAACTGCTCGTGGTCGGGCTGGTCGTGGCAGGGATATTCGTCGCCAGATCGGGGTTCTTCGATGCAGACTGACATACGGCGGCCGGCCGTCGCCGTCGGGCCCGGCACCCGGTCACGGCCGCGGCGTACCCGGCCGGGCCGACCCGGGCGGGGCCGTCCGAACCCCCTGCCGACGCTGGTGCTCCTGCTCTTCGTGATCTTCTTCGTGCTGCCCGTGCTCTGGCTGCTGCTGGCCGCCACCAAGACCGACGACCAACTGGTGCACGACAACCCGCTGTCGTTCGGCTCCCTGCACGCGCTGCGGGCCAACTGGGACGCCCTGACGTCCTATCAGGGCGACGCCATGTTCATGTGGCTGCGGAACTCGGCGGTGTACTCCTTCCTCGCGCTGGTGATCACGCTGTGCGTGGCCGTGCCCGCGGGCTACGCGCTGGCGATGACCGAGTTCCGGGGCCGGCGCACGCTGCTGATCGCCACCCTCGTGGTGATGCTGATGCCGAACGCGACGCTGGTCGTCCCGCTGTTCCTGGAGGTCAACGCGGTCCACCTGATCGGCTCGATGTGGTCGATCATCCTGCCGTACGCGTTCTACCCGTTCGGGGTGTACCTGACCTACATCTACTTCAGCACCGCACTGCCCCGAGATCTGCTGGACGCGGCCCGGCTCGACGGATGCTCGGAGTTCGGCGTCTTCCGCCGGGTGGCCCTGCCCCTGGCGGCGCCGGTCGTGGCCCTCGTCGGATTCTTCAGCTTCGTCGCCAACTGGACGAACTACTACCTGCCTTACGTCATGCTGCCGCAGAGCGACCAGTTCCCGGTCCAGGTCGGGCTGGGGACGCTGCTGGACTCCGTCCCGCAGTTCAACCCGACCGCCGGCACGCTGGAGGTCCAGCGTCCCGAGCTCGCCCTCGCCACACTCCTGGCGATCGTCCCGGTGCTGGCCGTCTTCCTCTTCTCCCAACGGTTCCTGGTGTCCGGCATGCTCGCCGGCGCGACCAAGAACTGACCTGACCGCCTGGTCGCGGCCCCGCACCACGCGCGGCGCACCGCCCGCAGGGGCGCTGCGCGGGCACCGCCATGCCCGAACGCGGCCCTCCCGACAGCGAATGGAGCCCCTTCCATGCATCCCGTCATCACGGCCTCGGTGCCGCTGCTCGAACCGCCGGGCTGGGCGACAGCGCAACGGGAGCTGTTCGATCTGCTCGACCGTGCCTGGCGCCGGTTCGCCCGTGACTTCACCGAACCGGACGGGCGGCTGCGGTACACCTCCGGGCTGACCTCCCGCGACGGTGTCGACGACTTCTACGAGGTGTTCTTCAACTGGCCCCAGCTGTACCTGCTCGGCGGCGCCGACGACCTGCTGGCGCACTCCGAACGGCACTGGGAGGGGGTCACCCGTCAGCTGACCGAACTGGGCATGCTCAAGGACGAGTACGAGCGCGGATACGACTGGTTCCACCAGGGCGAGAGCCTGCTGCTGCTGTACTTCCTCTGCATGGCCGCGCCGGGCCGGTGGTCCCACCGGGCCCGCGCTTTCGCCGAGCTGTACGTGGACCCCGAGTACGGGAACTACGACCCGGATCACCGCATCATCAGGCGTCCGCACAACGGCAGCGACCCAGGGCGTGACGGCCTGTTCGACGGCGACGCGTACCCGTGGCTGCCGAAGGAAGCACAGATGTACGGCTTCCCGCTCGACTGGACCGTCTCGCCGGACACGCGGCAGCCCACCCCGGAGTCCGACCCGCGTCTCGGCGAGGAGATGCACCGCCGGATGGGCTCGGGCGACACCGCCGTCAACCTCGCCGCCGCCGGCCTCGTCCTCAACGCCTGGATGCTCTCCGGCGAGCGGCGCTACGCCGACTGGATCGCCGAGTACGTCGGCGCCTGGCGCGAGCGCGCCGCAGCCAACGGCGGTGTGCTGCCGGACAACGTGGCACCGGACGGCACGGTCGGCGGCCTCCTGGAGGGCCGCTGGTACGGCGGCCACTACGGATGGTCCTGGCCGCACGGCTGGTACAGCGTGGGGCACGCCGCGGTCGTCGCGGCGCTCGCCGGAGCCGCCGCCACCGGCGACGACTCGTACCTCGACCTGGTGCGCCCGGCGCTCGACGGCATCATCGCGCGCGGCAAGGTGATCGCCTTCACCGAGTCCGATTCCAGCATCCGCTCCAAGTGGATCCCGCAACTGGCCGAGGACGTGGACACCTCCACCCTCCACGTGCCCTTCCGGTACAAGGACGAGGGGTGGTTCGACTACAACCCCATGCTCATGGCCGTGCCGACCGCGTTGTGGCACCACACCGCCTCGGACGCCGACCGGGAGCGCATCGAACGCCTCCGCGCGGCCAGCGGTTACGACTGGCGCACGGTCCGCTCCTTCCGGAGCAAGGAGGAAGCCGGTCACGAGGAGCCGTGGCTGGCGTTCCTGGCCGGAGACGACCCGGCGTATCCGGAGAAGATCCTGGCCGCCGCCCAGGCCCAGGTGCGCCACCGCCTGTCGCGCATGGAGCTGTACCAGGACACCGAGGTGGCCGAGGCGGACATCCACCTGTGGCAGCAGTCCAACCCGGTGGTGACCGAGGCCCTGGTCCAGCTGACCTGGGGAGGTCCCCAGGTGGTCTACAACGGCGGGCTGCAGCAGGCACGCCTGCGCTATCACGACGCCGCCGCCATGCGACCCGGCCTGCCCGCCGGTGTCGCCGCCCTGGTCTCGGCCATCGACCCGGAGGCCACGGTCGTGGACCTGGTCAACCTCGATCCCGAGTCGGCGCGCTCGGTGATCGTCCAGGCGGGCGCCTTCGCCGAGCACACCATCCGCTCGGCGGAGCACACCGTCTGCGAGGACCCGTCCTGGATCGGCGACCTGTACGACTACGGCCACACGGCGCCGAAGGTCACGGCCGCGACGACGACGGTCGGCGGCCCGTGGCTTCGGGTGGAGCTGCCCCGCTCCAGCACCGTCCGGCTCACCCTCCGGCTCGACCTGCGCACGCAGGCCCCGTCCTACCGCACTCCGTTCGACGAGCCGTCGCGGGAGAACGCGTCGTGAAGCGCAACATGCTCGGCTCCACCGGCCTGGAGGTCTCCGAGGTGGGCTTCGGAGCCTCGCCCCTCGGGGCGGTCTACGGCGCGTTCGCCGAGCCGGACGGCATCGACGCCGTGCACGCGGCGCTGGACCTCGGCGTCTGCTTCTTCGACGTCTCGCCGTACTACGGGGCCACCCTCGCCGAGACGGTCCTGGGCAAGGCCCTGCACGGTGTCGACCGTGCCGATTACGTCCTGGCCACCAAGGTCGGCCGGTACGGGGACGAGGACGTCGACTTCAGCGCCGAGCGCGTCAAACGCAGCGTGCAGGAGAGCCTCAAGCGTCTGCAGACGGACCACATCGGCCTGATCCAGTGTCACGACATCGAGTTCGGGGACCTCGGCCAGATCGTCCACGAGACGCTTCCCGCCCTGCGCGAGCTCGAGGACGCGGGTCTGGTGCGCGCGGTGGGCGTGACGGGATACCCGCTCGACGCCCTGCGGTACGTGGCGGCCCGGGTCCGGGTCGACACCGTGCTGTCCTACTGCCAGTACACCCTGCAGGACCGGCGGCGGGCGCAGCGCAGACGGGCGTTCGCCGAGACCGGCGCCGAGGTGATCAACGCCTCGCCGCTGGCCATGGGGGCGCTCACCCAGCAGGGGCCGGCTGCCTGGCACCCCGCGCCCGCGCCGGTCCTCGAACGCTGCGCGGCCGCGGCCGCGCTGTGCCGGTCGCTCGGAGCCGACATCGCCAGGCTGGCCGTCCAGTTCGCCGTCGCCACCGGCGGCTTCGCCACCAACGTCATCGGCACTTCCGGCGCGCAGGACATCCGCCGGACCGTCAGGTGGATCGAACAGCCACTGGACCAGGCACTGTTGAGGGCCGTCGACACCTGCCTGGCACCGGTGCGTGATCAGGGCTGGATCAACGGGCTCCCGGACAACCAGCACCCCGGGGAGCATGTGTGAGCGCCTCCCGCTCTGCCCACAGCCTCCCGGCCGGACCCGCGCCGGTGATCGACAGCCACGTCCACTTCTGGCAGCCGGACAGGCTCCGCTACCCCTGGCTTTCCGGCGTCCCCGCACTGGACGGTCCGTTCGGCCCCGGCGATCTCCTCCACGCCCTTCGCGAACCGGTGGAGGCGGTCTTCGTCGAAGCGGGACGGATCCCCGCCCAGGCAGCCGACGAAGTGGAGTGGGTGCGCCAACTGGCCCGCACCCGGCCATGGATCCGCGGCGCCGTCGCCCACGTGTCCCTGGACGACCCGGGCACGGCACCTGAGGCCATCCGCCGCTTCGCCGCCGACCCGTTCGTCGTCGGCGTGCGGCACAACGTCCAGGACGAGGAGCCGGGCTTCACCGCGGGCGCCGGCTTCCGCGAGGCGGTGCGCCTGCTGGGCGAGGCGGGGCTCGCGTTCGACGCGTGCGTGCGGCAGCCGCAACTGGACGAGCTCGCCGAGCTGGCGGCGGCGTGCCCGCGGACCCGCATCGTCCTGGATCACCTCGGCAAGCCGTCCGTCCCGGCCGTCGACTCAGCGTGGCGGTCGTCCCTGCGCCGGCTGGCCCGGCAGGACAACGTCGTCTGCAAACTGTCCGGGCTGGCCACCGAGGCCGCCCCCGGCACGGAGCCGGCGGGCCTGGTGGCGATCCTGCGCGAGGCCCTGGAGGAATTCGGTCCGGACCGGTGCCTGTACGGCGGCGACTGGCCGGTCATGACCCTGGCCACCACGTACGAGTCGTGGCTCGGCCTGGTCCGCACCGCGCTCGCCGACCTGCCGGCCGCCGACGCCGACGCGGTGATGTGCGCGAACACCGTCCGCACCTACCGCCTGGAGCAGGCCCGAGCGCCGGCCGCCGGTCACGACGGGGCCGGGCGGGCTTCCGGAGAGGCAGAACCCCGATGAAACGCCATGCGCAGACCAACCGGCTGCGGCTCGAACGACGCGAGGAGTCCCCGGCGTGACCGAACGAAGAGTCGCCTACACCGCACCCCGAACCCTGGCCCTGGACACGGAGGGCACCGCGACCACTCCGCCCCCGCCAGGGCAGGTGACGATCGACGTCGCCTACACCGGGATCTGCGGCACCGATCTCCACATCTTCCACGGAGCCATGGACGCCCGGGTCCACCCGCCGGCGGTGATCGGGCACGAGATGTCGGGCGTCGTCGCCGGGACAGCGCCCGACGTGACGCGATGGCGGTCGGGCGACCACGTCACCGTCATGCCGCTGATCTCGTGCGGACAGTGCCCCGCCTGCCGGTCCGGCCACCGGCACGTGTGCCACCGCCTCGTGTTCCTCGGCATCGACGCGACGGGGTCGCTCCAAACGCGCTGGACGGTCCCGGCCGACACGCTCGTCCGTCTTCCTGACGGCCTCCCGCTGGACCACGCCGCACTGACCGAGCCCACGGCGGTGGCCGTACACGACGTGCGGCGGGCGGAACTGCGCGGTGACGAGAAGGCCCTCGTCGTCGGTGGCGGCCCGATCGGACTGCTCATCGCCCTCGTCGCCCGCCGTACCGGAGCCGACCTGCTCGTGGCCGAGCCCGATCCCTACCGTCGCGGGATCGCCGACTCACTCGGTCTGGCGACACTGGATCCGACCGCCGTCGACGCCGTCCAGGCGGTCGGCGACTGGACCGCCGGCGCCGGCGCGGACGTGGCCTTCGAGGTCTCCGGCGCGGAAGCCGGCGTGAACACGGCAGTCGACGCACTGGCGACGCGCGGGCGCCTGGTGCAGGTCGCCATCCATCCCGTCCCACGCCCGGTGAGCCTTCACCGCTTCTTCTGGCGCGAGCTCACCCTCGTGGGGGCACGCCTGTACGAACGCCGGGACTTCGAGACAGCCGTGGACCTGATCGCCGACGGCCACGTGCCCGCGAAGACGCTCATCTCCCGGATCGATCCGCTCGACCGGGCCGCCGAGGCCTTCGCACTCCTGGAGTCCGGCGGCGGCGTCATGAAGGTCCTGATCGACTGCCAGTCCGACACGGGAGCGCACGCGCGATGACCACCACCGCTCAGCCGTTCGACCTGACCGGCCAACTCGCGGTCGTCACCGGAGCCCGGCGGGGGATCGGGCTTGCCGTCGCCGAGTCGCTGGCCGCGGCCGGCGCGGACATCGTGGCCGTCAGCGCACGTCTGGAATCCACCGGAAGCGAGGTCGGGAAGCGGGTGGCGGCGCAGGGCCGCACCTGTACGGCCCTGCGCGCCGACTTCGCCGACCGCGCCGCCGTGGCGGACCTCGCGGACACCCTCGCACGCCTGGACCGCCCGGTCGACATCCTGGTCAACAACGCCGGGACCATCGCCCGTGCCCCGGCGGCCGAGCATTCCGACAGCGACTGGGACCACGTCCTGGCCGTCAACCTCACCAGCCAGTTCTTCCTCACGCGTGAGGTCGGACGGCACATGCTGGACCGGGGGCGCGGCAAGGTCGTCTTCACCGCGTCGCTGCTGAGCCTCCAGGGCGGGATCAACGTCCCCGGCTACACCGCGGCCAAGTCCGGGCTCGCGGGCCTGACCCGGGCCCTGGCCAATGAATGGGCCGGACGCGGGGTCAACGTCAACGCCATCGTGCCGGGGTACGTGGCGACCGACAACACCCAGGCGCTCAGGGACGACCCGGCACGGTACGCCGCCATACTGGAGCGCATCCCGGCCGGCCGCTGGGCCCGTCCCGAGGACATCGCGGGCGCCGCGGTGTTCCTCGCCTCGCCCGCCTCGGACTACGTCCACGGAGCCCTCCTCCCGGTCGACGGAGGCTGGCTCGGTCGCTGACCGGCAATCGCCGGCACCGGGCGTTCCGCACCCTCCGGCGGTGCCGGGCCGGGCGGCTCGGTGCCGGGCGCCGGTCTGCGCTCAGCGGAGTGCGATCGCCGTCCACGACACGGGAGGCAGCTCGATGGTGATCGTGCCGTCGGTGAGCGCCGCACTCTTGTTCGCGAACGGAGTGACCCGGTGCTGCTCGGCGAGTGTGTTCCGCGCGTACGCGTCGGAGTCGGCGAGCGTGATCGCCTCGGCGATGCGCGAGGAACCGAGACCGCGCACGTCGATCGTGACCTGTGCGGCCTCCGCGAGGTCCCGGTTGACGAGGAAGACCGCGGCGCGGTCCTCGTCGACGGTCGCGACGACGTCGACGAGCGATGCCTCGCCGTGACGTGCCGTCGTGTACGTCGGCGCCTCGGTCACGGGACGGATCACCTCGCCGGAGGCGAGCCGGCTCGTGATCGAGAACGGGTAGAAGGTCGTCTGCCGCCAGGCCGGTCCGCCGGGCTCGGTCATGATCGGCGCGATCACGTTGACGAGCTGAGCGAGCGATGCCGAGGTGACCCGGTCGCTGCGCTTGAGGAGTGTCATCAGCAGGTTGCCGACCACGACCGCGTCCGCCACCGTGTACACGTCCTCGAGCTGCCGTGGCGCGTGCCGCCACTCGTCGTTGACCTCCTCGGAGGCCATGTGCTCCTTGAGGTACCAGACGTTCCATTCGTCGAAGGAGACGTTGATCTTCTTGGCCGACCGCTTCTTGTACCCCACATGGTCGGCGGTGGCGACGACGGTGTCGATGAAGTAGTCCATGTCGGTCGCCGAGGCGAGGAACGAGCCGAGGTCGCCGTCGTGCTCCTGGTAGTACGCGTGGCACGAGACGTAGTCGACATGGTCGTAGGCGTGCTCGAGAACGGTGCGCTCCCAGTCGCCGAAGGTCGGCATGCCGGACCCGGAGGAGCCGCAGACGACGAGTTCGAGATCCTTGTCCGCCGTCTTCATCGCGGCGGCGGTCCGTGCGGCCAGCTTGCCGTAGTCGTCCGCCGTCATGAAGCCGGTCTGCCACGGCCCGTCCATCTCGTTGCCGAGGCACCACATCCGCACGTCGTGCGGCTCCGGTGTGCCGTTGGCGACGCGGAGGTCCGACAGCGTCGTACCCGAGGGGTGGTTGGCGTACTCGAGGAGGTCCAGCGCGGGAAGGATGCCCCGCGTGGCGACGTTGACCGCCAGCATCAGCTCGGAGTCGGTGAGCTTGAGCCACCGGGCGAACTCGTCGAGTCCGACCTGATTCGATTCGAGCGAATGCCAGGCGAGGTCGCGGCGCACCGGGCGCTTCTCGCGCGGCCCCACCGAGTCCTCCCAGCGGAACCCGGACACGAAGTTGCCGCCCGGGTAGCGGATGGTCGTGCTGCCGAGCTCCCTGACGAGTGCGACGACGTCCATGCGGAACCCTTCGTCGTTCGCACTCGGGTGTTCCGGCTCGTAGAGCCCGGTGTAGACGCAGCGGCCGAGGTGCTCGACGAACGAGCCGAAGGTGCGGCGCCGGACAGGGGCGATGACGGCCCGCCGGTCGAGCTCGATGTGGGCGCGGGGCAATGCGGTGGTCCTATCTGTGGGAGGGCGCGGAGCGTGTCGCGAGCGGTGTCAGCCCTTGACCGCTCCGGTGAGACCGCCGACGATCCGCTTCTCGAAGACCGAGAAGACGACCAGCGCGGGCAGCATGGCGAGTGAGGTGAACGCGAGGACCTTCGCGGTGTCCGTCGAGTACTGCGAGGAGAACGCCTGGACCCCGAGCGGAAGCGTGAAGTTCGCCTGCGCGTTGAGGACGTACAGGGGCAGGACGTAGTTGTTCCAGCTCCCGACGAACGCGAGGATGCCGACGGTCACCACGCCGGGCAGCGACAGCGGGATCACCATGCGGAAGAAGAAGCCGAGTCGGCTCGCACCGTCGATCGCGGTGGCCTCCTCGATCTCGTTCGGAATGGCCCGCAGGAACGGCACCAGGATGATGACCGTCATCGGCAGGCCGAAGGCGATCTGCGGGACGATCACGCCCAGGAGGTTGTCGATGAGCCCCAGGTCCTTGATGACGATGTACAACGGGGTGATCGCGATGACCATCGGGAACATCAGGCCGGCGGCGAACAGGGAGTACATCGCGCCCTTGAGCCGGAAGTCGTAGCGTGCGATCACGAAACTCACCATCAGGCCGAGGACGACGATGCCGGCGGTGCTCGCCAGCGCCACGATGACGGAGTTGGCGAACTCGCCCCAGAAGGTCGTCGACCGCAGGACGGCGGCGTAGTTGCCGGCGACCCAGGGGTGCGGCAGGGCGGCCGGGTTCGTGGTGATCTGCGAGTTGGTACGGAATCCACCGACCACGATGTAGAGCACCGGTGCGACGCAGACCCCGATGAAGAGCAGCGCCACGAAGTAGGTGAACGGATTCCCCCACTTCTGCGGCGTGTCCCGACGGCCGCTTCGGTCCACGGGGGTGTTCGGCTCCGCGGTGGGGGAGAGCCAGGACCCGGCGGCGGTGGCGCTCATCAGGAGACTCCTTCGGTGACGGCGCCCTGGAGGTCGCGGCGCAGGACGAAGCGCTGGTAGAGCAGCGCGACGACGAGCGAGATCAGGAACATCACGACCGCGATCGCGTTGCCGTAGCCGTAGTTGCCCGCGTTGCGGCCCTGCGCGACCATGTAGATCGCCATCGTCGAGGTGCCCGCCGTGCCCGAGACGTACGGACCCCAGATGATGTAGACGAGATCGAACAGTTGCAGCGAGCCGATGATCGACAGGAACGCCCAGATCCGGATCGTCGGCCCCAGCAGCGGCAGCGTGATGCGGCGCTGGATCTGCCAGTACGAGGCACCGTCGATCTGAGCCGCCTCGAAGAGTTCGTCAGGGATCGACTGCAGGCCCGCGAGCATCAGGATCACGGCGAAGCCGATGTACTTCCACGAGACGATGCCGATCAGCGTCCAGATGGCCAGCTTGGGGTTGGAGAGCCAGTCGGCCTGCAGGAAGCCCAGGCCGGAGCTCCGCAGCAGGTCGTTGAGGGCGCCGTTGCTCTGGAGCATCAGGCTCCAGCCGGTACCGACGACGACCTCCGAGATGACGTAGGGCACGAAGATGAGGACACGGATGAGCGAGCGGCCGCGGATCCTCTGATTGAGCAGCAGCGCGAGAGCGATCGCCAGCGGTCCCTGGATGAGCAGCGAGAGCACCATGATCAGGAAGCTGTGCCGCAGAACCTGCTGGAACGCGTGGTCGGTGAGGATCAGCCTGTAGTTGTTCAGGCCCACCCAGTCGGTCGGCGCCCCGTAACCGTGCCACCGGTAGAAGCCGTAGTAGGCGGCGAGGGCGACGGGGAAGACCACGAACGCCAGGAACATGATGATCGCCGGACCGGACAGCACCGCGATCTCGAGTCGCGTCTTGCCACGACCGCGGCGGCGCACAGCCGCTCGCGGCGTGGCCGGGGCCGTGGCCGGGGCCGTGGCCGGGGCCGCGCCCCCGACCGGAGACGCGCCCCGCGACCGGCGGCCGGTGGCCGTGTCAGTACCCAGGGGGTTGCTCATGGTCTCCTTGTTCAGCCCTTCTCGGCAGCGCTGTTGGTGTCCTTGACGATGTCCGCGGCGGTCCCCTTGCCGGCGATCAGGTTCACCACGGCGGTGTTCATGGCGTTGCCGACGTTCTGGCCGTACTCGGTGTCAAGGAACTGCATGGAGTAGGCGGCCTTGTTGAACGCCTGCAGCGCCGAGATGTTGTAGGAGTCCGTCACGACCCCCTGGGCGGTCTTGTTCACCGGGATCGTGACGAAGGCCTTGGCGTAGGCCTCCTGCTGCTCCTTGGTCACCAGGAACTCCAGGAAACCGAACGCCTCCTTCGGCGCGTTCCTGGACAGGGAGTACCCGCCGCTGCCGCCCATGATCGCGCTCGGGTCGCCCTGGCCGCCTGCCACCGCGGGGAAGGGGAACCAGGCCAGGTCCGGGAGCGGCTTCTGGTCCGGCGTCAGTCCGGCGACCACTCCGGGTTCCCAGTTGCCCATGAGTTCCATGCCGGCCTTGTGGTTGGCGAGCATGCCCGCCGAAGACCCGGCGCCCTGCTGCGAGGAGGCCGTCAGGAACCCCTTCTGGAAGGGGTCGACCTTCAGGAACGAGGCGAGGTCCTCACCGGCCTTGGTCCAGCAGGGATCGGTGAACTTGAGCGACTTGCCGGCCTGCTCCATGGTGTCCTGGCTGCACTCGCGGACCGCGAAGTTGTAGTACCAGTGCGCGGCCGGCCAGGCGTCCTTGGCGCCCACCGCGACGGGCGCGACGTGGATCGCCTTCAGTTTCGCGACGTCGGACTCCAGTTCCTCCATGGTGGTCGGCGTCGAGGTGATGCCGGCCTGCCGGAACAGGTCCTTGCTGTAGTAGATGCCCTCGGGCTGCGTGTCGAGCGGAATCGCGTAGACCTTGCCGTCGATCGAGTCGCTGGCGAGAGCCGCGGTCCCGACGTTCGCGGTGTCCGTGGCGGTGAGGCTCAGCGCCTGGATCTGGCCGGCGTCGAGCATGGCCTGCATCTTTCCGCCGCCGCGCTGCAGGAAGATGTCCGGCGCGGAACTCGAGTTGAGCGCCGTCTGCAGTTTGCCGTCGAAGTCCTCGTTCTGGATCCGCTGGATCTTGATCGTGACGTTGGGGTGCAGGGAGTGGTAGGTCTTCACGGCGTCCTGGAAGTACTGCGCGCCAGGCCCGGGTGACGCGTTCTCCCAGAAGGTCAACGTGACCTTGCCGCCGGACGGACCACTGCTGTTGTCCGCGCCGCCGCCGGCGCAGGCCGTGGCGGCGAGTGCGAGGCCCACGCCGATCGCGACGGCCGCCACGCTGTATGTCTTCCTCGTCATCCTTGGATCCCTGATCTGTCGTCATTGCTTCAGCTGAACTGGGAACAGCGGGGGCCGGCCGGCGGCGTACGACGTCCGGCGCCGAGGGCAGGCCGAGGCAATCGCCATGGACGGTCTTGCTCGGTCAAACGGTTGGAGGGTAGCTATTGCGTGAGCGCTAACAATGAGCTCACTCGCAGCGCGCCCGACGCGAGCGGCCGGGCCGCGTTCGGATGTCTCCTAGGCTGGTGAGCGTTAACAGACACTCCTCCCCGTGCGCTTCGGCTCGTGCCGCAGCCCATCTCTCACGCCCGGCGTGGATCCGGGAGGGGAACGGAGTTCTCCTCCCAAGGGGCGACTGCAAGGGCTGCATAACGAAAGATTTTGTGCGAGCTGCGATCGTTTCGGGAACCTTAGGTTCTGGGTCAGGGCACGTCAATACATCGCGCAAGGAGGCCCGGCGAGAAGTTGACGACCCCAACGAGGCCTACTGAGCAGGCGCCTGGCGCTTCCATCTGCGTGGATGTGCGAAACCTTTCGAGTGTGATGACTTACGTTTCGATCGGGGAGGCCGGGAGGTAGTCGAACCAATCGAATGCGACGGTGCCCTCGACGGCGTACATGCCGATGACGCGCCCGGTGAACCCGGTCGCCACCTCGGTCGACAGATAACGTCCTTCCAACTCGGCCAGGGGCTCGGCGTCCTCGGCGTCGGGGTCGCCCAGCCAGAAGGCGATGGTGTCCGGCCCGGTGGGCTCGATGCCGGGTGCTTCGGGTGAGGGCGACACGATGCCGGTCGTGCGGATCGTCACGGTGAGGGCGAGGGTGCCGGGGGGCACCGGACGGCTCGCCACGGTCTGGCGCAGTGGACCGATGCGGGCGACGACGCCGAGCTCTCCCTCGCCGGCCTCCAGGTCGAAGTGGTGAGCCTCGTCCATGCGCACGCTCAGACCACCGCGCCCGGAGCCGGGGTCGAGCGACACGCTGATGCGGCACTCGTGGTGCTGCTGGCGGTGGCCGACGAAGGTGTAGCCGGGGCGGTCGAGGGCCGGACCGGTGGCTCGGAGCGTCAGCCAGCCCGGCCGGTCGGTCAGCGACCAGCTGCCGGCAGCCCGGGCATAGGGCGAGATCCAGTGCGGGGCGAGTGCGGTCGCGTCGAAGTCGTCGCGGGCGGGCGGCGCCGGGACGGGGTGCCAGGCCCCGGCGGGTGCGGCATGGCGCTCGGGCACGGGTGCCACGGTGGGCCAGCCGTCGGCGTCCCATTCCACGGGGGTGAGAAACGTTTCGCGGCCCAGCACCTGGAAGTTGGGGGTGTAGCCACGGGGCCGGGTACCGAGCAGCACCATCCACCAGCTTCCGTCAGGCGCCGTGACCAGGTCGGCGTGACCGGTGCTCTGGATGGGGTGGTCGGTGCCGCTGTGCGACAGCAGCGGGTTGCCGGGTGCGCCTTCCCAGGGGCCGCGTGGTGAGCGTGCGCGGGCGATGGACACGGCGTGGCCGCGTTCGGTGCCGCCCTCGGCGAGCAGCAGGTACCACCAGTCACCGATGCGGTAAAGGTGCGGCGCCTCCGCGTACTTCAGGCCGGTGCCCGACCAGGTGGGGAACGGGCCCTCCAGGACTTCGCCCTTGACCGGGTCGATCCGGGCCAGATGGACGCCGGGGACGGAGAAGGCGCACCAGCAGGTGCCGTCCTCCTCCCATGCCAGGTCGGGATCGATACCGGGCAGATCGATCCACACCGGGTCGGACCAGGGACCTTCGGGTCGCTCGGCCGTCACGATGTAGTTGCCGCCGTCGCTGACGTTGGTGTTGATCACCCAGAAGAGGCCGTCGTGATGGCGGATCGTCGGGGCGTAGAGCCCGCGGGAGGCCATTGCCCTGGGCAGTGGCAGCGGTAGTTGACCGGGGCGGTCCAGCACGTTGCCGATCTGCCGCCAGTGCACCAGGTCCCTGCTGTGGAAGATCGGCAGGCCGGGGAAGTATTCGAAGCTCGAGCAGACCAGGTAGTAGTCGTCACCGACCCGGCACACGCTCGGGTCGGGGTGGAACCCGCTGATCACGGGGTTGTCGTACAGGTGCACGGGGTGTGCTCCCTTCCCGGTGCCGGGAGAGTGGCGATTGTTTCGAAATGATTTCCGAATGTTCTTTGGGGGGAATTTACGGATCGCCATCAGGGGAGTCAAGAGTGGGTGAGCGCTCACATCCCACGGCTCGGGGCTTGTCCATTCGCGGCCAGGAGATGGGATGTGGCTCAGCAAACGGCCGTGGCGTGCCCTGACTGCGCGTGACCCGTCAACCCTCGCTGCTTGGCCCTTCCGGCAAGCAGCGCATGGTGACGTGCGGGCCCCTGAGCGAGCCTTGCGCACCTCTTGACAGAGCCGCGCTCCGAAGGAGACCGTCTCTGCGAAGCCCACGGCAATCCCATGACGTCACGGCACTCACGGCAGCAGCAGGATGTTAGCGCTCACCATGATCTCGAAACGAACTCCGTGTTGGGGCATGGGCGATGGCGGCCGGCCGGCAGGTCCGGAGGGCCGCCGTGGGCTCGGTCCTTCCGACGGCGGCAGGCCCGCACCGCGCCGGCCGCGCAAAGGCACCACCACCTGCGAAAGGAACCCATGGTGTCAGTCCTCAGCCGATTACTCCGCCCACTACGCCGTTCCACGGTCTTGCTCACCGGCCTTGTGCTGGCCGCCGGCGGCATCGTGGCCACCACCGCCGAGCCGGCCCACGCGGCCACCTCGGTGACGATCAACGGCTCATCCGGCGGCCGGACCTTCGACGGCGTCGGCGCGATCAGCGGCGGCGGCGGCAACAGCCGCCTGCTGATCGACTACCCGGAGCCCGAACGCGGCCAGATCCTGGACTACCTGTTCAAGCCCGGCTACGGCGCCTCCCTGCAGATCCTCAAAGCCGAGATCGGCGGCGACACCAACTCCACTTCGGGCGCCGAGCCCAGCCACGAGCACACCAGGGGCGACCTGAACTGCAACCGGGGCTACGAATGGTGGTTGATGCAGCAGGCCAAGGAGCGCAACGCGGCCATCAAACTCTACGGGCTCGCCTGGGGCGCCCCCGGCTGGATCGGCAACGGCAACTTCTGGTCCAGCGACATGATCAGCTACCTGCTCTCCTGGCTGGGCTGCGCCAAGCAGCACGGCCTGAGCATCGACTACCTCGGCGGATGGAACGAGCGCGGCTACAACATCGGCTGGTACGAGCAGCTGCGCAGCGCGCTCAACGCCAACGGCTACGGCGGCGTCAAGGTCGTCGCGGCCGACTCGGACTGGTCGGTGGCCGACGACGTCGACGCCGACGCGGCGTTCGCCGGCTCCGTCGACATCATCGGCACGCACTACCCGTGCGGATACCGTTCCGCCCAGTCCAGCTGCTCCGTACCGTCGGCCGCCACGTCGTCCGGCAAGCAACTGTGGGCCAGCGAGAACGGCTCGGACGACTACAACGCCGGTGCCAACGCGATGGCCCGTGGCATCAATCGCGGGTATATCGACGGACGGATGACCGCCTACCTCAACTGGCCGGTGGTCGCCGCGATCACCCCGAACCTGCCGTATCCCACCATGGGCCTGGCCCTCGCCTCACAACCGTGGTCCGGTTCCTACGCGATCGGCAAGAACACCTGGGTGATGGCCCAGACCAGTCAGTTCACCGCTCCCGGCTGGCAGTACCTCGACTCCTCCAGCGGCTACATCGCGGGCAACCGGAACAACGGCAGCTACGTCTCGCTGAAGTCCACCAACCGGTCCGACTACTCCACCGTCATCGAGACGATGGACGCCGCGAGCGCCCAGACGCTGAACGTCAACGTCACGGGCGGCCTCTCCACCGGAACGGTGCACGTCTGGTCGACCGACGTGAACTCCGCGAATCCAGCGGACTACTTCGTCCACACCGCGGACATCACGCCGTCCGGCGGCAGCTTCAGCCTGACCGTGCAGCCCGGCCGCGTGTACACCCTCACCACCACGACCGGTCAGGGCAAAGGCACCGCCGCCGGTCCGGCGTCGGCCGTCATGAGCCTGCCCTACAGCGATTCGTTCGACGGGGGCGCCGTGGGCACCGAAGCGAAGTACCTCATGGACTGGCAAGGCGCATTCGAAGAGGTCGCCTGCGGCGGCGGCCGCAGCGGCGACTGCGTACGCCAGATGAGTGCACAGGCCCCGATCACGTGGGACCCGCTCACCGATCCGCACACCCTGCTCGGCGACCTCGGCTGGAGCAACTACACCGTCTCCTCCGACGTGATGCTGGAGAAGTCCGGGTACGCCGAGCTGCTCGGCCGGGCGAACAGCCAGAGCTACAGCGGGGCGGCCGGCCTGAACGCCTACCACCTGCGGGTGAGCGACACCGGAGCCTGGTCGATCCTCAGCTCCACCACCGGCGGCAGTGTGTCCACCCTTGCCCACGGTACGACCTCGGCGCTCGGCACCAACCGCTGGCACACCCTGGCGCTCACCTTCTCCAGCAGCACGATCACCGCCGCGGTCGACGGCTCGACGGTCGGTTCCGCGGCCGACCACACCTGGGCCGGGGGACAGGTCGGATACGCGACGAGCCAGGGGGAGACCGCGCAGTTCGACAACCTGTCGATCACACCCGGCACCGGAGGGACCGGGGGTGGGGCGAGCGGCCCGATCACCGGCGTCGGCTCCGGCCGCTGCGTGGACGTCCCCGACCAGTCGCAGACCGCGGGCACCCAGGTCGAGCTCTGGGACTGCAACGGCGGCGCCAACCAGCAGTGGACCAGTACCTCGGCCGGCGAGTTGCGCGTCTACGGCGACGACTGCCTGGACGCCGCAGGCCAGGGCACCAGCCCCGGCACCAAGGTGGACATCTACCCCTGCAACGGCGGCAGCAACCAGCACTGGACGGTCCACGCCGACGGCACGATCACGGGTGGCCAGTCCGGCCTGTGCCTGGACGCCACGGGCGGCGCTGCCACGAACGGCACGCTTCTGGAGCTGTGGACCTGCAACGGCGGCGGCAACCAGAAGTGGACGCGCTATTGACCGGCCCCCGATCGGCCGGTTCCCCGCTCCCCGACCTCCAAGTCGACCCACCCGAGAGGCCCCCCACATGCCCTCCTCCTTCCCCTTCCCGCCCTCTGCGTCGTCCCGCCCGATCAGCCGGCGCGGCCTGCTGGCGGCCGCCGGCGCGGCCACGGCCTTCGGCCTGCTGAGATTCGCCCCCGAGGCGGCCGCCACCGCCGGTCCGGGCAGCTACACTGCGGCCTGGTCCTCGGTCGACCAACACCCCCCGGCCCCGGCCTGGTTCCAGGACGCCAAGTTCGGCATCTACTACCACTGGGGCGTGTTCAGCGTCCCCGCCTTCGGCAACGAGTGGTACCCGCGCAACATGTACATCGGCGGCTCCGCGGAGAACCAGCACCACGTCGCCACCTACGGCGACCCGTCGGTGTGGCCGTACAACAACTTCATCGACGGTGCCCGCGACAAGGCCGGCAACTTCGTCCAGTTCGCACCCAAGCCGGTCTCGCAGGGCGGCGCCTGGGACCCCGACGCCTGGGCGCAGCTGTTCAAGGCCGCGGGCGCGAAGTTCGCCGGTCCCGTGGCCGAGCACCACGACGGGTACTCGATGTGGAACAGCCGCTCCAACCCGTGGAACTCCGTACAGCACGGCCCCCGGCTCGACCTGGTGGGGCTGCACGCGCAAGCGATCCGCGGGCAGGGACTGAAGTTCATGGCCTCGCTCCACCACGCCTATCACTTCAACGGCTA
Source organism: Actinacidiphila rubida (assembly GCF_900110255.1). GTDB lineage: Bacteria > Actinomycetota > Actinomycetes > Streptomycetales > Streptomycetaceae > Actinacidiphila > Actinacidiphila rubida. The sequence goes on from NZ_FODD01000041.1 coordinate 45,148, forward strand.
CTACGACCACGTGCCGTACCAGTCGGACGCCACGCTGCGCGTCCTCTTCGGGCAGCAGGGCACGGCAGCGGAGAACCAGCTCTGGTACAACAAGCTGATCGAGGTCATCGACGGCTATCAACCGGACCTGATCTGGCAGGACTTCGACCTCGGCCTGGTGCAGGAGTCCTATCGGCTGCAGTTCCTCGCGCACTACTACAACCAGGCAGTCGCCTGGAACAAGGACGTCGCCGCGACCTACAAGGACGGCTTCGACACCGCGGGTGAGGTCCTCGACTTCGAACGCGGCGGCCCGTCCGGACTGCTCACCCCGTACTGGCTGACGGACGACAGCATCTCGTCCTCCAGCTGGTGCTACACGGTCGGCATCGGTTACTACACCACGCAGGCCCTGCTGCACGCGCTGATCGACCGCACCAGCAAGGGCGGCACGATGCTGCTGAACATCGCTCCCATGGCCGACGGCACCATCCCCTCCGGCCAGCAGACGATCCTGCGCGGAATGGGCGACTGGCTCGGCCGGTTCGGAGAGGCGGTCTACGGCACCCGGTCCTGGGCCAGTTACGGTGAGGGCCCGACCGCGATGGGCGGCGGTTCCTTCAGCGGCCCCAAGGCCGGCACCGCGCAGGACATCAGGTTCACCCGCAGCCAGGACAACAAGGTGCTGTACGTCACCGCGCTGGGCTGGCAGGGCGGGACCATGACTGTCGCTTCCCTGAATTCGGGCCAGTTCGACATCAGCACGCTGACAGGCGCGCAACTGCTGAACAACACCGCCGGCAGCTACATCAACCTGTCGACACCCACCCAGGACGCGGCCGGCCTGCATCTGGCCATGCCTTCGTCCAACGCGCCCTTCAGCGCCCTTGCCTACACGGTCAAGCTCACCTTCTCCGGCCAGATCCCCGCTCCTGGCAGCGGAGGCGGATCCACCACCTGGGTACGGATCGCCAACGTCACGACCGGCCTGGTACTGGACAGCGGTGGGAACGTCGCCTCCGGTTCCAACCTCAAGCAGTGGAACTACGACGGAAGCACCAACCTGCAGTGGCAACTCGTGGACCTCGGCAACGGCTACCACCGCATCGTGAACCGCACCAACGGCATGGTGGCCGACAGCTGGGGCAACACGGCCAACGGCGCGCCCGCCCGGCAGGCGGCCTGGAACGGCGGCAACAACCAGCAGTGGTCGCTCACCAGCCTCGGGAACGGGCGCCTGCAGATCGTCAACCGCGGCACCGGAACCGCCCTCGACGGCGCAGGCAGCACGGCGGCCGGCTCGACCACAGTGCTGTGGTCGCCGAACTCCAGCACCAACAACGAGTGGACCGTCACCGGCGTCTGACGGTCGCTACCCCGTCCGGACTGCGCCTGGACGTCACGGGTGCCTCGACGGTCAACGCCGCCCTGGTCGAACTGTGGCCCTGCCACGGCGGCAGCAACCAGCAAGGGAATCTCTGGTAAGAGCAGGCAGCGACAGCATCGCCCTCGGCCCGCAGGGACCGAGGGCGATCCGTCGTCGCGGAGCCGGGACGCGGCAGTGGTTTCTGCGTGGCCATCGACCGCGGCGGTCGGCGGGTGGCGCCTCGCCCGTGCAGGCGGGGCGCTTCGTGCCCGGGTCACGGGGGGCTTCTCGCTGCGTGCACACCCGGTTGCTGCGCGCCTTTGTCCCACAGCCGCAGAGCGGTTTCGGCATCAGGCGGAAGGTACGCGGTGCTCACGTGGGTGGGCCCGCCGGCGGTGCCGGCGGGCCGTTTGACAGGCGCGGTGTGTGGCTGTGGTTCAGGAAGTGCCGGTTATCCGAGGGTCCATTGCTGGTTGCTGCCGCCGTTGCAGGGCCACAGTTCGGCCAGGGCGCCGTTGGCGGTGGAGGCACCGGTGACGTCCAGACACAGTCCCGACTGGGTACCGGTGACCGTGCCGTTGGAGTTCAGCTGCCACTGCTGGTTCGCGCCACCGTTGCACGTCCAGGTCTCGACCTTGGTACCCGCTGCCGTCTGGTTGTCATACGCATCCAGACACAACTGCGTACCACCGGACACCACCGTCAACTCGTTGGCCGACGTATGCGTCCACGCCTGGTTCGCCTGCCCGCTGCAGTCCCAGATCTGCACCTGCGTACCCGGCACAACCGAACTGTTCGGCACATCAAGGCACTTACCCGCACCCACCGCGTGCAACGCACCCGACGTGCCGCCTCCGCCGGACGAGGAACCTCCGTAGGCGGCCGCGGTGATGTTGGCCTGCACCGCATTCTCCGTCGCGTCCGAAGGATAACCGCTGGTCATGACGCCTTCGTAGAAGGTGCCTTGGGCGCCCTTGCTGTTGTCGCCGCCGGTCCCGAGGATGATGGCGCCCTGCTTCTTCATCGGGTTGTAGCCGGAGACGTTGGGGCGCACGCCGCTGTAGAAGGTGGACAGGCCGCCGCTCTGGGCGTTGCCGCCGCGGATGCTCCACTGGTTGGCACCGCCTTTGATGATGGCGGTGGTGTAGCGGTAGTTGATGGTGGGGTCGTTCGCGTTGTAGTGCTGGTTGACGCCGGAGAACAGGCCGTTCTCGAGGTCGGCCATGATCCAGGGGCCGTTGCCGGCGCCGTAGCCCCACACCTTGATGTTGCCGAAGTAGATGGCTTCCATCGTGCCGTTGCCGTCGTCGTTGCTGTTGGTTTCGGCGTTCCCGTAGTCGAAGCAGCAGCCGCCGTTGTAGTGCGTGCCGTCGAAGATGGCGTACATGCCCTCGGGGTTGTCGCCGGTGGCGATGCCGTTGGTGTGGTTGTTGCGGTAGCCGGTGCCGGGAGGGATGTAGACGCCGTAGGCCTTGTGGCCGCCGACGGTGGTGGGGGCGGCGGTGGCGTTGGCGAGGTTGTCAGGTCCGCCGGCCGCGCCGCCCGCGGGGGCTTGGGTGAGGCTGTTGCCCCGGCCGGACTGGTCGTAGATCATCGTGATGACGCAGGTGGTGCCGGCACAGAAGCTGTCCTGCGCGGAGGCGTCGGCGTAGCCGCCGGCGCTGAGCAGGCCGATGTCCTTGGTGGCGTTGTCGGACGCGCGGCGCACCTGGTACAGGGCGCCGTTGTAGGAGGCGTACAGCGCCCGGGTGGTGCTGTGCGCGGCCACACACGGAGTACCGCCCGACGCGTAGATGTCACAGGGTCCGGATGTCGCAGCCCCGGCCGTTCCGGCCGTTGCCGTGGCACCGGCCAGGGCGCCCGCGATGAGGACCGCGGCGGCCGCCAGCTTGGCGGGCAGGCCGAACAACCGACGGCCCGGGGACGTGCGGAGGGAGCGCGCTCGGTCGGAGTGGGGCTTGCGGGAGGCGGAATCCCAGGGACGCCGTCGGGGGCGCGTCCGTAACCGTGAGTGCGGCTGGTCTGGTACGTCGTTCATGCGGTGTTCTCCCTGTTCGAGGCAGCCACGCAGGACTGCGGTGGTGGATCTGGCGACGAGGCCGGCTGGAGTTCTCACGGGACCGGCCGCGGCCCGGCACGGGCAGCCCACGGCGGATCGGGTGCCGGCGGGCAGATGCGAAGGCATGTGGACGCCTTCGCGTCAGTGGTTCTGACGTTCACGCTGGTCTCCTGGCAGGTGGGGGTCAGCCAAGGCAACACACGCTCACAAGGGAGGTGTGAGCGCTAACATTCTGCCTCGGACAGGCGCCCTCCTGTCGAGGCAGAGTCGGTCGTCGGAACGACGGCAGCGTGCAGCACGGTGCACCCGGTGTCAACCCCGCCGGCAGTCGATCCGATTCGTGCGCTGGTCGCGGGCCGAAGTGCGGGCGACGACGTCCCGCCTGAGCCCCAGCGGGCGTGTGCGCAGCCCGCAGCAAGGGTGGGGGAGGGGGCGCGCCTCTCGTCGACACCACATCATCCCAGTTCAGTGAGGGTTCGTTCAGTGCCTCGACCGCTCGGTTCCGGATCGGTTCCTTGACGTGTGCCGACCCAACTGCTTACCTGAGGCCTGCGGTCCCGCCCGGTCGCCCGCCGATTCTCGAATCGGTTCACCCTCGCAGCGCGGCAGCAACAGCCCACGGACGGGCCGATTCCGCTCATCGCCACGCGCGGGACATCGCCTTCCTCCCAGCGGTGTGCGCGTCACACAACAGCCCTGGCTGTCGCACCCATGTTGGAGATCACATGACCCCCCACACCCCAGCGCGAGGGAGGCGCCAGAACCGGCTGGCCCTCGTGCCCGCCGGTCTGACCGCCGCCGTCGCCGCGGCGTCCCTGCTCACCTTCGGCATGGCGCCGTCCGCGCACGCCGACACGTCCCTGCGCAGTCTGGCCGAGGCCCAGGGACGCTACTTCGGCACCGCCCTGACGCGGTCGGACCTGAGCAACACCGCTGAAACCGCCGTCGCCAACGCCCAGTTCGACATGGTCACCCCCGGGAACGAGATGAAGTGGGACACCACCGAGCCCGGCAACGGGCAGTACAACTTCGGCCCCGGTGACCAGATCACGTCCTACGCCGCGTCCCACGCCATGCGCGTGCGCGGGCACAACCTCGTCTGGCACGCTCAGCTTCCCTCGTGGGTGAGCAACCTGCCGTCGAACCAGGTGCAAGCGGCGATGGACCGCGCACATCACCACCGAGGCAAGCCACTACCGCGGCCAGGTCTACGCATGGGACGTGGTCAACGAACCGCTGAACGGCGACGGCTCCCTCGTCAACGACGCGTTCTCCAGGGCCATGGGCTCCGGATACCTGGCCGAGGCGGTACGCACCGCGCACGCCGCGGACCCCGGCGCCAAGCTCTACATCAACGACTACGGCATCGAGGGCGAGAACGCGAAGAGCAACTCCCTTTACAACCTGGCCAAGTCGATGCTCGCCCAGGGAGTGCCGCTCGGCGGCATCGGCTTCGAGAGCCACTTCATCGTCGGCCAGGTCCCCTCGGACTTCAAGGCCAACATGCAGCGCTTCGCGGACCTCGGCCTCGACGTGGCCGTGACCGAACTGGACGACCGGATCCAGCTGCCGGCGTCCAACTCCGCGCTGCAGCAGCAAGCGACGGACTACGGCAACGTCGTCCGCGACTGCCTGGGCGTCTCGCGCTGCGTGGGTATCTCGCAATGGGGGGTGGACGACGCCAACTCGTGGATCCCGGGAACCTTCCCCGGGTGGGGCGCGGCCACGATGTACGACGGCAACTTCCAGCCCAAACCGGCCTACACGGCCACCGTCGCGGCGCTCGGCGGCAGTGGCGGCACCACGCCCCCGCAGGGTTCGTCGGGTGCGTTGCGCGCGGTGGGTGCGGGTAAGTGCCTTGATGTGCCGAACAGTTCGGTTGTGCCGGGTACGCAGGTGCAGATCTGGGACTGCAGCGGGCAGGCGAACCAGGCGTGGACGCGTACGTCGGCCAACGAGTTGACGGTGGTGTCCGGTGGTGCGCGGTTGTGTCTGGATGCGTATGACAACCAGACGGCGGCGGGTACCAAGGTCGAGGCCTGGACGTGCAACGGTGGCGCGAACCAGCAGTGGCAGGTGAACTCCAACGGCACGGTCACCGGTACCCAGTCGGGACTGTGTCTGGACGTCACCGGTGCCTCCACCACCAACGGCGCCCTGGCCGAACTGTGGCCCTGCAACGGCGGCAGCAACCAGCAATGGACCCTCGGATAGCTCCCGAAGCGACGAGAGCAGAGAGCCGACGTCCCGTGAGCTCGCCGGTACCCCGGCGGGCTCACGGGCCATGCCGATGCATCAGTTGCTGTCGTACTCATTACGCCGCTCGCCCGCGGAACGACGCCAGCGCGTGAGCCTTCGCCTTCGCTGCGGAAGCCTGCGTCTGTTCGCGGACTGCGCGGAGGGACGGATGTGTTCCCTGCCGCGGGAAGGGCGCCTTCTCGCCGTTGCGTGTGCTGACCTGGCCGTTCGTATGTGGTGTCACGCAGGCCGGGGCAACGGCCGGCACTCCGCGTCCAGGGCTGTGCCCGGGCTGGTGGCGGCGATCAATGCAGCACTCTTGAGTTCGCCGTTCTGAATGTGTCAGTCTCATCTGGGCCCACTGCGCAGGGGACATGCGCGGTGGTGCGATATCCCTCCCTGCGCGAAATCGTTCCGGCCGAACGAATGTGAGCGCTCACATACGTCTGGCCTGGGACTGCAGAGACGGCTACCGGAATCACCTCATCCCCCCACAACCCGAGGAGACCCGATGCGCGACCCCGTGCTGTCCGCGTCAACCGGCCCGCGCCGGGCCAGACCACTGGCCGTCATCCTGCTCGTCCTGGCACTGGCCGCTGCCCTCTTCGGCGGCCGCGCCGCCGCCAGCGATCCGAGTGCCGGAGCGCCGGCCACCGCGGCCCATCCGGCCGCCGCCCGCCCCGCCGCGGCCGCATCGTCCCTGCCCTGCGACATCTACGCCGCGGGCGGCACGCCCTGCATCGCGGCGCACTCGACCACCCGAGCGCTGTTCGCGGCGTACAGCGGGCCGCTCTACCAGGTCCAGCGCGCCTCGGACCACGGCTACCACGACGTCGGGGTACTGGCCGCCGGCGGATACGCCGACGCCTCCGCCCAGACCTCGTTCTGCGCCGGCACCTCCTGCATCATCACCAAGATCTACGACCAGACCAGCCGCCACAACGACCTGCCCATCTCCTGGGGTGGTTACTGGAAGGGACCGGGGGCGAACGGTGCCGACATCGGCGCCGACGCCGCGGCGCTGCCCGTCACCGCCGGCGGGCACCAGGTCTTCGGCGTCAAGGTCACCCCGGGCACCGGCTACCGGATCGACCATGCCAGCGGGGCGCCGACCGGGTCCCAGCCCGAGGGCATCTACATGGTGACGTCCTCGGACTACACCAACCAGTGGTGCTGCTTCGACTACGGCAGCGGTGAGAACACGCACACGGACACCGGCAACGCCACCATGAACTCCCTCTACTGGGGCAACGCCTGCTGGTTCGGAGGCTGCACCGGCAGTGGCCCCTGGGTGGAGGCCGATCTGGAGAACGGGATGTACCACACGGGGAGCGGCTCGAACCACGATCCCAACAACCAGGGCGTGCACTATCCGTTCGTCAGCGCCTGGGAGAAGAACGACGGAACCAGCAACTTCACGCTGAAGTATGGTAGCGCCGCCAGCGGGGGACTCACCACGACCTATTCCGGCGGTCTGCCAGGCGGCTACTCCCCGATGAAGACCGACAGTTCGCTCCTGCTCGGCACCGGGGGCGACAACAGCCCCAGCGGACAGGGCGAGTTCTTCGAGGGCGCCATCACCGCGGGCTTCCCCTCGGACGCCACCGAGAACGCGGTGCAGGCCGGCATCACCGCCGCCGGCTACGGCGGCTCCGGTGGCGGCGGCACCGGCGGCGCTCTGCGCGGCACGGCTTCGGGGCGCTGCCTCGACGTGCCCAACCAGACTCAGACCAACGGCACCCAGACCGAACTGTGGGACTGCAACGGCGGCACGAACCAGCAGTGGACCGTCACCGGCGCCAAGGAACTGCGGGTCTACGGCTCCAAGTGCCTGGACGACGAGGCCGGCGGGACGGCGAACGGAACCCGGGCGATCATCTGGGACTGCAACGGCCGGAACAACCAGAAGTGGAACGTGAACTCCGACGGCAGCATCACCAACGTCCAGACCGGACTCTGCCTGGACGCCAGTGCCTACGGCACCGCCAACGGCACGCTCGTCCAGCTGTGGGCGTGCACCGGAGCCGGCAACCAGAAGTGGTCCCGGAACTGACGGCACACGCCGTCCCCGGCCCCGCCCGGGGACGGCGTTTGGACCCCTCGCGAAGCCCGACTCACCGGAAGAGAGCCCGTTATGGTGTTCACCCGTCGAAGCCGGCCGGGCCTGGACCGGCCCCTGACCGGCATCGTCGTAGCGGCGGTGGCCGCGGGCGTAGTGCTCGCCGTCCCCGCCGTGACGGCACGCGCCGCGACCATGACCACGCTGTACGCGTCACCAGCCGGGAGCGGCACCTCCTGCTCCGCCGCCGCACCGTGTTCCCTGACCCAGGCGAAGTCCTCCGTCGAGGCCCTCACCGCAAACATGACCGGTGACGTGGTGGTGTCCATGGCGGGCGGAACCTATCGCCTGACCGAGCCGTGGAAACTGACGGCCGCCGACTCCGGACGCAACGGTCACACGGTGACCTGGCAGGCGTCACCGGGACAGTCACCGGTCGTCTCCGGTGGCCAGCAGGTCACCGGCTGGTCGCTGAAGGATGCGTCGAGCAACGTCTACGTTGCGTCGGTGCCGGCCGGCGTGGACTCCCGGCAGTTGTATGTCGACGGCGCATCGGCGCCTCGGGCGGCGGTCACGATCTCCCGCAGTGATGTGAAAGTCACCTCGAGTGGGATGACCATCGTCAACCCGGCATTGAACTACCTGGCGTCTCTGCCGGAGCAGAACCGGATCGAGGTGGAGAGTCAGGACTCGTTCACGGACCGCTATGCGCCGGTGCAGTCCGTCAGCGGTTCCTCGATCACGATGCAGCAGCCCGCGTGGAACAACAACAACTGGGGCTACGACACGATCGCGAACCCCTTCGCGGGCGGCCAGATGTTGCTGGAGAACTCCTACTCCTTCCTGAAGAGTACGGGGCAGTGGTACCTCGACCCCCAGGCCGGTCAGCTGTACTACAAAGCACCGGCCGGCTGGAACCCCAGCGCTCACGACGTCGAACTCCCGCGCCTGACCTCGCTGCTCCAGATCAGCGGCAGCTACACGGACCCCGTCCACGACATCGCCTTCCAGGGCATCTCCTTCCAGCACACCACCTGGCTGCAGCCCTCCACCGGCACCGGTTACGCCGACCAGCAGAGCGGTACGTTCCTCGGACGGTCCTTCAGCCAGCCCTCCGACTTCCTGTCCTCCTGCCAGTCCGGCTGCCCGCTGTTCGAGGCCGCCCGCAACAGCTGGAGCCAGGTACCGGCCGCGGTGCAGGTCTCGGCGGCGCACACCGTCACCTTCTCCGGGGACACCTTCACCCACCTGGGCCAGGTCGCCCTCGGCATCGGCAACGACGCCGACGCCCACGCCTCGGGGATCGGCCTCGGGGCGTCCGGGATCAGCGTGTCCGGCAGCACCTTCACCGACGACGCGGGCGCGGGCATCGTCGTCGGCGGCGTCCAGCCCGACGCCCACCACCCCTCCGACCCGGCGATGACGGACCAGGACATCACCATCCAGGGCAACCGGATCAACGGCGTCGCCAAGGACTACAAGGACATGGCCGGGATCCTGTCGACGTATGTCACGCACGCGGTGATCAGCCACAACGAGGTGTCCGACCTGGCGTACGACGGCATCGACGTCGGGTGGGGCTGGGGGGCCAACGACCCCGGTGGCAGCCAGGACTACAAGAACCGCGGCCTCTACGCCTACCAGCCCGTCTACACCACGCCCACGACCCTGAAGAACACCGTCGTCACCGGCAACCTGATCCACGGCACGAAGAAGGTGTTCCACGACGGCGGCAGCCTGTACAACCTGTCCGCCAACCCCGGCTCGGTCTTCGACGGCAACTACATCTACGACAACCAGCACACCGTCGGCCTCTACCTCGACGAAGGCTCCCGCTACGTCACGATGTCCCACAACGTCGTCCAGGACTCCGGCGTGTGGGCCTTCACCAACGCCGGCGCCACCAACAACACCAACGACAACACCTTCGACACCAACTGGTACAACTCAGGCGCCACCCAAGTCGCCACCGGCGCCCCCCACAACAACACCCTGACCGGCAACGTGCTGGTCAGCGGCACCAGTTGGCCGTCGGGGGCACAGCAGGTGATCAGCCAGGCGGGTGTGCCCGCCGGCGGCGGTGCCACGGCCGGCGCACTGCACGCCGCGGGCGCCGGCAAGTGCATGGACGTACCGAACGCGTCCACCGCACCCGGAACGCAGACGCAGATCTGGGACTGCTCCGGCGGCGCCGACCAGCTCTTCACACGCACCACCGAAGGCGGGCTGAGCGTCTACAGCGGTGCGAGCCTGCTGTGTCTGGACGCCAACGGACAAGGCACCGCGCCCGGTACGCCGGTCGTCGTGTGGACCTGCAACGGCCAGAGCAACCAGCAGTGGACACTCCAATCCGACGGCACCGTCACCGGGGTGCAGTCCGGGCTCTGCCTGGACGTCACGGGAGCATCGACGGCCGACGGCGCGAAGGTCGAACAGTGGACCTGCAACGGCGGCGCGAACCAGAGGTGGAGCCTGTCCTGAGAGCCATCGCCTGAGAGGCGAGCCGGTGCACCGGGGCCATCACACCCCGGTGCACCTGCGCTGCGCGAGCAGGTCACGAGTGCGACGGCCGTCGGGCGACACGTGGGTCACGCCCGAGCGCTTCCGCGTGCTCCTTCCGTGTCGGGCGCGGTGGCGCGCTCATGGCGGGCGTGGGCGAGGAGCAGGTAAGCACTGGCTGTCCAGGTGTACGCGCGGTCCCGCTGCCCCTCGCCCGAGAGTGCGTCGAAGTTCTCGGCGAAGCCGGACGTCTCGCACAGCGACAGGAACCGGCGGCTGACCTCGTCGGCCAGCTCGACGTGACCGGCCCGGCGCAGTCCGTCCTCGACGAGAAGGGTGGCAGGTGCCCAGACGGGGCCCCGCCAGTATCCGTCCGGCGCGTACCGCGGAGAGTCCGGATGTTCGGTGGCCAGGCCGAACGGCGTGAGATGAGAGGCGATTCGCTCGGCGAGCCGTGCCCCGACATCCGGCGGCAGGCGGTCACCCAGCACGATCGGCATCAGGTCGAGCAGGCTTCGGCTGGTGGAAAGCTCACCGGTGCGCGGTGTACGGGCGCAGAATCCGTCGCCGGTCCAGAGTTGTTCCAGGAGTGCGTCCTGCAGGGACTGCGCGGTGCGCAGGTGCCGGTCCGCGGCTTCGTTCTCGCCGACTTCCCTGCCCAGTTCGGCCAGCTCCGCCAACTGCAGCACGAGGAAGGCGGCGAGATCGGCCGTGATCAGCACGCGCCGGGTGTCGAAGGTGGTGGCGTTGTCCCAACCGCTGTCGTTGCCGTGCTGGTAGTGCGGCAGCCTCTCGCCGGACGCCGTGCGAGCGGTCAGCCAGAAGGCGGTCCACCGCTCCAGTCGACGGTAGGTCCTCCGCAGCTCGCCGCGGGCGGGACGGCCGGGAAGGCTCTCGCGCAGCCTCCGCAGAGCCCAGCCGTGCACGGGCGGTTTGACGAAGTTGTACAGCACCTCGGAGTGGGTGACGGAGTCCGGTAGCGCCCCGGACTCGTCCTGGTGGTCGAAGGGCAGCTGGAACTGATCCCATGCCAGCGCCGGCAGCGACGGAGCCAGTGCCAGGGCGTTGAAGCAGTGGTCCCAGCTCCACACCTTGTCCATCCAGTGCTTGGACATCAGCACCGCGGAGCGGCCCAGGAGCCCCGCAGGCCGCACGGTCGCCGACCACAGGACGTAGGCCGCGAGTTCCGCGGCGGGAGCCGCGCCGGCCGGCACCCGTACGACGGCGTCCGCGAAGTCGCGGAAATCGGCACTGGTTCTCGCCGCGACCGATTCGAAGTCGAGGCACGCGGAGTAGGGCGCGCGCGCACTGTCGATCTCCTCGACGACGGCCTCCCAGCCCTCCGCTCCCGACAGGACCAGCCCGCGGGCCGCGTCGCCGAGTTCCTCCGTGCCGCACGTACGCGACACCGCGCCTGTGAGCAGGGTGATCCGGTACCGGCGGCCCGTCTCGTACGAGGTGAACACGTGGGAGCCGTCGACCGGATCGCGGTAGAAGTAGGTGCCGGCGAACGGCGTCAGGTCGCCGGCGGCGGGCGTGATGGCGAGGTCCAGGTGCTCGCCGCGCAGCCGCACGGTGTCGGCCGTCTCGTAGGCGAGTGAGACCTGGCCGCCGTCACCTTGCCAGACCAAGCGGGACGGTGTGGCGTGCCAGTCGGTCTCCGCCCGGTGTGCGCTTACGGGGAGGCGCGGGGTCAAGCGCAGGACCGGGTGCATGCCGCTCTGGTGCGAGACGAGATGCAGGTCCTCTTCCTGACGGCCTTGGGCGGTGATCGGTGAGATGCCGAACCACGCCCCCTGGCGGCTGAAGGGCATGGTCGCGATCGAGAAGGCGGAGCTGTCGGAGGCTGCGGTCACCGGTGTGCGCTCGATCCTTTGAGGCGACGACAGTTGGCCGTGCGGGGTGCGGAGCCGACGAGAAGGCTCCGTGCCGGGAAGGTGGCAGGAGGTGGCCGATTCTCTCGGCGAATCGATTCGACCTACCTCGGGAAGGTAGGCTCACCCGCCCGACCAGTCAAGGGGTGATCGAACCGATTCGCCCCGAGTATGATCGTCACCGCGGCCGGGGTGAGGAGCTGGATGAACATCGGGGAGATCGCGCGGAGAGCGGGTGTGTCGCGCAGCACGGTGTCCTACGCCCTCAGCGGCAAGCGCCCGGTCGCCGCGGGCACGCGCAAGCGCATCCAGGACGTGATCGACGAGCTCGGTTACCGGCCCAACGCGGCCGCGCGCGCCCTCAAGGAGGGCCGGACGCGCACGATCGGGCTGGTGATCCCACCCGCGGGCCGGCGGCTCAGCCACATGCAGCTCGACTTCGTCGCAAGTGTCGTCGAGGCGGCCGCCGGTGCGGACCTCGACGTACTGCTCTCGCCCTCCGGCGGAGACCACGACCGCTCCTTCGAAGGGCTTGTCTCGGGGAGCCGCGTCGACGGGGTCATCCTCATGGAGATCCGCCTGGAAGACGCCAGGGTGGACAGGCTGCGCCAGGCCGGCCTGCCCTTCGTCGGCATCGGGCACACCGCGGACGACCGGCCGATGTGCTGGATCGACGTCGACTACGCGGGACTCATCCGCCACACCGTGCGCCACCTGGCCGACCTCGGGCACAGGAAGGCGGCGCTGATCAACCGCTCTCCCGAACTGGTCGCGTCCGGTTACGGCCCGGCTCTCCGGGCGCGGGAGGGGTTCACGGCAGCCGTGGCCGAACGCGGCCTGGCGGGCGTGGAGGTGGCGTGCGGGGAGGACGCCCGGTCCGGCCAGGAGACCGTCGAGGATCTCCTGCGGGACCACCCCGGCCTCACTGCGATCACCACCATCAACGAGGCCGCCCTCCCCGGCATCCAGCGGGCGCTGGGCGACGCCGGGCTGACCGTGCCGCGCGACTTCTCGGTCACGGGCGTGGCGGCGCACTCGTGGGCCGAGGACTTCCGGCCGCCTCTCACCGCGGCCGACGTCCCGGCCCTGGAGATGGGACAGCAGGCGGTGGCCCTTCTGATCGAGCGGATCGCGGCGCCCTCCACGCCGCCCCGTCACATCCTGCTGGCGCCGCCGATCTCCCTTCGCTCCAGCACGGGGGCCGTACCGTCCCGCCGCGACGCCACCGCGGGCTGAACCCGCCGGGGGGAGTCAACCGAGGGCGAACGTGCGGGCTGTGGCGGCGCCCCGCCGCCGTCCGGGAGGGCGGTCCTGTCCGCCGGCCCGTCCCGCGCACCGCATTGACCCCGGGTGCACGCGGCCGTAGCATCCCGTCGAACCGTTCCGACGGAATCGATTCGACCACCGTGCGCCGTGCGCCAGCCTGCCTGCACGAGGAGGACATCGATGAGAAGAAGGGTCAGACCGGGCCGCCTGGCAACTGCCGCGGCGGCCGTCCTCGGACTCGCCGCGTTATGGGTGGCGCCTGTCGCCGGTCACGCGGCCACCGCCACGTCGTTGAGCGTCGATCTGAGTTCCTCCCGTGGGCCCTCGACGGGCGTCGGGGTGGGCTTCCTCTACGGCATCACCCAGGACGGCAGCCAGCCGGCCGACGCGTACCTGCAACCACTGGGCATCAACGCCTTCCGCGGCGGCGGATGGTTCTCCGGCGGCTGGATCAAGGACGGATACCGGTACGGCTCCGCCACCCAGGCCGACGTCGACTCGATCACCGCGCAGGCCCGGCGGCTGACCCGGTCGCCTTACCACGCCCAGTACCAGGTGCTGGTCAGTGACATCTACGGCAACAACGGCGGCCAGCCGTCCACCACGGTCTACCCCTGCGACAACGGCGACTGCTCCAACTGGATCAGCTTCATCGACTCCACCGTCGGGGCGCTGCAGGCCTCGGGCCTTCCCTTCGCCTACGACATCTACAACGAGCCGGACATCTCGGTGTTCTGGAAGCGCGGCATGAACAGCGCGCAGTACTTCCAGATGTGGGACAGCGCCTACCGGGAGATCCGCCGCATCGCCCCGAGCGCCCCGATCGTGGGCCCGTCCCTCGCCTTCACTCCGCAGAGCAATCCCACGGAATGGAGCACCTGGCTGTCCCACGTCAAAGCGGCCGGCACCGTTCCGGACATGATCACCAATCACGACGAGGGGGACGTCGACGACCCCGTGACCGTGAGCCAGGCCATCAACGCCGATCTGGCGGCGGCGGGAATCGGCACGAGGCCGCTGTCCGCGAACGAGTACCAGCCCGCGGACCGGCAGACCGCCGGAGTGACGGCCTGGTACCTGGCTCGCTTCGCGCAGTCGGGGTACAGCAACGCGATGCGCGGCAACTGGGTCTGCTGCGTGACCCCGAACCTCACCGGCGTGCTCACCCAGGTCAACGGGACCTGGCAGCCCAACGGCAACTGGTGGGCGATGCGGGCCTACGCGGACATGACCGGGACCCTCGTCGCGACGTCCGGGGAGGTCGGCTCCACCGCGGTGTCCGCGTCGCGGGACAGCACCGCCGGACGGGCGGTGGCGGTGATCGGCGACAGCAACGGGTACACCGGAGGCGCTTCCCTGACCTTCAACGGTCTGGGTTCCGTGCCGTGGCTGGCGAACGGCGGCAGCGTGCATGTGTCGGTTCAACGCATCCCGGACCAGGCGCCGTTGGCCAGCCCGCAGGTGGTCTACGACCAGAACCTGAGCACCTCGGGCGGATCCGTCACCGTGCCCTTCACCTTCCAGGCCGCCCACGACGCCTTCGCGGTCTACGTGACGCCCGCCGGGTCGACCGGTGGCGGCACCAGCGGCGAGTTGCACGCGGTGGGTGCAGGCAAGTGCCTGGACGTGCCGGACGGCAGCACGTCCCCGGGCGCCCAACTGCAGATCCGGGACTGCCAGGGCGGTGCCGGTCAGACCTTCACCCGAACGTCCGCGGCGCAGTTGACCGTGTATGGCGGCAGTGACGAGATGTGCCTGGACGCCAGCAACAAGGGCACGTCACCCGGTACCAAGGTCATCGTCTGGCCGTGCAACGGGCAAACCAACCAGCAGTGGAACCTCAACTCCGACGGCACGGTCACCAGTGCCCTGTCGGGGCTGTGTCTGGACGTCACCGGGGCAGGCACCGCCAACGGCGCGCCCGTCGAGCTGTGGACCTGCAACGGTGGCAGCAACCAGCGGTGGAGTCTTGGGTAGGCCGCCCTCCGAACCGCTCCGGGTTCGGAGGAGCACGACACCGCGTCCTCGCCTGTCTCCTCCGACATGGGATGACCTGCTACCCTCGTCCGGCGTCGGCGGGGAGCGGGGGCGGACAGTGTCGCTGACGGACAAGGCGATCGCACGTATCAGGGAGCTCATCCAGTCCGGTGCCCTGCCCCCGGGCGCGAAACTGCCTCCCGAGCCCCGGTTGGCCGTCGACCTCGGGCTCTCCCGCAACTTGATGCGCGAGGCCGTCAAAGCCCTCGTCGTCGCCCGCGTCCTGGAGATCCGGCGGGGAGAGGGCACCTACGTCACGAGCCTGGAGCCGGCACTGCTGCTGGAGGGACTCGGCTCGGCCGTGGAACTCCTGCGGGGCGACAAACTCCTGGAACTCATCGAAGTCCGCAGGCTCTTCGAGCCGATCGCCACCGGGCTGGCCGCCACGCGCCGTTCCGCCGACGATCTCGCCGACATCAAGCGCCACTTGGACGCGATGGCGGCGGCCCGCGACGACGTCGAACTGCTGAACAGGCACGACGTCGCCTTCCACCAGGCGGTCATCGGCTCGGCCGGCAACAGCACGCTGGCCACCCTGCTCGAAGGCATCTCCGGCCGGACGGTGCGCGCCCGGGTGTGGCGAGGCCTCGTCGACGACCGGGCCGGCGACCGCACCATTGCCGAACACCGCGCCATCTACGCGGCGTTGGCAGCCGGGGACCGAGCTCTGGCGGAGGCCGCGGCGCTGGTCCACGTGAGTACGACCGAGCAGTGGTTGCGCGAGCACATCGAGCCCTGACCGAACTCTGCGTACTCCCTTGACCTCTCCGTGCGGCACTCCTACGTTGTGGATGGAAAAACCGTTGCTCTTTTGCGCAGCGGTTCGGGCCGCGCGCCGACCGATGCGACGCCGCAGGACGGGCGGTGTCACTGACGGGCGGGTTCCGGCCGTTCCATCCCCTCACACCACTCCTCTGGAGGACATGTCCTCATGCGTGGAATCGCGCATCCCCGACGCGCCCGCAGGCTGACGTCCGCCGTCAGCCTCGGTGCCGCGGCACTGGCCATGGCTTCGGCCGCGTTCACCGGTCCGGCCGCCCACGCGGCCGCGTCCCCGTCCACCACCCTCGTGGTCAACGCCGGCCAGGTCCTGCGGCCCGTCACGCATGTCGCGACCGGCAGCCTGTACGGTCTGGCGAACGCGGGTACTCCGGCCGACACCCTGGTGCAGGCGATCAAGCCGAACACGTTCGTGCAGAAGCCGCAGGGCGGCCACCAGCAGCCGACAGGAGACATTCTCACCGTCGCCCCGAAGGCGGCCAGAGCCGGTGCGAAGGTGGTCAACCGGTTGTCCGACTACTACGCGGGCTGGCCGTACCAGTTCAGCTGGAGCAACTGGCTGAGCGTGGTCGACGACCAGATCGCGCAGACGAAGGCGTCCGGCATCACCAACCTGGCCGCCTACGCGCCGTGGAACGAGTCCGACAACACCTGGCAGAGCTCCAACGGCACCTTCGAGGACTTCTGGACCAGGACCTACCGGGAGATCAGGACGAAGGACTCCTCGACCCCGATCCAGGGGCCGAGCTTCTCCGACAACATCGGCGACATGGACAACTTCCTGCGGAACGCGGTCGCCACGAACACCGTTCCGGACATCATCGCCTGGCACGAGCTGACCCGCGCCTCGAAGATCGCCGGTGACGTCGCCACGGTGACCTCGCTGGAGGACAAGTACGGCATCAGCCGGCGGCCCATCGCGATCGAGGAGTACGCCGCCCCCTCGGAAGTGGGTGTTCCCGGCGCGCTGGTCGGCTACATCGCGAAGTTCGAACGACTGGGCGTGCACGACGCCGAGTTGGCCTTCTGGAACCAGTCCGGGGCGCTGGGTGACCTGCTGACCGGTCAGGGCGGAAGTCCCAACGGTGCCTACTGGCTGTACAAGTGGTACGCCGACATGAGCGGCAGCATGCTCGCGACCACGCCGCCGGCGCAGACCGGCATCGACGGCGCCGCGGCGCGCACCAGCGCGGGGAACGAGATCGACGTCGTCTTCGGCGGCAGTTCCGGCGATTCGGCGGTGACCGTCAACGGCCTCGGCGGGCTGGCGGCCTTCGGGTCCAGCGTCCACGTCAAGGTCGAGTACACGCCGTCCCCCGGGCGCACCGTCGCGGTCTCGGGGCCCACCACCGTGTCGGAGTCCGACTACGCGGTGAGCAACGGTTCCGTCACCGTCCCGGTGACCGCGAACAGCACCTACGCCTACCACCTCGTGATCACCCCGGCCGGCAGCAGCGGTGGAACTCCGGACGGCGCCTACGGGATCAGCAACAAGAACAGCGGTCTGGCGCTCGACACGCAGAACCAGGGCACGAGCCAGGGCACGCCGGTCGACCAGGCCACCCCCGGCAGTTCCGCCACCCAGACCTGGACACTGGTCTCCGCCGGTTCCGGTCTGTACAAGATCCGCAACCAGGCCAGTGGCCTGCTGCTCGGCATCACCAACATGAGCACGTCGGACGGTGGTACCGCGCTCATCTGGACGGACAACGGAACCGCCGACCATCTGTGGCGCGTGGTGCCGGACGGCACGGGCTACGACAAGATCGTGAACAGCAACAGCGGTCTGCTGCTGGGCGTGCAGAACATGAGCACCAGCAGCGGCGCCCAGGTGCTGCAGTGGGAGGACAACGGAACCGCGGACCATCTGTGGAAACTGACCGCGCGCTGAGGCGCCGCCGCCGCTGGGTGCCCGAGCCGGGCGCCCAGCGGCGCAGCGGGCCTCGCTCCCCCCGATCAGGCCGAATCGCGGATGACCAGGCGGCACGGAACCGTTTCCACGCCGCTCACGGTGCGGCCGTCGATCGCGTCGAGCAGGCGCAGCGCGGCGATCCTGCCGATCTCGGGAAGGTTCATGTCGACCGTCGTCAACGGAGGGCGGGAGGCCAGCGCCATCGTGTCCCAGTTGTCGTAACCGATGA
The DNA here is from genome assembly GCF_900110255.1 of Actinacidiphila rubida. Taxonomy (GTDB): domain Bacteria; phylum Actinomycetota; class Actinomycetes; order Streptomycetales; family Streptomycetaceae; genus Actinacidiphila; species Actinacidiphila rubida. The sequence continues at coordinate 63,446 of NZ_FODD01000041.1, forward strand.
CGGCGACGTCCTCGGGGACGCGGTGCCCCTCCTCGCGCAGAGTGTCCGCGGCGCCGCGGGCGATCTGGTCGTTGCCGCAGAAGAAGGCGTCGGTGTCGGGAGCAGTGCGCAGGACGGTGTGCGCGGCGCGGCGGCCCCAGGCCTCGCTCCAGTCACCGAAGTGGACACGCCCGCCCGAGAGTTCGAGCGAGGCCTGGCCGATCAGATCCTCCGTGAGTCTGGCCCGGTGGCGCGCGGCGGCATGGTGGGCCGGTCCGGTGATGTGAGCGATGCGCCGGCGCCCGGAGCCGATGAGGTACTCCACCGCCAGCCGGGCACCGCCCTCGTCATCGGAGGCCACGGACATGTCAGCGGGGTCGGTCGAAGGGGTGAAGGCGTAGACGGTGGGCACTCCCTGCAGGCCGTTCAGGGGCTCCCGCGAATCGGTACGGCGGCCGGTGACGATGATGCCGTCCACGCGGCGCGCCAACAACGCGTCCACGTAATGGCGTTCGCGGATGGCGTCACCCCGGGTGTCGCACAGCAGAACGGAGATCTTGCCCGCGCCCAGCGCGTCCTCGGCACCCAGCAGCACCGGGGTACTGAACCGGCCGATCCCGTCGGTCGTGATCAGTCCCACCGTCCAGGTCCGGCCGCCGAGCAGGCTGCGGGCCGCCTCGTTCGGCTGGAAGTCCATCCGCCGGGCCGCGTCCAGCACGCGCTGGCGTGTTTCCGGCCGCATGCGGCCGCTGCCGTTGAGGGCCTTGGAAGCGGTCCCCACGCTGACACCGGCCACGCCGGCCACCTCGGCCAGGGTCACGCGACCTGTTGTCGGGTGACGGTCGGTCTCGGTCACAGGCAATCCTTTGCTCACGGAGCAACTGCGTTCATAGTGCCAGCCGGCACACCGTACCCCAAGCGCTATATGGGAGCCCTGTCCGACTGTGCAGACATCTTGACTTGTGACACAGGCCACTTCTAGGTTCAGCGCTAGGAAAACCATTGCTCAGGCCTCGCGCTGAGCGGAACCGCTCGGGCCGGTCCCGGCGTGCCCTGCCGGGGCGCCGAAGCCGCAACCCCGAGTTCACCAGGTGCCAACCGCACTCCCAGGGGAGATCCATGGCCCGCAGCACTCCGCATCCGCCTCTCGCGGCAGGTCCCGTTCGCCCGACGGCCGGGGCGCGCTCGGTGTTGCGCCCGGTCGGCGGAGCGGACATCGAGGGAGGCTTCTGGCGGCGCCGCCGCGCCGTCAACGCCGACGTGTGCATTCCGCAGGGACCGGTGCTGCTGGAGGCGGCCGGCAACCTGCACGATCTCCGGTTGGCCGCCGGCGGCGCGCACGGGGACTACCGCGGCGACTATCCGTTCATGGACTCGGACGTCTACAAGTGGCTGGAAGCCGCCGCGTGGCAGCTGGCGGGTTCGGACGACCCGCGGCTGTCCGCCGACGTCGAGCGGATCGCCGGTCTGGTGGCAGCCGCGCAGGAGCCGGACGGCTATCTGAACACCTGGTTCCAGGTCACCCGAGACGGTCGCCGCTACGAGGACCTGCGCTGGGGCCACGAGCTCTACTGCGCCGGCCACCTGATCCAGGCGGGAGTGGCGCACCACCGGAGCACGGGAGCCAAGGAACTGCTGGAGGTGGCCGTGAGGTTCGCGGACCACATCGATGCGACCTTCGGCCCGGGCCGGCCGATCGACGGGTTCGACGGGCACCCCGAGGTCGAGACGGCGCTCGTGGAGCTGTACCGGGAGACCGGCGAGCGGCGCTATCTGAACCTGGCGGCGTACTTCGTGGACCGGCGCGGGCACGGCGTGCTCGGCGGGGAGGCCTACTGCCAGGACCGGGTGCCGCTCACCGCTCAGCAGAACGTCGAAGGACATGCGGTCCGGCAGCTGTATCTGCTCTCGGCCGCCGCGGACCTCGCCGCCGAGGCGGGCGACGAGGAACTGCTCACGACCTGCGAGCGGTTGTGGTCGGCGATGGTCGCCACGAAGACCCACATCACCGGCGGCCTCGGCGCCCACCACGACGAGGAGGACTTCGGCGACCCCTATGAACTGCCCACCGAGCGCGCCTACTGCGAGACCTGTGCGGCGGTCGCGTCCGTCCACTTCAGCTGGCGGATGGCGCTGCTGACCGGCCGGGCCCGCTACAGCGACCTCGTCGAGCGGACGCTGTTCAACGGGTTTCTGGCGGGGATGTCACTGGAGGGTGAGCGGTGGCTGTACGTCAACCCGCTGCAAGTCCGTGACGGGCACACCGACGGCGGCGGCGACCAGTCCGCCCGCCGTACCCGCTGGTTCCGCTGCGCCTGCTGCCCGCCCAACGCCATGAGGCTGATGGCGAGCCTGGAGCACTACGTCGCCTCCAGGGACGACGCGGGGCTGCAGATCCACCAGTACGCCTCGGGGCGATACGGGGGAGAAGTGCTCGGCGCTTCTCGTTTTGTTAGCGTTCACACCGAGTATCCATGGTCGGGTCGCGTCCGGTTGACCGTCGAGGAGACACCGGGGGACAGGCCCTGGACGCTTTCCCTGCGGATCCCCCAGTGGAGCGGCAACCACGACCTGTCCGTCGCCGGAGAGTGGGTCGAGGCCGCGAACGACGACGGCTGGCTGCGGCTGGAGCGCGTCTGGTCGCCGGGGGACGAGGTCATCCTCGACCTGGAGATGCGGCCGCGCCTGGTGGAGGCCGACCGGCGCGCCGACGCGGTCCGCGGCTGCGTGGCGATCGAGCGGGGTCCGCTCGTCTACTGCCTCGAAGGCGCCGACCACCCGGGCGGTGGACTCGACGACATCGTCATCGACCCCGCCCGGCCCCTGTCCGCCGTGGAACGCCCCGGCTTGCTCGGCGGCGTCACCGTGGTGACCGGTGCCGGGCGCCGCCGCACGCCGGCTCAGACCGGCTGGTGGCCCTACCGCCCTGCCGGCGAGGCCGAGGGCACGGACGCGGTCCACGGACCGCACCAGGACTCTGAGCTGGTCCTCACCGCCATCCCCTACTACGCCTGGGCCAACCGCCAGGACGGGCCCATGCGGGTGTGGATCCCCACCTCCTAGGGGCCCTCCCCGCACTCGCGCAGCCCCACAGTCGTCCACTCCCTTCACGCATCGAGCAAGGACCGCCATGACACACACTCGCATCGCCCTGGCTGCCGTCGCGGCCTGCACCGCGCTCGTGGGCACGGCCGCCTGCGGCGGCGGATCCGGGGCCGCGTCAGGAAAGTCCGCCGATTCGGGCACCTACACCTTCTGGGACCCCTACCCGCAGTTCGACGGCTCGTCCGCCTGGGCCAAACTGGTCGGCACCTGCGGGACCAAGGCGGGCGTGACGGTGAAGCGCACTGCCTACGACACCACCGACCTCGGCAACAAGGCGCTCCTGGCGGCCCAGCAGGGCAACGCCCCGGACGTGATGCTGGTGGACAACCCGGTGGTCTCCACGCTCGTGGAGGCCGGAATTCTCAACAAGATGAACGAGGTCGGCATCCCGACCACATCCGTCCAGAAGAACATCATCGGCGCCGGAGTGGTCGACGGCGCCCCCTACGGTGTGCCGATCGGGGCCAACACGCTGGCGCTCTTCTACAACAAGAACGTCCTGGCCGCCGCACACATCGATCCGGCTTCGATCACCACATGGGACACCCTGACCGCGGCGCTGGAGAAGGTGAAGGCCGCGGGGAAGAAGGGCATCACCTTCTCGGCGATCGGCACCGAGGAGGGCAGCTTCCAGTTCCTCCCCTGGTTCTGGGGAGCGAAGGGCGACCTGACCCATCTCGACAACGCCGACGGCCAGGCGGCACTGTCCCTCTGGAAGGACTGGGTCGACCAGGGACTCGCCCCGAACGACGTCCTGAACAACACGCAGACGACGAGCTGGCAGGAGTTCGCGACCGGTCAGTACGCCTTCGGGGAGAACGGGACATGGCAACTCGCCAACGCGAAGAAGACGGGGTTCCCGTACGGTGTGATCTCCATCCCGGCCCGCGACGGAGGCGCGGCCCCCGCACCCACCGGTGGTGAGTTCGTGACCGTGCCCGTCCAGAAGGACAGCGCCCGCTACACGACGTCGGCGAAGATCGTCTCGTGCCTGACCAATGACGCCAACCTGCTGTCGACCGACACCACCCTGTCCTACGTCGCCCCGACGCAGACCGCGCAGAACCAGCAGGTGTCCGCGGCCGCGGAGCTGAGGCCCTGGGTGGAGGCGGTCGCCGCTGCCCGCGGTCGTACAAGCAACGGTCTCGGCACCCGTTATCCGGTGATCTCCCAGCAGTTGTGGGCAGCGGTGCAGGGGGCCCTGTCCGGGAGCAAGAGCCCGGCGTCGGCACTTCAGGCCGCGCAGAAGGCCGTCGAGAACCACCAGGGCTGATCCCACCGCGGCCCTGGCGCCACCCCCGGACGGCGGGAGACGCCTGGCTCCGGTACCCCGCGAACCCCGCCGTGCCGCCGACCGTCCCGGCGGCACGGCGGTCGGGGCCGGGGTCGGTGCGGCCGGCGGTCCGGCAGCCGGGGGGTGCCTGCGGCGCCTCGCTCCCGGGCCCGAGTCCACGCAGCGTTCTGATCGAGGAGCACCATGACCATCACTCACGCCGACGGGCGGCAACGGCCGTCGGCCGTGCCCCGGGAGTCCGAAGCGGGTTCCGGTCGCCCGCCGGGCCGCACCGCGCTCGGCCGCCGCAAAGGCGGCGGTCCGTGGTCCTCGAAGACGGCCGCCTGGATGTTCCTGACTCCCGTCATCCTCTATCTCGGGGCCTTCTACGCCTATCCGCTCTACCGCAACATCGACCTGTCCGTACGGCACTACACCGTGCGGTCCTTCGTCCAGGGCGACGCACCGTTCTCAGGGTGGGACAACTTCCACCAGGTCGTCCACGACGCGACGTTCGCCACCGCCCTGCGCAACACGATGGTCTTCACGGTGGTGTCGATCGTGTTCCAGTACGGGATCGGACTGGCGCTGGCGGTGTTCTTCCACCGCAACTTCCGCCTGGCGCCCACGCTGCGAGCCCTGTTCCTGATCCCGTGGCTGCTGCCGCTGATCGTCTCGGCCTCGACGTGGTCGTGGATGCTGAACAGCGAGTCGGGTGTGGTGAACTACGCCCTGCACCTGGCCGGAATCAGCAAGGTCGACTGGCTGACCTCACCCTCGTGGGCGCTGACCTCGGTGATCATCGCCAACATCTGGATCGGCATCCCGTTCAACCTCGTCATCCTTTACAGCGGGTTGCAGACCATCCCCGCGGAGCTGTACGAGGCGGCGAGCCTGGACGGCGCCGGCGCCTGGCAGCAGTTCCGCCGGATCACCTTCCCGCTCCTGCGCCCCGTCTCGGCGATCACCGTTCTGCTCGGGCTCATCTACACCCTCAAGGTGTTCGACCTGATCTGGATCATGACGAAGGGCGGTCCCGGGGACGCCTCCTCGACGCTCGCCACGTGGTCCTACCGGCTGGGCTTCGGGTCGCTGCTTCCTCAGTTCGGTCCCGGGGCGGCCGTCGGCAACATCCTCATCCTCATCGCGCTGGTCTTCGGCCTGCTCTACATCCGCGTTCAGAGGAGGCAGACCGCGTGACCACCACAGCACCCGCTCACCGGGGATCCGCGACGCGCCGCCGCGGCGGACGGCCGGGGTCACGCCGCAACACGGCCATCGGCCTGCTGCTGACCGCGATGATGCTCTTCCCGATCTACTGGATGATCAACGTTTCGCTGACGCCGCAGCAGAACATGCGGAAAGATCCTCCCGACCTGCTGCCGCTGCACCCCACCCTCAGCGGTTATCGCGCGGTCCTCGACGATCAGCTTCCCTATCTGTGGGTGAGCCTGCTCGTCGGGTTGGGTACGGTCGCCTTGACCCTTCTGCTGTCGGCCCCGGCCGGCTTCGCCCTCGCCAAGCTCCGCCCCCGGGGCGGCGGCGCGGTCGGCGTGATGCTGCTGATCGCCCAGATGATCCCCGGCATCGTCATGGCCATGGGCTTCTACGGCATCTTCCTCAACCTGGGGATCATGAACACCTGGTGGGGTCTGGTCGTTGCCGACTCCACCATCGCCGTGCCGTTCGGCGTCATGATCTTCACGGCTTTCATGTCGGGCATTCCCGACGAGTTGCTGGCCGCCGCGACGATCGACGGTGCGAGTGTGTGGCGCACCTTCACGTCGGTGGTTCTGCCGGTCAGCCGCAACGCGGTGGTGACGGTGTCGCTGTTCAGTTTCCTGTGGGCCTGGTCCGACTTCGTCTTCGCCAACACCCTTGACGGAGGCGGCAGCATGCGGCCGATCACCCTCGGGATCTACAAGTACATCGGCAACAACAACCAGGAGTGGAACGCGATCATGGCCACCGCCGTCGTCGCTTCCGTTCCGGCCGCCGCTCTGCTCGTTCTCGCCCAGCGCTACGTTGCCGCCGGAGTCACCTCGGGAGCCGTCAAGGACTGATCTCCACCTGCCCGGGCCGGCGCCCGTCCGGAGCTTCCCGGACGGGCGCATGCGCGCGGCCCCGTTCGCCGACGGAGCCAGGTCCACCGCCATGGAGCCGATGTCTCCCTCGGCGGTTCGGAGGTGTGGGGAATCGCCAGGGCGTCCACGCTCTGGGCCGACGTCGAAAGTTTCGGCCTCAATGTGCCGACGGTGGTCTGGAGTTGTCCCGACCGAAGTTCTTCCATCGGATTCTGGCCGCTCGCGCATGACGGATGAGCTGGTGAAAGGTTCTGTCGATCACCGAATCGGATGCCTCGATCCTTTCGGATCAGTTACCGAAAGTGTTGACAGCCGGAACACCTCGCCCAACACTGTTCGCGATCGGCAGGCCACGGACTGCCGCTTCAGGTCTCCTGGCCGGCTCAGCTCCAGCTCATGCTCCGCGTCTCCGGCTCCGCGCCCCTCCGCGGGGTGTTCCTCCGCGGCCACCGTCACCTCCCGATCGCCGCACGGCGACAGCGCGTCGCCGTGTCCCCCCACCCGCCTCAATGAGGAGGAAGCGCGCACATGAACGAGATCCAAGACCACTCGATCCGCGGCAGACGCCGCTCAGCCACCGGGTTGCTTCGCAACCTGCGGTCGTTCCGGCTGCTCATCAGCTCGGTGTGCACTCTCGCGCTGGTAGGCGTGGCCGCGTTGGTCCTGCCGGGTACGGCCAACGCCGACACCGTGGTCACGTCGAGTCAGACCGGCACCAACAATGGGTACTACTACTCGTTCTGGACCGACGGCGGCGGCTCGTCGTCGATGACGCTGGGCTCCGGCGGCAACTACAGCACCTCGTGGAGCAATGTCGGCAACTTCGTGGCCGGCAAGGGCTGGAGCAACGGCGGCCGCCAGACCGTGAACTACTCCGGCAGCTTCAACCCGTCCGGCAACGCCTACCTGTCGCTGTACGGGTGGACCACCAACCCGCTCGTCGAGTACTACATCGTCGACAACTACGGCACCTACCGGCCGACCGGCACCTACAAGGGCACCGTCACCAGCGACGGCGGCACGTACGACATCTACGAGACGCAGCGCGTCAACGCGCCC
>NZ_FODD01000018.1 GCF_900110255.1 Actinacidiphila rubida
GACCATCGTGATGGTGGTGAAGATCGACTGGTTCGGCACGATCTGCGAGGCCTGCGTGCAGTTCGAGAACAGGCTGCCGGAACGGGCGGTGGCCACCAGGCCGGTGCCCTGGAGCACGGCGAGCGCGACGGTCAGGTACCGCGTGTACTGCGTGATCTTCGTGGTGCCGGCCTGCCCCTCCTTCTTGAGGGCCTCCAGGCGCGGGATCACCACCGTGAGCAGCTGCAGGATGATGCTCGCCGTGATGTACGGCATGATCCCGAGCGCGAAGATGGTCAGCTGCAGCAGCGCGCCGCCGCTGAACATGTTCACCAGGCCGAAGAGGCTGTTGTTGCCCTTCGTGTCCTTGATGCACTCATTGACCACGGTGTAGTCGATACCTGGCACCGGCACATGCGCGCCGAGCCGGTAGACCACCACGATGCTCAGCGTGAAGAGCAGCTTCTTGCGCAGGTCGGGCGTCCTGAACGCCCGGGCGAACGCGGTGAGCACGGTGCCTCCTGCACCCCCCGCGCCACGGCGGAAGGACGGTCTGATGAGGGTTCGGAAAAGAGCAGCGTTGGCCACCTTACCGGCGCGGTACCCCCACTGAGAATGACCAGCCGGGCAGCAATAGCACGGCAGGGTTCACAGTGAGGACATAAGCACACCGGTAAAGCGCCGGAACGGGGATGCCCGTGCTGCTGGGCATCCCCGTTCGATGTGACACAGACCTCAGACGAGCTCGGTCACGCTGCCGCCGGCGGCGGCGATCTTCTCCTTGGCGGAGCCGGAGACCGCGTCAACGGTCACCTGCAGCGCCACGGAGACCTCGCCGGTGCCGAGCACCTTGACGAGCTGGTTCTTGCGCACGGCACCCTTGGCGACCAGGTCGGCCACGGTGACCTCACCACCCTCGGGGTAGAGGGAGGCGAGCTTGTCCAGGTTGACGACCTGGTACTCGGTGCGGAACGGGTTCTTGAAGCCCTTGAGCTTCGGGAGACGCATGTGGAGGGGCATCTGCCCACCCTCGAAGCGCTCCGGAACCTGGTAGCGGGCCTTGGTGCCCTTGGTGCCACGACCGGCCGTCTTGCCCTTGGACGCCTCACCACGACCCACGCGGGTCTTGGCGGTCTTGGCGCCGGGGGCCGGACGGAGGTTGTGGATCTTGATCGGGTTGTCACCCATGATCAGTCGACCTCCTCGACCGTGACGAGGTGGCGGACGGTGTGGACCATGCCGCGGATCTCCGGGCGGTCCTCCTTGACCACCACGTCGTTCAGCCGCTTCAGGCCGAGCGAACGCAGGGTGTCACGGTGGTTCTGCTTGCTGCCGATGTAGGACTTCGTCTGCGTGACCTTCAGGCGCGCCATCACACACCAACCCCGGCACGTGCGCGCAGCAGGGCCGCCGGCGCGACGTCCTCGATCGGCAGACCGCGGCGGGCGGCGATCTCCTCGGGCCGCTGAAGGCCCTGGAGAGCGGCCACCGTGGCGTGCACGATGTTGATCGCGTTGTCCGAGCCGAGGCTCTTGGACAGCACGTCGTGGATGCCCGCGCACTCCAGCACGGCACGCACCGGGCCACCGGCGATCACACCGGTACCGGGGGAAGCCGGCTTGAGCAGGACGACGCCCGCGGCCTTCTCGCCCTGGATGGGGTGCGGGATGGTGCCCTGGATACGGGGGACCTTGAAGAAGTGCTTCTTGGCCTCCTCCACACCCTTGGCGATGGCGGCCGGCACCTCCTTGGCCTTGCCGTAACCGACACCGACGGTGCCGTCACCGTCGCCCACCACGACCAGCGCGGTGAAGCTGAAGCGACGACCACCCTTCACAACCTTGGCGACGCGATTGATCGCGACGACCCGCTCGACGTAGGCGGTCTTCTCGGCCTGCTGGCCGCCGTCCCGCCTGTCCTTACGGTCCCGTCGCTCGCCGCCACCGGCACCGCTTCCGCGGCGCTGGGGTCCAGCCATTGGAATTACCTCTCTTCGTTTTCCGCTAGCTGCGCAGCGAAACTCAGTCGCTGGCGCGACGGGCGGCTCAGAACTTCAGGCCGGCTTCACGGGCGGCGTCCGCGAGGGCGGCGATGCGCCCCGCGTACTGGTTGCCGCCGCGGTCGAACACGACCGCCTCGACGCCCTTGGCCTTGGCACGCTCGGCCACGAGCTGGCCGACCTGCTTCGCCTTGGCGCTCTTGTCGCCTTCGCCGCCGCGGATGGACGTGTCGAGGGTCGACGCCGACGCGAGCGTGTGGCCCGCGAGGTCGTCGATGACCTGCGCCGTGATACCGCGGTTGGACCGCGTCACCACGAGGCGCGGACGCTCCGAGGTGCCGGAGATCCGCTTGCGGACCCGGATGTGCCGGCGCTTGAGCGCGGCACCCTTGTACGCCTTGCCCTTGGCGATCTTCACACCGTATGCCATGGCTACTTACCAGCCTTTCCGACCTTGCGGCGGATGACCTCGCCGGCGTACTTGACGCCCTTGGCCTTGTACGGGTCGGGCTTCCGCAGCTTGCGGATGTTGGCCGCCACCTCGCCGACCTTCTGCTTGTCGATGCCCTCGACCGAGAACTTGGTCGGGGACTCGACCTTGAAGGAGATCCCCTCAGGGGCCTCGACGAGGATCGGGTGGCTGTAGCCCAGGGCGAACTCCAGGTTGGAGCCCTTCGCCTGGACGCGGTAGCCGACACCGCTGATCTCCAGTGCCTTGCTGTAGCCCGCGGTCACGCCGGTGATCATGTTCGCCACCAGCGTGCGGGACAGGCCGTGGAGGGCCTTCGAAACACGCTCGTCGTTGGGACGCGTGACGTGCAGCGTGCCGTCCTCGCCCTTCGCGATCTCGATCGGCGCGGCGACGGTGTGGGTGAGGGAGCCCTTGGGGCCCTTCACCGCGACCGTCCGGCCGTCGATGGTGACGTCCACTCCGGCGGGAACCGAGATGGGCAGCTTGCCGATGCGCGACATTGCTATACCTCGCTTTCCCGGTTACCAGACGTAGGCGAGGACTTCCCCACCCACGCCCTTCTTCTGCGCCTGCTGGCCGGTGAGCAGACCGTGGGACGTGGAGATGATCGCCACGCCCAGGCCGCCGAGCACCTTCGGCAGGTTGGTGGACTTTGCGTAGACCCGCAGACCCGGCTTGCTGATCCGCTTGATGCCGGCGATCGAGCGCTCACGGTTCGGGCCGAACTTCAGCTCGAGGACGAGGTTCTTGCCGACCTCGGCTTCCTCGACCTTCCAGCCGGTGATGTAGCCCTCCTGCTGGAGGATCTCCGCGATGTGCGACTTGATCTTGCTGAACGGCATCGACACGTCGTCGTGGTACGCCGAGTTCGCGTTACGCAGACGGGTCAGCATGTCTGCGATGGGGTCGGTCATGGTCATGTGTTGGCCTTGGGCCTCTCTCGCCGGGGTTTCCTGGTGCGCCATCCCTCTCCCCCAGCACGTGGGGACGGGTGCGGTGCGGTGGACCTACGGCGTAGTAAGTCGGTGCGGGCGGCGAGCGCCCAACCCCTCTACCTTACGGGAGGAAGAGTGGAGCTCTCGCCGTCCAGCTGCTTACCGAGAGTCCTGGAATCCGAACGCGCGGATTACCAGGAGCTCTTGGTCACGCCCGGCAGCTCGCCGCGGTGAGCCATCTCACGAAGGCACACGCGGCACAGGCCGAACTTGCGGTACACGGAGTGCGGCCGGCCGCAGCGCTGGCAGCGGTTGTACGCGCGCACAGCGAACTTGGGCTTGCGAGCGGCCTTGGCAATGAGAGCCTTCTTCGCCACGGCTCACGCCTCCTTGAACGGGAAGCCGAGGTGACGAAGGAGCGCACGGCCCTCAGCGTCGTTGGTCGCCGTGGTGACCACGGTGATGTCCATACCCCGGACGCGGTCGATCTTGTCCTGGTCGATCTCGTGGAACATGACCTGCTCCGTGAGACCGAAGGTGTAGTTGCCCCGGCCGTCGAACTGCTTGGGGGACAGACCACGGAAGTCGCGGATGCGCGGCAGCGCGAGCGACAGCAGACGGTCCAGGAACTCCCACATGCGGTCACCGCGGAGGGTGACGTGGGCACCGATCGGCTGGCCCTCACGCAGCTTGAACTGCGCGATGGACTTGCGGGCCTTGGTGACCTGCGGCTTCTGGCCGGTGATCGTGGCGAGGTCGCGGATGGCGCCCTCGATCAGCTTGGAGTCGCGGGCGGCGTCGCCCACACCCATGTTGACCACGATCTTGGTGAGACCGGGGATCTGCATGACGTTCTCGTACTTGAACTCGTCACGCAGCTTGCCCGCGATCTCCTCGCGGTAGCGCGTCTTGAGACGCGGTGCCGTAGTGGTGGCAGTCATCAGATGTCCTCACCGGTCCGCTTGGCAACGCGGATCTTGTTGCCCTCGTCGTCGAAGCGGTAGCCGACGCGGGTCACGACCTTCTTGCCGTCCTTCTCAACAACCAGCTGCACGTTGCTGACGTGGATCGGCGCCTCGGTGGTGATGATGCCGCCGGTCTTGGAACCGCGGTCGGTCTGGCCGGCCTTGGTGTGCTTCTTGACCCGGTTGACACCCTCGACGAGGACACGGTCCAGCGTGGGGTAGGCCACGATGACCTTGCCCTGCTTGCCCTTGTCCTTACCGGTGATGACCTGGACCAGGTCGCCCTTCTTGATCTTCATCGGTTACAGCACCTCCGGCGCGAGCGAGACGATCTTCATGAACTTCTTCTCGCGCAGCTCACGGCCGACCGGGCCGAAGATACGGGTGCCACGCGGGTCGCCATCGTTCTTGAGGATGACGGCCGCGTTCTCGTCGAAGCGGATGTACGAGCCGTCGGCACGGCGGCGCTCCTTGACGGTGCGCACGACGACAGCCTTGACGACCTCGCCCTTCTTCACGTTGCCACCGGGGATCGCGTCCTTGACGGTGGCGACGATGACGTCACCGATGCCCGCGTAGCGGCGACCGGAGCCACCGAGAACACGGATGCAAAGGATCTCCTTGGCACCAGTGTTGTCGGCGACGCGAAGTCGCGACTCCTGCTGGATCACGTCTTTCTCCTGTGTGTCGCGTCGGTTCCCGGCGGGGGCGCGTCTCCACGCCCCCGCCGAGCCTGACGGAACGGTCCTGAGCGGACACCCGCTCAGGGATTACTGGGCCTTACTTGGCCTTCTCGAGGATCTCCACGACGCGCCAGCGCTTCGTCGCCGAGAGCGGCCGGGTCTCCATCAGGAGGACGCGGTCGCCGATGCCGGCGGCGTTCTGCTCGTCGTGCGCCTTGAGCTTGTTGGTGCGCCGGATGACCTTGCCGTACAGGGCGTGCTTCACACGATCCTCGACGGCGACCACGACGGTCTTGTCCATCTTGTCGCTCACCACGAGGCCCTCACGGGTCTTGCGGAAGCCGCGCTGCTCGGTCGTCTCAGTCACATTCTTCTCGCTCATCAGGCGCTCTCCACCGTCTCGATGCCCAGCTCGCGCTCACGCATCAGGGTGTAGATCCGGGCGATGTCCTTGCGGACGGTCTTGAGCCGGGTGTTGTTCTCCAGCTGTCCGGTGGCCGCCTGGAAACGGAGGTTGAACAGCTCCTCCTTGGCCTCACGCAGCTTGCCGACGAGCTCCTCGTCGCCCAGCTGGCGCAGCTCGGTCGCCTTGGTACCGGCCGCCATCACAGCTCACCTGCCTCGCGCCGCACGATGCGGCACTTCATCGGAAGCTTGTGCGCGGCGCGGGTGAGCGCCTCACGAGCAACCTTCTCGTTCGGGAAAGACAGCTCGAACATCACCCGACCGGGCTTGACGTTCGCGATCCACCACTCCGGCGAACCCTTACCGGAACCCATGCGGGTCTCGGCGGGCTTCTTGGTCAGCGGGCGGTCCGGGTAGATGTTGATCCAGACCTTGCCGCCACGCTTGATGTGACGGGTGATGGAGATACGAGCGGACTCGATCTGCCGGTTCGTCACGTAGGCGGGCGTGACGGCCTGCAGGCCGTACTCGCCGAACGCCAGCTCCGTGCCGCCCTTGGCCATGCCGTCGCGCTTCGGGTGGTGCTGCTTGCGGTGCTTGACCCTGCGGGGGATCAGCATGGGTTACTCAGCCTTCCGTTCCGGGGGTCTCCGCAGCCGGGGCCTCGACGGTGGCGGTCGCCTCGGCCTTGGGGGCCTGGGCACCTTCCGTCTGAGGACGACGGCCACGGCCACCGCGCTCGCCACCGCGGCGCTGCGGACGCTCGTTGCCCCCACCGCGGGCCGGGCGGTTGCCGGCACGGGCGGCGGCGTTGTCAGCGCGGACCTCGGCGATGTTCTTGACGTCGCCCTTGTAGATCCAGACCTTCACACCGATCCGGCCGAAGGTGGTCTTGGCCTCGAAGAAGCCGTAGTCCACGTTCGCGCGCAGGGTGTGCAGCGGAACCCGACCCTCGCGGTAGAACTCCGAGCGGGACATCTCGGCGCCGCCGAGACGGCCACCGCACTGGATCTTGATGCCCTTGGCGCCGGCCTTCAGCGTGCCCTGCATGCTCTTGCGCATGGCACGGCGGAAGGAGACACGGGAGGACAGCTGCTCGGCGACGGCCTGGGCCACCAGCTGGGCGTCCATCTCCGGGTTCTTGACCTCGAGGATGTTCAGCTGGACCTGCTTGCCGGTCAGCTTCTCCAGGTCACCGCGGATACGGTCGGCCTCCGCGCCGCGACGGCCGATGACGATGCCCGGCCGGGCGGTGTGGATGTCGACGCGGACGCGGTCACGGGTGCGCTCGATCTCCACCTTGGAGATGCCGGCCCGCTCCATGCCCTGCGTCATCATCCGGCGGATGGCGACGTCTTCCTTGACGTAGTCCTTGTACAGCTTGTCGGCGTACCAGCGGGACTTGAAGTCCGTGGTCACACCGAGCCGGAACCCGTACGGGTTAACCTTCTGGCCCATTACCGGGTCCCTTCCTTGCTGGCGACGACCACGGTGATGTGGCTGGTCCGCTTGCGGATCCGGTAGGCACGGCCCTGGGCGCGCGGCCGGAACCGCTTCAGGGTCGGACCCTCGTCCACGAATGCCTCGGTCACGTACAGAGACTCGGCGTCCGTGTGGTCGTAGTTGTGCGCGGCGTTGGCAATGGCGCTGTCCAGCACCTTGCCCACCGGCACGCTCGCGGCCTGCGGCGTGAAACGCAGGACCGCCTGAGCCTCCGTGGCGTTCATGCCACGGATGAGGTCCACCACGCGGCGGGCCTTCATGGGCGTGACGCGGATGTACCGCGCCTGGGCCCTGGCTTCCATGGTTGTCCCTTCAGTGTCTGACTGTGTCGTCGAAGTCGGCACGCTTGATCTCGTTCGATCAGCGACGGCGCGACTTGCGGTCGTCCTTCTCGTGGCCGCGGAAGGTGCGGGTCGGCGCAAACTCGCCGAGCTTGTGGCCGACCATCGACTCAGTGACAAACACCGGGACGTGCTTACGGCCGTCGTGCACCGCGATCGTGTGGCCGAGCATGGCCGGGACGATCATCGAGCGGCGGGACCAGGTCTTGATGACGTTCTTGGTGCCTGCTTCGTTCTGGACATCCACCTTCTTGCTCAGGTGGTCGTCGACGAAGGGCCCCTTCTTGAGACTGCGCGGCATCTACACCCGCTCCTAGCGCTTCTTGTTCGTCTTGCGGCGGCGGACGATGTACTTGCTGCTCGCCTTCTTGGGAGAGCGCGTACGGCCCTCCTTCTGGCCCCACGGCGAGACCGGGTGGCGACCACCGGAGGTCTTGCCTTCACCACCACCGTGCGGGTGGTCCACCGGGTTCATGGCGACACCGCGGACGGTCGGGCGGACGCCCTTCCACCGCATGCGGCCGGCCTTGCCCCAGTTGATGTTCGACTGCTCGGCGTTGCCGACCTCACCGATCGTGGCGCGGCAGCGGACGTCGACCATCCGGACCTCGCCGGACGGCATGCGAAGGGTGGCCATGGTGCCTTCCTTCGCCAGCAGCTGCACGGAAGCGCCCGCGGAGCGGGAGATCTTCGCGCCGCCACCGGGCCGCAGCTCGATCGCGTGGATCGTGGTACCGACCGGGATGTTGCGCAGCGGCAGGTTGTTGCCCGGCTTGATGTCGGCGTTGGGGCCGTTCTCGATCCGGTCACCCTGCTGCAGGCGGGCCGGCGCGAGGATGTAGCGCTTCTCGCCGTCCGCGTAGTGCAGCAGCGCGATGCGCGCGGTGCGGTTGGGGTCGTACTCGATGTGCGCGACCTTGGCGGGCACGCCGTCCTTGTCGTGCCGACGGAAGTCGATGACACGGTAGGCGCGCTTGTGGCCACCGCCCTGGTGGCGGACGGTCACACGACCGGCGTTGTTACGGCCGCCCTTGCTGTGCAGCGGGCGGACCAGCGACTTCTCCGGCGTGGACCGCGTGATCTCGACGAAGTCGGCGACGCTGGAGCCACGACGGCCCGGGGTCGTCGGCTTGTACTTGCGGATACCCATTTCTCAGTCCTCGGAATATTCCGGACTTCGACTCGATCCGGTCCCCGTTAGGAGACCGGACCGCCGAAGATGTCGATGCGGTCGCCCTCGGCAAGGGTCACGATGGCGCGCTTGGTGTTGGCACGCTTGCCGAAACCGGTGCGGGTGCGCTTGCGCTTGCCCTGCCGGTTGATCGTGTTGACCCCGGTGACCTTGACCTGGAAGACCGCCTCGACGGCCTGCTTGATCTGGGTCTTGTTGGCGCGCGGGTCGACGACGAACGTGTACTTGTTCTCGTCCAGCAGCGCGTAGCTCTTCTCGGAGACCACCGGCTTGACCAGGAGGTCGCGCGGGTCCGTGAAGGTCTTGCTGGTGATCGCGGTCTGCTCGGCCATCAGGCGTCGCTCCCTTCGGTCTCGGCGGCGCCGTTACCGACACCGACGAACCGCTCGAAGGCGGCCTGGGTGAAGACCACGTCATCCGAGACGAGCACGTCGTACGTGTTCAGCTGGCCGGCGTCCAGGATGTGCACCTGGGGCAGGTTGCGGGCGGACAGCCACGCGGCCTCGTCGGCACGCTCGACGACCAGGAGCAGGTTCTTGCGCTCGCTGATCTTGCCGAACAGGGTCTTCGCGGACTTCGTGGAGGGGTTCTCACCCTCGACGACGCCGGTGACCACGTGGATGCGGTTGTGGCGCGCCCGGTCGGTGAGGGCACCGCGCAGGGCGGCGGCCTTCATCTTCTTGGGCGTCCGCTGCGAGTAGTCGCGCGGCACGGGGCCGTGCACGACGCCACCGCCGGCGAACTGCGGCGCACGGGTCGAACCCTGGCGCGCGCGGCCGGTGCCCTTCTGGCGGTACGGCTTCTTGCCACCACCGCGGACCTCGCCACGCGTCTTGACCTTGTGCGTGCCCTGACGGGCGGCGGCCAGCTGCGCGACGACGACCTGGTGGATCAGCGGGATGCTGACCTTCGCGTCGAAGATCTCGCCCGGGAGCTCAAGGGTCCCGGCCTTGTCGCCGGCGGGCGACAGAATGTCAATGGTGCTCATATCCTCAGGCCCCCTTGGCCGCGGTGCGGACCAGGACGAGGCCGCCGTTCGGACCGGGAACCGCGCCCTTGATGAGCAGCAGACCCTTCTCCGCGTCAACGGCGTGAACGGTCAGATTCTGGGTGGTGACCCGCTCGTTGCCCATGCGGCCCGCCATGCGGAGGCCCTTGAACACGCGACCCGGGGTGGCGCAACCGCCGATGGAGCCCGGGGAGCGGTGCTTGCGCTGGACACCGTGTCCGGCGCCGAGGCCACGGAAGTTGTGGCGCTTCATGACACCGGCGAAGCCCTTGCCCTTGCTCTTGCCGGTGACGTCGACCTTGACGCCCGCCTCGAACACCGAAGCGGTGATCTCCTGGCCGAGCGAGTAGTCGCCGGCGTCGGCGGTACGCAGCTCCACCAGGTGGCGGCGCGGGGTGACGTCGGCCTTGGCGAAGTGGCCCTTGAGGGGCTTGTTCACCTTGCGCGGGTCGATCTCGCCGAAGGCGATCTGGACCGACTCGTAGCCGTCGATGTCGTTGGTACGCACCTGGGTCACGACGTTGGGGCCGGCCTTGACGACGGTCACCGGGACGACACGGTTGTTCTCGTCCCAGACCTGCGTCATGCCGAGCTTCTCGCCCAGGATGCCCTTGATCTGCTTAGCCATCTCTCAGATCACCGGCCCTCAGAGCTTGATCTCGATGTCAACGCCGGCCGGAAGGTCCAGGCGCATCAGCGAGTCGACGGTCTTGGGGGTCGGGTCGAGGATGTCGATCAGACGCTTGTGCGTGCGCATCTCGAAGTGCTCGCGCGAGTCCTTGTACTTGTGCGGCGACTTGATGACGCAGTACACGTTCTTCTCAGTGGGCAGCGGCACCGGGCCCGCGACCTGTGCACCAGTGCGGGTCACCGTCTCGACGATCTTCTTCGCCGAGGAGTCGATGACCTCGTGGTCATAGGCCTTGAGCCGGATGCGGATCTTCTGTCCCGCCATGGCTACTCCGTAGTCCTTGTCTCTATCCGCTCTTGGCATCCGCTTCCCCGACCCACGCGGTCGGGCGTGTCGCGCCCCTCGCACATAGTTGCCCGCACGCACGCATGCCGGATCACCCTGCACCAGGGGGTTGCGTGGGAGAGATTCCCACCGGATGCCTGATCGGAGCCGCACTGACGCTTCCCGGAAGATTCCCGTACGTCCGCCCCAGCGCTGCCCCGCAGGGCAGATAGGGCGACGAGTACTGTGGGACTCGCTTCCGGTCCTCCCGACGGGAGGCGCGCAGCATCGGCGCTCGACCGAGCAACTTGGCTAGTGTGCCATATGGGACATGGCCCACGCCAATCGAGCCCGGCAGCATACCCCTCCCCCCACCGCCGTCAAACCCGCGACCCGCCTGACGTCCGCCAACTGACCGGCGGCGCACGGCAACCCGGGCATCCGCGGACCCCCCGCAGACAACCCGCAGCCCACCCGCCGTCCGCCCGCGCCCGGCTCACGGCCCCTGGGCAGGGCCGACACGAATCACATCCGCCGGAGGGAACTCTTCCGCCCGCGGTGCACTCAGACGGCGTGTGAACGACACTCCACCGAGGCCGCCGTCCCGGCGCGCTCTGCTGGGTGCCGCGGGGGTGACCGCGGCCGGTGCCGCGCTGGCCGGCTGCGGGCCGAGCCACCCGCGGCCCAGGACGCCCGCGGCCCCCGCCGTCGCCCAGGCCTACCGCACCGGCGACGCGCCGCTGGTCATGCAGTTCCTCGCCCACCCGGACGACGACCTGTACTTCATGAACCCCGACACCCTGCACACGCTGCAGTCCGGGGTCCCCCTGGTGTCCGTGTACGTCACCGGCGGCGAGTCCACCGGCGTCAACCACGAGCCGGACGGCCGGCACTCCCACGTCCACGACCTGGCCGCCTACTCCTCCGCCCGCCACCAGGGCCTGCGCCAGGCCTACGCCACCATGCTCGGGCTGCCGCACTTCACCCCCTGGCACCGCGAGGTGATCAGCCTGCTGCCCTCCTCCGGCGGCCCCTACGCCGAGGTCGACACCCTCTCGAACGGCCGCGCCCACGCGACGCTGGTGTTCCTCCAGGTGTCGATGCACGAGACCGGCGGCTGGAACGCGAGCCTGCCGCTGATGTGGGACAAGCCCGGCATCACCCTGCGCTACGTGGTCGCCGAGGGCGCCCCCTCCCCCGCCGACCAGCCGGCCGTCTGGACCCACGACAGCCTGGTCACCGCGCTCGCCGGGCTGCTCGGCCACTTCCGGCCCACCCTGATACGCACCCTGGACCCGGACCCCGACATCCAGGTCCACGACGCCACCCACCCCAAGAACAGCGACCAGCCCGGCTTCTCCGACCACCGCGACCACACCGCGACCGCGCTCTTCACCTGGAAGGCGATACGCCGCTGGGCCGCCACCGCGGCCGCCGGCACCTCCGGCGCCGTGGGGGCCGTCGGGGCCGACACCGCCCCCGGCGCCGGCCGCGGCCGCGCCGCGGCCCTCCCCGCCTTCCGCACCGCGGTCTACCGCGGCTACTACAACCAGCGCTGGCCGTTCAACCTGCCGCCGGCCACCGTCGCCCTCAAGGGCCGGCTGCTCTTCCAGTACGGCGGCGACGCGAACTGGGCCTGCGGCAACCCCGGCGGCTGCGGCGACTACGGGCAGGGCCGCAACCAGCCGCTGACCAACCCCAAGGGCTGGGTGCGCTCCACGCACCGCCGCTACCCCGGCACCCCGCCGTCCGCCGTGGTCGGCACGCCCGGCCGGCGCATCTCCTACGAGGTCCTCGGCAGCGGCGTGGCCCGCCGCGCCGAGACCCGCCCCGGCGTCTGGGGCGCCCCGCGGGACCTGGGCGGCGGGCAGCTGGCGCCGGCGCTGAGCGCCCTGCCGCGGCCCGGCGGCGACGCCTGGCTGTTCGCGCTGCGGTTCACCGAGATCGAGGGCCACGGCGGCCCGAACACCCGTGACGTGGTGCTCTGGCGGGACGGCCGCTGGACGTCGCTGGGCAGCCCCGAGCACGGCGACCGGTGCCGGCGGGTCGGTGCGCCGGTGGCCCTGGCCACGGCCGACGGCCGGGTGCACGTGTTCGTCCGCAACGCCGCCAAGGGCCTGAGCACGCGGGTGCTGGACACCACCGGCTGGGGCCCCTGGCAGAACCTGGGCGGCGGCGAGGTCCAGGAGGGCCTGGCCGCGCTCACCGACCGGGCCGGCCGCGTCCACGTCTTCGCCGCGGGCCGCGACACCATCCACCACTGGGCGCAGACCACGCCCGGCGGCCCCGTCGTCGCCCGGCCCGGCACCGGCCTGCCGCGCCCCGGCGACTACCCGACCGCGGTCCCCACCCCCGACGGCGCCATCGCCGTCAGCTACCCGCGCCCGGCGAGCGCGCGGACGGTCCAGGCCCGGATCTCCGTCTGACTCCCCCCGTGCCCGCGCCTGGCGCGCGGCCGCGGGAACGCCGAAGGGCCCCGAGTGCGGATGCACTCGGGGCCCTTCGCACGGCTAGGCCCGCCGCGGGCGCGAGGTCACTTGTTGATCTTGGTGACCTGGCCGGCGCCGACGGTCCGGCCACCCTCGCGGATGGCGAACTTCAGGCCCTCTTCCATGGCGATCGGCTGGATCAGCTGAACCGTCATGGCGGTGTTGTCGCCCGGCATGACCATCTCGGTGCCCTCGGGGAGGGTCACGACGCCGGTCACGTCCGTGGTACGGAAGTAGAACTGCGGGCGGTAGTTGTTGAAGAACGGCGTGTGGCGGCCACCCTCGTCCTTCGACAGGATGTAGGCCTGGGCCTCGAAGTCGGTGTGCGGCGTGACCGAACCCGGCTTGATGATGACCTGGCCGCGCTCGACGTCCTCGCGCTTGATGCCGCGGAGCAGCAGACCGACGTTCTCACCGGCCTGGCCCTCGTCGAGCAGCTTGCGGAACATCTCGATGCCGGTGACCGTGGTGGTGGTCTTCTCGGTCTTGATACCGATGATGTCCACGGTCTCGTTGACCTTGAGGATGCCACGCTCGATACGACCGGTGACGACGGTGCCACGACCGGTGATCGTGAAGACGTCCTCGATCGGCATCAGGAACGGCTTGTCGACGTCACGCTCGGGGGTCGGGATCGCCTCGTCCACGGCCGACATGAGGCCGAGGAGCTTCTCGCCCCACTCCTTGTCGCCCTCGAGGGCCTTGAGCGCGGAGACGCGCACGACCGGCAGGTCGTCGCCCGGGAACTCGTACTCGGAGAGCAGCTCGCGGACCTCGAGCTCGACGAGCTCCAGGATCTCCTCGTCGTCCACCATGTCGGCCTTGTTCAGGGCCACCACGATGTAGGGAACGCCGACCTGGCGGGCCAGGAGCACGTGCTCCTTGGTCTGCGGCATCGGGCCGTCGGTCGCGGCGACCACCAGGATCGCGCCGTCCATCTGCGCGGCACCGGTGATCATGTTCTTGATGTAGTCCGCGTGACCGGGGCAGTCGACGTGGGCGTAGTGACGCGACTCGGTCTGGTACTCGACGTGCGCGATGGAGATGGTGATACCGCGCTGGCGCTCCTCGGGAGCCTTGTCGATCTGGTCGAAGGCCGAAGCCTCGTTCAGGTCCGGGTACGCGTCGTGCAGCACCTTGGTGATCGCCGCGGTAAGGGTCGTCTTACCGTGGTCGATGTGACCGATGGTGCCGATGTTGACGTGCGGCTTAGTCCGCTCGAACTTCGCCTTCGCCACTGGGGTCCTCCTGGGAGTGGATCTGTACGCCTTGCTTCATCGGCGCCAGGTGATCTTTGCTGGAATGCCGACTGCCGGGGTATTTCCGGTACTCCGGTACGAACGCACCGGAAATACCCCGAAGCCTGCTGTCAAGCCTAAGGGGTGGGAGACACCGCGAAAGAAACGCGGTCCTACTCGCCCTTGGCCTTCGCGATGATCTCCTCGGCGACGTTCCGCGGAACCTCGGCGTAGGAGTCGAACTGCATGGAGTAGCTGGCCCGGCCCGAGGTCTTCGACCGCAGGTCGCCGACGTAGCCGAACATCTCGGACAGCGGGACCAGGCCCTTGACGACCCGGGCGCCGCTGCGCTCCTCCATGGCCTGGATCTGGCCACGGCGGGAGTTGAGGTCGCCGATGACGTCGCCCATGTAGTCCTCGGGCGTGGTGACCTCGACGGCCATCATCGGCTCGAGGAGCACGGGGCTGGCCTTGCGCGCGGCCTCCTTGAAGGCCTGCGAGCCGGCGATCTTGAAGGCGAGCTCCGAGGAGTCCACCTCGTGGAAGGCGCCGTCGTGCAGGATGACCCGCACGCCCACCATCTCGTAGCCGGCCAGGATGCCGAACTTCATGGCCTCCTGCGCACCGGCGTCCACCGACGGGATGTACTCGCGGGGGATGCGGCCACCGGTGACCTTGTTGACGAACTCGTAGGAAGCGTCGCCGCCCTCGATGGGCTCGATGCCGATCTGCACCTTCGCGAACTGACCGGTACCACCGGTCTGCTTCTTGTGGGTGTAGTCGACCCGCTCGACCGCCTTGCGGATGGTCTCGCGGTACGCGACCTGCGGCTTGCCGACGTTGGCCTCGACCTTGAACTCGCGCCGCATGCGGTCGACCAGCACCTCGAGGTGCAGCTCGCCCATGCCGCCGATGATGGTCTGGCCGGTCTCCTCGTCCGAGTGGACCTGGAAGGAGGGGTCCTCCTCCGCGAGACGCTGGATGGCGACACCCAGCTTCTCCTGGTCACCCTTGGACTTGGGCTCGATCGCGACCTGGATGACCGGCGCCGGGAAGTCCATCGACTCCAGGATGACCGGGTTCTTGTCGTCGCACAGCGTCTCACCGGTGGTGGTCTGCTTCAGGCCCATGACGGCGACGATGTCGCCGGCGCCCACCGAGTCGATCTCCTCACGCTTGTTCGCGTGCATGCGGTAGATCTTGCCGATGCGCTCCTTCTTGCCCTTCACCGAGTTCAGCACGGCCGAACCCGCCTCGAGGCGACCGGAGTAGATCCGGACGAAGGTGAGCTTGCCCAGGTGGGGGTCGCTCATGATCTTGAACGCGAGAGCCGACAGCGGCTCGTCGTCCGACGGCTTGCGCGTCACGACCTGCTCCGCGTCGTTCACCGCGTGGCCCTCGATGGCCTCGATGTCGACGGGAGAGGGCAGGTAGCGCACGACCGCGTCGAGCAGGGGCTGCACGCCCTTGTTCTTGAACGCGGTACCGCAGAACACGGGGGTGACGGTGGTGCCGCCGCCCTTGCCGGAGTTGATGGTGATGCGGCGGATCGCCGCGTACAGCTGGTCCTCGGTGGGCTCGGTGCCCTCGAGGTACAGCTCCATCATGTCGTCGTCGTTCTCGGCGACGGCTTCCAGCAGCTTGCCGCGCCACTCGTCGGCCGCCTCGGTGTGCGTGGCCGGGATGTCGACGGTGTCGTACATCTCGCCCTTGGTCGCCTCGGCGGACCACACCAGGGCCTTCATGCGGACGAGGTCGACCACGCCCTTGAAGTCGGCCTCGGCGCCGATCGGCAGCTGCATCACGATCGGGGTCGCGCCGAGGCGGTCCACGATCATGTCGACGCAGCGGTGGAACTCGGCGCCGGTACGGTCGAGCTTGTTGACGAAGCAGATGCGGGGAACGCCGTAACGGTCGGCCTGACGCCAGACCGTCTCGGACTGCGGCTCCACACCGGCGACGCCGTCGAACACCGTCACGGCACCGTCGAGCACGCGGAGCGAACGCTCCACCTCGACGGTGAAGTCGACGTGCCCGGGGGTGTCGATGATGTTGATCGTGTGATCGACATCGTTCAGGGGCCAGTGACAGGTGGTCGCGGCGGACGTGATCGTGATGCCGCGCTCCTGCTCCTGCTCCATCCAGTCCATCGTGGCAGCGCCGTCGTGGACTTCACCGATCTTGTAGGAAACACCGGTGTAGAACAGGATCCGCTCGGTGGTCGTCGTCTTGCCCGCGTCGATGTGGGCCATGATCCCGATGTTGCGGACCCTGGCCAGGTCAAGCGAAGTGGTGGCCATGTGGCTCAGTCTTCTCTCGGTTCTCGATGGGGTTGCTGACTACCAGCGGTAGTGCGCGAAGGCCTTGTTGGACTCGGCCATCTTGTGCGTGTCCTCGCGGCGCTTCACCGAGGCGCCCAGACCGTTGCTGGCGTCGAGGATCTCGTTCATCAGACGCTCGGTCATGGTCTTCTCGCGACGCGCGCGGGAGTAGCCGACCATCCAGCGCAGCGCCAGGGTGTTCTGGCGGCCCGGACGGACCTCGACCGGCACCTGGTAGGTCGCGCCGCCGACGCGGCGGGACTTGACCTCGAGGGTCGGCTTGATGTTCTCGAGTGCGCGCTTCAGCGTGATGACCGGGTCGGCGCCGGACTTCTCGCGGACGCCCTCGAGAGCGCCGTACACGATGCGCTCGGCGGTGGAGCGCTTCCCGTGCAGGAGGATCTTGTTGACGAGGGACGTCACCAGCGGGGAGCCGTAAACCGGGTCGATGATGACCGGGCGCTTCGGGGCGGGGCCCTTACGAGGCATTCTTACTTCTCCTTCTTGGCGCCGTAGCGGCTGCGGGCCTGCTTACGGTTCTTGACGCCCTGCGTGTCGAGGGAACCGCGGATGATCTTGTAGCGAACACCCGGCAGGTCCTTCACACGGCCACCGCGCACGAGCACGATCGAGTGCTCCTGCAGGTTGTGGCCCTCACCCGGGATGTAAGCGGTGACCTCGATGCCGCTGGTGAGGCGCACACGGGCGACCTTGCGCAGCGCCGAGTTCGGCTTCTTGGGGGTGGTCGTGTACACACGCGTGCAGACGCCACGGCGCTGGGGGGACCCCTTCAGCGCGGGCGTCTTGTTCTTCTCGACCTTGTCCTGCCGGCCCTTCCGGACCAGCTGCTGGATCGTAGGCACCGTTTCTCCGGTTTCTGTGTGCCGATCTCGATACTTCTAACCTGGGGACCGACCCACGCGGTCGGGTGTGTCGCGCACCTCGCACATATTCCGAAAATCCCGGAAGGGTGCTGGATGCGGGTGTCACGGGCCTCGGGGCTCCCGTGCGGTCCGACGGCACGCACAAGAACCCGGGCACACCCCAGGCACAAGGTCAGAGCGTACCTACCGCATCGGCTGCGGTCAAAACAAATGCATACGGGCCCGAAACGCCCCCCGGTCTCACCCTCCGGACGCCACCATCACGATGGCCAGGACGATCACCGCGAGGGACACCGCCAGCGCCGCGGAGACGATGTAGCCGAGCACCAGGCCGGCCACCGCCATCCCGTCGCCCTGCTCGCCGGTGCGGCGTATCTGGCGCCTCGCCAGGTGGCCGAGAATCACCGCGGGGATGGCCGGCAGGCCCAGCAGCGTGCCGGCGATGCCGCAGCTCAGCGAGGCGACCGCGTAGGAGTTGGTGCGCGGCGGCCGCAGCGGCGCCGTGACCGACGGCACAGGCCGCGGCACGTCCGCGGTGAGCACGTCCAGCTCCCGGTACGTGCGCGCCTGGAAGACCCGGCCGATCCGGTCCTCGTACTCGGACTGGGTCAACCGGCCTTCCACGAACGCGTCCTTGAGGACGTTCGCCGCGCGGTCCCGATCCGCATCGCCGGCCAGCATCTCTCCATGATGCCGCAGGGCGGCCGCTCCGCGTGGGAGCGACCGCCCTGAGGGACGTGCGTCGAGGACCTCAGGTCCTCACCGGAGGGACTCAGCCGTTGTACGGGCCGTAGTCGTAGTCCTCCAGCGGCACCGCCTGACCGGAGCCCGTGCCGAACGGGCTGTAGTCGATGTCGTCGTAGCCGACGGCCGAGTACATCGCGGCCTTGGCCTCCTCGGTCGGCTCCACCCGGATGTTGCGGTAGCGGGACAGGCCCGTACCGGCCGGGATCAGCTTGCCGATGATGACGTTCTCCTTCAGGCCCAGCAGCGAGTCGGACTTGGCGTGGATCGCCGCGTCCGTCAGCACCCTGGTCGTCTCCTGGAAGGAGGCCGCCGACAGCCACGACTCGGTGGCCAGCGACGCCTTGGTGATACCCATCAGCTGCGGACGACCCGAAGCCGGGTGACCACCCTCGGACACCACACGCCGGTTCTCGGTCTCGAACCGGCCGCGCTCGACCAGCTCGCCGGGCAGCAGCTCCGCGTCGCCCGACTCGATGATCGTCACTCGGCGCAGCATCTGCCGGATGATGATCTCGATGTGCTTGTCGTGGATCGACACACCCTGCGAGTTGTAGACCTTCTGCACTTCCTGCACCAGGTGGATCTGCACCTGACGCTGGCCCAGGATGCGCAGCACGTCGTGCGGGTTGGTGGCACCCACGGTCAGCTTCTCGCCGACCTCGACGTGGTCGCCCTCGCCCACCAGCAGACGGACACGCTTGGAGATCGGGTAGGCGATCTCCTCGGCACCGTCGTCCGGGGTGACGACCATCTTCTTGGTCTTCTCGGTCTCCTCGATCCGCACCCGGCCGGCCGCCTCGGAGATCGGGGCGACACCCTTGGGGACACGGGCCTCGAAGAGCTCGACGACACGCGGCAGACCCTGCGTGATGTCCTCACCGGCGACACCGCCGGTGTGGAAGGTACGCATGGTCAGCTGGGTACCCGGCTCACCGATCGACTGGGCCGCGATGATGCCGACGGCCTCGCCGATGTCCACCAGCTTGCCGGTGGCCAGCGAACGGCCGTAGCAGTAGGCGCAGGTGCCGACGGCCGACTCGCAGGTGAGGATCGAGCGGGTCTTGACCTCCTCGACACCGTGCTGGATCAGCTGCTCGATCAGCACGTCGCCCAGGTCGACGTTGGCGGGCGCGATGACCTTGCCGTCCACCACGACGTCCTCGGCGAGCATCCGCGCGTACACGCTGGTCTCGACGTCCTCGGCCTTGCGCAGCGAGCCGTCCTCGGCCCGCTCCGCGATCCGCAGCTTCAGACCGCGCTCGGTGCCGCAGTCCTCCTCACGGATGATCACGTCCTGCGAGACGTCCACCAGACGACGGGTCAGGTAACCCGAGTCGGCGGTACGCAGGGCGGTGTCGGCCAGACCCTTACGGGCACCGTGCGTGGAGATGAAGTACTCCAGCACGGACAGGCCCTCACGGAAGGACGCCTTGATCGGACGCGGGATGGTCTCGTTCTTGGCGTTCGAGACCAGGCCGCGCATACCCGCGATCTGACGCATCTGCATCATGTTTCCGCGGGCGCCCGAGTCGACCATCATGAAGATCGGGTTGGTCTTCGGGAAGTTGGCGTTCATCGCCGCGGCAACCTCGTTGGTCGCCTTGGTCCAGATGCTGATGAGCTCGTCCGACCGCTCCTGCTTGGTGATCAGACCGCGCTCGTACTGCTTCTGGACCTTCTCGTCCTGCGCCTCGTAGGAGGCGATGATGCCCTTCTTCGCCTCGGGCACCACGACGTCGGAGATGGCCACGGTCACGCCGGACCGGGTCGCCCAGTGGAAGCCGGCCGCCTTCAGGTTGTCGAGCGTCGCCGCCACGATGACCTTCGGGTACCGCTCGGCGAGGTCGTTGACGATCTCGGAGAGCTGCTTCTTGCCGACCGCGTAGTCCACGAACGGGTAGTCCTCGGGCAGCAGCTCGTTGAAGAGCGCGCGGCCCAGGGTCGTCCGCAGGCGGAAGCTGTCGCCCAGCTGGTACGGCTCCTCGCCCTCACCGGGCTCCGGCGGCATCCAGCCACGCGGCGGGACGGTGCCCACCGGGAAGCGGATGTCGATCGGCGCCTGCATCGACAGCTCACGGTTGTCGAACGCCATGATCGCCTCGGCGGCGGACCCGAACGCGCGGCCCTCACCCTTGACCTCGCGCTCCTCGGAGTCCGTGGTCAGGAAGAACAGGCCGAGCACCATGTCCTGGGTCGGCATGGTGACCGGACGGCCGTCGGCCGGCTTGAGGATGTTGTTCGAGGACAGCATCAGGATGCGGGCCTCGGCCTGCGCCTCCGCGGACAGCGGCAGGTGCACGGCCATCTGGTCACCGTCGAAGTCCGCGTTGAACGCGGTGCAGACGAGCGGGTGGATCTGGATGGCCTTGCCCTCGACCAGCTGCGGCTCGAAGGCCTGGATGCCCAGGCGGTGCAGCGTCGGCGCACGGTTCAGCAGCACCGGGTGCTCGGCGATGACCTCTTCCAGCACGTCGTACACGACCGTGCGGCCGCGCTCGACCATGCGCTTGGCCGACTTGATGTTCTGCGCGTGGTTCAGGTCCACCAGGCGCTTCATCACGAACGGCTTGAAGAGCTCCAGCGCCATGGCCTTCGGCAGGCCGCACTGGTGCAGCTTGAGCTGCGGGCCGACGACGATCACCGAACGGGCGGAGTAGTCGACGCGCTTGCCGAGCAGGTTCTGGCGGAACCGGCCCTGCTTGCCCTTGAGCATGTCGGACAGCGACTTCAGCGGACGGTTGCCGGGGCCCGTCACCGGGCGGCCGCGGCGGCCGTTGTCGAAGAGCGCGTCCACGGCCTCCTGGAGCATGCGCTTCTCGTTGTTCACGATGATCTCGGGCGCGCCGAGGTCGAGAAGCCGCTTCAGGCGGTTGTTGCGGTTGATGACGCGGCGGTACAGGTCGTTCAGGTCGGAGGTCGCGAAGCGGCCACCGTCCAGCTGCACCATCGGACGCAGGTCCGGCGGGATCACCGGGACGCAGTCCAGCACCATGCCGTTGGGCTTGTTGGTGGTCTGCAGGAAGGCGGAGACGACCTTGAGGCGCTTGAGCGCACGGGTCTTCTTCTGGCCCTTGCCGGTGCGGATGATCTCGCGGAGGCGCTCGGCCTCCTCGTCCAGGTCGAAGGACTCCAGGCGCTTCTGCAGCGCCGCGGCACCCATCGAGCCCTGGAAGTACGTGCCGAAGCGGTCCCGCAGCTCGCGGTAGAGCAGCTCGTCGCCCTCCAGGTCCTGGACCTTGAGGTTCTTGAAGCGGGCCCACACCTCGTCGAGCCGGTCCAGCTCGCGCTGGGCACGGTCGCGCAGCTGCTTCATCTCGCGCTCGGCGCCCTCGCGCACCTTGCGGCGCACGTCGGCCTTGGCGCCCTCGTTCTCCAGCTCGCCCAGGTCCGCCTCGAGCTTCTTCTGGCGGCCCTCGACGTCGGCGTCACGGCGCTGCTCGATCTGCTGGCGCTCGACGGAGACCTGGGCCTCCAGCGACGGCAGGTCACGGGTGCGGCGCTCGTCGTCCACCCACGTGATCATGTACGCCGCGAAGTAGATGACCTTCTCCAGGTCCTTCGGGGCGAGGTCGAGCAGGTAGCCGAGGCGCGACGGAACGCCCTTGAAGTACCAGATGTGCGTGACCGGGGCGGCCAGCTCGATGTGGCCCATCCGCTCACGGCGCACCTTGGCGCGGGTCACCTCGACACCGCACCGCTCACAGATGATGCCCTTGAAGCGGACACGCTTGTACTTGCCGCAGTAGCACTCCCAGTCCCGGGTGGGGCCGAAGATCTTCTCGCAGAAGAGCCCGTCCTTTTCCGGCTTGAGGGTGCGGTAGTTGATCGTCTCCGGCTTCTTGACTTCGCCGTGAGACCAGGTCCGGATGTCGTCCGCGGTGGCCAGGCCGATCCGCAGCTCGTCGAAGAAGTTGACGTCGAGCACTGTGTCGTCAATCCCTCTCAGGGTTGATTCTCAAATGGTCTGAACGGGTCGTGGGGGCCGCCGGGGGCCTGGATGTCCAGGCCCCCCGGCGGTACCCGTCAGACCTCTTCGACGCTGCTCGGCTCGCGCCGGGACAGGTCGATTCCGAGCTCTTCCGCGGCGCGGAACACGTCCTCGTCGGTGTCCCGCATCTCGATGGACATGCCGTCCGAGGACAGCACCTCCACGTTGAGGCACAGGGACTGCATCTCCTTGATGAGCACCTTGAAGGACTCGGGGATGCCGGGCTCGGGGATGTTCTCGCCCTTGACGATCGCCTCGTACACCTTCACGCGGCCGAGGACGTCGTCGGACTTGATGGTCAGCAGTTCCTGGAGCGCGTATGCGGCGCCGTACGCCTCCAGCGCCCACACCTCCATCTCGCCGAAGCGCTGCCCGCCGAACTGTGCCTTACCACCCAGCGGCTGCTGGGTGATCATCGAGTACGGGCCGGTGGACCGGGCGTGCAGCTTGTCGTCCACCAGGTGGTGCAGCTTGAGGATGTACATGTACCCGACCGAGATCGGGTCCGGGAACGGCTCGCCGGAGCGGCCGTCGAACATCCGCGCCTTGCCGGACGGCAGCACCAGGCGGTCGCCGTCGCGGTTGGGGATCGTGGACTCGAAGAGGCCGGCGATCTCGTCCTCGCGGGCACCGTCGAAGACCGGGGTGGCCACGTTGGTGTCCGCGGCCACCTGGTCGGCGTCGATCGCCTGCAGGCGGCGCGCCCACTCCTCGCCGATGCCGGAGACGTCCCAGCCCTGCTTGGCCAGCCAGCCGAGGTGGATCTCCAGCACCTGTCCCGGGTTCATGCGGGACGGGACGCCGAGCGGGTTGAGGATGATGTCGACCGGGGTGCCGTCCTCCAGGAACGGCATGTCCTCGACCGGCAGGATCTTGGAGATGACGCCCTTGTTGCCGTGGCGGCCGGCCAGCTTGTCGCCGTCCGTGATCTTGCGCTTCTGCGCCACGTAGACGCGCACCAGCTGGTTGACGCCGGGCGGCAGCTCGTCGCCCTCCTCGCGGTCGAAGACGCGCACGCCGATGACCTTGCCGGTCTCGCCGTGCGGCACCTTCAGCGAGGTGTCGCGGACCTCACGGGCCTTCTCGCCGAAGATCGCGCGCAGCAGGCGCTCCTCCGGGGTCAGCTCGGTCTCGCCCTTCGGGGTGACCTTGCCGACCAGGATGTCGCCGGCGACCACGTCGGCGCCGATCCGGATGATGCCGCGCTCGTCGAGGTCGGCGAGGACCTCCTCGGAGACGTTCGGGATGTCCCGGGTGATCTCCTCGGGGCCCAGCTTGGTGTCACGGGCGTCGACCTCGTGCTCCTCGATGTGGATCGAGGAGAGGACGTCGTCCTGCACCAGACGCTGGGAGAGGATGATCGCGTCCTCGTAGTTGTGGCCCTCCCACGGCATGAACGCGACGAGCAGGTTCTTGCCGAGCGCCATCTCCCCTTCCTCGGTGGAGGGGCCGTCGGCCAGCACCTGGCCGGCGATGACGCGGGCGCCCTCGTCCACCTGCACCTTCTGGTTGAAGGAGGTGCCCTGGTTGGAGCGGGAGAACTTGGCGATCCGGTACGTGGTGTACGTGCCGTCGTCGTTGGTGACGGTGACGTAGTCCGCGGAGACCTCCTGGACCACACCGTCCTTCTCGGCCTTGATCACGTCGCCGGCGTCGACCGCGCAGCGGTACTCCATGCCGGTGCCGACCAGCGGCGCCTCGGCCTTGATCAGCGGCACGGCCTGGCGCATCATGTTCGCGCCCATCAGGGCGCGGTTGGCGTCGTCGTGCTCGAGGAACGGGATCATGGCGGTCGCGACCGACACCATCTGGCGCGGCGAGACGTCCATGTAGTCGACGTCGTCGCCGGGGATGTAGTCGATCTCGCCGCCGCGGCGGCGGACCAGCACGCGGGACTCGGCGAACCGCAGGTCGTCGGTCAGCGGCGCGTTGGCCTGCGCGATGACGAAGCGGTCCTCCTCGTCGGCGGTCAGGTAGTCGACGTCGTCGGTGACGACACCGTCGACGACCTTGCGGTACGGCGTCTCGATGAAGCCGAACGCGTTGACCCGGCCGTAGGAGGCCAGCGAGCCGATCAGACCGATGTTCGGGCCTTCCGGCGTCTCGATCGGGCACATGCGGCCGTAGTGCGAGGGGTGCACGTCACGGACCTCGAAGCCGGCCCGCTCACGGGACAGGCCACCGGGGCCGAGCGCGTTCAGACGGCGCTTGTGGGTCAGGCCCGACAGCGGGTTCGTCTGGTCCATGAACTGCGACAGCTGGCTGGTGCCGAAGAACTCCTTGATGGAGGCGACGACCGGCCGGATGTTGATCAGGGTCTGCGGCGTGATCGCCTCGACGTCCTGGGTGGTCATGCGCTCGCGCACGACCCGCTCCATACGGGCCAGACCCGTGCGGACCTGGTTCTGGATCAGCTCGCCGACGTTGCGGATGCGGCGGTTGCCGAAGTGGTCGATGTCGTCGACCTCGACCATGATCGAGCGGCCGGAGGCGCCGACCGTCTCGGTCTCACCGGCGTGCAGCTTCACCAGGTACTTGATGGTGGCGAGGATGTCCTCGGTGGTGAGCACGCCGGCGTCCAGCGGCTCGTCCGCGCCGAGCTTCTTGTTGACCTTGTAGCGGCCGACCTTGGCCAGGTCGTAGCGCTTCGGGTTGAAGTACAGGTTCTCCAGCAGCGTCTGCGCGGCCTCCTTGGTCGGCGGCTCGCCCGGACGCAGCTTGCGGTAGATGTCGAGCAGCGCGTCGTCCTGGCCCTGGGTGTGGTCCTTCTCCAGGGTGGCGCGCATCGACTCGTACTCGCCGAACTCCTCGAGGATCTGCTCGGTGCTCCAGCCGAGCGCCTTGAGCAGGACCGTGACCGACTGCTTGCGCTTGCGGTCGATGCGGACACCGACCATGTCGCGCTTGTCGATCTCCATCTCCAGCCAGGCACCCCGGGACGGGATGATCTTGGCGGAGAAGATGTCCTTGTCGGACGTCTTGTCGATCTGGCTGTCGAAGTAGACACCCGGCGAGCGGACCAGCTGCGACACGACGACACGCTCGGTGCCGTTGATGCAGAAGGTGCCCTTGCTCGTCATCAGGGGGAAGTCACCCATGAAGACGGTCTGGGACTTGATCTCACCGGTCTCGTTGTTGGTGAACTCGGCGGTGACGAAGAGCGGCGCGCCGTAGGTGAAGTCGCGCTCCTTGCACTCGTCCAGCGAGTTCTTCGGAGGCTCGAAGCGGTGGTCACGGAACGTGAGCGACATCGACCCGGAGAAGTCCTCGATCGGGGAGATCTCCTCGAAGATCTCCTCCAGACCGGACTTCCTGGGGACGTCCTGCCCACTTTCCAGGGCCGCCTCGACCCGGGCCTTCCACGCGGCGTTGCCGAGCAGCCAGTCAAAGCTCTCGGTCTGGAGCGCGAGGAGGTTCGGAACTTCGAGCGGTTCACGGATCTTCGCGAAAGAGATGCGCAGCGGTGCGGTGCTTGCGCCGTTGTTCGAGTTGGCAGTCGAGGCGTTGCGCGAGGCGGCCAAGAGGGGGTCCTTCCGAGGGCTCGGACTCACTACGCGCATACCGGTCCGCCCCTGAGCCATCCGGGAAAAGCCCTGATGGAGGGCGTCCTCGGCGGTACTCAGATATGGGCATGCCGCTGGTGACGGGCCAGGCAGCAGCTAACAGGCAGCGCAAAGGGTCAGTGTAGCCACTTGGCCCACTGATGTCCAGAGCTGAGATTCGGAGTACCGAATCGTCGCCCCCTCGCCCGTCTCGCGGCGCCGGATCCCCCTCGGAACGGGACCCGGATCCGCACTCGTCTCGCTGCATTGCCATGCATTCCCGCATCTCCGCCGATCCATGCATGCGACCCGTGAGAGAAGCTGCGGGATCCGGGCGGACCTGCGGCCGGCGTGCTGTCTGCCGTACTGCGTGCCTGCTGCCTGCCGTGCTGCCCGCGCCACCCGCGGCCGTGACCGGCCTGCACGGCGGCGCGTCCTGAGAATTGCGCGATGCGTGCCGTACGTCAAGGCCCTGCCGTACCGGAGATCGAAAA
Source organism: Actinacidiphila rubida (assembly GCF_900110255.1). Lineage (GTDB taxonomy): Bacteria > Actinomycetota > Actinomycetes > Streptomycetales > Streptomycetaceae > Actinacidiphila > Actinacidiphila rubida. Next base: position 26,142 of record NZ_FODD01000018.1, read on the forward strand.
CGCCCGAGGGCGGCCACCCGATCGGGTGGCCGCCCTCGGGCGGGTGGAGCAGGCGCTCCCCAGAGGTGTTACTTGACCTCGACCGAGGCGCCGGCGCCCTCGAGCGCCTCCTTCGCCTTGTTCGCGGCCTCCTTGTTGGCCTTCTCCAGGACGGGCTTCGGGGCGCCGTCCACGAGGTCCTTGGCCTCCTTCAGACCCAGGGAGGTCAGCTCGCGCACGACCTTGATGACCTGGATCTTCTTCTCGCCGGCGCCGGTGAGGATGACGTCGAACTCGTCCTGCTCCTCGACGGCCTCGGCGGCGGCACCCGCGCCACCCGCGGCCGGGGCGGCGGCGGCGGCGACGGCGGCGGTGACGTCGAACTTGTCCTCGAACGCCTTCACGAACTCGGAGAGCTCGATGAGGGTCATCTCCTCGAACTGCGCGAGCAGGTCGTCCTGGCTGAGCTTCGCCATGGTGGCGGTCCTTCCACTAATTTCGGCTGGTGCCGTATGTACATGTCGGCGGGCAGTCGGCCCGCGGTGACCGCTGCCTGCTAGGTCAGGCGGTGGTCAGAGTGCGAGCCGAATTACTCGGCACCGCCCTGCTCGGCCTTCTTGGCGCGAAGCGCGTCCGCGGTGCGGACGAACTTCGACGGAAGCGCCTGGAAGAGCGCGGCAGCCTGGGACTGCTTGCCCTTCAGGGCGCCCGCCAGCTTGGCGAGCAGAACCTCGCGGGACTCGAGGTCCGCAAGCTTCTTGATCTCGTCGGCGGACAGCGCCTTGCCGTCAAGGACACCGCCCTTGATGACGAGAGCGGGGTTCTCCTTGGCGAAGTCGCGCAGACCCTTCGCCGCCTCCACCGGGTCACCGGTGACGAAGGCGACGGCCGACGGACCCGCGAACAGGTCGTCGAGCGAGCTGATCCCGGCCTCGTTGGCCGCGATCTTGGTCAGCGTGTTCTTCACCACGGCGTACGTGGCGTTCTCACCGAGCGAACGGCGCAGCGTCTTGAGCTGCGCCACGGTGAGACCGCGGTACTCGGTCAGCACAGCGGCGTTCGAGGAGCGGAACTGGTCCGTCAACTCGGCAACCGAGGCAGCCTTGTCAGGCCTCGCCATGAGTCTCGGCCTCCTTCCGGGTGATTGCGGACCGCCCGGCTGTGAAGGAGGGGACTTCGAACGACGAACGCCCCGGCGCAGGCGCACGGGGCGTGACTCGACGGGCTCGCGAACGCTCCCGGAGTACGATCCAACGTCACCTGCGCGGGCCGTCCGCGTTCAGCGGATCCTTCGGCCGTCCCACCCTTGCGGGCACGACGACAACCTGCGGTCTTTGGCTTCTCCGAGAGCGTACGGGACCGGCCCCCCGCGGAGCAAATCGCCCCCGGAGGGCCGGCGGCCCGGGTGCGTCAGGACGTCGCGGGGGTCGCCTGCCGGGCCACCTCGGCGAAGTCCGCCGTGTCCGACGCCGGCGGCGCCGTCACGCGCACGGCGGTACCGAAGTGCGCGTAGTAGACGGTGCTGCTCATGACGCCGGCCTTCGTCGTCACCCGGGTCACCACCTTGACGGGCAGACCGTCCTTCGACACCCACAGGTCGACCGACTCGGCCGTCGCCCCCTGGGCGGCCAGCCGCTGCTTGAGCCGGGCCCGGACGGCCGCGCTCACCCCGGGCAGCCGGTCCGCGAGCCGCGCCGTGTCGAGGGTGCCCGCGTAGTGCGTGGCCGTCACCCCGCGCACGGACTCGACCCCGGCCTTCCGCAGGTCCCGGGACGCGAGCACCGACGCCACCGACTGCACCGGATCCGCGTTCTCGGCCAGGCTCCTGAGGTACGCGCTGCTCGCGCCCTGCGCGCCGGGCAGGTCGCCCCAGCCGTAGCGGAGCCAGTGCCTGCCGTGCATCAGCGAGGTGACCTCCGGTGCGTCGAACCGCACGAAGAACGCGTCCGGCAGGAACCGCACCTGCTCCGTGTCCGGCACGCTCCGCTGCCGCAGCGCCGACGCGGCCTGCCCGCCGGTGACGTGCACGGTCATCGCCGCGTTGACGCCGTGCGACCAGTCGTACGAGCCGGTCATGGTCATCGACACGGTGCCGCCGAACGACTCGGTGCTCTCGACGGTCGCGGTGTGGACCTCGCTGGTCCGCTTCTGCGCCACGTCCAGCGCCTTGACGGCCTGCGCCGCGGAGTTCCCGCCGGCGGCCGAGGCCACGGCGCCCAGCGGCCCGCAGGCGGACAGGGACAGCAGGACGGCGGCGGCCGCCGCGACGGACGCGGCGGCCTTGACGGTACGCATGGGTTCCCCCCCAACGCGTGGGAGGCCCACTGCCACCCGGAGCAGCGGCACAGTACCGCACGCGCCGCACAACGCGACGGCGCCCCGCCCCCGGTGTGACCGGGGGCGGGGCGCCGCTGGAACGCTGCGAACCCTTGGCGTCAGACGGACGCCGGGTCCTCCTCGACGAGGAGGTTGCGGGTGCGGTTGGGGTCGACCAGGATGCCGGGGCCCATGGTGGTGGACACCGCCGCCTTCTTGACGTACCGGCCCTTGGCCGCGGACGGCTTCAGACGGAGGATCTCCTCCAGGGCCGCCGCGTAGTTCTCCACCAGCTGCGTGTCGTCGAACGACACCTTGCCGATGATGAAGTGCAGGTTCGAGTGCTTGTCGACGCGGAACTCGATCTTGCCGCCCTTGATCTCCGTGACCGCCTTCGCCACGTCGGGCGTCACGGTGCCGGTCTTCGGGTTCGGCATCAGGCCACGGGGACCGAGCACGCGGCCCAGGCGGCCGACCTTGCCCATGAGGTCCGGGGTGGCGACGACGGCGTCGAAGTCCAGCCGGCCCTTCGCCACCTCGTCGATCAGTTCGTCGGAGCCGACGATGTCGGCTCCCGCGGCTTCCGCGGCCGCGGCACGGTCACCGGTCGCGAAGACCAGGACCCGGGCGGTCTTGCCGGTGCCGTGCGGGAGGTTCACGGTGCCACGAACCATCTGGTCGGCCTTGCGCGGGTCGACACCCAGGCGGAAGGCGACCTCGACGGTCGAGTCGAACTTGGTGCTGGACGTCTCCTTGGCGAGACGGACGGCCTCCAGGGGCCCGTACAGGCGCTCCCGGTCGATCTTGGCGTCCGCAGCGCGGAGAGACTTGCTGCGCTTGCTCACTGCTGCTCCTACGTTTCTCTGGAGTCGTGGTGTGGGGCCGAGCAGGCCCTGCCACTGCGTGCTTGGTCTACGGGGTGAGGACGTCAGCCCGGGCTTCTCTTCGCTCGGGCTTCCTGCTCACTCGCTCCGCGGACGGCCTCGTTCCTCGGCCGGCCACTGCGCGAGCTCGGACGTCAGCCCTGGCTTCTTTCGCTCGGGCTTCCTGCTCACTCGCTCCGCGGACGGCCTCGTTCCTCGGCCGGCCACTGCGCGAGCTCGGACGTCAGCCCTCGACCGTGATGCCCATGGAACGAGCCGTACCCGCGATGATCTTCTCCGCGGCGTCCAGGTCGTTGGCGTTGAGGTCGGGGAGCTTGGTGGTGGCGATCTCCCGGACCTGGTCGCGCGTCAGCTTCGCGACCTTGGTCTTGTGGGGCTCGCCGGAGCCCTTGTCCACGCCCGCGGCCTTCAGGATGAGCTTCGCGGCCGGCGGGGTCTTGGTGATGAACGTGAAGGTACGGTCCTCGTAGACCGTGATCTCCACCGGGATCACCATGCCGCGCTGCGACTCGGTGGCCGCGTTGTAGGCCTTGCAGAACTCCATGATGTTCACGCCGTGCTGGCCCAGCGCGGGGCCGACCGGCGGGGCCGGGTTGGCCGCACCAGCGTTGATCTGGAGCTTGATCAGCCCCGTGACCTTCTTCTTCTTGGGAGGCATTGCTCTCTCTCCGGGTCTTGTTGAGAGTTTCCATACCTGCGAGCAGGCATACCGCACCACGATAACGGGTAGCGCCCGATGCTCCTAATGAACGTCTTGTCTACGCGGGAAGAATCTTTGACATGAACACTTCCCATGGTCGGGTTCCGCTTGCTACCAAGTGGTAGCCAGCTTTCCTGCCATGGAGGTTCCGTGAGACTGACCAAGTCGTTAGCAGCCTTCGCCACCCTGGTCCTCGCCGTCGTGTTCGGCGTGGTCGCCGCGGGTCCGGCCAACGCGGCCGGCCCCGCCTACGTGGCGCTGGGGGACTCGTACTCGGCCGGCAACGGCGCGGGGAACTACGACAGCGCGAGCGGCAACTGCCACCGCAGCTTCAGCGCGTACCCCTACCTGTGGAAGAACGCGCACGCGCCCTCCTCGTTCAGTGACACCGCGTGTTCCGGCGCGGTGACCACGGACGTGACCAACAGCCAGCTCGGCCCGCTCAACGCGTCCACCGGCCTGGTGTCCCTCACCATCGGCGGCAACGACGCGGGCTTCTCCGACGTCATGACCACCTGCGTGACGGGCTCGGACAGCGACTGCGTCAACCGCGTCAACACCGCCGAGAGCTACGTCCGGAGCACCCTGCCGGGCCGGCTGGACGCGGTCTACAACGCGATCCGCGCGAAGGCGCCCAACGCCAAGGTCGTGGTGCTGGGCTACCCGGACATGTACACCCTCAACGTCTTCTGCATCGGCATGAGCGCCACCAAGCACCAGAAGATCGACGAGGCGGCGGACCTGATCGACACCACCACGGCCTCCGTGGCGGCCTCCCACGGCTTCGTCTTCGGCGACGTCCGGACCACCTTCAAGGGCCACGAGCTCTGCTCGGGCGACGACTACCTGCACTCGCTCGTCATCTCCCCCAGCTGGGAGTCCTACCACCCGACCGCGACCGGCCACTCCTCCGGCTACTACCCCGTGTTCAACTCCAAGGCCTGACCAGCGCCACCCGCACTGAAGAGGGGTGCCAGCCCCGGCACCGCCGGCCCTCTGGCACCCCTCTCCATGCGACGCCGACCCCGCCGCGGCTCGATCTGCCGACGGGCGAACGACAGAGCCCCCGACCGGCAGGGAACCTGCGGGCGGGGGCTCCGGTGGAGCGGGAGCAGACCTAGTTCTTCTGGATCTGGTCGAAGCTGAGCTCGACCGGGGTCTCGCGGCCGAAGATCTCGACGAGGCCCTTGACCTTCTTGGAGTCGGGGTTGATCTCGTTGATCGTGGCCTGGAGGGTGGCGAAGGGGCCGTCGGTGACGGTGACCGAGTCGCCGACCTCGAAGTCCAGGACCTGGACCTCGACCTTGCGGGGCTGGGCGGTGCCCTCGGCGATCGCCGCGGCCTCGGCGGCGGCCTCGACCTCGGGGGCGAGCATCTTGACGATCTCGTCCAGCGTCAGCGGGTACGGGTCGTACGCGTTGCCGACGAAGCCGGTGACACCCGGGGTGTTGCGGACGACGCCCCACGACTCGTTCGTCAGGTCCATGCGCACCAGCACGTAGCCGGGGAGCTTGTTCTGGCGGATCGTCTTGCGGTCGCCGTTCTTGATCTGGACGACTTCTTCCTGGGGCACTTCGGCCTGGTAGATGTAGTCCTCGACGTTGAGCGAGACGGCGCGCTGCTCCAGGTTGGACTTCACGCGGTTCTCGTAGCCGGCGTAGGTGTGGATCACGTACCACTCGCCGGGCAGGGTGCGGAGCTCCTCGCGGAACGCGGCCACCGCGTCGACCGGCTCGGCGACCTCGCCGTCACCCGCGTCCTCGGCGTTCTCGTCGTCGGACTCGGCCTCTTCGGCGGCGTCTTCGGAGTCCGCGTCGGCCTCGGCCTCGTCTTCGGAGTCCGCGTCGGCGGCGTCCGCGTCGTGCTCGGCGGCTTCCGCCGCCTCCTCGGCCTCGTCGTGCTCGGCGGTCTCCGCCTCGGTGTCCGCGGTGGTGGCCGCGTCCAGGGCGGTGTCGTCGCCTTCGGCAGACTCGTCGGTGGCGGCGCCGTCGTACACGTTCGGGTCAGACACGGTGACTGCTTCTTCCTGACTTCAAGGGGTGGTTCGTACGGGCGGACGGCCAGAACGATGGGCGCCCCCCGCGGGGATCAGCCGAAGACGTACGAGACGAGCTTCGAGAATCCCCAGTCAACCACGCTGACGAAGGCGATGATGACCACAACGAAGACAATCACCACAGTGGTGTACGTCATCAGGTCGTTGCGGCTCGGCCAGACGACCTTGCGGAGCTCCGCGATGATCTGGCGGTAGAAGAGAGCAAGGCGGCCGAGCGGGCCCTTCTTACCGCGCTTACCTCCGCGGCGGGCCTTCTTGTCGGTCTCCTGGTCATCCTGAGTCGTGCCAGGCTCAGGGACATCGATGGAGTCCGTGATTTCAGTCACTCGTCCTCACCTGACTCCGGTCGTGGCCATGCCGCGCCCGTCGCGCGGTACGGCGAGTGCTTATCCTGCCCACGCCCATGTCCTGGACGTGTGGAGCAGGGCCGGAGGGACTTGAACCCCCAACCGCTGGTTTTGGAGACCAGTGCTCTACCAATTGAGCTACGACCCTTCGACTCCCCCAAAGTACCGCAGCGCGGAAGCCGTGAGGGCCATCGACGGATGAGTGTACGTGTTCAGCGGCTCCAGGTCGAACGCCTTGCTCGCGATCACCTCGAACGAGGTGCCACCAGGTCGGTCAACTCCCGTGCCAGGGGTCCGTCAGGTCTGGGACGATGCAGGCATGAGCGCAGCTACTCCCGCAGCCAGCCCCGCACAACCGCCGGCCTCCGGACCGACCCAGCGGCGTGTCTCCGCCCGCGTCGGGTCGATCTCCGAGTCCGCGACCCTCGCCGTGGACGCCAAGGCCAAGGCCCTCAAGGCCGCCGGGCGCCCGGTCATCGGCTTCGGCGCCGGCGAGCCCGACTTCCCGACGCCCGACTACATCGTCGAGGCCGCGGTCGAGGCGTGCCGCATCCCCAAGTACCACCGCTACACCCCGGCCGGCGGTCTGCCGGAGCTGAAGGCCGCGATCGCCGCCAAGACGCTCCGCGACTCCGGCTACGAGGTCGACGCCTCCCAGGTACTGGTCACCAACGGCGGCAAGCAGGCCATCTACGAGGCGTTCGCCGCGATCCTCGACCCGGGCGACGAGGTCATCGTGCCGGCGCCGTACTGGACCACCTACCCGGAGTCGATCCGGCTGGCCGGCGGCGTGCCCGTCGAGGTCGTCGCGGACGAGACCACCGGTTACCGGGTGTCCGTCGCGCAGCTGGAGGCGGCCCGCACCGAGCGCACCAAGGTCGTGCTGTTCGTGTCGCCGTCCAACCCGACCGGCGCCGTCTACAGCGAGGCCGACTCCGAGGCGATCGGCCGCTGGGCGGTCGAGCACGGCCTGTGGGTGCTGACCGACGAGATCTACGAGCACCTGGTCTACGGCGACGCGACGTTCACCTCGCTGCCGGCGATCGTGCCCGAGCTCCGCGACAAGTGCATCGTCGTCAACGGCGTGGCCAAGACGTACGCCATGACCGGCTGGCGCGTCGGGTGGATCGTCGGCCCGAAGGACGTGGTCAAGGCCGCGACGAACCTGCAGTCGCACGCCACCTCCAACGTCTCCAACGTCGCCCAGGCCGCCGCGCTCGCCGCGGTCACCGGCGACCTGGAGGCCGTCGCCGAGATGCGCGCCGCCTTCGACCGCCGCCGGCAGACCATCGTGCGGATGCTCAACGAGATCGACGGCGTGATCTGCCCGGTCCCCGAGGGCGCGTTCTACGCCTACCCGTCGGTGAAGGCGCTGCTCGGCAAGGAGATCCGCGGCAAGCGCCCGGCCACCTCCAGCGAGCTGGCGGCGCTCATCCTCGACGAGGCCGAGGTCGCGGTGGTGCCCGGCGAGGCCTTCGGCACGCCCGGCTACCTGCGGCTGTCCTACGCCCTGGGCGACGAGGACCTGGTCGAGGGTGTCTCCCGGCTGCAGAAGCTGCTCGGCGAGGCCTCGGACTGACCGCGCGGCCCGCTTCCCTTTTCGGGCGAGCCCCCGTTCGGAGAAAACGGTTCCGGGCGGGGGCCGTCGTGGAGCAGGATCTTGGGATGGAACGCGAGGCACCTACGGCCCGGGACGTCCGGCGCCTTCCCAAAGCACATCTGCACCTGCACTTCACCGGGTCGATGCGCCCGGACACCCTGCTGGAGCTGGCCGACCTCCACGGGGTCCATCTGCCGGAGGCGCTGACGTCGGGCGAGCCGCCCAAGCTCAGCGCCACCGACGAACGCGGCTGGTTCCGCTTCCAGCGGCTCTACGACATCGCCCGCTCGTGCCTGCGCACGCCGGAGGACATCCAGCGGCTGGTGCGCGAGGCCGCGGAGGAGGACGTCGCGGACGGCTCCGGCTGGCTGGAGATCCAGGTCGACCCGACCTCGTACGCGCCGCGGCTCGGCGGCCTGATCCCGACCATCGAGATCATCCTGGACGCCGTGCACACCGCGTCCCGTGACACCGGGCTCGGGATGGCCGTGGTGATCGCCGCGAACCGCATGAAGCACCCGCTGGACGCCCGCACGCTGGCCCGGCTCGCCGTCCGCTACGCCGACCGCGGCGTGGTCGGCTTCGGCCTGTCCAACGACGAACGCCGGGGCCTGGCACGGGACTTCGACCGCGCCTTCGCCATCGCCCGGCACGGCGGCCTGCTGGCCGCACCGCACGGCGGCGAGCTGTCCGGGCCCTCCAGCGTCCGCGACTGCCTGGACGACCTGCACGCGGAGCGGGTGGGCCACGGGGTGCGGGCCGCGGAGGACCCCCGGCTGCTGCGGCGGCTCGCGGAGTCCGGCGTCACCTGTGAGGTCTGCCCGGCCTCCAACGTCGCCCTCGGCGTCTACGGCAAGGCCGAGGACGTCCCCCTTCGGGTGATGTTCGAGGCGGGCGTGCCGATGGCGCTGGGCGCCGACGACCCGCTGCTGTTCGGGTCCCGGCTGGCCGCGCAGTACGGGATCGCCCGCGAGGCCCACGGCTTCAGCGACGCCGAACTGGCCGAGCTGGCACGCCAGTCGGTGCGGGCCTCCCGCGCGCCGCAGGACATCAGGGACCGGATGCTCGCGGACATCGACGCGTGGCTGGCGGATCCCGCGGGCGGGCCCGCCTCGGCCGCGCCGCCGGCGGGCTGACCGCCGACCCCCGGGGCGGCCGCCGCCCCGGGGGTCGGAGGCGGGTCAGAGGCGCACGCCGACCGTCACCGGCTCGTTGACCAGGGTCACCCCGAAGGCGGCGTGCACGCCGTCCCTGATCTCGCGGGCCAGCGCCAGCAGGTCCTCGGCGGTCGCGCCGCCGCGGTTGGTGAGGGCGAGCGTGTGCTTGCCGGACAGCCGGGCCGGGCCGGTGCCGTATCCCTTGGCGAACCCCGCCCTGTCGATCAGCCAGGCGGCCGACAGCTTCGTGCGGTCGGTACCGTCCGGGTACGCGGGCGGGGCGGCGTCCGCACCCAGCCGGGTGCGGGCCCGCTCCAGGAACGCGGCGTACCGGCCGGCGTCGAGCACCGGGTTGGTGAAGAACGAGCCCGCCGACCAGGTGTCGTGGTCGCCCTCGGCCAGCACCATGCCCTTGGCGGCGCGCAGCGCCAGCACCGTCTCCCGCGCCTTGGACAGCGGCACCCGGTCCCCGGCCTCGACGCCGAGGGCGCGGGCGGTCTCCGGGTACTTCACCGGTGCGGACAGCCCGCCCGCGTCCTCCAGCGCGAACCGCACCCGCAGCACCACGTGCCGCGCCGGGTCGGCCTTGAACCGGCTGTGCCGGTAGGCGAAGCCGCACTCCTGGCTGGACAGCACCACCGTCTCGCCGAGCTGCCGGTCGTAGGCGACGACCTCGGTGATGGTGCTGGACACCTCCTGGCCGTACGCGCCGACGTTCTGGATCGGAGTGGCACCCGCCGATCCCGGGATGCCGGCCAGGCACTCGATCCCGGCGAGCCCCTCGCGGACGGTGGCCGCGACCGCGTCCGACCACGTCTCCCCCGCGGCGAGCTCCAGCCGCGTCCCGTCCATGTCCACGCCTCGCGTGGCGATCCGCACGGCGGTCCCGGCGAACCCCTCGTCGGCGATCAGCAGGTTGCTGCCGCCGCCGATCAGCAGGACCGGCTCCCGGCGGGCGTCCGCCTCCCGCACGGCCTCGATCAGCTCCGCGTCGGTCCCGGCCGTCACCAGGCGGGTGGCGGGCCCGCCCACGCGGAACGTGGTGAGCGGGGCGAGGGGGGCGTTCTCCGTAACGTGCACCGTTTCATTATGTCCGCCGCGCGTCCCGCCCCACCCTCCCACCCGCCCGCCGCCGGACCGCACGGGTGCGGCGGCCGGGCAGAGGGGGGAAGGATGGCGGAGCCGAACACCGGCACGGGTGGCCGACGCGGGGAGGGGCGGAATGCTGGAGGCGCTGGGGCTGGCATCGCACGAGGAGGCGGTCTACCGGGCGCTGCTGAGCCGCCCGGCGGCCACCGCGCAGGACCTCGCCGGGCAGACCGGGATCGACCGGGCCGCGGCCGAGCGGATCGTGCGCGACCTGGTGGGCCGCGGCCTGGTGGCCGTCGCGACCGAGGCGGCCGCACCGGGCGCGGGCGGCGGACCCGAGGCCGGGCCGGCCCCGGCCCGCTACCGGCTCACGCCGCCGTCGGTGGCCCTCGCCCCGGTACTCGTGCGGCAGCGCAACGCCCTCAGCCAGGCGGAGACGGCGTACGCGCAGGTGGCCGAGCAGTACCGCGGCACCGCCATGCACACCGCGGCCGGCCTGGTGGAGGTGGTGGTCGGCGTGGAGCAGGTCGCCCACCGGTTCCACCAGCTGCAGCACGGCGCCCAGCGGGAGCTGCTGGTCTTCCTCGTCGGCGCGCCCGTCGCCGTGCCGCGGGAGGAGACCGACGGCTCGGAGGGTTCCGCGCTGCGTCGCGGCGTCGACTTCCGGGTCGTGGCCGCCCGGGAGTACCTCGGCAGCCACGACATGGTGCGGGAGGTCCGCGAGGCCGTCAGGGCGGGTCTCGATCTGCGGATGGCGGAGTCGCTGCCGCTGAAGATGGTCGTCTCGGACCGGGAGCGCGCGATGGTGCCGCTGGACACGACGGACTCCGGGGGCGAACCGAGCGCGATCGTGCTGCACCGCAGCGGCCTGCTGACCGCCCTGGTCCATCTCTTCGAGCGGGAGTGGGCCATCGCCCGGCCGATGTTCACGGCCGGCGGGGAGGTGCGCGAGGAGCCGGAGGACGGCCTGCGGCCGACCGCGGAGGAGCTGGAGGTCCTCGCCCTGCTGCTGGCCGGGGTCTCCGACCGGCGGGCGGCCGCCCAGCTCGGGCTCTCCATCCGCACCGTGGAACGCCGGGTGCGGCGGCTGACGGAACTCGCCGGCGGCGCGTCGCGCCTCCAGCTCGGCTACCACGCCGCACGGGCGGGCTGGCTCTGACCTCCCGCCGGCGGCCCGATCCGCGGTGGTCCCGCCTGAACGCCCCTGAAGGCCCCTGAAGGCCCCTGGACGTGGCGGCGTGGCGGAGTGCCGCCATGCGGCCGACCCGCCACGCGCGGGCCCCTCTCGGTGATCCGTATCCCTGCCAGGATGCAGCCCCAGCTTGGCATGTTCACGGATTCGAGTAGGGAGACCCATGCATCCGATAGCGCGCATGGGCTGGGGCGCGGCCACCGCCGCCGTTCTGGCCCTCACCGCCGCAGCGCCGTCCGGGGCGGCCGGAACACCGCCCGGCGGCGCTCCGGGGAAGCGCCCCGTCATCGGCGCCGGCACCGCGGCCACGGGCGGCAAGCAGGTCACGGTGACCCTCGTGACCGGCGACAAGGTGGTGGTGACCACGGACCCGTCGGGCCGCAGCTCGGCGGCCGTGCTGCCCCACCCGGACGGTACGCAGCCGCTCGTGCAGACCTTCCAGCTGGGCAAGGACCTCTACGTCTACCCCGACGACGCCACCCGGGCGATCACCGAGGGCAGGGTCGACGAACAGCTGTTCAACGTCACCGGGCTCATCCGCCAGGGCTACGACGACGCCCACACCGACAGCCTGCCGCTCATCGCCACCTACCAGCCCGGGGTGGACGTCGCGGCCGCCGCGCCCGCCGCCCCCCGCGGGGCCGCCCGGGGGCTGAGCCTGCCAGCCGTGGACGGCGTCGCGCTCAGGACCGCCAAGGCCACCGCCGCCACGTTCTGGCAGGACGTCACCGGCACCCGCTCGCGTTCGGCCACCACGCTGAAGAAGCTGTGGCTGGACGGCAAGGTCGAGGCCACGCTGGAGCAGTCCACCCGGCAGGTCCGCGCGCCGCAGGCGTGGGCCGAGGGCTACGACGGCAGCGGCACCAAGGTCGCCGTGCTGGACACGGGCGTGGACGCCAGGCACCCGGACCTGGTGGGCCGGATCGCCGCGTCCAGGAACTTCACGGACTCCGCCGACACCGAGGACCGGCAGGGGCACGGCACGCACACCGCCTCCACGGTCGGCGGCTCCGGTGCGGCCAGCGGCGGCCGCGAGAAGGGCGTCGCCCCGGGCACGTCCCTGCTGATCGGCAAGGTCCTGGACGACAGCGGCTCCGGCGAGACCTCGTGGATCATCGCGGGCATGCAGTGGGCCGTGGACCAGCAGGCCGACGTCGTCTCCATGAGCCTGGGCAACCCCGTGATCGGTGACTGTTCCGACCCGCTCGCCCAGGCCGCGGAGCAGCTCTCGCAGAACCGGCACACCCTGTTCGTGGTCGCCGCCGGCAACTCCGGTCCGGGCACTGAGACGGTCTCCTCGCCCGGCTGCGCGCCCGGCGTGCTGACCGTCGGCGCCGTCGGCCCCGACGACACCACCGCGCCGTTCTCCAGCCGCGGGCCGGTGGCCGTCACCCACACCCTCAAGCCCGAGATCGCCGCGCCCGGCGTGGACATCTCGGCGGCCAGCGCGGGCGGGCGCGGCATCTACGCGTACCGGACGATGTCCGGCACGTCCATGGCGACCCCGCACGTCGCCGGGGCCGCGGCCGTCGTCCGCCAGGCCCACCCCGACTGGACCGCGCAGCAGGTCAAGGCCGCCCTCGTCGCCTCCGCCCGTACCGGCGGCGCGGTCGCGGGCGCCGACCAGACCGGGGCCGGGGTCCTCGACGTGGCAGCGGCGGTGCACCAGACGGTGCTGTCCGCTCCCGCCGTCCAGGGCGGCAGTTACGACTGGCCGCAGGACACCGCCGACCGCACCACCGTGCAGGTGCCCTTCACCAACACCGCCACCCGCGACGTGACCCTGGCCCTCAGGGTCGCCGACGTGCACGGCAACGACGGAAGCGACGTCCGCTCCGGCGTCATCGCCCCGGAGCGGAACGAGGTGACGGTTCCGGCCGGGGCCACGGTCCGGGTGCCGGTGCGGATCGATCCCGCCGCCCGTCTGCGGGCCGCCCAGTACGGCGCGGTGACCGGCCGCGTCATGGCCACCGGCGGCACCGTGCACGTCTCCGTGCCGGTCACGCTCTACGTCCAGCCGGAGACGGTCACCCTCCACGTCAAGCTGGTCGACCGCGACGGCCTGCCCGCGACGGGCGCGTCCTCCGTGGACCTGGTCAGCCTCGACACCGCCAAGGGCGAACGCCGCGGCAACCAGGGCGCGGCCGAGCAGACGTACCGGGTGCGGCCGGGCGACTACGCGCTCTCCGCGTTCGTCGGCACCTACGGCGCGGACCACGCGGCCGCGTCGGTCAGCTACCTCGCGCGCCCCCAGCTGCGGATCACCGGGGACACCACCGTCGTCCTCGACGCCCGGCTGGCGCACCGGCTGAGCGTGCGCACCGAGCGCCCCTCGACCCCGACCCACACCACCTTCAGCTACTCCCGCACCTGGGACGACACCTGGCAGCTGAGCGGCTCGCTGACGGCAGGCAGCGGCGTGCGGGACTTCTTCGCCGCCGTCGACGGGCGGGCCCGCACCGGCACCTTCGAGTTCCGGCCCACGTGGCGCGCCACCGGTTCCGGGAACGGCTCGTCCTACGTCTACAACCTCTCGTTCCCGACCCAGGGCCCGCTGCGGTCCGCACAGGTCTACCGGCCGCACGACGCCGCGCTGGCCCAGGTCACCGAGAAGTGGTACGCCCTCGGCAAGGAGGCCGACTACGCCGACGGCCTGTTCCTCGTTCCCACCGCGAACCCCGGCACCAGCATCACCGTGGGCCTGTTCGACCCGGTCCACGCGCCCGGGACCCGCACCGCCTACTACACGACCGGCGGCGACGCCTGGTCGCACGGGGCGATGACCAGCTTCCCGTTCGCCGCGTACATGGGCGACCGGGACCGCACGTACCGGCCCGGGGAGCGGCGTGCGGAGGAGTGGTACCGCGGGGTGCTGCGGCCGGCGGCGCCGCGCGACGCCGACGGCAAGCCGGCGCTGGCCGCCGAGCGGCAGGGCGATCTGATGGGCTTCCAGGACGCGCTCTGGCTCGACTCCTCCGGTGACCACTGGTCCTCCGGCGGGTCGTTCGGCGACCTCGGCCGCCTGGAGCTGAGGCGCGACGGAGAGCTGATCGGCAGCAGCGCCTACCCGTACGACGTGTTCACGGTGCCGGCCGAGGACTCCGCGTACGAGCTCACCCAGTACCTGTCCAAGATCCCGAGCTCGGACCGGAACTGGCTGCGCTCGACCGGTGTCACGACCAGCTGGAGCTTCCGCTCCCGCCTGGAGCCGGACGTCTACTCCCGCGGCCTGCCGCTCCTCTTCCCCGCGTACGACCTGCCGGTGGACGGCATGAACACGCTGGCCGCGCGGAGCGACGTCACGATCGGCCTGTCGGCCGAGGGCCACGCCGGGTACACGCCGGGCGCCCTCACCGCGGCCTCGCTGTCGTACTCCTACGACGGAGGAACCACCTGGTTCCAGGCGCCGACCCGGCAGGAGCACGGCAGGTGGACGGCCCTGCTCGACCACACCGGTGCCTCCGGTGACCAGGTCACGTTGAGGACCACCCTCACCGACTCCCGCCACAACTCGGTCACGCAGACCGTCACCCGGGCCTACGACGTCCGCTGACCGCCCCGCCCGGGCCGGGCGGTCCCCTGCCACGGGGCGGCCGTCCGGCCCGGGCCACTCGTACGGGCCCACTTGGCCGCGGACCGCGGCCAGCCTCCCGCGCGGCACGGCGAGCGCCCGTGGAAGATGCCCGCATGGTCCGTCCCTCGCGCGCAGTCCCGCCCTCGGCGCGAGGCGGGGCCGGCGGCACGGACGGCGGAGAGGGTGACGAGGTCACCGCCCTCAGGACGCCGTCCACCCGCACCGTCGTGTGGACGACGGTGGGG
The DNA here is from genome assembly GCF_900110255.1 of Actinacidiphila rubida. Lineage (GTDB taxonomy): Bacteria > Actinomycetota > Actinomycetes > Streptomycetales > Streptomycetaceae > Actinacidiphila > Actinacidiphila rubida. The sequence continues at coordinate 41,281 of NZ_FODD01000018.1, forward strand.
AGCACCGCGGTCGCGCTCGCCCTGGTCCTGCTGACCAGCACCGAAGTGCTCCTGCTGGGCCTGCTGGTCTTCCTGCCGGCGTTCGCCGCCGCACTGTGCACCCCGCGCCAGACGGCGCTGGTCTCCGCCTGGGTCTGCGCCGTCGTCATCGTCCCCGCGATCCTCCAGTCCGGGGAGACCGTCGGGAACCGGGTGGTCCTGGGGCTGTTCGCGGTCGCCTTCGGCGCGCTGGCCGTCCAGGGCGCCCGGATGCGGGTCGCCCGCGAGGAGGCGCTGGTCAGCCTGCGGTCCACCGCGGCCGCGATGCAGCGGCAGATCCTGCGGCCGCTGCCGCTGCTCACCGACGACGTCCTCGTGGACGGCCTGTACGAGCCGCTGCAGCAGGACAAGCTCGTCGGCGGCGACATCTACGACGTGGCGGCGACCCCGTGGGGCACCCGGGTGCTCATCGGCGACGTCCAGGGCAAGGGACTCGCCGCCATCGGCATGGCCATCGAGGTGGTGGGCGCGTTCCGCGAGGCCGCGCACCGCGAGGCGACGATGACCTCGCTGGTCGACGCCCTGGAGGCGGCGGTCGTGCGCCACAACGCGGACGCCGGTGGACGGGGCGAGCCCGAACGGTTCGTCACCGCGCTGGTCCTGGGCGTGGACGGGGGCCTCGACACGCAGGTCGTCGCCTGCGGCCACATCCCGCCCTACCTCCTGCACGACGGCTCCGCCGGCACCGTCGACACCGTCGGCGCGGACGACGAGCACGTGCCCCTCGGCCTCGCCGACCTGGCCGCCGAGCCCCGCAGGGTGACCTGGTTCGCGTTCCCCGCCGGCGCGACCCTGCTGCTGTGCACCGACGGCGTGACCGAGGCCCGTTCGCCCGACGGCGCGTTCTATCCGCTGGAGTCGCGCCTCGCCGATCGCCCCGACATCACCGCGGACCGCCTCACCGACACCCTCGCCGACGACATCCGCGCCTTCACCGAGGGCACCCAGCAGGACGATCTGGCGATCCTCGCGGTCCGCCGCAACCCGCACCGCGCGGAGTAGCGCCGCCCACCGGTCCCGGCTCGCGCGTGCGGGAACCGTGGCCGCCGCGCCCGCCTTTCGGCGGGTGCGGCGGCCACGGTTCCGCGACGGCGCCCCCGGGGCCTCCGGCTCATCGGCGAGCGGCGTCGACCCGGCGGACGGGCCCGGCGGACGGGCGGGCGGCGGACGTGACGGCCGTGTCGGACGGGCGGCCGGGACCGGCCGTGTCCCCCTGGACGGACTGCGCCTTGCGCCCGGGGATGATCAGCGCCGCGCCCACCCCGGCGGCCAGCAGCCCGGCGCCGACCCACAGCGCCGGCGTCAGTCCGGAGACGAACGCGGCCGGGCTGCCGTATCCGCCGTTCGCGGAGAAGATCGAGCCCAGCACGGCGATGCCCAGCGCCCCGCCCACCTCGCGCAGCGCGTTGTTCGCCCCGGAGGCGATGCCCTGCTCGGAGGTGCGGACGCTGCCCAGCACCATGTTCGCGGCCGGCGCGATGAACAGCGCCATACCCGTCCCGCTGATGATGAGCGCGGGCAGCTGCGCGGCGTAGGACACGTCGGGCGAGAGGATCACCCCGAACCAGGCGAGGCCGAGGGCCTGCAGCGCGAGTCCGGCCGCGACGACCGGCCGGCCGCCGATCCGGTCCGAGAGGTAGCCGGCGATGGGCGCGACGATCATCGGCATGCCGGTCCACGGCAGCATCCGCAGTCCCGCCTCGGTGGGCGAGTAGCCGACGACGTTCTGCAGGAACTGGCTGAGCAGGAAGATCGAGCCGAACATGCCGGTGAACATCAGCATGCTCGCCACGTTGATGCCGGCGAACGCCCGGCCGCGGAACAGCCGCATCGGCAGCATGGGCCGTTCCGCGACGACGCCGTGGCGGATGAACGCGGCGACCAGGACCGCGCCGCCGATCAGCCCGGACAGCACGCGGGCGCTGGTCCAGCCGTGCTCGGTGGCGTTGACCAGGGCGAAGACGATGCCGAACAGGCCGAGGCTGATCAGGGCGGTGCCGCGGCCGTCCAGCCGGGCGCCGGGCGCGGTCGACTCGGCGAGCCGCAGCCGCGCGAGCGGGATCAGGGCGACGCCCAGCGGCACGTTCAGCCAGAAGATCCACTGCCAGGACAGGTGCTGGGTGAGGCTGCCGCCGATGAGCGGGCCGCTGGCGACGGCCAGTCCGGTGGCGGCGCCCCAGATGCCGATCGCGGCGCCGCGGCGCTCGGCGGGCACGGCCGCGCTCAGCAGGGTGAGGGTCAGCGGCATCATGACGGCCGCGCCGACGCCCTGCACCGCACGGGCCGCGATGAGTTCGTTGATCCCGGGCGCCAGGGCCGCGGCCGCGGACGCGCCGGTGAAGATCGTCAGGCCGGCGACGAACATCCGGCGGCGGCCGAACCGGTCGCCGAGGGCCGCGCCGAACATCAGGAGCACCGCGAAGGTCAGGGTGTAGGCGTTGACGGTCCACTCGAGGTCGGACAGCGCTCCCCCGAGGTCCTTGCGGATGGACGGGAGCGCGGTGGTGACCACGAGGTTGTCGAGGGCCGCCATGAAGCCGGCGACGCTGGTGATGGCCAGGGCCCAGCCGGCGGAACCCCGGCGTCGTACTGCTTGCTCGTTCATCGTTTCCCCTGAGTTAGTTATTGATGACTAACTTTGTCGCGCATGAAGAAGCCCGCACACGGGCCCGGCGCGGCTCACTCGGGCCGCGCCACCTCGTAGAACCCCTCCCAGTTCCGGTGGCCCGCCGGGAAACCCAGGCTGACCAGCGTGTTCACGAGCATCCCGTAGGCGAGGAAGGTCGTCGTCTCGTCGATGTCGGCCCCCAGCTCCAGGTGGACGGTGTCCCACAGCTCCTGCCAGGAGCGGCGGATGACCTCGCCGAACTCGCGGTCCCCCTCGGCCTCGGCCGCGGCCACCGCCACGTAGACCTGCATCTGCATCAGCAGGCGCTCGGGGTCGTCGTGGATCAGCGCCTGGTAGGCGGCGGCCATGGCCCCCAGCCGCTCCTCGGGCGGCAGCCCCTCCGCCGCCTTGGCGAACGCCTCGCGGGTGATGGTGATGCAGTACTGCGCCGCCGCCAGGAAGATCGCCTGCTTGTTGGGGAAGAGCCGGAACAGATACGGCTGGGACACACCCACGCGGCGCGCGATCGCCTCGGTGGACGTGCCGTTGTACCCGCCGTGGGCGAACTCGCTCATCGCCGCACGGATGACGCTCTCGCGCCGCTCCTCCGCACTCATCCTTGCCATGACTCATAAGTTAGTGGCCAATCACTACCTAGTCAAGCGGGCGGCCGGGGCGAGGGCCGGGCAGGGTCGGGCGAGGCCGGAACGGCGGGTGCCGCCGGACGCAGCCGCGGCATGCGGGCCGATACGTGCGGGCCGCGACGCGCGGGCGGATACGTAAGGGGCGCCCCACCAGGTGGGACGCCCCTTACGTTCACTGTCTCGGTCGTCGTGCGCGGGCCTCAGGCCGGGCGGACGACACTCAGGCCAGACGGACGACCGCGCGCGACATGCCCAGCACCTTCTGGCCGGCGCAGGTCGCGACCAGGTCCACCCGGACCTGGTGGTCGTCCAGCTTGGCGGCGACCTTCGCGCTCACCTCGACCACCGTGCCCTTCTCGTCGTTCGGCACGACCACGGGCTTGGTGAACCGGACGCCGTACTCGACCACCGCGGCCGGGTCGCCGGCCCAGTCGGTCACCACGCGGATCGCCGACGCCATGGTGAACATGCCGTGCGCGATGACGTCGGGCAGGCCGACCTCGCGGGCGAACTTCTCGTTCCAGTGGATCGGGTTGAAGTCCCCGGACGCGCCCGCGTAGCGGACCAGTGTGGCGCGCGTCACCGGGAAGCTCTGCGGCGGCAGTTCGGTGCCGACCTCGACGTCGTCGTAAGCGATTCCCGCCGCCATCACGCCTCCCCGCCGTCGCGCTGCGCGTCCGCGCCGCGCGCGACCAGCTTCGTCCACGCGGTCACCACGTGCGCGCCCGTCTCGTCGTGGACCTCGCCGCGGACGTCCAGGATCTCGTTGCCCGCCATCGACTTGACGGCCTCGATCGTGGAGGTGACGGTCAGCCGGTCGCCGGCCCGCACCGGGCGGGTGTAGGCGAACTTCTGGTCTCCGTGCACCACACGGCTGTAGTCCAGCCCCAGCTCGGGATCCTGCACGACGACGCCCGCCGCCTTGAAGGTGATCGCGAACGGGAAGGTCGGCGGGGCGATGACGTCGGGGTGACCGAGCGCACGGGCCGCCTCGGGGTCGGTGTACGCGGGATTCGCGTCACCGATCGCCTCGGCGAACTCGCGGATCTTCTCCCGGCCCACCTCGTAGGCGTCGGTGGGCGGATAACTCCGCCCGACGAAGGACTGGTCCAGAGCCATCGGCACCTCCGGTGCGGAAAAACGTCACCGGCGGGCGCCGGCGGAAAGGACTCAGCGCACCATGCCACGAGGCCGTCCCCGGTGTCTGACACGGGAACGGCCTCGCGATGGAGCTAGGGCCTGGCGGGTACGTCAACGACACCCGTGCGGAGCACGATGGCCGAACCGGCGTACTACGGCAGCGTGGGTGAGGAGGGTCAGCGCGTCTCGCGGTGCGCGGTGTGCGCGTTGCAACGCGGGCAGTGCTTCTTCATCTCCAGGCGGTCCGGGTCGTTACGCCGGTTCTTCTTGGTGATGTAGTTCCGCTCCTTGCACTCCACGCAGGCCAGCGTGATCTTCGGGCGGACGTCGGTGGCGGCCACGTGAGTGCTCCTTGACGAACGGGTGTAATGAACACAGGAATAGTAGCCGATCGAGGGACCGAACCCGCAATCGGCTACGGAGAGTAGCGGCGACCGGACTTGAACCGGTGACACAGCGATTATGAGCCGCTTGCTCTACCGACTGAGCTACGCCGCTTCGATGAACTGGCCCCCGCCACGACGGCGGGGAACCGATCCATCAGAGCCCCAATACGGAATCGAACCGTAGACCTTCTCCTTACCATGGAGACGCTCTACCGACTGAGCTATTGGGGCGAGCGAGGAAGACATTACACGGTCCGCAGCGATACGTGAAATCCGTATCCGCCAGGGCACATCGGGCCCCTCGGACACCCCGCGGACACCCTCCGGGGCCCGCCCGGACCCGCCGGACCGCCGCCTCCGCACCCCCGTCCACCCCCGCGCCGGTACGACTAATCAACACCTTCCGGGTCGTACCGGGCAGTCGCGGTGCCGCGTCCTAGGCTCGGCACGCGTGATCTTGCCGCGCGGCGGCGCCCGCCACTCCCGCCCCGCCGGCCACACCCGCTTCGCCCGCTTGCCCGCACCGGAGGAGCGCGATGACCGACAGCCCCCGTGACAGCCGGCACGAGACCGCCGAGGACACGGCCACCGTGCTGCTGTGCGGGGCCCGGCTCCTCGACGGCCGGACCGTGGACGTACGGCTCAGCGGGCCGCGGATCGAGGCGGTCGGCACCGCGGGCAGCCTCGCGCCGGCGGCCGGCCGGGGCGGCGCGGCCCCGTCACCCCAGGGGTCCCGGATCGACCTGCGCGGCTATCTGCTGCTGCCCGCCCCCGCCGAACCCCACGCCCACCTCGACCTGGCGCTGACCGCGGGCGGGCCGCCGTCCGGCGACCCGGAGGACGTGCAGCGCCGCGCGGTCGAGGCGGCCCTGCTGCAGCTCGGCCACGGCGCCACCGCGGTCCGCTCGCACGTGCGGATCGGCGACGTGCAGGGCCTGCAGGACCTGGAGGCGGTACTCGCCGCCCGCCGGTCCCTGCGCGGCCTGGTCGACGTCCAGGTGGTCGCCGCCCCGCGCCTGCTCACCGGCACGGCGGGCGCCGACGGGTACGCGATGCTCCGCGACGCGCTGAAGATGGGCGCGACCGCGGCCGGCGGCTGCCCCGACCTCGACCCGGACCCGAGCGGCTACGCGGAGGCGGTGCTGTCGCTGGCCGCGGAGTTCGGCGTGCCGGTCGACCTGCACACCGCGGCCGACGACCCGGCGCGGCTGGCCCGGCTCGCGGCGATGGCCGGCGGGATGCGGCCTGGCGTCGTGCTCGGGCCCTGCCACGGACTGGGCGGGCTGCCGGCGCAGGTGGTCGCCACCGCGGCCGAGCGGCTGGCCGCGGCCGGTGTCACGGTGGCCGCGCTGCCGCAGGGCGGCTGCGCGGTGCTGGGGCGCGGCGGGGTCGCGCCGGTGCGGACGCTGCGCGCGGCCGGCGTGCGGGTGTGCGCCGGCAGCGGCGCGCTGGGTGACCTGAGCAACCCGGTGGGCCGCGGGGACCCGATGGAGGCCGCGTTCCTGCTCGCCTCGCACGGCGCCTGCGGACCGGTCCGGTCCTACGACCTGATCAGCGGTCAGGCGCGGGCCGCACTCGGCCTGCCCGACGTCCGCGTCGAGGCCGGCTTCCCCGCCGAGCTGCTCGCGGTGCGCGGCGAGAGCGTGGCCGCGGTGCTCTCGCTGGGCTACAGCCGGATCGTCATCCACCGCGGCCGGGTCGTCTCGCGCACGAGCGCGGTGCGCGAGTACTGCGACTCGGCCGGCGAGACGCCGCTCGACCTCCCACGCCAGTCGCACCGCGAGGCGTAGCGTCGCGCCATGCGTACGGTGATCGCAGGTGGACACGGACAGATCGCGCTGCGGCTGGAGCGGTTGCTCACGGCGCGCGGCGACAGCGCCGTCGGGCTGATCCGCAACCCGGCCCAGGCGGACGACCTCAGGACGGCGGGCGCGGAACCCGTGGTGCTCGACCTGGAGTCGGCGAGCGTCGACCAGGTCGCGGAGGTGCTGCGGGGCGCGGACGCGGCGGTGTTCGCGGCCGGCGCGGGCCCCGGCAGCGGCAACGCCCGCAAGCAGACGGTGGACCTGGAGGCGGCCGTGCTGCTGGCCGACGCCGCCGAGCGGGCGGGCGTGCGCCGCTACGTCATCGTGTCGTCCATGGGCGCGGACGCCCAGGCGGAGCACGCGGACGAGACGCTCGGCATCTACCTGCGCGCCAAGGGCGCCGCCGACGACGCGATCCGCGCCCGGTCCGGCCTGGACTGGACGGTGCTGCGGCCCGGCGGGCTGCTCGACGACGCGGGCACCGGCCGTGTGCGGCTGGCGCCCGGTGTCACCCGCGGCAGCGTCCCGCGCGACGACGTCGCCGCGACGCTGATGACGCTGCTGGACACGCCGGCCACCGCCGGGCTGACGCTGGAGCTGGTCTCCGGCGACACCCCGATCGACGAGGCGGTACGGGCGGCGACGGGCGGCTGAGCCGCAGCCCTCGGCGGGGGCGGGCCGGCCGCGGGTCCCCCGGCGCGTTCACCGGGCGCGGCTCTCCGGCGCGTTCACGGGGCGCGGGTCGCCCGGTGAACGCGCCGGTGGTGCTCACTGGTAGAAGTTGCGCTGCCAGCGGTGCTTCGCGAGCAGGGCGAGGCGGTCCGCGTCGAGCGGGACGCCGTCGCTGACGGCGGTGTTGCGCTCGACGTTGCGGACGGTGCGCATGCCGGGGATCACCGTGGAGACCGCGGGTGCGCTGAGCACGAACCGCAGGGCCGTCCCGGGCAGTTCGGCGGTGGTGATGCCCAGGTCGGCGGTCAGCGCGTCGACGTGCGCCTCCACCTGGGCGGGCCGGTCGCCCTCGAAGTACCGGTTGCGGAAGTCCCCTTCGGGGAACGTGGTGCCGGCCTTCACGGCCCCGGTCAGGCCGCCCTCGTCGAGGGCGACCCGCACGATGACGCCCACGCCGTGCTCCTGGCAGGCGCCGAACAGCGCGTCGGCGGGCGCCTGGTCGAAGATGTTGTAGATGACCTGCACGGTGTCGACGACGCCGCTGCGGACGAGGGCCAGCGCGTTGTCCGGCTGGTGGTCGTTGATCGACACCCCGAACAGCCGGATCAGGCCCTGCTGTTTGAGGTCGGCGACCGTCTCCAGCCAGTCGCCGCGGCCCACCCACTCGTCGCTCCACACGTGGAACTGCAGCACGTCGAAGTGGTCCAGCCCGGCGGCCCGCAGGCTCGTGCCCAGGCTCTCGCGGATGTGCGTGCCGGGGAACGCGTCGGCCGGGTCGACGCCGTCCGGCGCGGGCCAGATCCCGTTGAGCGGCGGCACCTTGGTGGCGACCAGCACCTCCTCGTCGCGCCCCGCGCGCTCGCGGACCGCGCGGCCCACGATCCGCTCGCTCTCCCCGTAACCCCGGGCGGTGTCGATGAGGTTCACCCCGAGGTCCAGCGCGCGGTGCAGCGCCCGCAGCGACTCGTCCTCGCTGGCCCCCACCCAGGCGGACGCCCCGACCCCCCAGGCCCCGTACCCGATCTCCGACACCTGCAGGCCGCTGCGGCCCAGCGGGCGATACCGCATGAGATCTCCTCGCGCGCGTGATCACTTCATCGTCCGGCCGAACATAGCAGCCACGCCTCTGAGCCCCGTGCCGCACGGAACGTCCTCCGGCACCAGGCGTGGTCGCGCGGGTCCCCCGGCGACGTCGCCGTCCGACCGCACGTCAGGAGCGCCCTGGTGCGGGGGAACCGCCCGGCCGGAAGGGTGCGGCGCCGGGAGCGGCCGGCACGTCCGGGGCCCGGTGGCGGGCAGAGGTGCGCCCCGCCGACGGGGGCGCGGCGGGGCGCTGCGAGGGGGGTATGGGGCCACCATGCACCCGCGCGGGGACGGGGGCCATACGCCAATCTGCGCAGAGTGCCGCGTTCCGCGGGGAGGCGCGGGGGCGTCGGAGTTCCGGAGACGCGCCGGGGACGCGCCGGGGACCCGGCGCAGCGTCCCGGCCGCCGGCTCAGAAGCCCCTGCACTGGGCCGCGGAGTGCGGGCCGGACGCGGTCGCGGTGTACGTCTTGCCGTCGGCGACGACGGTGCAGCTCGCGGTGCCGCCGGACGCGCCCAGCGTCACGGTCAGGGCGCCGCCGTGGGTGAAGCCGTCGGTGGTGATCACCTTGTTCCAGGGCAGCGTCGCCGCAGTCACCTTGGTCTGGGAGATGACCTGGTTGTCGTACGTGGAGTACGCGATGCCCACGGAGTGCGCGGTGCCGGTGACGGAGTACCGCACGGTGACGGACTGGGTGGCCTGGTGGTTGGCGCTCACGGCGAGCGCCGTGATGGCGCCGACGATCAGCAGCGCCAGCAGACCCACCACCCACGGCCACTTGCGCCGGGGCGGCGGAGTGAGGTGGTGACCGCCCGGCGGAGGCACCCCGGGCCCCTCCGCGGCCACGGGCTGGGCCGCTGCCGGCTCGGGCTCCGGCTCCGGCTCCGGTCGCACGTCCTGCGCCTCCTCCGGCGACGTGGGCTCACTCATGCCTCAAGCGTGCGACGCCCGGCCCGGTCCTGCGACCCGAGCGCCCCGCCGCACCCGGCCCTCGCCGGCCCCGGGCCCGCGATTCGCCGCGGCCCCCCACCACGCTCGCCACGCCAACGGAAAAACCCTCCCCGATCCAGCATTCCTGCTGGTCGAAGAGGGTTTCCCTCTACCATGTGGCGGCACGTGGATTCGAACCACGGTAGGCTAAGCCGACGGATTTACAGTCCGCTCCCATTGGCCACTCGGGCATACCGCCATGGGATGACGCCTTGGAAGCGGCCCTCAGGGCCCCGCTCCGTGGCGACGACGTAAACGATACCCGATGCGCGGGGGTGGTTCGCCACCGGATTGATCAGGGCTTCGCGGGGGGCGGGTGGCTAGGCTTCGGGGTGGCGGCGCCGGGTCCGGGAGACCGGGGGCGGGGCCGCGGCCGGCGCGCTGGTGCCGGCGCCGGAGAAGTAGCAGGGAACACAGGGAACACAGCCAAGGAGCCCACTGAACATGGCCGACTCCAGTTTCGACATCGTCTCGAAGGTCGAGCGGCAGGAGGTCGACAACGCCCTCAACCAGGCCGCCAAGGAGATCTCCCAGCGGTACGACTTCAAGAACGTCGGGGCGTCGATCTCGTGGTCGGGCGAGAAGATCCTGATGGAGGCGAACTCCGAGGAGCGCGTGAAGGCGATCCTCGACGTCTTCGAGACCAAGCTCGTCAAGCGCGGCATCTCGCTGAAGGCGCTGGACGCGGGCGAACCGCAGCTCTCGGGCAAGGAGTACAAGATCTTCGCGTCCATCGAGGAGGGCATCTCCCAGGAGAACGCGAAGAAGGTCGCGAAGATCATCCGCGACGAGGGCCCGAAGGGCGTCAAGGCCCAGGTCCAGGGCGACGAGCTGCGGGTCAGCTCGAAGAGCCGGGACGACCTCCAGGCCGTCCAGGCGCTACTGAAGGGCAAGGATCTGGACTTCGCCCTCCAGTTCGTCAACTACCGGTGACGCGGTCCCCGGGGCGGCGGCTCGCCACCGCCCCGGGCGCGGAGACCCGCACGAGAACCGGCGCCCGCGCGGGTGCCCGCTCGGGCGGTGTCACGCGGCGGTGAGCTCCTTGACGACGCGCAGCGCGTCGTCCACGTGGGCGCCGATGTTCGTCATGGACGAGAAGACGTGCCGGATCACGCCCTCGCCGTCGATGACGTAGGTGATGCGCCCGGGCATGACGCCGAGGGTGGTGGCGCCGTACTGCTTGCGCACCGCGCGGTCCTTGTCGGACAGCAGCGTGAAGGGCAGTTCGTGGCGGCCGGCGAACTTCTCGTGCGACTCGACGGTGTCGGAGCTGACCCCGATCACCTCGGCGCCGGCGTCGGTGAAGCTCTCGTAGCCGTCGCGGAAGCTGCACGCCTCCGCGGTGCAGCCGCGGGTGTTGTCCTTGGGGTAGAAGTACAGCACCACGACCTTGCCGGACAGCCTCTCGCTGAGCGTGACCGGCGTCCCCGACTGGTCGGGGAGGGTGAAGTCCGGTGCCCTGTCGCCGACTTGCAGGCTCATCGCCATCTCCTAGAGGTCGCGGCCGCGGCGGGGGAACCGCGGCTCGCAGCCATCCTCGCGCATCTGCGGCGACGCCTGAACCGGGGCGTGGGGACCGCCGCTCAGCGCGTGGCGAACGGGCGATCGCTCGGCACGATCTCCTTGCCCAGCGGCATCAGCGACAGCGGGATCAGCTTGAAGTTCGCGATGCCGAACGGGATCCCGATGATGGTGAGGCACAGGGCGATGCCGGTGAAGATGTGCCCGAGGGCCAGCCACCAGCCGGCGAGGATCACCCACAGCACGTTGCCGACGAGCGAGCCCGCGCCGGCGTCCCGGCGGTCGACCGCGGTGTAGCCGAACGGCCAGAGCGCGTACACGCCGATGCGGAACGCCGCGATGCCGAACGGGATGCCGATGATGGTGATGCACAGGATCAGCCCGGCGAGGAAGTAGCCCAGGCACATCCACAGGCCGCACAGCACCAGCCAGATGATGTTGAGGATCGTCTTCATCGTGTCGGCCCTGCCATTTCCTGGAGTCGCTTGATGCGATCGGCCATGGGCGGGTGCGTGGAGAACAGTCGCGAGACGTCGCCGGGGCGGAACGGGTTGGCGATCATCAGGTGGCTGGTGGTCTCCAGCTCCGGGCGGGGCTGCAGCGGCAGCTGCTTGGTACCCGCCTCCAGCTTGTGCAGTGCCGAGGCCAGCGCGAGCGGGTCGCCGGTGAGGCGGGCCCCGGACGCGTCGGCCTCGTACTCCCGGGATCGGGAGACGGCCAGCTGGATGAGGGAGGCAGCGATCGGGCCGAGGATCACCAGCAGGAGTGCGCCGATGATGCCGGGGCCCTCGTCGTCGTCGGAGCGGCCGATCGGAAGGAAGATCGCGAACTGGGCCAGGAAGACGATCGCCGAGGCGAGCGCGCCGGCAACCGAGGAGATGAGGATGTCCCGGTTGTAGACGTGGCTCAGTTCGTGGCCGAGGACGCCCCGCAGTTCCCGCTCGTCGAGGATGGCGAGGATGCCGGAGGTGCAGCAGACCGCGGCGTTGCGCGGGTTGCGCCCGGTCGCGAAGGCGTTGGGCGCGTCCGTGGGCGATATGTACAGCCGCGGCATCGGCTGGCGTGCGCTGGTGGAGAGCTCGCGGACGATCCGGTACAGCTCCGGCGCCTCGAACTCGCTGACCGGCCGGGCGCGCATTGCCCTGAGCGCCAGCTTGTCGCTGTTCCAGTAGGCGTACGCGTTGGTGGCCAGGGCGACGACGAGCGCGATGATCAGTCCCGTCCGGCCGAACAGGCTGCCGATGAACAGGATGAACGCTGACAGAAGGCCGAGAAGTACGGCGGTCTTCAACCCGTTGTGCCGGCTGTGCACGGTGCGCCCTCCAAGGTGTGCTGCGGGGGTACCTCCCCCTTCAGGAGAACCTTTTGCCTTGGTCAACGCCACCCGAGCGCCGTTAGTTCCCTTGTGCGCACGCTGCGCGACCACCTCGCCGGTCCCGGGTGTCGCCGATCGCCACGACGGTACCGCCGGATCACAGCAGCGTGCCCTGCGCGTAGCGCAGGACGAGCTGCGGTGCCCCGGACAGGGCGATGCCCGCGACGGCGGTGAGGGCGATGGCGACGGCGAGCGCGACGGGCGTCCCGGCGGCCGCGGCAGGGCCCTGTACGGCCGCGGGGCCGGTCGCGGAGGGGCCTTCGGCGGCGGGCGCCAGGCCCGCCGGGGCGGCGTCCGCTTCCGTACGGGTGAACAGCAGGGCGGTCCACCGGACGTAGTACACCAGGGCGATCACGACGTTGACGGCCATGATGACGGCGAGCCAGCCGTGCTGGGCGCCGACCGCGGAGGAGAACACGGCGACCTTGGCGAACAGCCCGATGACGCCCGGCGGCAGGCCGGCCAGGCACAGCAGGAAGAAGGCGAGGGCGAGGGCGGCCGCCGGACGGCGGGCGTACAGCCCGCGGTAGTCGGTGAGCCGGCCGCGCGGGGCGCCGCGGGTCACGAGAGCGGCGACCGCGAACGCGCCGAGGTTCACCACCCCGTACATCAGCGCGTACGCGACGGTCGTGCCGATCTCGTGCGCCGGGTCGGCGGCGGACGCGGCGGCGGCCATCGGCACCAGCAGGTAACCGGCCTGGCCGATGGACGACCAGGCGAGCAGCCGGACGGCGCTGCGGTCGGCCCCGGGCCGCTGCCGCAGGGCGCCGACGTTGCCGACCGTCATGGTGAGGGCGGCGAGCACGCCGAGCGCCGGGCCCCACACGTCGTCATAGGGGCGGAACGCGATGACCGTCAGCAGGATCAGGCCGGAGAAGCCGGCCGACTTGCCGACCACCGACAGGTAGGCGGCGACGGGCAGCGGCGCGCCCGCGTAGGTGTCGGGCACCCAGAAGTGGAAGGGCGCGGCCGCCAGCTTGAAGGCGAAGCCGACCAGGGTGAGCGCGACGCCGGCCTTCGCGAGGTGCTCCAGCTGGCCGGGCGCGGTGGTCAGGCCGTGGGCGACGCCCGCCAGGTTGACGGTGCCGGTGGCGGCGTAGACGAAGCTGATGCCGAGCAGCGACACGGCGGTGGCGACGACCGAGGACAGGAAGAACTTCAGGGCGGCCTCGCTGGCCAGCCGGTCGCCGCGGCGCAGCGCGACGAGCGCGAAGGCGGGCAGCGTGGTGACCTCCAGCGCCACGACGAGCGTGATGAGGTCGCGGGAGGCGGGCAGCAGGGCGCCGCCGGCGGCCGAGGACAGCAGCAGGAACCAGTACTCGCCGCCGGGCAGCTCGTCGGTGGCGTCCGTGGTGCCGGTGGCCAGCGACAGCAGCGCGGTGAGCAGCGCGCCGCCGAGCACCAGCGCCTGGATCACCAGCGCGAAGTGGTCGGCGGCGTAGGAGCAGGACGCGCCGGGGGTCTGGCAGAAGGTGCTGCGGTGGCCGTCGCGGAGCGGGATCAGGGTGAGCCCGGCGGCCAGCAGCCCGGCGGCGGTCAGCCAGCCGAGCAGGGCCTTGCGGGCGGGCGGCAGGAACAGGTCGGCGACGAGGACCGCGAGGGCCAGCGCGGCCGGGATCACCACCGGTGTGAGGGCCACCCAGTCGACGGACTGCACGAGCGAGGGCATCAGTTGCCTCCGAGCAGGGCGCGCACGGCGGGTTCGGTGAGGCCGAGCAGGACGGCGGGCCACAGGCCGGCGACGACGGTGAGGGCGGCCAGCGGCGTCCAGGCGGCGAACTCGTAGCCGCGGACGTCGGCGAGCGCGGGCGTCGCGTCGGCGGTGTCCCGGTCGCCCATGCACACCCGGCGGACCACGGTCAGCAGGTAGGCGGCGGTCAGCAGGGTGCCGAACGCGGCGATCGCGGTGAAGGTCAGGTAGGCCGGGCGGCTGAGGTCCGCGGCGGGCTTGAACGACCCGAACATGGCGAGCATCTCGCCCCAGAAGCCGGCGAGGCCGGGCAGCCCGAGCGAGGCGACGGCGCCGAACGCCAGCAGCCCGCCGAGCCGCGGGGCGCGGCCGTAGAGGGCGGCGCCGGTGCGTCCGGCGAGCTGGTCGAGGTCGCTGGAGCCGTAGCGGTCCTTGACGGCGCCGACGAGGAAGAACAGCAGGCCGGTGATGAGGCCGTGGGCGACGTTGGCGAACAGGGCGCCGTTGACGCCGGTCGCGGTGAGGGTGGCGATGCCGAGCAGCACGAAGCCCATGTGGCCGACGGACGAGTAGGCGATCAGGCGTTTGAGGTCGCCGCCGTTGCCCTGCCGGGCGAGCGCGAGGCAGGCGAGCGAGCCGTAGATGATGCCGACGACGGCGAACGCGGCCAGGTAGGGCGCGTAGGTGTGCATGCCCCCGGGGGTCTCGGGCAGCAGGATGCGCACCATGCCGTAGGTGCCCATCTTCAGCAGCACGCCGGCCAGCAGCACCGAGCCGACGGTCGGTGCGGCGGTGTGGGCGTCGGGCAGCCAGCTGTGCAGGGGCCACATGGGGGCCTTCACGGCGAGGCCGAGGCCGACCGCGAGCGCGGCGGTCAACTGCGTGGAGTGACTGAGATGTGACCCGTTGTCAGTGGCCAGTGTCACCATGTCGAACGTGCCCGCCTTCACGCCGATGAGGAGCAGGCCGAGCAGCATGATCACGGACCCGAGGACGGTGTACACGATGAACCGCAGCGCGGAACGCTCCCGGCCCTCGCCGCCCCAGCGGGCGATGAGGAAGTACATCGGGATGAGCACCGTCTCGAAGGCCAGGAAGAACAGCATCAGGTCGAGGACCGCGAAGGTCGCGAGCGTGCCCGTCTCGAGCAGGAGCAGCAGCGCCACGAACGCCTGCGGCCCGGGGCCCTTGGGCAGCGAGAAGCACGAGTAGAGCGCGCACAGGAACGTCAGCAGCGCGGTCAGCACGAGGAGGGGGAGCGAGATGCCGTCGACACCGAGGTGGAGGTGGATCCGCAGCGCGGGGATCCAGTTCAGGTCCGTGGTGGCCTGCATCGTGGCCGGGTGGTCGTGGTCGAAGCCGGCCGCGAGCACGATCGCCAGCACGAGCACGAGGCCGGTGACGAGCACGCCCAGGCCGAGCATCGCCCGCTCAGGGGTGCGCCCCAGGCGCAACGCGCGCGGGATCGGCAGCAGGGCCCCGGCGGCGCCCAGCAGCGGCAGCACGAGCATCGCCACGAGGACGTACTGGAGTGCGGTGTCGTTCACGGGATCTCACGTTCCGACGGCGACGAGGACGGCGAGGACGACCGCGCCGGCCAGCAGCGCGCCGAGGTAGGTCTGGACGTTTCCGGTCTGGGCCTTGCGGACGGCCGCGCCCAGCAGTCCGGGGGTGCCGCCGGCGGCCTTGACATACGTCTCGACGACGTCGCGGTCCAGGAACCGCACGAGGCTCGCGGCGGCGAGCACCGGGCGGACGAACACCACGGAGTAGACGGCGTCGAGGTGGAAGCCGTGGGCGGCCGGGCGGTGCAGCGGGCCGAGCAGCAGGCGGCCGGGGTCGCCGGGGTCCTCGGCGGACGCGATGTCGCCGTAGACCGCTTCGTGGGTGGCCATCGCCTCGGCCTCGACCAGGGCCGGTTCGGCGTCGGCGGGTTCGGCGACGACGGCGCCGAACGGGGCGGCCCGGCGGATGGCGGCGGTTCCCTGCCAGGCGCCGTAGGCGGCCAGTACGCCGACGACGGCCAGGCCGGTGCCGAGGATCGAGGTGAGGAGCACGGGACCGAGTCCGTCGTGGCCGGTGCCGCCGAACCAGTCGGGCAGCTCGCGATAGGCGAGCCCGCCGAAGGCGACGGTGGGCAGCGCCAGCACCCACAGCACGGTGGTCATCGTGGCCGGCTGCCTGCCGTGGTCGGGGACCTCGGGGCCGGAGCCGCGGAAGGCGAGGAGGAACAGGCGGGTGGCGTAGGCACCGGTGAGCACGGCGGCGGCCAGGCCGGCGACGAGCACCGTCCAGCCGACGGCCGACGGCACGTGCGCGGTGTGGCCGGCCGAGGCGTGCTCGGCGGCGCGCAGCACCGACTCCTTGGAGAAGAAGCCGGACAGCGGGGGCAGCGCCGCGAGGGCGGCGAGGGCCAGGCCCATCGTCCACAGGGCGTCGGGGATGCGCCGGCCCATGCCGCCCATCCGGGACATGGCGGTGAGCGAGTTGGTGCCGGCGGCGTGGATGACGACGCCGGCGCCCAGGAACAGCAGCGCCTTGAAGGCGCCGTGGGACAGGAGGTGGAAGACGGCGGCGTCGCGGTCGCCGACGGCGAGCGCGCCGGCCATGTAGCCGAGCTGCCCCATCGTGGAGTACGCCAGCACGCGCTTGATGTCGTCCTGCGCGAGCGCGGCCAGACCGGAGCCGATCATCGTCACGGCGGCCATCGCGGCGAGCACCGCGAGGGCCGCGGCGGAGGCGGTGAACACCGGCAGCAGCCTGGCCACCAGGTAGATGCCGGCGGCCACCATGGTCGCGGCGTGGATCAGCGCGGAGACCGGGGTGGGGCCGGCCATCGCGTCGGGCAGCCAGGTGTGCAGCGGGAACTGGGCGGACTTGCCGGCCACTCCGGCGAGCAGCAGCAGCGCGATCACCGTCGGATGGTGCAGCCGGCCCTCGCCGGCGGCGGCCAGGATGCCGTTGATCCGGAACGTCCCGGCGTCGGAGGCGAGCGCGAACACGCCGATCAGGAACGGCACGTCGCCGAGCTTGGTGACCAGGAACGCCTTGATCGAGGCGGCGCGGGCGGTCTCGGTCTCCCAGTAGTGGCCGACCAGGAAGTAGGAGCAGATGCCCATGACCTCCCAGCCGACGAGCAGCACCATCAGGTCACCGGTGTAGACGACCAGCAGCATCGCGGCGGTGAACAGCGAGACCAGCGCCGCGTACGAGGGGTAGCGCGGGTCGTCCCGCAGGTAGGACAGCGAGTAGACCTGCACGCAGGTGGCGACGAGGCCGACGAGCACGGCGATCAGGACGGAGAAGCCGTCGAGGTGCAGGGACAGGTCGATGGGCACCGAGCCGGTGGTCGCGAGCCGGTGGGCGGCGTCCGTGGGGGCGCCGGTGCCCTGCCGGGCGGCGACCACCGCGGCGACCACCAGGCAGGCCGCGGTCGGCAGCACGGCCAGCGGCCGCACGAAGCCGGGCGCGGTGCGGCCCAGCAGCAGTCCGGCGGCGGCGCCGAGGAAGGGGAGGAGGGGGACGAGCGCCGCTAGCGCGGTCAGGGTCACGCGGTGGCCTCTGCCTTCTCGTCGCCGGCGGTCGCGCCGGGCTCGTCCTGGTCCGCTCCGGCCCCGGGGTCCGCGGGACCGCCGGTGCCGGGTCCCGCCGGGTCGGCGAGCGCGGTCAGGCGGTCGATGTCGGAACTGCCGCGGTTGCGGTAGACCAGCAGCACGATCGCCAGGCCGAGCCCGATCTCGGCGGCGGCGATGGTGATGGTGAAGAGGGTGAGCGCCTGCCCGGCGTGCAGGGTGTCGCGCAGCCACACGTCGAAGGCGACGAGGTTGAGGTTGACGGCGTTGAGCATCAGCTCGACGGACATCAGCACGAGGATCGCGTTGCGCCGGGCGAGCACGCCGTAGATCCCCGTGCAGAACAGCAGGGCGGCCAGGACCGCGGGATAGGCGAGGTGCACTACTCCGACCCCCTGCCGCCGTCGTCGCGGCGCGAGAGCACGATCGCGCCGACCAGCGCCGCGAGCAGCAGCACCGACAGCGCCTCGAACGGCAGCACCCAGTGGCGGAACAGGCTGGTGCCGGTGGCGCGCGAGGTGCCCTGCACGGCGCCGTGCAGGTTGATCCAGGTGGCGCGGAAGGCGTCCACCACCACCCACACCAGGGTGACGGCGGCGGCGCCCGCGACGCCGAGGGCCACCCACCGGTTGCCCGAATCGGCGTCCGGGGAGCGGCCGATGGGCGCCCTGGTGAGCATCAGGCCGAAGAGCAGCAGGACGACGACGGAGCCGACGTAGATGAGGACCTGCACCCAGGCGATGAACTCGGCGGTCAGCAGCAGGTACTCCACGGCCAGGCCGCCGAGCGCGACGACCAGCCACAGCGCGGCGTGCACGAGCTGCCGGGTGGTGACGGTCAGCAGCGCGGCACCCAGGGTGGCGAGGCCGACGAGGACGAAGGTGATCTCGACGCCGGTCGGCGACAGGAAGCCGGGGTGGTGGGCGGTGGCGGCCAGCGCGATGCCGGGGTTCATGCGTCACCCTCCCCCGGCGCCCGCTCGCCGTCCGCGTCCGTGCCGGCCTGCGTGGCCGGACCGTCCGTGCCGGCCTCCGCGTCCGCCTCCGTGGCGGCCTGCGCGGCGCGCGCGGCCGCGGCCTTCTCGGCCGCCTTGCGGGCGGCCGCTATCTCCTTCGGCTCCTCGGCCGCGGGGTCCAGCGCGGGCGGGGCCGGCACGGTCCACATCCACTCGCGGAGCTTGTCGCGCTCGTGGGTCAGTTCCAGGATGTCGGTCTCCGCGTACTCGAACTCCGGTGACCAGAAGAGCGCGTCGAAGGGGCACACCTCGATACAGATACCGCAGTACATGCACAGCGAGAAGTCGATGGCGAAGCGGTCCAGCACGTTGCGGCTGCGCTCACGCCCGCCGGGCGCGGCCGCCGGCACCGTCTCCTTGTGCGAGTCGATGTAGATGCACCAGTCGGGGCACTCGCGCGCGCACAGCATGCAGACCGTGCAGTTCTCCTCGAACAGCGCGATCACCCCGCGCGAGCGCGGCGGCAGTTCGGGCAGCGCGTCGGGGTACTGGGCGGTGACGGACCGCCTGGTCATCGTCCGCAGCGTGACGGCCAGGCCCTTGGCCAGACCGGATCCGGGGATACCCATGGGTCAGGAGGTCACCACCTTGACGACGCCGGTCAGGGCGATCTGTGCGAGGGAGAGCGGGATCAGCACGGTCCAGGCGAGCTTCTGCAGCTGGTCCTCGCGCAGCCGCGGGTAGCTGACCCGCAGCCAGATCACGACGAACGCGAGGAGCGCGGCCTTCAGCAGCGTCCACAGCCAGCCGACACTGCCGGACCAGGGGCCGTGCCAGCCGCCGAGGAACAGCACCGTGGTCAGCCCGCACAGCACGACGATCCCGGCGTACTCGGCGAGCAGGAACAGCGCGAACCGCAGGCCGGTGTACTCGGTGTAGGCGCCGAAGATGATCTCCGAGTCGGCGACCGGCATGTCGAACGGCGGGCGCTGCAGCTCGGCGAGGCCCGCGGTGAAGAACACCATGCCGCCCAGGAGCTGCCACGGCGTCCACCACCAGTGGTACGACCCGACGATCCCCGGCAGCGACAGGGTGCCGGCCGCCATCGCCACCGAGGCGGCGGCCAGCAGCATCGGCAGCTCGTACGCCATCAGCTGGGCGGCCGTGCGCAGCGCGCCCAGCAGCGAGAACTTGTTCGCCGACGCCCAGCCGGCCATCAGCGAGCCGAGGACGCCGACGCCCATGACGGCGAGGACGAAGAACAGCCCGGCGTCCAGGTTCTGCCCGACGAAGCCGTGCGGCCCGATGGGGATCGCGATGAGCACCAGCAGGTACGGCAGCAGGGCCACCGCGGGGGCGAGCTGGAAGACGCGGCGGTCGGCGTCGGCCGGGACGACGTCCTCCTTCTGGGCGAACTTCACCCCGTCCGCGACGAGCTGGGCCCAGCCGTGGAAACCGCCGGCGTACATGGGGCCGAGTCGGCCCTGCATGTGCGCCATGACCTTGTGCTCGGTCTGGCCGACGAGCAGCGGGAGCACGAGGAACACGACCAGGACAGCGATCAGCCGCAGCACGACGTCGAGCGTGTCGTTCACGCGGTATCGCCTCCGGCTGGTGGTTCGTCGTCCGGGCTGTCCCCGGTCTCGGCGGGCGCCCGATCCGGGCGTCCCTCGGTTTCGCCCCCGGCGGGCTCGGCCTGAACCGGCCCCTCCGCTCCGGGCTTGCCCGCCTCGGGCCCGTCCGCTCCGGGCTTGCCCGCCTCGGGCTTGCCCGCCTCGGACCTGTCCGGTCCGGGCGTCCCGGCCTCGGGTTCGTCCTTCCCGGCCTGGTCCGCAGGGGATTCGGCGGCGGGTGCGGGGCGGCGGTCCGGAGACGGTTCGCGCGGCTGTTCCCAGGGCGCGTCGGGGACGCGCTCGCGTGCCGGCGCCGGGGGCGCGGCCCCTCCCCCGGCCTCGTTCGCAGCGTCCGCGGCGGGCGGCGTGGCACGCTGGGTCGCGGAGCCCTCGGACGCGCTGCGGGCGCGCCGGACCGGCGCCGCGCCGCCCGCGGCCGGGCCGCTCTGGCTGGCCGAGCCCTCCGAGACGCTGCGCGTCCGCCGCGCGGGGCGCTCGCCCGCGGCAGCCGGGCCACCGGCCGTGCCGGCCCCTCCCGCGGCCCGCGGGGTGCGGGCCGGGCGGGCCGGAGCCGGCGGCAGCTGGCCCTTGAGCGGGCCCCACTCGTTGGGGTCGGGGACGCCGGGCGGCAGCATCTGCCGCCGCCGGGGGCCGCCGTCGTGCGACTCGCCGGGCTCCTTCGCGCCGGGCCACGCCTTGGCGACGCGGGCGGCCAGCACGAAGTCCTTGCGCAGCGGGTGCCCCTCGAACTCCTCCGGCAGCAGCAGCGGTGCCAGGCCGGGGTGTCCCGCGAAGCCGACGCCGAACATCTCGTGGGTCTCGCGCTCGTGCCAGGCCGCGCCCGCGTAGACGCCGGTCGCGGTGGCCACCTCGGGGGCGTCGTACGGGACGGTGGTGCGCAGCAGCAGGCGCCGCACCCCGCCGTCGAGCCGGACGACGTGCGCACAGACCTGGAAACCGGTGCCGGGCTCGTCGACGGCGCTCAGCCAGTCGAAGAACGTGCAGCCCAGCGTGTCGCGTGCGATGGTCAGCGCCGCGGTCCAGGACCCGGGCGGCACGTCGACGGTCAGCAGGCCGTACGCCTCGGCGGCCGTCGCGCCCTCGCCGAACAGTTCCGCGGCCGCCTCCGGCAGCCGGTCGAACCCGGTCACCGCCCACCCTCTTCCGGGGTGGCGGGCGGCTGGACGAGACCGCTGGTCAGCGCGGCGGCACCGGGCCGCGGACCGGCCACGCCGTACCGCTCCCCCAGCGACTCGCGGGCGATCTTCTCCTGGAGCTTGAGGATGCCCTGCAGCAGCGCCTCGGGCCGCGGCGGGCAGCCGGGCACGTACACGTCGACGGGGATGATCTGGTCGACGCCCTTGGTGACGGAGTACGAGTCCCAGTACGGGCCGCCGCAGTTGGAGCAGGCGCCGAAGGAGATGACGTACTTCGGCTCGGGCATCTGCTCGTACAGCCGCTTGACGGCGGGCGCCATCTTGTCGGTGACGGTGCCGGAGACGACCATCAGGTCGGCCTGCCGGGGGCCGGGGGCGAACGGGATCACGCCGAGGCGGATGAAGTCGTGCCGGGCCATGGACGCGGCGATGAACTCGATGGCGCAGCAGGCGAGGCCGAAGTTGAAGACCCACAGGCTGTAGCGGCGGCCCCAGTTCAGGACCACCTTCATCGGCTCGGGCGCGAGCCGGGCCAGCGGTCCGAGGCGGCGCGGCTCGGGCAGGGATTGCGGCTGCGGCCGCGGCGGCGCCGTCGACTCCGCTCGCGCCTGCTGCTCGGGGTGCGGCGCGGCTGCCGCGCCGGGGGTCACGTCCATTCCAGCACGCCCTTCTTCCAGGCGTAGAGCAGTCCGACCGCGAGGAAGCCGAGGAAGACGAACATCTCCACGAGGGTGGCGCCGCCGAAGCCGGGCGCCGCGAAGACGGTGGCCCACGGGAACAGGAAGATCGCGTCGACCGCGAAGATCACGTAGAGGTAGGAGTACACGTAGTAGCGGATCTGGGTGTGCGCCCAGCCCTCGCCGACCGGGTCGACCCCGCACTCGTAGGTGAGCAGCTTCTCCGGCGTCGGCACCTCGGGCCGCAGCAGCCGGCCGGCCGCGAACGCGACCGTCACGAAGAGCACACCGACGACCGCGACCAGGCCGACGACCGCGTAGCCGTGGAAGTAGTCCACGTCCGTCCGCCCCTCGTTCCCTCGCTTGCCGGTGGTGTCCAGCGATCCCGGAGGATCTTTAGACGATTTATACGGAGGGAGTCTAGGCCCTGGTTTCACCGGTCCTCGGCCGGACCTCCTCCTCGGGCCGGCCCGGGGCCCGCCCGGGGGCCGCCCGGCCTTCGCGTACCCGGTGACCGGGGGTTAACCCCACCCCCGTCGGAGCGTCCACCCCATGGCGCCGCACGCCCCGCGCCCGGCAGGCTTGGGGGCATGAACGCCTCGCCTCGTCCCGGGCCGTCCGCCCCGCGCGACCCCCGGAACCCCGCCGGTGCCGCCACCTCGGTGTCCGACCCGCTGCCGCCGCCGCGGTTCGCCTTCGACTCCGTGACGTGGAAGGAGATCGCCTTCCTGCTGCTGAACCTGCCGGTGGTGATCCTCGGCTTCGTCTACGTGGTGACGGTGCTCGCGGTGGGCCTCGGCCTGTCGGTGACGGTGGTGGGACTGCCGCTGCTGGCGTTCGGCCTGGTCGGCTGCCGGCTGCTGGGGCGGATGGAGCGGGCCAGGGCCCGCGCGCTGCTGGGCGTCCACGTGGACGAGCCGCGGCCGCTGCGGATGGGCACGCTGGGCTTCCTGCCCTGGCTGTGGGCGACGCTCAGGGACCCGGTGGCGTGGCGGCACGCGCTGTACTTCGGCTGCCGGCTGCCGTGGGGCATCGTCACCTTCACGGTAACGCTGACCTCGCTGTTCGTGGCGTGGCCGGTGCTGCCGTTCCTCTCCCGGGCCATGTCCACGGTCGACCGGGCCATGGCCCGCGGGCTGCTGCAGCCGTCGAGCGAGCTGGAGCAGCGGATCGCGGAGCTGGAGTCGGACCGCGGGGTGGTCGTCGACACCGCGGCGGCGGACCTGCGGCGCATCGAACGCGACCTGCACGACGGCGCCCAGGCCCGGCTGGTGGCGCTGGCCATGGGCCTGGGACTGGCCAAGGAGAAGCTGCTGGAAGACCCGGAGGCCGCGGCGCGGATGGTGGGTGAGGCGCACGGCGAGGTCAAGATCGCGCTGCAGGAGCTGCGCGACCTGGCCCGCGGCATCCACCCGGCGATCCTCACCGACCGCGGCCTGGACGCGGCCCTGTCGTCGGTGGCGTCGCGCTGCACGGTGCCGGTCGCGGTGGGCGTGGACCTGGTGGCCCGGCCCGCGGAGGCGATCGAGGGCATCGCCTACTTCACCGTGTCCGAGCTGCTGCAGAACGTCTCCAAGCACAGCGCGGCCCGGCACGCGTGGGTGGACTTGTGGCGGGCCGGCGACCGGCTGATGATCCAGGTGCGCGACGACGGCAAGGGCGGCGCGGACGTGTCCGGCGGGTCGGGCCTGGCGGGGCTGGCCGAGCGCCTGGGCTCCGTCGACGGCCTGTTCGTGGTCAGCTCGCCGCCCGGCGGCCCGACCGAGGTGACGGCCGAACTGCCGTGGCGGGACCGGGAGTTCCGCAGGGACGCGCCGATCCGCCGCTGACCTGCGGCGGCGCGCTCCCGCGCCGGGGTGGGGCTAGCCCTACCCCCAAGACGCCGATCCGCACCATGGGTGCGCGGGCCGCTCGCGGCCACTGTGGACATATGACGAGCAGTGCGGAAAGGACGGTCCCGACCATGGCTGACGCCTACCCTCCCCCGGAGCGCGCGGCAGCGCGGGAGCACCGGCTGCCGCCCGCGCTGCGCGCGCCGTTCGAGGCGCGGACCTGGCGCGAGTTCGGCTACCTGCTGCTGAACCTGCCGATGGGGATCGTCGGCTTCGTGTGGACCGTGACGATGCTCTCGCTCGGCGCCGGCCTGCTGATCACCTTCGTCGGGCTGCCGGTGCTGGCGCTGGCGCTCGGCGGCTGCCGGGCGATCGGCGCGGTGGAGCGGGCCAGGGCCCGCTCGCTGCTGTGGCTGGAGGTGGACGAGCCGGGTCCGGTGACGCCCAAGGGCCGGCGCGGCCTGCTGGCCCGCCTCGGCGCCCAGCTGGGCAGCGGCGTCAACTGGCGGCACGTCATCTACACCCTGCTGCACTTCCCGTGGGGCATCTTCACGTTCTCGGTCTCGATCAGCCTCTTCACGTACGGCTGGGGCCTGCTGACGTACCCGCTGTGGCGCTGGGTGTTCCCGGTGTACTTCGGGCAGGACGGCCTGCAGGTCTACGGCAGCGGCGACGGCCACCACGGCTGGTGGCTGCACACCCCGGCCGACATGCTGCTGTGCGTGGCGGTCGGCGGCACGCTGGTGCTGGCCGGGCCGTGGGTCATCCGCGGCTTGGCGCACGTCGACCGGCTGATGGTGAGCGGGCTGCTGGGGCCGTCCTCGCTGGCCAGCCGGGTCACCGAGCTGGAGTCGGACCGCGGGGTGGTCGTCGACACCGCGGCCGCGGACCTGCGGCGCATCGAACGCGACCTGCACGACGGCGCGCAGGCCCGGCTGGTGGCGCTGGCCATGGACCTGGGCCTGGCCAAGGAGAAGCTGCTGGAGGATCCGCGGGCGGGCGCGGCGATGGTGGACGAGGCGCACAGCGAGGTCAAGATCGCGCTGCAGGAGCTGCGCGACCTGGCCCGCGGCATCCACCCGGCGATCCTCACCGACCGCGGCCTGGGCCCGGCGCTGTCCGCGGTGGCGGCGCGCTGCACGGTGCCGGTGGCGGTGACCGTGGACCTGCCGTCCCGGCCGGTCCCGGCGATCGAGGGCATCGCCTACTTCACCGTGTCCGAGCTGCTGCAGAACGTCTCGAAGCACAGTGGCGCGTCGCGGGCGACGGTGGACGTCTGGCAGGTCGAGGACCGGCTGATGCTCCAGGTGTCCGACAACGGCCGCGGCGGGGCGTCGCCGACCGGGGGCTCGGGTCTGGCGGGGCTGGCCGAGCGGCTGGACTCCGTCGACGGGGTGCTGGTCGTGGACTCCCGCCCGGGCGGACCGACCCGGATCACCGCGGAGCTGCCCTGGCGGGTCTGACGGACGGCCGCGGGCCCCGACGTCCCGGCGTCCCGGACCACCTGGCCGCCGCGGGCCCCGAGGGCCCGGCCCTCACGATCCGACGCGAGCACGGAGCGCGGGCCGCCCGCGGGCCCCGAGGGCCAAGCCCCCGATCGGACCCGTCGGAAGCAGCCGACCCGCGGGCGCATGCGGACGGCCCGTGGTCCGTCCTCTCCGAGGGCCCGGCCTCCCTCCGGCCTCCGTCCGGCCGCCCGCGGCGCCACGCACGACGCGGCTCCGGTTCCGCCGATGGACGGTCCCCCGCGCGGCCGTCCGGTGGGGGTCTCATCGGGCCGGGCGGCCGGTTCGGGGGGAGCCGGGGCGGGGTCGGGCCCGGCTCACGCCACCTTCAGCAGCACCTTGCCCACGCTGCTGCCGGACTGGAGCGCGGTGTGTGCCTCGGCCGCGGCGGACAGCGGCAGCTCGGCGGTGACGTCGAGGCGGATCGCGCCGGAGGACAGCAGGGACAGGGCCGAGAGCGCGTGGCCGCGGACCCGGGCCGGGGCCCGGCGGCCGAGGTCGCCGATGTTGAAGCCGGCCACCGAGCGGTTGTTCTTCCACAGGGGCAGCACCGGCAGTTCCAGGTCGGGGTGGCGGGCGGCCTCGCCGTAGACGACGACCCGGCCGAAGGGCGCGAGCACGTCGAGGCTGGCCAGCCGGGTGGGGCCGCCGACCGGGTCGAGCACCACGTCGATGTCGCCGAGGTGGTCGGCGAAGGAGTCCCGCGGGTGCAGCGCGTCGTAGCCGAAGCGCTTGGCGTACTCGGCCTTCGCGGGCGACCCGACGGTGCCGTGCACCGCGGCGGCGCCCAGCGCGCGGGCGATCTGCGCGGCGCACGAGCCGACGCCGCCGGCCGCGGCGTGGATGAGGACGGTGTCGCCCGCGGTCAGCCGCGCCGCGCCGGCCAGCACGCCGTACGCGGTGGTGAGGACGAGGGCGCCGCTGCCGTCACGCAGCGATATGCCGTCCAGCGGGAACGCGAACTCGGCCGGGGCGACGGCGAATTCGGCGTAGCCGCCGCCGGACGGCAGATAGGCGGCGACCGGGTCGCCGACGGCCAGCCCGGTGACGCCGGGGCCCAGGGCCGCGACCTCGCCGGACGCCTCCAGGCCGGGCACCTCGATGCCGTCGGGCGCCCCGAAGTCGCCCAGCCGGTGCTGGACCTCGCCGTAGTTGACCCCGGCGTACGCGACGCGGATCAGGACCTCACCGGGTCCGGGTACGGGCACGGGCAGCTCCACCTGCCGCAGGACCTCGGGACCGCCGATGACGTCGAAACCGACCGCGCGCACACGTTCTCCTCTCCCCGGGCACCGCGCGTGGACGCGGCCCCCCTGACCTTCCGGGCGCAACCTTGCCCACCTAAACGGTATTCCCCATTCCCCTCCCGTTACTGGGATGCTGGGAGAGTCGGTACGGAAACGGGGGGCTGGAAACGGTGGAGGACAGGGTGCGGGTGGTCATCGCCGAGGACTCGGTACTGCTTCGGGAGGGCCTGACCCGGCTGCTGACCGACCGCGGGCACGACGTGGTCGCCGGCGTCGGCGACGCCGAGGGCCTGCTGAAGGCGGTGCGCGAGCTCGCCGACCGGGGAGACGCGCCGGACGTGGTGGTGGCGGACGTGCGGATGCCGCCGACGCACACCGACGAGGGCGTGCGCGCGGCGGTGCAGCTGCGCGCGGAGCACCCGGGCGTAGGGGTGCTGGTGCTGTCGCAGTACGTGGAGGAGCAGTACGCCACCGAGCTGCTGGCCGGCAGCAGCCGCGGCGTCGGCTACCTGCTCAAGGACCGGGTGGCCGAGGTCCGCGAGTTCGTGGACGCGGTGGTGCGGGTGGCCGAGGGCGGCACCGCGCTGGACCCGGAGGTCGTCGCCCAGCTGCTGGGCCGCAGCCGCAAGCAGGACGTGCTGGCCGGGCTGACGCCGCGGGAGCGCGAGGTGCTGGGCCTGATGGCCGAGGGCCGGACGAACTCGGCGATCGCCCGGCAGCTCGTGGTGAGCGACGGCGCGGTGGAGAAGCACGTCAGCAACATCTTCCTGAAGCTGGGCCTGGCCCCGAGTGACGGGGATCACCGTCGCGTCCTGGCGGTTCTGACCTACCTCAACTCGTGAACTGCTGACACCCTGTCTAACAACACCGGACCGTCCGGCGCCGGACGCACCCCCCTGGGGTCCCCGCCTGTGCCACATTCCGGGACGCTACGGGGAAGGCGACCCTTACCGACGTACGATGACCGGTGAGCCGCCGCCGCGAAGGAGGTCCGTTTAGTGACCAGCCAGGTCAGCAGCCCCACCACGCCGGAAGATCCGTCTTCCGTGGCCGGCGTTCTGGGCGAACAGCGCAAGCCGGCCAAGGAGACCAGGCGGCTCGACCGGGTGATCATCCGGTTCGCCGGCGACTCCGGTGACGGCATGCAGCTCACCGGGGACCGCTTCACCTCCGAGACCGCCTCGTTCGGCAACGACCTGTCGACGCTGCCGAACTTCCCGGCCGAGATCCGCGCACCCGCAGGCACCCTGCCGGGCGTCTCGTCGTTCCAGCTGCACTTCGCCGACCACGACATCCTCACGCCGGGCGACGCCCCGAACGTGCTGGTGGCGATGAACCCGGCCGCGCTGAAGGCGAACCTGGGCGACCTGCCGCGCGGCGCCGAGATCATCGTCAACACCGACGAGTTCACCAAACGGGCGATGCAGAAGGTCGGCTACTCCGCCAACCCGCTGGAGGACGGCTCGCTGGAGGCCTACGCGGTCCACCCGGTGCCGCTGACCACGCTGACGCTGGAGGCGCTGAAGGACAGCGGGCTGGCCCGCAAGGACGCCGAACGCGCGAAGAACATGTTCGCGCTGGGCCTGCTGTCGTGGATGTACCACCGGCCGACCGACGGCACCGAGACCTTCCTGCGCAAGAAGTTCGCGAAGAAGCCGGAGATCGCCGAGGCGAACGTCGCGGCCTACCGCGCGGGCTGGAACTTCGGCGAGACCACCGAGGACTTCGCGGTCTCCTACGAGGTGCAGCCGGCCACCAGCGCCTTCCCGGCCGGCACCTACCGCAACATCTCCGGGAACCTGGCACTGGCCTACGGCCTGATCACCGCGGGCCAGCAGACCGGGCTGCCGCTGTTCCTGGGCTCGTACCCGATCACCCCGGCCTCGGACATCCTGCACGAGCTGTCCCGGCACAAGAACTTCGGCGTGCGCACCTTCCAGGCCGAGGACGAGATCGCCGCGATCGGCGCCGCGCTGGGCGCCGCGTTCGGCGGGTCGCTGGCGGTGACCACCACCTCCGGCCCCGGCGTGGCGCTGAAGTCGGAGACCATCGGCCTGGCGGTCAGCCTGGAGCTGCCGCTGCTGGTCGTGGACATCCAGCGCGGCGGCCCGTCGACCGGGCTGCCGACCAAGACCGAGCAGGCCGACCTGCTGCAGGCGATGTACGGCCGCAACGGCGAGGCGCCGGTGCCGATCGTGGCGCCCGCCACCCCCGCGGAGTGCTTCACCGCGGCGCTGGAGGCGGCCCGCATCGCCACCGTCTACCGCACCCCGGTGTTCCTGCTCTCCGACGGCTACCTGGCCAACGGCTCGGAGCCCTGGCGGATCCCGGAGCTGGACGAACTCCCGGACCTGCCCGTCCACTTCGCCACCGTGCCCAACCACACGGCGGACGACGGCAGCGAGGCGTTCTGGCCGTACCTGCGCGACCCGGAGACGCTGGCCCGCCCCTGGGCGGTGCCGGGCACGCCGGGCCTGGAGCACCGCATCGGCGGCATCGAGAAGCAGGACGGCACGGGCAACATCAGCTACGACCCGGCCAACCACGACTTCATGGTCCGCACCCGGCAGGCGAAGATCGACGGCATCGAGGTGCCCGACGTGGTCGTGGACGACCCCGAGGGGCAGGCGAGGACGCTGGTGCTCGGCTGGGGGTCGACCTACGGGCCGATCACCGCGGCCGTCCGCCGGATCCGGCGGGAGGGCGGCCATGTCGCGCAGGCCCACCTGCGGCACCTCAACCCGTTCCCGAAGAACCTCGGCGAGGTGCTGCGCGGCTACGACCGCGTCCTCGTTCCCGAGATGAACCTCGGGCAGCTCGCCCACCTGCTGCGGGCGAAGTACCTGGTCGACGCCCGTTCGTACACGCAAGTCACCGGACTGCCGTTCAAGGCCGAGCAACTGGCGCAGGCCATCGTGAAGGAGAGCGCGGATGTCTGAGGCGCTGGCACTGGTGCCCAAGGCCGAGGCCAAGCAGAGCATGAAGGACTTCAAGTCGGACCAGGAGGTGCGCTGGTGCCCCGGCTGCGGCGACTACGCGGTCCTGGCCGCCGTCCAGTCCTTCATGCCCGAGCTGGAACTCGCGCGCGAGAACGTGGTGTTCGTCTCCGGAATCGGCTGCTCGTCCCGCTTCCCGTACTACATGAACACCTACGGGATGCACTCCATCCACGGCCGCGCCCCGGCGATCGCGACCGGCCTGGCCGCGTCGCGGCGCGACCTGAGCGTGTGGGTGGTCACCGGGGACGGCGACGCGCTGTCCATCGGCGGCAACCACCTGATCCACGCGCTGCGCCGCAACGTCAACCTGAAGATCCTGCTGTTCAACAACCGGATCTACGGCCTGACCAAGGGCCAGTACAGCCCGACCTCCGAGGTCGGCAAGATCACCAAGTCGACGCCGATGGGCTCGCTGGACGCGCCGTTCAACCCGGTGTCGCTGGCGCTGGGCGCCGAGGCGACGTTCGTGGCGCGCACCATCGACTCCGACCGCAAGCACCTGCAGGGCGTGCTGCGCGCCGCGGCCGCGCACCCCGGCACGGCCCTGGTGGAGATCTACCAGAACTGCAACATCTTCAACGACGGCGCCTTCGACGCGCTGAAGGAGCGGGACACCGCGCAGGACGCCCTGATCCACCTGGAGCACGGGCAGCCCATCCGCTTCGGCGCCCCCGCGCCGGACGGCCTGGGCTCCAAGGGCGTGGTCCGCAACGCCGCCACCGGCGACCTGGAGGTCCTCGACCTGGCGGCCGAGGGCGCCGACGCGAGCCGGGTGCTGGTGCACGACGCGCACGCCGCCTCGCCGACCACGGCCTTCGCGCTGTCGCGGCTGGCCGACGCCGACACGCTGCACCGCACGCCCATCGGCGTCCTGCGCGACGTGATCCGGCCGGTCTACGACACCGACATGGCCGAGCAGCTGGACCAGGCCGTGGTCCAGCAGGGCCAGGGCGACCTGGCGAAGCTGCTCGCCGGCAACGACACCTGGACGGTCGCCGGCTAGGGCGTGTCCGCACGTGGCGCCGTCCGCCCGCGGGGCGGATCCCGGCCACCTGGCGACCGCCTGCCGCGCGTCGCCGGGTGGCCGCGCGTGCGTCCGGGGCCGGTGCGGGGCGGGCGGGCGCCGCGCACCCAGGGGCTGTCATGACCGTCCTGTGAAACGGGCCTGGCAGTTCCGGCCCCCGGACCGCTACCTTCGGAGGGCCGCGCGCGGATCGCACGGCGACGGCGGCGAGGGGACGACGATCCGATGGGCGAGCAGCGCGCGGGACTGGTGTGGGGCTTCGCGGCGTACGGGATGTGGGGCCTGTTCCCGCTGTACTGGCCGCTGCTGAAGCCGGCCGGGGCGATGGAGATCCTGGCGCACCGCATGGTGTGGTCGCTGGTGGTCGTGGCGCTGATCCTGCTGGCGCTGCGGCGCTGGGCGTGGATCGCCGGGCTGCTCCGGCAGCCCCGGCGGCTGGCCCTGGTCGCGCTCGCCGCGACCGTGGTGTCGGTCAACTGGGGCATGTACATCTGGGGCGTCAACTCCGGGCACGTCGTCGAGACCGCGCTGGGCTACTTCATCAACCCGCTGGTGACGATCGCGCTCGGCGTGCTCGTGCTGCACGAGCGCCTGCGGCCCGTCCAGTGGACGGCCGTCGGCATCGGCGTGGCGGCCGTGGTGGTGCTGACCGTCGGCTACGGCCGGCTGCCGTGGATCGCGCTGTCGCTGGCGCTGAGCTTCGGGGTGTACGGGCTGGCGAAGAAGAAGATCGCGATGGGCGGCCTGGAGTCGCTGGCGGCCGAGACCTCGGTGCAGTTCCTGCCCGCGCTGTGCTTCCTGCTGGTGATCGGCGGGCGCGGCGACGCGACGTTCACCCACCACGGGCCGGGGCACGCCGCGCTGCTGGTCGCCTGCGGGCTGGTGACCGCGGTGCCGCTGGTCGCGTTCGGCATGGCGGCGACCCGGCTGCCGCTGTCCACGATCGGGCTGATGCAGTACCTCGCGCCGGTCTTCCAGTTCGTGATCGGGCTCGTGCACTTCCACGAGAAGATGCCGCCCGAGCGCTGGGCCGGCTTCCTGCTGGTGTGGGTCGCCCTGGTCCTGCTCAGCTGGGACGCGCTGCGCACGGCCCGCCGGGGCAGGTCCGCGCTGCTGGACGCGGCGGGCGCCGGCGCCCCCGTGCCGGTCCTGCCGGCCACCGAGCAGCCCGAGGCCGCGGCCGGAGCGTGACGGGCCGGGGCCCGGGCCCCGGCCCGGACCCCGTGGCGGCGCCCGTCAGGCCGTGATGTCGCGGGAGGTGAAGCGGGCCCAGGCCGCCGAGCCGAACACCGCGGCGTACAGGGCCTGCAGGCCCAGGTTCCTGCCGATGGCGGTCCACGTCACCGGGTCGCGCAGGATGTCGGCGAAGCTCAGCCAGTAGTGGGTGAACAGGTAGGGCTGGACGGCGTGCAGCTGCGGGATGTTGTCCACGATCTGCACGGTGATCAGCAGGCCGACGGTGGTCGCCATCGCGCCGATCCCGCTGTCGGTGACGGTGGAGACGAACAGCCCGAGCGCCGCGATGCCGACCAGGGACGCCGCGACGAGCAACGCGATCAGCAGCGCCCTGAGCATGCCCTCGGACAGCGGGATGCTGGTCCCGGACAGGGTGGTGACGTCTCCCACGGGGAACAGCGCGAAGCCGACGATCAGCGCGGACACCGCCGCCACCAGCGTCGCCGCCAGGCAGAACACCAGCACCGAGGCGTACTTGGCGAGCAGCAGCCGGCTGCGGCCGGCCGGGGCGACCAGCAGGTAGCGCAGGGTGCCGCCGCCCGCCTCGCCGGCGACCGCGTCGCCCGCGACCACGCCGACGGCCATCGGCAGGAAGAACGGCAGGGTCGCCGCGAGTCCGGCGAAGGTCAGGAACAGGCCGTTGTTGCTGACCTGCTCGATGAAGGCCGGGCCGGCGTCGCCACGGCCGCCGCCGCCCACCGAACCGCCGCCGCGGGTCTCGATCCGCACCGCGACGCCGACCAGCAGCGGCACGCCCGCCAGCACGGCGCACAGCGCCATGGTGCGGCGCCGCCGGAAGACGGTGACCAGCTCCGAGCGGAACAGCCCGAGCGTCCAGTGCCACCGCGGCGGCCGTGCGGCACCGGCCGCGGGGCGGGCCTCCGGTCCGGTCGCATGATCCTGCGTCTCGACGGTCGCCGGCTGCTCCCGCCGGCCGGCCGCCGGTTCAGCCCGCGACATCGAAACCCTCCCCGGTCAGTGCCACGAACGCGTCCTCCAGCGAGGCGCGTTCCCTGCCGAAGCCGCGGACGCGGACGCCCGCGGCCACGAGCGCCGCGTTGATCTCGGCGAGGTCGGGCACGGCCGCCGGATCGGCCGGCAGGTCGCCGGTGACCCGGTCCCCGTCGGCGGTCAGCCCGGTCACGCCGAAACCGGCCAGCACCCGCCGCGCCTCCGCCGGGTCGGGGCCGGTGACCGCGAGCCGCCCGTGGGTGCCGGCGGCCAGCTCCTCGACCGGGCCCTGGGTGATCAGCCGCCCGCGCGCCATCACGGCGGCGTGCGTGCACACTTGCTCGATCTCGTCGAGGAGATGAGAGGAGAGGAAGACGGTGGTGCCGTCCGCGGCCAGCTCCCTGACCAGGGCGCGGATCTCCCGCATGCCCTGCGGGTCCAGGCCGTTGGTCGGCTCGTCCAGCACCAGCAGCTCGCGGGGCTGGAGCAGCGCGGCGGCCAGCCCGAGGCGCTGCTTCATGCCCAGCGAGTACGCCTTGGCCTTCTTGCCCGAGGCCGCGGCCAGTCCCACCCGGTCGAGCGCCGCGTCCACGCGGGCGGCGCGGGTGCGCGGGTCGGCCGTCGGGTCGGCGGAGTCGTAGCGCACCAGGTTGTCGCGGCCGGACAGGAAGCCGTACAGAGCCGGACCCTCGATCAGCGCGCCGACCCGGGGCAGCACGGCCCTGGCGGCGCGCGGCATGGGCCGGTCCAGGACCCGGGCGGTGCCCGCGGTGGGGGCGATCAGGCCCATCAGCATGCGGATGGTGGTGGTCTTGCCGGAGCCGTTGGGCCCGAGGAAGCCGAAGACGCTGCCGCGCGGCACGCGCAGGTCGATCCCGTCGACGGCGAGGGTCCCGCGGTACTGCTTGGCCAGGCCGCGGGTCTCGATCACCACGTCGGCCGCGGCGGTCGGCTGTGCCATGCGTCTCCTTCCCGGGCCCGGGAACGGCTGCCGCCCCGCCCGGCGGGCGGGGCGGCGGCCGGTGCGGGCGTGCTACTTCGCGGCGGTGTTCGCCGCGTCGGTCAGCGCGGACTGGGTGACGGCACCGACGTAGAGGGTGCCGTCGTCCGTCAGCAGGCCGTTGACCAGCCGGGTGTGGAAGACGGTGCCGGAGCCGAAGGCACCGCTGACGTGCGTGCCGAAGCTGTTCAGCAGCTCGTCGGCGTGCCGGCCGCCGTTCCCGGAGCGGTGCCCGGAGCCGTCCTTGCCGCCCGGCAGGACCGTGCCGAACCCCTTGGCATCGGGCGCGGTGCCCGGCGCCGCGCCGTCCTGCGTGCGGATGACGGCGATGGAGTCCCAGCCCTTGCCGAGCACGGTGGGCCGCGCGCCCTTGCCGTTCGTCCGGTCGCGGGGCTCCTTCGCGGAGCCGTCGCGGCTGCCGCCTTCGGTGACCTTCACGCCCTTGGGCGGGGTGAAGGAGAAGGTGCTCGCGGAGGGCGCCGAGAAGGAGACCCGGGTGTAGCCGACGTCGAAGACGGCCTTGCCGCCGCCCCTGGGCGTCAGCGTGACCTTCAGCGGCACCCCGGTCCCGGCGTCCACCGCGATGCGGATCGCGCCGACCGTGGTGGTACTGGCGTGCTGCGGGGTGACCAGCAGCTGGTAGGCGCTGTGCCCGGCGACCCGGGCGGTGCCGTCCACGGTGATCGACGCGGTGCCGTCGGCGGCCTTGAGGAACTGCCGGGCGGCGTCCTGCGGGGTGGCCGGGACGTCCTGCGGGGCGGCGGCGTCCTGGTGGGCTCCGGCGTCCTGCGGCAGCGTCTGGTGGTACGCCTGGTCCGAGGCGCTGTCGTACGCCCACAGCTGGCTGCCGTCGCGGATGAGGCTGTACTCCGCGGTGGGTTCGAGGATCGAGACCTTCTGCCTGTCCGGCCCGTCGGCCGCGACGTGCAGGGTGTGGGTGCCGGCCAGCAGCTGGAGCAGCTGCGACTGCGGTGCCGCGGGCGAGCCGCCGGCGCTGCCGGGCGTCCGGCCCGCGCCCGTCCCGCCGAACATCGCGCTGCCGGCGCCGCCGGTCAGCTCCGAGGGCAGGCCCAGGTCGGTGGTGACCTTCACGGTGCCGTCGACGGTCCGCGTGTCCGACGCGGCGATCTTCGTCAGGAGCTGCTCCGCGGTCATCGAGGGCAGCGAGGGGCTCCCGCTGTCCGCGAGGGCCGGAACCAGGCTGATGGTCGCGGCCGCCACACCGGCGACGGCCACGGGCACGGCGTACCGTGCGGCCCTGCGTCCGCGCCGCCCGGTGCCCGGCTCGTCCTCGTCGTCATACCGTGCCGGTTGGATCGGTGCCATTGCGTTCCTACCTCCGTCGTCAGCGGCGGCCTGCTGCCCTGCACTCGTCCACTCCCCGGGCCCATTGTCGCCCGGTCCGCCGTGAAGTGGTGTCTCCATCCCACCAAATCGGCCGCGCCCGCACATCCGCCGGCGGATGCAACCGAATGTACGCCCGCGGGATGACACAACGCCCCGGCGTACCCCGGGAAGTGCCGGGGAATCACCGGGGCGCGTCAGGGGCGGAACGGGGAACTCCCGTGTCCCGTACGACGTTCGAGGGCGTGTCAGCCGGTGCGGTGCACCACCGCGTCGCACAGCCCGGCCAGCGCGTACTTGGCGGGGTTGTCCGGCAGCGGCTCCAGCAGCGCCCGCGCCTGGCGGGCCAGGTCGAGGGTGTCGCGGCGGGCCAGGTCCATCGCCGGGTGGCGGCGCATCAGCTCCAGCGCCTCGGCGTGCCGGACGTCGTCGGTCAGGTCGCTGTCGAGCAGCTCGACGAGCCGGCGGTCCTCGGCCGAGGCGGAGCCGCCGGACTGCTGGTACCAGCGGCGGACGTGCAGCACGGGCAGCGTGGAGATGCCCTCGCGCAGGTCGGTGCCGGGGGTCTTGCCCGACTCGTGGCTGTCGCTGGCGATGTCCAGGATGTCGTCGGCGAGCTGGAAGGCCGCGCCGATCCGCTCGCCGAAGGTGCTGAGGGTGCGGACCACCGAGTCGTCGGCGCCGGACATCATGCCGCCGAACCGCCCGGAGACGGCGACCAGCGAGCTGGACTTGCCGGCGACGACCTCCATGTAGTGGTCGAGCGGGTCGTGGCCGCCGCGCGGGCCGACCGTCTCCATGATCTGTCCGGTGACCAGCCGCTCGAACGCCTCGGCCTGCACCCGGACCGCCTCGGGCCCCAGGTCGGCGAGCAGGTGCGAGGCGCGGGAGAACAGGAAGTCGCCGGTCAGCACGGCCACCGAGTTGCCCCAGCGCGCGTTGGTGCTGGGCACCCCGCGGCGCACGTCCGCCTCGTCCATCACGTCGTCGTGGTACAGCGTGGCCAGGTGCGTGAGCTCCACCACCACGGCGGCGGGCACCACCCCGGGAGCGTGCGGGTCGCCGAACTGCGCCCCGAGCATCACCAGCAGTGGCCGGAACCGCTTGCCGCCCGCGTCCACCAGGTGCCGGGCCGCGTCCGTGATGAACGGCACGTCGCTCTTGGTGGCCTCCAGCAGGCCCTCCTCCACGGCCGCGAGACCGGAACGGATGTCGGCCTCAAGGGCCTCGTCCCACACGCTCAGCCCGAAAGGCTCGACGACGGTCACGAGGGGTACTCCTGTCGCTGATCTGACTCCGGGCCGGCGGTACGGACCGGCGTCTCCCTGGCTCTGGCGGCTCTGAGCTTCCGGTGCAGCCTGGTGCTGCTCATAACGGCAGGGTAGCCGGTCGCATGTGGATCACCGTCGTCGCCCGGCACTGCGACCAGGCCGCGGACGGTCACCGCACGTATAATCCCGATTACCGGAATTGCATACGTTTGTCCCACTCGTAAGGATGACGGGAGGGGCCCTCGAGACAGCAGGAGGATGACGGGCCGATTGCCCCCACCTGTCGGCTTGGCACCGGTGCGGCGTTCCCCGTTCCGTAAGACCGTTCCGCACCAGGGGCAACTACACTCGCCAGAGCAGCTTGTGACATGTCCTCGCTTCGGGTGCGGCGATCCGTGCCCGTCCCAGCAGAGAGGAGGTGGATCGATGGCAGGCGGCTCCGACGGCCACGGGGACCTCGTCGGGCTCGACGAGGACGAGGCCGAGGCACATGTGCGCGGTGTCTGCTTCAAGACCGGTCCGCCCGAACAGACCGGTGTGGAGCTGGAGTGGCTCGTTCAGGACCGCTCCGATCCCCGTGCACTGATACCCGTCGACCGGCTGGACGCGGCCCTCGCGCCGGTCGAGGCCCCAGGGGCGCTCCCCCGGGGCAGCAGGATCACCCGCGAGCCGGGTGGGCAGGTGGAACTCAGTTCCGCCCCGGCCCCCGCGCTCCCGGCGTGCGTCGAGGCGATGGCCGCGGATCTCGCCGTACTGCGCACGGCCGTCGACCGGGCCGGACTGGTCCTCGCCGGCAGGGGCCTGGACCCCTTCAGGGACCCGCCCCGGGTGCTCGACCACCCGCGCTACCGGGCGATGGAGGGCTTCTTCGACCGCGAAGGGCCCTGGGGCCGCACGATGATGCGGCGCACCGCCTCCCTCCAGGTCAACCTCGACTGCGGTGACGACTCCCCCGGAGTCTCCGGCCACCGCTCCCGCTGGGCCCTGGCCCACCGGATCGGCCCGGTGCTCGTCGCCGCCTTCGCCAACTCACCCCTCCGCGGCGGCCGCCCCACGGGATGGCTGTCCACCCGCCAGGCCACCTGGGACCGGATGGACCCCGGCCGCACCCGGCACCCCCGCCACCACCCCGACCCCGGCACGGCCTGGGCCGGGTACGCGCTCGACGCCCGGCTGCTGTGCCTGCGGCCCTCCGGCCGCGCGGACGGCGACCCGCACGGCAGCAGCCCGTACGACGGCGACGCGGACTGGTCGGCGCCGCCCGGCCTGACCTTCCGCGGCTGGCTGCGGGGCGAGGCCCCGGGGCTGCGCCGGCCCACGGCGGCCGATCTGGAGTACCACCTCAGCACGCTCTTCCCGCCGGTCAGGCCGCGCGGCTGGCTGGAGCTGAGGATGATCGACGCCCAGGACGGCGACGACTGGATCGTGGCCACCGTCCTGGCCGCGACCCTGATGGACGACCCGGTCGCCGCCGACACCGCGTGGGCGGCCACCGAGCCGCTCTGCGCCGGACTGGGCGACCCCGACGGCCCCGACGGTCCGCTGCCCTCCGACGAGACCTGGCGGCGCGCCGCCAGGATCGGGCTGGCCGACCCCGACCTCGCCAAGGCGGCCCGCACCTGCTTCGCCGCCGCCGAGAGCGCCCTGGTGCGCGCCGGGGCGCCCGCCGCGCTGCGGCAGGCCCTGACCGACTTCGCCGAGCGCTATCCGGAGCGGGGCCGATGTCCCGCCGACGACCGGTTGGACGCGCTGAGCCGCGCCTGAAAGACCACTGGAAAGGCTTCCCGTGACAAACCCACGCACCACGAGCACCGGCACTGCCCGAGATGCGGCCCCACCCGCATCGCCGGCATCCTCCGCCCCACGTGACCCGTCCGACGCCTCCCTACCGCGGGGCGGCCCGGCGCCCGCGGACACCGCGGCCGCCACCGGGACCTCCGGCGGCGCCGGCGAGTCCGCCGGGCACGACGGGCCCGCCGACCCGGCCGCCCGCGCCAGAGCCGCGCTGGAGGCCGCCAGGAGCCGCACCCTGGCCCTGACCGACCCCGTGTCCGACGAGGAGCTGATCGCCCAGCACTCCCGCCTGATGTCGCCCCTGGTGTGGGACCTGGCGCACATCGGCAACCAGGAGGAGCTGTGGCTGGTCCGGGAGGCCGGCGGGCGCCCCGGGCTGCGCCCCGACCTGGACCACGTCTACGACGCCTTCCAGACCCCGCGCGCCGACCGGCCCGGGCTGCCGATGCTGGGCCCCGGGGAGGCGCGGGCCTACGCGGCCGCGGTCCGGGCCGAGTCGATGGACGTCCTCGCGGCCGTGGACACCTCGCCCGACCGTCCCGAGCCGCTGCTGGCCGGCGCCTTCGTCTTCGGCATGCTCGCGCAGCACGAGCAGCAGCACGACGAGACCATGCTCGCCACCCACCAGCTGCGCAGGGGTCCCGCGGTGCTGGACGCGCCCGCGCCGCCGCCCGCGCCGGCCGACGCCGCGTCGCTGCCCCGCGAGGTGCTGGTGCCCGGCGGGCCGTTCACCATGGGCACCTCCACCGAGCCGTGGGCGCTGGACAACGAGCGGCCCGCGCACACCGTCGAGGTGCCCGCGTTCTGGCTGGACACCGTGCCGGTCACCAACGCGGCCTACCAGGAGTTCATCGCCGCCGGCGGCTACCGCGACCCGCGGTGGTGGACGCCTGAGGGCTGGCGGCACGTGAAGGACGCCGGGCTCGAGGCCCCGCTGTTCTGGTCGCGCGACGGCGACGGCTGGACGCGGCGGCACTTCGGGCTGGTCGAGCCCGTGCCGGCCGACGAGCCGGTGCTGCACGTGTGCTGGTACGAGGCCGACGCGTACGCGCGCTGGGCCGGGCGGCGGCTGCCGACCGAGGCGGAGTGGGAGAAGGCGGCCCGGCACGACCCGGCGTCCGGCCGGTCCCGCCGCTACCCGTGGGGCGACGCCGACCCGGGGCCCGAGCAGGCCAACCTCGGGCAGCGCCACCTCCGGCCGGCGCCGGCCGGCAGCCACCCGGCGGGCGCGGCGCCCAGCGGCGCGCGGCAGCTGATCGGCGACGTGTGGGAGTGGACGGCGTCCGACTTCGACCCGTACCCCGGCTTCACGGCGTTCCCGTACAAGGAGTACTCCGAGGTGTTCTTCGGTCCCGAGTACAAGGTGCTGCGCGGCGGCGCGTTCGGCGTGTCCCCGGTGGTGTGCCGCGGCACGTTCCGCAACTGGGACTACCCGATCCGCCGGCAGATCTTCGCCGGGTTCCGCACGGCGCGCGACGCCGCGCCCGGGGAGGGCGCCTGATGTGCCGGCATCTGGCCTACCTCGGACCGCCGGTGCCGCTCGCGCGGCTGCTGACGGAGCCGCCGCGCGGCCTGTACGAGCAGGCGTGGCGGCCGCGCCGGCAGCGGCACGGCACGGTCAACGCCGACGGGTTCGGGGTCGGCTGGTACCTGCCCGGCCCGGCCGCGGCGGCCCCGGAGGACGCTGGCGAAAGCGCTGCCGGGAGCGCTGCCGGTGACGACGGGTTCGCGCGGCCCGCCCGCTACCGCAGGGCCGTGCCCCTGTGGGCCGACGAGAACGCCGTCGAGCTGTTCCGCGCCGTGACCAGCGGCGCGGTGCTCGCCGCGGTCCGCTCCGCGACGGCCGGCACCACGCAGGACGAGTCGGCGGCCGCGCCGTTCCGCGACGGCCGCTGGCTGTTCAGCCACAACGGCGCCGTGCCGGACTGGACCCGCCTGCCCACCACGCTGCCGTCGGCCGAACTCCTGGCCATGGAGGCCCGGTCGGACTCCGCGCTGCTGTGGGCGATGGCCGTGCACCGGCTGCGGCAGGGCGAGCCGCCGGGCGGCGTGCTGGCCGCCGTGGTGCGCGAGGTGGCCGCCGCGCGGCCCACCGCCCGCCTCAACCTCCTTCTCACCGACGGCCGGACGATCGCCGCCACCGCGTGGGGCGACACGCTGTGGTACCGCACCGGCCCCGATCACGTGCTGGTCGCCTCCGAGCCCGACGACGCGCCCGGGGAGTGGCACGAGGTACCCGACCGTTCACTTCTGCTGGCCACCACGGCCGGCGTCCGGGTCATCGCGCTGCGCCCCGTGCGCACCGACAGCAAGGACACCCTCATGACCGAGAGCCGCTTCACCCTCGACGACCGGCTGCCCACCGGCTACTTCACCGAATCGCTGCGCGCCGACGTGCTGGCCGGACTCGGCGGCACGCCACGCACGCTCCCGCCCAAGTGGTTCTACGACAAACGCGGCAGCGACCTGTTCGAGCAGATCACCCGGCTGCCCGAGTACTACCCGACGCGCGCCGAGCAGGAGATCCTGGAGCAGCGGGCGCCGGAGATCGCCGAGTTGACCAAGGCCGCGACGCTGGTGGAGCTGGGCTCCGGCTCGTCCCGCAAGACGCGGCTGCTGCTGGACGCGCTGACCGCCCGCGGCACGCTGCAGCGGTACGCGCCGCTCGACGTGAGCTCGACGGCGCTCGCCGAGGCGGGCGAGGCGATCTGCCGGGACTACCCGCGGCTGCGGGTGGCCGGCACCGTCGCCGACTTCGAGACCGACCTGTCGCTGGACGACGACCCCGGGCCGCGGCTGCTGGCGT
Organism: Actinacidiphila rubida; assembly: GCF_900110255.1. Taxonomy (GTDB): domain Bacteria; phylum Actinomycetota; class Actinomycetes; order Streptomycetales; family Streptomycetaceae; genus Actinacidiphila; species Actinacidiphila rubida. The sequence continues at coordinate 82,218 of NZ_FODD01000018.1, forward strand.
TCCTCGGCAGCACCATCGGCAACCTCGACTCCGGGCAGCGGCTGGCGTTCTACCGCACCCTGTCGCTGGCGCTCAGCGGCGACGACGTGCTGCTGCTCGGCGCCGACCTGGTCAAGGACCCGGACGTGCTGGTGCGCGCGTACGACGACGCGGCCGGCGTCACCGCCGAGTTCGACAAGAACGTGCTGCACGTGCTCAACCGCGAACTGGGCGCGGACTTCGACCCGGACGGCTTCGAGCACGTCGCGCTGTGGAACGCGGACGAGGAGCGGATCGAGATGCGGCTGCGGGCGCGGACCGCGCAGACCGTCAAGATCCCCGACCTCGACCTGTCGCTGGATTTCGCCCAGGCCGAGGACCTGCGCACCGAGCTGTCCTGCAAGTTCCGCCGCGAGTCGCTGACCCGCGAGCTGCACGAGGGCGGCTTCACCGTCCGGCACTGGTGGACCGACAGCGAGGAGCGCTTCGCCCTGCTGCTCGCAGTGCCCAACTGACCGCGCGGCCGTAACCCGGGGGCCTGGGCCGCCTGGGCCGCCAGGCTCGCCCGCCTGGCTCGCCCGACCCGCCTGACCCGCCGCCGCGTGGCGGCGGGTCAGGCGCCCACCACGCCGTCGATGCCCTCGCGCAGGAAGTCCGCGTGCCCGTTGTGCCGCGCGTACTCCAGCAGCACGTGCACCATCACCATGCGCAGCGACACCTCCTCGTCCCAGCGCGGCTGGTAGCCAGCGTCGTCCAGCGACCGGACCGCGGCCTCGATCCGCCGGGACTGCGCGACCTCCGCCTCCCACGCGCCGAACGCCTCGGCCCTGCCGGATCCGCTCGCGTCGTAGGCGGCCTGGAAGTCGGCCGGCCGGTCCGACCACACCATCGGCGCGTCGTGATCCTCGAACACCCGCCGGAACCAGGCCCGTTCGACCTCGGCCAGATGCCGGACCAGCCCGAGCAGCGTCAGCGTCGACGGCGGCGACGACCGCTCCTTCAGCTGCTCGTCGGTCAGCCCCTCGCACTTCATCGCCAGCGTGGCCCGGTGGTAGTCGAGGAACGCGCGCAGCGTCTCCCGCTCGGTTCCGAACGACGGCGGTCCTACCCGGTGGTCCATGGTCATCGGCGCAGCGTACCGGGTGGGCCGGGAACCGCCCGCGCGGCTGCGGAGTTGCCGGGGCATGGAAGCCTTCGACGCGTTCGAGCGAGAGATCTGGGCAGGCCGGGCCGAGCCCTACGCCCGCACCTTCGGACTGCTGTGCGCCCGTACGGTGCCCGCGCTGCTGGACGCCGGCGGCCTGGCCGACGACGGCTCGGCCAAGGGCGTGCGGCTGCTGGACGTCGGGACCGGGCCGGGCACGGCCGCCGCTGCGGCCGTCGCGCGGGGGGCCGCCGTGACCGCGGTCGACGCCGAGCCGTCGATGGTGGCGCTGGCCGCCGCGGCGGTGCCCGCGGCCGGGGTGAGCGTCGCGGTGCTCCCCGAACTTCCCTTCCCCGACGGCGCGTTCGACGTCGCGGTGGCCAACTTCGTGGTCAACCACATGGCGCGGCCGCGCGCCGGGCTCGCGGAGCTGCGCAGGGTGGTCCGCCCGGGGGGCCGGGTCGCGGTCACCGTGTGGGCCTCGCCCCGCGCCCCCGGCCAGGCGCTGCTGGGCCGGGCGGCGGCCGAGGCCGGGGCGTCCCGGCCGGACGGCATCCCGGAGGGGCTGGACGCCGACGAGGACTTCCCCCGCACCCCGGAGGGCCTGGCCGCGCTCCTGTCCGGGGCGGGCCTGTCGGACGTCGTGTGCACGCCGCTGCACTGGGACCACGTGGTCGACCCCGAGCTCTGGTGGTCCGGGGCCACCGCGGGCATCGGCGTCCTCTCCCAGATCGTGAGCCGGCAGCCGCCCACCGTCGTCGCCCGGATCCGCGGCACCTACGACGAGCTGTCCGCCGCGTTCCGGCGCCCGGACGGGCTGCTGGCCCTCCCGCACACGGCACTGCTGGCCCACGGGACCGTCTGAGCCGTACGCTCCCGCCCATGGGGATACGAGGGGTTGCCGCGCTGGTCGGCGGGGTCGTGCTGGCGGGGGCGGCGGTGGCCGTGGGCGGCGTCGTGAGGGGCGGCGACGGCAGCGGCGGCGGTCCCGCGCCCGTCGACGCGGCGTCGATGCAGCGGGACATGGCCCGCCGGCTGCCCGACGGCTGGACGGCGCGGGTCGTGCACGCGGCGGGCGGCGGCTACGACGTGTGGCTGCGGCATCCCGGGGACGTGCGGGCGGCGATCCGGTCGATGCGCACCCACGACGTGGTCGACATCAACAAGCCGGCGATGCTGACGCTGCTGCCCCAAGGCGCCACGCAGCACACCGACTTCGTGTTCCACCTCGGGGACTCCACGGGCGACGGCGAGCTGATCAGGGCGGCGGCCGGGCCGCACCATCCGGGCAGGACGCCGGTCCTGCTGCTGGCCAGCAAGGAGTTCATGCAGGCCGAGATCGACGCGGCCATGCCGAAGGTCACCATGACGCCGTTCGTCGTCGGCGGTCCCGCCGGGGGCTGAGCCCGCCGGGACCGGCCCCCGAAGGCGACTGCCCGGGTCCCCTCCCCCGAGGGGAGCGGACCCGGGCAGCGCGTGCCGGGAAGGGCGGGAGCGGTCAGCGGACGAAGACGCCCGCCTTGTCGGCCAGGTCCAGGAAGTACTGCGGAGCCAGACCCAGGACCAGGGTGACGGCCACGCCGACGGCGATGGCGGTGGACGTCAGCGGGCTGGGCACGGCCACCGAGGGGCCGTCCGCCTTGGGCTCGCTGAAGAACATCAGCACGATCACCCGGATGTAGAAGAACGCGGCGATCGCCGACGAGATCACACCGACGATGACCAGCGGCATCGCGCCGCCCTGCGCCGCCGCCTGGAAAACCGCGAACTTCCCGGCGAAGCCGGACGTCAGCGGGATGCCCGCGAAGGCCAGCAGGAACACCGCGAAGACCGCGGCCACCAGCGGGGAGCGGCGGCCGAGGCCCGCCCACCGCGACAGGTGCGTGGCCTCGCCGCCCGCGTCGCGGACCAGCGTGACCACCGCGAACGCGCCGAGCGTCACGAAGGAGTACGCCGCCAGGTAGAACAGCACCGAGGAGACGCCGTTGCGGTCGGTCGCGATGACGCCCGCGAGGATGAAGCCCGCGTGCGCGATCGAGGAGTAGGCCAGCAGCCGCTTGACGTCGGTCTGGGTGACCGCGATGACCGCGCCGATGACCATGGTGACGATCGCGACGCCCCACATGACCGGGCGCCAGTCCCAGCGCATGCCGGGCAGCACCACGTACAGCAGGCGCAGCAGCGCGCCGAACGCGGCGACCTTGGTGGCGGCGGCCATGAAGCCGGTCACCGGGGTCGGGGCGCCCTGGTACACGTCGGGCGTCCACATGTGGAACGGCACCGCGCCGACCTTGAAGAGCAGGCCGACCGTCACCATCGCCAGGCCGATCAGCAGCAGCGCGTCGTTCTGCGTGGAGGACGCCAGCGCGGGCGTCGTCTTCGCGGTGCCGTCGATCACCGACGCGATGCCGGAGTAGCTGACGGTGCCCGCGTAGCCGTAGAGCAGCGCGATGCCGAAGAGCAGGAAGGCCGAGGAGAAGGCGCCCAGCAGGAAGTACTTGACCGCGGCCTCCTGCGACATCAGGCGGTTGCGGCGGGCCAGCGCGCACAGGATGTACAGCGGGAGGGAGAAGACCTCCAGGGCCACGAACAGCGTCAGCAGGTCGTTGGCCGCCGGGAAGATCAGCATGCCGCCGACCGCGAACATCAGCAGCGGGAACACCTCGGTGGTGGTGAACCCGGCCCGCACCGCGGCCCGTTCCTGGTCACCGCCGGGTACCGCGGAGCCCTGCGCCGCGAAGGAGTCGACGTGCCGGCCGTGTGCCATGGGGTCCAGCCGCCGCTCGGCGAAGGTGAACACCGCGACGAGCGCGACCAGCAGGATCGTGCCCTGCAGGAAGAGCGCCGGACCGTCGACGGCCACCGCGCCCATCGCCGCGATGTGCGCCTTGGTGGTGCCGTAGCCCTTCTCGGCCAGCGCGATCAGCGCGGCGAACGCGGCCGCCAGGCCGACGACCGCCAGCCCCACCTGTGCGGTGTAGCGGGACCTGCGCGGCACGAACGCCTCGACCAGCACGCCCACCGCGGCGACGCCGAAGACGATCAGCACCGGTGACAGCTGGGCGTACTCGATGTGCGGTGCCGGGATCTTGTCGGCGGCGGGCGCCGCCGTCCACAGGCTGTGGACGGACGCCGCCCTAGCGGATGCGCTCACTTCTTCGCCTCCAGCGCGGGCTTGGGGTCGGTCTTGTTCACGTCGGAGAGCGTGTGCTGGACCGACGGGTTGACGATGTCCGCCACCGGCTTGGGGTAGACGCCGAGGAAGAGCAGCAGCGCGATCAGCGGTGCGACGACCACGAGTTCACGTGCCTTGAGGTCGGACATGCCCTCGACGCCGGCCTTGACCGGGCCGGTCATCGTGCGCTGGTAGAGCACCAGCACGTACAGGGCGGCCAGCACGATGCCCAGCGTGGCGACGATGCCCAGCGCCGGGTAGCGGCTGAAGGTGCCGACCAGGACCAGGAACTCGCTGACGAAGGGCGCGAGTCCGGGCAGCGACAGCGTCGCCAGACCGCCGACCAGGAACGTGCCGGCCAGCAGCGGCGCCACCTTCTGCACCCCGCCGAAGTCCGCGATGAGCCGCGACCCGCGCCGGGAGATGAGGAAGCCGGCGACCAGCATCAACGCGGCCGTGGAGATGCCGTGGTTGACCATGTACAGCGTCGCGCCGGACTGGCCCTGGCTGGTCATCGCGAAGATGCCGAGGATGATGAAGCCGAAGTGCGACACCGAGGCGTAGGCGATCAGCCGCTTGATGTCGCGCTGGCCGACCGCGAGCAGGGCGCCGTAGATGATGCTGATCACCGCGAGCACCAGGATCACCGGCGTCGCCCACTTCGACGCGTCCGGGAACAGCTGGAGGCAGAAGCGGAGCATCGCGAAGGTGCCGACCTTGTCGACGACCGCGGTGATCAGCACGGCCACCGGCGCCGTCGACTCGCCCATCGCGTTGGGCAGCCAGGTGTGCAGCGGCCACAGCGGCGCCTTCACCGCGAAGGCGAAGAAGAAGCCGAGGAACAGCCACCGCTCGGTGGACGTGGCCAGGTCGAACTTGCCGGACGCCCGCGCGTTGAGGATGTCCTGCAGCGCGAAGGTCCCGGTGCCCAGCTGCTTGGCGGTCGCCGCGTACAGGCCGATCACCGCGGCGAGCATGATCAGGCCGCCGGCCAGGTTGTACAGCAGGAACTTCACGGCCGCGTACGAGCGCTGGCGGGCCGCCTCGTCCTCACCGGCGGCGTGCGCCCGGTCCCCGAAGCCGCCGATGAGGAAGTACATCGGGATGAGCATGGCCTCGAAGAAGATGTAGAAGAGGAACACGTCGGTGGCCTCGAAGGAGAGCACCACCATCGCCTCGACCATGAGGATCAGCGCGAAGAAGCCCTGGGTGGGGCGCCAGCGCCGGTTGGGGCCGGTGCGGTCCTCCAGGGGGTCGGCGTCGTGCCAGCCGGCCAGCATCACGAACGGGATCAGCAGCGCGGTCAGCGCCACCATGACGGCACCGATGCCGTCGACCCCCAGGTCGTAGTGCAGGCCGAAGTTCTTCACCCAGACGTGGTTCTCGGTGAACTGGTAGCGCGCGCCGTTCGGGTCGAACCGCACCAGCGTGACGAGCGCCAGCACCAGGGTGCCGAGCGAGAACAGCAGGGCCGTGTACTTGGCCGCCGCCTTGCGGGCCGCGGGCACCGCCGCGGTGGCCACCGCGCCGACCGCCGGGAGCACCGCGGTGACCGTCAGGATGGGGAATGAAGAGTCTGCCATGGCTGTTTCAGACCGCCCTCATCAGAAGGGTCGCGGCGACGACCACCGCGGTACCGCCGAGCATCGACACGGCGTACGACCTGACGTAGCCGTTCTGCAGCTTCCGCAGCCGGCCGGACAGGCCGCCGACCGAGGCCGCGGTGCCGTTGACGACGCCGTCCACCAGCGAGTGGTCGAGGTAGACCAGCGAGCGTGTCAGGTGCTCGCCGCCGCGGACCAGGACGACGTGGTTGAAGTCGTCCTGCAGCAGGTCGCGTCGGGCGGCCCGGGTCAGCAGGCTGCCGCGCGGGGCGACCGCGGGCACCGGCCGGCGGCCGTACATCAGCCAGGCCAGTGCCACGCCCAGCAGCAGCACGACCAGCGTGCCCGCGGTGACCGCGCCGGTGCTCAGCGGCGAGTCGCCCTCGGAGTGGCCGGTGACCGGCTCCAGCCAGTGCACGAACCGGGAGTTGAGGGAGAACAGCGCGCCGGCGAAGACCGACCCGAAGGCCAGCACGATCATCGGGATCGTCATCGACGCCGGGGACTCGTGCGGGTGCGGCTCGTGGCCCTCCGCGTCCCGCTCCCAGCGCTTCTCGCCGAAGAAGGTCATCAGCATCACGCGCGTCATGTAGAACGCGGTGATCGCGGCGCCCAGCATCGCGCAGCCGCCGAGGATCCAGCCCTCGGTGCCGCCCTTGGCGAAGGCCGCCTCGATGATCTTGTCCTTGGAGAAGTAGCCGGACAGGCCCGGGAATCCGATGATCGCCAGGTAGCCGAGGCCGAAGGTGACGAAGGTGATCGGCATGTACTTCCGCAGGCCGCCGTAACGGCGCATGTCCACCTCGTCGTTCATGCCGTGCATGACCGACCCGGCGCCCAGGAACAGCCCGGCCTTGAAGAAGCCGTGCGTGACCAGGTGCATGATCGCGAAGACGTAGCCGATCGGGCCGAGCCCGGCCGCCATGATCATGTAGCCGATCTGCGACATCGTCGAACCGGCCAGCGCCTTCTTGATGTCGTCCTTCGCGCAACCGACGATCGCACCGAACAGCAGCGTGACCGTGCCGACGGTCACCACCGCCGTCTGCGCGTCGGGCGCGACGTTGAAGATCGCGCCGGACCGGGTGATCAGGTACACGCCGGCGGTCACCATGGTCGCGGCGTGGATGAGGGCCGACACCGGGGTCGGGCCCTCCATCGCGTCGCCGAGCCAGGACTGCAGCGGCACCTGCGCCGACTTGCCGCACGCGGCGAGCAGCAGCATGAAGCCGATGCCGGTCAGGGTCGCGTGCTGGGTGGCGTCGGCGCCCTTGGCCGCGGGCAGTACGTCGGCGAACGCGAACGAGCCGAAGGTGGTGAACATCAGCATGATCGCCACCGACAGGCCGATGTCGCCGACCCGGTTGACCAGGAACGCCTTCTTGGCGGCGGTGGCCGCGCTGGGCTTGTGCTGCCAGAAGCCGATCAGCAGGTACGAGGCCAGGCCCACGCCCTCCCAGCCGGCGTACAGCAGGAAGTAGTTGTCGGCCAGCACCAGCAGCAGCATCGCCGCCAGGAACAGGTTGAGGAAGCCGAAGAACTTCCGCCGGTTCTCGTCGTGCTCCATGTAGCCGATCGAGTAGATGTGGATCAGCGAGCCCACACCAGTGATCAGCAGCACGAAGGTCATCGACAACTGGTCGAGCTGGAAGCCGACCTGGGCCTGGAAGCTCTCCACGGGCACCCAGGTGAACAGGTGCGAGGTCAGGGTGCGGTCGTCCGCGCTCTTGCCGAGCATGTTCGCGAAGAGCACGAGGCCCAGGACGAAGGACACCAGCGCGAGCAGCGTGCCGAGCAGGTGGCCGTAGCGGTTCAGCCGCCGGCCGCCGGTCAGCAGCACGCCCGCGCCCAGCAGCGGCGCAGCGACGAGCAGTCCGATCAGGGTTTCCACGGTCGCAGCCCCTCTACAGCTTCATGAGATTGGCGTCGTCGACCGAGGCCGAGTGGCGCGAACGGAAGATCGACACGATGATCGCGAGGCCGACCACCACCTCGGCGGCGGCGACGACCATCGTGAAGAAGGCGATCACCTGCCCGTCGAGGTTGCCGTGCATCCGGGAGAAGGTGACGAACGCCAGGTTGCAGGCGTTCAGCATCAGCTCCACGCACATGAAGACCACGATCGCGTTGCGGCGGATCAGCACACCTGCGGCGCCGATGGTGAACAACAGCGCCGCGAGATACAGGTAGTTGGCCGGGTTCACTTGGCACCCTCCTCGGCCCGGTCGGCCGCCGACGACTCCGACGATTCCAGGCCCTTGTCCCGCAGGCCCTTGCGGCCGAGCCACTCCCCGGCGCTCTGGTCCAGCGCGGCGAGCCGGCGCATCGCGTCGGCGGCCACGTCACGGACCTGACCGCGGGCCCGCAGCGTGGAGTTGACCGACAGCTCGGACGACGAGCCGTCGGGCAGCAGCGCCGGGATGTCCACCGCGTTGTGCCGGGCGTAGGTGCCCGGCGCCGGCAGCGGGGTGACCTGCACGCCGTCCCTGACGCGGGCCTGCGACAGCTCGCGCTGGGTGCGCCGCTCCTCGGTGCGCTCGCGGTGGGTGAGCACCATCGCGCCGACGGCGGCCGTGATCAGCAGCGCGCCGGTGATCTCGAAGGCCCACACGTAGGTGGTGAACACCAGCCGGGCCAGGCCCTGCACGTTGCCGCCGGAGTTGGCCTGGCCGGAGCCGGCGAACGTGTCCAGCGAGGCGTTGCCGATGCCGGCGATCAGCAGGATGCCGAAGCCGATCCCGCACCCCGCCGCCATCCACCGCTGCCCCTTGAGGGTCTCCTTCAGGGAGTCCGCGGCGGTGATGCCGACGAGCATCACGACGAACAGGAACAGCATCATGATCGCGCCGGTGTAGACGACGATCTGCACGATGCCCAGGAAGTAGGCGCCCTGCGCCAGATAGAAGACGGCGAGCACGATCATGGTGGCGGCCAGCGACAGCGCGCTGTGCACCGACTTCTTCATCAGGACGGTGGCCAGCGCGCCGAGCACGGCGACGGTGCCCAGCACCCAGAACTGCACGGCCTCACCGGTGGAGGTGCGCGTGGTCTCCGCCGCCAGCGACACCGTCGCGGGCGAGAGGGCGGACAGGGCGGACATCATGCCTCGGCCCCCGTTCCCGCCGGCGTGCCGGTGCCGTCGACGCTCGGCACCTTCTTCTCGCCGGCCTCGCCGCCGTCCACGCTCTCCTCGGGCTTCTCGCCCTTGGAGACCGCGACCTGACGGACCGTGCCCGGCGCGGCCTCGGTGACCGCGCCCCGGTAGTAGTCGCCCTCGTCCATGCCCGGGAAGATCGAGTGCGGCGACTCGACCATGCCCTCCTCCAGGCCCGCGAGCAGCTGCTCCTTCGTGAAGATCAGCGATTCGCGGGAGGAGTCGGCGAGTTCGTACTCGTTGGTCATCGTCAGCGCCCGCGTCGGGCACGCCTCGATGCACAGGCCGCACAGGATGCAGCGGGCGTAGTTGATCTGGTAGACGCGGCCGTACCGCTCACCCGGGGAGTAGCGCTCCTCGTCGGTGTTGTCGGCGCCCTCCACGTAGATGGCGTCGGCCGGGCAGGCCCACGCGCACAGCTCGCAGCCGACGCACTTCTCCAGCCCGTCCGGGTGGCGGTTGAGCTGATGGCGCCCGTGGAACCGCGGCGCGGTGGGCTTCTTGTACTCGGGGTACTGCTCGGTCAAGCGCTTCTTGAACATGGCCTTGAAGGTCACGCCGAAGCCTGCGACCGGGCCGAGGAACTCAGGCATCGCCGTCCTCCGTCTTCTCCGTCTCCGCGGCATCCGGATCGGATGGTCCGTTCGCGCCCACCAGTTGGGGCTGTGCACGGCTGGGGCGCCGCGGCACCCGTTCCGCCTGCTGTCCCGGCAGGGGCGGCACCGGGTAGCCGCCGGCCATCGGGTCGAACCGCTCGGGCGGCGCCAGCGGGCCGCCCTTCTCCGCGCTCTTCTCCTCGCGGTCCCGGAACAGGTCCACGAGCAGCGAGAGCAGCAGCAGTGCCAGCACCCCGCCGCCGATGTAGAGCACGATCCTGCCGAAGTCGTAGTTCTCGTTGCGCATCGCGCGCACCGCGGCCACGAGCATCAGCCACACCATGGAGACCGGGATGAGCACCTTCCAGCCGAGCTTCATCAGCTGGTCGTAGCGGACCCGGGGCATCGCGGCGCGCAGCCAGATGAAGCCGAACATCAGCAGCTGGTTCTTGACGACGAACCAGAGCAGCGGCCACCAGCCGTGGTTGGCGCCCTCCCAGAAGGTGGAGACCGGCCACGGTGCGCGCCAGCCGCCGAGGAACATGATCGTGGCGACGGCCGAGACCGTGACCATGTTCATGTACTCGGCCAGCATGAACAGCGCGAACTTGATCGAGCTGTACTCGGTGTTGAAGCCGCCGACCAGGTCGCCCTCCGACTCCGGCATGTCGAACGGCGCCCGGTTGGTCTCACCCACCATCGTGGCGATGTACACCAGGAACGACACCGGCAGCAGGATCACGTACCAGCGGTCGTGCTGCGCCGCGACGATCGTCGAGGTCGACATCGAGCCGGAGTAGAGGAAGACCGCCGCGAAGGACAGGCCCATGGCGATCTCGTAGGAGATCATCTGGGCCGACGCGCGCAGGCCGCCGAGCAGCGGGTAGGTCGAGCCGGACGACCAGCCGGCCAGCACGATGCCGTAGATGCCGACCGACGCCGTGGCCAGGATGTAGAGCATCCCGATCGGCAGGTCGGTCAGCTGCATCGCGGTGCGGTGCCCGAAGATCGAGATCTCGTTGTCGGCCGGGCCGAACGGGATCACCGCGAACGCCATGGCCGCCGGGATGGTGGCGACGATCGGCGCGATGATGAAGACGAACTTGTCGGCGCGCTTGACGACGACGTCTTCCTTGAACATCAGCTTCACGCCGTCGGCCAGCGACTGCAACATGCCCCAGGGGCCGTGCCGGTTGGGGCCGATGCGCAGCTGCATCCAGGCCACCACCTTGCGTTCCCACACGATGGAGAACAGCACGGAGACCACCGCGAAGGCGAAGCAGAACACCGCCTTGATGACGACCAGCCACCACACGTCGTGGCCGAAGAACGTCAGGTTCTCGGTGGTGGCGGCGAGTTGGCCGCCGCCGGTGAACAGGGCGGTCATCGGGAAACCTCCGCGCTCTCGCCTTCGCCGGCGGCCGCGCCGATGCCGACGACCTGCCCGGGACGGGCTCCGGTGTCCGAAGCGACCCCGCCGCCGGTGGAGTTCAGCGGCAGCCACACCACCCGGTCGGGCATCGGCGTGACCGCCAGCGGCAGGGTCGTGGTGCCGGCCGGCCCGGTGACGGCGAGGAGTTCGCCGTTCCGCACGCCGGCCTCGGCGGCCGTGGCGGCCGACAGCCGGGCGACGGCCGCGTGCCGGGTGGCGGCGAGCGCGTCGTCGCCGTCCTGCAGCCGGCCCTGGTCGAGCAGCATCCGGTGGCCGGCGAGCACCGCCTGGCCCGGCTCGGGACGCGGCAGCGACGCCGAGGTCTCCTGCGGCGCGTCGCAGCGCGGGCCGGACCAGGCCCCGACGCGGTCGAGTTCGGCCCGGACCTGGGCGACGCCGGGCAGGCCCAGCGCCACGTCCATCGCGTCGGCGAGCATCGTCAGCACGCGGTGGTCGGGCAGCTGGTGCCGGTTCGTGGCCTGGTCGGGCTTGATCGCGGCCTCGAACATCCGCGCCCGGCCCTCCCAGTTGAGGAACGTGCCGGCCTTCTCGGCGACCGCGGCGACCGGCAGCACCACGTCGGCGCGCTCGGTGACCTCGCTGGGCCGCAGCTCCAGGCTGACCAGGAACCCGACGTTGTCCAGCGCCGCGCGGGCGCGCGCCGGGTCCGGCAGGTCCGCGACCTCGACGCCGCCGACCACCAGAGCGGCCAGCTCGCCGCCCGCGGCGGCCTCGACGATCTGCGCGGTGTCGCGGCCGTAGCGGCCCGGCAGCGGTGCCGTCGCCGGCAGCCCCCAGATCCGGGCGACCTCGTCACGGGCCCGCGGGTCGGTGACCGGGCGGCCGCCGGGCAGCAGCCCGGGCAGGGCGCCGGCCTCGACCGCGCCGCGCTCGCCGGCCCGGCGCGGAATCCACGCCAGGGCGGCGCCGGTGGCGGTGGACAGCCGCAGCGCGGCGGTCAGCCCGCCGGGCACCGCGGCGAGCCGCTCCCCGACGAGGATGACCGCGCCCTGGGCGCGCAGCGCCTCGGCGGCCGCGCGGCCCACCTCGTCCAGGCCGACACCGCCGGCCAGCGCGTCCAGCCAGTCCGGCTCGGTGCCGGGCGCCGCGGGCAGCAGGATGCCGCCCGCCTTGTCCAGGCCGCGGGTGGCGTGGCTGGCCAGCGCGTACGTCCGCTGCTTGTTCTTGCGGTGCGCCTTGCGCAGCCGCAGGAACACGTTGGGCGCCTCCTCCTCGGCCTCCAGCCCGGCGAGCAGCACCGCGGGGGCCTGCTCCAGCGCCCGGTGGGTGAGGCCGCCGCCCTCCGGCAGGTCCAGGCCGCGCCCGGCGACCACCGCGGCGAGGAAGTCGGCCTCCTCCGCGGAGTGCGCCCGGGCCCGGAAGTCCACGTCGTTGGTGCCGAGCACCACGCGGGCGAACTTGGCGTAGGCGTAGGCGTCCTCGACGGTGACCCGGCCGCCGGTCAGCACGGCCGCCCGGCCGCGCGCGGCGGCCAGTCCCGCCGCGGCCGCGGCGAGCGCCTCCGGCCAGCTGGCGGGCACCAGTTCACCGCTGCCGTCGCGCACCAGGGGCTGGGCGACGCGGTCCGGGCGCTGCGCGTAGCGGAACCCGAACCGGCCCTTGTCGCACAGCCATTCCTCGTTGACCTCGGGGTCGTCGGCGGCCATCCGCCTCATGACCTTGCCGCGGCGGTGGTCGGTGCGGGTGGCGCAGCCGGCCGAGCAGTGCTCGCACACCGACGGCGAGGACACCAGGTCGAACGGGCGGGAGCGGAACCGGTAGGCGGCCGAGGTGAGCGCGCCGACCGGGCAGATCTGGATGGTGTTGCCGGAGAAGTACGACTCGAAGGGGTCGCCCTCGCCGATGCCGACCTGCTGCAGGGCGCCGCGCTCCAGCAGCTCGATCATCGGGTCGCCGGCGATCTGGTTGCTGAACCGGGTGCAGCGCGCGCACAGCACGCAGCGCTCGCGGTCCAGCAGCACCTGGGCCGAGATCGGCACCGGCTTCTGGTAGGTGCGCTTGCGGCCCTCGAAGCGGGTGTCGGGGTCGCCGACCTGCATCGCCTGGTTCTGCAGCGGGCACTCGCCGCCCTTGTCGCACACCGGGCAGTCCAGCGGGTGGTTGATCAGCAGCAGCTCCATCACGCCGCGCTGCGCCTTCTCGGCCACCGGCGAGGTGAGCTGGGTGCTGATCACCATGCCGTCGGTGCAGGTGATGGTGCACGAGGCGACGGGCTTGCGCTGCCCCTCGATCTCCACGATGCACTGGCGGCAGGCCCCGACCGGGTCGAGCAGCGGGTGGTCGCAGAACCGAGGGACCTCGATCCCCAGCAGCTCGGCGGCCCTGATGACCAGGGTGCCCTTGGGGACGGTGACCGCGATGCCGTCGACGGTGACGGAGATCAGGTCGTCGGGCGGCACCGCCTGCCCGCCCCCGGCGGGTGCGTTGGTAGTGACGGTCACGCGTTGACCTCCGTACGGGACTTGTCGGCCCAGGCGGTGGAGCGGGCCGGGTCGAACGGGCAGCCCCTGCCGTCGATGTGCTCCTCGTACTCCGCGCGGAAGTACTTCAGGGAGGAGAAGATCGGGGCGGCGGCGCCGTCGCCCAGTGCGCAGAAGGACTTGCCGTTGATGTTGTCGGCGATGTCGTTGAGCTTGTCGAGATCCTCGGGGCGGCCCTTGCCGGCCTCGATGTCGCGCAGCAGCTGGACGAGCCAGTAGGTGCCCTCGCGGCAGGGCGTGCACTTGCCGCACGACTCGTGGGCGTAGAACTCGGTCCACCGGGTGACCGCGCGCACCACGCAGGTCGTCTCGTCGAAGCACTGCAGGGCCTTGGTGCCGAGCATCGAGCCGGCGGCGCCCACGCCCTCGTAGTCCAGCGGCACGTCGAGGTGCTCTTCGGTGAACATCGGGGTGGACGAGCCGCCCGGCGTCCAGAACTTCAGGCGGTGGCCGGGGCGCATGCCGCCGCCCATCTCCAGCAGCTGGCGCAGGGTGATGCCGAGCGGGCCCTCGTACTGGCCGGGCCTGGCGACGTGGCCGGACAGCGAGTACAGCGTGAAGCCCGGGGACTTCTCGCTGCCCATCGACCGGAACCACTCCTTGCCCCGGTTGATGATCGCGGGAACCGACGCGATGGACTCGACGTTGTTCACCACGGTGGGGCAGGCGTAGAGCCCCTCCACGGCGGGGAAGGGCGGCCGGAGCCTCGGCTGGCCGCGCCGGCCCTCCAGGGAGTCCAGCAGCGCGGTCTCCTCACCGCAGATGTACGCGCCGGCCCCGGCGTGCACGGTGAGCTCCAGGTCGAAGCCGCTGCCCTTGATGTTCGTGCCGAGGTAGCCGGCCTCGTACGCCTCGCGGACCGCCTCGTGCAGCCGGCGCAGGACGGGGACGGTCTCACCGCGGAGGTAGATGAAGGCATGGTGCGAGCGGATGGCCCAGCACGCGATGACGATGCCCTCGATCAGGCTGTGCGGGTTGGCGAACAGCAGCGGGATGTCCTTGCAGGTCCCCGGCTCGGACTCGTCGGCGTTGACCACCAGGTAGTGCGGCTTGCCGTCGCCCTGCGGGATGAACTGCCACTTCATGCCGGTCGGGAAGCCGGCGCCGCCGCGGCCGCGCAGCCCGGAGTCCTTGACGTAGGCGATGACGTCGTCGGGCGCCATGGCCAGCGCCTTGGTGAGCGCCTGGTAGCCCTCGTGCCTGCGGTAGGTGTCCAGCGTCCATGAACGCGGGTCGTCCCAGAACGCGGAGAGGACGGGCGCGAGCAGCTTCTCGGCCGGTTCCACGGTCATCACTCGCCGTCCTCCTCGGTGACGTCGCTCTCGGCACGCTGCGGCACCACACGGGCCGACGCGGCCTCGCCGCGGTGCAGCTTCAGTCCGGCCAGCGACGCCGGGCCGGCGCCGCCGCTCGCCTCGACCGCGCCCTCGCGCTCGTCGGGGAAGCCGGCCAGGATGCGGGCGGTCTGCTTGTAGCCGCACAGCGGGGCGCCACGGGTGGGGCGCACCTCGCGGCCCGCGATCAGGTCGTCGACCAGCGCCTTCGCGGACTCCGGGGTCTGGTTGTCGAAGAACTCCCAGTTGACCATCACCACCGGCGCGAAGTCGCAGGCCGCGTTGCACTCGATGTGCTCCAGCGTGACCTTGCCGTCGGCGGTGGTCTCGTCGTTGCCCACGCCCAGGTGCTGCTTGAGCTCGTCGAAGATGGCGTCGCCGCCCATCACCGCGCACAGCGTGTTGGTGCACACCCCGACCTGGTAGTCGCCGCTCGGCTTGCGGCGGTACATGGTGTAGAAGGTGGCGACCGCGGTGACCTCGGCCGTGGTGAGGTCGAGCATCTCGGCGCAGAAGCGGATGCCGGTGCGGGTGACGTAGCCCTCCTCGGACTGCACCAGGTGCAGCAGCGGCAGCAGGGCGCTGCGCGATCCGGGGTAGCGGGCGATCACCTCGCGGGCGTCGCTCTCCAACCGGGCCCGGACGTCGGCCGGGTAGTCCGGCGCGGGCATCTCCGGGATTCCCAGGGTGACTTCGCCGCTCATCGGTCGACACCTCCCATCACGGGGTCGATGGACGCCACCGCGACGATGACGTCGGCCACCTGGCCGCCCTCGCACATCGCGGCCATGGACTGCAGGTTGCTGAAGGAGGGGTCGCGGAAGTGGACCCGGTAGGGGCGGGTGCTGCCGTCGCTGACGACGTGCACCCCCAGCTCGCCCTTCGCGGACTCCACCGCGGTGTAGGCCTGGCCGGGCGGGACCCGGAAGCCCTCGGTGACGAGCTTGAAGTGGTGGATCAGGGCCTCCATGGAGGTGCCCATGATCTTCTTGATGTGGTCGAGCGAGTTGCCCATGCCGTCCGGGCCGAGCGCGAGTTGCGCGGGCCAGGCGATCTTCTTGTCCTCGACCATGACCGGGCCGGGCTCCAGCCGGTCCAGGCACTGCTCGACGATCCGCAGGCTCTGGTGCATCTCGTGCAGCCGGACCAGGAAGCGGCCGTACGAGTCGCAGGTGTCGGCGGTCGGCACCTCGAAGTCGTAGGTCTCGTAGCCGCAGTACGGGTCCGACTTGCGCAGGTCGTGCGGCAGTCCGGCGGCCCGCAGGATCGGGCCGGTCGCGCCGAGCGACATGCAGCCGGCCAGGTCCAGGAACCCGACGTCCTGCATGCGGGCCTTGAAGACGGGGTTGCCGGTGGCGAGCTTGTCGTACTCCGGCAGGTTCTTCCGGAACTTCTTGACGAACTCCCGGACCTGGTCGACCGCGCCGGGCGGCAGGTCCTGGGCGAGGCCGCCGGGGCGGACGTACGCGTGGTTCATCCGCAGGCCGGTGATGAGCTCGAAGATGTCGAGGATCATCTCGCGGTCGCGGAAGCCGTAGATCATGATCGTGGTGGCGCCCAGCTCCATGCCGCCGGTGGCGATGCACACCAGGTGCGAGGAGATCCGGTTCAGCTCCATCAGCAGCACGCGGATGACGCTCGCCCGGTCCGGGACGGAGTCGGTGACGCCGAGCAGCTTCTCCACGGCCAGGCAGTACGCCGTCTCGTTGAACAGCGGCGTGAGGTAGTCCATGCGCGTCACGAACGTGGACCCCTGGGTCCACGTCCGGAACTCCATGTTCTTCTCGATGCCGGTGTGGAGGTAGCCGATGCCGGCCCGCGCCTCGGTGACCGTCTCGCCGTCGATCTCCAGGATCAGGCGCAGCACCCCGTGGGTGGACGGGTGCTGCGGACCCATGTTGACGATGATCCGCTCGTCGTCCGCCTTGGCGACGGACTCGGCGAGCTCGTCCCAGTCGCCGCCGGTGACGGTGAAGACCCGGCCCTCGGTGGTCTCCCGCTCCTGCGCCTGAGCGGGGGCGTGGGGGGTGCCGGGTGTGCTGTGGGTGGACATCAGCTGTACGACCTCCGCTGGTCGGGAGCCGGAATCTGGGCGCCCTTGTACTCGACGGGAATGCCGCCGAGCGGGTAGTCCTTGCGCTGCGGGTGGCCGGGCCAGTCGTCCGGCATCATGATCCGGGTCAGTGCCGGGTGGCCGTCGAAGACGATGCCGAAGAAGTCGTACGTCTCGCGCTCGTGCCAGTCGTTGGTCGGGTACACGGAGACCAGCGACGGCAGGTGCGGGTCGGCGTCCGGCGCGCTCGCCTCCACCCTGATCAGCCGCCCGTGGGTGATCGACCGCAGGTGGTAGACGGCGTGCAGCTCGCGGCCCTGCTCGCCCGGGTAGTGCACGCCGGTCACGCCGGTGCACAGCTCGAAGCGGAGCGCGGCGTCGTCGCGCAGCGTCCGCGCGACCTGCAGCAGGTGCTCGCGGGCGACGTGGAAGGTCAGTTCGCCGCGGTCGACGACGACCTTCTCGATCGCCTCGCCGGGCACCACGCCCTGCTCCTCCAGCGCGCCCTCCAGCTCGTCGGCGATCTCGTCGAAGACGCCGCCGTAGGGCCGGGAGGTCGCGCCGGGCAGCCGCACGGTGCGGACCAGGCCGCCGTACCCCGAGGTGTCGCCGCCGTTGTTGGCGCCGAACATGCCGCGGCGGACGCCGATCACCTCACCGGTGTCGTCGCGCTGCGTCGGCACATGGTTGCCGTTCGGGGTGCCGTTGGGGGTCGCGGATGGGTCGCTCATCGCAGGAGCCCCTTCATCTCGATCGTCGGGAGCGCCTTGCGGGCCGCTTCCTCCGCCTCGCGGGCGGCGGCCTCGCGGTTCACGCCGAGGGGAGCGTGCTGGATCTTCTCGTGGAGCTTGAGAATCGCGTCCAGCAGCATCTCGGGCCGCGGCGGGCAGCCGGGCAGGTAGATGTCGACCGGCACGACGTGGTCGACGCCCTGCACGATCGCGTAGTTGTTGAACATCCCGCCGCTGGAGGCGCAGACGCCCATCGAGATGACCCACTTGGGGTTCGGCATCTGGTCGTAGACCTGCCGCAGCACCGGCGCCATCTTCTGGCTCACCCGGCCGGCCACGATCATCAGGTCGGCCTGGCGCGGCGATCCGCGGAAGACCTCCATGCCGAACCGGGCCATGTCGTACCGGCCCGCGCCGGTGGTCATCATCTCGATGGCGCAGCAGGCGAGGCCGAAGGTCGCGGGGAAGACCGACGCCTTTCGCACCCACCCTGCCGCGGTCTCGACCGTCGTGAGCAGGAATCCGCTCGGCAGTTTCTCTTCGATACCCATGGGTTGGCTCCTCGTCTCCTCGGTCCTCTGATCCCCTCGTCAGCTCGAGCGCTCGTCCGCTAGTCCCACTCCAGGCCGCCGCGCCGCCACACGTACGCGTAGGCGACGAAGACCGTGAGGACGAACAGGAGCATCTCGACGAGCCCGAAGATCCCCAGCCGGTCGAAGGTGACGGCCCAGGGATAGAGGAAGACGATTTCGATGTCGAAGACGATGAAGAGCATCGCCGTCAGGTAGTACTTGATCGGGAACCGGCCGCCGCCCGCAGGCGTCGGGGTCGGCTCGATCCCGCACTCGTACGCTTCCAACTTGGCCCGGTTGTACCGCTTGGGCCCGACGATCGAAGCCGTCACCACGGAGAAGATCGCGAATCCGGCCGCGAGGCCTCCCAGCACGAGGATGGGCGCGTAGGCGTTCACCGTCCCCCGCTCCTTCCAGTCGACAGTGACTGATATGCACGGACCGTGACTTCGGGTCTGCGACGTGTCACGAAAACACGAAGATCGCGTCCATGTGAGGCAGTTCACAAGCCCAAGTCGCCTGCATCCTATGCCTCCCGGTCTGTGATCTGCGACACGGGGGTCAGGACCACCTTTGTGATCTCCACCACCTGGCGAACGATCATGAAGTCGGATGAGCGGTGACCATGTGCCCGATGCGGCCCAAACGATCACTTCGCGTCACAATCACGGTCGTTCCTGCTGGTCAGCCTACTCCGCGCATTATCAAGTGATCATCGATCGAGGCAAATTCGCGATGGACCGAACCCCGTGATAGCGCGGGCCGCGCCGGGCGGCGGGACGGCCGAACCCCGGAATCACGGGGGAATCGGGCGCGTGAACGCGTGCACGAGCGCATATGTAGCCGGTCGCCCGAAAACGGACCAAAGCACCTGAGCCGGCGCCGCGCGAAACGGGCAATTGAGCCGTGAGCACGTCAACTGTGGCGCATCCCACCTTTGTTGAACGGAACTATTCGTTCCTGATAGCCAGTGACACATGTCCCCGAACACACCCAGGACGACGCTGTCCGAGATATCTGAGATATCCGTTTCGCATACGCATACAGGCCGCCGACGGCACGCGGCGCCCCGTGACGCCAAGTGGGCGCGCAGGGCCGGGCTCGTCGGCGGTGTCGTCAGCGCGCTCGCTCTCAGCGGCGCGGCCGCTCCGGCCATGGCCGACAACACGCACCACGCCGCGCCCACGGGCGCCCACGCACCGCAGGCGGTCACCGCGACGGACACGCTGTCCACCGTCGCCACCGCCCGCCAGGCCGCGGCCGCGCTGGAGCAGGACGCCATCGACGTCTCGCTCGCCGCCGCCAAGCAGGAGGCCGCCGCCACCGCGAAGAAGGCCGCGGCCGCCCAGCAGAAGGCCGCCGTCGCCGCGAAGGCCAAGGCCGACAGGGCCGCCGCGGAGAAGGCCGCCAAGGAGCGGGCCGCGCAGGCCGCGTCGCGCTCCGCCACCCGTACGCCGCTGCGCGTGACCACCCTGTCGAGCTCGTCCTCGACGGCCGTCGCACCGGCGTCGTCCAGCAAGGTCGACCAGCTGATCGCCTTCCTGAAGTCCCAGATCGGCAAGCCGTACGTGTACGGCGCCACGGGACCGGGCTCCTACGACTGCTCCGGCCTCACCCAGGCCGCCTTCGGCACCGTCGGTGTGACGCTGCCGCGGACCTCGCAGGAGCAGTCGACGGCCGGCACCTCCGTGTCGATCTCCGCCCTGCAGCCCGGCGACCTCATCTTCTGGGGCGGCCAGGGCAGCGCGTACCACGTGGGCGTCTACATCGGGAACGGCCAGTACCTGGACGCGGCCAACCCGTCGACCCCGGTGGGCATTCACCAGATGGCCGACTACATGCCCGACTGGGCGGTCCGGGTCCTGTGACCCGCCAGGGTGCGCCCGCGCACCCTGCCCCGGCCGGCTGACCCCCGCCGGCCCCCCACGCACGGCCGCCGCGCGTCCTGGACGGGACGCGCGGCGGCCGTGGCGGTCGGACGACGGGCCCTAGGCGCGCGGGGTGATCCTGGTGAGGCCGTTGATGACGCGGTCCATCGCGTCGCCGCCGGTCGGGTCCGTGAGGTTGGCCAGCAGCTTGAGGGCGAACTTCATCAGCATCGGGTGGGTCAGGCCGCGCTGCGAGCACATCTGCAGCACCTTCGGGTTGCCGATGAGCTTCACGAACGCGCGACCCAGCGTGTAGTAGCCGCCGTAGGTGTCCTTCAGGATGCGCGGGTAGCGCTGGAGAGCCAGTTCGCGCTGCCCGGCGCCGGAGCGGGCGTGCGCCTGCGCGATGACGTCGGCCGCGATCTGGCCGGATTCCATCGCATAGGCGATGCCCT
The DNA here is from genome assembly GCF_900110255.1 of Actinacidiphila rubida. Lineage (GTDB taxonomy): Bacteria > Actinomycetota > Actinomycetes > Streptomycetales > Streptomycetaceae > Actinacidiphila > Actinacidiphila rubida. Next base: position 102,816 of record NZ_FODD01000018.1, read on the forward strand.
CGCCGTTGAACGGGTTGACGAGACCGCCGGCGTCGCCGACGAGCAGCAGGCCGCGCGTGTAGTGCGGCTGGCGGTTGAACGCCATCGGCAGCGCGGCGCCGCGGATCGGCTGCGTCATGTTCTCCGGGGTGTAGCCCCAGTCCTCCGGCATGGAGGCGACCCACGCCTTGAGCACCTCGCGCCAGTCCAGCTCGCGGAAGGCGGCGGAGGAGTTGAGGATGCCGAGGCCCACGTTGGAGGTGCCGTCGCCGAGGCCGAAGATCCAGCCGTAGCCGGGCAGTTGGCGGGGCTGGGCGCCGCGGCGGTCCCACAGCTCCAGCCACGACTCCAGGTAGTCGTCCTCGTGCCGCGGCGAGGTGAAGTAGGTGCGGACGGCCACGCCCATCGGGCGGTCCTCGCGCCGGTGCAGCCCCATCGCCAGCGACAGCCGGGTGGAGTTGCCGTCGGCGGCCACCACCAGCGGCGCGTAGAACGCCGCCGGGGTCTTCTCCTCGCCGAGCTTCGCCTGGACGCCCGTGATCCGGCCGGTGCGCTCGTCGATGATCGGCGCGCCGACGTTGCACCGCTCGTACAGCCGCGCGCCGGCCTTCACGGCCTGCTGCGACAGCAGCTCGTCGAAGTCCTCACGCCTGCGCACCAGTCCGTAGTTCGGGTACGCGGCCAGCTCCGGCCAGTCCATCTGCAGCCGCATGCCGCCGCTGATGATCCGCAGGCCCTTGTTGCGCAGCCAGCCCGCCTCCTCGGAGATGTCGAGGCCCATCGCGACCAGCTGCTTGGTGGCACGCGGGGTCAGCCCGTCGCCGCAGACCTTCTCGCGGGGGAACGCGGTCTTCTCCAGCAGCAGGACGTCGAGACCCGCCTTCGCCAGGTAGTAGGCGGTCGTCGATCCGGCGGGCCCGGCTCCGACGACGATCACGTCGGCGCTGCGCTCGGACAGGGCGGCGGTCTCGGTCACGTGGGCTCTCCCGTTTCGGCGAGGGGGCGTTGCTGGTGGTCCTGCTGCACGATGCCGTCGAGTGTATGAGGCGACCGCCCGCCACGTGTCGGCGGCTCTCCTGGGCGCCGCGATCCGGGCGCCGCCGGCAGGGGCCGGCGTGGCTCCGGGCGCCGTCGAGCCGCGACGGCGGCACGGACGGACCCCCGGGACGCGTCAACTCCCCGCCGCGGCCCGCGCGGACGCGGATGTCCTTCGCGGGCAGGGCGACATGGGCGGCTCCGCCGACCAGCGGGGAACCGTCCCCCCGGTTCCCGCGGGCCGTTCGCGCCGGTGGCTACGCCTCCGGCTTCCGCCCCCGGTGCAGCGCCACGATCCCGCCGGTCAGGTTCCGCCAGGCGACCTGCGCCCAGCCGGCGTCCTTCAGCCGCCCGGCGAGCCCCTTCTGGTCGGGCCAGGCACGGATCGACTCGGCGAGGTACACGTACGCGTCGGGGTTGCTGCTCACCGACTTCGCGACGGGCGGCAGCGCGCGCATCAGGTACTCGGTGTAGACGGTCCGCAGCGGACGGTACGTGGGATGGCTGAACTCGCAGATCACCAGCCGCCCGCCGGGCCTGACCACCCGCAGCATCTCGCGCAGCGCGGCGCCCGTGTCGTGCACGTTGCGGAGCGCGAAGGAGATCGTGGCCGCGTCGAACACCCCGTCCGCGAACGGGAGTCGGGTGGCGTCACCCGCGGTGAGCGGCAGCTCGGGGTGACGCTTCTTGCCCTCCCGCAGCATGCCGAGCGAGAAGTCGCACGGGACGACCTCGGCGCCGGCCTCGGCGAACGGCAGCGACGAGGTGCCGGTGCCCGCGCCCAGATCCAGCACGCGCTCCCCCGGCCGCACGTCCAGCGCGTGGGCGACGGCGCGTCGCCACATCCGTGTCTGGCCCAGCGACAGCACGTCGTTGGTCAGGTCGTACTTCGCCGCGACGTCGTCGAACATCGCGGCGACGGCCTGCGGCTGCTTCTCCAAATCGGCTCGGCTCACCCCCCCACCCTACGGGCCCCCACCCCCCGCCAACGGGGTGCCCCCGGGGCTTGTCGGCCGTCCACCGGCCGGTGGTGGGTTGCTCGCGTTGGGGGCACCTCCCGGCCGAAGGCTGGGGGACCCCGCGCCCCCTGCGGCATCCGGGCTGCCCCCGGTCCGCCGCGCCCGTCGCACGGTCCGTTTCGGCTGGTCGCGCAGTTCCCCGCGCCCCTGGCGGTGCAGGTTCGTGGGTGGGGTCAGGGGCCACTCCGGGAGTGTCTCCTCGAACTGTGCGTGCACCGTACTTCCGTGCCCTTACCCGGGCGGATGCACAGTTCTGCGGGGACACACCCGGATCGTCCCCTTCCGGCCCGCCCCCGTCTGCGGAAGGACGTTGGCCGTGTCCCATGTCCCCCGCCGCACGGTGGGTAAGCGGGAGGGGGTGGGGAGGAAGTGCTCCCCGCAGCGAAATGTGCGCGGCCCCCGGGTGCCGATACGTACGAACCCGTATGCACATTTCCGAGGAGACGCTTCCGGAGCGCCCCCGACCCCACGGACAAAGGGCACGCACACCAGGGGCGCGAGGAACTGCGCGAGCAACCAACCACCGGCCGGGACACGGCAACGCACCCCAAGGGGCTGGGCGGACCCCGAAAGGGGCGCGGGGAACTGCGCGACAAGCCACGACGGCGCGGCACACGGCCGGCAAGCCCCGGGGGCACCCCGTTGGCTACACCCGGCGGTGCAGGACGCGGCCCGCCACGACCGTGGCGACACACGTCCCGTCGGGCGCGAAGACGCAGAAGTCCGCCCGCCCCCCGGCAGCCAACGGCACGGCCCCCCCGAGCACGAGCCCGCTCCGCGCGACAGCGCCCCGCACCACGGGATCCTCAAGCGGTCCGGCGACCGCCGTGACGCCGCGCCTCAGCAGCTCGTGCGCGGCGCGGCGCGCCGCCTCGCCCCGCTCGCGAGCACCCCCGCCCGCCGGCCCCGGCGGGACGTCGAGGCCGCGGGCCTCACGTCCCGGCCCCAGGACGCCGCCCCACTTCCGCACCCGCGCGGCGGGACTCGCCGCGGCCAGTTCGGCGAGCACTCCGACCGCGGCGATCGTGGAGCCGTCCACCAGGACCGCCCCGCCGGGCACGGCCGGCCGGCCGCCGCCGGGCTCGACGACGTCCGCCGTGTGCAGGCTCAGCACCGGGGGAACCCCGCGGCCGCGGCCTCAGCTCTCACTGACGAGCAGCTTCAGCTCGGGGTGCGCGGTGCCGCCCTCGATCGCGGTCGAGGACAGGTGCGAGACCACGTGGTCGTCGACCGGGTCGTTCGCCGGGTCGTCGTGGACGACGAGGTGCTCGTAGGTGGTGGCCCGCTGCGCGGGGACGCGCCCGGCCGACCGGATGAGGTGGATCAGCTCCATGCGGTTGGAGCGGTGCTTCGCACCGGCGGAGGAGACCACGTTCTCCTCCAGCATGACCGAACCCAGGTCGTCCGCCCCGTAGTGCAGCGAGAGCTGGCCGACCTCCTTGCCGGTGGTGAGCCAGGACCCCTGGATGTGGGCGACGTTGTCGAGGAAGAGCCGCGCGATGGCGATCATCCGCAGGTACTCGAAGAGCGTGGCCTGCGTCTGGCCCTTCAGGTGGTTGTTCTCCGGCTGGTACGTGTACGGGATGAACGCCCGGAACCCGCCCGTGCGGTCCTGCACGTCGCGGATCATCCGCAGGTGCTCGATCCGCTCGGCGTTGGTCTCGCCGGTGCCCATCAGCATGGTGGAGGTGGACTCGACGCCGAGGCCGTGCGCGGTCTCCATGATCTCCAGCCAGCGCTCGCCGGACTCCTTCAGCGGAGCGATGGCCTTGCGCGGCCGCTCGGGCAGCAGCTCGGCGCCCGCGCCGGCGAACGAGTCGAGGCCGGCCGCGTGGATCCGGCGGATCGCCTCCTCCGCGCCGACCCCGGAGATCCGCGCCATGTGCTCCACCTCGGACGCGCCGAGCGAGTGGATCACCAGCTGCGGGAACTCCCGCTTGATCGCGGAGAAGTGCTCCTCGTAGTACTCCACCCCGTAGTCGGGGTGGTGGCCGCCCTGGAACATGATCTGGGTGCCACCGAGCTCCACGGTCTCCGCGCAGCGCCGCAGGATGTCGTCCAGCCCGCGGCTCCAGCCCTTCGCCGTGTCCTTGGGCGCCGCGTAGAACGCGCAGAACTTGCACGCCGTCACGCAGACGTTCGTGTAGTTGATGTTCCGCTCGATGATGTACGTCGCGATGTGCTCGGTGCCCGCGTAGCGGCGGCGCCGCACCGCGTCGGCGGCGGCGCCGAGCGCGTGCAGCGGGGCGCTGCGGTACAGGTCGAGCGCCTCCTCCGGCGTGATCCTGCCGCCCGCGGCGGCGCGGTCGAGGACGGCTGCGATGTCGCTCGCCGGTGCGGCCGGGGAGTTCGGGGGAGTCACCGTGGCGGTCCCTTCTCAGGCGTGGATCGGACCGGGCCAGCGTACGCCAGGGGTCCGCCCGGGCCGGGGCTGGGACCGGGGGCCGGGCCGGGACCGGCGGCGGCGCCCGCACACGCGCATGCGCCGCAGCGGAGGACGCCCGCTGCGGCGCACGGGTCCGTACCGGGAAGTACGGGAGGCCGGCTCAGTGACCGCCGAGGCCCTTGGCGAGGTGCTCGTCCGCCTGCTGGAAGGTGTCGGCCGCGGTCTCCAGGTACTTGGCCATGCCGTCCAGACCCTCGATGGTCTTGGTGGCACCCGTGTTGAACTCGGTGTACGAGGACTCGAACTGCTTCGACGAACGGTCCGTCACGTAGCCGCCGTTCACCAGGTCCTGCACGAACTTCTGGAGCGTGTGCAGCTTCTCGGTGATCTCGTGCTGGCCGGTGCGCAGCTTGCCGGCCGCGTCCCGCATGTCCTGGTACGTTACGTTCACATTAGCCATGGCGGCTTGACTCCTCATCGAAAACGATTGCCGCAGGGCCTACCCCCGTGGCGCCTGACATGCGCATCAACTTACAGGGGATGACGTGACGGGTGCAGCCCTTGGTTCCCCGCACCAGCGGCGGGACGAGGGTCCCCGGCGGCACCGCAGGTCACCGGGCGCCACGGCCTCCACGACGCCGAACATCGCTGTTTTCAGGCCGAGTTGACGGGCCGCTCCACCCGGCGCCGGAGGGCCCCTCGACCGGCCGTGCCGGGCGGCCTTCCGGCCGGGGGCCCTCGGCGTCAGAGGGTGGGGAGGAGCTCGACGCGGGCGGCGGGCGGGAAGCCGACGCGGCGGGCGAACTCGGCGATGCCCGTCAACTGGTCCTGGCCCAGGGAGAAGTCGAGGGTGGTGAAGTAGCGCTCCAGCAGCGTCTCGTCGAACGACTCCCAGCGGGCGGCCTGTTCGGCGACCTTGGCGACCTCCTCCAGGGACAGGTCACGGGAGGCGAGGAAGGCGCGGTGGACGTCGCGGACCGCATCGGGGTGCGCGGCCAGGTAGTCGCGGCGGGCGGCCCAGATCGCGAAGACGAACGGCAGGCCGGTCCAGTCCTTCCACATCTGGCCGAGGTCGTGCACCTCCAGGCCGAGGCGGGGCGCGTCGTGCAGCGAGGCGCGCAGCGCGGCGTCGCCGATGAGGACGGCGGCCTGGGCCTCCTGCATCATCAGCGACAGGTCCGGCGGGCAGCGGTAGTAGTCGGGGGCGACCCCGTACCGCTCGGTGAGCAGCAGCTCGGCCAGGCGCACGGAGGTGCGGCTGGTGGAACCGAGGGCGACCCGCTGGCCGTCGAGCCGGTCCAGGGGGAGCTGGGAGACGATCACGCAGGACATCACCGGACCGTCGCAGCCGACCGCGATGTCGGGCAGGGCGACCAGCTGGTCGGCGTGCTTCAGGTACTCCATGAGGGTGACGGGCCCTATGTCGAGGCCGCCCTCGACGAGCTGGCTGCTGAGCTTCTCCGGGGTGTCCTTGGTCAGCTCCAGGTCGAGCAGGGCACCGGTTCTGGCCAGCCCCCAGTAGAGGGGGACGCAGTTCAGGAACTGGATGTGGCCGACCCGGGGGCGGGCCCGACCGTTGCCTTCGTACTGCACCGATGTGTCCATATCGCGGACGGTACTCCTGGTGCCCGCGGCCGGTGCGGCGGGGGGCGGGGGCGCGCCGGGCCACCCGGAAACAGGGATCTTGCGGCTCTTCCCGCGCCGAGACCCTGCATGCTACGCTCGACGCAAGTTGCAGTTTGGTTTCCTTGCAGTACAAAGCCTGCGGAGCATGTGACCCGCAGGCTTTTGTAATTTTCAGACTTCGCAGTTGCAGGTTCTGGAGCAGGGCAACCCTTTGGGCCCAAGGAGGGCTTTATGGCTACCGGAACCGTGAAGTGGTTCAACGCTGAAAAGGGCTTCGGCTTCATCGCCCAGGACGGCGGCGGCCCGGATGTCTTCGTTCACTACTCCGCAATCAACGCCTCCGGCTTCCGTTCCCTGGAGGAGAACCAGGCGGTGTCGTTCGACGTCACCCAGGGCCCGAAGGGTCCTCAGGCGGAGAACGTCACTCCTAACTAGTTCCCACTAGTCAGGAAGCTCGGCGCTGTTGCGCCCAGAACCTGCAGTACCAAGGGGCCCCGCACCTGTGCGGGGCCCCTGCCTTTTGTGCTGCTCCTTGTCCTGCGTCCCGCGACGGTCAGCGCCGGCGCCGGTACAGCTCCTCGATCTGCTCGCCGAAGTCGTGCGCGATGGCCCGCCGCTTCAGCTTCAGGGACGGCGTCAGGTGCCCGGCGTCCTCGGTGAAGTCCACCGGCAGCACCGAGAACTGCCGGATCGACTCGGCCTGCGACACCGTCGAGTTGGCGTCGTCGACCGCCTTCTGCACATCGGCCAGCAGTTCCGGGTCGACCGCCAGCTCCGCCGGCCGCAGGTCCTCCTTGTGGTGCATCCGCTGCCAGTGCGCGAGGCCGTCCGGCTCGAGGGTGATCAGCGCCCCCACGAACGGCCGGTTGTCGCCGACGACCATGCACTGCGCGACCAGCGGGTGGGCCCGCAGCCGGTCCTCCAGCGGCGCCGGGGCGACGTTCTTGCCGCCCGCGGTGATGATGATCTCCTTCTTCCGGCCGGTGATCGTCAGGTAGCCCTCGGCGTCGAGCTGCCCGATGTCCCCGGTGGGGAACCAGCCGCCGACCTGCGGCACGCCCGCGCCGTCGTTCCAGTACCCGGCGAAGACCTGGCCGCCGCGCAGCAGCACCTCGCCGTCCTCGGCGATCCGCACGGCGGTGCCGGGCAGCGGCCAGCCGACGGTGCCCAGCCGCGGGCGCAGCGGCGGCGTGACGGTGGCCGCCGCGGTGGTCTCGGTCAGGCCGTAGCCCTCGAAGACCATCACGCCGGCGCCCGCGTAGAACGCGGCGAGCCGGGTGCCCAGCGGGGATCCGCCGCATATCGCGTACCGGACCCTGCCGCCGAGCGCGGCCCGGATGCGGCGGTAGACCAGCGGGTCGTACAGCGCGTGCGCCAGGCGCAGGCCCAGCGACGGGCCGGGGCCGGTGCCGACCTGGCGGGCGACGACCGCCTTCCCGTAGGCCTGGGCGATGCGGGACGCCCGGTCGAAGGACGAGGCGCGGCCCATCTTCTCGGCGGTGGCCCGGCCGGTGTTGTAGACCTTCTCCAGCACGTACGGGATGGCCAGCAGGAAGGTCGGCCGGAAGCCGGCCAGGTCGGCGAGCAGGTCCTCGGTCGCGATGCTCGGCGCGTGGCCGAGCCGCACCCTGGCCCGCAGGCAGCCGACCGCGACCATCCGGCCGAAGACGTGCGAGAGCGGCAGGAAGAGCAGGGTGGACGCCGGCTCGGTGCTGACCGACCGGAAGACCGGGTGCAGCAGCTCGGTGGCGTTGTCGACCTCGGCGAAGAAGTTGCCGTGGGTGAGGACGCAGCCCTTGGGGCGGCCGGTGGTGCCCGAGGTGTAGATGAGCGTGGCCACGGTGGCCGGCGTCATCCCCTGCCGCCTCGAGGTGACCAGCGCGTCGGGCAGCGACCGGCCGTCGACGGTGAGCTGGCCGATCGCGCCCGCGTCGATCTGCCACAGGTGCCGCAGTTCCGGCAGGTCGGCGCGGCGGCCGCTGATCAGGCGGGACAGCTCGACGTTCTCCACCGCGCAGGCGGCGGCGCCGGAGTCGGCGAGGATCCAGGCCGTCTGGGAGGCCGACGAGGTCGGGTAGATCGGCACGGTGATCAGGCCGGCCGCCCAGCCGGCGAAGTCCAGCAGGGTCCAGGCGTAGCTGGTCCTGGCCATGATCGCGAGCCGGTCGCCGGGCTTGAGGCCGGCGGCGATCAGGCCCTTGGCGACCGCGGTGACCTCGTCGCGGAACTCGGCGGCGGTCACGTCCCGCCAGGTGCCGTTCTCCTGCTTGCGGGACAGCAGCACCTCGGTGGGCGCCTCGGTCGCGTTGGTGTACGGGATGTCGGCGAGACTCCCCCTGCGCGGGGGCTGGACCAGCGGGGGGACGGCCGCCTGCACCACGCGGCCGCCCTCGGTCAGGGTCTGCGGGTCGATCTGCGCGGCGGCCGGACCGGCAGCGGCTGTCTGGTGACCTGACGTCATGGCGGCGGCTCCTGAAGGTGGGTGAAGGGCGGGTCAGGGGCGGGTGAGGATCGCGGTGACGCCCTGACCGCCGGCCGCGCAGAGGGAGATGAGGCCGCTGCCCGGCGCGTCCCGTTCGGCCAGCAGCTGCGCGAGGGTCGCCACGATCCGCGCGCCCGTCGCGGCGAAGGGGTGGCCGGTGGCCAGGGAGGAGCCGGCGGTGTTCAGCCGGTCGCGGTCGATCGCCCCCAACGGCCCGTCCAGGCCCAGCCGCTGGACGCAGTAGTCCTTGTCCTCCCAGGCGGCGAGCGTGGCCAGCACCTGGGACGCGAACGCCTCGTGGATCTCGTAGAGGTCGAAGTCCGCCAGGCCGGTCCCGGCCCGTGCCAGCATCCGCGGCACCGCGTAGGCGGGCGCCATCAGCAGGCCCTCGTGGCCGGACACGAAGTCCACGGCCGCGGTCTCGTACGCGGTGAGGTAGGCCAGCGGGGTCAGGCCGTGCGCCTGCGCCCAGGCGTCGCTGGCCAGCAGCACGACCGCGGCGCCGTCGGTGAGCGGAGTGGAGTTGCCCGCGGTCATGGTGCCGTCCGGGCCCCCGTACACCGGCTTGAGCCGGGCCAGCTTCTCCACCGTGGAGTCCGGCCGCAGGTTCTGGTCGCGCTCCAGGCCGCGGAAGGGGGTGACGAGGGTGTCGAGGAGGCCGCGGTCGTAGGCGGCGGCGAGCCGCTGGTGGCTGGCGGCGGCCAGTTCGTCCTGCGCCTGGCGGGTGACGCCCCACTGCTGCGCGGTGATCGCCGCGTGCTCGCCCATGGACAGTCCGGTGCGCGGCTCGGCGTTGCGCGGGATGTCGGCGACGAGGTGCCGGGGGCGCAGGCCGGTGAGGGCGCGGGCCCGCCCGCCCAGGGATCGGGCCCGGCGGGCGGCCAGCAGGGTGCGCCGCAACTCGTCGTTGACGCCGAGCGGGGCGTCGCTGGTGGTGTCGGCGCCGCCCGCGATGCCGCTGTCGATGACGCCGAGCGCGATCTTGCTCGCGACCGCGAACACCGACTGCAGGCCGGTGGCGCAGGCCTGCTGGAGGTCGTAGGCGGGGGTGTCGGGGGCGAGCACCGAGCCGAGCACGGTCTCGCGGGCGAGGTTGAAGTCGCGGCTGTGCTTGAGCACCGCGCCGGCCGCGACCTCGCCGACCGTCTCCCCGGCCAGCCCGGTGCGCTCGGCGAGGCCGTCGATCGCGGCGGTGAGCATGTCCTGGTTGGAGGCGGTGGCGTACGCGCCGTCAGAACGGGCGAAGGGAACGCGGTTGCCGGCGATGACGGCGACACGGCGGACGGTCTGCATGCGGTCTCCCAGAACTCCAGGACAGCGTGGGCCGGTCTTGGCCGGAGCGATGACTCACCAGTAGCCTTACCGCCGGTAAACTTACTCCAGAGTAAGGAGAAGGCCAATGGCCGATCGCTACCTTCGCTTCGCCGGTACGGCCCCCGGCCGCTTCCTCACCCGCGGCCTCGGCCTGCCGCAGCCCGCCGCGCTGCGCCGCTGGTCCCCCGCCCACCCCGAACTGGACGGGCCGGTACTGCGGCTGACGGCCGGCGGAACGCCGCCTTCCCCCGAACCCGGCGCGTATGCCGGCATCGTGCTGGACGCCACGGCGGTCGCCGACCCCGCCGGGCTGAGCGGGGTGCACGGCGCGCTGCACCCGCTGGTCCGCGGCCTCGCCGCGTCCGGCCGCGTGGTCGTCCTCGGATCGCCCCCGGACGACGCGGGCACCGTCGAACAGGCCGCCGCCCAGCAGGCGCTGGAGGGCATCGTCCGCTCGCTCGGCAAGGAGATCGGCCGGGGCAGGACCGTGCAGCTGCTGCGCCTGGCGCCCGGGGCCGCCGCCGAGTCCACGCTGGACTTCCTGCTCTCCCCCAAGTCCGCCTACGTCAGCGGCCAGGTCATCACGATCGGTCCCGCGTCCGGGACCGGGCCGGGCGGCGAACCGGGCCGGCAGCGCACCGCGCTGGTGACCGGCGCCGCCCGCGGCATCGGCGAGGCGGTCGCCGAGACGCTGGCCCGCGACGGCCTGCACGTCGTGTGCCTGGACGTCCCGCAGGCCGCGGAACCGCTGGCCGCGCTCGCCACCCGCCTCGGCGGCACCGCGCTGACCGTGGACATCACTGCCGACGACGCCGGCGAGCGGATCGCCGCGGCCCTCCCCGACGGCCTCGACGTGCTGGTCCACAACGCCGGCATCACCCGCGACCGCAAGCTCGCCAACATGGACGCCGACCGCTGGGACGCGGTGGTCGACGTCAACCTCGGCAGCGTGCTGCGCACCACCGCACACCTGCTGAAGGCCGGCACCCTCAACCCCGGCGGGCGGATCGTGGCCACCGCCTCGATCAGCGGCATCGCCGGGAACGCCGGGCAGACCAACTACGCCGCCTCCAAGGCCGGGATCATCGGCTTCGTCCGGGCGCTGTCCGCGGCCGACGAGGCGCGCGGGCGCGGCATCACCGTCAACGCGGTCGCGCCGGGGTTCATCGAGACCAGGATGACCGCGGCGGTCCCGCTGGTCATCCGCGAGGCCGGGCGCCGCATGAACTCTCTGGGCCAGGGCGGCCTTCCGGTGGACGTGGCCGAGACCGTGGCCTGGTTCGCCCGGCCCGGCTCCGGCGGGGTCACCGGCCAGGTGGTCCGGGTGTGCGGCCAGTCGCTGCTGGGGGCGTGACGGCGATGGCACTGCTGCTCACCCTCGCCCGCGGCGCGGTCACCGGGGTCGGCAAGCGGCCGTCGCCGCGCGCCGCCCTGCCCGACGTCCGGCTGACCGAGCCCGGCGTGCGGATCGACGCCGGGCGGGTGGCCGCCTACGCCCGCGTCTGCGGGTACCCCGTGCCCGCCGACGGCGGTGACACCGTCCCCGCGCCGCTGCCGCTGACCTACCCGCACATCCTCGGGTTCCCGCTCGCCGCGCGGATCATGGCGGCCCGCGGCTTCCCGCTGCCCCTGATGGGCCTGGTGCACACCAGCGTCGACATCGTGGCCGGGACGCCCCTGACCACCGCGGACCGCCCCGAACTGGCCGTGCACGCGGCCGAGTTGCGTCCGCACCGGCGCGGCACCGAGGTGGTGATGGTGACCGAGGCGCTGCTCGGCGGCGAGACGGTGTGGACCGACCGCAGCACGTATCTGGCGCGGCACCGGGTGGACGAGGCGCAGGCCGCCGCGGCCGAGCCGCCGGCGCCCTCCGAGCCGCTGCCGGTGACCGGCACGTGGCGGCTGCCCGCGGACCTCGGACGGCGGCACGCGCGGGTGTCCGGCGACTACAACCCGATCCACCTGCACCCGGTGACCGCCCGCCCGCTGGGCTTCCCGCGGGCCATCGTGCACGGCATGTGGACGGTGGCGCGGTGCGCGGCCGAGACCCCCGGCGCGACGCGGATCACCGCGGACTTCCGCAAGCCGGTGCTGCTGCCGTCGACCGTGGAGTACGCCGCGCGCGGCGAGCGCTTCGAGGTGCGCTCGCGGGCCGGCCTGCACATGACCGGCCTCACCGAGAGCTGAGTCAGCGGGCGGAGGGCTCCCAGCGCCCGCCGCGCATCAGGTTGGCCAGGCCGGACCAGGCGAAGTTCATCAGGGTCGCGGCGTTCTCCCGGCCGGAGTGCGCCGCGCCCCAGCCGGCCAGCGACTCGGCGGCGCCCACCAGGGCGTGGGCGAGGCCGGCCACCTCCCGGTCGGCGAGGACGGGGTCGCAGTGCGCGTCGGCCGCGGCGGCGCCGATCAGCGCGCGGACGAACTCGGCGATCTCCGCCCGCATCGCGGCGACCTCCTCGGCGAACGGCTCGCCGACGGTGCGCGCCTGGCTGTAGAGGATCGCCCAGCCGTCGGGGTGCGCCGCGGTGTGCTCGAAGAAGGCCAGCAGCCCGCTCCACAGCTGCCGGTCGGCCGGTGCCCCGGGCTCGACCGCGGCCCGCACGGCCGCCTGCAGGGCTTCGGCCTCACGCCGGACGCAGGCGCTGTACAGCTCGTCCTTGGAGTGGAGATAGAGGTACACCAGCGGCTTGCTGACGCCCGCCGCGACCGCTATCTCGTCCATGGAGGCGGCGCGGTACCCGCGCTTGGCGAACGTCGCGACGGCCGCGTCGAGCATCTGCCGCTCGCGTACCGCCCGTGGCACCCGCTGCTTGCTCTGCGTCCCCACCAGCCCCACCTCTCCCCTCGCATTCCCCGGGAGCAAGCGTAGGCCGTGCCGCAACCCCCGTGCGGATCAGGCGTGACGGGGTGCGGGCGGGGCGGTGGACGGTTCGGGAGGCGGTCCGGCAGACGCGGAGCCGGGCCCGGCGGTGGGCCGCAGGCAGCCGTCGGTTCGGGCGGGCCGGACGGCTCAGGCGGAGCCGAGGACCGCAGGGGGCCGGACGGCTCAGGCGGTGTGGGGCTCGCCGCTGCGGGCGGCCTCGTCCGCGTCGTCCTCCTCGCCCGCGGCCGCGGCGAAGTTCGCCTTGGTCCGCTCGACGCGCTGGGAGACCTGCAGGGCCGCGTTCTCGCGGACGCCGCGCAGCAGCACCCAGCTCAGCGGGGCGGAGACGACGAGGGCCAGCAGGCCCACCCACAGGTAGTTGGAGTCACCGAGCCCGGCCGGCAGGACGCGCAGCCGGACCAGGCCCCAGATGACCCCGAAGCTGGCGACGATGAGGCCGAAGCGCAGTGCGGTGTAACGGAGCATGGCTCCAGTGAAGCACGCGCCCGCGGCGCTCCCGCCCGCAGGGGCTCCCCTCAGAGGGTGAGCAGCATCATGATGTCGTCGCGGTCGTCGCCGGGCGCGACCCGGATGGCGTCCGGGACCCGGCCGACCTCCTTGTAGCCGCAGCCGGCGTAGAACGTCTCCACGCCGGTGCCGCCGCGGCAGGTCAGCCGGATCGCCTCGATCCCGGGCAGGCCGCGGGCGGCCCGCTCCACCGCGGCCATCAGCGTGCTGCCGTACCCCTTGCCCTGGTGGCGGGGGTGGACCATGACCGTGTAGAGCCACATCCAGTGGGCCATGAGCCGGTGGTCGTTGTACGCCAGGAACGCGGTGGCCGCGATCCGCCCGTCCTCGTCGCGGCCCAGCACCAGCCGGCGCCGGCCCGCCGTCACCGCGGCCAGCGAACGGACGAGGTCGGGACGGATGTCGGCCGCGGTCACGGGCGGCACGAAGCCGACGGCACCGCCCGCGTTGGACACGTCGGTCCACAGCGCGCCGATGCCGTCCCTGACCTCGTCGTCGATCTCGGGGTCCAGCTGGCAGGTAAGGCTCATGCGGGAATAGTAACTATTACCCGCCCTGAGCTGCCAGACCGGGCCTAGGCCCGCATCGGCTGCGGGGTCTCGCGCCGGGCCTCGTCCGGTCCCGGGTACTCGCGGATGATCTCGTAGCGGGTGTTGCGCTCGACCGGCCGGAAGCCCGCGTCCCGGATCAGGTCCAGGATGTCGTCACGGGTCAGCTTGTTCGGGGTGCCGTACTGGTCGGCGTCGTGGGTGATCTTGTACTCCACGACCGAGCCGTCCATGTCGTCCGCGCCGTGGTTCAGCGCGAGCTGCGCGGTGGACAGGCCGTGCATGACCCAGAACACCTTCACGTGCGGCACGTTGTCGAACAGCAGCCGGGAGACCGCGAAGGTCTTCAGCGCCTCGGCACCGCTGGCCATCGTGGTGCGGGCCTGCAGCGTGTTGCGGATCTTGCCGTCCTTCATGTCCACGAAGTCGTGCTGGTACCGCAGCGGGATGAAGACCTGGAACCCGCCGGTCTCGTCCTGCAGTTCGCGCAGCCGCAGCACGTGGTCGACCCGGTGCCGGGGCTCCTCGATGTGGCCGTAGAGCATGGTGCACGGGGTCTTCAGGCCCTTGGAGTGCGCCAGGCGGTGGATCCGCGACCAGTCCTCCCAGTGGGTGCGGTGGTCCACGATGTGCTGCCGGATCTCCCAGTCGAAGATCTCGGCGCCGCCGCCGGTCAGCGACTCCAGCCCGGCGTCGATGAGTTCGTCGAGGATCTCGGACGCGCTCATGCCGGAGATCGTCTCGAAGTGGTGGATCTCGGTGGCGGTGAACGCCTTCAGCGACACCTGCGGAAGGGCCTCCTTGAGGGCCTTCAGCGAGCGCGGGTAGTACCGCCACGGCAGCGTCGGGTGCAGGCCGTTGACGATGTGCAGCTCGGTGAGGTTGTCGCCCTCCATGGCCTTGGCCAGCCGCACGGCCTCCTCGATCCGCATCGTGTACGCGTCCTTCTCGCCCGGCTTGCGCTGGAACGAGCAGTACGCGCACGACGCGGTGCACACGTTCGTCATGTTGAGGTGGCGGTTGACGTTGAAGTGGACGACGTCGCCGTTCTTCTGGGTGCGCACGTGGTGGGCGAGGCCGCCCAGCCAGGCGAGGTCGTCCGACTCGTAGAGGGCGATGCCGTCCTCGCGGGACAGCCGCTCCCCCGCGTAGACCTTCTCCTCAAGCTCGCGCTTCAGCCCGGCGTCCATCTCTCTCCTCCTCCGCCGCCGTGGGGTCGGTCGGCCCACCGACCATACGCCTGCCGCCGGGGGCGGCCGGTCGCGGCCCAGGGCCGGTCGTTTGGATCCCCGCGGCGCCGCGGGGATCCAAACGACCGGCCCTAGACCTCGTCGGGCAGGGCGCCGACCCGGTTCTCCCACTTGGTGGACAGCACGATCGTGGTCCTGGTCCTGGCCACGCCCTTGGTGCCGGACAGCCGGCGGATGGTGTGCTCCAGGCCGTCGACGTCACCGACCCGGACCTTGAGCATGTAGGAGTCGTCGCCGGCGATGAACCAGCAGTCCTCGATCTCCTCCAGGTCCCGCAGCCGGCGCGCGACCTCCTCGTGGTCGGCCGCGTCCGACAGCTGCAGGCCGACCAGTGCGGTCACCCCGAGGCCCAGGGCCGCGGGCGCGACGGTGGCCCGGTAGCCGGTGATGACGCCCGCCTGCTCGAGGCGGTTGATGCGGTCCGTGACGCTCGGGCCCGACAGGCCCACGAGCCGGCCCAGCTCGGCATAGGACGCGCGGCCGTTCTCCCGCAAAGCCTGGATGAGCTGTCTGTCCACCGCGTCCATCGGTATGGACCCTCCCGTTCGTCCCAAGACTGCGCTGCCTGGACAAGAATCTAAGGCATCAGCGGGTGCTTGCCCTGCGCATCTACTCCGCTGGTGCGGATCCCGCCTGCTCCCGCCCGCCGACCGCCTGCTCCCGCCCGCCCCCCAGCTCGCCCGCCCACCGGCGGTACAGCTTGTGCGGGACGCCGGCCGCGTCCAGCACCCGCCCGGCCACGAAGTCCACCAGGTCCTGGATGTGGGCGGGGCCCGCGTAGAACGCCGGGGAGGCGGGCAGCACCACGGCGCCCGCGTCGTCCAGGTCCGTCAGGTGGCGCAGCGTCTGCCCGTTCAGCGGGGTCTCGCGCACCGCGAGCACCAGCCGCCTGCGCTCCTTCAGGGTCACGCTCGCCGCCCGCTGCAGCAGGTCCTTGGACAGCCCGAGCGCCACCCCGGCCACGCACGCGGTGCTCGCCGGCACGATCAGCATGCCCTTGACCCGGTACGACCCGGACGAGGGGCCGGCGGCCAGGTCGCCGGCCGGCCAGTACCGCACGCCTGACAGGTCCGGCACGGCGGGGAAGAAGTCGGAGCTGCCGTCGGCGCCGCGGGCCAGCCACGCGGCCAGGTCCTCGCGCCAGTGCGCGTCACGGAAGGGCGCGCCGGTCTCGTCCAGCAGGGTGAGCCGGGCGGCCCGGCTCACCACCAGGTCGACGTCCTCGCCCGCGTGCAGCAGCGCCCGCAGCACGGCCGCCGCGTACGGCGTTCCCGACGCGCCGGAGATGCCCACCACCCACGGCGTGCGCCCGCCCGGCCTGCCCTGACTTCCTCGTTCCACGCCGTCGAGCTTAGAACCTGCCCGCCGCCGTCACCCGATCGAGTCCGTCGGCCGGGAACCGCGGCGCCCGCGCCGGCGTTCTGAGAGGTGGAGGGAGCCTTGCCGTGGGGGCGGAGGGGGATGCGGTGACGTACGGACAGACCGCGGGGAGACCCGCGCGGCCGCGCACCGGGCTGGCGGACACCGTGCTGGCGCCGTTGCGCGCCGGCACCAGGGTCACCGCCGCGGCCGCGCTGATGGCCGGCTGGGTGGCGCTGCTGTGGGTGCTGGAGGCGATCGACGTCCTCGCCGGGCACCGCCTCGACACGTTCGGCATCACGCCGCGCAAGGGCGGGGAGCTGCTGGACATCGTGCCGGCCGCGTTCACGCACTTCGGCTTCGGCCATGTGGCGTCCAACAGCCTGCCGTTGCTGGTGCTCGGCTTCATCGCCGCGCTGCGCGGCATCGGCCGGTACCTGGCGGTGGCGTTCACCATCATCGTCGTCAGCGGGCTCGGCGTCTGGCTGATCGCGCCCGCGCACACCAACACCGCGGGGGCCTCCGGCCTGATCTTCGGGCTCTTCGGCTACCTGCTGGTCCGCGGCTTCGTCGACCACCGCGCGCTGGACGTGGCGGTCGGCCTGGTCGTCGGCGCGCTCTACGGCTCCATCCTGTGGGGCGTACTGCCGAGCGCGACGGGGGTGTCGTGGCAGGGCCACCTGTTCGGGCTGGTCGGCGGCGTGGCCGCGGCCTTCCTGTTCCGCGAACGATCGCCCGCCGCCGGGGGCTGAGGCCGCCCGCCGGGCGGTGCGCCGAAGTCCCGCCGTCCGCATGCCGGTTCGCGGACGGGTCCGCGAACGCGACGTCGGCCGCGGACGCTTCCGGGACCCGGCAGCGAAGAGCACCGCGAACGCGCAGGAAACCCCCGTGAGAACACAGCCGGGACACAAGTACGCTTTCCCCAGCTCAGATCCGCAAAGATTTCTCAAAGCTTCCGAGGAGTTCGCCATCATCACCATGCGCAAGGGCCTGGCAGCCGCCGGAGTGGTGGCCCTGATATCCGTGGCCACCGCGGCCTGCGGGTCGGACACCACCACCCCGCAGGGCAAGGTCGACAACGCCTTCGAGAAGCTGGGCCAGCAGAACACCCTGACCCTGGGCCTGGGCTTCGACGGCTCCACCGACGAGATCTACAACGCGCTGAAGGGCGAGGACGACTTCACGCGCGACAACGCCAAGCTGCTGTCCTCGCTGCGCCTCTCGCTGTCCGTCAGCTCCCAGAAGTCGCTGAGCCTGCTCAGCAAGGACAAGCAGCAGGACGGCAAGGACGGCGCCGTGGCGTTCTCGCTGTCCACCGACGGCTCCGCCGACAACGGCCTCGTCGAGGTCCGCTACGTCGACCAGAAGGCGTACCTGCGGGCGGACCTGAAGGGCCTGGAGAAGCTGGCGCCGGGCAGCGCGAACTCGCCGCTCGACCAGTTCCTCGCGCAGGCCGACCAGCTGCCGTCGTCGCTGGCCTCGGTCAAGGCCGCGCTCAAGGGCCAGTGGGTGAGCCTCGACCCCAAGGCGTTCGGGCCGTTCCTCAAGAGCCTGGGCGGCGACTCGGCGTCCGGTGACTCCGCGTCCGGTGACTCCGCGTCCGGCGACTCCGCCGGCTCGCTGCTGCCCGGGGTTCCGAAGGTGGACGCCGCGACGCAGAAGCGCGCCTGGGCCGCCCTGAAGAAGGCGCTGGCCACCAACGTCACGTACAAGGACCTCGGCAACCGCGACGGCGCCGACCACGTCCAGGTGTCCGCGCCCGCGCGGCAGCTGGCCACCGCGCTGTCGGACAGCGTGGCGCCGATCCTGAAGAACCTCCCGGGTTACGACGCCAAGTCCCTGGACCCGGCGAAGGTGCCGAACAAGACGCTGGCGGTGGACGTGGCCATCAAGGGCGGCACGCTGTCCGCGATCACGTTCGACGTGGCCCAGCTCGACGACCAGGCCAAGGGCAAGCTCCCGCTGACCCTGAGCCTGAACGGCAGCGCCCGCTCGATCAGCGCCCCGGCCGGCGCGCAGGTCCTCAACCCGCAGGACATCATCGGCCTGTTCATGTCCGGCATGCCGGGCCTCCCGGGCATGCCCGGCTCGAGCGACTCGAAGGACTCCTCCCTCGACACCTCCGGCCTCTGATCCCGGACGCACACCGCGACGGGCGCGGCCCCGGACCCTGCGCAGGGTCCGGGGCCGCGCCCGTCGCGTGGGCCGCCCGCGGGCGGCCGCCGGCTATCCGCCGAGCCCGCGGGCGATCAGGTCGCAGAGCGCGAACACGAACAGCGTGATGCCGATGACGCCGTTGACCGTGAAGAACGCGCGGTTCAGCCGCGACAGGTCGTGCGGGGTGACGATCGAGTGCTCGTACAGGAACGCGCCGATCACCACCGCCAGGCCCACCCACCACCAGGCGCCGGCACCGGTCGCCGCGCCGTACCAGATCAGCAGGCCCGACGTGACGACGTGGCAGGCCCGCGACCCGTACAGGGCGGCCGGGATGCCGAAGCGGGCCGGCACCGACCGCACGCCGTGCGCCCGGTCGGCCGCCACGTCCTGGCAGGCGAAGATCAGGTCGAAGCCGCCGATCCACACGCCGACCGCGAGCCCGAGGATGACCGCGTCCCACGACCAGGAGCCGGTGACCGCCAGCCACGCGCCGACCGGGCCCATCGCCTGCGCCAGCCCGAGGATGGCGTGCGGGAAGTTCGTGAACCGCTTGCCGTAGGGGTAGACCACCATCGGCACCACCGCGATCGGCGCGAGCGCCAGGCACAGCGGGTTCAGCAGCGCGGCCGCGCCCAGGAACACCACCACGGCGGCCAGCGCGCCGGTCCACGCGGTGCGCACCGACAGCGCGCCGGTGACCAGTTCACGGGTCGCGGTCCGCGGGTTGCGGGCGTCGATCTCCCGGTCGATGATCCGGTTGCACGCCATCGCGAACGTCCGCAGGCCCACCATCGCCAGCGTCACCAGCAGCAGTTGCGCCCAGTGCACGGTGGCGTCGTCGCGGTACATCGCGGTGAGCGCCGCGATGTACGCGAACGGCAGCGCGAACACCGAGTGCTCGATCATCACCAGCCGCAGGAAGGCCCGGACCTTCCCGTCCGGCCGCGGCTCCGGCCGGAACAGATCCGGGGTGGCCGACTCTGCACTCGCACTCACAGGCCGTACTCCTTCCATCGCTTGGTCACCCGCTCCGCCGTCTCCGGATCGGACAGCACCATCTCCGGCCAGCCGCCGTCGCGGGTGTAGCCCTCCTCGGGCAGTTTGCGGGTCGCGTCGATGCCCGCCTTGCCGCCCCAGAACTGCTGGTACGACGCGTGGTCGAGATGGTCCACCGGCCCCTCCACGACGGTCAGGTCGCGGGAGTAGTCGGTGTTGCCCAGCGCCCGCCAGGCCACCTCGTGCAGGTCGTGCACGTCGCAGTCGGCGTCGACCACCACGATCAGTTTGGTGAGGGACATCATGTGCGCCCCCCAGATCGCGTGCATCGTCTTCTGGGCGTGCTTGGGGTACTTCTTGTCGATCGAGACGATCGCACAGTTGTGGAAGCCGCCCTCCTCCGGGAGGTGGTAGTCCACGATGTCGGGGACGATGATCTTCAGCAGCGGCAGGAAGAACCGCTCGGTGGCCCGTCCCAGCGGCCCGTCCTCGGTCGGCGGCCGGCCCACCACGATCGACTGGAACACCGGCCGCTTGCGCATCGTCACGCAGTCGATGGTCAGCGCGGGGAACGGCTCCTGCGGGGTGTAGAAGCCCGTGTGGTCGCCGAACGGCCCCTCGGGCAGCATCGTGCCCGGCTCCAGCCAGCCCTCCAGCACCACCTCGGCCTGCGCGGGCACCTGCAGCGGCACGGTCTTGCAGTCGACCAGTTCCACCCGCTTGCCCTGCACGAAGCCGGCGAACAGGTACTCGTCGATGTCGCCGGGCAGCGGCGCGGTCGAGGCGTAGGTGACCGCCGGCGGGCAGCCGAACGCGATCGCGACCGGCAGCCGTTCGCCGCGGCGCAGCGCGGTCTGGTAGTGGTTGCGGCTGTCCTTGTGGATCTGCCAGTGCATGCCGATGGTGCGGCGGTCGTGGCGCTGCAGCCGGTACAGGCCCAGGTTGCGGACGCCGGTCTCCGGGTCCTTGGTGTGGGTCAGGCCCAGGTTGAAGAACGAGCCGCCGTCCTGCGGCCAGGTGAACAGCGCGGGCAGCGCGTCGAGGTCCACGTCGTCGCCGGTGAGCACGACCTCCTGGACCGGCGCGTCCCCGGACTTCACCTTCTTCGGCGGGACGTGCACCATCCCGGCGAGCTTCCCGAACGCCTCGCGCACGCCGACGAAGCCGTGCGGCAGCTCGGGCTTGAGCAGCCCGGCGATCTTGTCGCTGATGTCGCTGTACGCGTTCAGGCCCAGGGCTTTCAGCAGCCGGCGGTCGGTGCCGTAGACGTTCATCGCGAGCGGCGCGGCCGAGCCGCGGACGTTCTCGAAGAGCAGCGCGGGACCGCCCGCCTTGTTGACCCGGTCGGTGATCTCGCCGACCTCCAGGTACGGATCCACCTCTGCGGTGATCCGCCGCAGGTCGCCGTCCTTCTCCAGGGCCCGGAGGAACGAGCGGAGATCGTCGTAAGCCATGGGCTCAGTCTTCCATTCCGTGCACAACGTACGCTTGGGGGTCGTCGCGGGGTGGCCCGAGTCCCCGTCGTTCCCGGGGGGATGTCGAGCCGTGTTGCGCTACCTGCCGTACTTCGTGGTGTTCGCGCTGTGGATCTACGCCTTCGTGGACTGCCTGGGCACGCCCCCGCGGAACGTGCGCGGGATGCCGAAGGTGGTCTGGGTGCTCGTCATCCTGTTCTTCGGCACCGTGCTGATCGGCCCGCTGGCCTGGCTGCTGATAGGCCGCCGCCGCTACGGACGGGTCGCGCCGGCCGGCGCCACGCCCGCCGGGTGGCACCGCGACCGGCGGCTGGAGTCCGGGGCCGGCACTCCCGGTGCCCGGCGGTACTCCCCCGAGGGCGAGCCGCTGCCGGACCCGCGTTCCGCGGACTGGATACCCCCGGACGACAACCCGGAGTTCCTCCGCTCGCTGAGCGAGCTCAACCGGCAGAACCGCAAGGGCGGGGACGGCGACGGCCGTCCCCCGGCCGAGGGCGAGTGACCCCCGGCCGCGGTGGCACCCGTCCCGGCCGGCGTCCGCGTCAGACCCCGGCGTAGGAGTGCTTGCCGGTGACGAAGATGTTCACGCCGTAGTAGTTGAAGAGGAAGCACGCGAACGCGGCCAGCGCCAGGTAGGCGGCCTTGCGGCCCTTCCACCCGGCCGTGGCGCGGGCGTGCAGGTAGCCCGCGTAGGCGACCCAGGTGATGAACGACCAGGTCTCCTTCGGGTCCCACTCCCAGTAGTGGCCCCACGCCGCCTGCGCCCAGATCGCGCCGGCGATGATGGTGAACGTCCACAGCGGGAAGACCAGCGCGTTCATCCGGTACGCGAACTTGTCCAGGGTCGCCGCGGACGGCAGCCGCCGCATGATGTCGCCCCAGCGGCCGTCCTGCGCGCGCCCGGCGGTCAGGGCCACCTCGAAGTGGTCGCGGAACAGGTAGAGCAGGCTGCCGACGGCGGCCAGGTAGAACACCGCGCCGGAGATGATCGCGCAGGACACGTGGATCCACAGCCAGTACGAGTGCAGCGCCGGCACCAGCTGGTCGCTGGAGGTGTAGAGCACCGACAGGGCCAGGCCCAGGTCCAGCAGCACGGTCGTGGTCAGGAACAGGCCGATCCAGCGGACGTCCTTCTTCAGCGCCAGCAGCAGCAGGTACGCGCCGACGGCGACCATGCCGAACGTGGTGGAGAACTCGTACATGTTGCCCCACGGCGCGCGCTGCACCGACGCCGCGCGCAGCGCGACACCGCCGAAGTGCAGCAGCCAGGCGAGCACCGTGAAGGACACCGCGATCCGGCCGTACAGGTCGCCCTTCTCCGAACCGCCGGCGGCGCCGGGGCCGTCCGCGATGCCGCGGTCGCTGGCCGAGGCGCGGGTGACGACCTTGGGCCGCGTCAGCGTGGCGGTGCCGCCGCGCGTGGTGACCTTGACGGCCGCGGCCGGGGCCGCGGCGGCCCCCTCCTCCCCGGATTCCCCGATCAGCGCGGCGGACTGCACGGCGACCTTGCTGCGGCCGCCGAACACCCACTCCGCCAGGTGCCCGAGGAAGGCGAGCGCGTACACGAACATCGCCGAGCGGATGAGGTAGTTGCTGTAGTTCGCGAAGTTCTCGTTGACCGCGGCAGCGATGTTCACGCGCGGGCTCCTTCGTCTGCGGGCTGAGGGGCGGAATCGCCGGGGCGGCTGTCGGGGGCCGGGACGTCACCGGTCGCGGCGTCGGCCTCGTCGGGATCCGGGTCCGGGTCCGGATCCGGTTTCGCCGGTGCGTCCGGCTGGAGCTGAAGGGCCACGTCGCCGATCTCGTCGGCGATCCTGGCGGACTCGCTGCGGCCGAGGCCGCCCATCTCCACGAGGGTGTCGCCGTCCCCGGAGGGGACCGCCCGCACCCAGATGCGGCGGCGCTGGATGAACAGCGAGCCCATCAGGCCGAGGATCGCGGCCGCGCCGGAGACGAGGGCCGCCTCGTTGCCCGCCTGGTGGGAGACGGTGAAGCTGGCCCAGGTCTTGATCCCGTCGAACCGCAGCGAGCCGCGGCCGTCGGGCAGGGTCATCGTGTCGCCGGGCTTCAGCGCCTTGCTGACCAGCTCGCCGTCCGGCTCCTTGAGCTGCGTCATGTGGGTGGTGTCGAGCTGGTACACGTTCTGCGGCAGGCCCGCGTCGATGCCCAGGTCACCGTGGTAGGCGTTGAGGATCAGCGCCGGATAGTCCAGCGCGGGGAACGACGAGTGCGGGCCCCTCACCTTGTCGAGCGCGAAGGTCGGGGTGAAGATCCCGCGGAACGCCATCTCGTCGGGCTTGCCGTTCTTGTCGAGCGCGTCCGGGACCTTGACGACGCCGGTGGCCGTGCCCAGGGTGTCCTGCGGCAGGAACGGCACCGCGCCCTGGTAGGCGACGTTGCCCCGGGCGTCCTTGACGGTGACCACGGGCGCGTAGCCGTGGGAGATCAGGTAGACCTTCTCGCCGCCGATGCTCAGCGGGTGGTTGACCGAGATCTCGCCCTTGGTCGGCTTGCCGTCCGGGCCGGTCCAGTAGTGGATGTTGGCCCGGAACGTCCGGCCGGACCCGCGCTCGGGCCCGCTGGTGGCGTAGGTGGCGTCGAAGCTGTCGAGCGAGAAGCCGAACGGCTGGAGGTCGCTCTTGCCGTACAGCGTGCCGCCGGAGAAGTCGTCGTACTGCGTCGGGTTGTTGGTGAAGCCGTCGCCCTCGACGATCAGCTTGCCGCCCTGCGCACCCTCCAGCGAGGTGGCCGCGAACGCGATCAGCAGCCCGAACAGCGCGACGTGGAACATCAGGTTGCCGGCCTCGCGCAGATAGCCCTTCTCGCCGGCGACCGAGGTGCCGGTGGTGCTGACGCGGAACCGGCGCCCGCGCAGCGCCCGTTCGGCGGCGGCCGACACCTGCTCGGGCGTGGCGTCGGTGCGCCAGGTGCTGTAGGCGGGCAGCCGGGTCAGGTGGCGCGGCGTGGCCGGCGGCCGGGACCGCAGCTGCCCGACGAACTGCCAGGTGCGCGGGACGATGCACCCCGCCAGCGAGACGAACAGCAGGATGTAGATCGCCGAGAACCACGGCGAGCTGTACACGTGGAACATCCCCAGCCGCTCGTACAGCGGGGTGATCGTGGGGTGTTTCTGCTGGAACGCGTCGACCTTCAACTGGTCGGAGTGCTGCGGGATCAGCGAGCCCGGGATCGCCGCCAGCGACAGCATGAAGAGCAGGATCAGGGCGACCCGCATCGAGGTCAGCTGCCGCCACATCCAGCGCAGCCAGCCGACGACGCCGAGCCCGGGCGTCTGCGCGAGGGTGTCGGCGGGCTGGGTGCTCAGCTGGGCACCGGCCGCGCCGAGTTCCTCGCTCTCGCCGTCGGCGGCGTTCGTGGCGGTGGCCGCCTCGTCGCCGCCGCCGCTCTTCTGCGTGATGCTCATGGGTTCAGACCCCTGGGGTGAAGCTGCTCGACCAGATCTGCATCTGGTAGGTGATGTGGTCCCACACGCCGGTCACGAGCAGGATGCCGACCGCGACGAGCATGCCGCCGCCGAGCCGCATGACCCACGCGTAGTGGCGCTTGACCCACGCGAACGCACCGAGCGTCCGGCGGAAGGCGACCGCCGCGACGATGAACGGCACGCCCAGACCAAGACAGTAGAACACCATCAGCAGCGCGCCCCGGCCGGCGCTGGCGTCCTGGAAGGCGAGCGTGTTCACCGCGCCCAGGGTGGGGCCGATGCACGGCGTCCAGCCCAGGCCGAAGAGCACGCCCAGCACGGGGGCGCCGGCCAGGCCCACGGCCGGCCGGGTGTGGAAGCGGAACTCCCGCTGGGTGATGCCGCCGACGAAGCCCATGAAGGCGAGGCCGAGCACGATCGTCAGCACGCCGAAGATCCGGGTCAGGACCTCACGGTGCGCCTGCAGCGTGACGCCGAAGTTGCCGAACAGGGCGCCGCCGGAGACGAACACGGCGCTGAAGCCGAGCACGAACAGCGAGGCGCCGGCGACCATCCGGCCGCGCTTGGCCTCACCGAGATCGGTGCCGGTGACCCCGGTCACGTAGGAGAGGTAACCGGGAACGAGCGGCAGCACGCAGGGCGAGAAGAAGGACACCAGCCCGGCGAACATCGCGATCGGGATCGCGGCCAGCAGCGCTCCGGTGAGCACCGTCTGGCTGGGATCGGCCGCGAGGACGGTCAGCGAGCTGCCCGCCACGTCACTTCTCCGCGGCGATCGGGTCGATCAGCTGGTTGAGCTCGTCCGTGCTCAGCGCCTTGAGCACCCGCGCCGCGACCCGCCCCTGCCGGTCGACGACCAGAGTGGACGGGATGGCCTGCGGGTTGAGGGTGCCCTTGGGGAACTGGAGGATCAGCTTCCCGTACGGGTCGTAGAAGCTCGGGTACCCGATGCCGAACCGCTTGTCGAAGCTGACCGCGTTGGCCACGTCGGGGTCGCGGGTGTTGATGCCGAGGAACTGCACGCCCTTGGCCGCGTCGGCCTTGGCGACCTCGGCCAGGTTGGGGGCCTCGGCGCGGCACGGAGCGCACCACGAGCCCCAGACGTTGATCACCACGACCTTGCCCTTGTACGCGGCCAGGCTCGCGCTGCTCCCGTCGACGGTCTTGCCGCTCAGCGCCGGCGCGGGCTTGCGGGCCGCGGGCTTGACGGTGATGATCTCGCCGTTGCCGCCCACGAAGCCCGATCCGTCCTTGGACGTCGAGGACGTGCTGGACGAGCAGGCGGCCGCGGACAGCGCGAGGGCGGCGGTGGCCGCCAGGGCCGCGGCGCCGCGGAAGGCGCGGCGCCCTGGGGCGCGCGTAGGACTCATGTGAAAAGTTTCGCATGGCCCTCGTGGCGATCTGTCGCGCCCCCGACTCCGACACCAAAAGCGGCAATTGCCCCAAGTAAGGATCAGGTGGCGGCCGTCACACCCTCCTTGGCGGCACCCTTCGGCGTGGTGGCCGAGGCCGCCAGGAACTCACCCCAGCCGCCCTGCGGCTTCTCACCGACCTCCAGCGTACGCAGCCGCTCCAGCACGGCCGGGTCCTGGGCGTCCATCCAGTCCACGAACTGCCGGAAGGACACCAGCCGCACGTCCTTGCTGGTCTCGCCGACCGACGCGATGTGCTTGAACGCCTCCTCGACGGCGTCCATGTAGATGCCGCCGTTCCACTGCTCGAAGTGGTTGCCGATGTACATCGGCGCCCGGTTCGTCTCGTACGCGCGCTGGAAGCCGGCCACGTACGAGGCGGTGGCCTGCGAGCGCCAGCCGGGGTAGTTGCGCGGGTCGGACTTGGTGGCCGCGTGGGACTGGTTGGCCAGCATGTTGTAGTCCATCGAGAGCACTTCGAACGAGTGGCCGGGGAACGGGATGAGCTGCAGCGGCAGGTCCCACACGCCCTGCTTCTTGCTGGGCCAGATCTGGTTGCCGCCGGGCGAGCTGGCGTCGTAGCGCCAGCCCAGGGCGCCGGCGGTGGGCAGCAGGTTGTCCTGGCCGAGCAGGCAGGGCGTGCGGCCGCCGATGAGCTCGCTCTCGTAGTCGAACGGCAGCGGGTCGTGGTCGGTCCACCCCGTTTGGGTCTTCCAGGTCGTGACGAAACGTTTCGCCTGTTCGATCTCGTTCTGCCAGTCGTCGGCGGTCCAGCGCGCGACGCTGCCGCGGCCGGCGCAGAAGTGGCCGTTGAAGTGGGTGCCGACCTCGTGGCCGTCCAGCCACGCCTGCCGGATGTTGTCCAGCGTGGCCTTGATGTGCTCGTCCGTGAGGTAGCCGATGTCGCTGGCGCCGAGCGCGTTGTTCGGCGGGGCGTAGTCGCTCTTCTTGCCCTCCGGCAGCAGGTACAGGCCCGACAGGAAGAACGTCATCGAGGCACCGTGGTCGGCGGCGAGCTTGCGGAAGCGCGGGAAGAGGCCGTTGCCGACCTCGCCGGCGCCGTCCCAGGAGAAGATCACGAACTGCGGGGGCGCCTGGCCCGGCTGCAGCCGGTCGACGATGGGCTGGTTGGGCTGGGCCCCGGTGTGGGCGGTGGAGCCGTCGCCGATCAGGGTGACGGACCTCTCGACCGGGTGGCTGCCGCTCGCGCCGGACTTCTCGCCGGTCTTGCGGGCCGGTGGCGGGGCGGCCGCCTTCCCCGCGTGCTGCGAGCCGCACCCGGCGACGGCCAGCCCCGCGGCGGCCCCGGCGGTGGTGGTCAGTAGTGCCCTTCGGCTCATGAGGCTCATGTGGGGTTCCCCGTCTCTCGGCGTCCCGGCCCTACGTGGTCAGCGCGGGGGCCGGCTCCGGACTGAAGAGTGGTCACCCACGATGACGTTCACAGGTTCCTCATGGTTACGTCCAATATGACAATCTGCTCGGCTGCACCCCCAGACAGCCCATCCGTATCACCGGTTCGCGGATCGTCTTCCACCATCCGAGCGAAGTCCCAGGCCATGCCTTGACCGTATGAATCCCCTCATATCTCCACCCCCCCAATCCACCCCAATCCCCTCACTCCCGCCACCCCGGCTCCCCCACCCGACGGACCCCACCCCCCGCGCGCGCCCCGCCCCCGAGGCCAAGTCCTTGCCCACCCGCAACAGCCGGCCCGGCGGTGCCGAACCCGCCGAGACCCACTCCCCGCCGGCCGCAGGCCGAGGCGCATGCGAAAGGGGCGCCCCAAGGGCGCCCCTTCACCTGCTCCGGAGCGTAGCCGCGGGCGGCTGCGCGGCTACGCCCCGAAGGCCTTGCCCGCCCCCGGCACGGGCTTCGCGCCGGCACGCAGGTGCGCCGGCACCAGGTCGAGCGCGGGCTCGCTGTAGCCCACCGACACGATCTCGTCCCCACGGAAGGTGAACGTGGTCAGGCTGGCCAGCGTGCACTGCCGCTTGCGCGGGTCGTGCCACAGGCGCCGGTGCTCGGCGAAGGAGCGCACGATCCAGATCGGCAGCTGGTGGCTGACGCACACCGCCTCGTGGCCGCGCGCCGCGTCCCTCGCGGCGCCGAGCGCCGCCATCATGCGGACCACCTGTTCCACGTACGGCTCACCCCAGCTCGGCCGGAACGGGTTCGTGAGGTACTTCCAGTTCGCGGGCTTACGCAGCGCCCCGTCGCCGACGCCGAAGGTCTTGCCCTCGAACTTGTTCTCCGCCTCGATCAGGCGGCCGTCGGTCGCGACCTTCAGCCCGTGCGCCGCGGCGACCGGGGCCGCCGTCTCCTGGGCGCGTTCCAGCGGCGAGGCGACGACGTACCGGATGTCGCGGTCGGCCAGGTGCTCGGCGACCCGGTCGGCCATCTTCCGGCCGAGCTCCGACAGGTGGTAGCCGGGCTGCCGCCCGTACAGCACGCCGTCGGGGTTGTGGACCTCGCCGTGGCGCATCAGGTGGACGACGGTCAGCTCGCCGCCGCCGTCTCCGGCGCCGCCGGCTCCTCCGTCGCTGCCGGTGCTTCTCGAGGTGCTGCTCATGCGTGGGCCTCCGCTGCGGCACGTGCGGCGGCGGGCAGTGCGGCGGCGATCCGCGCCACGGCCCGCTCGTCGTGTGCGGTCGACACGAACCAGGACTCGAACGCCGACGGGGGCAGGTAGACGCCCTGCGACAGCATCGAGTGGAAGAACGCGGTGAAGCGGAACGCCTCCTGCTTCTTCGCGTCCTCGAAGTCACGGACCTCCTGGTCCGTGAAGAAGACGGAGAACATGTTGCCCGCCGTCTGCAGCCGGTGCGCGACGCCCTCCTTCGCGAGCGCCGCGGTCACCAGGGCCTGGATCTCGCGGGACACGGCGTCCACCGCCGCGTACGCCGCGTCGTCCAGCAGCCGCAACTGGGCCAGCCCGGCGGCCGTCGCGACCGGGTTACCCGACAGCGTGCCGGCCTGGTAGACGGGACCGGCGGGCGCGAGCTGCGCCATGACGTCGGCGCGGCCGCCGAAGGCCGCGGCGGGGAAGCCGCCGCCCATGACCTTGCCGAAGGTCATCAGGTCGGGCCGCACGCCGTCCAGGCCGTACCAGCCGGCCTTGCTGACCCGGAAGCCCGTCATCACCTCGTCGGAGACGTACAGCGCGCCGTCGTCCGCGCACAGCTGCCGCAGCGCGGCGTTGAAGCCGTCGCCGGGCGGGACCACGCCCATGTTGCCGGGCGACGCCTCGGTGATCACGCAGGCGATCTCCCCGGGGTGGGCCAGGAAGGCGCGGCGGACCGCCTCGATGTCGTTGTAGGGCAGCACGATCGTGTCGCCGGCCTGCGCGCCCGTCACCCCGGGGGTGTCGGGCAACCCGAACGTGGCAACGCCGGAACCGGCGGCCACCAGCAGGGCGTCGACGTGACCGTGGTAACACCCGGCGAACTTCACGACCTTGGTGCGGCCGGTGAAGCCGCGGGCCAGGCGGATCGCGGACATCGTGGCCTCGGTGCCGGACGACACCAGGCGCACCTGGTCCAGCGGCTCGACGCGGGCCACCATCGCCTCAGCCAGCGCGACCTCGCCCTCGCCGGGCGTGCCGAACGACGTGCCGCGGGCCACCGCGGCCTGCACGGCCGCGATCACCTCCGGGTGGGCGTGGCCGAGGATCATCGGGCCCCACGAGCAGACGAGGTCGACGTACTCCCGGCCGTCGGCGTCGGTGAGGTACGCACCGGCACCGGACACCATGAAACGGGGCGTACCGCCCACGGCTCGGAACGCCCGCACCGGGGAGTTCACGCCTCCTGGCGTCACGGCCGCCGCGCGGTCGAAGAGTTCCTGGGACACTGGTGCTTCGTACGGATAGCTCAGGGGATTGCTCACGCGGACATGCTCTCAAATGCCGGGCGTTGCGCCGTAACGTCTCAACCGTGCATCTGAGACGATGATCGGGTTGCATGGTTGGGTCAGCAGATGGTCGGGTAGTGGAATGCAGCAGCGTGGTGGCGGACGGGGTGAGGGGTCGGGCGATCGCGACCCGGAACACCCGCGCCCCACGGGCAGGCGCCGCCGCGCGCCGCAGGACCGGCACACACCGGAGGACCGCAGCACCGAAGACCGCGATCAAGAGCACCACGAGCACCACGGCACACAGCGCGAACAGCCCGCGCAGGCAGGCCGATCGACCGCAGGACCGACCGCAGAAGGCAGGAGCAGGGGTGGCCGAGTGGGGGTGACCTACAAGTACTTCGGCGCGCCCGACGGTGCCACTGCGGCACGCGTCCCGATCTCCATGCGGCCCGAGGAACTCGGCGGCGACGAACTCGGCCAGGGCATGTACACCAAGGTCAAGCCGGAGACGATGGCCGCCATGGTGCTCACCGGCATCGAGGGCATACCGCCGTCGAAGGTGCCGCCGCTCGAACTCGTGGTGCTCCACCCCGACTACGCCGTGGTCCGGCTGCCCGCCTCCGTCGTGGAGCCGCTGCGCAAGGCCAACGAGGAGTCCCTGGGCGCCGCGGCCTTCATCTGGTCCACGGTCCCCGACCGGCGCGGCCCCCGGGACGCGTTCCTGATCTACCAGATGCTCCACGAATGGCAGGATTTCGCCCGCCGCTGCGAGGAGTCGGGCCACCAGCTCTACTGCCTGGTCTGGCCGTAACCCGGCCCCTTCGCCCCGCGTCCGCTTCCCGGACTTCCCCTGAATCCTGCCAGTTCCTCCCGATTTCCCCGCTTCCCCGCGGTTCCTCCCGCTTCCCCGCGGTTTCCCTCTGGCGGATCACCGCAACGGCACGCACACGCGACTACGGCTCTCCGGGCCCCGAAATGACCGTGCGCGCGATTTCCGGAAAGGCCCTCCGGTACCGCGGGTTTCCGTCTTTCCAGGCCCTCACGGGATTTCACGAACGCTTCATTTCCGGGTTCCCCGGCGGCGCGGGCGATGCCGCCCCGCACCCGAGCGGTCGGCGCGGAGCGCGAGGTGCCCCGCGGAAGTCCGGCGGAAGACCGTCGGGAGACCGGCGGCAGTCCGGCGGCACGTCCCGCGCACCCGAATGCGCACCTCGCGGGCGGAACGCCGCGCGGTGATCGCGGGTCACCGGCCGGACGAGGCGCCGGTCATGGGAGCATGGCGCGGAAACGGCCGGCGCGGAAAGGCGGAACCAGGTGCACGACCAGACCATCGGCGGCTATCTGGAACGTCTCGCCGCCCGCGAGCCGGCCCCCGGCGGCGGCGCGGCCGCCGCGCTGCACGCCGCCCAGGGTGCCGCGCTGCTGGGCATGGTCGCCCGCTACACCACGGGCGAGAAGTACGGCTCGCACGCCGACGAGATCGAGCGGATCACCCTCGCCGCCGACGAACTGCGCGCGCGGGCGCTGCAGTTGGCCGAGGACGACACCCAGGCGTTCGGCGCGGTCGCCGACGCGTACGGGCTGCCGCGGGCCGACGACGCGCAGAAGGCGCTGCGTTCGCAGGCCATCGCCCTGGCGCTGGCGGGCGCGGCCCGCCCGCCCGCCGAGGTCGTCGCGGCCGCGGCCGCGGTCGTCGGGCTCGCCGAGGCCCTGCTGCCGATCGCGAACCCCAGCGTCGTCACGGACATCGCCGCCGCCACGGAGGCGGCGCGGGCCGCGGCCACCACCGCCCGCGTCAACGTGGAGATCAACCTCGCCGGCATCAGGGACGAGGCGGACCGCGCGGACCTCGCCGCGACCACCGCGGAGGTGGACGTGATCGCCTCGCGTGCCGAGGCCGTCACCGCCGCCGTCCGCCGGCAGATCGCCCGCTGACCGCCGGCGCCGACGCGAACCCGGGCCGGCCGGCGCGCCCCGAACGGAACCGCACGGCCCGCCCGTAGGCGGGCACCGCCGATGGCGGCAGAGGGAGACCACCGATGACCGTGCCCGCGATAGGGCCGAGCCTGACCGGGGCGGCGCGCGCCGCCCGGATCCGCGCGGAAGTGACCGCCGGCGCCGCCGAGTTGGCGGCGCGCCTGGCGGTGGTCGTGGCGACCGAGGACGAGTCGACGGCCTGGTACGTGCGGTCGCTCGCCCGGGCGGCCGCGAAGACCGGCGTGGCCTGCGACACCGTCGTGCTGCCCGCGGACGCGGCACCCGAGCGGGTGCGCGAGACGCTGGCCGGCCTGAGCACCGACCCGCGGGTGCACGGGATCATCCTGCAGACGCCGCTGCCGCCCGGTGCCGTCGCCGCGGACCTGGCGGGCGCCATCGCGCCGGAGAAGGACGTCGACGGCGCGAACCCGTCGAGCCTCGGCCGGCTGGCCGCCGGGCTCCCGGCCTTCGCCCCCGCCACCGCGGAGGCCGTGGTCGAACTGCTCGACGCGCACGACGTGCGGCTGGGCGGCCGCACCGCCGCGGTCGTCGGGCGGTCCACCGTCGTCGGCAAGCCGCTCGCGCACCTGCTGCTGGACCGCGACGCGACCGTCACCGTGTGCCATTCGCGGACGCCCGACCTCGCCGGCGTCACCAGCCGGGCGGACGTCGTGGTCGCCGCCGCCGGCCGCCCCGGCCTGATCACCGCCGCCCATGTCCGGGAGGGCGCGGTGGTGGTGGACGTCGGCACCAACGCGACCGAGGACGGCGGCCTGGTCGGTGACGTGGCCGCCGCCGAGGTGGGCGCCAAGGCGGCGCTGTCTCCCGTGCCGGGCGGGGTCGGCCCGATCACCACGGCCCTGCTGCTGCGGCACACGGTGATGGCCGCCGCCCGCGCGGCGGGCGCCGATCTGCCCTCACCTGCCGCACCCGGCCCGACCGCGGCGGCCGGAGGCGGTGACCGAAGACGGCGGCCGGACGCGGGGTCGCCGGGGAGCGTCATGCCTGAGCGGTGACATCTGTCATGCGGGAGTGCGGATTTCCGGCTCTGCCGGGGACCGGCCCGCGGCCGCGAGACTCCTGCCATGGCACTCACCGAGGCACCCACCGCGACTCCGGCTCCCGCCGCGACCCGGGCCGGCACCGGGACCGCCACCCCGGTCCTCCCCGCGCCTCCCACCGGGCCCGCCGCCCCGGACGGCCCGGCCTTCGCGCCGGTCCCCGTGTGGTTCTTCGCGTTCGAGGGCCTGATGGGCGCCTCCTACGACGTGATCAAGTCCAGCCCCTACGGCTGGATCGTCCTGGCCGTCGGGATCCCGGTGAACCTGGTGCTGGCCCGCACGGTGCTGCGCGGCCGGCTGAAGACGGCCAAGGCGATCCTCAAGGGCCGGCGGACCCGCAAGCTCGCGGTCGGCCTGATCGCCCTGCGGTTCGGGGTGCACGCGGCGCTGTCCGCGATCGGCATGGGGGCCACCTCGGGCGTCGCGCACGTCTGCTTCGCCGTCGTGATGTGCGCCACGACCGTGGCGCTGCTCGCCTTCGACCAGCGGGTGATGCTGCGGGCGCTGAAAGCCGAGGCCGCGGCGGCCTGACGCGGGCCGCCCGGTCCGGGCCACCCGCCACCGGCCACCCGCCACCGACGCCGGAGCGGCGGCCACCGCTGAGCGGCCCCGCCGAGCGCCCCCGTTCCGGACGGCGGCCCGCATCCCGGACCGTACGGAGGCGGCCGGAGCCCGCCGCATATGCTGCGGAGCAGGTCACGATCGTCCTCCGCGAAAGGCAGCACGCCATGAGCAGCCCCAGCCCCCGCACCGCCGTGGTCACCGGTGCCAGCAGCGGCATCGGCGCCGCCACCGCCCGCAGGCTCGCCGAGGCAGGGTTCCACGTCGTGCTCACCGCCCGCCGCACCGAGCGCCTGGAGGCGCTCGCCGCCGAACTGACCGAGGCCGGCCACAGCGTCGCCGTCCACGCCCTGGACGTCACCGACCGGGCCGCGGTGGACGCCTTCGCCGCCGCCCTCGCCGAGTGCCACGTGCTCGTCAACAACGCGGGCGGCGCGATCGGCACCGAGACCGTCGCGACCGCCGACCCGGCCGACTGGCGCACGATGTACGAGGTCAACGTCCTGGGCATGCTCAACGTCACCCAGGCCCTGCTGCCCGCGCTGACCGCCTCCGGCGACGCCACGGTCGTGCTGATGTCCTCCACGGCGGGCCTGGCCACCTACGAGGGCGGCGGCGGATACGTGGCGGCCAAGCACGGCGTGCACGTCATCGCCGAGACCCTGCGGCTGGAGCTCAACGGCCTGCCCGTCCGGGTGATCGAGATCGCGCCCGGCATGGTGAAGACCGAGGAGTTCGCGCTCACCCGCTTCCGCGGCGACGCCGACCGCGCCGCGTCCGTGTACACGGGCGTCGCCGAGCCGCTCACCGCGGACGACGTCGCCGACACCGTCGCGTGGGCGGTGACCCGCCCCTCCCACGTCAACGTCGACCTGCTGGTACTGCGGCCGCGCGCGCAGGCGTCCAACTACAAGGTCCACCGGGAGCAGTGAGCCGGGGCGCGCGATGACACGGCAGCCGGCGGACGCGGCCGATCCCGCCGGCCCGGCGATACCGGCGGCGGCTCCTCCCGCTCCTTCCGCTCCTCCCGCCCCGTCCGTGCCCTTCACCCCGCCCGGCCCGGCGGCCCTGCGTTCGCCCGCCCGCTTCCTGTGGTGGCTGGTGGTCAGCCAGCGCGGCCGGATCGCGGCGGGCGCGACACTCGGCACCCTGTGGACGGTCGGCCTCACCCTGCCCCCGTACCTGCTGTCGCGCGCCGTCGACGACGGCCTGCGGGCCCACGACACCGGCGCGCTGCTCGGCTGGACCGGCGCGCTGCTCGCGGCCGGCGCGCTGAACGCGGCGCTGAGCATCTGGCGGCACCGCACGATGACCCGCGTGCGGCTGGACGCGGCCGTCCGCACCGTACGGGCCACCGTGCACCAGGCCACCGGCCTGGGCGACGCCCTGCGCCGCCACACCGCGGCCGGCGAGGTCGTCACGATCGGCATGAGCGACGTGTACGTCGCCGCCGACACGATGACGGTGACCGGGCCGGGCGTCGGCTCGGTCATCGGGTACGCGGTCGTCGCGGTCCTGCTGCTGTCGATCTCACCGCTGCTCGCCGTGGTCGTGCTGGCCGGCGTGCCGCTGGTGGCGCTCACCGTCGGGCCGCTGCAGCGCAGGCTGCGGCACGCCGGCGCCGCGTACCGGCAGCAGCAGGGCGAGTTGACCGGCCTGCTGGTCGACGTGGTGGGCGGCCTGCGCGTGCTGGGCGGGCTCGGCGGCAAGGACGTGTACGCCCGGCGCTACGCCGAGCGGTCCCGTGCCCTGCGCGACCAGGGCTACCAGGTGGGCGCCGCCACCAGCTGGGTCGGGGCGCTGGCGACCGGGCTGCCCGCGCTGTTCCTGGCCCTGGTCACCTGGCTCGGCGCGCGCATGGCGGCACAGGGCACGATCCGGATCGGCGACCTCGTCGCGGTGTACGGCTACACCGCCATGCTCGTGGTCCCGGTCGGGTTCTTCATCGAGGGCACCATCGACCTCGCCCGCGGCCTGGTCGCCGCACGCCGGATCGTCGCGTTCCTGTCGCTGACCCCGCGGCACCAGGACCGCGCCCGCCCGGTGCCCGCGCCCGGAGGACCCGCCGTCCTGGCCGATCCCGCCTCCGAGGTCGTCGTCGTCCCGGGCGCCTTCACCGCGCTGGCCGCCGCGCGGCCCGCCGACGCCGCCGCCGTCCTGGACCGCCTGGCCCGCTTCACCCCGTCCGCCGCCGCCTGGGGGCCGGTGCCCCTCGCCGACGTGCCGCTCGCCGAGGTCCGCGCCCGCGTCCTGCTCGCCGACAACGACGCCGCCCTGTTCGGCACCACGCTGCGGGAGGCCGTCACCGGCCGGCCCGCACCGGACCCCGCCGACGACGGCGGTGCCGCGGTGCGCGCGGCGATCCGGGTGGCGGTGGCGGACGACGTGGTCGCCGCGATGCCCGGCGGGCTGGAGGGCCGGCTGACCGCGCGGGCCGCGAACCTGTCCGGCGGCCAGCGGCAGCGGCTGCGCCTGGCGCGGGCGGTCCACGCCGCGCCCGAGGTGCTGCTCGCGGTCGAGCCGACGTCCGCGGTCGACGCGCTCACCGAGGCGGAGATGGCGGTCCGGCTGCGGGCCGCGCGCGAGGGCCTGACCACGGTCGTCGCCACCACGTCGCCGCTCGTCCTGGAACACGCCGACACCGTGCTGCACCTCGTCGACGGGCGCGTGGCGGCAGCCGGCCCGCACCGCGAACTGCTGCGCACCGCCCCCGCCTACCGGGCCCTGGTCGCCCGGGACACCGGCGCCGACGAGGAGGCCCCTCGATGACGACTCCGCTGCCGGTCGCCGGCCGGGACCGGGTCCGCCGCGCGGCGCTCGGCGAAGTCGCCGCGGACAAGGGCGCGTTCACCGTCATGATCGCGCTGAACGTGCTCGCCGCGGCCGCCGGCCTCGTCGCGCCCTGGCTGCTCGGCTCGATCATCGACACCGTCAGGAAGTCCACCGGGTCCGCCGCCGTGCACACCGTCGACCGGCTCGCCCTGTTCATCGTCGCCGCGACCGTCGCCCAGACGCTGCTGTCGCGGTACGCGCTGTACACCGGCGCGCGGTTCGGCGAGCGCGCGGCGGCGCGGGTCCGCGAGCGGTTCGCCGAGCGCACCCTCGCGCTGCCGGCCGCGGTCGTCGAGCACGCCCCGGCCGGGGACCTGGCCGCGCGGGGCACCGCCGACGTGGACCAGGTCGCGGCCACTCTGCGCAACGTGGCCCCGCAGATGATCGTCGGCGGCCTGCGCTGCCTGTTCATCGTCGTCGCGGTGCTGTTGCTCGACCCGCTGCTCGGGGTGTGCGGCCTGGCGTGCCTGGCCGTCGTCTCCGTCGCCCTGCGCTGGTACCTGAGGCGCGCGCGGTCCGGCTACCTCGCCGAGGGTGCGGCGAGCGCGGAGCTGGCCGACACCCTGGCCACCACGGTCGCGGGCGCCCGCACGGTCGAAGCGCTGCGGCTGCGGCGGCAGCGGATCGACGCCTCGGACGCGGCGATCGCCGAGACCCGCCGCGCCCGGCTGCACACCCTGTGGCTGCGCTCGGTGCTGTTCCCGAGCGCCGACATGGCCACCACGCTGCCCGTCGTGGGCGTGCTGGCCGTCGGCGCCGTCCTCTACGACCGCGGGTCGGTGGGGCTGGGCGCGGTGGTCGCCGCCGCCGTCTACTTCCAGCAGCTGGTCGAACCGCTGAGCGCGATCCTGTGGTGGGTCGAGCAGGTGCAGAGCAGCGCGGCGCGGTTCGCGCGGATCGAGGGGCTCGGCGCGGTCACGGAACCGGACGGGCCCGCGGCGGACGGCGCGGGCGTCCCCGCGGCGCGGCGGCCGGACGGCGACCGGATCGTGGTCAGCGGCGTGCGGTACGCCTACCTCGGCGGCGCCGACGTCCTGCACGGCGTGGACCTCGACGTGCGGCCCGGCGAACGGCTCGCGGTCGTCGGCACGTCGGGCGCGGGCAAGTCCACGCTGGGCCGGCTGCTGGCGGGCGTCGACCGGCCGCGCACCGGCACCGTCACCGTCGGCGGCGTGCCCGTCGCCGACCTGCCGCCCGAGCGGCTGCGCCGCCAGATCGTCCTGGTCACCCAGGACCACCACGTCTTCCACGACACCCTGCGGGCCAACCTGCTGCTGAGCCGGGACGGTGCCGACGACGACGAACTGCGCGCCGCGCTCGACGCGGTCGGCGCCGGCGCGTGGGCGGCGGACCTCGACGCCGTGCCCGACCTCGACGGCCCGCAGGCCCAGCAGCTCTCCCTGGCCCGGGTGATCCTCGCCGACCCGCACACCCTGATCCTCGACGAGGCCACCGCCCTGCTCGACCCCGCGACCGCGCGCAGCACCGAGCGGGCGCTGGCCGCCGCGTTGCGGGGCCGTACCGTCATCGCCGTGGCCCACCGCCTCCAGACGGCGCACGACGCGGACCGCATCGCGGTGATGTCCGGCGGCACCGTCACCGAACTCGGCACCCACGACGCCCTGGTGGCGGCCGGCGGCACCTACGCGGCCCTCTGGCGCTCCTGGCACGGCGGGTAGCGGACGCGGCCGCGGCGCGGGCCCGGTGGGGGCGGGCGGCGCGCGGGGTGACGGCGGCGGGACGGGACTGTCAGTGGGTGCGGCCATACTCGTGGCCGCGGGGCCCGGTGCCGAGCACGGGGCCGCACTGGGCTCCGTGACACGTCGTCACGCGTCCGCACCGACCGGCCGCGGCCCCGGCGGGCCGCTGAGGAGAGCCATGGCTGAGGTACTGCTGTTCCACCACGCCCAGGGACTGACGGACGGCGTCCAGGAGTTCGCCGACGGCCTGCGCGGGGCCGGGCACACCGTGCACGTCCCCGACCTGTACGAGGGGCGGACGTTCGACGACCTGGAGGAGGGCGTGGGCTTCGCCCGGGAAACGGGCTTCGGCACGATCCTGGAGCGCGGGAAGGCCGCGGCGGAGGGCCTGCCCGCGGGCATCGTGACGGCCGGCTTCTCCCTCGGCGTGCTGCCGGCCCAGCTGCTGGCGCAGACCCGGCCGGGTGTCAGGGGCGCGCTGTTCTTCCACTCCTGCGTCCCCACCTCGGAGTTCGGCGGCGACTGGCCGGCGTCCGTGCCGGTGCAGATCCACTCGATGGACCACGACCCGTCGTTCGTCGACGAGGGCGACATCGACGCCGCCCGCGCGCTCGTGGCGAGCGCCCCCGACGCCGCCGAGCTCTTCCTCTACCCCGGCTCCGGCCACCTGTTCGCCGACTCCGGCCTCGGCGACTACGACCCCGGGGCCACCGCTCTCCTCACCTCCCGGGTGCTGGCCTTCCTCGACGGCAGGAACTGACGGAGACTGGCGCGAGCGGACGGCCCGAGACCCGGGACGTCCGGCCGGGCGGGGCGGACCGGGCCGGCGGGGGGAGAGGACGGACACCGTGCGCGTGCTGACGTGGAACCTGTGGGGGCGCTTCGGCCCGTGGGAGGAACGCCGCAAGGCCGTCCTCGCCGCGCTCGCCGACCTCGACCCCGACATCGTCGGTCTCCAGGAGGTGTGGGCCCGCGACGGCGAGAACCTCGCCGGGTGGCTCGCCTCCGAACTCGGCCTGCACTGGACCTGGGCCGCCACCCGCGCGCCGGGCCCCTGGCGGCGCCGGATCGCCGACCCGTCGGTGGACTTCGGCAACGCCGTGCTCAGCCGCTGGCCCGTCACCGGGCGCGAGGTCGTCCAACTCCCGGCGCCGCCGGGCGAGGACGACGGCCGGCTGGCCCTGCACGCCCGCATCGACGCCCCCGGGCACCCGGTGCCGTTCTTCACCACGCACCTCACCTCCATGCCCGACGCGTCGGCGGTGCGCTGCCGGCAGGTCGGCGTGCTCGCCGGTTTCGTGGCCGCGCACCGCGGCGGCACCGACTTCCCGCCGGTGGTCACCGGCGACTTCAACGCCTGGCCGGACTCCGACGAGGTCCGGCGGTTCGGCGGCTACAAGACCGCGCCGGCCGTGCCCGGCCAGGTCCTCCTCGACGCGTGGGAGTACGCGGACCCCGCGCAGCCGTCCGCGACGTGGGACCGGGCCAACCCGTACGTGGCCGCGGGGTTCGAACCGAGCGCCCGCGTCGACTACATCCACGTGGGAATGCCGGGTCCCGACGGCCTCGGCGCGGTCCGCTCGGTGCGGCGCGCCGGGGACGGTCCGGTCGGCGGCGTCTGGCCCTCCGACCACGCCGCCGTCGTCGCGGAACTCCGCACACCCGTCAGGAGCGCGTCGCGGGGGTGATGCGGAACAGGACGTTCGGGCGCAGCGGGCCCGCGGGGGCGGAGGGGTCGTCGAAGTCGCCGTCGGGGTCGCGGGTCATGCCGATGCGGCGCATCACCGCCTGGGAGCGGACGTTGGTGGCCGTGGTGATCGCGAGGATCTCGGGAAGGCCGAGGACGTCGAAGCCGTGGGCCAGCACCGCCCGGGCGGCCTCCGTCGCGTAGCCGTGGCCCCAGGCCGGGCGGGCGAGCCGCCAGCCGATCTCCACGCCGCTGAACGGCATCTCGTCGTCCACCTCGTCCAGGCCCGCGAAGCCGGCGAACTCGCCGGTGGACAGCACCTCGACCGCCCACCACCCGTAACCCCGCCGGTCGAACTCCTCCAGGAACAGGGCCACGGAGGCGTCGCTCTGCTCGCGGGTCATGACCTCGCCCAGATGCTCGCGGACCTCGGGATCGGCGTTCATCGCCGCCCACGGTGCGAGGTCGGTGTCGCGCCAGCGGCGGAGGACGAGGCGATCGGTGCGCAGTTCGGTCATCCGTGCAGCAAACCCGAGGGGTGCGCCCGGGGCAAACGCATTCGGCAAACGCATCCCCGCCGCGTCACCACGCCGTCCGCGACCGCACCGCCGAGTCGCACCGAGGTGACGCACCGCGGGCCGCGCCGCGGGCCGGCTTCAAGGCGAACGGCCCGTCAGGACACCGGCACCGGCACCGGCACCGGCACCGGCACCGGGATCAGCGTGAGGTAGGCGAGGCCGAGGACGCCGCGGTAGCCGCGCAGGTAGGAGGCGCGGTGGCGGTCGGTGCGGTCGCGGATCTCCTCGGCACGCGGGTGGCCGGGGTGGGCGGCCAGCCACTCCTCGGCGTCCGCGAGGTAGCCGGACTCGAAGTCGTCCCACTCGCTACCGTCCGCCGCCTCGACCCAGCCGGGGCGGAAGCCGGCGGCGACGGCGAGGTCCACGAGCCCGGCCAGGCCGGGGAGTTCACCGGCGTGCGCGCCGGGCCACATGGCGGCCAGTTCCGCGCGGGTCGGCGGACGCTGCCAGTAGCCCTCGCCCAGCACGACGCGGCCGCCGGGGGCGACGAGGCGGCGCAGCGCGGCGAGCGCCGCGGCCGTGTGGGCGGGCGGCTCCTCCTTCGTGAGGGCGTGGCTCGCCCCCAGGCACAGCACGACGTCGGCGGGGCCGCGGCCGTGTTCCGCCGCGTCCAGGCCGGACTCCTCGGCGAACTCCACCCGCCCGTCCAGGCCGCGCGCGGCAGCGGCGGCCCGCCCCCGGGCGAGGTCCTCGCCGTTGAGGTCGAGCCCCACCCCGGTGGCCGCGGGCACGGCCTCCAGGAGGCGCAGCATCACCTCGCCCCAGCCGCAGCCGATGTCGAGGACGGTGCGCGGCGCGGTGCGGGCCAGCCGGTCGACGACGCGGGCCGCGCGGGCGTCGGAGAGCGGGCCGTGGAAGGTCAGCCGGGTCAGGCGCGGCGGAAGATCGTCATCGCTCATGGGCGGCCACGCTAACCCCGCCGCCGCGGGAGGGTCACACGGTTTTCGCGGACGGTGGGCGCGGCCGCGGTCCGGGCGCCGGGCCGCCGTGCGCTACGCGGTGGGCCGGGCCGCGGCCATCGCGTGCGGGTCCCGCTCCGCCTCCGCCTGCTGCTCGTACCAGCGGATCTTGGCGTGCAGGTGCTCCTGCTGGTCCAGCAGCGTCGCGATGTGCCCGCTCAGTTCGACCGCGTGCTCGCGCAGCACCCGCAGCCGCTCGCCGTAGGTCGTCTCGCCGTCCCGGGCCAGCTCGGCGTAACGGCGCATGTCGGCGATGGGCATGCCGGTGTCCCGCAGGCAGCGCAGCACGCCGAGCCAGTCCAGGTCGTCCTCGGTGAAGACGCGCTGCCCGCCGGTCGTGCGCCGGATGTCGAAGAGCAGGCCGATCCGCTCGTAGTAGCGCAGCGTGTCGAGGCTGAAGCCGCTTCGGGTGGACGCGGCCGCCGGGGTGTAGGTCGTCACCCGACCACCCTCGCACGGCGCGGGCCGGCGCGGAACGGAGACCTTGACCTGGAGCGCGCTCCAGAGACCACAGTGGCCGCCATGACACGACTTCTGGGACGCAGCGGCATCGAGGTCAGCGCCCTCGGCATGGGCTGCTGGGCGATCGGCGGACCGTACGGCAACGGCAGCACCGAGCAGTTCGGCTGGGGCGAGGTGGACGACGCGGAGTCCACGCGGGCGCTGCACCGCGCCTTCGACCTCGGCGTCACCTTCTACGACACGGCGAGCAGCTATGGCGCCGGCCACAGCGAGAAGGTGCTCGGCGCCGCCTTCCGCGACCGGCGCGACCAGGTGGTGATCGCCAGCAAGTGGGGCGGCACCTTCGACGAGGAGACGCGCGAGACCGGGGCCTCCGACCCCAGCCCCGCGTTCCTGCGCAGCTGCCTGGAGGGGTCGCTGCGCCGGCTGGGCACCGACTACGTCGACCTGTACCAGCTGCACATCAACGACCTCCCGCTGGAGCAGGCGCTCGACCTGGTCGGCACCCTGGAGGAGCTGGTGGCGGCCGGCACGCTGCGTGCGTACGGCTGGAGCACCGACGACCCGGCCAGGGCCGAGGCGTTCGCGGCGCAGGCACCGCACTGCACGGCGATCCAGCACGACCAGTCCGTGCTGCACGACAACCCGGCGATGATCGCGGTGTGCGAGGCCTCCGGGCAGGCCTCGATCAACCGCGGCCCGCTGGCGATGGGCCTGCTCAGCGGCAAGTACCACGACCACCGCCAGGTCGCGGACAACGACGTGCGCCGCATGGGCTACGGGTGGATGACGTACTTCCGCGACGGCACCGCCAGCCCCGAGTACCTGGCCGCGATCGACGGCATCCGCGACGTCCTGACCGGCGGCGGCCGCACCCTGGCGCAGGGCGCACTGGCCTGGCTGTGGGCGCGCAGCGCGACGACGGTGCCGATCCCCGGGTTCCGCACCCTCGCGCAGGTCGAGGAGAACGCGGGCGCGCTGGCCCACGGACCGCTCACCGCCGACGAGTTCGGGCAGGTGGAGAAGCTGCTCGCGGCGGCGCGGTAGTTCTACGCCGCCGGGTGCGCCGGCATTCCCCCCCGCCGGGCGGGCGGCCGGTGCCCGGCGGGAGTGCCCGGCTCCGCCGCCGCTGTCGGTGCCCGCCCCTACGCTGCGGGCGACGCCGGGACGCGCACGAGGTGCGAACCGGCAACGGATGCAGGGGAGTTCGCGATGGGCGGCGACGGATGGCACCAGACGGGCCCGTACCAGCAGGACATGGGTGCGGCGTTCCGTCAGGCCCAGGACGAGGAACTGGCCCGGGACGACCGGGGGTTCACGGGGCAGTCCATGGCCGAGCTGTGGCGTGACCCCGAGTGGCAGGAGTTCATCCTCACCGGCGGCACGGGCACCGTGCTGGACCAGATCGCGCTGATCGGCCCCACCGACACCACGGACGGCCCCTTCATGCGCCCCCTCACCGACGAGGAGGTCCGCGCCTGGTCCCCCACCGGCCGCCCGACGGAGGCCGAGTGGCGCGACGCGATGGGCACCGAACCCTTCGGGTTCCCCGACCGCGCGGCCGGCAACTGCACGATCCTGTACGAGGACGGGCGCCCGGCGCGGATCGGCTACTGGGGCGTCACCGCGGACTGAG
Organism: Actinacidiphila rubida; assembly: GCF_900110255.1. Classification (GTDB taxonomy): domain Bacteria; phylum Actinomycetota; class Actinomycetes; order Streptomycetales; family Streptomycetaceae; genus Actinacidiphila; species Actinacidiphila rubida. The sequence goes on from NZ_FODD01000018.1 coordinate 145,995, forward strand.
CGGCCGCGGACCGAACGGCAGCGGGCCGGCCGGGGCCGGTTACGCGGCCGGCGGCCGGACGGCTCCCGGCTGCCGCACCATCCAGACGTCGACGGCGTCCTCGCTCTCGACGGTGAACCCGTGGCGCTCGTACAGCCGCCGGGCGGCGCTGCCCTGCAAGACGATGAGCCGCACCACCGCGCCCTCGGCGTCGGACCGCCGCAGCAGGGACGCCAGCACCGCGGAGCCCAGGCCCCTGCCCTGGACGTGCGGGGCCAGGTAGAGGTGCTCCAGATACCGGCCGTACTCCGCCGGGCGGAAGGTGACGCAGCCGGCGAAGGCGCCCTCCGCCTCCACCACCCAGGTCTCCCCCGGGGAGAAGGCGTCGCGGAACCGCTGCCGGACCCGCACCTCGTCGTAGCGCCCCAGCCGTTCCAGGTCCGCCCGCATCACCACGGCCCGCAGCTCCGCGATGGGCTCGACGTCGTCCTGCGCGGCGGAACGCAGCGACCAGTCCGTGACGCCGTCCGGCCCGGTCCGCTCCGCCGTCGTACCCGTGTTCATGACGCCCTTTCGCGAAGGTGTTCGAGAAGCCGACCCTAACGCGCTGACCTGGGACGCCTCGCGGCGGGCGGCCGTTCCTGCGCCGCCCGCCCGCCGCCGTCCGCCGCCGTCGGCGGACGCCCGCTCCTGCACCTGACTGCACCTGGTCGCGGCGCGCAGGACGGTCGTCGCCGCGACGCGATCCAGCGGGCATGGTGGTGCCATGGACGGCAGCGAGCACGCGCAGGAGCCCCCGGACCCCACCGGATCGCGGGGGCGGCTGCGGCGGCGCGTCGGTGACCGGGTCCCGCACGCCGTCAGGCCGCACGGCCACCAGGGGCCGGACCGTGTCGACGCGGCCCTGGCCGCGTCCCGGGAGGGCATGCGGACGCTGTGGCTGTCGCTGGCGATCCTCGCGGGGACCGCGGCCGTGCAGGCCGTGGTCGTCGTCGCGTCGGGCTCGGTCGCGCTGCTCGGCGACACCGTCCACAACGGCGCCGACGCGCTGACCGCGGTGCCGCTGGGGATCGCGTTCCTGCTCGGCCGGCGCGCGGCCACCCGCCGCTACACCTACGGCTACGGGCGGGCCGAGGACCTCGCGGGCATCGCCATCGTGCTGACCATCGCCGCGTCGTCCGCGCTGGCCGCGTACCAGTCCGTCGACCGCCTGCTGCACCCCCACGGCATCAGCCACGTGGGCGCCGTCGCGATCGCCGCCCTCGTCGGCTTCGTCGGCAACGAGTGGGTCGCCCGGTACCGCATGATCACCGGGCAGCGGATCGGCTCGGCCGCGCTCGTCGCCGACGGCCTGCACGCCCGCACCGACGGCTACACCTCCCTCGCCGTCCTGCTCGGCGCGGGCGGCGTGGCCGTCGGCTGGCCGTGGGCCGACCCCGTGGTCGGCCTCTTCATCACCGCCGCGATCCTGCTCGTCCTCAAGGACGCGGCCCGCGAGGTCTACCGGCGGCTGATGGACGCCGTGGATCCCGCGCTGGTCGACACCGCCGAGGCCGCGCTGCGCACCGTCGACGGCGTGCTGGCCACCGGCCCGCTCCGTATGCGCTGGATCGGCCACGCCCTGCGCGCCGAGGCCGACATCGTCGTCGACCCCCGCCTCACCGTCGTCCAGGCCCACGCCATCGCCGTCGCCGCCGAACACGCCCTCATCCACGCGGTCCCGCGCCTGACCGCCGCCACCGTCCACACCGACCACACCCCCCAAGGCGACGACCCGCACGCCCCCTTGGCCCACCACGCCCCGGCCTGACCGTCCCGTGGAAGCAGTCCTACGCGGCGAGTCCAGCCCTAGCCGCGAGCGCATCCGCGCCCGCGCGTGTGCCCTCGCTAGGCGGCCTTCCTCCGCGCCAGCTCCCCGGCGCGCTCGTACACCTCACATGCGTGGCGGTTGCCGACGTGACGGCGGAGGCGGCGTCTCAGAATGCCGAAGTGCTCGTCCGCGCGGGACGAGGAGAGGTGCTCGTAGTCGTCGAGGAACGCCGACCAGGTAGCGCAGGACGCCTCCAGGTGTCCCACTTCGAGTTGCCGCTGGGCGAGCAGGCCGTTGGCGTGGGCGCGCCCCTGTTTCTCGACGGGCGGTCGCACCCGGTTGGAGTCCTGCATGGCGGTGATGGATCCCGGCACGTCCCCGAGGGCGTGGAGCACGCTCGACACGTGGAAGAAGTAGGCGGCCTGGTCGTAACCGCCGATCGTGTCGCGCCTGTTGTCCGCCCGTGAGAGCGCGGCCTGCGTCTGTGCGAGGCGGGAGAAGGCGAGCCGTCCGTCTCCGACGAGGGCCGCACCCTGTGCCTGCTGTCCGGCGAGGAACGCCTGCAGGCGGGGGCCCGCCTTCGGTGCGGCCTCGGCCGCGGAGTCGGCGAGTTCCAGGGCCCGTTTCCCCTGCTTGAGGTTGGCCGCCTGGAGCGCCATTCCGCGGAGCGTGCGGCAGTAGGTCACGTGGTCCCCGGCTTCGGCCGCCAGATGCAGCGCCTGCACGTAGTACCGCTGGCCCAGACCGTGGGCCTTCTCGTACATCGCCATCCACCCCGTGAGGTACACGAGGTCGGACGCGGCCGCGAGCATGTTCTTCCTGACGGCGTCCGAGGCGTCCGCGTGCAGGTACGTCGCGACCGTGTTCACCAGGAACGCCGCGGCCATCGGGCGCGCGTGCCCACCGCCCAGCTCGTCGAGGATGTCCGCGATCCGATCCGTCATCGTCCGCACCGTGGCGACTTCGCCCGCCCCGATCCGCGTGGTCCGCCCACCGGCACGCACCGGGGCCCGGCCCGCCAGGTCGACGAAGGCCGGCACCGGTAACGCGGCGGCGTACAGCGAAGTGGCGAGGAACCTGCGGCGCGAGGGGTCCATGTCTTCCCTCCCGATCGAGACAAGTCCCTCCACAGTGTTCCCGGGCAGGGCCAGCACCGCGAGAGCACCCGTTTCGGCCACAGAACCCGGCAGGCCAGCTTCGGCATGAGTCACGGGCCGGCCCAACCTGCGGGCGAACGCTTCGACGATCAACGGATGCCACTTGGCCTGCGGGCGCGTGCCGCTGAGCCACTTGTTCACGTTGCTCTTGTCACAGGCGGCAGGAACGCCGGCCTCAGCAGCAGCGCGATTGATCGCGCCGGCCAACTCGACCTGGGACCAACGCGCCTCAGTGAGAAGTTCCCGGAGACCTTGGTTCGGCTCGTGCTCGGCCATGCTGCCACTCTCCGCGGGTGGACGGGCTTTCCACGCTTTCCACTTCGCAAGCCGCCTCAACGGTACCGCGCTCGGTACACAGACGGTTGCGTAGTGCGTGCAAGCGATCGGAGCGAGCGGGAAACGCCGCTCCCTTCACGGAAAAGCACATGGAGGGCAACGATGGCCTGTGGCCAACAGCCTCTGCGCAGCAGGTTCGATCTGACATCGTCGAGATCTGCCGTCAGGTGGGGCAGGAAGCACACGGCCGAGGTCCTGAAGGACTGGCGCGTGGGCGATGCGGTGACGGAGGACGCGTTACTGATCGCCTCCGAGCTTCTGAGCAACGCTGTTCAGCACGCGACCAAGCCGCTGAGGCCACCAGGCGGCAGCCCCTGCTCCGCGGAGTGCAGCTTGCTGCTGCGGCTCACCGGCCGGGATCTGACGGTCGCCGTGTGGGACGGGGACAGCCGCCCGCCGGTCCCGGGACTCGCCTCCTCGGACGCTGAACGCGGCAGGGGTCTGTTCCTGGTGGACGCCCTCAGCGAGGCGTGGGGGGTCACCCGCCCCGCCTCGGAGGCGGGGAAGCTGGTCTGGGCCCGGCTCCCCGTCCCGTCGGGCTGGTTCGCCGTTCCCTCCGACTGCGGAGCATGCTCCGGCGCATCCCCGCCCTCGGCCGGAGTGGCCACATACCCCTTGTGCCTCGGTCAGGCCGAGACCGGGCGGCCCGGGACGCCCGGGACGCCCGAGGGCCCCGGTTCGACTCCGGGCGAGGGGACGCACCACGCACAACTCCCGACCAATTGACTGGAGGAACGATGACCACCGCAGTGATCCCGCTCGCGGCGCGCGCTGCCGCGCTGCCCGCGCTGGTGACCACGACCGTGGAAGGCGTCGTCTGGGACGACGAACGCCAGCTCAATGTCCAGGCCGACGGAACCCCTTGGCACGTCGCACCCCAGGCCGCGTCGTGCACGGACACCAACCAGGACGGCAAGGGCGACGACGTCAACGACCCGTACTGCGCACCGGCCGCCTGATGCCGGTCGCCCGACCCGTGCTCGTGGTCGCCGAACAACTGGACGCTGCCGCCGACATGGTCGTTGACGAGCTCAATGGGCGGTCGGTCCCCATCATGCGTTACGACACCGCGCAGTTCCCTCAGTCACTCCGTCTGACCGCCGTCCACGCGTCAGATCACGTGGGGTGGAACGGCGTGCTGGACACCGGGCACCGGTCGGCGCGTCTGGAGGAGGTCCGGGCTGTCTACTACAGGCGGCCCGGACGCCCCCGAATCGCTGAATCCGTGCCGGAACCGTACGCGTCATGGGCAGAGCACCAAGCGGATGCAGCTCTCCTGAACGTGGTCACGGCACTGCCTGTCCGCTGGATCAACAACCCGCACGACGACCGTTTCGCTGCCCACAAGCCGCAGCAACTCGTTCGAGCCGTCTCCGCAGGTCTGCGTGTTCCGCGCAGCATCATCACCAACGACCCGGAGTCGGCCCGCGCCTTTGCGAGGGCCGTCAACGGCCCCCTGATCTGCAAGCCCGTACTCGGCGGAAGACTCGACACGGGCGCGGAACGAAAGCTCATGGTGGCCACGCACCACTTCGACCCGGCGGGTATCGATGACAGCCTGCGCCTGACGGCGCACTACATCCAGGAGGCGATCCCCAAACACCACGAGGTGCGTCTCACCGTCGTGGGCGAGGCCCTGTTCGCCTGCACGTTGACCGCAGCCTCCGAGCAGGCAGCAATGGACTGGCGCACTGATCCGGAACGTGTCGAACTCGGAACCACGCGCGTTCCGTCCTCCGTCGCCGCGGGCGTCCGCCGCTATATGGCCGTGTGCAACCTTGTCTTCGGCGCATTCGACTTCGCCGTCACCCCCACCGGGCAGTGGGTGTTCTTCGAATGCAACCCGGCCGGCACCTGGGCTTGGGTCGAGAATCGGACCGGGTTGCCCATCGCCGCAGCACACGCCGACTACCTCCAAGGAGTCTTGTGACGAACGACCTCACCGCAACCATGCGCGAGGCATTCGCGGGCGCCCTCGGGGATGGGCGACCAAGTACTTGGCGTGACGCCTTCGCCGCCGTCCCCCGGGAGATCTTCGTCCCCACCTTCCACCGCCAGGACGAGCGAGGCCGTTGGCACCAGGTCACAGAGGCCGACGAAGGCTTCCTGAATGCTGTCTATTCGGATTCGGCTCTGATGACGCAACTCGACGAACGTGGCATTCCCACCTCGTCCTCCAGCGAGCCGTGTCTGATGCTGACGATGCTGGACGCTCTCGACGCGCGGATAGGGGACAACGTCTTCGAGCTGGGCGCTGGGACCGGATACAACGCAGCGCTTCTTTCCCATCGCCTGGGCTCGGAGAACGTCACCAGTGTCGATGTGGACGACACGCTCGTGAAGGCTGCCCGTGAACGCCTGCACTCGGCCGGGTACGACCCGTTCCTCTTCGCCGGCGACGGTACTCAGGGCCGCCTCGATCGAGCCCCGTATGCCCGTATCATCGCGACAGCCGCGCTGACGTCCATTCCTCCGGCACTGGTCAGGCAAGCCGACCGCGGCGGTGTGATCGTGGCTCCGATCGGCCTCGGCATCGTCCGCACGACTGTCTCTGGACCGGGCCACGCCGAAGGAGATTTTCTCCCACCACCCGCACTGTTCATGCCACAGCGCACGACCGGTGGCCAACCCGCATTCGACGCCTTGCCCGACCGGGATCCTGAAACCTCGGAGGTGCCCGTCGCGGACGTGCTCAACCGTTTGAGGTTCCCTCTGTCGCTCGCCTTGCCCGGCTACCAGTCGTGCTCCTGGCGGGACGGTCACGGAGCTCTGACCGGTGTAGGTCTCTGGACCGACGACGGTTCGACGGCGAGTGCCAGCGCGACCGGCGCGGTGCGCCAGACTGGGCCACGCCGTCTCTGGGACACGGTGGAGGGCTTGGTGGCCCTCTTCCCCGAGGGCCAACCCGCGCGTGAGGAGTTCCGCTTGACGGTCGCCCCGCACGAACAGCGGGTGCGGCACGAACCTTCCGGCGCGTCCTGGGCGCTGCCGCTCGGGTGACTCGTGGTCGCCGACGGCTACGGCTCGGCGTTCCACCGCGCGGGCAGGTCCGTGTCGCAGAAGACGCAGGCGAAGTGGTGGTCGCGGACGATGTTGAGCTCGTGGCAGCCGGGGCAGCGGCGGAAGAGCACCGCGTGGGTGAAGGCGTCCGGGTGGTGCAGGGCGGCCCGGTCGAGCGCGGCTGCGACGGGCGGCCACGAGGTGACGTCGTCGGGGCAGTAGCCGGTGGAGTGGTTGCTGATCGTGTCGACGGCCCAGGTGCCGTCCCGGCGGACGAAGCCGATCTCGCCCGCGGCCAGGACCGGGGCGCCGCCCGCGCACGCCACGTGTTCGCTGCGGCGGGCGGCGAGCCGCAGCACCCCGTCGCCGAGGACGACGAACGTGAACGGTTCCGCCTGCTCCTCTTCCGGCCGTGCCGCAAGCCACGCCGCCACGGCGTCCCGTGTCCGCAGCACGGCACCGGCCTGCTCCGCCCGGACGGCCGCCCGCAGTTCGGCGGGACCGACGTACGGGTAGAGCCGCTGTCCGGGCATCCGAGGTGCCGCCTCCGCTCAGTTGCCGAACCAGACGACCAGCCGGACGTTGTCGTCGCCGTGCAGCGCGGCCAGGGTCTCCATGGTCGTCCAGACGGGCTGCCACGTTCCACCGATTTCGACGGCGTCGCGGCGCCGGAGGCGCTGGGCGCGGTAGACCGTGTCGCCCACGGTCCACTCGGTGCCGTCCGGCCGGCCGTCCCCGGCGTCCCGAGCGTCCCGCGTCGCGTTCGACGGCGCGAGGACCTTTGCCTGGACGGGGTCCCAGGCGCCCTTGCCCAGGTACCGCAGTCCCTCGGGGGTCCGTTGGTAGCGGTGCGGCCGCCGGTCCGTGGTCTCGGCCGGCTCGTCCCAGTCGATCCGCTTCACCTCGGCCCAGGTGATCCAGGTGACGCCGTACATCTGGTCGGGCCACCGCGCCAATGTCGCGAGCTCCGCGCGAACGGCCTCGGAGGCGTCCGCGGGCATGCCCCGGTCGGCGGCGAGCGGGCGGAATCCGGCGTAGTTCCGCACGCCGAACAGGCACCCGAACGCATCATAGTCCCGCGTGGTGTTGAGGAAGAACAGGTCGATCACGCCGTGCCAGGTGGTCGCCTCGCCCTCCTCCTCATGGAAGCGCCAGGCGCGGCACTCCACAAAGCCGCTGATGTCCGTACCCATCGCGCGCCCCCTTCGGCGGCCGTCGAAAAAGCGTGAGGGCCGCGCACCGGAGTGCGGTGCACGGCCCCGCGGGTATGACCGGCCCGGCAGGCCCTGGCGGCCCAGCTGGCCCAGGCGGCCCAGGCGGCCCAGGCGCACGCTCAGCCCTTGACGCAGACGACCTGCTTGAGCTTCGCGACGATCTCGACGAGGTCCCGCTGCTGGTCGATGACCTGGTCGATCGGCTTGTAGGCGCCGGGGATCTCGTCGACGACGCCGGAGTCCTTGCGGCACTCCACGCCCCGCGTCTGGTCCTCCAGGTCGCGGGTGGTGAAGCGGCGCTTCGCCGCGCTGCGGCTCATGCGGCGGCCCGCGCCGTGGGACGCGGAGTTGAACGCCGCCGTGTTGCCGAGGCCGCGGACGATGTAGGAGCCGGTGCCCATCGAGCCGGGGATGATCCCGTAGTCGCCGGAGCCCGCGCGGATCGCGCCCTTGCGGGTGACCAGGAGGTCCATGCCGTCGTACCGCTCCTCCGCCACGTAGTTGTGGTGGCAGGAGATGACCGGTTCGAAGGTGACCTTCGCCTTCTTGAACTCCTTGCGGACGACGTCCTGCAGCAGCGCCATCATCAGCGCCCGGTTGTACTTGGCGTACTCCTGGGCCCAGAACAGGTCGTTGCGGTAGGCGGCCATCTGCGGGGTGTCCGCGACGAACACGGCCAGGTCGCGGTCGACCAGGTCCTGGTTGTGCGGCAGCTTGCGGGCCTCGCCGATGTGGTACTCGGCGAGCTCCTTGCCGATGTTGCGCGAGCCGGAGTGCAGCATCAGCCAGACACCGTCCTCGGAGTCGAGGCAGACCTCCACGAAGTGGTTGCCCGAGCCGAGCGTGCCCATCTGCTGCGCGGCCCGCCCCTCGCGGAAGTGCACGGCCTGGGCCAGGCCCTGGAAACGGGACCAGAAGTCGTCCCAGCCGGACGTGCGCATGCCGTGGAAGGAGCCCGGGTCGACCGGGTCGCTGTGCATGCCGCGGCCCACCGGGATGGCCTGCTCGATCTTCGAGCGCAGCCGGGACAGGTCGCCCGGCAGGTCGGAGGCCCGCAGCGACGTCCTCACCGCGCTCATGCCGCAGCCGATGTCGACGCCGACCGCGGCCGGGCAGACCGCGCCGTGCATGGCGATGACCGAGCCGACCGTGGCGCCCTTGCCGTAGTGGACGTCGGGCATGACGGCCAGACCCTTGATCCAGGGCAGCGAGGAGACGTTGCGCAGCTGCTGCATCGCGCCGTCCTCGACGGTGGACGGGTCCGTCCACATCCGGATCGGAACCCGGATACCGGGAACCTCGGTGTACGACATGGCCATCCCCCTGGGAAAGAACGTTGAGTGAGACGGCGGGCGGCGGCGTGACCGCCGGTGGGGGCGGCACCAGGTATGTGCCGTATATCCCATTCTGCCCGACTGTGATGGACGTCACCCGATCTTCCGGCCCCGGCGGGCGGAATCGGTGAGGCGTGCGGTAGACATTGTGTCCAAGGCCCGCTCGGGCGCGCCAAGGGTTTAACCGGGCCCGTACGCTTTCCGGCGGAAACTGCTCGACAGCGTGCGCCGGCACTCGGCCGCCGCGCGGCCCGGGGACGACCGGGCGCGACAGCAGGACGCGAGAGAGCGCGAGAAGGCGCGAGAAAGGGGGCCGCGGGGTGCGCACCACGCGACGACTGCCCGCTCCGGCCGGCGCGAGGCCCTCGGCCGTGGCCGCCATGGCGGTCACCGCGGGCCTGGCCCTGGCCACACTGGGTGCCTGTACCACCGCCGGTTCCTCGGCCGACACCGCCAGCGACCCCAAGTCGGTCGCGGCGGGCGGCGACACCACCGTCTCGCCGCTGCCGCCCGGCAAGTACAAGACGCTGCCGCAGCCGTGCACCGCGGTGGACCTGGACACCCTCAAGGGCCTGGTGCCCGGTGCGAAGGACTACGCCGGCGCCGAGTCCCTCACGTACGACACCGACCGCCGGGTGGGCTGCTCCTGGCACACCGACGCGGTGGCGGGCGCGGCGTCCCGCACGCTGTCCGTGGACTTCGAGCGGGCGGTGTCCTACGACCCGAACGTCAGCGACGAGGTGCAGGCGGAGACGGACTTCGAGCGGCGCGCGGCGAACGCCTCGATCCCCCCCGTCGCGCCGGGGAGCACGCCCACCACCCCGGCCTCGCCGACCGCGACGGCCACCGGCACCGACCCGTCGACGGGCCAGAGCGCGGGCACCGGCAGCGACGGCAGCAGCCCCGACCTGCTGCCGCGCCGCCTGACCGACCTGGGCAACGGCGGCTTCATCAACGACGTGCTGAAGACGTCCGCGAACGGCCCCAAGCGCTCGGTCACCGTGGTCTTCCGTACGGCCAACGTCGTGGTGAGCGTCACCTACGCGGCCACCGAGCCTCGCGGCTCGGCCCCCGCGACCAGCGCTGACCTGCAAAAAGGCGCCCGCGATGTGGCCGGCGAGCTGGAGCGCAAGGTCGAGGGCTAGGCCGGGAGCGGGTCCGCGGACCCCTTAGTGTGGATGGCCGACCGCCAGCACGTGACCCGCGTGAGCGCACGACCGCGCGCACCACGGGACCACGTGACCCACGTCAGCAGAGGACGCAAAGGACCGGCCCCATGGAACGACGTCGACGTACCGCCCCGCGCCTTGCCGGCCTGATCGCCTGCGCCGCGGTGCCCGCGGTGCTGCTCACCGCCTGCTCGTCGGGCTCCGGCTCGGACAAGGGCGGCGACTCGGCGGGCAGCTCGCCGTCCGGGTCCGCGAGCACCTCCGGAGCCGCCGGCACCACCGCGCCCGCGGTCGCGCCCGCCAAGTTCCACACGCTGCCGCCGGCCTGCACGGCCGTCACCAAGGCGACGGTGGCGGCGCTGGTGCCGAAGGTGAAGGACGCCGGCGGCACCACGACGAAGAACGCCGCGATCCAGGACCGCGGCGGCTGCTCGTGGACCGGCAACGGCTCGGACGGCTACCAGTACCGCTGGCTGTCGGTGACGCTCCAGCGCTTCGCCTCCGACGCGCAGTTGGGGTCGGGCGAGGACCAGGCCAAGAAGCGCTACACCGATCAGGTCGCCACGCTGGGCGCGGCGAAGGGCCTCACCAAGTCCCCGGTCGCCGGGATCGGCGACGAGGCCACGTCCGTCGCGGGCAAGGCGACGGTGTCGCAGATCACGTCGCAGAACGACACGGTGGTGATCCGCACCGGCAACGTCCTGCTGACGGTGGAGTACAACGGCGCCGGTCTCGAGGGCAAGAAGAACCCCACGGCCTCGACGGTCGTCTCCGGCGCGGACCGCGCGGCCAAGGACGCCGTGGCAGCCGTCGCGGCGGCGAACGCATAACGAACAGCGGCCCCTCCACCCCCGTATCCGTACGTTTGTCCGACCCTCGTAGGGCGACCAACCCCCGCGGCGCCACCGTGATGTGGCACTCTGGTGCGTCCAGTCACGGGGACAGGAGCTGAGCGGCAGGAGGGGTCGCGGGTGGCCGCGATACGTTTGACCCGGACGCACCGGATTCTCGTCGGAATCGTCGTCGCGGGCGCGGTGATCATCGCGGGCATCGGCTTCGCCGGCTCGTACGCCGCGGTGCGCACTCTGGCCCTGCACAAGGGCTTCGGCTGGTTCGCCAATGTCTTCCCGATCGGCGTGGACGCGGGCATCGTCGTCCTGCTGGCACTGGACCTGCTGCTGACGTGGCTGCGGATCCCGTTCCCGCTGCTGCGGCAGACGGCGTGGCTGCTGACCGCCGCGACGATCGCCTTCAACGGCGCGGCGGCCTGGCCCGACGCTCTCGGCGTCGGCATGCACGCGATCATCCCGGTGCTGTTCGTGGTCGCCGTCGAGGCGGCCCGGCACGCGATCGGGCGCATCGCGGACATCACCGCCGACAAGCACATGGAGTCGGTCCGCATCACCCGCTGGCTGCTCGCCCCGCTGCCGACGTTCCGGCTGTGGCGGCGCATGAAGCTGTGGGAGCTGCGGAGCTACGAGGAGACCATCCGCCGCGAGCAGGACCGGCTGGTCTACCGGGCCCGGCTGCGCGCCCGCTACGGCGTCGCCTGGCGCCGCAGGGCGCCCATCGAGGCCATCATGCCGCTGCGGCTCGCCAAGTACGGCATACCGCTGTCGGAGACCGCGGACGCGGGCCTCCAGGCCGCCGGCATCGAAGTGGCTCTGCCCGTAGGGGAGTTGGAGGCCGGCTCCGCCAACGCCGGCTCCTCCGCCGCCTCCGCGGGCTCCTCCGGCGATTCCCCGGCGTCCGCTGCCGCCGAGTCCGCCGGCCCGGCCACCGCGGCCCAGCTCGCGGCGGGAGCGCGGCAGGCCGGCCCCGAGGGTGCCGCGGGTGCCGTGGGTGCTCCCGACGGATCGCAGCAACCGGCGCCCGGACAGATGCAGTTGACGCCGGACCAGATGTTCGCCGCGCAGCAGTTCGCGCAGCAGCAGCAGTTCGCCCAGCAGCAGGCGTACGAGCAGCAGCTGTACGAGCAGGGCTTCGCCAACAGCCGCTTCGAGGGCACGCCGCACGACAGCCCGTGGTTCGCCGCCCAGCAGGGCTACTACCCCGGGCAGCCCTACGACCAGCAGGCGTTCGAGCAGCAGCAGGCGTTCTTCCAGGCGCAGGCGCAGGCCGCGCAGGCCGCGCAGGCCGTGCAGGGCCAGGGCGGCCCGCAGCAGCCGCAGGTGATGGCTCCAGTCGGCCCGTACCAGGAGCGGCCGCTGGGTTACGGCGCCCTCAACGGCGGCGGCCCCAACGGGCAGAACGGCCAGGGCGGGCAGGCCGGCCAGAACGGCGTCCCGAACGACGGGAACGGTGCCGTCGCCGGCGCGAACGGCCGCTCCGTCCCCGGTCCGCGACGCGAGCCCCAGCCGGAGCCGGCACCCGAACAGGCCGCGTTCGCACCGGAGTTCCCGCCGGACGCGGAGCCGGAGTTCGTGGACCTGGAGACGTACCCGATGGCGGGCCTGGAGTTCCCCGAGGGCATCTCGGCGGAGGAGGCGTACTTCGCGGCGTACCGCACCTACGTCCAGGAGCACGGCGCCATGCCCAACACGCGCCAGCTGGCCCGCTTCCTGCCGACGGTCTACAAGGGCACGGCGCCCGAGGAGCGGCAGCTCGTCAGCGCGATACGGGACCTGCGCTACCGCTACACCTCCGAGGCCAACGCGGAGAGCATCCCGTAGCCCTGGCCCTGGCCGTGACCGCGGCCGTCGTCCCATCCGAGCAGGTCCCGACCGGAATCCGGCCGGGACCTGTCCATGTCCGTCCGCGTCCGTCCATGTCCGTCCATGTCCGTCCGCGTCGTGCCGATGCTGACGCCGCGTCACCTCAGAGGGGCATTTTAGGCGCGTCCGCCGCATGTTCCGGTGGAAAATGCCAAAGTCCTCCTCGCGCACCGCACCGTGCGTAACGTTCCCCCTGCCGACCACAGCGCGGCGGAACGGGCACGGGCACGGCGTCGCCGCCGCGCGGGCGGGCCCTCCGCCGAGAGGAGGGGACCATGCACGAGGCCGAGGTGCGCGTCGAACTGGAGCGGCTGAGAGCGGACACACCCGGGGTGGCAGGGGCCTTCGCGACGAGCCCGGACGGGCTGGTGCTCGCGGCCGACGCCCCCGACGTCGAGCCGGACGGCTTCGCCGCGCTGACCGCGGCCGCGGCCGCGGTGGGCGTGCGCCTGACGGGCGCCGCGGGCCAGGGCGACTTCCGCGAGCTGCTGCTCCGCGGCGACGCCGGCGGCCTGGCCCTCTACCCGGCGGGCGAGGGCTGCGTGCTCACCGTGCTGGCCGCGCCCGGCGCCGACCTGCCGGGCCTGCGCCCCGAGGCCCGCGCCTGCGCCACCCGCATCGCCCGCCACCTGTCCCCCGCCGACGCGCAGGCGGCGCCCTCGCAGCCGGTGTGAGCACACGCGTGCGGCGGCGCACCCCCGGCCGGGGGTGCGCCGCCGCACGGTGCGTGGGTCAGGCGGCCCCGCCCAGCAGCCGCCGCGCCCGGTCCTGGCCGACGGCCAGCAGCAGGGTGGGCAGCCGCGGGCCGGTGTCCCGGCCGACCAGCAGCTCGTAGAGGTTGACGAAGAACGCCCGCTGGGCGGACTTCAGTTCGGGAGTGGGCTTGGCGTCGGGCTCCAGACCGGCCTGCACCTTCGGCACCGCGTAGACGAGCGTGGTGAGCCCGTCCAGCGACCAGTGCGCGTCCAGTCCGTCCAGCAGCAGCTTCAGGGCGCCCCGCTCGGCCTCGCCGAGCGCGGCGAGACGCTCGGTGTCCGGCTCGGAGCGCACCACGGTGCGCTGGTCGGCGGGCACCTGCGTGCTGATCCAGTTCTCCGCCCGGTCCAGCCGCGGCCGCACCTCGTCCAGTGAGGACAGCGGGCTCGACGGGTCGAGCTCGGACAGGATCCGCAGGGTCTGGTCCTCGGCACCGGCGGTGATGTCGGCGACCGAGGCGAGCGTGCGGTAGGGCAGCGGCCGCGGGGTGCGCGCCAGCTCACCGGAGGCCGTGCCCGTCGCCCTGCCGTACGCGGCGGCGTCCGCGGGAAGCACGGACCCGTCGTCGACCTTGCGCTGCAGCGCGTCCCACTCGTCGTACAGCCGCTGGATCTCCTGGTCGAAGGCGATCTTGAACGACTGGTTGGGGCGGCGCCTGGCGTACAGCCAGCGCAGGATCTGCGGCTCCATGATCTTCAGCGCGTCGCCCGGGGTGGGCACCCCGCCCCGCGACGACGACATCTTGGCCATGCCGGAGATGCCGACGAACGCGTACATCGGGCCGATCGGCTGCTCGCCGCCGAAGATCGGGCCGACGATCTCGCCGCCGACCTGGAACGACGAGCCGGGCGAGGAGTGGTCGACACCGGACGGCTCGAAGACCACGCCCTCGTACGCCCAGCGCATCGGCCAGTCGACCTTCCAGACCAGCTTGCCGCGGTTGAACTCGCTCAGCCGGACCGTCTCGCCGTGGCCGCAGGCGCAGGTGTACGTCAGCTCGGTGGTCTCGTCGTCGTACGCGGTGACGGTCGTCAGGTCCTTGCCGCAGTCGGCGCAGTACGGCTTGTAGGGGACGTAGCCGATGCCGCCGGCGCCGGCGGAGCTGCCGTCGTCCTCCGCGGCGGCGCCGGAGCCCTCCTCGGCCTCCAGTTCCGCGGCGTCCACCGGCTTCTGCGAGGCCTTGGCGGGCGCCTTCTTCGTGCGGTACTGCGCGAGGATCGCGTCGATGTCGCCGCGGTGCCGCATCGCGTGCAGGATCTGCTCGCGGTACGCGCCGGCGGTGTACTGCGCGGTCTGGCTGATGCCGTCGTACTCCACGCCCATCTCGGCGAGCGCCTCGGTCATCTGGGCCTTGAAGTGCTCGGCCCAGTTCGGGAACGCGGAGCCGGCCGGGGCGGGCACGGACGTCAGCGGCTTGCCGATGTGCTCGGCCCACGACGGGTCGACGCCGGGGACACCGGCCGGCACCTTGCGGTAGCGGTCGTAGTCGTCCCAGGAGATGAGGTGCCGCACCTCGTACCCGCGGCGCCGGATCTCGTCGGCCACCAGGTGCGGGGTCATGACCTCGCGCAGGTTGCCCAGGTGGATGGGGCCTGACGGGCTGAGCCCGGACGCGACGACGACGGTTTTCCCGGGGGCGCGGCGCTCCGACTCGGCGATGACGTCGTCCGCGAAACGGGAGACCCAGTCGGCCTCGGTGCTCTGAGCCACGGTCCTCTTCTTCCTGGGGTCGGGTGCCTGGCGTTTCCCTCATTCTCCCAGACCGCGGCGTCCCGCCCACCCGTTTGTCCACAGGCCCGCGCCGCCGTATGTGCGTCGCGTCGGGCGGCCGCCCCGTGGGAGAATCGAGCCGACCCATCACCTCGACGAACGGCAGTTTCATGGCCTCGGTCGCTTCCCTCTCCGCTTCGCTCCAGCAGCGCGTCTCCGCAGCCCTCGCGGCCGCGGTGCCGTCGGCCACCGACGCCGACCCGCTGCTGCGACGCAGTGACCGGGCGGACTTCCAGGCCAACGGCGTGCTGGGCCTGGCGAAGAAGGCCAAGGCCAACCCGCGGGAGCTGGCCGGCGCGGTGGTCGCCGGACTGCCGGCCGACGAGCTGATCGCCGGGGTCGAGGTCTCGGGCCCCGGCTTCCTGAACATCACCGTCTCCGACGCGGCGATCACCTCGACGCTGGCCGCCCGGGCGGCCGACGAGCGGCTGGGCGTGCCCGCCAAGGAGCACCCCGGCATCACCGTCGTCGACTACGCGCAGCCCAACGTGGCGAAGGAGATGCACGTCGGCCACCTGCGGTCGTCGGTGATCGGCGACGCGATCTGCAAGGTGCTGGAGTTCAGCGGCGAGCAGGTCGTGCGGCGGCACCACATCGGCGACTGGGGCACCCAGTTCGGCATGCTCGTGCAGTACCTGATCGAGCACCCGCACGAGCTGGACCACGGCACGGACGAGAAAGACGCCGGTGAGGCGTCGATGTCCCGGCTGGACCGGCTCTACAAGGCGTCCGGCGCGCTGTTCAAGTCCGACGAGGGCTTCAAGGAGCGGGCCCGGCGGCGGGTGGTCGACCTGCAGGCCGGCGACCCCGAGACGCTCGCCCTGTGGCAGCGGTTCGTGGACGAGTCGAAGATCTACTTCGACTCGGTCTACGGCAAGCTCGACATCGAGATCCGCGACGAGGACATCGTCGGCGAGTCCGGGTACAACGACATGCTCGCCGAGACCTGCGAGCTGCTGGAGAAGTCCGGCGTGGCCGTGTGGTCGAACGGCGCGCTGTGCGTGTTCTTCGACGACGTCAAGGGCAAGGACGGCGAGCCGGTCCCGCTGATCGTGCGGAAGACCGACGGCGGCTACGGCTACGCGGCCACCGACCTGTCGGCGATCCGCAACCGGACGGGCGCGCTGCACGCGGACACCCTGCTGTACGTCGTGGACGTGCGGCAGACCCTGCACTTCCGGATGGTCTTCGAGACCGCCCGGCGGGCCGGCTGGCTGACCGACGACGTCACCGCGCGGCACCTGCCGTTCGGCACGCTGCTGGGCCGGGACGGCAAGCCGTTCAAGACCCGGGCCGGGGAGAGCGTGAAGCTGGAGGACCTGCTGGACGAGGCGGTGCAGCGGGCCACGGCGGTCGTGCGGGAGAAGGGCGAGAAGATCGGCCTGACCGAGGAGGAGATCGTCTCCAACGGCGAGCAGGTGGGCATCGGCGCGGTGAAGTACGCCGACCTGTCGACCTCGCTGGGCAAGGACTACGTCTTCGACCTGGACCGGATGGTCTCGCTGAACGGCGACACCAGCGTCTACGTCCAGTACGCCTACGCGCGGACGCGGTCGATCTTCCGCAAGGCGGCCGGCGACCAGCGGGCGGTGGCCCACCCGGAGCTGGCGCTGGAGCCGGCCGAGCGGGCGCTCGGCCTGCACCTGGACGCCTTCGGCGAGACGCTCGCCGAGGTCGCGGAGGTGTACGAGCCGCACCGGCTGGCCGCGTACCTGTTCCAGTTGGCGTCGCTGTTCACCACGTTCTACGAGCAGTGCCCGGTGCTGACCGCCGACGGCGGGCCGGCGCAGGTGGAGAGCCGGCTGTTCCTGTGCGAGCTGACCGCCCGCACGCTGCGGCAGGGCCTGTCCCTGCTGGGCATCCGCACGCCGGAGCGCCTGTGACCGCGGGCGCACCCGACCGCCGGTAGCCGCGGGGGCGGGGTCCGGCCCATTGGGTCTTTGGCCGATCTTCGTGCATGCTTGTCCTAGTTTGTCCTACCTAGCGGGGCTACTGTGACGAGACCCACGACGCGACCGAAGATCGACTTCCAGTCGGTCTTCCGGACCCTGCCCGCGGGCCTGGCCGTGATCGGCCCCGACATGGTCTACATGGACGTGAACCCGGCCTACGAGCACATGGCCGGGCGGTCCTGCGTCGACCTGATCGGCCGGAACGTCTTCGAGCTCTACCCCGACAACCCGCGTGACGCGGAGGCCGACGGCAGCCGCAACGTCGCCGCGTCGATCCGGCGCGTGCTGGACACCGGCGAGCGCGACACCATGGGCCTGCAGCGCTACGACGTGGAGCGCGCCGACCTGCCGGGGGTCTACGAGGAGCGGTACTGGAGCATCGTCAACCTACCCGTCCGCGGTCCCGACGGCGAGGTGGAGTACGTGGTCCACCGGGTCGAGGAGGTCACCGACTTCATCCGCACCCACGGCACCCGCAGCGGCGACTACCGCACGCCCCGCGACCTGGAGGGCGAGCTGTACATGCGGGCCCGGGAACTGCAGACGGTCAACGAGCAGCTGCGCCACGCGCACGCCCGGGAACGCGAGGTCGCACTGACCCTGCAGGCCGCGATGCTGCCCGCGGCCCAGGGCAACGGGCACCCCGTCGCCGTCCGCTACCGCCCGGCGGTGGGCGCGCTGCACGTGTGCGGCGACTGGTACGACCTGGTGGACCTGCCCGGCGACCGGATAGCCGTGGCCGTCGGCGACGTCGTCGGCCACGGACTGACCGCGGCCGGCGTCATGGGCCAGCTGCGCAGCGCCCTCAGCGCCGCCGTCCGCGTCACCGACGGCCCCGCGGCGGCCCTGGAGACCGTCGGGCTCTACGCGAGCTCCGTGCCCGGCGCCGAGTGCACCACGGCCGTCTCCGCGTACCTCGACTGGACCGCCGGCTCCGTCACCTACAGCAACGCCGGGCACCCGCCCGCGGCCCTGCTCCAGCCCGACGGCAGCGTGGACTTCCTCGACGCGGCCACCGATCCCCCGCTGGCCGCCCGCCCGGATCCCGGCACACGCCCCGAGGCGACGGTCCCCCTGGTCCCCGGCGGCACCCTCGTCCTCTACACCGACGGCCTGGTCGAGCGCCGCGGCGAGGACTACGACATCAGCCTGACCCGCCTGGCCCGTGCGCTGAACCACCACCGGAACCTCGCCCCCGACCCGCTGGCCGACGCCCTCCTCAGCGACCTGCTCCCCCCCGACGGCGCGCAGGACGACACGGCCCTGGTGATCATCCGCCTGTGAGCGGCCCGGCTGCCCGGGCTCCCCGGGGACGGGCTACTTGAAGACGACGACGGTGGAGCCCTTGACCGTGTTGTTCCAGATCTTCAGGGCGTCGGCGCGGTGGACGCGGATCGCACCGGTGCGCAGGCCGGGGTCCGGGGCGGTGACCTTGTCGTCGACCGGTGCGGAGAAGGCGACCCAGCTCTCCGCGGTGTACTCGAAGAACACCAGGTGCTCGACCTGCTTGCCGTCGGTGCCGACCGCGGAGGCCTCACGCTTGCTGACGTAGTAGACGCCGGGCGTCGCCGGCACGGTGCCCGCCTGCACCTGGAACGTCGAGACCGCACCGGTCTTGGTGACGACCCACACGCGGTTCTGGCTGAGCGAGTAGACGACGCGCTTGCCGGTGTCGCCGCCCGTGGGGACCGGCGGCGGGGTCGTCGGCACCGCGTGGGGCTTGGAGACGGTGGGATGCGGGGTGGGCGCCGCCGTCGGATCGGCCGGCGGCGAACCGCTGGCCTGGAACGCGAGCACCGACACCACGACCATGGCCCCGGCGGTCAGCCCGCTCACGGTCACCCACGAAGGTATGCCCCGGCTCACGCTTCTCCTCCTCCCCTGCCCGCGCCCGAACCTACAGCTGCCGCGCGACCTCGGTGGCCCAGTACGTCAGGATCATCCCGGCGCCGGCCCTGCGGATCGAGGTCAGCGTCTCCTGAATCGTACGGTCCCGGTCGATCCAGCCGTTCGCGGCGGCCGCCTCCACCATCGCGTACTCGCCCGAGACCTGGTAGGCCACGACCGGCACGTCCACCGCGTCGGCGACCTTGCTGAGCACGTCCAGGTACGGCAGCGCGGGCTTGACCATGACCATGTCCGCGCCCTCCTGCAGGTCCAGGGCCAGCTCCCGCATCGACTCGCGGAGGTTGGCCGGGTCCTGCTGGTAGGTCTTGCGGTCGCCCTTGAGCGAGGAGCCCACGGCCTCACGGAACGGGCCGAAGAACGCGGAGGCGTACTTGGCGGTGTAGGCGAGGATCGCCACGTCCTGGCGGCCGATCTCGTCCAGCGCGTCACGGATGACGCCGACCTGGCCGTCCATCATCCCGGACGGGCCGACGACGTGGACCCCGGCGTCGGCCTGGACCTGCGCCATCTCGGCGTAGCGTTCCAGCGTCGCGTCGTTGTCGACCCGGCCCTGGTCGTCCAGCACGCCGCAGTGGCCGTGGTCGGTGAACTCGTCGAGGCACAGGTCGGACATCACGACGACCGCGTCGCCGACCTCCGCGACCACGTCGCGGATGGCGAGCTGCAGGATGCCGTCGGGCTCCGTGCCCTGGCTGCCGATCGCGTCCTTCACCTCGGGCACGCCGAAGAGCATCAGACCCCCGACACCGGCCTCGGCGGCCTCCACGGCCGCCTTGCGGAGGGTGTCGCGGGTGTGCTGGACGACGCCGGGCATCGACGTCACCGGCTGCGGCTCCGCGATGCCCTCGCGGACGAACATCGGCAGGATCAGGTCGGCCGGGTGCAGCCGGGTCTCCGCCACCAGCCGGCGCATCGCCGGGGTGGTCCGCAACCGCCGGGGGCGCACCCCGGGGAACTCGCCGTACGAGCCAGTCATCGTCCTACTCCCGCGTCCTACTCCGGCTGGGGGAAACGCCTCCACCGTACGCCCGCGCCGGACGTGCTCTTCCCGACGCAGCGTCGGCCCCCCCACGGCCCTGCGGCCCCGGGACCCCCGGGACACCGCAGTCCCGCGCCGCGCCGGCCGCACGGCCGTCACGGGCGGGGCCGGACCCCTGGGGCGGTCGCCGCCCGGGGAGCCCGGCCCGGTGGATCCGGTGCGCGCCCGGTCAGACGCGGCGGCGGCGGGCGCCGGGGCGCCGCTCGCTGGGCCGCGTGACGGGGTCGCCGGCCTCCTCGGCGGCGGCCCGGCGGGCCGTGCCGAAGTCGGCCAGTGCCTGCGCGAGCGCCAGCACCGACGGCTCGGGAGCCATCACGTCCACCCGGAGCCCGTGCTCCTCGGCGGTCTTCGCGGTGGCCGGACCGATGCAGGCGATCACCGTGACGTTGTGCGGCTTGCCCGCGATGCCGACGAGGTTCCGCACGGTCGAGGACGAGGTGAACAGCACGGCGTCGAAGCCGCCGCCCTTGATCGCCTCACGGGTGTCGGCCGGCGGCGGCGACGCCCGCACGGTGCGGTACGCCGTGACGTCGTCGACCTCCCAGCCCAGCTCGACCAGCCCGGCCACCAGCGTCTCGGTGGCGATGTCGGCCCGCGGCAGGAACACGCGGTCGATCGGGTCGAAGACCGGGTCGTAGGGCGGCCAGTCCTCCAGCAGTCCGGCCGCGGACTGCTCGCCGCTGGGCATCAGGTCCGGCTTCACACCGAACTCCACCAGCGCCTGCGCGGTCTGCTCGCCGACCGCCGCGACCTTGATCCCGGCGAACGCCCGGGCGTCCAGGCCGTACTCCTCGAACTTCTCGCGGACCGCCTTGACCGCGTTGACCGAGGTGAAGGCGATCCACTCGTAGCGGCCGGTGACCAGGCCCTTGACCGCCCGCTCCATCTGCTGCGGGGTGCGCGGCGGCTCGACGGCGATGGTCGGCACCTCGTGCGGCACCGCGCCGTAGGAGCGCAACTGGTCGGACAGGGACGCGGCCTGCTCCTTGGTGCGCGGCACCAGGACCCGCCAGCCGAACAGCGGCTTGGTCTCGAACCACGACAGATGCTCGCGCTGCTCGGTGCCCTCGCCCACGACGGCTATCGCGGCGATCGGGCCCTCCGGCGTCGGCAGCGCCTTGGTCGCCTTCAGCTCGGCGGCGATGCTGGACAGCGTGGCCGTCCAGGTGCGCTGCCGGGTGGTGGTGCCGGCGACGGTGACGGTCAGCCGGCTGTCCGGCTTGCGGCCGGCGGTGATCAGCTCGGCCGCCGCGGCGGCGACGGTCTGCAGGGTCGTGGACACCACGAGCGTCGCGGAGCTGGCGCCGACCTCGGACCAGCAGCGCTCCGAGGCGGTCGCGGCGTCCACGAACCGGACGTCGCCGCTGAGCGGCACGCCGGCGTAGGCGGGCACGCCCACGGCGGCGGCCACGCCCGGCACCACCTCGAAGGGGATGCCGGCGCGGGCGCAGGCGAGCATCTCGGCGGCCGCGGAGGCGTCCAGCCCCGGGTCGCCGGAGATCGCACGCACCACCCGCTTGCCGGTCCGCGCGGACGCCATGACAAGCTGTGCGGCAGCAGTGGACGCGTCGGCGCCGGTCTCCAACGGCTCGCCGTCGGCGGTGGGTTGTGCCGTGCCCACGTCGGCACGGGCGTGCGTGCGGACGACGTCGAGCACGGGTGCGTCGGCGACCAGCAGGTCGGCCAGCGCGAGCGCCTCGACGGCTCTCAGCGTCAGCAGTCCGGGGTCGCCGGGGCCGGCCCCGAGGAAGGTGACGTGGCCTGAGGCGGTCCCGGCGGGACCGGCTGGTGCGCCGGCGGCGGTGGTCGTAGCGACGGCAGCGGGGTTCAAGGTGTGCGCTCCCCCATAAGACCGGCCGCGCCCTTGGCGAGCATCTCGGCGGCGAGCTCGCGGCCGAGGGCCCGCGCTTCGCCGTCCGATGCCGGAACGGGGCCGGTGATGGACATCTGCACCAGTTCGGTGCCGTCGGTCGTGCCGACGACGCCGCGCAGGCGCAGCTCGGTAATCTGCCCGTCGGCCACGAGGTCGGCCAGCGCGCCCACAGGGGCGGAGCAGCCGGCCTCCAGGGCGGCGAGCAGGGATCGTTCGGCGGTCACGGCGACCCGGGTGAACGGGTCGTCGAGCTCGGCGAGCTGTGCGGCCAGCTCCGGACGGGAGGCGGCGCACTCGACCGCCAGCGCTCCCTGGCCGGGGGCGGGCAGTACGGCGTCGGCCTCGATCAGCTCGCTCGCCTCGGCGAGCCTGCCGATACGGTTCAGCCCGGCGGCGGCCAGCACGACCGCGTCGAGCTTGCCGGAGGTAACGTACCCGATCCGCGTGTCAACGTTGCCCCGGATCGGGACCGTCTCGATCTGCAGACGGTGCCCCCGGGCCCATGCGTTGAGCTGGGCCATCCGCCGCGGCGAGCCGGTGCCGATCCGCGCCGGCCGGCCCAGCCGGTCCAGCGTCCGGAAGGTCAGTCCGCCGCTCGCCACCAGGGCGTCCCTCGGGTCCTCGCGGACCGGGACGGCCGCCAGCACGAGGCCCTCGGGCGCCGCGGTGGGCAGGTCCTTGAGGCTGTGCACGGCGAAGTCGATGTGCCCGGCCAGCAGCGCGTCGCGCAGCGCGGAGACGAACACGCCGGTGCCGCCGATCTGCGCGAGCTGCTCGCGGGAGACGTCCCCGTACGTGGTGATCTCGACGAGTTCGACCTCGCGGCCGGTGACCTGGCGCACCTGCGCGGCGACCATGCCCGACTGCGCCATGGCGAGCTTGCTGCGCCGGGTGCCCAGCCGCAGCGGGCCGGAGCCCTGTGCGGCGCCCTGGTGGGCGCCTGCCGTGGCGTTCACCGAAGTCCCTCGATTCCGTTGGGCGGGACCTGGACCGCAGGCCGTTCGGCGCGGGAGACGGCGGCGACCGCCTGCGGGTCGAGGTCGAAGAGTTCACGCAGCGCGTCGGCGTACCCGGCACCGCCGGGCTCGCCCGCGAGCTGCTTGACGCGCACGGTCGGCGCGTGCAGGAGCTTGTCGACGACGCGGCGGACGGTCTGGGTGATCTCCGCGCGCTCCTTGTCGTCCAGATCCGGCAGCCTACCGTCGAGCCGGGCCAGTTCGCCCGCGACGACGTCGGCCGCCATCGCCCGCAGGGCGACCACGGTCGGGGTGATCCGGGCGGCCCGTTGGGCCGCGCCGAACGCCTCGACCTCCTCGGAGACGATCGCCCGGACCTGGTCCACGTCGGCGGCCATCGGCGCGTCCGCGGACGCGGCCGCCAGGGTCTCTATGTCCACCAGGTGCACGTCGACCAGGCGGTGCGCGGCCGCGTCGACGTCACGCGGCATGGCGAGGTCGAGGACCGCCAACGTGGCGCCCTCGGCACGGTCTTCGGTGGCCCGGCGCAGGTCGTCGGCGGTCAGCACCAGGCCCGTCGCGCCGGTGCACGACACGACGATGTCGGCGTCGGCGAGCGCCGCCGGCACCTCGGCCATGGCGATCGCCCGCGCGTCGGTGCCCTGTTCGGCCAGCAGGTGGGCGAGCCGCTCGGCGCGCTCGGCGGTGCGGTTGGCGATCACCAGGTCGCGCACCCCGGCCCTGGCCAGCGTGGCCGCGGCCAGCGAGGACATCGAGCCCGCGCCGACCACCAGCGCCCGCCGCCCGGCCAGCGGGCCGGTGGTGGGGGCCAGTTGGGCCAGCCCGAAGGTGACGAGGGACTGCCCCGCGCGGTCGATGCCGGTCTCGGAGTGGGCCCGCTTGCCGACCCGCAGGGCCTGCTGGAACAGGTCGTTGAGCATCCGGCCGGCGCTGTGCAGGTCCTGCGCGACGGCGAGCGCGTCCTTGATCTGGCCGAGGATCTGGCCCTCGCCGACGACCATGGAGTCCAGCCCGCACGCCACCGACAGCAGGTGGTGCACGGCCCGGTCCTCGTAGTGCACGTACAGGTGCGGGGTCAGCTCGTCCAGGCCGACGCCGCTGTGCTGGGCCAGCAGCGTGGACAGTTCGGCCACGCCCGCGTGGAACTTGTCCACGTCCGCGTACAGCTCGATGCGGTTGCAGGTGGCCAGCACCGCCGCCTCGGTGGCGGGTTCGGCGGCCAGCGCGTCCTGCAGCAGCTTGGCGCGCGCGTCCTCGGTGAGGGCGGCGCGCTCCAGCACGCTGACGGGCGCGGTGCGGTGGCTGAGACCGACGACGAGCAGACTCATGCCGGCATCACCGCGGGGACGTCCCCGTCCGGCTCCTGACGGTCGTCCTCACCGGCCTTGCGCTGCTCGTGGAAGGCGAGGATCTGCAGCTCGATCGACAGGTCGACCTTGCGCACGTCCACGCCGTCGGGCACCGACAGCACGGTGGGGGCGAAGTTGAGGATGGAGGTGACGCCGGCCGCGACGAGGCGGTCGGTCACTTCCTGGGCGGCGCCGGCCGGGGTGGCGATGACGCCGATGGAGACCTGGTTGTCGGCGACGATCGACTCCAGTTCGTCGATGTGCCGCACCGGCAGGCCCGCCACGAGGCGCCCGGCCAGGCCCGCGTCGGCGTCGAGCAGGGCGGCGACGCGGAAGCCGCGGGACGCGAAGCCGCCGTAGTTGGCGAGCGCCGCGCCCAGGTTGCCGATACCGACGATGACGACCGGCCAGTCCTGGGTCAGGCCCAGCTCCCGGCTGATCTGGTACACGAGATACTCCACGTCGTAGCCGACGCCTCGCGTGCCGTAGGAGCCGAGGTAGGAGAAGTCCTTGCGCAGCTTGGCCGAGTTGACCCCGGCTGCCGCGGCGAGTTCCTCCGAGGACACGGTGGGCACCGAGCGCTCGGAGAGAGCTGTCAGCGCCCGCAGGTACAGCGGAAGCCTGGCGACGGTGGCCTCGGGAATCCCTCGGCCACGGGTCGCCGGTCGGTGTGATCGGCCAGTTGCCACGGTGCTCCTGCGGGTAGAGCTGGGCTGAGGGCGACCACGGTCTTTGGGGACGCCCCGTGGACGCCAGGCTATGTCTTTGTGAACGCGTGCACAAAGATGGTGTCCGATTTGCCCGGCGGAAGTGATGGGCATCACGCGCCCCCATGCCGGACATTCGGCACCGATCGCCGTACCGGTTCGTTCGCGGGCCGGACTGCCGGATCGGCACCGCGCCGCATCCAGAGTGCGTCGGCGGCCGCCAGAACGCCAGAAGGCTCCGGCCAGCGCAGGGCCGCGGCGTGCGCCAGCCGCTCGCCCAGCCCCGGCAGCGCCGGCGCGTAGTGCGCGAACAGCGCGGCGGTGGTGCGGGCGTCACCGAGCGCGGTGTGCGGACGCCAGTCCGTGACGGCGAGGAGCCCGGCCTCCGCCGCGCAGGCCGCCAGGCTCAGCCCGCGGCCGGGGATGGCGCGTCCGGACGGATCGGGGAGTGCCGACGGATCGGCGAGCCCGGGGAGCGCGGCCGGCTCGGCCCGGCGGGCCCGTTCGGCCCGCTCGGCGGCGATGCGCATCGTGCACAACTCCGGGACGGCGGGCAGCCGCAGCCCGACCCTGGCGTACTCCGCAGCCAGGAACGCCCGGTCGCAGCCCACGTTGTGGCCGACGAGCACGCGGCCGCGCAGCAGCCCCAGCAGCCGGCCGGCGACGCCGGCGAACCGCGGTGCGCCGCCCAGGTGCCCGGGCTCGATGCCGTGGATGTGGGTGGGGCCCACCGGGCCCTGCGGGTCGACGAGGGTGCTGAACTCGCCCTGCGGCTCCAGCTCGCGGTCCAGCAGGACCACGGCGAGCTCCAGCACGCGGTGCCGTCGCGACGAGGAACCCGTCGCCTCCAGGTCCACCACGGCGAAGCCGGACGGACCCTGGGTGCGGCCGGGGGGACCCGAGAGCACGGCACACTCCTCACGCATCACCCCCGGACGTACAAAACGCCCCTGATGGTAATCGAATGCGTGCGAGTGCAGGTAATCCGGCAAAAACGGTCAGGCGGTGAGCGCGCTCCGCAGCCGCTTCTCGTCGACGCGCCAGAACGTGTGCTGCTCGCCGTCGACCAGCACCACCGGGATCTGCTCCCAGTAGCGGTCGTACAACTCGGCGTCCTGCGTGATGTCCTGCTCGGTGACCGCCGCTCCGGTCTCGGCGGCGACCTTCCCGATCACCGCGCGCGCGTCGTCGCACAGGTGGCAGCCGGGCTTCGCGATCAACGTGACAGTCCTCATACGGTCAAGGTAAGGGAAACGCGTCGCATGGAGTTCACACACCCGCTTCGTGCACGCACCGGGGTTGCCCCGCAAGGTGGTTATGCTCGCGACATGGCCGCTCTCAAATGGCTCACCCCCCGCAAGCAGTCCGCCACGGATCGGAGCGTGGTGGCGGGCGAGGCCGCCGCCGCGGCCGCGGAGGCCGCGCTGGGTACCGAGGCGTACCCCGAACCGGAGACCGCGCCCTCCGTGGAGGAGCCGGCGTTCCCGGTGGTGGGAGACCCGCGGGCCGCCGCCTTCTTCGACCTGGACAACACCGTGATGCAGGGCGCCGCCCTCTTCCACTTCGGCCGCGGCCTGTACAAGCGGAAGTTCTTCGCCAAGCGCGACCTGGTCCGCTTCGCCTGGCAGCAGGCCTACTTCAGGATGGCCGGCCAGGAGGACCCCGAGCACATGCAGGAGGCGCGCGACAGCGCGCTGTCCATCGTCAAGGGCCACCGCGTCGAGGAACTGATGTCCATCGGCGAGGAGATCTACGACGAGTACATGGCCGGGAAGATCTGGCCCGGCACCCGCGCCCTCGCCCAGGCGCACCTCGACGCGGGCCAGCGGGTGTGGCTGGTGACCGCGGCACCGGTCGAGACCGCCACCATCATCGCCCGCCGGCTGGGCCTGACCGGCGCGCTGGGCACCGTCGCGGAGTCCGAGGGCGGCGTCTACACCGGGCGCCTGGTCGGCGAGCCGCTGCACGGCCCGGCGAAGGCCGAGGCGGTGCGGGCGCTGGCGACCACCGAGGACCTGGACCTGTCGCGGTGCGCGGCCTACAGCGACTCGCACAACGACATCCCGATGCTGTCGCTCGTCGGCCACCCGTACGCGATCAACCCCGACAGCGGGCTGCGCAAGCACGCCCGCAGCCAGGGCTGGCTGCTGCGCGACTACCGCACCGGGCGGAAGGCGGCGAAGATCGGCATTCCCGCGGCGGCCGGCATGGGCGCGCTCGCCGGCGGTGTGATCGCGGGCGTCGCCATTCACCGCAAGCGCGGCTGAGAACGGCCCCGACCCGGTTCTGGCACGGGCGGTCACGCCCCGGTTATCCCTCACGCCACACGCGCACAACACGCTCTCTCCGCGAGCATTTCACGAGCGGAAGTGGTCAACTCCCATCACTCGTTCGATAATTGACCCGACCCGATTCCGTACAGGAAGTGGCGGAAACGGCGATTTCGGCAACTCGGTGTAGCGTCGTCAGTACGAAGCGTTATTCTCCTCAGACGCATTCCGGTACCCACACGTCGCCACGACGGGTGAACGGTCCCGTACTGCACGTGATGGAAGTTCTGCCTCTGGGAGTCCCGTGTACCCACACGACGGGGTTGACACCTCCGGCCTGGCTGCGTTGCGCGCACTGGTGGTTGACCGCCTGCTGCGCGCGGTCCCCGCGTACGCCGTGCCCGCCCTCGCCACGTCCGGCCCGACCGTCCCCGGCCCGGCCTACGCGCTGGCCGAAACCAGCACCGCCGCAGGCAGACGCACCCGCAGCGGCACCGCGCGCGGCGGCCGTCACGCCGGTACCGCAGGACCCGCGCACGGCACGGCCACCTCCGACCGCACGGCCGCCGCCGACCGCGGCGCCACGGCCCGCAGGCCCGCGTCCGACACCGACTCCGGCCGCATGATGGACCTGGTCGAGCGCGCCCAGGACGGCGAGACCGAGGCGTTCGGCCGGCTCTACGACCACTACAGCGACACCGTCTACCGGTACATCTACTACCGGGTCGGTTCCAAGGCGACCGCCGAGGACCTGACCAGCGAGACCTTCCTGCGGGCGCTGCGCCGCATCGGCACCTTCACCTGGCAGGGCCGCGACTTCGGCGCCTGGCTGGTGACCATCGCCCGCAACCTGGTCGCCGACCACTTCAAGTCCAGCCGGTTCCGGCTGGAGGTCACCACCGGCGAGATGCTCGACGCCAACGAGGTCGAGCGCAGCCCCGAGGACTCGGTGCTGGAGTCGCTGTCGAACGAGGCGCTGCTGACCGCCGTGCGCAAGCTCAACCCGCAGCAGCAGGAGTGCGTCACGCTGCGCTTCCTGCAGGGCCTGTCGGTCGCCGAGACCGCGCGCGTGATGGGCAAGAACGAGGGCGCCATCAAGACCCTCCAGTACCGAGCCGTCCGCACCCTGGCCAGGCTCCTCCCGGAAGACGCGCGGTGAGCCGCCGGTGGTCCGCATACCAGACGCCGCAGCCGCGTGCGGCGGTTCGCCCGTACGGCCGCGGCACGATGATCAGACCTGCGTAACCCAACTGGACCGGCACTCGTTGCATCACGTGCAGACACTTCCAGGCCGCGCGTCCCGTGCCGCCGTTCACTCGATCGGGTGGACGCCGAAGGGCCGTACAACCATCGGGGCGGCACAGGGAGTCGAGTGTGTGGATGACGAGAGGAGGTGCCGCCCGTGATCGGACAGGCAACGGCACACCGCCGGGCGAACGCCTTCGCCCAGGCCCTTGAGGAGAAGGCCCTCGAGGACACCCCCGTCGCCGGCGCGCCGGACGGCAGCCAGGGGGGCCACGGAAGCCACCACGGTGGTGCCCGGGGCGAACACGGCGGCACGCACGGCGCCCATGCCGCCGCGCGGCACGCCGATCCCGATCAGGCCGCGCTGGTCGCGCTGGCCGCGGCCATCAGCTCCCGGCCGCGCCCGGTCATGGACGCGGAGAAGAAGACCGTCCAGCGCGCGCAGCTGATCGCCGCGATGGAACAGGCGATCGCCGACGGCAGCTTCGCCGAGGGCCGCGTGCCGGAACAGCGCACGGAGACGCACCACAGCCACCGGGCCACCGGGCTGGGCAAGCTCACCCCGCGCTCCCGGCTCTCGCGGCGCCTGGCCGTCGGCGGGCTGTCGGTCAGCGTGGCCGCCGGCGCCCTCGGCGGCGTCGCGGCCGCCAGCACCGACGCGCTGCCCGGCGACACCCTCTACGGCCTCAAGCGGGGCATGGAGGACCTGAAGCTGGACATGGCCAACGGCGACGCGTCGCGCGGCCAGGTCTACCTCGACATGGCCGCCACCCGCATGCAGGAGGCGCGCCGGCTCATGGACCGCGGCCGCGGCGGGGACCTCGACCCCGACTCGGTCGCCGAGGTCCGCAAGGCGCTGTCCGGGATGCACCAGGAGGTCGCCGAGGCGCACCGCCTGCTCACCCAGGCCTACCAGGACGACGGCTCCCTGCAGCCCATGGAGATGCTGAACACCTTCGCGCAGAACCACCGGCAGGGCTGGACCGACCTGCGCGGAAAGCTGCCGAGCCAGCTCACCGACGTCTCCGACCAGGTCTCGTCGGTGCTCGCCGCCATAGACCAGGAAGTCGCCCCGCTGAAGCTGCCCAAGACGCACGACAGCTCCGGCCGCGCCTCCTCCACGCCGAACGACAGCCAGGGCTCCGACGGCACGGGCGGCACCCCCAGCGGTTCCGCGGCCCCGTCCACGTCGGCCTCGGCCGGCGGCCGGACGACGGGCACGGGCACGCCGTCGGCGTCGCCGTCGGGCACCGCGGACAACGGGCTGATCGGCGGTTCGAACCTGCTGAACCCGAACCCGTCGAGCTCGTCGCCGACCGGGACACCGACCGGGACACCCACCGGCCAGAACCACTCGGTGGTCCTGCCGCCGCTGCTCCCCGGCCTCCTGCCGGGCCTGGGCCTGACGTCGGACACCGACGCCGAGTAGCCCGGCCCCGGCACCACCGCCCGACCGCGCCGGTGCGGCGGCGGCCCCGTCAGAAGAAGACGGACCGCCGCTGCACCAGCAGCTCGTACAGCGTGTGCCGGACGGACTGGATCCTCTCGACGCCGCCCTCGCACCGCTCGCCCCCCGGGGGGCCTCCCGGGCTTCGGCCGGCTGTGCCGGACTCCGTCCGGCGACCCGGCCACCCGCCATCCGGTCCCGGAAGCCGCCGGCGCAAAGCCCCGTCAGAAGAAGACGGACCGCCGCTGCACCAGCAGCTCGTACAGCGTGTGCTGGATGGTTTCGCGGACCTGGTCGGTGAGGTTGAAGACCAGCATCGGGTCCTCCGCGGCCTCCGCCGGATACGTGTCGGTGGGGATCGGCGTCCCGAACTGGATCGTCCACTTGGTGGGAAGGGGAACCAGCCCCAGCGGTCCCAGCCAGGGGAACGTCGGCGTCAGCGGGAAGTAGGGGACGCCGAGCATGCGGGCGGCGGTCCGCGAGTTCCCGATCATCGGGTAGATCTCCTCCGCGCCCACCACCGAGCACGGGATGATCGGCACCCCCGTCTTCAGCGCGGTCGCCACGAACCCGCCGCGCCCGAAGCGCTGCAGCTTGTAGCGCTCGGAGAACGGCTTGCCGAGGCCCTTGAAGCCCTCCGGCATCACGCCCACGACCTCGCCGCGCTCCAGCAGCATCTGCGCGTCCTCGCTGCACGCCAGCGTGTGCCCGGCCTTGCGGGCCAGTTCGTTGACCAGCGGCAGCATGAACACCAGGTCCGCGGCGAGCAGCCGCAGGTGCCGCCCCGCCGGGTGGTGGTCGTGCACGGCGACCTGCGCCATCAGCCCGTCCATCGGCAGCGTGCCGGAGTGGTTGCACACCACCAGCGCACCGCCCTCGGCGGGGATGTTCTCGATGCCCTTGACCTCGACCCGGAAATACGTGTCGAACAGCGGCCGCAGCAGCGACATCAGCACCTGGTCGGTGAGGTCCGCGTCGTAGCCGAACTCGTCGACCTCGTAGTCACCGGTGACCCGGCGCCGCAGGAACGCCAGCCCCGAGGCGACCTTCCGCTCCCAGTGGCCGCCCAGCAGCCGGTCCGCCACACCCGTCAGCGCGGCCCCCAGAGAGGGCGCCACGGGCTCCGTGAGGTCCGCTCCTTCCTCGGCGCCACCGGCCGCCCCCGCCGCGTCCTCGCGGCCCTGGGACGGCTCCGTGCGGGCCTCCTGCCCGCCCGCGTCGCGGCTCGCGGCGGCCTGCGCCGGAATCCCCGCGGCCGGCTCCGCTTCCCCGGCGGCGCCCGCCTCGGGGACCGACGCGAGCCCGCCGTGCTCGGCGGCCGCGCCCGTCGCGGGCGACGCCTGCGGCGACCGCGGCGGCTTGGCCGGGGTCTTCGGGCCCTTCGCGGTGCCCGCCGCGTTCGCACTCTTCGCGGTCTTCGCACGGGCGCGGGAGCGGCCGGCGCCCCTGCGGGCCCGCGAGTCCTCGTCGAACGGGATGACCTTCGCGTCGGTCATGGCTTCCGCTCCTTCCGCCGAAACCTGCTCAGAGCTCGTCACGAGCGCACCGCGCCGGCGCCGTCCCGCGCGTCCGCACCGCCGGCCTCCCGGACCGCGGCCGGCAGCACCCCGGCGAGCCGGTCGACGGCACGCGCCATCCGGTCCGGCGGCAGCAGGCCGGGACCGCGGCTGCGGGCGAAGTCGCAGAACGTCTCGTCCGTGGAGTACGCGGGCCGGTACCCGAGCGTCTCACGCATCTGGCGGGTGTCCACCACCCTGCCGTGCGTCAGCAGCCTGATCTGCTCCCGCGAGAAGTCCGTCACCCCGGCCGTGCGCAGCATCTGCCCCACCCAGGTGACGGCCGGCAGGAACACCGGCACCGTCGGCTTGCCCAGCCGCCGGGCCGTCTGCGACAGCAGCAGCACCCCGTCGCCGGCGATGTTGAACGTGCCGCTGTTCAGCGTCCCGCGCCGCGCCTCGAGGGTGGCCACCAGCAGCACGCCCTCCACGTCGTCCTCGTGCACGAACTGCAGCCGCGGGTCGTAGCCGAACACCGTCGGCAGTATCGGCAGGTCGAAGTACTCGGCGAGCGGGGTGTCGGCCCTCGGGCCGAGGATGTTCGCGAACCGCAGCACCGCGACCGCCACGTCCGGGCGCCGCCGCGCGAACCCGCGCACATAGCCCTCGACCTCGACGGCGTCCTTCGCGAACCCGCCGCTGGGCAGCGACTTGACGGGGGTGGTCTCGGTGAAGACCGCCGCGTCGCGCGGCGCCGACCCGTAGACGCTGGTCGTCGACTTCACCACCAGCCGCCGCACGGTCGGCGCCTTCTGGCACGCCCCGAGCAGCTGCATCGTGCCGATGACGTTGGTCTCCTTGGCCTGGGTGCGGCCGCCCGCGCCGAGCGCGGTGCCGCTCACGTCCAGGTGCACCACGGTGTCCACCGAGTGCTGCGCCAGGATCTTGCCGATCATGGGCTGCCGGATGTCGGCCCGCACGAACTCGGCGTCGCCCAGGTCGTGCTCGGGCGGCACCGCGTCGACCGCGATCACC
This sequence comes from Actinacidiphila rubida, assembly GCF_900110255.1. Lineage (GTDB taxonomy): Bacteria > Actinomycetota > Actinomycetes > Streptomycetales > Streptomycetaceae > Actinacidiphila > Actinacidiphila rubida. Next base: position 178,532 of record NZ_FODD01000018.1, read on the forward strand.
CGTCCGACCTCGGGCTCCCGCTGCACGCGCCGCACGAACCGGCCCGCGAGCTGCCGTGCCACTCCCGTGACGAGGACCACCTTGCCCACCATCAGCGCCTTCCCTGGGAGATGCAGCCACCGTACCGCCCGGGCGTTGCCATGCGGTGAAGCCCCGCCTCACAAAAGCACGGCCCGGTAAAAGCCACCGCCCCCTTGCTCCACCCGGAGGTGGACCAAGGGGGCGGGAAGAGCGGCGGAAGTTCGCCTACTTCTTGTTGCGACGCTGAACACGCGTCCGCTTCAGAAGCTTGCGGTGCTTCTTCTTGGCCATACGCTTACGCCGCTTCTTGATGACAGAGCCCACGACTACCCTCGCTTCGGTTTCACTCGGTGCGGGGCGTCCGAGCCCACACGACCTACGTCGGCCTAGCCTACCCGCCCTCGGGGGGCGTGCGTAACCGAGGCCCACTCGGCCGGTCACCAACCCGTTACCGGGCCTTCTCAGGCAGATTCCACCCCCACGTAGGACTCACGGAGGTAGTCGTGGACGGCCTGCTCCGGAACCCGGAAGGACCGGCCCACGCGGATGGCCGGAAGATGACCACTGTGCACCAGCCGGTACACCGTCATCTTGGACACCCGCATCACCGCCGCGACTTCGGCGACGGTCAGGAATACGACCTCGTTGAGAGGCCGGCTTTCAGTTACAGCCATGACACACCTGAACCTTCCGCACATGACGCCACCGGCTTCCCCTCCGGCGACTCCAACAGGCATGTGCGCTCCCCCACAGATTAGGGGCGGATGATGCAAGTGGGGAAGAGGAGTTGCCAATGGTTGACTACTCCGTCAGCCACGCCCTGCTGAGTACGTACCTCGTCAGTGGCCGATACTCGTCTGCGCGCACCGAATCGTCCACCGGCACCGCGACCGCCACCCGCCCCTCCGCCTCCGCCACGAACACCGCCGGATCGTCGCTGTCCCCCAGCCCGATCGCCTCGAACCCCAACTGACCTGCGCCGCAGATAAATCCATGATCCCCGACGACCAGCCCTGGCAGCACCCCGCCCTGCTCCGCCGCCGCCCCCAGCGCCACCCTGACCGGCAGCGGCGAGTGTGTGTGCACACCCGGCCCCCCGGCCCCGCCCGCGTCGGCCGGACGTAGGACGGCGACGCCTCCCGCGTACCGCAGCACGTGCCTGCGTACGCCGAATGGTGTCGGCACGTCGACGCATCGGCCGTATCCCGGGGTGAGGACCACGCAGCCCGCCGCCGACAGCGCCGCCGCCAAGGAGGCGTAGAACCCCAGCAGGCGATCGGGGTGGCCGGTTCCCAGCAGGACCGGCACCCGGTCGTGCGCCGCCCGCGCCAGCCGCTCCGCGAACGCGTCCAGCGCGGCGAGCGTACAGTCCGGATCGATCACGTCGGCACCCGAGGTGTGCGCCGGATCCGGCGACACCCCGCACCGGTCCGCCATCAGCGTCAGCAACTCCCCGAACCCCCAGGCGCCGACCGGATCCAGACCCAGCGTCTGCCGCGGGTCCCGGGCCGCGAACAGGGCATAGCTGCGCAGGCTCTTCTCCCGCGGGGTCGCCACCGGACCCGCCAGCCTCGCCGCCATCAGATGCGCACGCAGTGCGCCAGCGCTCGCCACCCCCTGATCGTCCCGCCGCGCCCCTCACCCGCGGGCCGAACTCCGCAAACACACCCCGACCGGGTGAAGCCGGACGCTACGGCAGCAGTCCGTGCAGCGGGAACACCGCACGCCGCGTCGCCAGCACGGCCTGGTCCAGGCGGTCCGCCGGGTCGTACCCGGCGTCCGCGAAGGACGCCCACTCGGGGGTGCGCCCGTCGGTCATCCGCAGCGGCGCGGTCGCCCGCGTCCGCGCGTACACCTCCTGCCGCCACTCCTCCGGCACCAGCGTCTCCGGCGCCAGCGGCACGCCCGCGGCGATCGCCACCAGGTGCGTCCAGGTCCGCGGCACCACGTCCGTCACCGCGTAACCGCCGCCGCCCAGCGCGATCCACCGGCCCGCCGCGTGCTCGTGCGCCAGCGCGTGGCAGGCCTCCGCCACCGCTCGCTGCGCGTCCAGCGACACCGCGAGATGGGCCAGCGGGTCCTCGAAGTGGGTGTCCGCGCCGTGCTGCGAGACCACCACCTGCGGGCGGAACGCCGCCACCAGCTCCGGCACCACCGCGTGGAACGCCCGCAGCCAGCCCGCGTCGCCCGTCCCCGCCGGCAGCGCCACGTTCACCGCGCCGCCCTCCGCGGCCGGCCCGCCGGTCTCCTCCGGCCAGCCCGTCTGCGGGAACAGCGTCCGCGGATGCTCGTGCAGCGAGATCGTCAGCACCCGCGGGTCGTCCCAGAACGCCGCCTGCACACCGTCCCCGTGGTGGACGTCCACGTCCACGTACACCACCCGCTCGGCACCCAGCTCCAGCAGCCGCGCCACAGCGAGCGCCGCGTCGTTGTACACGCAGAAGCCCGACGCCGCCGCCGGCATCGCGTGGTGCAGCCCGCCGGCGAAGTTCACCGCGTGCGCGACCTCGCCGCTCCACACCGCCTCGGCCGCACCCACCGACTGCCCGGCGATCAGCGCCGACGCCTCGTGCATCCCGGTGAACGCCGGGTTGTCGTCCGTACCGATCCCGAATCCCTGCTCGGCCGCGCCCCGGGGGTCCTGCGACGCCCGCCGGACCGCGGCCACGTACTCCGACCGGTGCACCAGCGTCAGCGTCGACTCCCCGGCCGCCGGCGCCGCCACCACCGGCAGCGCGCCGTCCAGCCCGAACGCCCGCACCAGGCTGCGGGTGAGCCCCAGCCGCACCGGGTCCATCGGATGCCCGGGACCGAAGTCGTACTGCGTTACCTGCTCATCCCACATCAACTGTGCGCGGCCGCTCATGGCCGACACCGTACCCGGCGGGCTCCGCGGCAAAAGTCCTGGCATAGAACAACGTCGCCCCCACCAGCGCCATCGGCACCAGCATCGCCCACCGGTACGACCACGCGTCGCCCAGCGCCCCCACCAGCGGGGAGCCGACGAGGAACCCGACGTAGTTGAAGATGTTCAGCCGCGCGATCGCCGAGTCCGACGCTCCCGGGAACAGCCGCCCCGCCGCTGCGAACGTCTGCGGAACGATCACGCACAACCCGAGCCCCAGCAGCGTGAACCCGAGCATGCCCACCCAGGCGCCCGGCGCCACCGCCACGACGGCGAACCCGGCCATGGCCACCACCGTGCCCAGCCGCACCACCGGGACGGCCCCGAACCGCCGCACCCCGAAGTCCCCCACCGACCGCCCGATCAGCGTCGTCACCATGTACACCGCGTACGGCACGGTCGACAGCTGCTCCGAGCTGTGCAGGGTGTCCTGCAGGTACTTGGCACTCCAGTTGGAGACGGTGGAGTCCCCGATGTAGGCGAACGCCATCACCAGGCACAGCGGCAGCAGCACCCGCATCACGACCTGCTGGGCACCGTCCTCCGCCGTCCCGTCCGGCCGCCCCTGAGTGAGGGCCGTCCCGGACTGCGCGTCCCGGTACCAGCGGCTCGCCGTCAGCGTCAGGGGTATCAGCACCAGGACGGCGGGCCCGTACATCGCGAGCAGCGACACGTGCCAGTGCGCCCCGGACCACGCCAGCGACGCCCCGATGATCCCGCCGAGGCTGTACGACGCGTGGAAGCCCAGCATGATGCTCTGCCCGTACTCGCGCTGCAGGCTCACCCCGAGCATGTTCATCGACGCGTCCAGGCCGCCGACGCACACCCCGAACAGCGCGAGCGTCACCGCGGCCGTCCACATGCGGTCCCCGGCACCCAGGCCGACCAGCACCAGACCGACCACCGGCTGCACCCAGCGCAGTACGACGCTCGGCCGTACCCGCCTCACCAGCTGCTCGGTGGCCACACTGCCCGCGCCGGCCAGGATCGGCACCGCCGCCAGGAACACCGGCAGCAGGCCGTCGCTGATCCCGTACCGGTCCTGGATCGCCGGAATCCGGGTCACCAGCATGGCGAACAGAGCGCCCTGGGCGAAGAAACTGACCGCGAGAGCGGCCCGGCCGTGCCGCAGAGCCGATGGCCGGTTCACCGGCAGGGCGTCGTCCATAAGGGAGGAGGGTAAGCGCGAAAGCTACGGATGAGTAGATCCCGCGAAGCACCAATGCACCCGCCCCGCACGGCCACGGAGGGAAGGCCGGGCGATCAGCCGGACAGCAGGCCCGGCAGCTCCGCCATGCTCCCGAACAGCGCGCTCGCGCCGGCCAGTTTCTCCGCCGGCGTCATCGCCGTGAACCCCAGGACGTCCATCCCGGCCGCCCTCGCCGCCCGCACGCCCAGCGGGCTGTCCTCCACGACGACGCACCGCTCGGGCGCCACCCCCATCACGGACGCCGCGTGCAGGAAGAGGTCCGGGGCGGGCTTGCCCCGCCCCACGTCCTCGGAGGAGAAGATCCGCTCCTCCCCGAAACGCTCGTACAACCCGGTGGTCCGCAGCGCCACCCTGATCCGCGCATGGCTGCCCGACGACGCCAGGCAGTACGGCACCCCGTCCGCGGCGAGCTTCTCCAGGACGACCTCGCCGCCCGACACCGGCCGCAGCTCCCGCTCGAACGCGGCGAACACCCGTCCCTGGTACGTCGCGTCGAAGTCCGCCGGCAGATCCTGCCCGCTCCGCTCCCGTACGACGTCGTGCACGCGGTGCAGCGCAGCGCCCATGTAGTCCCGCAGGGAGTCCTCGTACGTCGTCGGGTGCCCCAGCTCCGTGAGATACCCCGAGAGGATCGTGTTGGAGAGGGGCTCGCTGTCCACGAGGACACCGTCGTTGTCGAAGATCACCAGGTCGTACCGCACCCCTGCACGGTACAGGGCGGCACAACGCAGAAAAGCGTCAGCCCCCGTGCACGGCACGGGGACTGACGCTTTATCAAGATTTGTTCGGCGGTGACCTACTCTCCCACAGGGTCCCCCCTGCAGTACCATCGGCGCTGAAAGGCTTAGCTTCCGGGTTCGGAATGTAACCGGGCGTTTCCCTAACGCTATGACCACCGAAACTCTATGAAACACCACCCACCCAACAACCCACCACTACTGGTGGGGTGGGTGGTTGCTGGTTGTTTCAGAACCACACAGTGAACGCGAGCATACATGGACAAGCCCTCGGCCTATTAGTACCGGTCAGCTCCACACCTTACGGTGCTTCCACATCCGGCCTATCAACCCAGTCGTCTACTGGGAGCCTT
>NZ_FODD01000039.1 GCF_900110255.1 Actinacidiphila rubida
CGCGCGAAGAGAGGCAGGTACGTGCTGAACCCCCGAACCGCTGAGCCCCCGTACCGGCCGCGCCGCGAAGCGTAGTTAAACGATTCCATGCGAGCACTCGAACGGCTAGGCCTTTTGCACGCTCGCGCAAAAGCTCTGGTAGACGCGGGACTTGGAGGTCTGCGGGTTCGACTCGTAGTCCCGCACCAGGCGCCGGTGGAGCATCGAGGTGCCGAGCCTCTGCTCCACTCTCCAGCGGATCGTTAGCTGGGGGCCTAACCCGCTGTGCAGCCGTTTCCCGCCCATACCAACACGATCAGGCGATACCGAAACGGTCAGACCGCCACATCCCGCCCTCTTAGAGATGCGCGGCAGGTCACTCTAGCTTCTGGGCCTGCTGGCGCAGTGCGCGAAGGAACCGATGCCACCGGTAGACCTGATGCTCCGACGTGAACCATTCGTCGGCTGGCGCATGGTGCAGCCACTTCTTTGCATCGGCTGCGAGACGGGCGGTGTCCCCTGCGGCGGCCGGGTTTGCTGCAGCCCGCCGCAGGCTTCGCCCCAGGCTGTGGCCCTGGTACGCGGCTCGGTAGTAGGCGAGTTGGGGTGCGGTCAGCCGGCGCGTGGCGTAGCCGCCGCATTTGCTGCACGGGTCGAACTGCTCATTGTTCAGCATCTCTTCGACGGTCACCAGGTCGTAGTCGCGGGTCAGACCGTTGTCGCCGCGCTGGTGCGCGCAACCGGGGGAGTGGGCCCGGCCTTCGAACCGGCCGGACCCGTCCGTGGTGTACAGCTGCACCCGGGCCAGGACCCCCAGCGGCAAGCCGGACCCGCTGCGTGAGCCAAGGCTCGCATCGTCTGGCATGAAGGGCTTCAGGCGCAGTTGCTCCATGGCCAGCAGACCGTGCCACACCTGGTGAGGGAACGCGCCACGACGGGTGCCGTACTGGTCATGTGTCCCTTCGAGCTCCCTCAGGTCCGGCACCGCGCGGGCAAGAACCAACGACCGCAACGCAGCACGACTGCCTGACGGGCCTGAGAACCGGCGGCTGAGCCGTGCCACCACCAGCTCGCCTTCCTGGGCGCCCAGGCTGCGGCCGAAGTCCGGATGCGTCGGGTCCTCGACACGATCGGGCCACACCGATCCGGACTCGGGTGATCCGGGCTCCTCAATGGGCGCGCTGTCACCCGGCAAGACCTGCTCGGGCAGGTCGGCAGCTGCTGCGATGATCACAACCTGGTCACCGGCCGCCACACGATGCTCCAACGCCGCCAGCGACAACACCTGCGGTCCGTTCGCCAAGGACACCACGAGGTACAACTGATCGGCGTCCGCAGCCAGGGCGCGCAGCGCGCGCAGATGCCCGGCGGCGACAGGACGCCGATCGCTGATCGGGGCGTCGTCGAACACGCCCGGCTCTACGAGCAGTTCAGGTCCCACCACCGGCTTCACGCCAGCCTCATGCAGGGGCTGACAGGACAGCGCCGAGCCGCCAGACGCCAGGTGCGCGGCGACCGGCCCGGGTGCCTGCAGTGTGACCTCCAGCGACTCCCAGTCCACCTCGCCACCCCAGATCGCGAGCACACCCAGCTCCCACTGGCTCAGGTCGTCGAGGAACGAGGTGTCCCGGCCGTCCCGGCGTGGCTCGCGCAGGCTGACAATCAGCGCCTGCGCGTCACCCGGGGCGGCCTTGCAGTCAGCGGGCACCTGGGCAGTGGCCGTGGCTGTCCATGCGGCGACCAGTTCGCGGGCTCGGTCGAGCACGCCGTCCCGGCCCTTGCGGCGGGCCCCCATCTCCTCCACGAGATTGTGGGCGAGGTACCGGTGCCACCGAGGATGTTCCCAGCTCCCCGACACCTGACCGCTCCAACGCCGCCACAGCGACCGCAGCTGCCCGGCGACCTTCTCGGGACTACCGAGCGGGGTCAGCGCCGGGTCCTCGGACGGCAGCACGGGGTCCGGCATGCCGGCCACGTGCGCGGCGGCCACCAGAGCGTCGCGGCTGACGAGCTGCGCGGCCTGCTGCTGTAGCAGCGCAAGGTAGGCGGCCTTGTCCCGCATCGGGCCCTCGGCCCAGGGCCTCAGCCACGCAAACGGAGCCAGCAGCCGGTGCGCCCGGTGCAGGCTCCCGGCCGCGGCGCGCCACTGATCGAAGACGACGACGCGCTCGTCCTGCGCCTCCCGCAATGTGCGCCAGTCCTCCCCCTCATCATCATCGTCGTCCAGTTCGCCCGTATCGGCCGGAGCCCAGCTAGCCACGCGATGAAGCACGGCGGCTGCCGCACGCAGATCGTCCTCGGACCGCGTGTCCTCATCCGGACCGGCATAGCGGCCCAGCTCGTACAGCAGACCCATACCGGTCAGCGCCTGGAGGAAGAGCCCCACGGCTGTGCCCGTCCGCCCCCACGACCCGTACACCGCGCAGTGCGGACACATCCGCTCGACCACCACGCGCAGCGGCAGCACCGACGCCACCTGGCGGCCGGACCGCATACGCGAACAGCCGTGGCGGGCGTGAAGCTTGCTCGTCTTCCCAGGAGTCGACCAGACGGTGATACGCGAGTCCGCGAAAGGCCCCAAAGGCACTGCCGGCGACAACCGGTCAAACGTCATACCAGCCCCTCCCCGTTCGGGTCATCGAGCCTAGCCGGGCCCACCGACACGCGGCCCGTGGAAGACGGCAATGCCCAGCCGGCCCGCGGGGCGCTCACAGCACCGGGCTGCCGCCCGGGCTGCGAACCGGGTGTCCAGGCAATAGGACATCTGAGGTCGCTGTGAGGCACTCGTGCAGCAGCCTGGGGAATTGGGGGTGCAGCCGAGCTTGTGCAGCCCGGTCAGGGGGCCGGCCCCGCTGGGCAGGTCGTGCGTCAACACCGTGGTCTGCCAGTGCCCTTGATCCTTCGGTTGCACCCAGTAGGTTCACAAGGCCCGCGGGATGAGCAGGACGTCGGCGTGGCGGGGGCTTGCGGTGAAGAACATGCCGAGGCGGTGGATGTCGTAGAGCCCTCGGGCGATGAGCATGGCCTTGGTGTTGTCGCCCAGGCGCATACCGGAGGCGATGCCGACCGCGAGGGCGATGACGCTCTTCACCGCGCCGCCCAGCCCGCAGCCGGTCACGTCAGTGCTGGTGTAGGGCCGGAAGTACGGGGTGTGACATGCCGTTGGAAGCGGCGGGCGGCGTCCTCGTCGGTGCAGGCGACGGTGGTCGCGGCAGGCTGGCCAGTCATGATCTCGCGCGCCAGGTTTGGGCCGGTCAGCACCGCGACCCGGTCGGCCGAGACGCCGGCCACCTCGGTGATGATCTGGCTCGCCCGTAGGTGGCTGTCCTGCTCGATGCCCTTCATCAGCGACATGATCACGGTGTCCGGGCCGATGTGCGGCGCCCATGCGGCGAGGTTGGCCCGCAGGCTCTGTGCCGGAATGGACAGCACCAGGAAGTCGGCGCCGTCCGGCGCGGCGGCTGGGTCGGTCGTCGCGGTCAGCGTGGTGGGCAGCGCAATGTCTGGGAAGCAGTCCGGGTTGTAGTGATGCCTGTTGATCCCGTCGGCGATTTCGCCGCGGCGGGCGTGCATGATGACGCTGCTCCCGGCGTCGGCGAGGATCTTGGCCGCGGCGGTGCCCCAGGACCCGGCCGAGAATACCGCGGCACGGACATCGTGCTGGCTCACTGAGCGGTCCTTATGGCGGGTTGGGGGCCGGGCGTGGTCATGGTATCGGCCGCGGTGGTGCTGGCAGGGGAGGACATGGGGCGCCGTAGGGTCAGCAGGACCGCGCGGCGGGCGCGGGCCGTCTCGGGCCAGGCCGAGGTGGTTCTTCGACCTGTGGCCCGGGTGATCAGGAGTCGGCCGCCTGGGGCCAGGACACGGCCGAGTGCACGTATCGCCACATCCAGGTCGGCGACGCCCCCGAGGGCGTCCACACACAGGGTGCCGTGGGAACAGTCGTCGGACAGGCCGGGGTTCTCCAGCTCGGTGACATGGAAGGTGGTCCGGTCGGCCGGTATTCCGAAGCGGGGTCTCTGTCGGCGGCCTGGGCGATGGCGACCGGGGAGAGGTCGAAGGCGTCCAAGCGCAGGGTGAGGAGGCTGCCAGCCACAGGCCGGTGCCGCGGCCCGCGTCCACCAGGATCCAGCCCCTGGAAGGCGCAGCGCCCGCCCGGCATGTGCTGCGGGCGGGCGCTCAACAGCGTGTGGGGTCAGTAGTCCGGAGGCCGAGCCCCACCCTGTTGGCCTGTAAATCGAAGGCGGATCGGGCTTCTCGACCTTGGACGCGATCTATTTACGAATCAGGCGGGGGTGATGTTCTCCGCCTGGGGGCCCTTTTGGCCCTGGGTGACGTCGAAGTTCACCTTCTGGCCTTCGTGGAGCTCGCGGAATCCGGAGCTGGCGATGTTGGAGTAGTGGGCGAAGACGTCAGGGCCTCCGCCGTCCTGCTCGATGAAGCCGAAGCCCTTTTCCGAGTTGAACCACTTGACGGTTCCGCTGGCCATGTCGCCCTCCAAGGGGGTTCGAGATCGGCTTCCACACCGTGCGGAAGCCGGAGGTGATCGCCCTGGTCCTCAGAGACGCTGAGCAGCAAAATCGCCCGTGCACACTCGCACGGGCGACCGGTACTTCGGAACCATGACAGCTGCCTCGACCGTACACCGGCTGTCCCATCCGCACCACGGCACACTGACGTCAAGAGAGGGAAATTTTCGGGTCGAACGCGCCGGTTATCGCCTCGCCCCGCGGACACACCTGTCCACCCGGGTGTCTGGGTGGTATCCGCCCAATCCGCCTGCGGGTGGCCTGGGCGTTCCTGTTCCGGTGCCTGTCATGTCCGCCCGGCTGTCCGTGGTGTCCGCCCCGTTGTCTGGTCGGGGCGTCCGCGGTGTCCGCGTCGTGACCGGTGGCGGGGCCGGCCAGGTCGGCGCGGACTCGGGGTCGCGGATCGCGGTCTCGGCGACCTGCATGAAGATCTCGATCAGGTCGTTTTCGGGGTCGCCTTGGGTCTTGGCCTTGGTTGGGAACCGTGAGCCCTTGGGGATGATGAGCACCCCGCGCCCTGTGATCTGGCTGCGGGCGATGGCCTTGACCGCGGCGTTGAGCAGCACCAGCTCTTCCATCAAGTCCAGGTTGGAGCGGACGGGCGAGTCTGCCTCGATGGCGCGCTCGAGGTCGGGCTCCCACGCCTGCAGCGCCACGGGCCCTTCGGGGCCCATCGCGTCGGGGTCGCCTTCGGAGATCGGGACCTCGTCGCCGTCGATCTCGGCGACGAGCTTCCCGGGCTGCTGGCGTACCTCCGTGACCGACAGCACACGCCAGTCGTGGCCGTCCTCGGCCGCGTAGGGGGACAGGACGTCGGCGTTGGGCGCACGACGATCCACCTTTCGCCCGGACGGTCAGGTGGCGTCCGAAGGCCCCAGCATCTTGGCCTGCCCGTCCGGGCCCCGGCGATCCGCGATGGTTGTCGGGGGCGGGTTCGATCGTGTCGTCGTCCGCCCGTCGACCGGCGAACAGTCGTTCCCGGCTCACGGCGTTGCCGATCCACCCGGTGGCGAAACGCACCTCCGGCACCGCGTGGTACATGTCCCGCGCGCGGAACTGCCACGACTGGTCACCGGCGCCCTTGGTGGCGAGGATCGCGCCGCCGACCCACCAGTCTGCCGTAGTACACGCACGCCATGAGGGTGAACGCGGCAGTGCGCCAGCGCGAGGAGGGACGATGGATCGCACGGTGTGGCCGCGGCGCCCCCCGGGGCCGTTCTAGCGAGGCGGCCCGGGGTCCCCGCTTGGTGCGGTGCAGTCAGCGGGGCGCGCAAGGCGTGTATCTGACGCACCGTAAGTTCGATGTAACTCCACGCCTATTCTCACTCGGGGTAATACGAGCATTCGTCGTCGCCTAGGTGGCGAACGCGGCCGTGCGCTAAAGTCGAGCGATCACCGCCGCCCCAATTGGGGTGGAACTTCGCGCTGTTCGAGTGTGGAGGGAGGTGAGGAAGATGGCAGCCGGCCGCCGCCCCAAGCGGGGCAAGAAGCGACCGGTGATGCGTGAGGCGCCAGATTGGTTCGATCGAGATCTGAACCGTGCTGGGCTGCTGCTGCGCGTTCTGTACTACCTGGACCGCTTCTTGGACCGGTAGGTGGACGAACGGCAGCGAGGCCCGACCAAGGGCCGGGCCTCGCCTCAGCCACTCACCGAGGAGGCCCCGTCTCGCCTGGCAGCTAGGGCGGGGCTCTCCTTATTTGCGGCCGAGATTAGCGAGCGTAGCACACCATTATTTATCGGGACATAGTGGATTAAGTCCACTTATTACCGCTGAATAACTGGCTATGCCTTTGCTTGCGGGCCTCATAGTTGCTAACTATGCCGCGTGTAAATTAATACCGTGGTGGCTAGTTAGTGCACAACCTTGGGCGAGCACAATCCTGTGTACTAATCCGCGCGCTGGTTCCTGCCACTCGTTCCGGGCGGGCCTCCCTGCCGTGGTTCCTGAGCTGTGAATCTGCCGTTGGCTTCGTCGGGACGCGATGCTGCGCCCGTACCGGCCTGCTGGGGGTTGGACCGAGGCGACCGCCAGGTTCTCCGCCCACGCCGCCTTCACGACCGCGTCGCCCTCGTCCGGTGAGCGCCCCATGCGCGTGATCAGGTCCTCCCGGCGGCGCTGCTCGGCCCATGCCGGGCTGATCCGCCCGCGGCGATGGCCTCGGCCAGCGTGACGTGCCGGACGAACCAGTCTTCGAGGCCGGGCTTGCGGGAGCGGATGTCGTAGAACCAGCCGACGGGCGACCCGGGGATGGCGATCGCCAGGGCGAACGCCTCGAGGGAGCCCTCGGTCCGGCCGCCGGAGAACGCGCCCTCCAACGCGGCTCACACCCCCGTCAGGGACGATCTTGGTCTCAGTAATCCGGTACAGCAGGGAGTCGGCGTAGGTGCCCTCGATCAGCTCGGGCTGCCGCGGACGAACGCCCCGTCACGTGAAGGTGAGTTGGTTGGGGGACGGCGCGTTGGCGGATGGGGGCTGCTGCATCCGATCACCATGGTCCTGTGACGGTATCTCAGCGTGTTCTGCGGATGGCATCGGTGGCGGCTTTGGCGATGGCGGCGGGGGCACTGGAGGGCTTGGGCAGGTGGAGCGGGGTGGTCCCCGGCAGGTGGAGGGACTCCTTGGTGAGGGTGAGCTGGAGTACGGCGCAGCCGGCGGTGGTGAGGCGTTTGATGCGGGTGACGGCGTTGTCGGTTTCGCCGGCGGTGTAGCGGGCGTCGGTGACGATCACGAGGAGGCGGCCGGTGCCGGGGCGGCTGAGGTCGAGACCGTGGTCGAGTGCGTCGATGGCGTCGCCGAGGTTGTGGTTGCCGCCGTTGGCATTGAACGTCGTCACGCGCTCTGGCGCCCGGTGGGTGGGGCGGGTCAGTGCGGTCAGATGCATGTCGTAGGCGATGGTGGCGGTGCGGGAGTCGGGGTCGGTCAGGGCCGCTGCGCGGGCCACGATCCAGGCAGCGGACGCGACGGGCCCGCAGGCGGCACGCATGGAGCCGGAGACGTCGACGGCGATGCCCACGCGCAGCGGCGGGGTGGGGGAGTTGCGGCGGCGGATGTGGGTGAACGGTTCTGCGGTGGGTATCGAGCCGGCGGCGCGCTGGGCGTCGCGGGCGAGGGCTTGGCGCATGTTGAGGCGGCCGGGAGGAGTGGGGCTGGTGGTGTGTTCCTCGGTGCGTTGTCGGTAGGCGGCGGCGCGAAGGGCGCGGCTTAGGCGCGCGGCGGCGCTCTGCTCGGCAGCGGTGGGCTTGCGGCTGCCGGTGATCGGGTTCCCGGAGGGCCGCGGTGTGCCGTCGGGGCTGACCGTGGTGCCGCGGGAGTTGAAGACTGACTTGGCGGTGGCGGCGGCCCGGCGTCGCTGGCCGGCCTGCTGGGCGCGGGCCCGGGTCTGTGCCTCCGCCCGCGCGGCCACGGCGTTGTTCACGGCAGCCTGTGCCGCAAGGTCGGCCGCGTCGTTGGCGGCCATGTTGTCCATGACGACCGCCACGGCGCCGGACAGCAGATCGGTGAGATCTTCCGGCGCGGCGGGCAGGGCGGGCCGGGCGGCGTCTAGGGCGTCGCACCAGTCGTGGGCGTGCGCGAGCATGGTGGTGGCGTCGTGGTCGGCGCACCGGTGGGCTGCGGTCCAGATGCCGGTGAGGGTGGCCAGCAGGTCGGCGCCCAGGACCCTTTCGCACAGGTCGGCGACGGCTGTGGTCTCGCCGGCGTCCAGGATGCCGGCGTCTCGGCGGCCGAGGATGAGGGCCGCCGCACTGGCGGCCTGCTCGACGCCCGTAAAGGCGGGGTTGGCGATGTCGGGCATGACCAGGGTCCGCGCGCTGGTGCGCAGGTACGTGCGGTCGGTGGGCCGTCTGATCAGATGGGAGCCCTCGATGCGGCTCTCCTCCAGCAGCAGCGCGGCCTCGACGAGGCGGGGTTCCGCGTCGGCCGGCTGCTCCCACACGGAGTGGGCCGCGTGCGCGGCCTCGTGGACGAGCACTCCCCAGGCGGCGGGATAGCGCTCCTCGTCGCCCACGATCCGCGGACGCACCTCGTGGGGTTGCAGAGGTGCGAACAGACCGGCGTCGAACTCGATCTCCGCCAAGCGGGGGAAGTAGGCAGCCGGTGCGCCGCTGCGGGTGCCGGGACGGCAGGTGACTAGAAGGTCCTGGCGGCCGGACAGGGCGACCAGCCGATCGCCGAGCTCGGCTCCCACACGCAGCCACGCGGCCGGGGAGGAACGGGGCTGTGCGGGCGGTGCGCCGTCGTCGTCCCAACGCGCGAGGTCGGCGTCGTCGTCGGGGGCGGTGTCGGAGGACTGGACGTGGTGATGGGCGCTCATCTCGAGCTCCTGCGTGCGGGTCCGGCGCTGCCCGGGGGCTGCCGGGCGGCCGACGCGCTTGTAGCGGACAGCTGCCGGCCCAGGGTGAGGGGCGCGACCTGCTGGACGCCGGCCATCTTTCTGACAGCGTCGGCGACGGCGTCGCGGTCTTCCACAGGGGCGATGCCGATCAAGTTCGCGAGCGCGGCCCTGGTGCCGAGGACGGCCTCGGTCTTGTGGTAGCTGAGCAGTTCCCGCAGCTGCGGGGCCCAGCCCAGCTCGCCGAGTTCGACCTGGCTCGCGAGATGCCGGGCGATGCGGACCACCCGGGCGTCGATCTTCAGGGCCAGGGCGAGGTCGTAGTCTGTGCCGACCTGGATCTGCACGCTGAACCGGCTCGCGAGCGCTTCGGTCAGCACGGCGCCGTGCACGCCCGGGTTGTGGCCCGCCACGACATAGAAGCCAGGCTCGGCCTTGATGGTCTCGCCCTTGTGGGCTTTGACCTGGATCTGGCGGCGCCCGTCCATGGCCGGGTAGAGGGCGGCCAGCACCTTCGGCGAGATCAAGGTGGCGTCGTCGACAAGCAGGGCGCGGCCCTCGGTCATCGCGGTGACCAGCGGACCGTACTGGAACACGTAGCCTCCCGCGTCGGCCTGCGTGTACTCGCCGATCAGGTCGCCGACCGTGGTGTCGCCATCGCCGGCGACGGTGATCAGGTCCGGGAACGCCGCCTCCACCAGAGACGTCTTGCCGGTTCCCGGGGGACCGTAGAGCAGTACCGGCACGTCGGCGTCGCGCAGGCGATTCAGCGCCTCGACGTCGGGCAGGTCGGCCAGCTCCCTCGGGTGGTAGAGCTGGCCTCCCGCGCGGCGGATCGGGCCGCCCTGCTGGGGCTTGCTGGCTGCGGGGGCGCTGGGGCGGGCGGTGGCCGTTTGGGCGCGGGGAGCGTGGGTTCCCGGTGGGCTGATAACTGCGGCCCGTGCGGCTGCGGCGGTCTTCCCGTTCGCGCGGAACCGTGGCTGTCCGGTGCCGTGCTGGTCGGCCTCGCCGCGTCGCACCAGGGTGAGGGCGGCGTTACGGACGGCTCCGTGGGAGTGGCCCAACTGCCTTGCCATGTCCCCGATGGTGAGGTTGTCCGCAGGCCGGGCGGCCAGCAATTGGGCCACCTTGGCCCGAAGCTCGCCGCCCTTGGTGAGTGCTGGAGTGACGGGCGGTCCAGGTGTGGTCAATTAGGGGATCCTTCAACGGGTCGTCGTGCAGGTGGGGTTGGCAGTGCAGGTGCGGGGCGGCCTCGGTGCTAGAGGTCTTGTCGCCGGCCCTATTGAGGCGGGGTCGGCGGCGAGCGGTTCGATGGCTGCTGAGCAGGCCCGCGGCTGCGGTCTGGCCTCATTTCCGCCGGTTGGGCGGGCTCAGCCAGGTGTCTCCTCGAAGCCGGACTGGAGCAGGATCCGCCGGGCGGCGGCGTTGTAGCCGGTGGTGGTGATCTCGCCGGTGCTGGCATGCCGGAGCGGCACGAACGGCTGAGCTGCGCACTTTGCTGGCGCTGCCGCCTCATGGACGGGCGAAGGCTCCTGGACGATGAGGGTGCGGGTCGTCGACAGGGCTTCGAGCGCTTCCCTGCGGCAGTCGGTCAGGTCCTGGTCGATCCTGGCCAGCGCATGCATGAGCGTGTACGCGGGGACAGGGTTGGGGTGGGTCTCGTCGAGGTAGGGGTCGAGCGCGGTGCGGGCACGGGCGATGACCCGCTGGACGGCGTGGAGCAGGCCGCCGTCCTGCAGGAGGTGTTCGAGGAGTTGGTCGAGCTGATCGGTGTCGACTGCTGTGAGGTGTCCGGCGCGTTCGTGCAGTGTCGCAGCGCTGGCCTTGGGGTTGGCGACGGATTCATGGGGATGCGGGGTCAGGATGTCTCCGTGATGTTCGGTTCGGGGCTTGGAGGGCTTGGGCGGCCGGCGCCGGCCGTGCTCTGGGGTGCGGGACTCGGCGGTGCGCGGCCGGTACGGGCGGACCGTAGTTGGCCTTCCGGCGTCTGTGCGCTTCTACGCCGGCGTTGGTCATCGCGGTGTCCGGTGAGGGTGACGGTGCTGTTGTCGTGAGCGGCGTCGGCCCGTCCGCCGGGTTGCTCCGTCATCGGGTGGCGTGTTGAGGCGTGCTGGCGGCTAGCGCCGGAGGCCGCGGGGCGGCGACCGGCGCAGTCGCAGTGGTTGGAGGTGCGCGACGTCGGGCGCGTATGCGCGCGAGTGGGGCCAGGGCGCGGCGGGCCGCGGGGATGAGGTGGTGGGGGGCGTGTGCGGGGTCGTCGGTGAGGGCGGTGATCTCGTGTCCGGCGGTGCGGGCGGTGGTCAGCAGGGCGCGGATGTAGAGGTGTTCGGCCCAGTGCTCGGCTGAGCCGGCGGCCTGGTGGAGGAAGTCCAGAACGCGGGCGGGGTCGGTGCCGTGCAGGGCGGCGTGCTGCTGGGCGTTCCACAGCACGGTGATCGGGTCGATCGGGTCGCCGTGCCGGGTCATCGCGGTCAGGCACCGGTACAGGTCCCGGTGCAGGGGGAGGCGGAAGTCCTCGGGGTGCAGCCAGCCCATGCGGGCGAGGTCTTCGGGGTGGGCGGTACCGGCGGCCAGGAGGAGGCGTTCGGCGTCGAGGTCCTCCTCGGCCAGGACTTCGTTCGCTGGCGCCGGAGCTGCTCTGGGCACGGGTCCGGATTGGCGCGGCCACTGGGGTTCGGCGCGGTCCAGGAATCGCCCGAGGGCGTCGGCCTGCTCCAGCACCACGGTTGCCGGTTCGGGGAGCGTGCTGTCGTCGGCGAGCTGTTCCATCTGCATCGCGTGCTCGCGCAGGGCCCGGCGGACATGTTCGGCGCGGATCATCTGGGCGTAGACGGGGGCGTGTTCGGGTCTCGGGCAGGCGTTGATGAGG
Source organism: Actinacidiphila rubida (assembly GCF_900110255.1). Taxonomy (GTDB): domain Bacteria; phylum Actinomycetota; class Actinomycetes; order Streptomycetales; family Streptomycetaceae; genus Actinacidiphila; species Actinacidiphila rubida. The sequence continues at coordinate 11,710 of NZ_FODD01000039.1, forward strand.
GTGTGGATGTAGGGGGCGTCCAGTCCCAGCGCCGTGGTCGCCGCGGTCTTCAGCACGGCCGTCAGCCATACCGGGCTCGCCCGGTGGGCGTCCGGGTCGGGTGGGGTGAGGGTGCGCATGGCCGCGAACAGCGCGCTGTGGGAGGGGTTGGCGAAGTGGTCGGACCGCAGGTCCGGCACGCCGGCGAGCTGTTCGGGGTCGAGCAGCAGGGCGCCCAGCAGTGCTTGTTCGGCGTAGTGCAGGGCACCGGGAGGTTCCGGTTCGCCACGCTCGTCGAGGTCGGCGGTGTCGTGGGTGGTCATCAGGAGGCCAAGGTGAAGTCGTCGCGGTTGAAGGTGGCGCCGAGGTGGGGGGCGAGCAGATGGGCGGCGAGCCGGGGCGGCACGGCGTTGCCGATCTGGGAGAACTGCTGGCCTTTGTTCCCGGCCCAGGGAAAGCCGGCGGGGAAGGACTGCAACACGCCCGCCTCGACCGCGGTGATCCGGATCGGATCCGGCACCCCGCCCGGGTCCTGCTCTGAAGAAGCCGTGGTGTCGAGTCGGGGTTCGGCGACCCACAAGCACTCGTTCGCGCGGTGGCCGAAGAACAGCGTGCCCGCCGGTTCGTCGGAGCTGCGCACGGTGGCGTTGGTTTGGTTGTTGCTGCGCAGCGACCACGACCAGCGGTGGGCCTCGGCGCTGAACGTCGGCGCGGGTGCGTTCGCGGGCCGGTTGTCGCGTGACCCGTGCTGGGCCCACCCGAGTCCGTCCCGCCGGGAGCGGAGCGCGAGGTCTGCCGGGGCGGGGTGGCTTTTCCAGGTACCGCGGTCCCGGGCGTCGGTGAGGGTCTTCCTCGATCCGGAGGGGAAGGGTTCTGGGCCCCCGCCGGGTCCGCCGCCGGCGCACACGGTCGGCACCGGCCGGTCGGTGGCGCCCCAGCCCAGGGCCTGCGCCATGCTGACCCACCGCCGGCGGCCCGGGCCGAAAAGCGACTCCGGCTCCGGAACCGCGGCGTGGGTCGGCTCGGGCGGGACGGCGGTGCGGACCCGGGAGGCGATCAGGATCGCCCGACGCCGGGTCTGCGGCACTCCGTAGTCGGCCGCGTTCAGGATGCCCGTCCAGGCGGAGAATCCCCAGCTCCGGAGTATCGCGGCGTATTGGCGCCACAGGGGCAGCACGTCGGGCACCTCCTCCATGAGGACCCATTCGGGCTGTCCGGCCTGGTGCAGGGCGTGCAGGTAGCGCATCGGTTCGGCGGCCAGCAGGGAGCGCTCGTCCCGGCACGCGGTCAGCAGGTGGGCGCGGGTGTCGCGGCCGGCGGCGAAATCGGCCACGGCCTGATGGACCAGCGGCTTGTCGAGCAGCCCGAGTCGTTTGCCGGCCATGGACCATGCCTGGCACGGCGGGGAGGCGATCAGCCCCCACGTCTTCCCGGCGAACGGCCGCACCGGGTACATCGCGACGTCGGTGCGGATGGTCAGCAGCCCGGCAGCCGCCCTGGTCTGGCACGCCCACGGGTCCCACTCCAGCCCGATGTCCCGAACGCCGAGCACGGAGGCGGCGTAGGACCAGCCGCCCGGCCCGGCGAACAGGTCCAGGACCAGGCCGCGGTTCACGCGGTCAGTCCGAAGTCATCCTGACCGTGCTGTGGTTCGTCGCCGCGGCACGTCCATGGCGAGCAGCCGTCCGTGACGCCGTCCTCCAGCTCCTTGAGGGGTTCGCCGGGGGCCTTGGTGTCGAGGGCGGCTTGCCGCTGGGCCCATTCGCGGGCGGTGATGTGGTCGATCGGGGCCTGGTCCAGGGGGACGCGGGAGCGGTGCAGGAACGCCTGCCCCAACAAGGGGTTGCCCGACGCGTTCGCGGGGGCGTTCCCGGCCCGGATCGCCGCGTCGAACGCGACGACGTCCGCCCACTCCTCCGGAGAATGATCCCGGATATTCCTCCACTGCTGATTTCCATGGAACGGACAGCCCAGGCAGCTCGATTTGGGAGTGTCCGCCAGCCCGCGTGATTGCAGATAGGCGGTGCAGTCGGCACGGGACCAGTCCATGTCCACAATGAGGGGGTGCCGGTTGTGCATGTAGGCGACGTCAGCGTCCTTCGCCCGATGGAACTCGTCCCTGGAGATTCCGACCCACTGCTCGACGAACACGCCCTTCGGGATACGCTGAGGATAGGGGTGTCCCAAGATGTCCCGGACCTGCTTCTTTATTGGTTTGATCTTGTATTCGCCGGTGCACTGGCGCCGCGTCATCCCAGGCCGGCCGTCCTTGTTGAGGATGTAGAGCGGCATGGAAGCGAACCGGTGCTTAGGGTCGAGCGCATCATTTCTGATGTTTCCGGTCGCCACCCGGAGGATTGGTATGCCTGCGGGTTCGGCTATCTCGCGCTCAATGCGTTCGAGATGTTCATAGACGCCTTTGGGTTCCCATCCGGTGTCGGCGAATATCGCGTAGTCGATCCGTGGGAGGCTTCCCTCGGCGGAGAGCGCGAGCAGTGTGGTGGACTGCACTCCGGCGCCGAGAGAAAGGATGCGGTAGGTAGGGTTGGTGGGGTTTGTCAAGGGTGTGCGGGAATTCCTGTCTTCGTGAGCGGGGGGCAGCGGGCCCGGGGTCGGCCGTTGGCCTCGTGCGGGTGCGGGACGGAACCGACGGCGTCGGCGTCCGGTTGCTCGGGGCGTTCAGGCGGGCCGAGGCGGCGCTGATGTTCGGGGGCGTCGGCCAGGCGCCTCGCGATGCCCGTGACCGTCCCGGTGGCTTCCTCGAAGCCCAGGCGAGTGGGCGGGCGGGCTCGGTGCCGGCGGATGGTGCCTGCTGACCGGCGGCCTGGAGGGTCAGCGGTGGCGGCCAGTCGAAGGGGCGGCATTAGTGGCAGCGGCTTTCTGGCCAATGGGCTGTCGGACCGGCTGGGGTGGTGCCGCGAGCGTCGGCGGTTCGGCGGTGAAGGCGGGCCGGACGGTGTCCAGGCCGTCGGCGAGAGCCCGCATCTGGTCGGTGGCGTCGCGCAGCCATTCCCATGCAGGACTGGGTAGTTGACGCCAGTGGGCGTGGTTGCGTGCCCATTGGAGGATCTCGGCGGCGTTGCGGAGCTGCTCGGTGAGCTGCTGCAGGATCGCGCTCTGCTGCTCGGGATCGTCGGTGGTGTGCGCGGCTTGCAGGAGCGCGTCCAGCGCGGCGGGGAGGGGTTGGTCGTCCGTGGGCAGGCCGTAGAGCTGGGCATGCAGGGCCTGGGCGTAGACCGTCACGGGGCCGCCGCGGGAGCGGTAGTGGTGCTGGGCGGCGGCCTGGCGCCGGACGGCGAAAGTGACAGTGACGTCGCGGGGTGCGGCGCCGGGAATCTGGTCGGCGAGCGCACGGGCGACGTCGTGCACGGAAGGGGTGTCGGACGGCGTGGGGGCTCCAGGGTGCGTGTTCAGCGGGCAGTTGACAGGTGAGCCGGTCCAGGTGGCGCCGGGGCGCTGTTCGCCTGAAGGGCCGCGGGGTGTGTGGTGGCCAGCGCGGAGGTGGGGCGGTGGCGGGCGAAGGAGGCGGCGAGATCGCGTCGTCCGGTCGCGGTGAGGTGGACGCGCTCGTCGCAGAACCAGTCCGGGCAGTCCTCCCGCACGACCAGGCCGCGGCTTTCCAGGGAGCGGATGGTGGTGATGCCGACTCGGAAATCCTTGCTGCGTAGGTCGGCCTTGCCGCCGGTGATCGCCACGTCCCCGTTCGCCACCGCGCGCAGGATGGTGTTCTGGGTCGCGGACAGGCTGGGGGGCTGATGTGCGGGGCAGAATCCGTGGTGCCGGCGTTCGGCGACGTAGGTCTCCGCCGTCGCCACGGCGTCGGGCGCGCCCAGAGCGGTGAGGCTGGCGACGAGGTCGAAGCGCCGGTGTGCCTGTTGGTCGGTCAGGACGACTAGGAAGTCGTCGCCCAGCTCGATGGGGAGCCCTTCACGGGTGTCGTTGAGGATGTCGGCGGCGTCGATGAGGTGGTCGGCGGCGTCGGTGGCCAGGTGGGCGAGTTGGCGCACACGCGCGAGCACCGTACGGATGACGGGGCTGCAGTACATCGACGGCTGGCGGCTGAAGGTTTCCATGATGCTGAGAGCGGACCGTGCCAGGTGCTGGGCGGTGTCGGTCTGCTGCCTCAGCACGGTGGTGGGGTCGCGGCGGTAGAGCTCGGCACGGAGGTGGGCGTCGTTGAAGCGGGTGAAATCGGCTGCGAGCGCCAAGAGCTGCTCGGCGGGTTCCAGGGAGTAGGTCCCGGTCAGGGCCAGCTCCAGGAGAAGGAGTTGCTCAACGGCGTCTACCGGGACGGCCGGGAGGGCCGAGCAGCCGGTCGAGGGCCTGAACGAGTGCGGTGTCCATTCCGGCTGGGCGTACCGGTGCGACCCTGGCGCTGGCTTCGTGGCGCGTGCTCAGGGGTACGTCGCCGAAGGACCTCTCCACCAGGGCAGGCGCCGCCAGGTAGGCGAAGAACTGGCGCACGATGACCTCGGGGGTGTCCTGGGTGAAGGTGGCCAGCGGCGCGTTCTCGAAGTAGACGTGCTCGACCTGCCATCCGATCTCCTGGCCCGGCGTGTGCTCCAGGCGGCAGTAGTGGTCGGGCGAGGTGAGTATTCCGTTGCCGCCGGCGGCCCAGCCGTGCAGGTCGGCGAGCCGGTCCAGCGGCATCTCCGTGATCGGGATGCGGTCGCTGTGCCGCCGGTCGCCGAGCAGGTGCGGCAGGGCCTGCGTGACGGCGGCGACCGCCTCCAGCGGGGTTTGCCGGCTGAAGACCGCTTCCCAGTAGGGCTCGTGGTGGGTGACGGTCACCCAGTGTCCCAGCGGGTGCAGCGGACGGAAGTCGATGAAGACGCTGCCCTCGGGGCTGTCCATGGTGACGTTGCCGGTGGCCGGGTCGTGCTCGTGACGCCACCCGAACAGGTGGATGAGAGGGCCGAGCACATCGGCGAACCGGTCCCCGGCGCCCGCCATGTAGCGGGGCGAGACCATGACCCGCGCATCGGGTGCGCACGCGGTCACCGGGGGGCCTTCCTTCCGGCCGCAGCCTCGGACGCGGCGGATCCGGTGGTGGTCAGCGCTGCGCGAGGCCGCAGCCCGGCCACAGCGCGCTGCCCTTCCTTCGTCACGGCGAACTTCCGATTGTGGAACATGGGCCTCCGGATGGCGGGGTGGGTCAGCGGCGCGGGCCGCGGGTGGCGGTCAGGGGGATCTCGTAGGGGCGGGTGGAGCTGGTGGTGTGGACCTGGGCGGTGATCTGTCCGGCCGTGGGGACGGCGGGTCTGGCCAGGTGGCGAGCGGTGGCCTTGCCGATCAGGGCCTGCTGGACGGGCATCGGCTGGGCGTCGATCGCTGCGATCAAGGCGGGCAGTTCGGGGGCGAACAGTCCCGGCGAGACGTCGGTTGCGGCTTCGGCGACCAGGCGGGCGGTCTCGGTCTCGAGTAGCGGGGCCCAGGCGAAGTCCAGGTCGTGCAGCTCGCAGGTGTAGAAGCCGCCGCCTTCCAGCGAGGCGGAGAACGGGTAGTCGTCCTCCAGCATCAGCTGGACGCTTTCCAGGAGGGACTCGACGGCTTCGGACAGCTTGTGCGCCAGGGCGGGGTCCTGGATCCAGCGGGTGCCCTCGGCGGGAGTAGCGGTCGGCACCGGCTCCTCGAAGGAGCCGGGAGAGGTAGGGGAATCGGTCAGGAGGAGTCCTTCGGGTGCGGGCTGGAGGAGTCGGCGGTCATGCAGGGGGTGAGGTGTGGCGGGTGGCGGTGAAGAACCCGGCAGCGTCAGGGGTCGCCTGTTGGGCACGGATGTCAGCGGTGACGGCGTCCAGCGCCTGAGCGGGGTCGAGGTCGTCCAGGTCGCATGGTTCGAGGAGGATCATTGGCAGGGCGCCCTTCCGCGCTGGGGCCCGGGCTGCTGCCGTACCGGTCGGCCTGCGGTGGCCGACGGGAGGAGAGCGAGTCCGGTGCGCACGGCGGCCGGCAGGGTGCTGGCGACCGGCAGACCCGAGCTGGTCAGTATGTCGGGGTGCTGCAGCCCCCTGGCGAACAGGACGGCGTGAGCCCCGGCGGCGTGCGCGGCGCTCGCGTCGTCCAGGGTGTCGCCGACGACGACCACCCGCCGCGGTTCGACAGGATGCGGCAGATGGGCCAGGTGGTCGGCCAGGGCACGGGACTTGCCGCTGTCCGTACCGCGCCGGCCGTCGACCCGCTCGAAGAGTCCTGCCACGCCGGCTGCTTGCGTTTCCGCGGTGAGCACGTCGTGCGGACTCAGCGACAGCAGCGACTGCCGGTAGCCCAGCCGGGAGAGCGTGCCCAGCAAGGCGGCGGCCCCGGCACGCAGCTGTACTGGACGCGTGCGAATGTGCTGCAAGTAGGTCTGCTCGGCCAGCGCCCACTCGGCGTCCGACAACGGGCGCTTGAGGAGCCGGGCATAGAAGTCCCGAATGGGCACGCAGTGCAGGTTCTGGTAGGTGGCCCGGTCCACCGGCGGGCTGCCCAGGGCGGCCAGGGTGACGTTCATGGCCAAGACCATGTCGCCGAGATCGTCCTTGAGGGTGCCGTTCCAGTCCCAGACGATGTGCGTGGCCCGTTCCAGGGTGTTCGGGTCAGTCAGGAAAGCCTCCTTGGATGGTGGCGTGGGGGAAGCGGGCAGCGGAGACGGTGGCGTAGCCGGGGTCGACGTCGATGGCCAGCCAGCGCCGGCCGAGGGATTCGGCCGCCTGACCGGTGGTGTTGGAGCCGGAGAAGAAGTCGACGACGAGGTCGCCGGGGTCGGTGCACAGCCGGATGAAGAACTCCGGGATTCGGGGAGGGAAGCGGGCCGGGTGCGGACGGATGCCGCGGCGGCGGCACTCGCGCAGGTAGGTGTCGTTGGAGGAACTGGTCGGCACGGTGAGCAAGCTGGTGGGCAGCGCTCCGCCCCGGTCGGCGTCGAAGGCGTCGCTGACGTGGTGCCCCGAAGGCCGCTGGGCGGGCGCGAAGTGCCGGCGCGGGTCTGCCAGCAGCCGTCGCATCGACGCCGAGTAGGGGGTCCGCAGACCGGTGGTGTCGGCCTTCGGGAACGGCGTCTTCGACAGCCACCACACGGTGTTGACGGTGTCCTTCGCACGGATCTTGCGCTTGGTGACCCACTCGGCCGGCGACGGCAGCCGGGAAGGGTTGTGCCAGTAGACGTCCTGCGCGAGGTGGAATCCGAGCTCGTCGACCAGGGCCAGCAGGACGCGGAACTGGTGCAGGGAACGCACGGGCCGGCCGCGCTGGTAGGCGCCGCCGAGGTCCAGCACCAGGCTCCCGCCCGGTTTCAGGGCGCGGCGGGCGGCCTTCGCGAACGGCAGCAGCCACCCGACGTAAGCCTCTTGGTCGGCGTTGCCGTACTCCTTCGGGCGTAGCAGCGGGAACGGCGGCGACGTCACGAACAAGTCGACACTGTCGGGGACGAGTTCGGACAGAAGATGCTGGCTGTCGCCGCTGTACTGCGCGCCCAGCGAGGTCGTGTAGTGCAGTTGCCCTGATGGCAGCCGGATCGAATTCGGTTCGGGTGCCAGGCAGTGTCCGGCGGACGCGGCGGCGGTCATGCTGCCTTCCCGACGTTGTCCTTGGTCAGCGACTTGGCTATCGCCCGCGAGGTGATGGCTCTGGAGGCGGCAGCGGAAGCAGCCGTCAGTTCGTCGGCGCCGGGTTCGGAGTACCAGGGGCGCAGCGTGAGCATCGCGGCGCGCAGGCCGGTGGCGAACAGCAGCGCGGAGCCCTTGGCGAGAGAGCGGATCGCGTCCGGGGCGAGGATGCGTTCCTGGCGCATCGACACCGACGTGGACTTGCCCGAGCCCGAGGTTGAGGTGGAGGTGGTGGCGACGTCGTGGTCGCCGATCAGCCGGGAGAGCTTGTCGGCAAAGTCGGGGTCGTCGATCCCGGAGCCGATGACCTTGATCGTGGCGGCCGACCACATGGCGTCCATACCTGCGTCGCCCCAGACCTTCTGGCCTTGGCGGTAGGACTGCAGGATCGTGAGCGGGATGATCCCGCGGGATCCCAGGTGGGAGTACAGGTCCGGCAAATCGCTGATCTTGCAGACGTTGGCGGCCTCGTCGAGGATTGCCAGCATCGGCGGGTCGAGCCGGCCTCCGGCGCGTTCGGCGGCGGTGGTCGCGGTGCGCATCACGCTGTCGGCGCACGCCGCGATCAGCGCCGACGCGCCGCCACCGCCGTCCTTCGACAGCAGATACAGCGTGTCGCGGCTGCCGACAAACGCCTGCGGGTCGAACTCGGGGATGCCAGCCTGGGGGGTGACCCAGGCTGCGATGTCGCTGTTGAGCAGGCACGCCGCGTACTGCCTGGCCGTCTCGTAGATCCCGTCGCGTGTCTCGGGCGGTCCTTCCACCGTGCCCTTGAGCTGCGCGGCGACGGGGCCGAAGTGGTGGTCGCGCAGGATGTCCAGCGGGGTGCGGTCCGCGGGGAACGCGAGCCACGTCATGACGTCGGTGATCGGCCGCCTGTCATTGGCGGCGGCCAGGAAGAGCTGCGACAGGACGTTGCTGGCGGCCTTCGACCAGAAGTCGCCCTGCTGGGAGGCATCCACCGAAGCGGCGAGGAAGTGACCCGCCAGCCGTCCCGCGCCTTCGAGGGTGGTGGCGCCGGCCAGGGGGTTCCACCACAAGGTGCGCTGGGCATGGGCGATCTGCTGGGGGTCCATGGTCCAGGTCCGCCCCACGGCCGCGCGGGCGTCGAGGGTGGCGGTGTAGGCGTCGCCGGCGGCCTTGTTGCTGGTGAGCATCACCGGGCCAGGGGAGTTGAGGATGGCCGGGATCGCGAGGCAGGTGGTCTTGCCGGAGCGGGGGGCCATGATCGCGACGGCTACGTCTTCGTAGCCCATCCGGACCTCGTGCCGGGTGCCTGCCAGGTTGCCGAGCAGGATTCCGGTCTGGTGGGGATCGGGCCTTTTGGTGTCTTTCAGGCTGGGACGCAGGGACCGGGCTTTGTTGGTGATCGCCCGGGCGAGAAGGGGCTGGATGTCCCGGTGCTTGGCCATCCCGGCGACCGCCTTGCTCCGGCCGCTTCCGCCGCCGTTGCGGCGGAGCCACCACCAGCGCCCGGCGACGGCGGCGAGGACGACGGTGATCAGGCCGGGGGCGATGAACCGGCCGATGAGCAGGGTGGTGTGGCCGGCACCGGGCCAGAGCAGGTCGGGGTGGAGGAGGGCGTCGGCCGGCTGGTAGGGGGCCCAAGGGCCGGAGTGGGTCAGGACGGTGGCGCAGTTCCCGCCGAGCCAGGCGGCGTTGGCGGCGGGGACGGCGAAGGCGATGGCGCCGATGATGAGCTTGAACAGCCAGTCGGTGAGGTCTGACGTGCCGGAGCCGCGTGCGGGGTTGGAGGGCAGGGACGTCTTCTTCCGGGACGGGGTGGTTGCCGAGACGGTGCCGGATCAGTGGACCGGGCGGGGCGCGGCGGCCGGCGCCGGCCTGCCGTAAGCCGCCGTGGTCAGAGCGGGACCCTCCGGAGCGGCAGGGCCGCGCTTGGCACCCGGCTGCGCCTGGGGCCCTGGGCTGCGTTCGAGCGCGGCGGCCAGGCCAGCGTCGATGCCGATCCGGATGCCCAGATGCCGGGCGTCGGAGCGGAGCCTGGTCACTGCCGTGCGGATCGCGGTGGGGTCGTTGGGGGTGGCGGGCAGGGTGTAGCGGAAGTCGCCGGGCTGCAGGGTGAAGCCGGCGTGGCTGAGCAGGTCGTGCTCGACGCCGGGCTCTTCTTCGGTGGTCAGAGCGAGCAGGCCCAGCGCGTGGTGCTGGCCGACGGTGATGCGGACGGGCTCGATGGTGAGAACTCCAAGGATGGATCGGGGACGCTGTTGTGGGTGCGGTTGCCGACGGGGTCAGCGCAGGCGCCTGTGCTGGGGATGACCGGGCGGCTGCGGCGGCAGCTCGGCGGGGTCCTGGGCGCGGCCGTGTTCGGCGGACGGGCCAGCGGCTTCGCGGTCTTGGCCGGCGGCTCGGGCGATCTGGTTCAGGACGTGGCCGCCGTCGGCCCATTCGCACAGATAGCCCCAGGCTTCGGCGTTGCGCTCGGCCAGCGGTTCGTCGTAGCCGTCTGTGCCGGGCACGGCGCTGGCTGGCAGCGCGTCGCGTTCGGCCTGCCACAGGACTTGGGCGTGCTCCAGGCCGACCCGGGCTTCGTCGAGACGGGTGAGCGTGCCGCGCCAGTGCGGCTGGCGCTCGGCTGCGGGCAGCGCGGCAACTTGGCGTTCGGCGAGGGCCAGAAGTTCCTCCAGGTTCGGGCGGAGTGGCTCGAAGGCCCGCCAGGTGTCGGCGTCGCGCTGACGCTGGCGGCGACCGTACGCAAGGTCGTCCAGTGGCCAGCCTTGGTCGTCGACGCGGGTGTCGGTGTAGGCGTGCCAGTCCCGGAGGATGTGTGCGGCAGCCCGGGCGTAGACGGTGAGCCGGTCCAGGAGGAGCTGGTGGTGGGCGGGGTCGATAGGACTAGGGCCTCTCTGTGGAGCGGGAGTTGGCGGCGCGCGGGTGCCACGGTCTTTTTCATGGCCGGCCTGCGGGTAGCCAGTGCCGCGATGGTCCTGCGCTGTTTGCGGGCTGCGTGGCGTGTGGTCGGGTCACCGGGACTCCTCGCGCGCAGGCCGCTGCCTTAGCCGGGGCTGGTTGGCGTGCTGGTGGGCGCGGGCACGCAGCAGCGCCAGCGCAGTGATCCGGGCGCGAGGGCGGCGCCGGACCGGGGTGGTGGGGTGGAGGTGGGCCATCGGCTCCTTGGCGGGTGTGTGGCGCGGGGCGGGGCTGCTGGGCCGGGCGGGACTGCTGGCAGCGGCGGAAGTGGGACTGCCTGCCGGATCCGGACAGGGCGGGGGCGCAGGCGGGCGGTGGCGAGGGTGCGGGCGGAACGAGCCCAGGCCGCGGCGCGCCCTGCGGCAGTACGGGTCTGGTGCCAGGCGGCGAGCTGGCAGGGCAGCACCGCGTACGCGGTGGTTGCGACGTGCGGGGCGCTGGCGAACGGGATCCGGCCCGGCGGGCGCAGGACCGGTTGGGGGTCGGCGAGCGCGGCAGCGAACCCTTCGACCGCGTGCAGCGGAGTGTGCTCGGAGAAACCGGCAGTCCGCAGCGGAACGCTGCGGCCCCTGGTGCCAGGTGTGTGGGCGCTGGCCATCCAGATTGCGGTGTCGCCTTCGCGTCGGTACTGCAGGCTCGCAGTGCCTTCGGGGTGGTCGGCGCTCTGCTGCTCCCCACCCTTGCCGGGCTTCCGCCCGAGGGCGGTGGCCCGGCCCAGGGCGTCGGGTGCGTGGGCGGGGCGCGGCCCTGCGAGGGCGTCGGTCAGGCCGGCGAGAATCTCCACCGGGACGGCGGCGCCGAGGGTGGCGTGCCAGGCGGGCTGACCGGGAGGGGCGCCGGAAACGATCCACATCGGCGGGCTGGTGTGGGAGCTGTAGCCGACCCGCACGAACTTGTCGGGGCTTTCGAGCACGAGCGGTGCGCCGGACTTGGGGGTGCGGTTCTTCCAACCAGCCCCGGCCAGGTAGGCGGTGATGTGGGTGAGGTCGCCGCCTCCGGCAAGGTGCCGGGGCCGGACCAAGTAGTGCTGGCGGGGCACGTCGCCAGCCATGGCGGCCGGTCCCCAGCGCGGTTGCCGCTGCTTCATCGCGTCCGCCTCGCCGGGACCGGTGTGGTGGTCAGAGCGGCTGGTTCTGACGCAGGAGTGAGGGCCGGGTTGAGTTCGGCGTCCAGGCGAAGGACGAGGTCGTACAGGTCGTCGGCGGCCTGCCCGTACAAGCCGGCGTGGGGGTCACCGTGGTGCTGGGCGCGGTAGGAGGCGGTGGCCAGCAGCATCACGACCCGGCCGAGCACACCGTCCTCCGAGGTGGTCGCGTCGCTGAGGATCTGGCGGGTTTCGTCGGGGCCGGCTGCCCCGAGGTGTTCGGCGAGCCGGTCGATCTGGCGCGCGGCTTCGCGGGCGAAATCAGCGGTGAAGGCAGCTGACGGCAGGGGCGCTCCTTTCCTGGAGGCGGACGCGAGGGGGGCTGCAGCCGCTGGCCAGGGGTTCAGCAGCGGACGCCTGCGCCGGGCCGGCAGGTTGCGGCGGCACCGCGTGGGTGACCGGTCCGGCGAAGGCGGCGAGCGCCGCCTCGTCGACGACGCCGGGGTCGATTGTGGCGCGGAACCCGGTCACGTGCACCGCGCCGCAGGCCCGGCCTGGCGGCTTGGCGGTGGTTGTCGTCGGGCAAGGGCACTACCGGCACGGGCCGATGCGCCCGGGTATTGGAGAAGGATGGGTCAGCGCTCGGACGCGACAGCCGCCGGGGCTGGTGTGACCTGGATGTCGAGAGCGGCGCGTAGGTCTGTGACCTCCCGGTCCAGCTGGGTCAGGTCGCGGGGGCGGTAGAGGATACGGCCGGCTCCGGTGACGGTGCCCGCGGTGGCCGGGACGGGTTCGCCGGGACGGAGGTTGATCGTCGCGGCGATAACGCCGGGAAGCTGCTCGATGCTCTGGGCGGTGGCCGCGTGGGTGACGGTCCCGGGCGGTGCGGCGATCATGACGGCGGTCAGGGCGGGGTATCGGGGTACCGCGGTCAGGGCAGGGCGTTGGCCGGTGGCGAGGGCGGCGAGCGTTGCGGGGACGTTGATGCCGTACATCAGGCCTGTGAGTTCGGTGATGCAGTCGCCGCCGGGGCGGGCGGCGGCTTCTCCGACGTGCAGCCGGCCGTCGGTGGTGCGCAGGATCTCGCAGTGCACGGCGCCGGTCTGGGCGCCGAGCGCGGCGGCGGCGCGGCGGGCGAGGTCGGTCACCGCGGGGGCTTCGGGGTGGTCGGGGGGCAGGACGGTGTCGTAGGAGGCGGATCCGACGGTGCGCAAGAGCGGCTGGTCGTAGCGTCCGGGGGCCGCCAGCAGGATCTCGCCGTCGTGGGCGTACAGGTCGACGAAGTATTCGTCGGCCAGGTCCAGGAAGGTCTCGACGAGGAAGCCATCCTGGGCGCCGTGCAGGGAGTCCAGGGCGTGGCCGGCGTGGAAGCGGCCGGTGACGTCGGGGACGCGGGAGTCGAAGGCGCCCGCGTTGAGGAGTTCACCGAGGTGGATCTCTGAGCGGATGACGAAGGTGTTCCAGGTGGCTGCGCCCGCGCGGGGTTTGACGATCACGGGCCAGCCCAGAACCGCCGCGGCGGCGGGAATCTCGTTCGCGTGGTGGACCAACTGGTGGCCGGCGACTGGCAGACCGGCAGCCAGCAGCGCGTTCTTCATCAGGTGCTTGTCGGTGTAGCGGTGGGCGGCGTCCACGCCGAGGCCCGGCAGGCCGCGCAGGTGGCGTAGGTGGGCGGCGGCGACGATGCACTGCTCGTCGATCGTGGCGACCGCGCCGACCGGGGGTAGCGAGGGTTCCAAGGCCGTGAGGGCGTCGAGGTCGTCCCAGTGTCTGATGGTGTGCACCTGGACACCGGGCGGCGGGTGGTCGGGGCCGGGCGCGGGAGTCAGGAGGGTGACGGTGTGTCCGGCCGTCAGGAGAGCGGTTTCCATGGTGGGGTTGCCGGTGGCGAGGACGAGAACGTGCAGGGTGGGGCCTTTCAGCGGTGAGCGGTGGCTGGGCTTAGGAGGGCTGGCGTTCGGCACGGGCGGCGATGTCCACGCGCCATGCCTTGATGGCGTCCAAGGCCGCCTGTTCGGCCTGCTCGGCGGTGGCGCCTTGGGTGAAGACGTGGGTGGCCAGGGCGGTGCTGCCGTGCGGCCCGCCGGCTGTGGCGCCGGGGTGCAGGTCGGTGTGGGCGTCGATGACGCCCGGCAGGCGCCGGATCTCTTCCGCGGGGGTGATGGCGGTGACGATGCCGGACGGGGTGACCGCCGACACCCAGGCGGTGGTCTGCGTAGCCGTGGACAGCCGGACCTGCGGGCGGGTGCCAGTAGCCAGGTCGGCGGCCAGTTCAGGCACGTCGACCTTGTGGTGCAGGCGGAGCAGGTGCGGCACGCGCGCTCCGCCCGGTCGCAGGCCGATCTCCCCGACCCGCCATACACCCTGCTCGTCGCGCAGAACTTCGACGTGGGCGAAGCCGGTGGTCAGGTTCAGGGCGTCGGCGGCGGCGCGAGCCAGCGCGGTGGTCGCGTCGTGCTCGGGGCCGGGCTGGAGCAGAACGGAGCCGACCAGCGGGCTGCCGAGCACCGGGGCGACGTACCGAGCGGGTAGGGCGTACAGCTCCCGACCGTGATCGCGCAGGATCTCGACGTGGTACTCGGCCCGGACACGGACGAGGGCTTCGACCAGTAGCCCGCCCGGGACCTCGTCGGCCGGCCGGTCCAGTCCGGAGGCGATCATCCACGCCGGCAGGCCCGCGGTGCCCGCGAACGCCCCTGCGGCAAGGAGCTCGTCCAGGTGCGTCCGGTCGCGGACGACGTGGGTGCCCAGCGTCCCGAAGCCGCGGCGGGGCTTGACCACCACCGGCCAACCCAGGTGGCGGGCTGCCGCGTCCGCGGCGCCGGCCACGGTGGTGGTCCGGCGGTGCCCGGTGACGGGCACACCGGACCGCCCGAGGAGATCCTTCTGGACTGCCTTGTCGGTGGCGGCGACGGACTGTGCCCAGGTGAGGCCGCCGTGGAGCTGCAGCAGGCCGCGCAGCAGGGCCGCCGGGCGAAGGCACGGCTCGTCGATGGTCTCCACCGCGCGCAAAGGCAGGTCGCCCAGTGTGTCGGCCAGCCTCACCAACTGGCCGAGGTCGTCCCAGTCCGATATTGCCCGCACCATGTACCGCCCGCCGGCCGAGATTCGGCGCTCGGCCAGAACAGCTTCGGGCACCACGGCCAGAACGCGTTCACCGCGGGCGGCCAGGGAATCTTCCAGGGTGGTGCGCAGGGCGGAGACAACAACGATCAACAAGAACTCCGGGAGATGAGGGAAACGGTGGGCGTGAGTGCCGGTGACCGGCCGGGTAGTAGGTGGCCCGCTACGGCGCAGAAGGCGCCGGAGGCGGGAGGGTGACGGCATCCGGCGCCTTCGTGTGCTCCCGGGACGCGGGCACGGTCTGAGGGATGCGGGGGCCGCCCGTGCGGACGGGCGAAGGGTCAGCGGACGAGTCTGGGCGTGTGGAGGGCGCGGGTGGCGCGGTGGGCCAGCGGAGGTGCGGCCGCGGCCCGCCGGAATTCGTTCGCAGAGTTGGGGATCGTGTCCGCGATGCCGCGGAGATCCTCCTGGATGCCGTGCACGCGCCGTGCGATCCACTCCAGTCGGTGTCCGGCTGCCGGCCCGTCGAAGCCTCGCGGGCCATCGAGGCGGTGCGCGGCGTGTTCGACGAGGTGGCGCACATCTGCCAGGGGGCCGTTCTCGTCGGCGAGTGTTCTGATCAGCCGGCCCGTTTCCGCGGCGGTTTCGGCGGATCCCGCTGGGTCCTCGTGACGGGCTGTGGTGGAGCGGGTGGCCAAGCGGGCTGTGTGTGCCTGGTCGGGGTGGGGGAGGGGGGAGATCAGGGCGAGGTCCCGTTCGATGCTGCGGCACTGGTCGTTCAGAGCTCTGCCGACTTGGGGCGGCTGGCGTGTCCAGGTGTGGTCCGGGCGTATCAGGTTGGCGATCAGGCCGAGGCGGCCGGGCTGGGCCTGGACAGCTATCCAGCGGCAGTTGTGAATGCCTCCGGGGGTGTGGATGCCGGCGGCGCGGGCCAGGCGGTGCGCAGTCTCCGACCATTCGGGGCGGGTGAGGATGCGGTCGCTGTGATGGAGCCGTATGTCGCTATGCCAGATTGCATGGTGGCCGTCGTGCGGGCCGGCAGGGTGGTGTTGAAGGTTGGGCTCGTTGAGGAGCTCGGCCCAGCCGGCGTAAGTCCAGGACGTCCGTTCCTGGGCGGGGGCGAGGAAGTCGAGATCGGGCCAGTGCGCCGCCACGGCGTGTGCGGTCAGTCCTTTGAGGTGGGAGATGGGGCGGCCGAGTGCTTCGGCCAGGGCTTGGGTGGCGTCGTCGCCCCGAGGGTGCACGCGCGGGATCACGCGGTATCTCCTTGCGGAATCGGGATGGCGAGCGGGGCCATGTCGAGGACGGTGGTGATCAGGGTGCGTTCGCGTACCAGGTCGGCGTGGACGCCGGGATCGCCGGCGGGCAGGGCTTCGATCGCCTCGTCGATGGTGGTGAGCGCTTCTCGGGGGCGGCCGAGCTGTCGCAGCGCTCCGGCGGTGCGCATCAGCGCGACCGGGTCGGCAGTCCGGGACAGTGGCGGGAGCCCGGTGAGGTGGAGGATCCTTTCCGGGCGGCCGGGCAGCAGGTGCCCGAGCCACAGGCCCTGGAGCAGCACGTGCAGCACCTCCCGGGAAGTCGCTGCTTCGTCCTGGGCGAGCAGGTCGTCGAGCATGCCGAGCCCGGCCGGCTGTGACCGGCCCAGGACGGCGAACACCTCGTGAGCGCGGATGTAGGGGTCGGCGTGCTCGGCGCCCGGCGGATCGAGGGCCTGGAAGACGGTCCGGATAGACCCGCACCGGAAGTCGAAGCGCAGCGCGGTGAAGTACAGGTGCCACCAGGTCCGGTGTGCCGGCGCGGACATGTCGGCGCCCGGTACGGGCCGGGAATCCAGGTCTTTCAGCACGTCGCGTCCGGTGCGGCGGGCGTGCCAGACGGCGTTGCTGCACACCCGGGCGGACTCCTGCCAGGTCGCGTCGGTCAGCCGCAGCCCGCGGTTGAGCGGACCGATCCAGTCCTTGCCCTCGTCGATCGTGCGCCTGGCGGCGGCCCGCAGCGCGTCGAGTTTCGCCGCCCGGGCGCCGACGGTGGTAGGCGCGGTCATCGGCTGCTGCCGAGGTCGGCGATGTGGACGAGCTGGTCGAGCGCGGTCTGGTAGTACCAGCCGCCGTCCACCGACCGCCCGGTGTCCGGCATCTTCGGCAGCAGATGGTCGGACAACGCGCGGAAGAAGCTGGTGCAGTCCGGGCAGTACCGGCCGGTGTGGATCATGTAGCGGGGGTGGGCGGTGACGTAGGAGTGCTCGCCGCCGCGCGGATTGCGCAGCCGCCACCCGTCCTCATCCGTCGGGGTGTGCCAGGAGGAGGCGACCACGGTCATTTCCTCGCCGACCAGCTCCCCCATGAACGCGCCCTTGATGATGGCGATCTGGTCGCCGGGTGCGAAGTGCTGGTGGGTGATGGTGCGTTCGGGGGTGAGGGTGTCCGTGGGCGGGCGCGGCGGGGAGGGAAGCGAAGTCAGCGGTACTCCTTCGACGGTGGTTCGGCGGCGCCGGTGGCTGGGGTGCTGGTGCCGGTTATCGGTAGGGGTTTTCGGTGGTGCGGTCGGCGTTGGTAGCCGCGCTCAGGAGCTCGGGCAGATCGGCCGGCTCTGAGTCCCTTTGATCGATCCACCACCCGGCCCGGTCGACCAGCCGAGCGGCTTCCTCGACTTCGGCCCAGTGCTGCTCGTCGAGTTCGCCTTCGGTGACCAGGGCCTGGTAGGCGGCGGTGGCGAGCTGGTGGCGGCAGCGCTGACCCCAGGCGGCGGCTTTCTCGGATCCGGACAGAGGCGGCATGTCGTACTGGGACGCCCACGCTTCGGCGTTGGCTCGTTCCTGTTCGCGGCGGCCGGTGATCCACTCCTGCGTGGTGGCGGCGTCGGCCTGGTGGGCTGTTCGCCAGCAGTCGGTGCAGGCGCGTGCTTCCAGCCAGCGGGCGTAGCCGGCACGTTCGTCGGCCCGCCGGGCGGAAAGATCATGGTCAAGCCGGTGGCCACACTGATGATCAACAGTCCAGGTCGTTCGGACGGCCAAGTCGGTTCTCCTTGCTGGGTGTCGGGTGCGGGGTGGGGTTCATGTGCTGTCGGGAGGTGAGCAGCACGGCGGCGGTGAAGGCGGCGCCGAGGGCTGGCAGTGCCGCGGTGGTGTGCGCGCTGTGGGTGGTGGTGAGGCCGGCCAGGGCGGTGCCGGCTGCTTGGCCGGTGCCGACGGCGGCGATCAGCCACGCGTACGCCTCGGTGACCATGCCGGGCGCGGTGAGCGACTCGGTGGTGAGGAACGCGCTGGTGATCAGCGGCGTCAGGACCGCGCCGGGGACCACCACGGCTGCGACGGCGGCCCAAGGGGACGGATCGGCCAGCAGCGGCAGCCAGCTCACGGAGAAGACCGCCGCAGCGCAGCGCAGTTGCGCGGCGGGAGTGCCGGGAAGGACGCGGTGCGCCAAGAGCGCGCCGGCGGCGACACTGCCGACCGACAGAGCAGCGGGCACGGTACCGGCCAGCCACGGTGCGTGCTGCCGGTCGGCAGCCGACACGGCCCAGACGGTCAGAGCCCCCAGGGCGAAGCCGGTGCCGTTCAGAGCGATGAACAGCCGGCGCAGACCTGCGTGGTGCAGCGGGCCGAGCAGGGAAGCCCGCCGGCCGGTGGGCCGCCATGTGCGTGAAGGCCCGGAGCTGAGGACGACCGCCGCACCCACGAGCCCCGCCAGGGCCGCCGCGACCAGAGCCGCGGCCGGGTTGAAGGCGTGGGCGAGCGCGACGGTCAGGGGCGGTCCGGCGATGTAGATCAGGCCCTGGCTGCCGGTGTCGACCGCCAGTGCGGCCCGCCGCTGCTCGGGGTCGGGCAGCACATGCGGCCACAGGGCCCGCAGCCCCGCCTCCAACGGTGGCGTGGCCAGTCCCGCGAGGACCACCAGCGCGTTCGCGGCGGCTGACTGACCGGCATCAAGGGCGGCTGGCAGAGCCAGCAGCACCGCCGTGGTCAGCGCCGTGGCGCTGCCTGTGATCAGGGTCTGGCCGTGCCGGTCGACGAGGCGGCCCAGCAGCGGCTGCCCAAGGGCGGCGGCCAGGCCGTAGAGCGCGCACAGGGCTCCTGCGTGCGGCAGAGAGCCGCCGTCATCCTGGACGAGCAGCAGGATCGCCAGCGGCGCCATCCCGGTGGGCAGACGGCCGAGTAGCGTCCCGGCCAGCAGACGAACGACAGAGGGGGCCTTCATGATCGCGCCCGGGACCGTGGCGATGCCAAGGGAACGGCCGTTGCAGGCGGGGCCTTCGGCATCGAGGTCAGAGAGGTGCCGGCGCTCTCTGCCGTCATTTTGACCTTGTCGGGACCGGGCCCTAGCGGATGCGCGGCGTGGCGGTCGGCCAGGGTGTCGCGCAGGTCCCGGATCTCCAGGAACGAGACGGTCAGCGTGCGGGCGACCCGGCGCAGGCGGTCGGCATGGAGCGGATCAGCCGGGTCGGCCAGGCCCTCCCACCAGGCGGCTGTGGCGTTGAGGACGTCGATGATGCGGTCACGGACCCCGTCGTCCGGGGCGGAAGGTTCGCTCAGTGACGCGACGGCCTGGCTGGTGCCGTCCGCGCGGGCGATGGACCGGGCTAGATCGGCGAGTTGGTCGCCGAGATACTGCTGGTGATCGCGGTGGACCGGAACAGCGGGGTCGAGCAGATCGCGGTCGCAGGAGACGGTGATGCCTTCGGCCTGCAGGGCGTCGAAGGCGCGTGTCACGGCGCGGCGTTGCTCAGCCGGGTCGGTCATGGCGGCCGGGAGGTAGTGGAGCCGACCGCGGTGGGTGACCTCGGCGACGAATCCGGCCCGGTGAAGGACGCCGTCTGCGGCATTGAACCGGGCGAACGTGGCCAAGGGCTGGCGGGGCCCTACGCCGAGCTGGTCCAGAAAGGTGTCGACGGCAGCCAGGAGCGGCGGGATGTCTCCCTGGTGCCGGGCGTGCGGTCCGCCGGGTTCGGAGTTGTACACGACGCTGTGAACTGCCGTGTCGTAGGGGTGGCTTCGGGTGACGAGCCAGCTGGGCGGGTCATCGGCCGGTGCCTCCTGCGGCGGGGAGATGACCAGCGTGCTGTGGTCGGGGAGTTCCACGCACAAGATGTAGTCGCTCAGGCCGTATTCGACCGTGCACTCCAGGCCCCGCTGGCGCAGCGGGGTGGTCAGGTGCCCGTATCTGTGCTCCTGACCGAAGGTTGGAGCGCAGTCCGCTCGGTCCAGAGGGCCGCTGGTGCGGGCGATCACCCGCCCGCCCAGGCGTGAGATGGTCACCTCGATCTGATCGGGATCTGGCTGCATGGCGCCTTTCTGGAGGAATCGCCTGGTGGTGGCGAGGTCAGGCCGTGCGGTCATTTCCTGCGTGCGAAGGCCACGGGCGCGTTGCCGGATGCCCGGGGCGGCGCGGCGGTCTGCAGCGCCTGACCGGGCGGCACAGCGACGTGCCGCGGGTACGGAACCCGGTACGGCGGCAGGACCGCGACCTGCGCGCCGAGTTCCTCACCGGCGGCGGCCACTTCCCGGGTGAGGGCGTCGGCTTGGGCCGCCAGCACGCTCAGGCGGGCGCCGGTCATGCGGCCCTGAACGGTGTCGAGGGCGCCGGCGAACTCCGCGCACACGCGCAAGAAGCCGGCGAGTTGCGGGAGCTGCCCGCCGTCGTTGACAACCTCGGCGATGGAGCGGGAGACGTCCCCGGTGTGCGCGGAGGTGATGACGTCCCGGATGAGGATGCCGAATTCGCTGTCGGGCTGGGGCTGCTCGGAGCGCCAGGGTGCGTCGGGCCGCAGCACTCCGGCGGGAACCGGTGGCGGGCTGGCCCAGCCCGCTTCGTACTCGTTCTCGTACCGTCCCAGGGCGGTGATGTCGCCGGTGGGGTCTACGGCCAGGGCTACGACGCTGGAGTCGTCGTGCTCGGTGAGGTAGGCCAGGGTGATCAGGCTGCCGGCCGCGTCGAACCAGGACTCGAACGGCTCCAGCTCCCCGCGTTCGCGGGCCTCCAGCGCCAGCGCGGTCAACTGCTCCCGCTTCGCCACCGGCAGCACCGGAACGGCAGCGGCGCGATGCTGGGCGATCAGGTCGCGGACGATCAGCGAGTGCTCGGCCCAGGTCGTCAGGTACGGCCAGAGCTGCGCGCGCATGCGCACCCGGTAGCCGGTGCCGTTCGCGGGGCCGTCGAGGTGGTGGTGGATGCGTTCGGTGGCGTGGTCCAAGTCGTCCAGCAGCAGCCGCCACCCGGTGTGGTGGCGGGCGGGCGGCATCGCGTCGAGACCCTGCCGGGCGAGGCAGAGCAGGTCGGCGGTGTGCGGGAGCAGGTGGGTGGTGAAGGCGCTGGTCACCTGGCGGTTGCGGTGCTCGACGGCCTGCCGGGCTGCCACGGTGTCAGTGATCTCGCCGAAGGCCCGGGGCAGTTGCCGCAGCGTGGTGGCGCAGGCGAGGTGTTCGACGTGATAGCGCACCGCGAAGCCGGTGAGGTGGTCCAGCAGCAGTTCGGGCGCCGGGGTTGGATCGGGGTGAATCTTGGGCCCTCTCGTTCACAGGGTCGGGCATGGTCAGGGGGCTGTGCGGCGGCTTTTGCCAGGCGGGTTGGTCGGAGGGGCTGGCGGAAGCGCACGTGGTGTGACCGGTCGGCTGCCGGCGGGTGGATGCCGGTGGGCGAGGTCGACCAGGGCCGGGCCGTGTTCGAGCCAGGCTGTCAGCGCCGGCCGGGCGTCGGCGGTGCGCTGTGCAGCAGCCTGGGCGTAGGTCGCCCCGGCCAGGGCATCGTCGTCCTCGCGCATGCGGCGCACGGTGTCCAGCCACTGGCTCTGAACACGCAGGCCGTGCTGGAGCGCTTCGCGCAGGGCGGGCAGTGCGGGCTGCTCGGCTGGCCGCAGGTGCGCGGCGACCGTGTCCAGGTGGTCCAACAGGTGGGGGCCGTGCTGGAGGAAGGACCGGAAAGCGTCCCACAATGCCTCGTGGTGGCAGTGGTCGAGCCCGCGGAGGATGACCGCGCCGATCCCGGTCCCGTCATCCGGCGGCCATGATCCGCGGACCAGGATACGGGCGATCTCGGCGGACAGTGCACGGCCGAGCCTGTCCCCGACTTCCCGTACCCGGCGCTGGTAGACGGCCTGCTGATAGGCGGGCAGCAGGGTTGCGGTGATCGCCTGCGCGGCCAGGGCGGGATCGGCCGACACGGTCAGGGAGGGCGGGGCGGCCGGATCGTCGGCGAACGGGCCGTCAAGGCCGCCCGCGGCGAGCGCGCCGACCATGAGTTCGCCGTCGGTGCCCGGCTTGTCCACCACGAGCAGCTCAGTGCCCCGGTCGTCGGTGAGCACCGATCCGAAGGGGATGCGCTCGCTTCGTACTGCTGCGATGAGGTCGCCGGTCTCCCACAGGCACCCGTCGAGATCCTGCTGCCAGACGGGCAGGGCGTAGACCTCGATCCTTGTGTGCCATTCTCCGGGCAGCGCCGCGGCGATCCGGGTGGCGGTGTCGCCCAGCCAGCCCCGGCTGCTGGCGGTCAGCGTGACGTCTTGGTCGGCGGCCAGCCGGGTCAGGGTGGTCAGCGCCCGCCGGGCCGCGTCCGGATCCGAGGTGGCCAGGGTGCTGGTGCCGTCCTCACGCCGGGTGAACCCGGCGGTGGTCAGGAGCGTGTCCGCTTCCTGGTAGCGGGTGCCGGTGGTGACGGCGACGATCCCGGTGCGGGCGCTGAACGCCAGGGTGATCCGGGTCCCGGCCGGCAGTGCAGTGTCGCTCACCGGCCCCCCGGCCCGCGGTTGCGTCCCCACCCGTGGGCTGGGCGCGGTGGGATCGGGGTGCCTGGTGTGATGGTGGTGCGGTTCGTGGTGAGCAGGGGGCAGCAGGTCGGGCCGAAGGAAGCTGTCGGCGGGGCGGGTGACCGGCTCGGGAGATAGCAGCGTGTTGAGGAAGGCGCCGGTGACCGGTGCCGAGATGTCGTGGGAGAACCCGGCCCACCAGATCACCTCTGTGCCCCCGGGGGCGGTGAGGGTGGCGGCGACCATCATCAGGGTGTCCTCGCCGCCGGCCAGCAGCGGTGCTGTGGAGTCCCGGTCGCGCAGGAGTGCCAGGGCGCGGGTGCCGCGGTGGCGGGTCTCCCATTCCACCAGGTTGGGGTTGGCGTGGTAGTCCCAGCCGGGGCTGCCGGGCCCTGGCAGGGTGACCAGGCGGCCGTCGCGCGGCAGGTTGTAGAGGATGTAGTCGGGGTCGCGCCGCAGCTCGGCCGTGAGGACGGTGGTCATCGCGGCGAGGAACTCGATCGGCAGGTCACCGCCGATGGTGGCTTTCCACCGCTCTGGCCGGGCGGGGTGGGTGCGGGCGCTGAGGAACAGGTGCGCGTGGTCGGGGTTGTCGGGGCGGTCGGCGTGCGCGGTGACCAGTCCGCAGGGGCTGGTCGCGGTCGAGGTCAGAGGGGTGGTCCGCAGGGACCATGCCGCGGTCTTCGCCAGGTGGGCCAGGTGGGCGTGGTGGTCCTCGACGGAGCTGGTGGCTAGGTAACGCGGGGCGATGCTCAGGGCGGTGTCGTTCATCGGCGGGCTCCGGCGGCGGTCGGTGTGGCCGGGGGCATCGGGACGCCGGTGAAGAGGGTGGCTGGGGTGAGGTGGTGGAGTGCGGGGTGCGGGCCCATCAGGGCGGAAAAGGCGGTGTAGTACGCCGGTAGCAGCCGGGAGCGGACCTGGTGGGCGGCTTTGGCGGGGTGGGAGGTGACGGCGATGCCGTGCGGGGTCAGCGGCACGTCATCGCGTCCGGTGATGTCGATGCCCAGGGGGTGCAGGGCGCCGACGAAGAACTGACCGGGCCTGGTGGGGCGATCGATGATCAAGAGCTGGGTGAAGTCGTTCGCGGCAAGCAGCGAACCGCGGGTCAGGTAGTAGGTGAACACCATGTGGTCCATGGCGGCGTGGTCCCACAGGAAGTCCGTCACCCGCCGGCGCTCGGCCTGGTCGGACCAGTCCAGATCCGAGCTCGTCCAGGTACCGGGAAGCCGTTCGGCGAGGCCGGTCGCGAGGCGGGACATGCGGTCGACCGGCGGGACCGGCGGTCCTTCTGTTGATGCGGTGGGCGGGGTGTCGGGGGTGGCCGAGGTGGCTCTCCTGTCATACGGAACGGGGTGTGCGGTCAGCGGCGGGGGCCGGTACGCGGGGCGGATGCCGGTGCTGCGGGTGGCGGAGAGATTCGGGGCGCGGGGCGCGGATCGCGGCGAAGTTCCGCGGTGGCCTCGTCGAGATGGCCGCGGGCGCGGCTGTAGAAGTCGGCGGCGATGATCCGGGACGTGCTCTCGTCGGCGCGCAGGTGGCTGGGCCCGACGCCGGGGATCGCCGCCGCGCGGTAGCCGTGCGCTACATGCGCCAGTGCCCGGGTCCGGGCCTGCTGGGCATCGGCCATCGGAATCATCGCGTCGGTGAGTTGCTCGATGGCCTCCCGCTGCGGCAGCAGTACAGGGATCGCGCTGTTGAGGGCGGTGTTCATCCAGGCCGTCGCACGCTTGATGTCGTAGCTCAGCCGTGCCACGTGATCTGCGGCGGTCGCCAGGTCGATCGCCGCAGGGTCAACGGGGAGGATGTCGATCAGGTCTGCGAGCCGCCGGGCGAGGTAGCCGAGCATGCGCGGCTCGACGGTATTGCCCGTCACACGTCCCGGAGGCCGGTGCGCGGCCGGGGACCAAGGACGCCGGCCAGGTCGTTACCCGATCTCCAGGCGAAGAGCCGTGCCGCGTTCTCCAGTTCGTCGTAGTCCGCTTGCTTGGTGAGCTGGCGAGCGTGCTTGCGGTAGTGGTAGACGACCTGCGGCAGCAGTTCCCCGGCCGCCAGATGCGTGACCTTCAGTGCGCAGTAGTCCTCGCCCTGGACGAGGCCGCCCATGCCGCCGATCGCGGACCACAGGTGGGTGCGGGCCATGATCGTGGTCGGGCCGATCGGTATCGTGTGGCGCGGGGTCGGCCAGTACGCCCACACCGCGCCCGGCTCGTGCCGGCCCGGCGGCACCGGACACCGCCACAGGTGAAGAGAGCCGTCGTCGTGGAGGTCGGCACTGTAGCCGGCGACCCATCCCAGGCCGGTGTTGTTCAGGTGGTGCAGGCGGCTGCTCAAACTGAACCGCGGGATCACATCGTCGTCATCTGCCCAGGTCAGCGCCTTCCCACGGGCGAGGTTGACGGCGAGGTTGCGGGCGCAGGCCGCGCCGACCGCGCGAGGCAGTCCCAGCACGCGAACCCGGGGATCGGCGGCCAAGGTCGCGGGTAGCAGCGCGGGGTCGGCGCCGTCGAGGGCGAGGACGGCCTCCCAGTCGGCGTCCTGCGCGTCGAGACTGGCGTGCAACTCGTGTAGATAACCGAGGCGTTCGGGGCGCAGGCGGGTGGCGATGACGACGGTGACGTCGGGTATCGCGCGTGCTCCTTTCAGGCGGGGGCCAGCTGTGGTCAGCGGCGGGGTGGCTTGACGGCCCTGGGCGGGGCGGGCGGATGCACCGGCGGCGTCGTGGCGCGGGTCGCCTGAGCAGCCGTCGTGGTGTGGTGGTAGGCGGTGCGAGCGAGGTCTTCGGTGAGCTGGACCATGTCGTCGGCCAGCGCGTCGAACTGATCGGCCAGGCCCTGGTAGTGCCGGCTGCTGCTCTGGTCGCCGCGCTCGTCGTACCAGTTGGCGAGTGACTCCAGGAACTGGTGCAGGCGGGCAACCGCACCGTCGTCGCTCTCCAGGACGGCGCTGGCGATGCCGTGAAACTCACTCTCGGTGCCGGCCCGACCCAGGAGGTCGGTCCAGCCCGTGATGCCCCGGCCCGATGGCGGGAGTCCGGCTGCGTCGATCAGCGGCTTCGCCGCTGCGGCGTCCCAACGGCACAGGTCATCCGCGGTGGGGCTGCCGATGTTGTAGGCGTGGATCTGCTCGGTGGTACGGCCGGCGTTGTCGTACACCTCGAAGTCGGGGTTCGGGAACAGCGGCAAGTCCTTCGGCGGGTGCGGAGGTCTACGACTACATACCGATCATGTTGCCCGCAGGCGGGCCGTCGGCGCCGGTCAGCCCGCAGGTGTAACCCAGGAGCTGCGCCTTGCTCGTCGGCGCGGGGACGAGCACGGCGTCGTTGCAGACGAACGTGTCGGTGACCGCGCTGCGCGGGGTGTTGCCCAGCCAGGCTCGGGTTGCCGCGTCGGGGGTGATCTGCCAGCCGGGGGCGAGGGTGTCGGTCTGGGTGTGGGTGTGTGCGAACAGCAGCACGGCGCCGCCTTCGGCGGTCTTCAGCCCGTAAGCGTCGTTCCAGACGTTGTTGGCCGACGCGAAGGCAGTGGTGCCCTTCTTTCCCAGCCGGTGAACGTCCTTGTCGTGGATGCCGGTCTGTCGCCTGACGGCAGGGGTCGGGGTGAAGAACTGACTGCCGGAGTTCTTGCCTCCGGTGGCGAAGTTGTCGTTGATCCCCGTCCGGAGCCGGTCGGCGTCGAAGCCCGGCTGGTCGCTCCCGTCGGCCGCGACCGCGGTGGCGTAACCCTCGGCGTCCAGCGCGATGTCCGGCAGCGGCATCCCATCCAGATCCGGGGCGAGAACCAACTGCCACGTGTCATCGGGCTGCTGCGCGAAGACGATCAGTCTCTGGTACGTCGTGCCGGTCTCGGTGACTCCGGCGGCGAACCACCGCTGGGCGCCAGGCGCGAACTTGGGGATGTACAGGTGCGCGGTGTTGGCGTCGTAGGACCACGGCTTGTAGGGCTTGCGGTCCTTGGCCGGGATACCGGAGTCCTGCTTGTATCCGCCGACCGACATCGCGAACAGGGCGTCGTTCTCCACGGTGTCCAGCAACCGTGCATTGTCGTGGGCGTTGGCCTGGTTGTTGACCGTGGAGTAGTGCCGGATCAGCTCCAGGGCGGACTGCTTGTTCAGCGTGGGCGTGGCAGTGGGCCGCGGCGAAGGCTTTGTGCTGGCACGGGCGCTGGTGTGGCCCGGCGCCGGAGTGCCGGTGCTGCTGTCGCAGGCGGCTGCGGTCAGCGTCAGGCAGGCGGTAGCGGTCGCGGTGAGGGTCAGGCGGGTGATACGGGAGATGAACTGCTCCAAGGGGTAGCGGGAGGAATCGGCGGGCGTTGGGGAGGGGCTCGGCGCGGAGGCGTTCAGCGGTGGTTGGTGGGCTGTTGGGCGCAAGTCGTTACGGCGGCGCGAGGGCGGGTGTCTGTAAGGCCGGGGGCTGTGGGCCGCAGGCCGGCCAGCGGTATGGGAGCGTCCGGTTTCCGCAGATGTGGTTTGTCGCTGTAGGAGGCGCGGGGGTCACTCTCCCAGCCGACGACCGGGCCGCGGGTGTCCTGGGTGAGGGCGATGACCTCGACGCCGACCGGGCGCAGCACGTAGGCCCACTCCAGCCGGTCGGGTGCGCTGGACTCGTCGAAGACCATGCGCAAGGGAGGGCTGCCGTCACTGGTGAAGACGCCGGAGCTGGCGGTGGGCTTGCTGGGCCCGATCGAGTACGGGTCGAGCGCTGCTCGAAGGTCGCTGGGCGCGCCGTCCAGCAGATCATTGCCGAGGTAGTCCCAACCGATCGCGTCGATGTCGATCAGATAGCGGGCCAGCGCCGCGGTGTCGCGGGCGAAGCGGTACTGGTGGGCAGCCAGCAGCAGCGGGAGGCGGTTGCTGGGGATGCCGTCGTCGTGGACGTAGATGCCGCGGTACCCGGTGTCGGTGGGGCGGGCGATGCAGGAGCGAGTGGCCAGGTGAGCCTCCTGGAGGCGGGGTCTAGGCGGAGAGCCACGCCTTGCGGTCAGCGGGTCGGGCGGGGCGCCGTGCTGCCGGCCGGGGCGGGTGCCGGGGTGGGCGGCAGGGCGCGGCCGGGGTCGGTGGTGGTCACGCCGCCCCGGTCGCGGTGGATATCGGAATTCACGGGTTCGCTGCTTATCTAGTGCATTCTGGCGTCGGTGTCGAAGAGCCGGGCTTCGTGGGGGTGCAGGGCGTGCTGGACGACAAATGACCGCCCGGCGACTTTCCACAGACCGCGGCCCCGTTGAAGGGCGGAAATGGCCTGGGTTTCGACGCCGGTCAGGCCGAGGAGTCCGGCGGCGGCGGTGAGCTGGTCGGTTTCCTGCCGGTAGATGATCCGGGTGGAGCAGTCGGCGAGGAGTCCTTCGGCCAAGGCGCGTCCGCGGGATCCGGCGTCGCCGGCGGTGAGCAGGTCGGACAGCCGGTGGATGACCATCAGGTTGGCGATGCCCAGGCCACGGCTGAGTTTCCACTGCGCCTGCATCCGCTCCAGCAGGGGACCGTGGCTCATCAGTCTCCACGCCTCGTCGTACACAATCCAGCGCCGCCCGCCGCGCGGATCGGCCAGGGCGCTTTCCATCCACGCGGAGGCGCAGGTCATGGCCAGGACGAGGGCGGTGTCGGCGCCGGATCCGCCCAGGTGGGACAGGTCGATGGTGAGCATCGGCGAGCGCGGGTCGAATGCGGCGGTGGTGGGGGCGTCGAACATGCCCGCCAGGTCGCCGGCGACCAGGCGGCGCAGGGCGTGGGCGACATCTTGGGCGGCGTCCCCGAGCCTGCCGGACATTGCTCCGGCGGCGGCGTCGAGCTGCTCGGGGTGGTTGAGGATGCCGGCGATGTCGCCGAGCAGCGGCGTGCGGGCCGTGGTGCTCGCGGTGGTGACGACGGCGTCGAGGGCGACGTCGAGGGCGGTGTGCTCCATCGGCAGCAGGTCCCGGCCGAGCACGGTCCGGGCCAGTGATCCCAGCAGCAGCAACCGGCGCTTGCGGACCTCGATGGCCCAGTCGTCTTCGGCGGTGCCGTCGGGGCGGGGGGCCGCGTCCAAGGGGTTGAGCTTTCCCGGCAGTCCGGGCCCCAGCGCGATGGTGGTTCCGCCGAGTGCAGTGGCGACCGGCGTCCACTCGCCCTTGGGGTCGCAGGGCACGTAGACGCGGTAGCCGTGGGCGATCGACCGCAGGGCGAGGCTTTTTGCCAGGGCGCTCTTGCCCTGCCCGATCACCCCGGCCAGCAGCACGTTGGGGTTGGTGAAGCCCTCCAGCTTCCCGTACAGGGAGAACGGGTCGAAGGTGAAGGACGCTTCTGCGTGGACGTCGCGGCCGATGTAGATTCCGTCGGCGCCCAGTCCGCCTTCGGCGAGGAACGGGTACGCCCCGGAGGCGACGGCAGTGGTCATCCGGTGCGCCCGAAGCTTCAACCGGCCGCCGCGGGCGGACGCCGGTCCCGGGCGACCGGCGGCCGGGTAGACCGGGGCGGCCATCTCCGCCTCGGCGGCAGGTGAGTGCGCAAGGTCGCGGTCGGCGGTGTCGCGGGCACGGGCGGTGGCCTCGATCAGGGCACGCCGAGCGGCTTTCCGGGCTGCGCGGTTCGTGCTACGGGGGGTGAACAAGTCGCTTGCGCTGCTACGAAGACGGTTTCCGCTGGTCACCGCGCGTGGGCCTCCTTCCTCGGGCTGAACCGTCTCCGGGCCGGTGGCTCAGCGGACGCAGGTGGTGGTGTGACCGTGCAGCGGGGCGTCGATCTCAGCCGACGTCGTGGTGCGGCGAACGGTGTGGACGGCGGCCTGGTGGCGCTGGCAGATGGTGACGAACGGCGGACCCCCGACCAGCCGTGCCGGGGGATCACAGACCTCCCCGTTGCCGGCCGGGTCGGTTAGCGGCAGGGTGTGGAAGGCGTCGTGGACGGCGGCGGCTGCCTGCCACAGCCGGGTCCGGGCGGTGGCCAGATGGCGTCCGGCGGTCGGCGAGGTCGGGCGGGTCGTGGTGTCGAGCTGGTCGACCAGGTGGTGGCAGGCGATCAGGTGCGCGTGGAGCAGGTCCAGGTGGGTGCGGTCGGCGGCGCCAGCGAGGTGGCTGGTCGTGGTGTGGCGGCGGATTCCTGCGCTGGCGGCCCGCAGGTAGGGGTGTGTCTCGCTGCGGGTGGTGGTCGGTGGGGTCAAATGTCATTCCTTGATGGGGACTTGGAGTCCAGTCTCGGTGGGGCGGGGTGGTGTCGGCGGGAGGCGTGGGTGGTCTGGATGTGACGGCGAGGGGAGGGCGGGCAGCGGGACGGGTGGTAGCGGCTGTCTGTTCTGCCCGCAGGTCGTAGCGGTGGCCCGGCGCGGACAGATGGGGATGGGTCCATTCGCCGTGGAATTCGAGCACCGTGCTGGTCCCGGGAGGACTGGCGGAAACCTGATGTTCGGACCAGCGCAGGAACGACGGGAGCTGTCGCAGGGTGTTCAGGGCGTCTTCCTCGTCGGCGCCGTAGAGGGTGAAGCTGTCCGGTGCCTCGCCGAGAACGCCGAAGACCAGGGTGTAGACGGAGCGTGGGGGTGCGGCGGCGAGCGGTTCCAGGTGGGCGGTGAGGGTGTCGAGCCAGTCGGCCGCGTCGATCGCGCTGGTGGTCCGGGTGTCGTCGTAGGCCGCGCGCTGGTCTTCGACGACGTAGCCGTTAGCGTCCAGGTGGGGTGCCAGGAGTGCTTCCCGTCTCGTCGCCCGCAGGCGGCACTCGTCCAGCAGGGCGGCCAGGTGTTCCCGCAGTTGAATGTCGCCGGAGACTACGCGGTGTACGGGGCGGTCCGCGGTCGGTTAGATGGTCACAGGGCAGCCCGGGCGAGGGGCAGCGCGGCGAGGGTGAACGCTTCTGCCTGCTGGTAGGTCAGGCGGCGCAGGTCGATCTGGCTTCCGGCTGCGGCAGTTTCCACGGCGGCGCACGCGGCGTCCAGGGCTGGGCGTGTGTCGGCGGACAGGGCCAGCAGCCCGGTCAGGGCGACATCGGCGTGTCCGGCGATCAGTTCCCTTTCGCGCTCTTTGGTGTCGGCGTACTCGATGCTGTCAGCCTCGGAGTCGACCTGGCCCTTGCGCTGCCGCTCGGCGGCGTCCGCGATGATCGTCGCCTTCCGGCGCTGGACGTCGCGCAGCGCCGACTCGAGTCCTTGAGGTGCGTAGATCAGGGAGAAGGCGCGGCGGGCACCGGCGGTGAACAGCAGTTGGTGCAGGAACCCGGGATGGGCCTCGGTGCGGGGCCAGTTCTCCACCCAGTACGTGGCGTGCTGCGCGGTGTCGGTGATCAGCCGGTCTGACTCCTCGACCTGGATCACCGGGCCGGCGGCGGCGGGGTTGGCTTCGGCATGCCCGGCCGGTGACCACTGCTGGAGACGGGAGAGCGCGACGGGGTCGTAGGCGGTGCGGATGACTGCGGCGATCTCCCGCGTGGACAGCCACCCGGTCACCGTCAGACCGGCGTTGCGGGCGGCCTCGCTGACGCTGGCGGTGACCTGGCCCAGCACGGTGAAGCCGCCGTACAGGCCGCCGCCGGCCTGGGAGACCAGCCGCCGCGCCGCCCGCAGGTCCAACGCGACGACGAGATACGTCTCGTGCGGGGCGGCGGCGGGACCGGCGGAGGCGACAAGCTCGCCATAGACCTGCCCGGCGACCGGTGCTTCGGGCCTGCCGTGCTGCTGCCAGTGCCGGGCGAGTGCGTCACCGGAGTCGGGGACGGTGCGTTCCAGGACCTGGACGGTCTTGATGTGGCCGGTGCGGGCTATACCTGCCAGCGCCCGGCCCCAGGCGCTGACGTTGGCGTTCTGCGTGGCCGGGTCCAGCAGCGCGAACGCTCTCGCGTTGACCCGTGCAACGGCCGTCAGGGTCTGCGCTCTTGGGTCGTGGAGGGCCGCGGCATTCACCCCGGCCGGGGAGACGACGCGGAGCGACGCGGTGGTTCCGGGCAGGTGCAGAAGTCCCTGGACCTGGGGGCGGGAGACCGGGTGGGCCAGCCACAGCCGCTGCCCCGACCACTTGCGGTAGAGGTAGCGGGCGGTGACCGGAGCCCAGTCGACCAGGGTGCGCCCCCCGTGCCGGACGAACACCACCGCGGCGACAGCCGCCCACAGCGGCAGCAGGGCGACCGCGCCGAGGACGCCGGCGGTCATGACGGTGATCATCAGCAAGAGGACGGCTGCGGACGCGGTCAGGAGTTGGGGCAGGGACAGGCCGAGCAGGATGCCGCGGCGCGGGCGGTGGGGGAAACGCACCGTGAGCGGCACGGTCTGGTCAGAAATGAGCGAACGCCGTTTCTGGGAGGGGCCGGATGGGTGGTCGGGTCAGTCGGGCCGGGTTCAGGTTCCGGTCGGTGACGGCGGGGGCGGTGCCGCACTGGAACCGGAGACAGGCTGGCCACTGCTACCGCTACTGCTACTGCCGGAGCCGGCCCCGGGAACGCGAGCCCAGTCCGCATCCGGTGGCGCGGGTGCTCCTCCGGGTTGCTGGCTGGTGTCGTCGTTCGGGCTGGTCGGGTGCGGCTGTACCGCCTTGGCCAGGCTGGCTGCTGCTGGCGAGCTGCTCGGTCCGGATTCCTGGCCGTGGCCGTGGCCGCTGCTGCTGCCGGTGGGGTTGATCTGGGCGATGCCGTCGGGGCCCTGTCCGGGGATCTGGGAGGGGCCTTGCGGGGAGCCGGCCCCGGCGGCAGCGCCGCCTGCTGCTCCGCCGGACATCGCCGCCGCGGCCTTACGACCGGCGCGCTCGGTGTGCTGCCGGGCCATCATGGCCCCGGTGCCGCCGGCGCGATGGATCGTTTCTGCGTCGGCGCCTTCGGACGCCCAGTGGACGAACTTGAACACCGCGTAGGGGCACAACAAAACGAGCAGCATGATCACGATGCCGGACATGCAGTCGGCCAGTGCCCCCATGCCGTCGGCGGCTTGGGTGCGGCCCATGGCGGAGATGCCGAGCAGGAAGATGATCGTCATCAGCAGCTTGGAGAAGATCAGGGTGGCGGTGGCTTCGATCCAGCCGCGGCGCCAGCGGCGGGCTGCTTCCCAGCCGCCGCCGCTTGCGGCCAGCGGTGCGAGGGTGACCATGACGAGGATGCCGACCTTGCGGACCATCATCACGCACCAGAACAGGACCGCGCCGATGGCGGCGCCGAATGCGGCGAAGGTGGGGACGAGCCAGCCGAGTCCGGACATGGCGCCGATCTCGGAGACGGTCACCATCCGTCGCACGGCGGTCTGGATGGAGGTGTGAGCCTCCGCGAACAGCCCGTCGGACAGGGCGTCGGTGGCGGTGAGCGCGACCGTGGTGACAGAGATTGCCGCGAAGGAGAACAGCACGCCGGAGGCGGTGCCGACGAAGGCTTGGGACAGGGCGCGGGTGTCGCGTTTGAAGGCGGCGCGGACCAGCTGGGCGCAGAACGTCGCGACCATCATGACCAGGCCGATGGGCAGGATCATCTGGTAGTTGTCGCGGAACCATCCGGCGTTGAGGTCGACGCGGGTGGTGGTGTTGACGCCTTCGGCGGCCAGATCGGCGCAGGCGGCGGCGAATTCGCCTGCGGACTTGGCGATCCAGGCGCCGATGCCGTCGGTGATGGCCTTGCCGGGGTCGGTTGCGAAGTTGATCGCCCCGGCGGCGTCGCACAGCTTGCCGGCCACGGGGATGGAGCAGAAGCCCACGCGGGCGCTACCTCTCTGTCGGGATTGCCGGGAAGCGGCGGGTCAGGGCGCGACGCTGGGGGCGATGTCGACCAGCGCGCAGTCGGCGTTCGGGCGGCACTGGATCGCCAGGGTGACCGCGCGGGACTCGGCTCCGGCGCCGCCGCCGTTCCAGGCGATGTTCTGGATGCCGGTTACGGTGACGGCGTAGATGTACGCCTTGGTCAGTGCTGACGGGTCGTCGGTGAGCGCCTGCTTGAAAGCCGAGGGGAAGTGTGACTCTGTGACCGCGGCGGTGGCGTACTGCTGGTTGTCCGCCATCCGGGACCACAGAACCGGGTCCGGCTCTTGGCCGCTGATCGCCGCCCAGTTCGCGTACTGGGTGCCGGTGGCCATCCAGGCGCGCATGCCGGCGAGCTGCTGGTCACGGCTGGTGGTGCGGGTGTCGTAGGACCACAACAGACTGGCTGCGGCCTTCGCGTAGACCAGCGGATCGGTGAAGTGCGGCGGCTTGGCGACCGATCCGGTCCTGGAGGCCGGCGACGCCGAGGGCGCGGCGGACGAGGGTACGGCGGTAGGAGCCGGGGTGGTGGTGACGGCGGCCGTGGCGGGAGTGTTGGTTGGGCGGTTGGTGATCCAGGCGGCGGTGCCGGCCAGGGCGAGCAGGACCGCGGTGGCCAGGGCGATGATCGCGGTGCGCTGGGCGAGCGGCGACCAGGTGGCCGGGTGGGGCAAGGGGTTTCGGCGGGGGGTCATTTGATCTGCGACCCCAGGGCCGAGAAGAACAGGACCAGGCCGTTGGCGGCACCGAGCCCGAGGGCGGCGCCCACGGAGGCGATGGTGCCCTTCTTGCCGTTGGCCTCGGCCTGGTGGCCGCCGGAGAAGTGGCCCCAGGCCCACATCGCCAGACTGGCGGCGAGAGCGCCGACGACCGCGATGATGCCGTAGAGGTTGATGCTGCTGACGATCTTCTGCAGGACGTCGAGTCCGGGCAGGCCGCCGGCGGCGGGCTTGATGCCGGGGTCGTAGGCCAGCACCTGGCCGTGGAGGGACGAAGGTGTGGGTGAGGCTATGAGCCAGCTCCTTAGTGGGAACGCAAAGGGCAGGGACGCGGAGTTCGGGGGCGCCGGGAGACGTCAGCCGGCGGGCTGGGCGGTGAGGCGGCGCGCGGCTAGGACGTCCCACTGCGCGATCGGGTCGATCCGTACGACAGTTCCGGTGTGCGGGGCGGCGATCACGAGTCCGGCGCCGAGGTAGATGCCGACGTGTTCGGGATGGTCGGGGCTGCCTTCGGTGAACAGCAGGTCACCGGGACGGAGGGCGTTGAGCGGGACGGGGACGCCGGCGTTGACCTGGGTGTAGGTGTTGCGCGGCAGGGTGATGCCGGCTTCGCGGTATGCCTGCTGCACCAGGCTGGAGCAGTCGCAGCGGCCCATCGGGTCCGGACCGTGCGAGTCGGTGCACGAGCCGCCCCACTGGTACGGGGTACCGAGCTGGTGCATCGCCCAGGTGATCGCGGTCTTGACCGCTTCGGGTGCGTCGGCGGGGATGGTGTAGCCGGCCGGCACGGTGCCGGGCGGGATCGGCCCGTACTGCGAGCCGTCGTCCGCCGGCCCGCAACCGGTCACCGGCGCAGGCGGGCCGGTGGTGTCGGCCGGGCTGTCCGGGTTGGTCGGTTGTTCGGTGGCGGGCAGGGTGGTGGTGATTGCCTGCTGCAGGGCGGTGGCCAGGGGTTCCCAGGTCGCGTAGGCGTCCGGGAGGGCGCTGTGCTGGACGGCCTGGGCGCCCTGGATAACGGTGAGTTGCTGCCAGCCGGGCACCGCGAGCAGCGCGGAGTAGAACTTCGAGCTGGCGTAGACGGGGTCGAGGAGCTGGGCGGGGGTGCCCCAGCCCTCGGAGGGCCGCTGCTGGAACAGGCCGACCGAATCGCGGTCTCCCGTGGGCAGGTTGCGCAGCCGGGATTCTTGCAGTGCGGTCGCCAGGGCGATGATCTGCCCGCGGGCCGGGACGTGCAGGGTGATGCCGGTGACGATGATGGCCTTGGCGTTGGGGATCTGCTCCGCGGGCAGGTCCAGGCCGTCGACGTGTGAGTCCGGGCCGGGGGCGGTGCCGCCGAGTATGACGACGACCTGCGCTTCGACCGCGGCGGTGTCGACGGTGCCGGTGGTGCAGGCGGCGGTGAGAAAGGCGGGTCCGGCTCCGGCGGCGGAGACCGCGGACAGGCCGGCGATCAGGAGTGGGGTCAGGCAGAGCAGGCCGAGGACGGCCGCCAGCCCCTTCACCCGTGGCGGCTCCGGGGCTGGTCAGTGTGCAGCGGGCGGTGGACTGGTCGAAGGCGGTGGAGGGTCAGGGCGCGGGTCCTTCGTTCGGGGATGGGGGTGGAGCGGGATCGGGCAGCGGGAATTCCAAAACTGTAGGCCGGTATTGGCCGTCGACCAAATAATTCGCGTCTTGGATCTGAAATATCGTGAAGGACTCGCCGCCACGGACACCCGGGGCTTATCGTTTTGGAATCTCCCGAACCCGCCCCCGCTACCTGGCCGGTATTTCGTACCTGTCGCAGGCGGCGGATGTTCGGGGCGCCCACCCCGCCCCCTCCTCTGCCACCGGAGTTCCTTTTTGCCCTTTTCTCTCCACCAGGGTGACGCGCTCAGCGTGCTCACCGCCCTTCCCGACGACTGCGTGGACGCGGTCATCACCGACCCGCCGTACAACAGTGGCGGGCGTACCGCCAAGGAGCGCACCTCCCGTACCGCGAAGCAGAAGTACACCTCCGTCGATGCCGAGCATGCTCTCGCCGACTTCACCGGCGAGAACATGGACCAGCGCTCCTACGGGTTCTGGCTCACCCAGATCATGACCGAGGCCCACCGGCTGACCAAGGTCGGCGGGACGGCGCTGCTGTTCACCGACTGGCGGCAACTGCCGATTACCACCGACGCTCTGCAGGCCGCCGGGTGGCTGTGGCGCGGCATCCTGGTGTGGCACAAGCCGCAGGCCAGGCCCCAGAAGGGGCGTTTCACCCAGAACGCGGAGTTCATCGTGTGGGGCTCCAACGGCCCCATGGACTCCTCCCGCGCGATCTACCTGCCGGGCCTGTACAGCGCCTCCCAGCCCTCGGGCGCCAAGCGGAAGCACATCACGCAGAAGCCCGTGGAGGTGATGCGGGAGCTGGTGAAGATCGCCCCCGAGGGCGGCACCGTCCTGGACTTCTGCGCCGGCTCCGGGTCGACCGGGGTCGCCGCCCTCCTGGAAGGCCGGGACGCGATCTGCGTGGAGAAGACCCCGCACTACGCGGAAGTCGCCGCCGACCGCCTCACCGAGGCCGTGAACCAGACCCTGACCCAGGACGACTGCACCCTGGCCGCCTGACCGGAGGTTCTCCGGGGCGAGTAATCTCCCCGCCCCGGCCAGTCCGAGCCGATAGCCGATGTTTCCGCATGCCCGTTTCCCATTCGCGTCTGACCGCTGCGGCGGTGCAAGGAGCTGCCTATGCCCGATTCCATCGACCCCTGCGATAAGGAGGAAATGGAACCCCTGCGATTTCCGGGCCGAGGGGTGGAGGGCCTGGAGGCCAGCGTTCGCCAGCTGATCGCCGAATCCGAACAGCAGGCCCGACTCCTGGATTCCCTATCCGCCGCGCCGGACGACTCGGCCCTGCCCTACGCCAGCATTGCCCCGGGCTTCGCGCCGGGTCGGCCGGGACCGGCGGCTCCGGAACCGCGGTTCATCCTGACCCTGGACGGCACCGCGTTCGAGGCGGAGCTGGACGCGCTGTCGGATTGGGTGCACGACTTCCTGCTGCCTACCTACGGTGCCGAGGTGTCCACGGCGACGCCGTGGTGCCAGCAGTGGGCCGAGCACCTGGAGGTCGTCGGATGGCTGCACGCGTTGTGGATGGCGTACCAGCAGCACACCGACCCCGAGGCAGGCCCGTCGGGGCCCGCGGTGTGGCACCGGGACTTCCTCACCCACACCATGGCCGCGATCCGCGCGCCGGGCGGGCCGCTCAGCGCGTGCATGACCAGCCTGGACCGGCCCTCCCACCGGATCCTGCCCAGCCCCCACGGCCCGGCGCCCACCCCCGGCGATGAGCAGTTGGCTGCGAGCGGGGTGGCGGCGTGAACGGCGAGCCCCGTTTCGGCCTGGCCGTCGACCCGCGCGTGGTGGACGACCTGATGCTCGCGCCGCCCGAGATCCGCACCGCCGCGCTGGAATGCCTGTCCACCGTCCTGGACGGGGAACCGCAGGGCGAGGAACTGGGCGGCACGCTCGCGGGATACCGCAGCGTCGTGCTGGATCCGCGCTGGCGCCTGGTCTACTCCCTGCGGCCCGCTCCGTCGGCGCAGCATTACGCCCGGGAGGTGTTCGTCGCGGCGGTGCGCCCGCGAGCGCGCTTCGACGTCTACACCGCGGTTGCCTCCCGCCTGGGGCTGGACCGGCAGCCGCTCAGCGCCCTCGCGCACGCCGCCCGCGCCCGCTCACCCCAGGCTACAAAGCTCCCCGCGCCCCGCTTGGTTCCCCTTCCCTCCGCCACGATCCCCGCGAAAGGCACCACTCGTTGACCTGCTCCAACCACTGCGTTCCCGCGGACCTGCCCACCCCGACCGCGTGCTGCGGTAACCGATGGCGACCCTCCGGCGCGCCCGTTCCCGCCACCTGCTGCGGGATCGTCTCGCTCGCAGCCGAGTTCCTGAACGCCCTCCTCGACCCGGACTGCGAGCAGCCGGAAGCCGGGGAAGCCGGCAGGCCCGATGCGCCCTGCCCGTCGGCCGGTTCGGCGCCGACGGGCATCGTGGAGGCGTGCCTGGTGGCGTTCGAGGAACTGGGCGATCCCGAGGCGATGGCCTCGGAGGACCTGGTCGCCTTGCTGCGTCACGCTCCCGGTATCGCGGTCGGCCGGTGGCGGTTCGCCGACCTGACCCAGGCCCGGCTCGCGCACCTGCTCGCCCCGTACGAGGTGACCACCCGGGACGCCACGCTGCCCGACGGGCGCCGCCGCAAGTCCTACCGGCGCAGTACGCTGCTCGCGGCCGAGGCGGGAGGGTACCGCTGAACGACCGCCCCATCCTGCCCACGTCACCTCCAGCTCCCACTGCGCTGGACGACCGTATCCATGCGCTGACCGGCTTCACCGGCCAGGAACTGCAGCGCCACCACGCGGACGGTCTGCTTCCCGCCGACCTGATCGTCCTGGCCGAAGCGCACCAGGACCTTGCTGGCGAAGAGGCCGAAGTTGCCTATCACCTCGGCCGGCTGCACCAGCTCAGCGGCGGCGAGGACGCGGCGGACGAGGCGCTGCTGGAACGCCTGGCGAGGGTGATGCGCCACCTCGCCGAAGCCGTCACCCGCCGCGATACGAGCGTGGACGCCACGGCCGCGGTCCTGGAGCCACTGGAGCATGCGGCGCATTCCCGGGACGAAGGTGACCTGCCGGATCTGACCGCGCCGGACTTCGCCCACCTGCTGGGCCTGGTGCGCGGGGCCAAACTCCACCAGCACCTGGTCACCCAGCGACTGTCGGTGGTGACCGCCTCCGGCACCAGGCTGCCGTTTCCGGCCCTGCAGCGGCTGGAGAAGGCCGGTCTCGTCGAGGTCGACCGTGCCCATCCGCTGCACGCCGGCCAGCCGGTCGCCCTGACCGCCTTCGGCCGCCGGACCCTCACCGGCCGTTCTCCCACTCCCACCGCTCCGTCGCCCGCCGGCGCGCCGTTTCCGGCCGCCAACCGCCGCTGACTGGAGGAACGATCCGCCCCGTCACTCCCCACCGCCAGAGCCGGCCTTCTTCCGGGCAGCCGTCGTTCCAGCAGCGCCTTCGGCAGGCCGCCGAGCTCGTCGAGATGCTGTGGCCCCGGGACCACGAGGACGAGCGCACCGCGCACGAGGAGGCCGCGCGCAAGCGGGCCTTCGGCCTGTACACCGCCGTCCTGCAGGCGGCCGAGGACGCCGCGGTCACCCGGGCCCGGCTGACCTCCCGCCCCCACCCGCCGACCCGGACCGCCCAGCTCCGGGGACTGCTCGCCCGGCAGAACACCCGCCGCGACGCGGCATACCGGGCGCTGTCGAAGCTGCTGGACGCGCAACTCGCCGCCGGGCCGCAGCACTCGTCGTCTGCGGCAGGCGGCTCCCATTCTCCTTGCTCCTGACCCTCCCGGAGGACCGTGCCCGACCCTGACAGCAACCGGCCCGGTGACGGCTGCCCGCTCGATCCGAATGCCCTCTTTCCCCTCGCGGACTACGCGCCTGCCGCCGGCACGACCGCGGATGACCGAAAGCGGTCCTCCCGGAAGTTCGTCTTCAGCCGCGCGCTGCGGACCAAGGGCTTCAAGGCCGCCGGCGAGACCACGGAACGCCTGCACACGTTCCTGCTCAACGAGCCCGAATACACCCTGCTGGCCAACCACCATGAGGGCGACAGCAGCTTCGCCGTGCTGTTCGACTCCTCGGCCACCTGGGACATCCCCGGCACCGCCAATCTCGTGGCCGTGCACCTCGTCCGCAACCAGATGTGGCGGACGTTCGACTTCGACACGGCACATCTGCCGATGGTGGCGCTGGCGCAGCAGTGGCTGGTGGCCCGGGGATGCCCGCCCGAAGCCATCGTGCTGCCGCCCGAACGGGCCACCCAACCCGCCGACCAGGAGACCACGATCCTGGAGACGCACCTGCGGACATCGCCCGATCGGTACACACTCGTCGACCACTACACCGACGACGGCGGCCCGTTCGAGTCCTGGGCCCTGCTGCGCGATACGCACCCCGAATCAGCCGGCACCCCGGTGCGAGTTTTTATCGAGGCAGCGGACATGAATGCCGGCACCTACACCTTGCGCGAAGGCGGGTTCGCCGATGAGGACGGGGCGCGGGAATGGCTGGATGGGCGCCCCGGACCGCTTCCTCCGGCATTGCGCACTTCCCGGCCCGGCGCAGCCTCCCGGCCTGCGGTACCCCCACCTTCGGGGGCTTCGGGGCCGCGCCGCTGACGCCCCGCGCCGGTAGATAGCACGAAAAATACCGTCAGGCAAAACGCGTTTTCTCCAGATCATAGAACCGTTCCCCGCCGCACCCACTGCACCAGTGGTTCCCTTCTTCCGATTCCTCTGCCAGGAGGCTATTTCCGCATGCGTCAATTCCCCAAGTTCACTGCTCCGGGAAGCATTCCGCCGTCGCGCGAACCCGTCCCCACCGCCCCGGCGCCGGTTCCGGTGGACGCTGACGGGGTGCTGGAGGTGCTGGCGGCCGAGGTCCGCGAACGCTTCGGGCACAGCCTGGGGGACCTGCGCACCCTGACGGCCACCGAGCCCCATCGGGTCCCGGGAGTCAGTGAGGTGCTGCGCTGGTTCGACCAGGTCACCGAGGCCCAGAAGTTCCTGGAGGACGCCGAGAACGCCCTGGTGGACGTCCTGGCCACTGGGGACACCGCGCCGCTGACCGAGGACCAGATGGTCCTGGCGGCCACAGTGGATGCCGCGGTGACCGTGCGGGACGGGCGCGCCTTGGTGGTCCGCTTCTTGCTCAACCCGGACGCCCCCGGCAAACAGGACGGGAGGGCCAGGGGTGAGGCGCTGGGAGTGCGGCGCCCGCCAGCCCTGACCACCAGCATGCCGCCCCGCTCGGCCACCTCGGCGTCCGCATCGGCAGCAGGGGTGCGCCGATGAACGCCGCCGAGATGCCCACCACCCAGGACAGCGCCATCGTCGAAGCCTTCGGCCGGCCGATGGACGTGCTGTATACCCAGGTCGAGACCGGCGAGGCACTGCCGGCCCTGGTGAGGGTCCTGGAACTGCGCTCCTGGCTGGCGATGGTCGAGGACCAGGCCGTGCAGACGCGACAGCGCATCCACGAAGCAAGGGCCAAGGCCGTCGACCTGTACGGGACATCGGCGGACGACCTGCGGTTCGATGTGGCCGTCCTGGAGGCGACCCAGCGCGTTGGCCTCCGCTACGCCGAGACCCTCGGCGAGCTGCTGCAGAACGCGCCGGCGACGTCGCCGACCGCGCGGCGGCCGGTGTCGTTCACCCACGCCACGGCCCATGCCGTGGCGACGGCGGACGGCGCTCTGACCGTGCGGCCGGTCCGGACCAGCGAACGGGTCACGGAGGTGGGCGCTGGTCGCCACCGCCGCTGACATCGCCACCCGGATCGAGGCTCTGTGGGGCCAGCCGCTTGCCGGACTCCGCCTGGAAACAGAAGCACACCCCGACACCACGTTGATCGGTGCAGTCCTGCGGCTGCACAGCGACATCGAGTTCGCCGAACGCAGCATCGACTCCCTCCGCGGCCGGCTCCGGAGTCTGACCATCTCGCCGCAGGCGATCGATGAACCTAACGCCCGTGACCTGCTCGATAGCGCCCAGCGGTTGGCGTTGGCGGTCACCGCCCGCAACGCCCATCTGGCAGCCGCCACCGCGGTCCTGGACGGCCTGCGCCGCCGTGAGCCGCCACCTGCGCCGGCGCTGCCCGCAGCTCTGGCCGCCGGCCCCGCCCAGCCCGCGGACCTTCTCCGCACCCGCTGAACCAACTTCCAGCCCGACATCCCCGAACCCCCAGTCCCCTTCACCAGGAGAGTGCTTTCTTCTTGACCGCCATCGGTCTGTCCCGTGCCGCTGTCGCCGACCTGGACCGTGTCACCCAAGCGCTGGATATGCTCGCCCCGCGCTGGAGCGTGTGGACGCTGATGTCCCTGTCCGAGCAGCCGCTGCGCTATACCGAGATCAAGCCGCGCCTGGCGCTGCTGGCCGATGGCCAGCTCAGCCCCCGTTTGAAGGCCCTCACGGCGGACGGGCTGGTGGCACGTGAGGCGGTCAGCGCCCGCAATGTCGCCTACGGGCTGACCGACCGGGGCCAGGCCATCGCCCCGGTTCTGCGCGCCCTGGTCGAGTGGGGGGATGCCCGGCTGGAGAAGCGGAAGGTCCCCAGCAAGAGTCTGCCGGGGATGTGGGAGCCGGAGCGGATACCGGCCGCACAGAACGCCGAGGACACCCTCGCGCTGATCACCGCCCGGCACATCACCGCCACCATGTGGGGGTTGCGGGCCGCAGGCACCGCGACCGGCTCCGAACTCGCCGCGATTCTGCCCGGGGCGCTGACCGCGGGCCGTCTGTACGCGCCACTGGGCCAGCTCGTCGACGACGAGTTCGCCGAGCGCACCGGCAGCCGCGGCTACCGCCTCACCGACCACGGCCGGTCCCTGGGCCCGGTCTTCCGCGCACTGTCGGCCTGGGCGGCCGGCCGACCCGCCACCTCCGCGCGCAAGCACCCCATCTGGACGATGGAGGAGCCCCAGCAGGAGGGACCGGTCCGCCCGGCGGCCCCCCGCCGACCCGTCTCCCTGGCGGGGGTGACGATCCCCGCCCCCGGCCCCGCCCTGTCGACAGCGCCCGGCCCCGGCGCGAAGTGGCGGCCAGGTGACCTGTTCTCCCATGGCGGCACTGCCGCGCCGCTGGCCGGTGCCGGTGCGACGGGTGGGCGTGGCCGATGAGCAAGCGACCTTCCTCCACCACCGATCTGGTCGTCGCCGCTGCCGAGCTGCTGGGGCGGCAGTGGACCACCCGTCTGACCGCTGAGCTGACCGACCACGGGCCGGTGCCGATCGGGTTGGTCGCAGGCACGTTCTCGGACCTGACGCACGACCAGTTCT
This sequence comes from Actinacidiphila rubida, assembly GCF_900110255.1. Classification (GTDB taxonomy): domain Bacteria; phylum Actinomycetota; class Actinomycetes; order Streptomycetales; family Streptomycetaceae; genus Actinacidiphila; species Actinacidiphila rubida. Next base: position 54,321 of record NZ_FODD01000039.1, read on the forward strand.
CCTACGGGCTGCGGGCGCTGCGCGACCGGGGCCTGGTCGCCTACGGCAAGGACTCCGGACGCGACTGCTACGTCCTCACCGACGCCGGTGAGGGGCTCGGCGATGTCCACGATGCGCTGTCCCGCTGGGCCCGCAAGCACCACTTCCCCGCCGAGGAGGGCGACTTCGTCACCCGGGTCGAGGCCGGTCTGCGGTTGCTGCGCGACCGGGACCTGCTCACGGTGCTGGACACCGCCGGCCCGGACCGTGCCAGCGAGCTCGACCCGGAGGCAGAGCGCAGCCTTACCGATGCCGGTTTCATGTACGTCCTGCGCGACGGCGAACCCGCCCTGACCTCTGCCGGGCAGGACCTTCGCGGTCCGCTGACCGCGCTGGCCTCCTGGGCACGTGCCCACGCCAGCCTGCTCCAGCGGCGAACAGATACCCGGCCCGGGCTGCGCGCCACCATCCCAGGACCCGCCCGGACTCCGGCGGCTCGGCGGTCCGCTTGACCCACCGGCTCTCCCCGCCAGGGTTGTGGCGTGGGGTGTACCTGCCGCGGGCGGCGGATGCCGGGGCGATGGCGACCGCCACGTACACCGTGCCCCTGCTGGTCCTGGCCACCACCGAATCCCCGGTCCTGACCGGGCTGGCGTTCGCGCTGGAATGGGTGCCCCGGCTCGCCTCCTTCGGGCGGGCCGGGGCCTTGGTCGCCCGCCACGGCGCCAGCCACGTCATGAGGATGGCGGCTGCCGTCCGCGCATTGGTCCTCCTGGCGGCCGTTCCGGTGCTGGCCGGCGCGGCCAGCGGGGCTGCCACGACGGTGACGGTGATGGCCCTGGCCGCGCTGAACGGCGTCCTGTCGCAGTTCAGCTACGTCGCCGCTGAGACCGCGGGCGCTGTCGCCAGCCAGGCAACCACCCGCCCGCACCGGGTCCAGGGCGTGCTGCTGGGTATCGACCAGGGCGCCATGCTCGCCGGACCCGCAGCCGGCTCAGCCCTCCTGCAATGGGCCGGACCCGGCTGGCTTCTCGGCGCGGTCGCCGCGATGTCCGCGACAGCCGCCGCTGCCGTTCCGACCGGACCTCAACCCCCGAAAGAGTCGTCCATCGAACGCGGTTCGGTACCCGCCATGTCGGGATGGGCGACACTGCGGTCCCGGCCCGCACTGGCGTGGCTGGTCGCCGGCCTCGCGGTATCCAACCTGGCCACCGGCACGCTGGAGGCCGCCGCTCCGGTGATCGTGGTCCGGAACCTGGGGCAGTCCAGCGCGTCGGTGGGAGCGGTGTGGTCGGTAGCTGCCGCGGCGACGCTGCTCGTGGTGGCGGCCAGCCGGCCGGCGATCGAGCGGTGGGGGCTATGGCCGGTCGGCGCGCTGTCCGCGGGCGTAGCGTCCGCCGCCTGCCTCGGCGTCGCCCAGGCTCACCGCTTCCCGGCCTACACGGTGCTGGTCGCGGTCCTGATGGCCTCCGAAGCCGGGATGACCGTAGTGCTGCGGACCCTGCGTTCGCAGCTCGTCCCCCAGGAGGCGTTCGCCCCGACCCTGGCCGCCACCATCTTGATCCTGCTCCTGCCGTTCCCGCTGGCCGGCGTCCTGGTTGCCTGCACCCCGCCCGCCGTCCTCAGCCAGCTCCTGACCGGCCTCGCCGCGCTCCAGGCCATGGCGTTGGCGGCGGCGTTCACCAAGGCCCGCACGGCCCTCGCACCGCACCGGACTGCTGCCGCCTCGTCCGGCTGACCCCGCCAACCCATCCTCTCGCCGTCGCGTTCGGAGTGTTCTTGCCTTCTCGTCCCACCGTTCTGATCACCATGCCCGGCGACTTCTCCTACAGGGGGTTCTGCCTCCAACAGGTGGCCGCCGCCTACGACGTGGTCGTCATCGACTCCGCCCCGCCTACTGCTGAGCACGCCCCGTACGTCGCTGACTTCGAGATCGCCGATCCTTACGACGAGCAGTCCCTGCTGGCGGCCGGCCGTGCCCTCGCCGACCGGCACGCCCTGGGCGGGGTGATGACCTGGACCGAGTGGATGCTGGTGCCCACCGCCCGTCTCGCCGAACACCTCGGACTGCCCTCCAACACCACCGAGGTGATGCTGGCCTGCCGCAACAAGGCCACCGCGCGGACCGCTTTCACCCGCGCGGGCGTGCCGTCGGCAGCGTCGATGAAGGCCGCCACGCTGCTGGAGGCGGGACCGGCGACCCATGCCGTCGGCGGCTTCCCCGTCGTGATCAAACCGGCCGCCCATGCCGCGAGCGTCGGCGCTATCTACGTCGACCGCGGCGAGGACCTCCCCGGTGCCTTCCCCTTCGCGACCGCCGGCGCCGCCCTGGCACGGGAGTCGACCGAGGTGCTGGTCGAGGAGTACCTCGACGGGCCGGAAGTCAGCGTGGAGACCGTCACGTTCGCCGGCGCCACCATCCCGGTGGCCGTGACCCGCAAGACCCTCGGGTCGCTGCCATACTTCGAGGAGACCGGCCACCTTGTTGCCGCCGGTGACCCGCTTCTGGCCGAAGCCGGGCCAGTCGCGGTCGCCGCTGTGCGCGCCCTAGGCGTGGAATGCGGGGTCTGCCACACCGAGATCCGCCACACCTCCCGCGGACCCCGGGTCATCGAGGTCAACGCACGCCTCGCCGGGGACATGATCGGCCGCCTCGTCGAGTTGGCCACCGGCATCCAGCTCGCCCGCGCCGCCGCCGACATCGCCTGCCGGCGCGCCCCCGACCTCACCCCCACCCGCCACCAGGCAGCCTCCGTCCGCATTCACTATCCCCAGGTCTCCGGCACCGTCACCTCCCGCCACCTCACCCGCGGCTTCGCCGCCGGCACACCCTGGCTGGACCGCGCCACCTGGCTATGCGAGGACGGCGACCGCCTGGTCCTCCCGCCGGAAGGCTCGAGTTTCACCGCCCGGGCCGGACTGGTCGTGGTCACCGCACCGACCGCGGCCCTGGCCGCCAGACGCGCCGAACGGGCCTTCGGCCACATGAGCGTGGACGTCGCCCCGGCCACAGAGCCGCTGCCCGCGGCCTGATCAATCCCCGTCAGTCCGGCCCTTTCGACAGAAAGCACCTGTGACCTCAACTCCCCGTGACATGAGCGGATTCGCGCGCCGCCAGCGCCTGCTCCGTGACAGCTCGTACGACGACCTGCTCGTGGCGCCTCGCTACCTGGCAGGCAGCGCCGGCGCCCCGTTGAACGCCTGCCGCCGCAACGCCACCCTGCTCCGCCCCCCTGTCTCGGTGCCTGAGCGGCCGGCGGTGCCGACGCCGCTGGAGGTCGCCCGCCGGCAGCAGCGCCGGGCACCGGCACTGCGCGCGGTCAGCGTGCCGCGCTGGTCGACCAGCACCGCAACCCGACATCTGCCGCCGCCTGCTCCGCCTGTCGCCGCCCCAAGCGCGAGTACCGCCCCGGGGCCGGGCCGATGAACCCGCCGACCCCCGGGAGGACTCCCATAGCGCTGCACGCGACCGACTTCTTCACCCAGGCCCTCGACCTGCCCCTTGACGCCGCTGTCGTCATCGGCGACACCTTCTACGCCGCCCCCGCGGCGGCGTCCCCGTTGCGGCTGCGGATCCGGTTCTCGCCGACCATCCGGCAGAACGTGTACAGCGGCCTGCACCTGGCCGTGATCCACCCCGACCACGGCGCCATCGACAGCCACCACCTGACCTTCGCCGACCACGGCACTTTCACCGCCCGCGACGAACGCCTGCACGCCGAGGGGCACATCAACCTCAAACCCGGCACCATCCGCGACGGCTCAGCAGAAGGCCCGCCGTGGGCGGAGGGCGACTTCACCGGCCTGCAGGAGGCGCTCAGCCAGTACGTGCGGATGTGGTTCAACACCAGCATCCCGCCCCTGACCCCGCTCCCGGCCCGACGGATCCGGGTCCGCGGCGTCACCGCGCTGCCCACCCCGCCGGCCGACCGGACACCCCGCCGGCCCCGGTGAAGCAGCCGACGACCACAGCCGCCCACGCGCCCCTGGGAACGGTCGCAGTGATCACCAGCCCACCAGCCGTTCCCGCTTCGCCCCTTCGCCTGTTCATCCGACTCCGGGAGACTCTTTCCTAGTGCACCGCCCCCGCCCCCTTGTGCTGCGCTCCGGCGCCCTCGCCCTGACCGCCACCGTCCTCGCGTTTCTCGGGCAGGCTCCGGCCTCCGCGACAACCCCCACTCCCAGCACGTCCGCTTCCCACAGCCCCGCGCCCCGCGCCGTGGTGCCCGGCGGCATCGGCCTGCGCGTTACCGCGACCGACGGCACGCCCGTGTCCGGCGCCGCGTTCACCCTGACCGACCTGGCCGGTACGACCTCGGCCACGGCTATCACCGGGCCCGACGGCATCCTCGCCTTCCCCGAACTACCCGCGGGCGTCTACCACCTGCGGCAGACCGCGACCGGCTCCGCCACCGTCCAGCCCGCCCCCGACCGCGACGTCGTCGTGCCCGACGGCGTCACCGTGCCGGTCACAGTGACCGACCCGTTCACCCCGGCTAGCCTGACCGTCCACCTGACCGACCGCGCCCACCAGCCGGTTCCCGGCGCCGCCATCGCCATCACCAGCAGCACCGGCAAGGCGTTCACGCTCACCACCGGACCCTCAGGAAGCGCCCAGGCAAGCCTGCCGGTCACCGCCCGCACCGGCACCACCTACACCGTCACCGAACGCTCCGGCCCGCACGGCGCCCCCGCCCACAGCAAGCCCATCATCGTCCGCGCCGAGCCCGCCGGACTGATCGCCATCACCCTCACCGACACCACCACGCCGCCCACCACCCCACCGGCCACCACGCCGACGACCGGACCCACAACACCCGCTTCTACAGATCCGGCTGCCGCACCGGTCTCCGGCGGTCGGCCCACCACGCGCCCCTCGGCATCCGCAGCCGGACCATCGCCGTCCACGTCCAGCACGCCGACGGCGTCCGCCCCACGCGCCCAGCTCGCCCACACCGGCGCCGACGGAACCACCTGGCTGGCGGGCACCGCCGGCCTGCTCATGATCATCGGAGCCGGGGCCCTGTCCGGCGTCCGCTACCGGCGCTCCCACGACAAGCCGGGAAAAGAAAATGGAATAGTCAGGCTTTCTCCCAACGACCCGGAAACGGCGCCGTAGCGGAAAATCCGACACGGAATCGGTAGCGGAACACAAGGCGGCGTCCACGGGGGCGCCGCCTTTCGCTGTTTCTGGGCGGACACGAGTTCGCCGACGGCAGACAGCAAATATGCCACACGGACTGGAATAACATCTTCGGGCATGTCAAAATTGACGCATTCCCGTCAACCGCTGTCCCGAAGGAGAACAGACCTGCATGCCTGCCGCATTGTGACAGCCGCGAAGCGTGCGCCATGCGCGACGTCCTGCTCAGTGGCAAAAGGATGGCGCCGGACGAAATCGCACAACGGTGTCTGTCGCCGTGCGGTCCCTCTGACCGGGCCCGGTCGGATTGTTCCCACCGAGCAGGACCACACGTCCCCAACGCCTCCTGCTGAAAGGAGCCGCATGAATACTGTCGGCGAACTGATCGAGCACTTGCGCGCGTTCGACCCAGCCAGCAGCGTACGGCTGGCCATCAACCCCGATTTCCCCTTCTCCCACAGCATCGGCGACATCACCGCCTTGGACGAGAACGGCCGGCAGACGGTCTTCATCGCGGAGAACGGGCACCAGGAACACCTGCCCGTGCCGGCCGCCCAGGCGCTGGGCTGGCTGCCGCTCACCGAGTCGCCCGTCCGCACCCGGCGCACCCCGCTGCGTGTCGCCGAAGAAGACAACTGAGCACGAACGCCGACACCCCGGAGCCGCCCCTGCCCGCATCCCGCTTCTTGGTCTCCCCGCGCTATCTTGCCGGCGACGACGGCACCCTCGCCGACCACGTCACCGACACCCTCACCCGGAACGGCTGGTCGAGCTGGACCACAGCCCAGCAGACTCTCCTGCTTGCCGCCCCCGGCCAGCTCGTCAGCGCTGAGTGGGTGTTGCCCGACCAGCCCATGCTGCTGGGCGACCTGCCCGTGGCCTGGCGGGTGTCGGCTCGGAGCGCCCCTGACCGGCGGCGGGTGTCCTGGAACGCCTACCTGACCACCGGTCTGCCCGGGGAGGCTGTCGCCGGCCTCGCGCTGGCCGCCGACGCCAGCGCCGACCCCACCGCCCGCTGGCATGCCCCCGGCACGGTGCTCGACGAGCTCCTGGCCGCCGGGTGGTCACCGGATGTGGCCTATCCCGACAGCACCGTGTGGGATCCGCATCTGGTGGCCTGCCTGACGCTGCGCACCCTGCCCGAGGGCATCTGGGACGAGGACCCCACCTCGCATCTGCCCGGCTGGCAAGCCTGGGCCGAACCCGAAGCCCGTGGACCCTACTTGTGGTGCGCTGCCTTCAGTCACTCCACCCCACACGACCTCGTCGCCGCCTTCGCCTCCGCCCTCACCGACCCCCGCCCCGTGACCCGACAGCGCCCACCCGACCCGGCCAGCCGCTCGCTGACCACCGTGACCACCCTGTAGAGATCAACTCGAAGCGAAACGGGGCGTGCCGCCAACCGGTATCCGGTCGGCGGCACGCCCCGTTGTTCGTTCAGTCGCCAGGTCACCCTGTGGGCTGCTTCCGGTCGGAGCCTTCTGCCGGCAGCTCGCACGGGTAGTGGTTTTCGCGGAAGACCACGAGCGCCACACACAACGCGGAGCCGCTGACCAGCAGGACCCCGACAGCCACCGGCACGGCGAATGCGGCGAGCGCGCGGAGTGCCGTTGCCGCCGGTCCGAAGAACGCCCAGCGGATCGTCCCTTCTTTACCGGTATCGGGGCGCTGGTGACCGGCCCACAAATCGGCGCCGTAGATCAGCCCAGCAGCGAGCCCGCCCACTGCAGCCCTTGGGAGACGATGACCATGCGCCGGTCACAGCGATTCATGCGCGGCAGTCCCTGGGGATGAGGTCGGCTTGCCTTGGCAGATCGCTTGCCTGATCATTCGGGAAACGTAATGCCGGAGAAGGTTCCGTCGAAGCCCTCGTTCGCCACCCCTTCGTCCTTGGTCGCGAACAACGCGTCGATGGGGCCGCAGATTCCGTCGAACCAGGCGCTGTTGAGGGCGGGCGCGTAGAATTCGTGGGCGCTGCGGCAGCGCAGCCATATGTTCGGTCCCGCGCACAGCACCAGCCAGTCGCGGTCGACACCGCATTCCGGGCAGGTGCGAACCGTGCCGTCGATTTCCAGTGGGCCGGCGAATCTCATCATCCTGCCCGCGTACTGGCGCTGGCCACGAGCCCGGAGACTGGGGGGAAGGAAGTTGTCACCGGTCTCGGAGGTCGGCTGTGCGGGTTCGGGATCAGGGGTAGCTTCGCGGAGCGGTGCGGTGAACTCGTACGGGCTGAGGTGCCGGGCGTTGGCGGCAATCTGGTCGAACTCGCGTCGTATGGCTTCTGCTCTGCGGCGGCGGTTGAACATAGCCCTCCCCGGTGCTGTTCATGCGGTGTGAAAACCAATTCTCTCGCAGGTCATGCCCGGTTTCTACTCAAGAAATTTTCAGACGGACCGGCCCGGGTCGCGACCCGAACGCCTCTGTTGCGTCGGCGGGTTGGGTGCTGCGGTATGGGATGTCGCGTGTCGGCGGAGCCCGGTGGGGTCGGCGGGGAGGCCGGCGGTGCGGCGTAGTCGCCAGATGAGGACGTCGCTGATGGATTCCGCGCTGCCCAGTTCCCGCCGGGCGGCTGCCTGCGCGAGCAGGCGGGCCGGGTCCTTGCCAGCCGCTTCGGCGTCGGTGAGGGTGGCGGCCAGCGCATGCCAGCCGGGCTCAGCCAGGATCTGCTCAGCCAACTCCGGTAGCGCTGTGCGCACCGCTGCTGCCTGCCGGTCGCGGACCGGGCCGGGCAGTGCACGGCCGCGCTGCGAAGCTGCTTTGAGGGGCGGCCCGGCGGCGTTGCGGTAGGCGGCGCGGAGGTGGTCGGCGGCTTGGCGGGCGGCGGCGGCCTGCTGGGCGTGCTGCTTGCGCCAGTGCCAGTGGGCGGTCGCCATGACCAGGAAGACAAGCATGTCGATCGCCATCGCGGTGCCGGCCCCGTCCTCACCCCGTCCGAGCGCGGGGCCGGAGTAGACCAGGTCGCGGGCCGCCCGCCGCAGCGCCCGGGAGTGCCGGCGCTCTGCACGGACATGGGAGCGGGAGGCCCGCTCGAACGCCGCTGCCGCTTCTCGCAGTTCCCGGCGGGTGTGGGCGGCCGAGGTCGCCGCGAGCGCGTCCAGGACCTCCCCGGCCGCCGTGATCTGCGCTGCTGCCGCGCAGTCGCTGCCGTCGTCGATGACAAGGATCGCCGCCCAGGCGGCCTCCGCGGTGCGGCGGCGCGCCGGTGCCGGGCGCCGTCCGGAGCGCCCGGTGGCCGATGCGGGCAGCAATTCCTCGGCGTCGTGCCCGTCGGGAGTGCTGAAGCGCTGCCGGAGCCGGGGCAGCGACAGGTCCGGGGCCAGGGTGGACCCGGAGTAGAACACCGGGTCCCCGTCGGCGGTGAGGTCGTCGGGCAGGGCGACGCTGTATCCGGCGAGGTCGCCCGAGGGCATGGCCTTGGTGTGGATCAGTAGACCGGCCCGGCCCAGACGGTCGAAGAACTCCGCCTCGTCCTCGGCGCCGGCGACTGCGCGGCGGACCGTTTCGCGCAGCTCCTCGCGAGCGGTACGCTCCCGGCCGGTGCGTTCGGCTTTGTGGTGTTCGGCGCGGGTGGGGTGGCTGGCCGCGGTGCCGTCTCCGGTGTTGAGCTGCCGCAGCCCGTAGGCGACTTCGAGCAGGCGGGCTTCGGCCTGGGCACGCTTGGCGTCGTTGTGGTGCCGTGCCTGGCGTCCGTCCTCGCGGACGCGGGTGGCGATGATGTGGATGTGGTCCTCGGCGTGCCGGACCGCCGCCCACCGGCAGCCCGCCCCCTTACCGGTGTCGATGCCGGTGGCGGCCACCATACGGCGGGCGATGTCGGCCCAGTCGTCGTCGGAAAGGATGGGGTCTTCGGGGGCGTTGCGGATGGAGATGTGCCAGACGTGTTCGGCCGGCCGCCTGCTTTTGGGCAGGGCGTTGACGGGCTGGTCGAGCAGTTCCTGCAGTGCGCGGAGGGTGGCCTGCGGGTCGCGGCCGGGGTCGCGGACCAGGCTGTCCCAGGCGGCGACCAGGTGCGGGTCGGTGTGCTCCTCGCTGCGGCCGGGGCCGTAGAGGTAGGCCAGCAGCCGGCCGGTGTTGGAGCCGTGGTCGTGTATCTGGGGAATCATCGGGAGACCGCCTTCACCCGTGGTCGGGCAGGAGCCGGCCGGTGGCTGTCTCCACGCGGGCAGCGGCACGCTGCACGGCATCCAGCACCGCGGCGGCCTGGGGAGCGTCGGCACCGGAGTTGAGCACCTTGGCGACCTGGTTGAGATTGTTGCCGAGGTAGCCGAGGTGGCGCCGGACGGCGAACAGCTCGGCGACGATCTCGCGTTCGGTGGCGATCTCGGCGGCGGTGCGCTCAAGATCGCGGGCGGCTTTCATCGCGGCGCGGGCGAGGAAGGTCGCGACGCTCATGCGGCACGCGGCGGCGGCTTGGAGCAGGATCTGGTACTCGTCGTCGTTCATGCGGCAGCTCGGCTGGCGCAGACGCTTGCGCTCGGCGTACTGGCGCTCACGCTGCCGCACGTGCGCGACTTCGGGGGCGGCGTGCGTGCACTTCGCGGTGTGGCAGGTGTGCGGCGTCTCCTCCACAACCGGATGCAGGCCGCCCTCGGCCGCATCCCCTCCGGTCGGCGCCCCCCGGTGCCGGCCGGACACCGCCCCCGTCACGGGGGCGGGGATCGCAAGAGCATTGCTCCCAAGGGGAGCAATGCTCTTGCTATATCTTGCTCGCGCTCGGCGTGCCTCGTTGACCAGTGGATTCTCGCTGCTCGGCGTGGGCGATTCGGGGTTTGTCACCGGGTGCGGATCCTTCGGTTCTGGTGCTGGAGGCGGGCGGCCAGGTCGAGTACCGCGGACGGTCCGCTCAGTACCTCGACCGGGCTGTTCGGGTGCAGCCGGACCAGCCACTGCCCGCTCGGCGTGGGGAGCGCGGCGTCCAATAGGCCGTAACGGACCAGGACGTCGGCCCAGACGCAGGCTTCGGCCCAGCTCGCTGCCCGGGCCCGCGGACGGGGAGGGATCAAAGGTCAACTCCGTTTGGTCGGGGCGGTGGTGGCCTGGCCGCGACCAGGCCACGACCGCGGGGAGGGGGCATATCAGGGGTGGTTCAGGCGCATTCGGGGCAGTTCGCGTAGTGCCGGCTCAGTGCTTTGGCCATGCCCTGCCGTGCGAGGGCGGCCAGCGTGGAGCTCTGCTTGGCCGACCGCTCGCCGGCGTGCTTGGCGGCGTGGGCCTTGTGCATGCGGATATCGCGTTCGGCCCGGGCTTTGAGGAGGTCGAAGCGGTGGCACGTCTTCATTCATGTCCTCCGGCCGGGGCGGGGCAGGTGCGCCAGTGTCGGGTCGGCGTACAGGTGCCGCTGTAGTTCGGTGAAGCGCCCGTTGCTGATCGGCACCCCGGCCTCGTTCAGGTAGGGGCGAAGTGCCCGCCGTGTCATCCGGCCTTCAGACAGGGCTGCTCTCCGCGCGATCGACAGCAGCTCCTCCAGCCCGGCTGCCTGGCCGGATTCCTCGGCAGGACCGGCCGGCTTGGTCCCGGTCCGGTCCGCGGTCCGCCGGTGCGGCTGGTCCCCGACACCATCAGGCTCTGGTCCGGTCCGCTTCTCCGGCGCTGGTCCGCGGTCCCCGACGGCATGGTGGTCCCCGGGCTCGCGGTCCGCACGATGGTCCGGTCCGCCGGTCCCCGCGAGCGGTCCGCTCTCGTGGTCCGCCGGTCCGTCGGGACGGTCCCCGCGGTGGTTGTGGTCCGCCGGATGGTCTGGTCCGCCGGTCCTGGGAGGAGACTGGTCTCCGCTCGTGCTCCCCCCGGCATGGTCCGTTGCTCCGCGGTCCTGGTCCGCCTCCCCGCTCCGGTCCGCTCGTGCCGCCATGCGGTCCTCAGCCTCTGCTGACGCGTCAGCAGACCCTGGCTCCTGGGGGGAGGTTTCGTCGCCAATGCCGTGAGCCGGTCCGTCAGAGGGCGGTTGAGCTGCGGAAACCACTTCCAGGCCGGGTGCCATTGGCTCCGGTCCGGTGTTTGGTGCTGGATTCGTTGCTGGCTGCGGCCTGGTGGCCGGGGCTTCGGCGTGGTCCTTTGGCCGGTCGGTCGAGGCGGGCTCGTGGTCCGCAGGCTCGAGGCTGTGCTCGGCGCCGGCGGTCGATGTGCCCTGCACGTACGGTCGGTGATCGTCCGGTCCGCGGTGGTCCCCACCCGGCTGGTCCGCGAGTTCTTGGTCCGCGGTGTTTTGGTCCGCGAGGTGGCCTGGTCGGCTGGTCCGCTCGGGTGGTCCGGCTTCAGCGTGGTCCGCTGGTCCGCACGGTCTGCCGGCCGGGTCTGGTCCGCAAGGTCCGCCGGGGTGGTCCGGTCCGCGGTCCATGGTCCGCTCGCCCTTCAGGTCGTGATCGCGATCGTCGGTGTGGTCCGGGCGGACCGGCTCGCGTAGCGGATCGTGTGGTCCGGTCCGGATGGTGCCGTCGGGGTCGGCTCGGACCGGGACCAGTGCGCTGGCCCGATGCGTTTTGGGCTCGGTGTGCTTGCCGGTTCGGGTGGGGTGGTGGCGGGTGATGAGGATGTAGAGGTGGACGGCGCCGGCCAGGGCGAGTGGCGCGATGGTGGACAGGACCGCGACGACGTGGTCGCCCAGGCGCAGTCCGGGTTGGTGGGTTTGTTCGTTGAGGCGGACGGCGTGCAGGGCGTTGGCCCAGATGCTGGCGGTGGTGGCGGTGGCGAACAGGGTCCAGGTGTAGAGGCGGGCGCGCAGTGGCGCGGTGGACATCACGAGCAGGGCGCGGATGCCGTAGGCGATGAACCCGTCGATGACCAGCGGGAAGAGGTACGACAGGGCGGGGCGGACGTGGATGGCGACGGCCATCTGTTGTAGGGCGTCGTAGGACAGGGCGCACCCGGCTCCGCCGAGGGCGATGATCGCAGCCCGGTCCCACCAGCCCACCGGCGTTGAATGCGGCCCCGGTGCGGGGGAGGTGGTGTGGGGGTTGGTCATGCGGCCTGCCCGAGGTCGGCGTCCTGCTGGGCGAGTTCGGCGTCGGTGGGCCCTTCGAGGGCGTCGAACTCCTCGGCGCCCGTGGTCATGTCGTCCCGCTCGTCCTCGTAGGCGTCCTGCGGTTCGGGCGCGGGAGGGGTTGCCGGGATCGCGCCGCCGGTGGCCTGGTGGAGTTCATGGCGGGCCTTGCCCATCAGGTCTCGGGAGTGCTTGACCGTGAAGCCCAGCACGGTGGCCAGGCGCCGAGGAGTCCATCCGCGCAGGACGGCTTCGCGGGCGACGGCGGCGCGTTCCCGGGTGGACAGCGGGATGTCGCGGCCGGCGACGACAGCGCGTACCCGGTTGTACTCCAGTCGGTGGGCAGCCCTGGCATGCGAGCGCTCACGCTCTGCTTCGGTCCGGCCACCCCAGATGCCGTCCTTGGTGCCGGTGTCGATGGCGGCGTTTAGGCAGGTCTCCAGAACCGGGCACCGGCCGCAGATCGCCTTGGCCTGGGCAATGGAACCGGAGTTGCGGGCGGTGGGGAAGAAGATCCGGTCAGCGACCTTCGGCTTCAGGCCGTTGCAGGCGCCGTGGTGCTGCCAGGTGGTGTCGCCGATGCCCCGAAGTCCCGTGGCGGGGGAGTCGTGGGTGGTGATGTAGTACAAGTGGCACTCTCCGTGGTGGCTGGTGTTCGGCCGGGCGGCAGCGCAGGGGCGCAGGGCAGGCCCGGCCGAGGGGGGTGACGAAGGACCGCGCGGCACTGGGGCCGCGGGTGAAGGGATGGGGCGGGCGGCGGTCAGGCGGCGGCGAAGCGGCGGTCGTGCCCGGTGAGCTCGACCGGTTCGCACATCCCGGACAGCCGGGACAGGACGCGGTCGCCGACCATGTCGCGCAGTACCCGGGCCTGCCGGTCCATCCATTCCTCGCGGACGGGGGGCAGGTTGGTGGTGATCAGCGTCGGCAGCCGGTTCTGGCAGCGCCAGTTCAGGAGCCGGAAGGTCAGCTCCTCGGTCCACTCCGAGGACTTGGCAGCGCCGAGGTCGTCCAGCAGCAGCAGCGGCACCCGCACAATGCGGCGCAGCTGGTATTCGCCGTCGATGCCGGGGCGGGGGCGCATCTGGCCGTAGAGGTCGGCGGCGGTGGTGGCGTCCCACCGCGTCGCGCAACCTGCTGCGGTCAGCGCGCGGATCGCCCCGTACGCCTGGTGCGTCTTGCCGGTGCCGGTCGGTCCCCACAGCAGCAGGCTGGGGCCGTGGGCGATCTCCCGGCGTCCTCGGCCGCCGAGGTCCCCGGCCGTGGCGGCTGCCGCGATCCGATCCACCCAGGCGGTGACCTGTTCGTGGTCTGCAGCAGCGCTGCGGTAGTCGTAGGGGATACGTTTCTGCGCCGCCTGTTCGGCAGGAGACGGCTCGGGGCACTCAGGCTCAGCGGGACTGTTGGCCAGGGTGAGGCCGCGTTCGGCGAGCTTGGCGGTCACCCAGGCCGCGACCCGGTCACCTGCCAGGGGGCGGGGGTCGTCCAGGCGGGTGCGGGTCATCGCCGGCCTCCGATGCCGAAGCTGCTGGGTGCGGGTGCGTCGGGGTTCTGGTAGGGGACGTAGGCGGGGGTGGTGGTGCGGGCCCAAGGGCCCCCGCCGGAGGCGCCCGCGGCCCTCGGCCCGGCGTTCACGACGTCGTTGACCAGGCTCGCCAGCACGCTCGGATGCAGGCTCTTGGCCCGAAGACGCTCGAGCGCCGCCCGGATCGGTTCCGGCTCGAAGCCCTCGTCGAGCAGGGTCCGGATCTCTTTGCCCAGATGGCCGATCGTCTTGTTCGGCGGGCGGCGGTAGCAGGCGGAGATGTACTCGCCGAGCAGGTCCTTGGCCGAGACCTCCGCCGTGGAGGGGTCCGGCGCGGGCGCGGTGCGCCCCACAGGTACTGATCCAGGATCCAAGATCCTAGATCCAGACGCCGAGCCCTCGCGAGGATGCATCGAGGCATCGACGAATACCGTCTGACCTGCGCATCCACCCCCATCGTCGGGGACGGTGTCCGTGGCGGTAATGCAGCCGTCCTCCGGCTGCGCCGAGGCGTCCGGCTCACCCGACGATTCGGACAAAACCGGGTGATCGAGGACTCGTCGAGCATCCGCCGAGTCGGGGGGCGTCGGAATCGTCGTGGCCAGCGCGGCGTCGGCGGGGGCGGGAAGACGGTGGGGGCGGGTGCAGGCGGTCTCTCCGCAGCCGCCGCAGCCGTGCTTGCCCGGGGAGCCGTGGCCGGGGCACTCGGGCAGGCGGCTGTCGCTGGCCCGGTCGATCTTCTGGTGCTTGGCCCAGGTCACGATGTGCAGGTACGCCCGGCCATCGCAGCCGGTGTACAGGCAGATCAGCCCGGCGGCGGCGAGCTGCTGAAGGTCGGCTGCTACGTGGACGACGGTGTGGTCGGGGCGCAGGGCCCAGAGCCTGCCGTGGATGATCGCGGGGTGGGCGCGGAACCGCCCGGCGTCGTCGGCCAGGGTGAGCAGGCCGAAGAAGGTCAGGACGGCACTGATGGGAACCGAGGCGAGGTCCTCGGAGTCGAAGGCTTCGGGCTTGATGGTGCGGATGCGGGCCACTAGGCCGCCTCACCCCCGAGGCGGGCGGTGCGCAGGTCGAAAGTCCGCGGAGTCTGCCAGCCGGCGTCCGGGTGGGCGCGGATGATCCAGCGGGCGGAGACCAGCTGCTGGGTGCGCGTGATGCGCACGGGGGCTCCGTGGGCATCGCGGGCGGTGACTTCCAGATGCGGCCAGGGCTTGTTGGGGCCCTGGAGCACCACCGTCAGGACGGCGGCCTGGGGCATCATCGCCGCCAGGCGACGAGCCAGTTCATCCGGTCGCGGACCCGGACGGGGACCGGAACGCGGGGCCACCGGGGTGGCCTGGGGCGCTATGCGCGCGGCTTGGAGCATGCAACACTCTCCCTGAGTAGCCCGCACCGGACGTCCCTCGCCAAAGGGCCGGTGCGGAAGCGTGAGGTGGACCCGTGCCCGGCAAGGCGTCGGGTTCACCGCGGCCGGCGTCCAGGGGTTCTGCCCCTCGGGCGCCGGTTTCGTATGGTGGCAAGCGTGCTCGTGTGTGACGGTGTGGCCGGTCGCTGCCCGCCCCTCTCAGCCTTCCTCCGGGCCCGGTGCCCGGCGGTGGGACCAAGAACGTACGCACGGCCGCCACCAAGATCCAGACATAGCTAAACAATCCTCGACATTGGCTCTGCTTTTACCGACAGGACCAAAAGACGGACCACGCAGACAATCGGAACCGCGCCAGTCGTCAACTGGCCTGTGGCACCTGGGATCCAGGCGTCCATGTGGGCGGATCGGCCGACGATCAGGCCGCCCGCGGGGCCGGGCGAGTAGTCGAAAATACGTCGTCAGTTGCACTCGTTTCCTGGTCAGAGCGCCGTAGCGGCACGCCGAAAGGCGCAGCGGTCACGACGCGAGGGCGGCCCGCTGGGCTGGCCACTTGGCGTCGGCGGCGCGATGCCCCCGTCACCTCGGCGGTCGAAGGGCTCTTGTTGGCTGCCTTAGGTGAGTGGGTGGTGGGGTCGACTTGCCACTCGGCAGCCGAGAGGATGGCAGTACCTCTACTGCTGTACCTCCGGTTCAAATCAGGTTCACTACGGTTCTGTGTACGGGCAGCCGGTAGATCGCTGTGCCGGTAGCCGGCACGCGACTGTGCCGGTTTCCGCCTCTACCCGCCGGTTTCCCGCCGGTGCGAGTGGCTGTGGCGAACCCATGGTCGAATCGGATCGCCGGGTTGGCGGCTTCCCTCCACATCGCCGACCGGGGTGGGCGCAACGTGTGCAGGTTCGGGGGTGGTCGGGGGTGGGATTGATCTTCGGCGTGTGACTGAGGAGTGTCAACAAGGCTTAAAGCCCACCACGTAGGGTGCAAATCGGCCTAATTCGGTCCGTGCTCCCCTGGGTCTTCCCTGTGGTGCGCGTTGGGATTGACGGGAGTGTGTCGCTCTGACCTGCGGCTTTACTTGCTCGCCGGGCGTCCGGGTGGGGCGTTGCCTGGGGCTCTACGTGGCAGTGGCCAAATTCGGCCATGCCCGAGACCTGCCACACCCTCGGCTCATTGGCGGATGCATCCAGATGGCGAGTTGGGTGACAGAGGGCCGCTTTGCCCGGTTAATAACCGGGAGGTTTTTTACCAGGTAAAAAAGATCCCCGTAGAAAACACGCCACGCGTCTGTGCACACTCACCTGACGCTCCACGGGCACCTCACCTGTGCCTTCGCTGCTGGAGCGATCGGAGGGGGAGTGATGCAGCCGTCATCGGAAGCTGTCAGCCAGGTCGAGCGGGTGGCGATCGAGCTATACGAAATGCTGCGCTGTGAACGTGGTGATGTCGCCATCGTTAATGACCTCAACCCTGCTGTTCTACAGCGTAGTTGGGGACTGCTGCAGCGTCTCGGGCTTGGCGAATTCGACGATGACGCGGAGCGCTGCGTCGCGGTCGAGCCCGCGGTGGCGGTCGCCAGGCTCCTGGGCCTGTGCCGGCAGGTGCTGCTCACACGCGAAGGCGATGTCGCCGAAGCGGTCTGGGGGACACCGGCTGGGGTCGCGCCGCCCCGCTGGACGCTCGACGACCGCACCGACATCCGACTGGTCGCCGGCCGCCGCGCCGTCGCCGCGGCCCTGGCCGACGCCTACCGCGCGCCGGCATCGAGCCGCTTCACCGTCCACTCCGACCCTGTGCCCGAGTGGGGGCGCAGTACCCGCGCCGATGTGGAGATGGCCGGCCGCGGCGTGGACATCCGCCAGGTCTACCGGTGCCGCAGCGACCTGTCCGACGGACAGCGCAGGCATCTGCAGGCAGTGACCGAGGCTGGCGTCAGCGTGCGCCTGGACCCCAGCCCAGCCATCGACCTGATCATCGTCGACGGCGCGAGCGTCGTCCTCCCCGCGGACCCCGACCGCCCCGGCGACGCCCTGGTGTTGATCGACAGCGCGCTCTGGGCCCATGCCACGCGACTGGTCGCCGACCAGTGCTTCGACGCCGCCATCGACCACGCGGTGCTCGTGACGACCTCGCTATCGGCCTGACCCATGCAATACGGACCGGTGCAACAGAAAAAGGATGATCTTGTATGTCAGGCGACGCGTCCATCACCCAGTTCCCCCGGCGCAATCAGGGGCACCTTTCGGGCGTCGCCCCCGGAGCAGCACCGACCGTGTCGGTGAGCGAGGTGGCCATGGTGATGTACATGGAGCTGCGCCGCCGAGGAGAGGCGGATCTGAAGGGGCTGCGAGACGAGATGGGCCTTGTCGAAGACGTCGCCGAACGTGCGTGGCGCCACCTGTGGGACCTGGGTCTGCTGCAAGGGACCGTCTCGGGTGCGGAAGTCACGGCGGTCGATCCCGAGGTGGCGCTCATGCGCCTCTTCGAGCAGCAGCATGCCCGACTGGAGGCGTATGCAAAGGAGATCGAAGCACTGCAGCGAAGGGCCCAGGAGATCTCCCAAGAGATGCGCCCAGCCGTTCTGCGCGAGACTGCCAGCGTCCAGGTCCAGTACCTGCGCGACCGCCGGCACCGCACCGAGTCCCTGATGTCCCTCAACGCCACCGCCCGGACCGACACCTGGTCGATGCACCCCGGACCCCTGCCGCCGCAGGAGGTGCTGGCCACCTCCCTTGAACTGGACGCGAACCTGATCGCCCGCGGCATCCGGGTGCGCGCCATCTACGGGCACACCGTCGCATCCGGACAGCGCGCTCGCGGCTACCTGAACCAGCTCGCCGCCCTGGGGGCCGAGGTCCGGCTGGCGCAGCGGGTGCCGTTCGACCTCCTGCTGTTCGACTCCCACACCGCGCTCATCCCCAGCAACCCCCTCAGCCTGACCGACCCCATGCTGCTCCTGCACGACCGGCACCTCATGGGCACCTACCTGGCCATCTACGAGGACACCTGGCTCCACGCCACGCCCTACTCAGCGCAGTCCCCCCAAATGTCCGAGGACGGACTCACCGAGAAGCAGCAGGCGGTTCTCGCACTGATGGCCAACGGCCTCACCGACGAGCAGATCGCCCGCCGCCTGGGTATCTCGCTCCGCACGACCGGGCGCATCACCGCCAACATCATCGATCACATCGGGGGGACCGGCCGCTTCCACACCGGCGTCCTCGCGGCGTTCCGGGGCTTGGTTCATCCCGAGGTCGCCGATAAGGATCTTGAAATGCGGAATGTATGATTCCGATCGTTGGGGCCTGCAGCTATCTTCCTCTGCTCGACATGTTGCTTGGACGGCAAACCCGCTGCGGGCCGCCACGTCACCTCAGACCGTCCCCGGGGGCACGGCGCCGCCCCGGGGCGGACTCGTCGCCGCCGGCCCTTGCAGCAAGGAGGCCGCCGTGGCAGACCTGCCCGCCCTGCGGACATTCCTGGCCCAGGCACGCGCTCGCATCGACGCCTCTGCCTACCCGGAACTGCACGTCACTGGCGCCTCACGGGACCGCCGCGGCAGGCGCGGTCCCGGCCTGACCCAGGCCCACATGGACACCCTGCTCGGCCGGGCCGCCGGAACCTACGCAGCCCTCGAACGCGGAAAGACACGGCACCCGGGCCTGCTGGAGGCCGTAGCACGCATACTCCAGCTCACGACCGATGAATGGCGGGGCGTCCACGCCTTCGCCTTCTCCACCGAACCGTTGGAGCCCCTGTATCCACCCGCCGGCCTGCTGATGGCCGACCGCTGGCAAGCCGTGCTCGACTCGCAGTCGCAGATGGCCTTCATCATGGATTCCGAGGGCCAAATCCTCGCGCACAATGAGCCCTTCCGGGCCCTGTTCGCACCCGCTCCCATGCCCGTGGACTTCCTGCGGTGGACCCTGACCAGCCCGGCCGCCCGAGAGGTGCTGCTGGAGTGGGACATCCATTGGGCGCCCGCCTTCGTCGCCCGCTTCCGCACTGCCCTCGCGCTCCAGGCCGGCAGCACGATCCTGAACGAACTCCTCGAAGACGTCCTGGCAGACCCCGTGACCGCCCGTCTCTACCAGGCGTCCGAGTCGGCGGCCTCGATCATGGCCCAGGCGGAGCCCTACCGTCCCATCCGGCACTCCCGCTTCGGGCGAGGCTGGATGACGCTGTGCGCCGCGATCCTTTCGGACACCCCGGGCGCACGTCTGTACGTTGCCCCGTTCTTCGACGAACTTCCAACTGCATCGCCAGCGATGCCATCGAACTGTCCCAGGTAGTGAACCGATGTCCCCCTGCGGGCCCAGGGCACGGACAGCGAACGAGGTCCCGTCACCGGGTCACGGCCCCTGCCGCCGAGAGCAACAGGTCGAGTCGGCGGTGGCCAGGTCGCCGGCTGGGGCGAGGATCAACCCCGGGGCGCCGAGGTCCGGCTGGCGCAGCAGGTGCCCATCGACCTCCTGCTGTTCGACTCCAACACCGCGCTGGCCGTCTACGAGGAAACCTGCCTCCGTGCCGCGCCCTACTAGGCACAGTCACCCCGAATGCCCGAGAACGGACTCGCTAAAGAAGCGGGAGCCAGTTCTCGCCCTGTTGGGAAAGGGCTCACCGATGAGTAGATCGCCCGGCGCCTGGGCATCTCGCTCTGCACGACTGGGCGCATCACCGCCGATATTCTGATGTACATCGGGGCACCGGCCGCTTCCACTCCGGCATTCTCGCCACGGCCAAGGGCCTGGTTCACCCCGACGGGGCTGAAGTCCACGCAGGCTAGCGCCCCGTCTGACCCTCCGTCGACTCTCTCGGACCAGAGATGGCCCCCAGCATACGAGCGCGCCCGTATTTGCGGTCCTCCACTTGTGCGCTTCGCGTCATGGCTGCTGTCTCGCGCGTCTTCCGGGGCAAGGGCTTGCCCGAGCCGGTCGGGGGGTGGGTCGGCACATGAGCCGCCGATGAGCACGCCTCGAGGCCGAGCGGGTGCATCCCAGGTGGCTCCCGTGACCTACACGGTGGTTCGACGTTCCGTCTACCCGGCATGCTGGTGGATCACCGGAGCCGCTGCACGAGGAGGGAGAGGCCGGCTGCTGCTGCGCGGTGTTGGTAGGCGCGTAGGCCTGGTGCTCCGGGGGGCGAGGGGAGTCGGGCGTTGCGTTGCCAGTGGCCGGTCAGTGCCGTGAGGAATGCCGTGGCGGTGTCAGGGTCGCTGGCGGATGCAGGGTGAGTCTCCAGCGCCTTGGCCACGTCACCGGGCCGAGCGCCGGCGAGGATGAGTTGTGGGGCGAGGGAGACGGCGTCGATGCAGGCGGGGCCGGTGGTGGCGTGGGCCCAGTCCACGAAGATCACGCCCTTGTGGCGGTCGTGGACCATGTTGTCGGCGCGTAGGTCGCCGTGGACGATCCTGTCGCCCCTCGCGAGCTTCGGCCAGGCGGCTTCGATCTCGGTAAGGGCGGCTAGGCGTGCCCGTGCCTCGGGGTCCAGGTCAGCCGGCGAGGCCGAGGCGATCTGGGTCCAGCCGTGGAGGGTGGCCGCTGGTGAGGGGCGGTCGCTGACGGCTTCGGTGTAGGCGGGGGGTGCGGGCTGGCTGGTGAGTTGGTCCAGCAGTACCCAGACGCGCTCGGGGTCGGCACTCTTGGGGCGGAGGTCGGGGTGGGTGCCGTCGAGGTGTTCGATGACGACGGCGGTCCACCCGCCCTCCTGGTAGACGCCGATCAGGCTGGCGGCCGGGGCATCGGGAGGGAAGCTTTCCAGGACGGCGGCCTCGTGCAGGTTGGCTGCGGTGAGGGCGTCATCGTCGGGGGCGGCCTTGGTGAAGTAGCGGCGGCCGTCGGCGAGGGTGAGGGTGGCGGCCAGTTGGTGGCCGAAGCCGCCGGGCGGGGTCACGGCGTGGGTGACGGGGGAACCCAGGGCTTTGGCGATGCGGTCGCGTAGTGCGTTGGGCAGGTCGGTGAAGCTGAGGCGGCCGGTGCCGGGGCGGGGCGGGGTCACGGGGATCTCACAAAGGGTTCGCAGGACCAGGTGGTGGGGCGTGCGCCGAGCCGGGCCGAAAGCCGCGGAGAGGGAGCTGGTGCTCTCAGTTCTCCGGCTCGGCGCCGGGCGCTCGCCGCATCACGCGCATCGCCTGTGTCCTCGAAATCCTCGTGGAGGGGCACCTGCTGGGGTGCCCCTCCACTGTAGCGGGGATGGGCGTTCAGCCTCGGCGTTCCAGGTGCTCCAGCAGGGGGCGGCCAATGCATGAGGGTGCCGGAAGGACCTGCTGGGCGCCGGCTGAAAGCAATGCGGCGGGTGGGTGGAAGCCCCAGGCTGCAGCGAGGGCCAGGACGCCGGCGCGGCAGGCGGCGAGGATGTCGCTGGGGCTGTCACCGACCATGAGGGCGTGCTGGTGATTGACTCCGAGCCGGTTCAGCGCGGCGTGCACTCCATCGGGTGAGGGTTTGGCTGCTGCGTCCTGCCGGGTGACCACGACGTCCAGGACGGTCGACAAGTCGGGCGGCAGCAGCCAGTCCAGGCGGTGGCGGTCTTGCAGGGTGACCACACCCACCGCGATCCCAGCCGAGTGCAAGGCCTGCAAGCCGGCCAGCACGCCGGGAAACGTGGCGGGCGGGCTCGAGGCCAGGGCCCCGTCCCACCAGCGCCGGCACGCGTCGGCCGGGTTGCTCACGCCCAAGACGTGCAGGACCTCCTCGCGGGGTTGAGTGAGGGCAGCATCGGGGAGGGAGGCCAGAGCGTGGCGGCGATTGGTGGCGCATGTCGCCACGGCGGCCAGTGCGGTGCGGATGGTCTGGGCGGAGTCCAGCAGCACGCCGTCGAGGTCGAACAGGACCGCCTGCGGCGGCTGGCCTTGGGCGTTCATGGTGTGCCGCCCGGGTCGGTTACCAACGCCCGCAGTTCGAGGTGTTGGGCGGCGAGCAGGTCGGTGGCTCCGGCCTGCCGGTCGACCACGCACACCGCGGTGGTCACGGTTGCGCCGGCGATGCGCAGCAGGCGCGTGGCGTGCAGCAGGCTGGTGCCGGTGCGCGCGGTGTCGTCGACGACGACGATGTGGCGGTGGCCGACGTCGGCGCCTTCGATGCGTCGGCACGACCCGTGGGCTTTGACCTGGGGCCGCAGGAACGTCGCGGGCAGTCCGGTGTGCAGGGACAGGGCCGTCACCAGCGGCACCGCGGCCAGTGCGGGACCGGCGACGGCGCCGGTGTCTGTGGGCAGCAGGTCGGCGAGGGCTGCGGCGGTCTCCGCCAGCAGTTCGGGGTCGGCTGCCAGCCGGAACGGGTCGAAGAACGACGGCAGCACGGTCCCGTTAGGCAGGTGGTAGGGGCCGGGCATGTAGGAACCCGTGGCGATGCGGGCGGCTAGGCCCGTCGTCGTGGCGCTCACCGGGCACCGCCGGCGAGGTCGTCGGCCAACGCCTGGGCGTCGGGCAGGGAGCGCAGGAAGTCCAGCGGGCGGGTGGGGGTCTGTTGCAGCCATAGCTCGGCGCGCAAGAACTCCTCCAGTCGGCTGGCGGTGGGGCCGAGCATGCGGATCGGGACCGGGCGGATCGTGGTGGCGTAGTACAGGGCCGCGGTCACCTCGTGGAGGGTGCCGACGCCGCCGCCCATTGCGACGACCAGGTCGGCGTCGTCGAGGTAGGCGTGCAGGCGCGCGCCCATGGTCTCGGCGAAGACCTGCCGGGTCGCGTACGGGTTGAAGGGGCCCCAGTCCGGGCGGCCGGCGAGCGTGACGGCGATGACGGACACGCCGTAGCGGGCGGCGCCGCGGGCCGCGGCCTCCATCATCCCGTTGTAGCCACCGTGCCGCACCGTGTACCCGGCGCGGCCCAGGACCTCGCCGACCTCCTCAGCCAGCACTTCCTCTCCGGGATTGCGGGGCGTGACGCCGGCGAACAGGGACACGGTGCGGGTCACCGCTCGTCCTCCTGTTCCTGGTAGGCGCGGTAGGCGGCAAGCTCGCCGCTGAGCGCGGCCAGTTGGGTCGGCGCGACGTTCTGGGCGATACGCAGGATGCGCTCCAACGCCCGGTCGGCCTGTTTGAGTGTGGAGGCGGCCGGCTGCCGGACGGCGTCGTGCAGCTCCCGCAGGCAGGCCCGGCCTGCGGCGGTGTGCCCGACCTCGGCCAGGTGGTACCAGCCGTGGTGTCGCGAGTGCGGGGCCAGCGCGGTGCGGATCAGGTCGCGGCAGGTCTCGACAAGGTGGTGTTGGAGCCCGAAGGCGATGTAGGTCTGGCCGCGGCGCAGCCGCTTGCGGAGCATTGCGTGCAGCACCACGGCCTGGACGATGAGCGCGGTGCAGTCCGGCGCGGCGCTCGCCAGGTGCTCAAGAGCCAGGCTGGCTTGCGCGCGTTCCGCCTCGGCGATCTCGGGAGTGTGCCCGCTCTGCCACAGCACCCGCGCGCCGGAGCGCTGCTGCACCGCCTGCGCGGTACTGGTCGGGCACACGTACAGGTCGAGTTGCAGGAGATGGCCGGCGTGCGGCAGCAGGTAGACGCGGCCGGTGCCGCCGAGCTGGCCGACGATCGTGTCCCGCCAGCCCGGCAGGAGCGCCCCGAACTGCGTTCCCAACAGGGGGTCGAGGTGGTCGACGAGCTGGGGCAGCTGGCCGTCGTGGACGGCCACGACCAGGTCGAGGTCGCTGAGCCGGTCGGCGGTCCCTGAGGCCAGCGATCCGCGGACCATCAGGTGCGTGACAGCGTCGCAGGCAGTCAGCGCGTCCATCAGGCGCTCCAGAAGGACCAGCTGCTCCGGCCGGTGGGCTGCGGCCAGTTCCTCTAACCTCTCCACGGATGTGCCGGGGACGGCGGTGGTCGAGGTAGTCACTGTGGCCTCCTGGCGGGGGCGGTTTCGCGGGCCAGCAGGTGGGTGGCGGTGTTGGTCCACCAGGCGGCGCGGTCGCGGTTGCCGCGGCGGGCGTACATCTCGGCCACGAGCTCGTAGGCGCCGCCCTCGGGCAGGGCGTAGTCGAAGTAGGCATGGAGCAGGTGGTGCTCGGCGGCCCGCTTGAACCCGAGGTCGGCCATGGAGCGCGCGTGGACCAGCAGCTGCTGCCGGCCGGCCGGCTCCAGCTCCGGCAGGAGCCGCACGTCGCCGGGGGCGAGCCGGGTATGGGTGGCGAGCTGGTCGTAGGCGTCGTCGGTGTAGACGTCGGCGATCAGGTGCAGCCGGTCTGGGCCGGTGACGTTGCGGACCCCGTGCGCGACGGTGGGGGTCAGTCGCCACAGCGCTCCGGCGGCCAGGTGGACCTGGGCGCCGGCGGTGACCAGCACGGAGGAGGGGTTGGTCACCAGCGGGATGTGCAGGCGGTGGCGGCCGATCTCGCGCAATTCGGCGTAGTCGCGGTGCTCCCACAGGTAGGAGTTGGCCTCCAACCGGGCCAGGCGCACGTACATGAAGTCCAGGCCGAGGGATTCCAGGAACGCTCCGGTCGCCGGCATTTGCTCCAGCAGCCCGGTGGGCCGGGGCCTGCCGTCGCCGATGACGGTGTCGCTGTGGTCGCCGGAGTGGTTCAGCAAGCTCGCCGTCCACCAGCCGCCGCTCTGGTAGTCGCCGTAGGCGACGACGCCGCGATCGGCCAGCACCGCCTCAGCCCGGACCGCATCCAGCACCGCGGGCTCGATGTCGCCAAGACGTGCCACCTGACCGGCCAGGCCGGTCAGCACCTGCTCCGAGACCGTTCCCGATCCCATTCTGGGCTTTTGCGGGGTCACCGTTGCTATCACCGCTGGTCCCTCCTGCGTGGTCCCGGCCGTTCCGGGACGTGCCAGGCAAGGACACCCCGTCCGACTACCGGCCGCACAGATGTGGACTGTTGCTGCTGGTTGCCGCATGTTGCCGCCTGTTGCCGACCGCCCCGGACGGCCTTCCCTGCGCTCCCGAGCAGGGGGAGACTGGACGGGCCCGCTGCGTGAAAGGCGCCGGCCGTGATCGATGAGACCGCCGAATTACACCCGCTCGCCCACCTGCTGGCCTTACGCGGCCAGACGGCCGAGACCTACCTGCGGCACGTCGCCGACCAGCACGTGGCCATGGGGTTCGGGCAGATGGCCTGCCGCCGGGAGAAGGTCTCCCGCTGGATCGCCGGCACCCACATCCCCAGCTACACGACCCAACTGGCGATGGCCGCCGTCGAGGGCCTGGGCCCGGACAGCGTCCACACCCACGGATGGCCCGGCTGGCTCCTGCTGACCGTCCCCGATGACAACGCCGTCCTCACCGCGCCCTGGAACCAAACGGCCACGCTCGACGCCCTGACCATCACAGCAGGAGGACCGGTGGACCGCAGGAAATTCGTGATCACCACGACCGCCACCCTCGGCGCCGTCACCACCCAGTGGTCCCAGGCCATCGCTGCAGTGGCAGCCGCACCCGCCAACGAGCACATCCCCCGGATCGGCACGGACGTCGCCGACCACTTCGAGCACCGCCTGGAAGACCTGCGCCACCTCGACGATCAGATCGGATCAGGCGACGTCCACGCCGCTGCCGTCACCGAACTGCGCCTGATCCGCAGCGCCCTGCAGCACACCACCCACACCCAGGCCGTCCGTCGTCGCCTGTTCGGCGCAGCAGCCGAGGCATCACGCGCGGCCGGCTGGACCGCCTACGACAGCGGCCACCTGGCCGCCGCTGAACTCCACTACGCCACCGCGATGCGCACGGCGGCCGACGCCGGCGACCCGGTCATCGGCGCCAACACCCTTTCGTTCTGGGCTATCCAGCACTACTCCAACGGCAACCCCCGAGGCGCCCTCGACCTGATCGACACCGCCCTCGCCCAAGCACCCCGCATCGGCTCAGCCCGGATGACCGCCATGCTCTACGCCCGCGCCTGCCGCGCCCACGCACGCGCCGGCGACCACCACGCCGCCGACCGCGCCGCCAACGCCGCCATCGACGCCTACAATCACGCCGGACCCCGCACCGAAGACCCCGCCTGCGTCTACTGGGTCAATCGCGGCGAGATCCACCAACTCCTCGGCAGCTCCGCCCTCAACCTCGGCAAGCCCAAAGCCGCGCTCCGCCACTTCACCGACGCCACCACCGTCAACCCCACCGAGGCATACGACGGCGACGCATTCCCCCGCGGGCACGCCATCTACCTGGCCCGTCTCGCCGAAGCCCACCTCGACCTCGGCGACCTCGACACCGCCGTCGCCACCGCCCAGGACGCCATCGAGCGCATGGGCGGCATCAGCTCCGCCCGCGGCACCACCACCCTGACCGACCTCCGCAGCAAACTCGCACGCCACCGCGGAGTCCCCATCGTCCGCGACTTCCTGGCCTCCACCACCTGAGTAAATCGGGCACTCACTCCGTCGGGCGCCCTGACGGAACCCGGCTCGCCCCATTAGCCGGCCCCGTCATGGGCAGCGCCTACCGGTTCCGCGATGCAGGAAAGCAGGTCACCCATTGAGAAGTTTTCATCCTGACTTCGCAGGTCACGGGGCTGGTGTGCGCCTGCGGTGATGTACTGGCACTGGTCAGGGATGTGATCTTCTTCGGGAGATCGTCTGTCACCGGTGGACTTCGGTGTTCGCGAGGACGAGCAGGGCCCGCAGCAGGGTGGTGGCGTGACGGGCGTTCATGCGGACCTTGGTCAGGACTCGCCAGGTCTTCAGGTTCGCGAAGCCATGCTCAACGGCGGCGCGTTCGCGGCTGACCAGCCGGTTCGCCTCCCTCTCGGCGTCGGTGAGGCGGCGGGAGCGCGTCGCCTTGCGGCCGGTGATGATCACGGGATTGTCGTCGGGGTCGTCGTCCAGGCCGACGAGCCGAGGTCGGCAAGGGCGCCGAGGCCGGCCTCGCGCAGATGCGCGGTGATGTGGTCGTGGCGGGCGGCGGTGATCTCGCTGGCCCGGCCGGGGCGGGCCGAAGAGATCCAGATCAGGTTGCCCTTCTCATCGGTGAGAGCAAGGAAGAGCAGGCCGTGGGCCTTGTGTTTCCCGCTGTAGTTCTTGCGGTTGGCCGCCCCGGTGCGGCGGCGGGTGCGGACCAGGGTGCCGTCCAGCAGGACCACCGCACCGCCGGAACGGGCGATCTTCTTCAGGGCGCGGTCCAGACGCGGGGCCTTCGCGGCCAGCAAGTCGAGTACTTCGAGGACCCAGCGTCGGACGGTGGCGGCCGAGACCGCGTTGCCGCCGGCCATATCGGCCAGGCGCTGGTCGTGACGCAGGACAGCGAGCACGACGATCGCCTGGGTGCCGGGGGCGGCCTTGCGCCAGCGCGTGCCCAGCTGCTTGCGGCGCCGGCGTATCAGTCCGGCGACGAGATCGACGGTCCGCTTCGACACGGGAAGCCGGACCTGGTAGACAACACCGGGAGAGCCCCCGGCGGGCGGCTGCTTCTTCACACAGGCGCCAACTCCTGCCGGGGGTTCTCACGTTACGGCCGAAACCGGCCGCTCCCCCCGACGTCAGTGTGGTCAGCGCGGCAAATAGCGCCCGGAGCCGTTCCGGGCCAGCCAGCCCCGGTCGGACAGCTTGCGCAACTGCCCTCGAACCGGCTCGACCTTCCCCGGGGTGTTCTCCCGGCCCAGCGCGAGCGCGACGTCCTTGGCCATCACCGGCCCCGCCGCAGCCGTCACGATCTCCATGATCCGCCGGTACTCCGGCGTCAGCACCTCCACCCCCATGCCCTCCTCACGGTCCGGAATCAGCCGCATCCCAGCCGCCCCCGGCGTCACCACCACCCGCTCCGGCTCCGGCTCCGGCTCCGGCTCCACGATGCCCGACGGCCGCCTTCCTCCGTCCGTCGCCTCGGCCCACTGCCCGAACACCACCTCGGCCGCCTCCAGCCGGCCCAGCTCGGCGTCGATCTCCGCCAGCTCCTTGCGCAGCAGCTCCGCCCGCTCCGTCAGCCGCATCCGCCGCTCGATCATCCACGTCAGCACGTCCACCATGCGCATCCCTCCCGCTGCGGAACCTACGAGACGCCCGGATACGCCACCCCAAAATCCGCGAACCGGCCCATGGCAGATAATCACCTGCTAACGATCACGGCCGAGAGCAGCGCGAGCGCGTCAATCGCCACCCACACCAGCGACCCGACCTGCGAATTCAGGATGAAA
>NZ_FODD01000036.1 GCF_900110255.1 Actinacidiphila rubida
CTTGAAGGCGGTGCCGTAGGCCGTCTCCCAGTTGAGGGTGACGGAGCTGATGGTGGCCGACGCGCCGAGGTCGACCTGCAGCCACTGGGGGTCGGAGGCGGCGGACGACCAGCGGGTGCCGGTGTTGCCGTCGACGGCCGCGGAGGCGGGGGTGCCGGCGTTCTCGGTGGACGAGGCAGTGGCGGTCTTGCCCTGCGACAGCAGGGTGTCGGCCGCGTGCGCCGAGCGCAGCGGCACCACGAGCAGGAGCGAGGCGAGGAGGGCGGTGACCACCGCGGCGACGATGTTGCGCCGGCGCCACGGAGCCGCTGGTCTCAGCGCCGTCGTGCCGGTGGGGGGAGCGAGCATGAGCAACTCTCCTGGTTCCACAGTGGGGGGCAGGGTGAGGGCCGTCCGGTCGTACCCGGCCGGACGGCGATGAGATGCCTGAACAACGCGAAGTCCGGTCGGGCGCCCGTCCGTTGACGGGTGAGAGCGCTCTCCCGGTGCACTCCGGAATGTTTCTCCCTGTGTTTCATCCATGTCAAGAGTTGTGCACAGGACCCGTGCCTCCGGTGCCTGTGGCGGTGCCCCGACTCGGCCGGGCCGGAATTGTCTCCAACTCATGAACGCCGTGGCGGTCTTGACAAGTGGGCGGCGTTCAAGTCCGAAGCGGGCCGGGCAACGCGAAGGGGGCCGCCCCGGCATGTGCCGGAGCGGCCCCCTCAGGGCCTCACGTCAGGCCGCCGGAGCGGCCGGAGCGGGGATGCGTCAGGCGGCGGCGGTGGCCGACGCCTGGCGACGGTGACGGCGGGCGTAGTACAGGCTGCCGGCGCCGACGACGAGCACACCCGCGGTGATCCCGAGCGGCAGGGCCGGGGACGAGCTGCCGGTCTCCGCCAGGGTCTGGGTGCTGGGGTTGTTGCCCGAACCGGTGCCGCCGCCCGTGGTGGAGGAGGCCGGCGCGGCCGGGTTGGTGTGCTTGGAGATGTGCTTGACCGACTTCACGGAGCCGTTGTCGTTCAGCAGCACCTGCTCGTTGTTCGGGTGCCGGAAGTCGAACGCGCCGTAGAGGGAGTTGGCCCGCTGGTCGAACGACGCGTCGCCGACGCGGCCGGTCCGCCAGTTGTCCTCGATGAACTTGGTGACCGAGGCCTGCTCGGTGCGGGTGTGGTCGACCGAGTTCACCTTGCTGTAGGGCGAGATGACCAGCAGCGGCTGGCGGGTGCCCGGTCCGCAGCGGTCGGCGTAGCCGCCGGCCGCGGCGGGACCGGCCTGGCAGGCCGGGCTGTCGATGGCCTTGCCGTTGGAGCCGACCGTGCTGTCCTTCGAGCCGGTCTGCGGGGCGGCGTAGGCGTGGTCGTACCAGCCGTCCGAGTCGTCGTACGCGACGACGACCGCGGTGTCCTTCCAGGCGTAGGAGGACTGGATCGCGTTGATCTCCTTGACGAGGAAGTTCTGCTCGTCGGTCGGGTCCGAGTAGGCGGCGTGGCCGTCCTGGTACTCGGCGGCCTTCAGGAAGCTGACGGCCGGCAGGTTGCCCGACTTGAGCGCCGCGTCGAAGTCGGTCAGGTCGTAGTTGTGGTTGGCCTGGCCGTTGTGGCCGATCTCGGCCGTGGTCTTCGGCGCGAGGTGGTGCGGGTTCGCCGTGGACTTGTAGTACTGGAACGGCGAGTGGTGCGGGCTGTAGTCCACCGAGGACGCGCCGGCGATGTTGGTGTGCGTGCTGCCCGCGCAGCTGGCGTAGTCGCCCTGCTTGCCGTCCCACGCGGTGGAGGGACGGAAGCCGCCCTGGAACCAGCCCCAGGTCACGTTCTTGGCGTTGAGCAGGTCACCGATGTTCTTGCCCTGCATCGAGGCCAGCGCGTTGGTGCTGCTGTGGCTGTTGTCCGAGCAGTCGTCGTAGGCCGGGTCGGGGTCGTTGATGACCGTGCCGACGCCCTGCGCGTTCGGGGACAGGACCGTGTACGGGTCCGGGGTCGCCGTCTGCGTGGGGTTCTCGGTACCGGTCTTCGGGTCGACCGAGATCACGCCGTGCGTCTGACCGGAGATCAGGTTCAGCGCGCCCGGGGTGGAGGGGCCGTACGTGCTGCTCCACGAGTTGTCGCCGAGCGAGTAGTGCTGGGCGTAGTTCCACAGACCCGTGACGGTGTTGCCGTCGTAGTAGTCCATGACCAGGCCCGGCTCGCCGAAGAGGCCGCCGGAGCACTTGCTGGTCTCGGTGTTCTGCACGTAGGCGTCGGCCTTGCCGCCGTCCGCCGCGTACTGCTCCGGGCCGTAGCCGTGGTTCTGGTCGCAGGTGACGGCCTGGGAGGGCGTCAGACGCTTGGGGGCGTACTGGTTCGGGTTGGTCTTCAGCAGGCCCGCGTGCGCGACGGTGTCGATGTTCTTCGGCGTGTGCTTGTCCGCCGTGAACGTCGTGCCGTCGGTGTTGGCGGCCTGCGGGTACGTGCCGAAGTAGTGGTCGAACGAGACGTTCTCGTCGTAGATGACGACCACGTGCTTGATCGGGGTCGTCGTCTCGGTGCCCCCGTGGTGCGCGGGGGAGTCCGCGTTGGCCGGCGCCGTGCCGCCCAGCAGTACGAGCGCGGCCGTGCCGGCGTACGCCCCCCAGCGCGCGGCGCGCATGCGCGCGCCCGCCTTCCCTCTCCTGCCCGTACCGCTCGTGGTGCTCATGCTGTGTCAGCCTCCGCTACGTGACGCTCAAGTGGTGCTTTTCAGCGTGCTGCGTGTAAATCGTGCACGTGTCGAACGCGATCGTCGGGGTGGTTCGCAACAGGGCTTCGGCCCCGTGGTGGCGTCCGGGTGAACAGCGGGTCAGATAATCCAGGACAAGTCTTGACCCGTCCTTTACTGTCGTGGTGGCCGAACGTGAGGTGCGGGCCACCACCCGGTCATGACAGCAGCGTGCGGCCCAGCCAGTCGCTCCGGTCGCGCACGCCCGGCAGGGCGAAGAAGTAGCCGCCGCCGAACGGCGACACGTAGTCGACCAGCGGCTCGCCGGCCAGCCGCTTCTGCACCGTCTCGAACTGCCGTGCCAGGTCCTGCTGGTAGCACACGAAGATCAGGCCGACGTCGAGGTTGCCGTTGCCGTCCATGCCGCGGTCGTAGTTGTATCCCCGGCGCAGCAGGCGGGAGTTGTCGGTCTGCGCGGTGCGCGGGTTGGCCATCCGTATGTGGCTGTCCAGCGGGATGACGTCGCCCATCGGGTCCTGCGGGTACTTCGGGGTGTCGAACTCCTTCGAGCCGTCCAGCGGCGCTCCGGTGTCCTTGGCGCGGCCGAACATCCGTTCCTGCTCGGTGATCGAGACCCGGTCCCAGAACTCCACCAGCATCCGGATCAGCCGCACGACCTGGTACGAACCGCCGGTCGTCCATGCGGGCTCGCCGCCGCCGGACACCCACAGCAGGCGGTCGGCGGTCGCGGGGTCGGCGACGTCCGGGTTGGCGATGCCGTCCTTGAACCCCAGGTGGTTGCGCGGGGTGCCGCTGGGCCGGGGCGGGCTGGAGAAGCCGTCGAGCCGCCAGCGCACCTGCATGCCGCCGCGGGTGTGCCGGGCGATGTCCCGGAGGGCGTGCAGCACGGCGTCCTGGTGCGGCGCGGTCAGCTGGAGGCTCAGGTCGCCGTGGCACCAGGACGGGTCGAGGTCGTCGTCGGCGAACGCCGGCATGGTGCTCAGCCGCAGCGGCTTGCGGTCCTTCAGGCCGAACCGGTCGTCGAACAGCGACGCGCCGACGCCGACGGTCGCGGTCAGCGCGTCACCGGGCACCTGGGGGCCCAGCGTGCCGCTGTCGGAGGGCGGCCCGGTGATGCCCAGCGCCTTCGGCGTGCCGCCCGAGGTCAGGAACCGCGCCCGCTCGGTGAGGGTGTGCAGGAGTTCGGTCAGTTCGCGCCGGTCCGCCGCGGTCACGTCGAACGACAGGAACGCGGTGGCCTGCTGCGCGGGCCGGGTGATCCCGGCCTGGTGAGCGCCGTGGAACTGCGCGTCCTGTGCCGGGCCCGGCGTCGCGGACGGCGTGGGCGTCGCCGCCTGCGCGGGCCCGCCGGTGAGGGCCGCAGCCGCGGCGCCGGCCCCGGCGACCGCGCCCACCGTGCCGACACCCAGCGCCGCTCCGCGCAGGAACCCGCGCCTGCGCAGGTCGCCCACCGCGTCAGGGGTGTCGCTCATGCCGTCCTCCGTACGTCGAAGATCGCCGCCACCGGGGCGAGTTGTTCCAGGAGATCGCCGGTGTCGGCGTTGATCCGCTCGCGCTGGGCCTGTCCCAGCCGGTCCAGCGGGGTCCACGTGCCGCCCTTGCCGGCGGCGTCCAGCGCGTGCTGCAGCCGGTCGAGCGCGGCGTCCAGTTGCGGCACCGCGGGGTCGCGCGGGGTGAGCAGCGGGCGCAGCCGGGAGAGGATCTCGCGCGTGCCGTCGAGGTTCGCCCGGGCGGTCGCCAGGCTGGTCCCGCTGCCGTAGTCGGTCCGGCCGGTCAGTTCGAACTGCTCGGTGTTCTCGATGATCTCGTGGGCGCGCAGTCCCATGTCGGCCGGATCCATCCGGGCCTGCGACCATCCGTCGCGCAACGCCCTGGCGGCGCTGTCGAGTCCGGCGGCCGGTGCCTTGAGCGACGCGGCGGACTCGCCGTGCCACAACCCGTACTCGACCCGGTGGAAGCCGGTGAACGACGGGTCCCGCACGGCGCCCGGGGTGCGGGCCGCGGTGCCGTTGATGACGCCGTCGGCGTCGCCGAACGTCCCGTAGGCGGCGCCCATCCGCTCGTAGACCAGGTGTGCGGAGAGCCAGTCGCGCTTGGCGGCGGCGAGGTCGCCGCCGTCGATGTCGGCCTCGAGCGCGGCCGTGCCGCGGGCCAGGTCGCCGGCTCTGGCGCCGATCCACTGCTGGTAGGCCAGGGTGGGCGGGATCAGGTCGTGCTCGGTGACCGGCAGGGTCGACGGGCCGCGTGGGGTGCTGCCGGGCACG
Organism: Actinacidiphila rubida; assembly: GCF_900110255.1. Lineage (GTDB taxonomy): Bacteria > Actinomycetota > Actinomycetes > Streptomycetales > Streptomycetaceae > Actinacidiphila > Actinacidiphila rubida. Next base: position 4,941 of record NZ_FODD01000036.1, read on the forward strand.
GTGACCTTGGGCCCGGTGATGGCGTCGGTGTCCTCCTGCAGGCACTTGAAGGCGTACGTGCCGCTGCCGAGGTCGACCAGCATCTGCCGGGTGGTACCCGGCGCCAGGCCCTCCAGCTCGCCGAACAGCCGGCCGGACGCGGGGTCGGCGAGGTAGACCTCGCTCGCGCCGGAACCGGAGTTGTGCAGGTCGAAGACCTGCGTTCCGGGGTGCGGGCTGGTCCAGCCACGGCCGCAGGACCCGGTCGAGACCTCCACGGCGGTGTGCGGCAGTCCGTCGGCGGCGGGCGTGGCCGTGCCGCCCTGACCCCCCTTGCCGTCGCCGTCCCCGTCGTGCCCGCCGCCGGCCAGCACGGCCACGGTGACCACGGCGGCGACCGCGACCACGGCGCCGGCCGCCAGCCCGATCGTGCGCGGCACGCGGGTGCGGGGCGGCGCGGCGGCGGTTATGGCGCCCGGCTCCCCGTCCGCCTCCGCCGCCCGGGCGGGGTCGGGTGCGGCGGCCGTGGCCGAGGGATCGCTGTCGGATTCGGCGGACACGCCGGCCTCCGGGTGACGTTGCAGTGGTTCGTTGGCGCCGCTCATGCTAAGCACGCGGCCCTCCGCGAACCCACCCGCTCAGGGGGAGGCGGCCCACAATTCCGGCGCAGTTCACCCGCTCGACACTGTTAGGGCACCCTCACCAGGGTTTCCGGGCCGGAAGATCGCCGCGCCGGCGTTCCGGCCGCACCGCTGGTCGAGGCGCTGGACGTGACCGGAGGCCGGGCGGTGCGGGATCGCGCGCCGGCCCTCGGACCGTTCCACGGCGCCGAGTTCCGCCGGCCGGGCGCCGTGATGCGGGCCGCGAAAGACGTCCGGCCGGTGCGGCTCTCGCCACCCCGGCCGGATGTCACGTGCGGCGATGACCGCCGGCGTGCGTCAGGTGCAGCTGAGCAGCCCCGCGTTGTGCTTCTCGTCGAGCACCCGCACGACCGCGTCGTGGACGTCCTTGGCGAACGCGGAGTTCTGCGGGATGCGGGCCAGCACCGCGGACGTCATGGGAGCGATGTCCGCGGGGTCGACGGTCAGGACGATGTCGCCGCCGGCGGCGACGAAGTCCACCGCACGCTGGGCGGGCGTGTGGTCCTTGACCGCGACCGCGTTGCCGAGGTCGTCGGAGATCACGACGCCGTTGAAGCCGAGGGAGCCGCGCAGCATGCCGCGGATCACGGTGGAGGAGAAGGCCGCCTGGGTGGCCGGGTCGATCTTGGTGTAGATCGCCGACGAGACCATGATGAACGGGCTGCCGGCCTGCACCGCGCTGCGGAAGGGCGCGAGGTACGGGTCGTTGCTGGTGGTGACGGTGTCCTTGACGTTCGCGGTCGTGTCGGTGTTGCCGGTCACCCGTCCCAGGCCCGGGAAGTGCTTGGCGGTGGGCAGGACGCCGGCCAGCTGCATGCCGCGCAGGAACGCGGTGCTGTGCGTGGCGACGGTGGCCGGGTCGTTGCCGTACTCCCGCTGCAGCTTGCCGATCGGCGCGTTGACGTTCACCAGGTTCGGCGGGACGGTGTCCGCGACCGGCGCCAGGTTCATGTTGACGCCCGCCGCCTTGAGCTGGCGTCCCCACGCCGTCGCGTTCTGCTGCAGCGTCGCGGGGCTCATCTGTCCCTGCGCGACTCCGCTGGGCATGGTGCTGAAGCCCGGACCGCTGAGGACCTGGACCTTGCCGCCCTCCTGGTCGGTGGAGACCAGCATCCGCACGGTGACCCCGCGGACGTTCGGCGACAGGTTCTGCACCCGGCCGGTCACCGACCTGATCGCGGAGGTCCCGGCCGAGCTGTGGCCCATCAGGATGACGGCGCCCGTCCTGCCCTGGGTGATGGCCGTGGACTCGGCGGAGGTCAGACCTGACGTGGAGACCGCCGACATGAACAGCTGGCCCACGCGCTGCGCCTGCGTCATCCCGTCGTAGACCCGGCTCACGCAGCTCTGCGTCGCCTTGGAGGTCGGGGAGGGGTGGGCCGGCGGGGGCACCGTCGCGCTCGGGGACGCCGAGGGGCTGCCAGAGGGCGAGGTGGCCGACGCGGAGACGGAGGCGGAGGTGGACTCGCCGGACGCGGAGGAGGTCCCCGGCGAGGCGGTGTGGTCGTTGCCGCAGGCGGCCACCGCGATGAGCACTCCGAGCGCCACGGCCGCCTGGCCGCCTCGGGCCTGGGCGGCTCGGCGCCGTGATGTCCTGGCTTGGACGGTCGTCTTGCGCACTGGGGACCTCGCACCTCGTCGAAGGGTCGGGACGGTCGGAAGGTCGGTCAGTCCTTCTGGGCGGGAACGGGGGTGCGTTCCCATGCTCTCCGGGCCGCATGAGGTGCTCGTCACCCCCTGTGACACGGGGAACCCCGTGAGAGGGCCAGGATGCCTCCTCCACGGGGTTCCGCGCATCCCCGGAGGATGATTTCCACACTGGTGCGATGGTATTTCCGCCCTGTTCGGAGCGGGTGTGAGGGCCGTCACGGGCGGGGGGCCGACCGGGTCACGGTGTGTGGCCGGGAATCGCCCCTTCCGGCGCCCGGCGCCTGCCGGGGCGGGTCCGTCGTCGGCGCTCCGGTCACGTCAGCCCCACCTGCCTCAGGACCGCTCGGCCGTCCTGTCCTCCCCGGCGGTGCCTTCACCGGCGGTGCCTTCCTCGGCACCCTCCCCGGCACGGCCATCGGTGCCGGGTCCCTCGACCTCGGCGAGGCGGCGGGCCAGGAAGCGCCGTTCCGCCTCGGTCGGAGCCAGCTCCAGTGCCTCCCGGTAGGCCGCGGCGGCCGGTGCCCGGTCGCCGAGCCGCCGCAGCAGGTCCGCGCGCGTGGCCGGCAGCAGGTGGTATCCGGCCAGCTCGCCCGCCGCGGCCAGTGCCTCGACCAGTGCGAGGCCGCACGCCGGACCCTCGTCCATCGCGACGGCGACCGCCCGGTTCAGCTCCACGACGGGGCTGGGCGCCCGGCGCGCCAACTCCCCGTACAGCAGGGCGATCTGCTTCCAGTCGGTCTCCTGAGGACCGGGCGCGTCGGCATGGCAGGCCGCGATCGCCGCCTGCACCTGGTACGGCCCGGGGCGGCGCCGGGCCAGCGCCCGGTCGAGGATCTCGACACCCTCGGCGATGCGCGCCCGGTCCCACAGCGTGCGGTCCTGGTCCTCCAGCGGCACCAGGTCGCCGGCCCGGTCGGTGCGCGCCGCCGACCGGGCGTCGTGCAGCAGCATCAGCGCCAGCAGCCCCGCGGCCTCCGGCTCGGCGGGCATCAGCCGCGCCAGCAACCGGGCCAGCCGGATCGCCTCCCCGGTGACCCGCCGCTGGTCGGGGCCCGCGGCGCCGGGCGCGTAGCCGGCGTTGAACAGCAGGTACAGCACGGCCAGAACGGCCGCCGTGCGCTCCGGCAGCACCTCGCGCCGCGGCACCCGGAACGGGATGGCCGCGTGCCGGATCTTGTTCTTCGCCCGGGTCAGCCGTTGTGCCATCGTCTTCTCGGGCACCAGGAACGCCCGGGCGATCTCCGCCGTGGTCAGCCCGGTGAGCGAGCGGAGCGTCAGGGCCACCTGCGCGGGCAGCGGGAGGGCGGGGTGGCAGCAGGTGAAGATCAGCCGCAGCCGGTCGTCCGGCACCGCGTCGTCGCCGTCCTCGTGCACGGCGGGCGGGGACACGGCCGGCTCCGGGGCGAGACGGGCCGCCTGACGCAGCTTCACGGCCTCGTTCGCCGCCCGGCGCAGCCGGTCCAGGGCGCGGTTGCGGGCGGTGGTGGTCAGCCAGGCGCCGGGGCTGCGCGGCACGCCGTCCCCGGGCCATCGTTCCAGCGCGCGCTCGAACGCGTCCTGCGCGCACTCCTCGGCCAGGTCCCAGTCGCCGGTCAGCGCGATGACCGCGGCCACCACCCGGCCCCACTCCTCGGACCAGGCGGCCGCGACGGCCTCCTTGACCCGGTCACCGGACGCCCCGGCGGCCGGTGCCGCGCCGTCCGCGCCCCGGCCGGCGGCCGGCGTGGCGCCCCCGCCGCCCCGCCGGCCCGCTCCGCCCCCGTGGCTCATCGGCGGTTCACTCCGTCCAGAACGGCCGCACCTCGATCATGCCGTGGCGGGCCACGGGGTGCTTCGAGGCCACCTCGATCGCCTCGTCCAGGTCCGCGCACTCGATGATGTCGAAGCCGGCCATCTGCTCCTTGGTCTCCGCGTACGGGCCGTCCGTGGTGAGCAGCGCGCCGTCCCTGACCCGGACCGTGGTGGCGTCCTCGGCGTCCCGGGTGCGGCTTCCGGTCAGCCGCACGCCGCGGGCGGTCATCTCGTCGACCCAGGGCTGCGCGTCCATCTCCTCCGGGGAGGCGTCGAAGCCCTGGCCCTCGCTGCAGATCAACAGCAGGTACTTCATGGCACATCTCCTTGTGTCCGGTGCCGCCCGGGTCCGTGCCCCGCGCGGTCACCCCTACGACGAACGGGACCCTGCCACATCTACACGCCGGGCGAGAATTGTTTCGGCGGGTTCGCAAGGCTTCCGCGAGAGGGGACCGGCGCGGGGCGGCGGGGGTCAGCTCGCCCAGGCGGCGGCGGTCCCGCGGAACGGGGCCAGCACGCCGCCGACCAGCACGAGCAGGGCCGCCGCGCACGCCAGCGGGGCGTCCCGGTGGCCGTGCGCCAGGAATCCCGCACCGGCCACGGCGCCGACGAACAGGGCCAGCGCGGACAGCAGCCGGACCCCCGCCCTCCCGGTGGTGCCGCCGGCGAGCCAGGAGTCGGCGGCCATCCGCGTGAGCGTCATCGTCTGCACGGTGGTGGTGAGATCGGGCACCTTCAGGCTCCGTGCCACCGCGTTCTGCCAGCCCATGGCCAGCGCCAGCAGCACGATGAGGACGCCGCGCTCGGCACCGGTGGCCGGCCCGCCGCCCGACGCGTCCACGGCGACGGCCACCACCACCAGCGCCAGCTGCACGGCGGTGCCGGTCAGCAGCAGCCGTCCGCGGCGCCCGGGCACGAGCCGGCCGAGCCGGCCGCCCGACACCGCGCCGGCCAGGAACGCGGCCAGCGACAGCAGGGAATCGGTGACCGAGAAGCCGCCCGCCCCCGCGAGCGAGAACCCGAGGAACAGCACGTTGCCGGTCATGTTCGCCACGAAGACCCGGCCCAGTGCGAGGTAGCTGAAGGCGTCGACCAGCCCGCTGACGACCGTGAGTACGAGCAGCAGCAGGGGCAGCGGACCCTGGGGTCCGGCCAGGTCGGGGACGAGCGTGTCACGTGCTTCGCGGAGCGTGGTCTGCACGCGGTCCATCATGCGCGACCGGTGACGCGTGTCCGGGGCGCCGCGCGAGGCGCGTCCCGGCTGCCCGGGGCGGCCTCCCGTGCCGGACGCACCGGGGCCGCCGCATCCCACGTCAGGGTGGGGGCGGCGGCCCTCGTGCCGTACGGCGGTGGCGTGTGCCGGGTGCCGGTCAGCCCTGCGCGAGCAGGCCGGTGCGCAGTCTGCTCAGGGTCCTGTTGAGCAGCCGCGACACGTGCATCTGCGAGTACCCGAGCCGCTCGCCGATCTGGGCCTGCGTCAGCTCCTCGCCGAACCGCAGCTGCAGCAGGATCCGGTCCCGCTCCGGCAGCTGCTCGATCAGCGGCGCCAGGCTGTGGAAGTCCTCGACGAGCTCCAGCGCCGGGTCGCACTCGCCCATCGCGTCGGCGAGGGTGCGGCCCTCGCCCTCGGCGGTGCTCTCCGCGTCGTTGTACGGGGTGTCCAGCGAGCCGGCGGTGTAGCCGTTCGCCGCGACGAGGCCCTCCAGCACCTCCGCCTCGGTGAGTTCCAGGTGCGCGGCCAGTTCCGGCACCGTGGGGTCGCGGTCCAGCAGCACCGACAGGTGCTCCTTGGCCTTGCTCAGCTCGACCCTCAACTCCTGCAGGCGGCGCGGCACATGAACCGCCCACGAGGTGTCGCGGAAGAAGCGCTTCATCTCGCCGACGATGTACGGGATCGCGAACGTGGTGAACTCGGTCTCCCGCGCCAGGTCGAACCGGTCGATCGCCTTGATCAGCCCGATGGTGCCGACCTGCACGATCTCCTCGTGGTCGGTGGCCGGGCGGTTGCGGTACCGGGCGGCGGCGAAGTGCACCAGCGCCAGGTTCATCTCGATCAGGGTGTTGCGGGCATAGGCATGGGCATGGGTGCCCTCCTCCAGCTCCTGGAGCCGGTCGAAGAAGATCCTCGACAGTTCCCGGGCGTCCTTGGGAGCCACTCCTGTCGCGTCGTCGATCCAGGGGAGGCCGCCGGTGGGGTCGTCCACCACCGCCGGCCGGCTCGCACCGGCCGTCGCCACGTCTGTGCTCTCCGACTGCTCAACCATTGTGGTCACGTCATCGCCTCGCACTCATCCGACTGTTCGACGCCCACCTGCCCTCGAACCCGACGGGTATGCCGGCTCTTTCACGGAAGGGGTGCCGGCGGAGTCCTCCGCCAGCCGCTCGGCGAACCATCGCAGCTGGCTGACCTGCTGGAACGGGCCTCCGCCGTCATGGCCGTTGAAGTCGTACACCTCGATGTGCTTGCCATGTCCGGCGTAGGCGTTGTACGCCGCGAAGACCGTGGACGGCGGGCAGACGTCGTCCTCCAGGGCGGTCGAGAACAGCGCCGGAGCGGTGGCGCGGGCGGCGAAGTGCACGCCGTCGAAGTAGGAGAGCGTCTCGAACACCCGCTCCCGGCGGTCCCGGTGGACCGACAGGTAGCGGCCGATCTCGCGGTACGGCAGCGCGTCGGTGAGGGTGGCCGCGCGCGGGAAGTCGCACAGGAAGGGCACGTCGGGCGCGACCGCGACGAGGTCCGGCACCAGTCCGGCCACCGCGAGCGTGATGCCGCCGCCCTGGCTTATGCCGGTCACGGCGGTGCGGGCGCTGTCGGTGAGCGGGTGCGAGCGTGCCGCCTCGACGGCCCGCACGGCGTCGGTGAAGACCCGCCGGTAGTAGAAGTCCTGCGGGTCCTCGATGCCCCGGGTGAGGAAGCCGGGGGAGGCGGGCGTGCTGCCCACCGGGTCCTCGGTGTCGCCGGTCGACCATCCGCCGCCCTGGCCACGGGTGTCCATCACGAAGTGCGCGAACCCGGCGGAGGCCCACAGCAGATGGGTGTGGGCCAGGCCGCGGCCGCCGCCGTAGCCGATGAACTCGACCAGCAGCGGCAGCGGTTCCGCGGTGCCGGCGGGCAGCACCAGCCAGCCCTTGACCCGGTGGCCGCCGAATCCGGAGAACGTCACGTCGTAGGTGTCCAGGGTGGCGAGGCCGGTCCGCACGGGGGTGAACACGGCGTCCAGGTCGTGCCCGCGCGCCTCGGCCAGCGTCTGCGACCAGAAGGGGTCGAATCCGGACGGCTCGGGCGCGGTGGAGCGGTAGGCGCGGAGCTTCTCCAGGGGCAGGTCGAACAGAGCCATCGGGATCCTTCGCGGTCGGCCGGCTGGTGATCTCCCACACCGTACGGCCGTGCCCACGACCTGCCGCAGAGGAGTCCCACCAGCTGGGACGGTGCGGTGCGTGCCGGGCCCGGCGTGCCCGCCGGGGCTCAGGCGGTGGGCGCGGGGTACCGGCGCAGGCCGGCCACCAGCAGGTCGATCAGCCGGCCCGCCTGGTCGCGCTGCTCGGGGGTGCCCGTGGCCAGGCAGATGCCGCTGAGGGCGGTCACCACGTCCCCGGCGTCGACATCACCGCGCAGTGCGCCCTCGGCGGCCCCGGCGTCGAGCAGCGCGCCGACCGCGCCGGTCAGCCGGTCGCGGCTGTGCGCGAACGGGTTGCCGCCGGAGGCGATCACGGCCTTGAGCGCCTCGCCCATGCCCCGTTTGGCCGCCAGGTAGTCGACGAAGTTGTCCATCCACGTCCGCAGCGCCTCTTCGGCGGGCGCCGCCGCCAGCAACTGCCGGGCGGAGTCGCACAGCCGGTCCAGCTCGTTGCGGTAGGCGGCCTCGACGAGCGCCTCGCGGGTGGGGAAGTGCCGGTAGAGCGTGCCGATGCCGACGCCCGCCTCCTTGGCGATGGCGTCGAGCGTCACGTCGGGGCCGTCCTCGGAGAACGCGCGCACGGCGACCGCCAGTAGCCGGTCCCGGTTGCGCTGCGCGTCCGCGCGCAGCGGACGGGGTGCGGTGTCCGCCACGATGTGTGCCTCCTCGGTCGCCCACTGATACGGAGCCTGCTCCGGTTGCAACCGGAGTCTCCTCCGTTTACGCTCGGCGACGTAGCGGAGGAACCTCCGGATATCCATCGTACCCGGCTGCGGACCCCGCTGCGCAGTTCCCGGGCGCGTGAGGCGCCGGGACCGGAGGGAGCGGACGACATGACTGACGGCGCACGCATCACCACGCCTTTCGACCAGCAGTCCACCGCCGCGGAGGTGGTGGACGGGATCTCGCTGTCCGGCAAGCGCGCCATCGTGACCGGCGGCGGCTCGGGCATCGGCGTCGAGACCGCCCGGGCGCTGGCCGGCGCCGGCGCCGAGGTGACGCTCGCGGTGCGTGCCGCCCAGGCCGGCGAGGAGGCGGCCCGGGACATCACCGCGAGCACCGGCAACCAGCAGGTGCGCGTCGCACTCCTGGACCTGGCCGACCCCGCCTCCGTCGCCGCGTTCAGCGCCGCCTGGTACGGGCCGCTGCACATCCTCGTCAACAACGCCGGCGTGATGGCGGCGCCCGAAACCCGTACCGCGCGGGGCTGGGAGCTGCAGTTCGCCACCAACCACCTCGGGCACTTCGGGCTGGCCCGCGGACTGCGCACGGCGCTGGCGACGGCCGGCGGCGCGCGGATCGTCTCGGTCAGCTCCAGCGCGCACCTGCAGTCCCCGGTGGTCTTCGAGGACATCCACTTCGAGCGGCGGGCCTACGACCCGTGGCTGGCCTACGGGCAGTCCAAGACCGCCAACGTCCTGTTCGGTGTCGAGGGCAGCAAGCGCTGGGCGTCCGACGGCATCACCGTCAACGCCCTGATGCCGGGCGCCATCCGTACCAACCTGCAGCGCCACATCACGCAGGAGGAACTGGACGCCGCGCGCGCCCGGGCCGGCGGCGGCGGTCCGCAGTGGAAGACGCCGGAGCAGGGCGCGGCCACCTCCGTGCTGGTCGCGACGTCCCCGCTGCTCGAAGGCGTCGGCGGCCGCTACTTCGAGGACTGCGAGGAGGCCGCTCCGCACGTGGAGGGCGGCCCGCGCCGCGGCTACGCGCCGTACGCCGTCGACCCCGAGGCCGCGGCCCGGCTGTGGCAGGTCTCCGCGGACATGCTGGACGGCTGAGCGGTCCGGCGCGGGGAGCGGGGCGGCGGCCGGCGGCACGGGGCCGCCGGCCGCTCCCTCATCTCCCCTTGGCCGTGTCGGCCGGACGGCCGCTCTCGGGGCCGGTGGTGCAGCCGCCCTTGCGGCAGTTGATGTCGGGGCAGGACATGTCGATCACCTCTTCTGAGCCGGCCGGCTTCCGTTCGGGATGCGGCGGGGTGGCGGAGTGCGGTGCGGGGCGCGGTGCGAGAGGGGGCGGCGGGTCCAGGTCGGCGGGGACGCAGTCCAGCAGCAGCTTGTCGACGCGCCGGCCCTGCCACAGGGCGGCGCTGCGCAGCCGTCCGGCCGTCCGGAAACCGGCCTTGAGGTAGGCGTTCACGGCCGCGGTGTGGGGAGCGAGCACCTCCAGCCACACCGCGCTGAGCGACGCGATGCCGAACGCCCAGTCGAGAGTGAGTGCGGTGGCTTCGGTCGCGTAGCCCCGGCCGCGGTGCTCCGGGGCGATGACGAGGGTGAACTCGGCGCTGTTGACGGCCTGGTCGACGCTCAGGGACGCGGTCCCGACCGGGACCGCGCCTTCCGCGGTGATCAGTTCGAAGAGCTGGTAGTGGTCCGAGGTGTGACTGCTGCGGAAACGTGCCCGGAACACGTCCCAGGGCACCGGCCAGCGGGCACCGAAGCCGACGACGGTCGCCGGGTCCGTCTCCCACCGGTGGTACTCCTGCATCATTTCTTCCCTCGCGAGCGCCAGTGCCAACCGCCTTCCCGTACGCAGCGGTACGGGTGCGGTGGGGCGGGGGTCGGTCATCACATTCGGTCTCTCCTCCGTCTTCCCGGGCACGGGCGGTGCAGCCGTCCACAAATGGTCAATCCGCGGAGGATGGCCGGACGCCGGAACGGCCGTTCCCGCCCCGGGGATTCGGGCGTGTGCATGGCTCAACCTGTGCGTCGCCGCTGATCGCCAGCCGCGCCGCGATCGGCGGCTGGGAGCAGTTCGATCTGATCACCTCCTGACGCGGTAGCGGGCCCGCCAACCGGGGAAGGCAAGAGGCACGCGGTTGTCGAGGGCAGGGAGGGCGCGGTGAAGGTCGGGCTGCTGACCCGGGAGTATCCGCCGGACGTGTACGGCGGTGCCGGGGTCCACGTGGAGTTCCTCGCCCGCGAGCTGCGTGCCCTGGTCGATCTGGAAGTGCACTGCTGGGGCGAGGGCGCGGACGACGGAGTGATCCGCCACCGCGCCCCGGCGACCCTCGACGGCGCCAACGACGCGCTGCGCACCTTCGCCGTCGACCTGGCGATGGCCGGCGCCGTCCAGGGACGGGACCTGGTGCACTCCCACACCTGGTACGCCAACCTCGGCGGACACGTCGCCAAGATGCTGTACGGCATCCCGCACGTCCTCACCGCCCACTCGCTGGAGCCGCTGCGCCCATGGAAGGCCGAGCAACTCGGCGGCGGGTACGCACTGTCCTCCTGGGCCGAGCGCGGCGCGATGGAGAGCGCCGACGCGGTCGTCGCCGTCTCCGACGGGATGCGCCGCGACATCCTCGGCTGCTATCCCGGCCTCGACCCCGACCGGGTGCACGTCATCCGCAACGGCATCGACACCGCCACGTACCGGCCCGACCCGCGGACCGACGCGCTCTCCCGCATCGGCGTGGACCCGCAGCGCCCCTACGTGCTGTTCGTCGGCCGCATCACCCGGCAGAAGGGCGTGCCCCACCTGCTGCGGGCGGCCCGCGGTCTCGACCCGTCGGTGCAGCTGGTGCTCTGCGCCGGCGCGCCCGACACGCCCGCCCTGGACCGGGAGTTCCGTGGGCTGTTCGACGAACTGAACGCGGTACGCGACGGCGTGCACTGGATCCCGGCGATGCTGCCGCGCCCGGTCGTCGTGCAACTCCTCACGCACGCGGCGGTGTTCGTGTGCCCCTCGGTCTACGAGCCGCTCGGCATCGTCAACCTGGAGGCGATGGCGTGCGGCACCGCCGTGGTGGCCTCGGCGGTCGGCGGCATCCCCGAGGTGGTGGACGACGGCACCACCGGGCTGCTGGTGCCCTACGACGAGCAGCGGCCCGAGGCGTTCGAGAGCGCGCTGGCGGAGGCCCTGGACCGGCTCGCCGGCGATCCGGCGACCGCCGCCCGGATGGGAGCGGCCGGACGCGACCGGGCCGTGCGGGAGTTCGGATGGGAGACCGTGGCGCGCCGCACCGCCGACCTGTACTCCGCGGTCCTCGGCGGCAGCTGACGGACGGCGGCGTCGTGCGGCAGGGGCCGTACGGCATGCTCAGACGGAGACGATGGAGGGGGCCTCGATGCGCGGTGGACCTTCGGTGCTCGGCATAGTGCTGGCCGGGGGCGCGGGCAAGCGGCTGATGCCGCTCACCGCGGACCGGGCCAAACCCGCCGTGACCTTCGGCGGCACCTACCGGCTGGTGGACTTCGTGCTGTCCAACCTGGTCAACGGCGACGTCATGAAGGTGTGCGTGCTCACGCAGTACAAGTCGCACTCGCTCGACCGGCACGTCACGACCACCTGGCGGATGTCCAGCCTGCTCGGCAACTACGTGACGCCGGTGCCGGCCCAGCAGCGGCTCGGCCCGCGCTGGTACCTGGGCAGCGCCGACGCGATCCTGCAGTCGCTGAACCTGGTGCACGACGAACGGCCCGACTACATCGCGGTGTTCGGCGCCGACCACGTCTACCGGATGGACCCCCGGCAGATGCTCGCCCAGCACGTCGAGCACGGCGCCGGGGTGACCGTCGCCGGCATCAAGGTGCCCAGGGCCGAGGCGTCCTCGTTCGGGGTGATCACCCCGGGCGGCGACGGCATCCGGGTCGAGCGCTTCCTGGAGAAGCCGGCCGACCCGCCGGGCCTGCCCGACGACCCGACCAAGGTGTTCGCCTCCATGGGCAACTACCTGTTCAGCACCAAGACGCTGCTGGACGCGCTCCAGGAGGACGCCGAGGACACCCAGTCGGTGCACGACATGGGCGGCAGCATCCTGCCGCGGCTCACCGCCGAGGGCGTCGCGCAGGTCTACGACTTCGACACCAACCACGTACCGGGCGAGACCGTCCGCGACCACGGCTACTGGCGCGACGTCGGCACCCTGGAGGCCTACTACGAGGCGCACATGGACCTGGTGTCGGACCAGCCCGCGTTCAACCTGGACAACCGCCGCTGGCCGATCTACACGCACCCCGGGCAGCTGCCGCCCGCCAAGATCGCGGCCGGCGGCATCGTCGGCGAGTCGGTGGTCAGCCCCGGCTGCGTGATCCGCGGCCAGGTCACCAGGTCGGTGCTGTCGCCCGGGGTGGTCGTGGACTCCGGGGCCGTCGTCCAGGGCTCGGTGCTGCACGACAACGTCCGTGTCGGGCGCGGCGCGATCGTGCGCGGCGCGGTGCTCGACAAGAACGTGGACGTGCCGCCGGGCGCGACGATCGGCGTCAACCCGGACCGGGACCGCGAGCTGTACACCGTCTCGCTCGGCGGGGTGATCGCGCTGGGCAAGGGACAGCGCGTCGAATGACGGCCACCGGCCGCGGCGGCCGCCCCGGTCCCCCCGGGAACGGCCGCCGCGTCGCCCTGGTCGCGCCAGGACGGACACGAACTAGCTGCCGTACACCTCCAGTTCGTAGATGCGCGCGGCGGGATCGGTGGTCTGCGTCGGGGTGATCACGCTGAGCCGGACGTAACGCCCGGTGGCGCTCACTGCGTTGGTGGTGGAGTCGGCGGTGTTGCCGCGGACCTGGGCGACGGTGGTCCAGGTGGCGTTGTCGGCGGACACCGCGAGGTCGAAGTCCTTGGTGTCCCAGCCGGCGTCCTCACCGCCCGCGCCGGCGTGCCGCACCACGAGCGAGGTCAGCGCGTGCGACGCGCCCAGGTCGACGGTCAGCGTCTTGGTGCCCGCCGCCTTGGAGCACCACTTGTCGCTGGTGCCGCCGGTGTAGCTGCCGTTGATCGCCTTGTCCGGCGTCTCCGTCGTGGCGCACGAGTCCGAGCCGGTGGCGGTGCCGCCCAGCACCAGGTCGCGGGGTCCGCCGCCGTACACCTCCAGTTCGTAGATCCGGCTCGCGGTGTCCGAGGTCTGCGTCGGCGTCGTCACGTTGAGCCGCACGTAACGTGCCTGGCGCGCCGAGACGGGACTGTAGGTGCGGCTGGAGCGTGAGCCGGTGACGGTCGCCGCCGTGGTCCAGGTCGAGCCGTCGGTGCTGGTCTGGAGCTGGAAGGTCGCGGTGTTCCAGTCCGTGGTCTCGCCGCCGAGCGCCGCGTGCTTGACCACGAACGACGAGACGGTCTGCGCCGAGCCCAGGTCGACCTGCAGGCTCGCGCCCGCGGTCTTCGAGCACCACTTGCTGTTGTTCGTCAGGCTGCCGTCGACGGCCTTGTCGCCGCTCTCGGCCGTGGCGCAGGCCGTGGACGCGGTCACCGGCCGGCCCTGGGCCAGGTTCGGGCCGAGGTCCGGCGCGGCCGGGACCGGGGTGGCGCCGTCCTGGAAGGACGGCGGCGCGTCGGAGGCCGCGGTGCCGTACGTCGTGCTCGGCGTCGCGCCCATGGTGAAGTCGACGGTGCCGCCCGCCGCGATGTCCGGGTAGCGCAGGTAACTGTGCGTCGTGGAAGTCCCGTTGACCCTCATGCTCTGCACGTACGCGCCGCTGCCCGACGACGTCAGGGTGATGTCGCCGCCGGGCCGCTGCAGCAGCACCGAGGGGAACGAGGGCCCGTTGACCGCGAGCGTGTCGGCGCCCGGCGTCGCCGGGTACAGGCCCAGCGCCGCCCACACGTACCACGCCGAGGTCGCCCCCAGGTCGTCGTTGCCGGGCAGGCCGCCGGGGCCGGTGGTGTAGGACTGCGTCATCACCTTGTGCACCGCGTCGGAGGCGCCCGCCGGGTCGCCGGCGAAGTCGTAGGCCCACGGCACGCCGTGCTCGGGCTCGTTGCCGATGTAGTAGTAGGGGCGGCTCTGGCCCGCGTTGACCTCGGTGAAGTGGTGGTCGAGCCGCTGGACCGCGGTCGGCCGGCCGCCCATGTCGTTGATCAGGTCGGCGAAGTCGTAGGGCACCATCCAGGTGTACTGGGAGGCGTTGCCCTCGGTGAAGCCGGTCTGGCTCGCGGGGTCCAGCGGCCAGACGTAGGTGCCGTCGGTGTTGCGCGGCTGGACGTATCCCGACTCGGTGCTGAAGGTGTTCCGCCAGTACTGCGCCCGCGCCATGTGGGTGCTGTAACTGGCCGTGTCGCCGAGGGCCTTGGCGAACTGGGCGACGGCGAAGTCCGAGGCCGAGTACTCCAGGGAGTCGGACGGCGCGCCGTTGAGGTAGTGGAGGCTGGTGTACGTCGACTGGCGGCCGCGGATCGCGGACCCCTGCGTGGTGCCGCCGTTGGACGCCTTCTCCATCAGGGACAGCGCCGCCGCGGTGTCGAAGTCCCGGGCGCCGAAGGCGTACATGCTGCTGACGATGATCGGTCCGGGGTCGCCGGTCATCACGAAGTCCTCGTTGGTCTGCTGCGACCATTTCGGCAGCAGTCCGCCCTGCTGGCCGTCCAGCACCATGGACTTGGCGATGTCCGCGGCCTCCGTGGGCGCGACCAGTGCGACGAGCGCCGCCCACGAGCGGTAGATGTCCCAGCCGGAGTAGTTCTGGTACACCGGGCGGGCCGAGTTGTGCACGGCGTTGTCGAACCCGCGGTAGTCGCCGTTGGCGTCGCTGGCGACGTTCGGGCTCTGGAAGACGTGGTACAGCGACGTGTAGAACTTCTTGAGGTCGTCGGTCGCGCCGCCGGTCACCTGGACGCGGTTGAGGACCTGGTTCCACGAGGTGTCCGCGGCGGTGCGCACGCCCGAGAAGTCCCAGCCGCTGTTCTCCGCCGTCACGTTGGCCTGCGCCCCGGCCACGCTGACGTAACTGAGCCCGACCTTGGCCTGCACCGTCGGGGTGGCGGTGGTGTCGAACGTGACGTACGCGCCGGTGTTGGTGCCGGTCACGGACGACGAGCCGGCCGAGACGGTGCCACCGGACCAGGTGCCGAACCCGGTCGGCGCGCGGTCGAAGCGGATGTCGAAGTAGATCTGGTACGTCTTGGACGAGCCGCAGAACCCGCCGGCCGTCACGCTGCCGGTCACCTCGGACCCACTGACCTTGACCGATCCGCTGCGGCTGCCGGTGGCGCTGCGGCTGGTGTTGATCAGGAGCCCGGCGCTGGTGGACGCCGGATACGTCAGACGGGCCATGCCGGTCCGCGTGGTCGCGGTCAGCTCCACCCCGGTGCCGTACTTGTCGAGGCGGTTCTTGTAGTAGCCGGGCGACGCCGACTCGTTGGACTTGGTGTACGGCGACGCGTACGCCGTCCAGTTGGTGCCGGGGGAGGTGCTCACCGCGCCGGTGATCGGCATCAGCGGCAGGTCCTCGTTGTTGGCGCAGCCGGCGCCGTCGAAGTGGGTGAGGCTGAAGTCCTCGACGGACGTGTCGGAGTAGCGGTAGCCGGACGGCGAGGCGGTCGGGGTGTCCGGGCTGAACTGCACGCCGCCGAAGGGGACCACGGCGCCGGGGTAGGTGCTGCCGCCCGCCCCGCCGGGCACCGGATTGGGCGCCGAACTGTCGTCGGTGCCGACGAACGGGTCCGCGTACTGGGTGAGGTTGAGGGTGGCGGCGTGCGCCGGGGCCGAGGTCAGGCCGCCGACGCCGAGGACGGCGAGTAACAAGGCGCTCAGCGCGCCCGCGGTTCGAGAGCGGAGCAAGGCAGGGAGCATGGGGGGAACCACCTTCTCGCGGAGGCGGCGCGGCGTCGTGACACCGGGCGGCCTCGGGGCACGGGGCTGCTCGAAGCGTGTGAACGTTACCAAGCGCGTGCGAATTGTTGAGGTGTACCTGACGCCCTGTCAAGGGCGCGGAACCGGTCTGCGGCAACCGTGGGAGAGGGGGTGGACAGCGGGTCCGAACCTCGGTGCGCGACGTCTTGACGGACTCCCGAAGTCCCTTCTCGGCGACCTGTTCTGAGTGAGCGTCAGCTTGCGCTCGCGGCCCGATCGGCTGGGAACGTCACGGCACGTTGGAAGCCGAAACCTCCCTCGGTCCGCAGATCCTCGGGATGATGTGATGCGGATCACTGAGACTGCGGTCTCCGATCGGACAACACAAGACATGGACCCTTCTGTGCACGCCCGGATCCGGGCAGGAGACCCTGACGCGTTCAGGGAGATATTCCAGAGCCATGCTCAGATGGTCTACCGCCATGCCGTGCGGGTTACCGCTGACTGGGCTCTGGCTGAGGATGTCGTCTCGCTGACGTTCTTGGAGGCGTGGCGACTGCGAGGCAAGCTTCGGGACGAAGGGGATTCCCTGCGGCCATGGTTGATGGGCATTGCGACGAACGTCCTGCGTAACAGGGCGCGCGCCGCACGACGGCACGAACGGGCGCTGGCCCGTCTGCCGGCGACACAGGCCGTGCCCGACTTCGCCGACGAGCTGATCGGTCGGATAGGGGACGCTGAGGAACTATCCGCGGCTCAGGCAGGATTGGCGAGGCTTCGCCAGTCCGAGCGTGACGTGTTCACGCTCTGCGTCTGGTCCGGACTCAGCTATCACGACGCAGCCCAGGCCCTGGGCGTTCCCGTGGGAACGGTCCGCTCCAGGCTTGCCCGGGCTCGGTCGAGGTTGCGCAAACTGGCAGAGGAGGAGCTGAAGAAAAGACAGGCCGATCGAAGAAGAACGGAACCGAAGTCTGGGAGCGGACAAGTACAGGGTGGTCGCAGCGAAGCGGCTCGGTCGAGTGAGGAGAGGAACCGATGATCATCAATCCGTGGCGGCGGGTGAAACCGCTGGATCACGCGGAGTTGGCGCAGCTGCTTCCGGCGCCCGGCGATCCGGTTCTCTCGGAAGGCCGCCAACGCCTACTTGAGGACTTCCTGATGAGCAAGTTGACAGTGGACAACGTGCATCGCGTTCGCTCGCGCCGCCGCATGGCTGTGCGTCTGGCGGTTCCCGCCGCCCTGGCGGCCGCATTGACTGGAACAGTGCTGGCCATCAACCAGGCCACCGGTGGGCCGGCGTCCCCAGCCCCTGCGACCAGCCGTGCGTCCGCGGATGGCTCGTCGATGCAGATCACCACTGCGGCATACACGCTGAGCCGCAAGCCGGGCCAGGTCGTCAAGGTCATTTTTCTCAAGAAGGGGGTGCCTATGCCGACTCGGCTGCGAAACGACCTGCAGCGCATGGGTGTCAAGGCACGTGTCTACATGGCCAGTACCACCTGCACGGAGCACTACGGCCCCATTCCCGATTACGAACCCGAAAGCATCTTCCTTAAGGCCGTGCAAGGCCAGCGTCGCGATGGCGTCAGCACGGCAACGATCCGGCTCAACGAGATCCCGGCTGGTGACACTCTGGAAGTGACCTACGTTCCCGTAGAGGATCACGGAGAACATTCTTACCTGGTGCAATTCGGCCTCAATAGAATCAAGTCGCCCGACTCCGAGTGTATCCGCGCGGCCGGTATACCCGTGCACATCATTCACCCGACGCAACTTCCGCTGTCACCGTCTCGTCGGTGACCGCTGTGGCGCCACCGAGAAGACCGTCGACCGGGCCCTGGCCACGGCGCGGACACGGGTCGAACGCGGTATCGCTCGGCTGAAATCCTGGAGTGATTCCGCTGGCTTGACGACACGGACAACTTCAACAGGACCAAGGACGTGAAGGCCTGCTTCGCGGAGATCCTGGCGACCAGTACGACCCGCAGGACATGATCGGCAAGATGGTCGAGATCATCGGCGCCGAGCGCGGCAACTACCGCAACGCCCTCCGCGGCAGAACGTGGAGCTCTATGGGCCTCGACCGTCACTCCTGACGGGGCGGCGGCTCAGCCGGCCATGGCGTCGAGTGCGGCGATCGCGTCGGGCGGCAGCGTCAGTCCGGCGGCTGCGACGTTCTCGCGCAGGTGGGCCGGCGACGAGGTGCCGGGGATGAGGACCATGGTGGGTGAGCGCTGCAGCAACCACGCCAGGGCCACCTGCTGGCCGGAGGCCCCGACCCGTTCGGCGACGTCGCTCAGGGTCTGCGACTGCAGCGGGGTGAAGCCGCCGAGGGGGAAGAACGCCGCGTAGGCGATGTTCTCCGCTGCGCAGCGATCGACCAGGGCGTCGTCGGCGCGGTTGGTCAGGTTGTACAGGTTCTGCAAGGTGACCACCGGGGCGACGGCCTGAGCCGCGGTGAGCTGGCCGGCGGTGACCCCGCTGAGGCCGAGATGGCGGATGAGACCCTCGTCGCGCATTTCCGCGAGGGTGCCGAACCACTCCGCGACGTCGTCGTCGCTGGTGCCGTCCTGGGTGGGGGTGCGCAGGTTGACCACGTCCAGCGTCTCGAGGCCGAGGTGCCGCAGGTTGTCGTGTACCTGGGCCCGGAGGGCCGCGCGGTCGTGGGAGGGGATCCAGCCGCCCCGGTCGTCGCGCCGGCCGCCGACCTTGGTGACGATGTGCAGGTCGTCGGGGTAGGGGTGCAGCGCCTCCCTGATCAGTTCGTTGACGACGGCCGGGCCGTAGAAGTCGCTGGTGTCGATGTGGGTGAGGCCGAGCCTGACCGCCTCGCGCAGCACGGCGACGGCCTGGTCGCGGTCCTCGGGCGGCCCGAGGACGCCCGGACCGGTCAGCTGCATGGCGCCGTATCCCATGCGGGTGATGATCAGGTCCGGGGCGAGGGCCAGGGTCTGGAGGGCGGAACCGGTGGTCATCTCAGTCCTTCGCAGTCTGCCCGGCACCAGGTTCTCTCCGACCCGGTGGGGCCGTGGGGCTCCGGTTGGCGGTGCTCGCCCTGGGGGGGCACCCCAACCTGGCGTCGTCTTCGTCGGTGGGCTGCGGGTAGTCGGCCGGCGCGCAGTGGCTTGCATCCGCGGTGGACCTCATGGCCGCTCGGACGTCAACGGGCCCACGCGCGCTGGTAGATGTGTTCGGCGAGCATGATGACGGTGACGTTGGTGGTGGAGGAGGTGACTTCGGGGATGATCGAGGCGTCCACGACTCGCAGCCCGTTGACGCCCTTGACTGCCCCGACGGAGTCGACGACGGCCCAGGGGTCGTCCGCCCCGCCCATCGGCGCCGTGGACGTGGGATGGCCGTAGATCGCCGGGTTCTCGGCGATGATCCGCGCCAGGTCCGCGTCGTTGGTCACCGCGTCACCTGGGGAGAGCTCCTGTGCGACGAAGGGGGCGAAGGCAGGATCGCGGGCAATGGCGCGGCTGATCTTCACGGCCTCCAGAATCCGGCGGGCGTCCCGTTCGGTGCCGAGGAAGTTCGAGTCGATGACGGGTTGGTCCGCGGGATCCGTGCTGGCCAGGGTGAGGGTGCCGATGGACTCCGGCCGCGTCAGGGCGGCCTGCAGCACGATCGCTCCTCCGGTGGGGCTGGCGTCACCGGGCATCAGGTGCGTGGCGGTGATGTGCAGGTCGAGTTCGCCGTCCGCCGCCTCGCTTGAGGCCGTCCACAGCAGGGTGCCGACCGCGGGGGTCATCTCCAGGTGGTCGGGCGCCAGCGCGTAGGCGTTGAAGTAGCCCAACTGGTCCTGAAGCCGCCGTCCGACCGGCAGGTCGGCGACGACGTCGATGCCGAGGCCGGTCAGATCGGCGGCCGGTCCGATGCCGGAGCGCAGCAGGACGGCCGGGCTGCCGTACGTCCCTCCGCAGAGCACCACCTCGCGGGCCGCATGGACCGTGCCGTCCGCTGTGAGGACGCCGGTGGTGGTGGTGCCGTCGAACAGCACGCGGTCGACGTTGACGTCGCCGTGGATGGCGAGGTTCGGGCGCTTCCTGACCTCCTCGGTGAGGTAGGCCAGCCCCGTGTTCTGCCGGACCCCCTCGACGACGTCGACGGGGTAGCCGCCGGCACCGCTCTGTTCGGCACCGTTGAAGTCGTGCACAAGCTTGTAACCCCGCGCGACAGAGGCCTCGACGAAGGCCCACAGGGACGGTGTCAACTCCGACTCCGTGCGTTGCCGGAGCGACAGTGGACCCGAGCGCCCGTGGAAGGCGTCGTCGCCGGTCGGGGTGTTCTCCAGCCGCTTGAACACCGGCAGCACGTCCTCGAACGTCCAGCCCTCGACCCCGTGTTCGCTCCAGCTGGCGAAGTCGGCGGCGCGTGAGCGCAGGGCGACTCCGGCGTTGACGGCCGAGCTGCCGCCGAGCACCTTGCCGCGCGGGGTCGGCAGCTCTTGCGCCTGAGCCGTGCCTCGCGAGGTGTAGCCCCAGTCATGGTCGGGGTCCGCGATCGTGTCCGCGTCCTTCAGAGCGGGAGGATAGGCACCGGGGGCGTAGACGGGGCCGGCCTCCAGGAGCACCACCGTGCGGGCGGGGTCCTGGCTGAGGCGGGCGGCGAGGACGGCGCCGGCCGAACCGCCACCGACGATCAAAACGTCCGCGATCTCTGTCTGGTCGCGCATGTCGATCTCCTTGTCCCGGCAGCTTTCCGTCGCTCAGCGTGCCGTCGAAGTCGGTGGTGAGGCGGGTTCCGTCGCATCAGGGCCTGTTCGCAGGACTGTCCGCAACGGCAGAGGGACATCGGGTCCTGGCGCGGGATCTCCCGGCCATCAACATCGGTCACCGCAGCCGCGCTTCGTTCCTCGCAGCCCCAGCACATCCCGCAGTACCCACGGCAGCGTTCGCGCCTCGTACCGGTCGTCGCCCCCGACGTCGGCACCGTTCACGTTCAGTTCCACGACAGCACCCCGGGCGTCGGATCGGACGGGAGGGCTAGGCGGGCTTACCGGCGTCGATCCAGCGCTGCAGCAGGTCCACCTGCGCGGCGGGCCACGGGTCGTCGCAGGGCATCTGCCCGCTGCGCAGGGCCCCGACGATGGCGTCGGCGTGCTTGACGACGTCCGCGTGGTCGAACAGGTCGAATGCCTTGAGCATGGACTCGCGGTCCTTCGTACGGAACATGGGCCTGATGTCCTGCTCGAAGCCGATGGGTGTGCCGCGGCCGGGTTGAGTCATGCCATGCCCTTCTCGTCAACATGAGCTCCAGCGAGCTCTTCGAGTGTGTGGTCAGTACGGACGTGCTGCCACCTCAGAGTTCCCACCGGGTAGGTGAGCCGGCTGTTCGGCGATGTCGTTCGGCACCGGTGATTCCCCGTGTCGGGCGAACACGCATCACGCTGAGTGTTCACGCGCAATCGCTCCGACCCGGTGTGCCGCGCCTGCCATCATCGACGCAGCCGGGAGCCGGCTCCGGCGGTCCCGCGACGAGGAGGCCCGTGAAGCGACCGACGATGAAGGACGTCGCCCGCGCCGCGGGTGTCAGTCCGATGACCGTCTCCCGCGTGGTGTCCGGCGAGGCGGGGGTGGCACCGGGCACCGCCGCGCGCGTCGAGCAGGCCGTGCGCAGGCTCGGCTACCAGGGCAACGACAACGCGCGCCATCTACGGCAGAAGGACCCCGGCACCGCCACCATCGGCCTCGTGGTCGACGACCTCGCGAACCCCTTCTACGCGTTCATGGCCCGCTCGGTCGAGGACGAGGCGCACCGCCGCGGCTACGTGGTGCTGGTCGGCAGCACCAACGACGAGCCGCGGCGGGAGCGCGAGGTGATCGCCGCGTTCACCGCGCGGCAGGTCGACGGGCTGATCCTGGTGCCCACCGTCGGCGGGCACGGATTCCTCAGACAGCCCATGCGGGCGGGCACCCGTGTGGTGTGCGTGGACCGGCCGGCCCGCGGGCTGGCCGTCGACACCGCCCTCGCCCGCCACGGCCTGCGCTCCCGCACCCAGGCGCGGGCGGCACTGGACGCGCTGCGGGAACTGCCGCAGCCGCCGACCGCGGCGTTCACCAGCAACGACGTGATCACCCTCGGCGTGCTCGACGGCGCCGGCGGCCCCGGGCACGTCGCCGTCGTCGGCTTCGACGACTTGCCGCTGGGGGAGCGGCTCG
The DNA here is from genome assembly GCF_900110255.1 of Actinacidiphila rubida. Lineage (GTDB taxonomy): Bacteria > Actinomycetota > Actinomycetes > Streptomycetales > Streptomycetaceae > Actinacidiphila > Actinacidiphila rubida. The sequence goes on from NZ_FODD01000036.1 coordinate 27,070, forward strand.
ACCCGCCGCTGACCGTGGTCAGCCAGGACCCGGTGGCTCTCGGCGGCACCGCCGCCACCCTGCTGTTCTCCCGGATCGACGGCGACCGCTCGGCTCCGCGCTCGGTGGTGCTGCTCACCCGGTTCGTCGCGCGCGGCGCGGGCGGGGCACCCTCCGGGACGCCCGGCCCGCCCGGCTGAAGGGCCCGGTCAGGGGATCCAGTTGAAGGTGTCCGGGTCGGGTCCGATGCGCTCGTCCCGGTTCAGCCCGGTGATCGCCGCCATGTCCTCATCGGTCAGCTCGAAGTCGAACAGCCGGAAGTTCTCGGCGACGCGTGCCGGCGTCACCGACTTCGGGAAGACGATGTCGCCGCGCTGCAGGTGCCAGCGCAGCGTCACCTGGGCCGGCGAACGCTTCACCCGGTCCGCGATCGCGGTGATCACCGTGTCGTCCAGCACCTTGCCCTGCGCGATCGGCGACCACGCCTCGGTGGCGATGCCGTTCTCCCGGCCGAACGTCCGCACGGCCTCCTGCGTCAGGTACGGGTGGGCCTCGACCTGGTTCACCACCGGCACCACGTCGGTCTCCCGGAGCAGCCGCTCCAGATGGGCCGGCTGGAAGTTGGACACGCCGATCGCCTTGCAGCGGCCGGACCGGTAGATCTCCTCCATCGCCTTCCACGTCTCGACGAAGTCGCCCACCCCGGGCAGCGGCCAGTGGACCAGGAACAGGTCCAGGTACTCCAGGTCCAGGTCCTCCAGCGAGCGGGCGAACGCGGCGAGCGCGTCGCCGTACGCGTGGTACCCGTTGTTGAGCTTGCTGGTGACGAAGACCTCCGCGCGCGGCAGCCCGGACTCCCTGACCGCCTGGCCGACCTCCTTCTCGTTGCCGTACATCTCGGCGGTGTCGATGTGGCGGTACCCGGTCTCCAGGGCGACCCGCACCGCTTCCCTGGTGTTCTCGGGCTCGATCTGGAACACCCCGAAGCCGAGCTGCGGGATGGAGACGCCGTTGTTGAGGGTGACGGTGGGAACTGAGGTCATGACCGCGACTTCCTTGCTCGGGTCCCCCCTGCGCCTGGCTCTGTGGCCACCGTAAGCCCGGTGTGCCGGACCGGCCCGTCGGCCCGCCGGGCCCCTCCACCGCGCCCGCGGCGCCCCGGCGAGCGATGATCGGAGGATGACGCGGACCCGCGGCGACCTGGCTGTGCCGCAGCTCGAGCCCGAGGTGTTCGACGACGCCATCGTGGCCGTCGCGCTCACCTCCGGTGCGGAGCACCGGCTCGTCTACTACAACGACGCCTTCCGCGACCTGTTCGGCCCGCGCGAGCTGGGCGCCCGCGCCGCCGACGCCTTCACCGAGGAGAAGGCCGCCCGGTACGTGCAGATGCTCGACGAGGTCTTCCACGACCGCAGAGGCCGTCAGGTCACCGGTCCGCGCACCACCGAGGGGATCTTCCCCGGCGCGCCCGGCCGGCGGCACTTCATCTACAGCTGCTCGCCCGTCGTCTCGCGGTTCGGCCCCGGCGTCCTCACCGTCTGCGTCGACACCACCGCGCAGGTCGACGCCGTCGAGCGGGCCGAGCAGCTGTCGCAGGACCGGCAGGAGGCGCTGCACCGGTACGAGGCGCTGATGGGGGCCGTCACCCAGACGGTCTGGCTGATGAAGCCCGACGGGGCGATCAGCGAGCTGGTCGGCGACTTCGAGGACTTCACCGGCGAGGAGTGGCGCCCGGTGATCGACGAGGAGTGGCTGTCCTATGTCCACCCGCACGACCGGGGACACCTGCTGCGGGAGTGGCAGCAGGCGGCCGAGGGCGACCCGTCGATGTTCGTCTGCACCTTCCGGCTGCGCATCCCCTCGGGCGAGTACCGGCACGTGCAGTCCCGCGCGGTGCCGATCGTGCGCGACGGCGTGATCGTCGAGTGGATCGGTGCCACCGCCGACATCGAGGACCAGTGGCGCAACCGGCTGCGCGAGCGGCTGCTCGCCCGGGTCGCCACCGTGACCGCGGCCGCCGACGTGCCGCAGGCGTTCGGGGCGGTGGCCGCCGCGGTCGTGCCGGAGCTGACCGACGCCTGCGCCGTCTTCCTGCTGCCGACGCCCGGGGTGATCAGCGAGGGGGAGACGGTCACCGCGGTCCGCGTGGCGACCACCGCCCGGCCCGGTCTGCCCGAGCTGCCGCCGCTGCGCAACGAGAGCTACGCCGTCGGGCCGGTGGCCCGGCACGTCATCGACAGCCGCCGGCCCAAGCTGCTGGTCTTCCCGGCCGGCGACCCGCCGGCCGGGATCCTGCCCGAGGTGTCGCTGGAGTGGCTGCGTGCGGCCCGTGCCACCAGCCTGACGCTGGTGCCGATCGTCATCGACTCCGCCGTCGTGGCCTTCGCCTGCGCCGCGGGATGCGCCGACAGCCCGCCGCCGGGCTCCGGCGACCTGGCCCTGCTCGGCGAGGTGCTGCACGAGGTGCGCGAGCCGCTGCGGCAGGCGCTGGAGCTGCAGCGCACCCGGCACACCGCGCTCACCCTGCAACGGGCCCTGCTCACCCCGACGCCGCAGGTGCCCGGCGCGGAGCTGGCCGCCCACTACCAGCCGGCCAGCAAGGACGCGGAGATCGGCGGCGACTGGTACGACGCGCTGCTGCTCCCCGACGGCTCGGTCACCCTCACCATCGGCGACATCGCCGGGCACGACCTGGACGCGGCCACCTCGATGAGCCAGCTGCGCAGCATGCTGCGGGTCATCGCCTACGACCAGTCGCGGCCGCACACCCCCGCCGAGAGCCTGGCCCAGCTGGACCGGGTGGTCGACGGCCTGGACATCGCGCCGCTGGTCACCGCCGTGCACATGAGCCTGACGCCCTCGCCGGGCGGTGGCTGGCACGCCGCCTGGTCGAACGCCGGCCATCCGCCGCCGCTGCTGTTGCCCGCCGTGGGCGCCCCACGCTTCCTGGAGGGCTCGGGTCCCGACCTGCCGCTGTGCGTGGCGCCGGCCGAGTCGCGCGTGACCTGCCATCACGACCTGGCGCCCGGCGACACGCTGCTGCTCTACACGGACGGCCTGATCGAGGTCCCCGGCACCGACCTGGCCGACGGCATGGCCGACCTCGCCGAGGCGGCCGCGGCCGCCGCCCTGCGCGGCCTGTCGCTGGCCGACCTCTGCGCGTTGCTGCTGGCCGGGGTCCTTGAGCGGCGGGACGACGCCGCGGTGATCGGCTTCCGGCCGGTCCCGAGGGCACCGGAGGTGTCCGAGGCACGGATCGCCCGCCTGCTGTGACGCGAAGGCCCGAGCCGGGGCCGGCGCACGTGGAGGAGGCCGCCGGCTCCGGGGCGGGCGTCAGGCGCGGCCCAGCATCACCAGGCCGAGCGCCACCATCGTGCAGGCGATGCACGCGTCCAGCACCTGCCAGGCCGCGGGCCGGGAGAACGGCCGGCGCAGCAGCCGCGCGCCGAAGCCGAGGCCGCTGAACCACAGCACGCTCCCGGCCGCGGCACCCACCCCGAACGGCCACCGCCCGGCGCCGTAGCCGTTCGCCACGGAGCCGAGCAGCAGCAGCGTGTCGAGGTAGACGTGCGGGTTCAGCCAGGTCATCGCGAGGCAGGTGAGCACCGCGCCGCGCAGCGAACTGCCCACCGCCGCGCCGTCGGCCGTCATGGACGACGGGTGCAGGGCCCGGCGGGCCGCCAGCAGCCCGTAGCCGATGAGGAACGCCCCACCCGCCCAGGAGATGACCGTCACCGCGGACGGCCAGCGGCCGACGACCGTACCGATCCCGCCGATGCCCAGCGCGATGAGCAACGCGTCCGACGCGGCGCAGATCGCCACCACCGCGGGCACGTGTTCGCGCCGGATGCCCTGGCGGAGCACGAAGGCGTTCTGGGCCCCGATGGCGACGATGAGCGACAGTCCGGTGCCGAGCCCGGCCAGGGCCGCGATGAAAGCCTCACGCATGCCTCGAGGCTAGAAGCCGGGCGAACATCAGACCAGCTAATGATTCTTACGCGACATCAGCAGAGCTTAAGATGGCGTCAAGACGCGTCGGCGTCCTGGCGGCGCGAGCAGGGGCCGTGAACAGGGGCTGTGACCGAGGGGGCCGTCATGCTCGACCTGCCGCTGGACCAGGTGCGGACGCTGCTCGCCGCCGTCGACGAGGGGACCTTCGAGGCCGCGGCCGAGGCCCTGCACCTCACGCCGTCCGCGGTCAGCCAGCGCATCAAGGGGCTGGAACAGCGCACCGGACGCGTCCTGCTGCTGCGTACCAAGCCCGTCAGGCCCACGCCGTCGGGCGAGATCGTGGTCCGGTTCGGCCGCCAGCTGGCCCGCCTGGAGCGGGACGCCGGTGCGGAGTTGGGGCTCGGCGCGGCGGCGGGACCCACGGCGCTGCCGATCGCGGTCAACGCCGACTCGCTGTCCACCTGGTTCCTGCCCGCGCTCGCCGAGGTCGCCGACGGCCACGACGTCACCTTCGACCTGCACCGCGAGGACCAGGACCACACGACGGTGCTGCTGCGGCAGGGGCTCGTCATGGCCGCGGTGACCTCCTCGCCGGAAGCCGTGCAGGGCTGCTCGGTGCGGCGCCTGGGGACGATGCGCTACCGGGCGATGGCCGCGCCGGCCTTCGCCGGGCGCCATCTGCCGGCAGGCGCGCCGGCCCGGACCCTGGCCGCCGCCCCGGTCGTGGTGTTCGACCGCAAGGACGACCTCCAGGACCGCTTCCTGCGCGCGCTCGCGGGGCCGGGCGCGGCGCGCGGCGGCACACAGGACCGGGCGCCCGCCGACGGCACGCCCAGCACGCCCGGTGCGCCCGGTACATCCGGCACCCGTCAGCGCGGGGCCGGGGGACGGACCCGGCACCACGTCCCGTCCTCCGAGGCGTTCGTGGAGGCCGTCGCCGCCGGCCTGGGCTGGGGCATGATCCCGGACGTCCAGTCCGGGCCGCACCGGGAGGCCGGCACCCTCGTCGACCTCCCGTACGGCCGTCCCGTCGACGTGCCCCTGTACTGGCAGCAGTGGAAACTCGACTCGCCCGCGCTCGGCGCCGTGGCCGACGCGGTGGCCCGCGCCGCCGCGCGCGCCCTCCACCCGCCGCGCTGACGGCGGCGGCGCCCGGGCCGGTCACCGCCCGGACCGGGCGCCGACCGCCGCGCGGCTGATGCGGACGGTCAGCCCAGCGTCTTCGCCCAGTCTCCGATGGTGGTGACGTCGGCCTGGCGGGGGAAGAGCCGCTCGGTGAGGAACCGGTGCGTCTCGGGATCCGGGTCGAAGCACGCGTCGGACAGGACCGTCAGGCGGTAGTCGAGGTCGGCCGCCTGCCGGACGGTGGACAGCACCACGCCGCTGGTGGAGATTCCGGACAGCACCAGGTGGTCGATGCCGGCGGCCCGCAGCAGCATCTCCAGGTCGCTGCCCGCGAACGCGCTGACCCGCTTCTTGACGACGACCGTCTCGCCGTCGCGCGGCGCGACCGCCGGGTCGATGGCCGCACCCGGGTCGCCGGGCCCGAACGCGCCGGGCGGCAGGGCGCCGAACGACCGGTTGGCCGGATTGATCTCGGGGTGCCCGGCGCGGAAGCCGACCACCACGTGCATCACGGGGACCCCCGCGTCGCGGGCCGCGGCGACCGCTCGTGCCATCCGCGGCACCAGCTCGGGGTCGGAGACGCGGCCGACGATGTTCTGCTGGACGTCCATCAGGAGGAGAGCGGACTTGGGCATGGTGCGTGAACCTCGCGGGATCGGTGGGGAGTTCCGCGGCGCCCGGCGGGTGCCGCGGCGGTGGTGGGAGCGGTCACGGGACGGCACGGCGCGCTCACCGCGCGCCCCGGCCGTCGTCCCCGGCCGCCGGCGCGCTGCCGCCGGGCGGCGATGCGGGCTCGAGGCGGCCGAGTGAACGGTCCGCGACGGTGACGGCCAGGTACAGCACGGCGACGGCGAGCAGGAACCACGCGAGGTGGTGCAGCCCGACGGTGTCCGCGCGCTGCCCGAAGACGACGCCGCTCGCGGCGGACGCGACGATCGCGCCGAGGTAGCCGAACGTGCGCAGCAGTCCCGCGGACGAGCCCATGCGCTCCGGATCGGCCTGGTGGAACACGGCGTTCTGCAGGGCGAGGCTGTTGAGGCCCTGCGGCACGCCGAAGACGACCGCCACGCCCGCGAGCAGCCACACGCTGGTCCCGGAGTGCAGGATCAGCAGCAGGGCGCAGGCCACGACCTGGCCCCCGGCCCCGACCAGGAACTTGGCGCGCAGGCCGCGCCGCCGCCCGGTGACGGAGGAGACGACGATCGCCGTGGCGAACAGCGGGAGCTGGGCGAGGCCCGCCTGCGAGGCGGACAGGCCGCGTCCCTCCTCCATCCACTGGGTGTAGCCGTACAGGAAGGCGTACGAGACCACGTACGCCAGCAGGGCCCGCGCGTACGTGGTGAGCAGCGGGCGGTTGCCGCCGAGCACCCGCACGTCGATGAACGGTTCCGGCGCGCGCAGTTCGCGCCACACGAAGGCGCCGCCGACCGCGGCGACCGGCGCCAGCAGCCAGGCGTGCCCGGCGTCGGGGTTCATCAGGAACAGCAGCAGGCTGACCAGCGGCACCGCGAACAGCACCATGCCGGGCAGGTCGAGGCGGGCCGCGCGTCGCGGACCGTCCGCTGACGCCGCCGGCGGGGGCGGCGCCGTCCTGGGCAGGCGGGTGGCGCCGAGCACCAGTCCGGCCGCTGCGAGGGGGATGTTGACGGCCAGGGTCGCGCGCCAGCCGCCCAGGCCGATGAGCAGACCGCCGAGGCTCGGGCCGACCACGGCGATGGTCTGCGTCGCGACCGCGAGCCCGGCCAGCACCCCGGCCGGGCTCTGCTGCCCGGTGCGCCTGGCCTCGCTGCGGATCAGGTACATCGCGGCCGGGTAGCCGGCGCAGGTGCCGAAGCCGAGCAGCACGCGTGCGGCGATGAGGACGCCGAGGCCGGGCGCGAGCGAGCCGACGACGCCGGCGATGCCGGTGAGCGCCGTCCCGGCCAGGAACAGGCGGCGCGGCCCGAAGAGGTCGATCAGCCGTCCGACGACGGGCTGGCCGATCGCCGTGGCGAGGTAGAGCGCCGAGATCAGCCAGGCGGTGCGGGAGGGCGGTGCCCCGAAGGCCGCGCCGATCGGCACCAACGACACCGAGATGATGGAGGAGTTGACCGGGTTGAGGATCGACCCGAGCATCATGGGGGCCAGCAGCCGCCGGTCGAAGGCCCCGTTCGCGGGCCCGCCGCGGCCGCCGCCGGTCAGGCGTGCGAGGCGGGCCAGGCGTATCGGCCTGGTGCTCACGACTGCGCGAGCCGGTCGAGCAGTGCCATGGCCTCGATGACGGTCCCGCGTTCCGCCTCGGTCAGGCGCTCCTGCAGGACCCGGGTCAGCCACTCCTCGCCGATCCTGCGGGAGTCCGCGAGGAACGCCAGGCCCGCCTCGGCGACCGAGACCACCTGGCGTCGCCCGTCGTCCGGATCGGGACGGCGCGTCACCAGCCGCCGCTCCTCCAGGACGGCGACGGCGGCCGCCACCGACTGGTGGCGGACCCGCTCGGCCGCGGCCAGCTCGCTCACCGAGGCGTCGCCCTCCTTGTCCAGGCGGCTGAGCACCGACAGCTGCGACGGCGTGAGGTCGCTGGTGTCGTACGTCGTCCGCAGTCTCCGGCGCAGCCGGCTCAATGCCACGCGCACGTCGCGCGCGGCCCGCACGGCCGACTCCGCCACGCCCTCCGTCGAATCGCTCATACCGTCACCCTAGGTTATGCAGTCTGGACTGCGCAACTGAAACTGGACAGCCCAGCCTGTACATCTGCGGCCGCGACCGCGAGGCCGTCCGGACACGAGGACGCCCCGCTCGCCGGTGGGCGGAGCGGGGCGCCGGTGGTGCGGTGGCATGTCGAGCGATGCCACGTGGTGTGGTGTCTCGTGATGTGCCGGCGCCGAGATGCGGCGTGGCCGGCGGGGGAGCGGGGCGGAGGCCCCGGGGATCAGCGGCCGGAGTCCGGGCCGTCCTCGTCCGGGTCGACATCGTCGGGGCCGGTGAAGTCGGGGCTGCTGAAGCCGGGGCTGGAGAAGCCGGCCTCCTCGGGCACCAGGTCCCCCGCGTCCTCGGCCTCGTAGTCCGGGCCTTCGAACGGCGGCACCACGTAGTCCGGCACCTTGAAGTCGCCGATGGTGTCGTCGGGGCCGGTGAAGTCCGGGCTGGAGAAGTCGGGACTGGAGAAGCCGGGGCTGGAGAAGTCCCCGCCGTGGTCCTGGGACTCCCCGCCGTCCGCTGTTCCCGCTGCGTCGTTCATCGCTGACCCCTCCGCCTCTGCCGCCCCTGCCGGCCCGCCGGCTGCGCAGGAATGAACGCGGCACCGCCGCCGTTAACCTGCCAGCACGAACAGTACGGCCTGACCAGGGCGTGCGGGACGTGCACCGAAAAACGGCCGGCACGGCCGGGGACGCCTCCCGCGGCCCCGCCACGCGGGCCGATCCGAGGCCGTCGCGTCTCCCTCGCGAGGGACCTCATGAGGAGAAAGGCATGGCATCCCGATGAAGGTACGCAACTCGCTTCGCTCCCTGAAGAACCGCCCGGGGGCCCAGATCGTGCGCCGGCGCGGCAAGGTCTACGTGATCAACCGCAAGGACCCCCGCTCCAAGGCCCGCCAGGGCTGACCCGCTCGCCCGCTTCGGCCTGAGCACCAGGCCAGGGGCGGGCCCGGCAGGTCCGGTGTGGCCCGGTCGGTCAGGTGGAGGCGGCGCCGCACGCGCCGCCGTCCTCCGGTTCACCGGTCCCGCTGATCTCCCGCAACTGCGCGCGCGTGACCGCGGGCCCGGAGGCCGCGGCCCCCGGGGAGCGCAGGCCGGCCAGCTGGATGTCGAGGTAGCGCTGCCACGCGTCGGGCACGACCTCGCCGCCGGTCTCCACCACGCCGCGCATCCCCCAGAACAGGGCCATCACGTCGCCCAGTTCGATCTCCGGCGCCACCCGGCCCGACGCCTGGGCCGCCACCAGCAGTTCGGTGATCAGGTCCCGCAACTGCTCCACGCACGACGCCTTCGAGTGGCCGACCAGCTTGTCGGCGTAGCCGCGGTGCGTGCTGAGGGACCGGCCGACGACCCGCACGAACGCGTCCAGGCCCGCCCCGTCCGGCAGTTCCAGCGCGGTGCGCGCCTCCACCACCAGCTCGCGGAGCATCTCCGCGGCGATCTCGTCGACCAGGGCCTGCTTGTTGGGGAAGCGCCGGTAGACGGTGCCGACCCCGACTCCCGCGCGGGAGGCGATCAGCTCCATGCTGGCGTCCGTGCCGAACTCCGCCAGCACCTCCCGGGCGGCCGCCACCACCAGCTGGTGGTTGCGCACCGCGTCCCGGCGCAACGGCCGGGCCTGCGCGTCGGTGGCGGCCATGCTCACTCCGATCGTCCCTGTGCGGCCGCGCGGGTGGCGGATTCCCCGGTCCGTCCACCCGCGCGCTGTCATTCGGCGCTCTCGCCCACGACCGTACCGCGCGCGGCCGGTGCCGTCTCCGTTCCGGCGGTGGCCCCTACGGGGGCGCCGGGCCGGTCCGTGCCGACCGCGAGCTGCTCGGCGTCGCCGCTGACCGCGATCCGCGTGGAGTGCCGTGCCACCGGGATCAGCGTGGCGGCGAAGGCGGCCACCAGCAGCGCTCCGCCGAGCATCGCGAAGCCGTGGGTGTAGCCCGCCTCGCGCGGCAGGCCGTCGGCCGCCGGGCTCGCCGTCACGACGCTGGCCATCAGCGCGGCGCCGATGGAGCCGCCGATGGTGCGGATGTTGGCGTTCATGCCGCTGGCCACGCCGGTCTGCTCGGCCGGCACGGCGCTCACGATGAGACTGGACATCGCGGCGAAGGCCAGGCCGAAGCCGGCGCCCATGATCGCGGTGGCCAGGTACAGCTCCCAGGTCTGGGTGTGGGCGAACGCCAGCAGGGCCATCGACACGGCGCCGACCAGGGCGCCGAGCAGCACCACGATCTTGCCGCCGAAACGGGCGGCGAAGCGGTTGGAGACCATGCCCACCAGGAACATCGTCACGCTCATCGGGAGCAGGATCAGGCCGGACTGCGTGATGCTCGCGCCGAAGCCGTAACCGGTGGACTTGGGCGACTGCACGAACTCGGGCAGGAACGCGAAGACCGCGTACATCCCGACGCCGAACAGCAGTGCCACCAGGTTGTTGGTCCACACCGCCGGGCGGCGCATCATCCGCATGTCGATCAGTGGCGTCGCGGACCGGCGCTCGACCTCGACCCAGCCCACGGCCAGCACGGCCGCGGCGGTGAACAGGCCGATGATCCGGCCGGAGCCCCAGCCCCACACGGGAGCCTGGCTCAGCGCGACCAGCAGGGCCACCAGCCACGCGGACAGCAGCAGCGCGGGCGCCCAGTTGATCCGGCCGGGCGTGGTCACCGGGGACCGCGGGATGACCACGGCCGCGGCCACGGCGGCCACGATCGTGAGGATCATCGGCAGCCAGAACAGCCAGTGGTAGTCGAGCGCGTTGACGATGGGGCCGGCCAGCACGATGCCCAGGCCCGCGCCGACCGCGCTCAGCGAGGCGATGGCGCCGACGGCGCTGCTCAGCTTCTCGCGCGGGAACTCGTCGCGGACGATGCCGAAGGCCAGTGGCAGCACGCCGCCGCCGATGCCCTGGATGACCCGCGCGATGATCATGACCTGCACGTTGCTGGCGAGCGCCGCCAGCAGCGAGCCGGCGGCCAGCGCGCCGAGGGTGGCGACGAAGACCCGCTCCTTGCCGACCATGTCGCCGATGCGGCCCATGATCGGGGTGAATATCGAGGCCGACAGCAGGTACGCGGTCAGCACCCAGGTCACGGTGTTCTGCGTGGTGTGCAGATCGGCCTGGATGGTCGGAAGCACCGGGGTGACCAGGGACTGCAGCAACGCGTACGCGGTGACACTCGCCGCCAGGACCACAAAGGTCACCTGGTGGTGGGTGCGCCGTGTCTCGGACGCCATGGCACTCCTTTCCCGTGAGAAGCTGAAGCGGAACTGTGATTCCGTTAACCGCTCCAGGCTAGCCCATCTGGAATGCCGATTCCGCTTCGTGGCGGCCCCGCCGGGTGCGGGAAAGAGCACATCTGAAGCGGGAACAAACCGGAGGCGCACGCCGGCGTTCAGCCGCCGGCCCCGGACTCCCGGCGCCGCCCGCGCAGGAAGTCCTGCTCGGCGGCGTTGCCGGTCCGGCTGAGCGCCTCCGCGTAGGCGTCCGCCGCCTCCGCGCTCCTGCCGAGCCGGCGCAGCAGGTCCGCCCGCACCGCGTGCAGCAGGTAGTAGCCGCCGAGTTGGGTCGCCAGCGCGTTCACCAGCGCCAGCCCCGCGGCCGGGCCCTCGACCTCGGCGACCGCCACGGCCCGGTGCAGCGCCACGACCGGACTCGGCGCGATCGCGGCCAACTGGTCGTACAGCACCACGATCTGGCGCCAGTCGGTCTGCTCCGCGGAGGGCGCTTCGCTGTGCACCGCGTTGATCGCCGCCTGGATCTGGTAGGGGCCGGGCCTGCCCAGCCGCAGGCAGCGGCGCACCAGTTCCCGGCCCTCGGCGATCTCCGCCGCGTCCCAGCGGCCGCGGTCCTGGTCGGCGAGCAGCACCAGCCCGCCGTCCGCGGCGACCCGGGCCGCTCGCCGTGCGTCCGACAGCAGCATCAGTGCCAGCAGCCCCAGCGCCTCGGGCTCGTCCGGCATCAGCGCCACCAGCAGCCGCCCCAGCCGGACCGCCTCCGCGCACAGCGGCTCGCGGACCAGCCGGTCGCCCGAACTCGCCGCGTAGCCCTCGTTGAAGACCAGGTAGACCACCGCCAGCACCGCCCGCAGCCGGTCGGGCAGTTCACTCTCGCGCGGCACCCGGTACGGGATGCCGGCCTTGCGGATCTTGGCCTTGGCCCGCACCAGGCGCTGGGCCATGGTCGGTTCGGGCACCAGGAACGCGCGGGCGATCTCGGCCGTGGTGAGGCCGCCCAGCAGCCGCAGCGTCAGGGCCACCCGGGCGCCGGGGGACAGGGACGGGTGGCAGCAGGTGAAGATCAGCCGCAGCCGGTCGTCCCGCACGGCGCCCCCGTCCTCTCCCGTGTCGCGGCCGTCCCCGGCCCTGGCCGCCATCAACGCGGCCGCCTCGGCCTGCCGTTCGCCCCTGGTGGCCTCGCGCCGCAGCCGGTCGAGGGCGCGGTTGCGCGCGGTGGTGATGATCCACCCGGCCGGGCTCGGCGGCAGTCCGGCCCACGGCCAGCGCGCCACGGCCACGGTGAACGCGTCCTGGACGGCCTCCTCGGCCACGTCGATGTCGCCGAAGACGCCGACCAGGACGGACACGGCGCGCCCGTACTCCGCCCGGAAGACCTCCTCGATCCGCCGGCCCGGCACCTGCTCGTCCCGGCCGTCCCGCCGCCCGCGCGCAGCCAGCGTCATCGCCCCTTTCCGTCCTTCCCGCCCTGCCGGTCCCCCGCGCGGCCGGGCGCTCCGTCCCCGCCGCCCGGGCGGGAGGAGCGGGATCCGGCCACTTCGGTGCCGTCGTGTCAGCCGTCCACGAACGGGCGGACCTCGATCGGCAGCGGGATCGCCGTCGCGGCCCTGCGGCCCCACTCCAGGGCCTCGTCCAGGTCGGCGGCTTTCACGATGCAGATGCCGCCGAGGTACTCCTTGCCCTCGATGAAGGGGCCGTCCGTCATGACCGTCTCGCCGTCGGTCACCCGCACCACGGTGGCGGTGTCCGGCGCGTGCAGGCCGCCGGCGAAGACCCAGGCCCCCGCCGCCTTCAGCTCGTCGTGGAAGGCCGAGACGCCCTTCATGATGGCCTCGAGCTCGTCGGGGGCGGGCGGCGTCGCGCCGGTGGGGGTGACCACGCTCAGCAGGTACTGCTTCATGGTGTGCTCCTCGGTTCGGCCACCGGCCCTTCGCCGGTGTCCCACCTTCTACACGAACGGGGTCCCGCCGGATCGACACCCGCGCCGGTCGATTTCCGGCGAGGTTTACACGCGGTCCCCGGCGCGCTAACTTGCACCTGTGGGAGCGCTCCCACGATACGCACCGCCCGCACCACCAGCCACCCGGCCTGCCGCGCCCTTTCCTTTCCCCGCACCGGCGGCAGGCCGGGTTCACGTGGCGCGTCCCCGCCGTCGGTCCCGGACGCCGAGCGTGGCCGCCCGTAAGCTCAGGGTGGCGAAAGGAGCGAGTCGTGCGGATCTCCGATCCTCTGTACGCCGTGTACACCCGCCGGTTGCGGCGGCAGGTGCACGGCGGGGCGCTGCCCCGGCACGTCGGCCTGATCATGGACGGCAACCGGCGGTGGGCACGCCAGATGGGAATGGCCAACCCGAGCCTGGGCCACAAGTTCGGGGCCGAGCACGTCGACGACGTGCTGGGGTGGTGCGACGCCCTGGACATCCGGCACGTGACCGTGTTCGTCTGCTCCACCGAGAACCTGACGCGCCGCGGCGACCGCGAGGTCGCGTTTCTGATGCAGCTCATCGAACAGGTCGTCACCGACAAGCTGGCGCGGCCGGACGCCCGCTGGCAGGTCCACATCGCGGGCACCCTCGACGTGCTCCCGGACTCCACCGCGCACGCGCTCAAGCGGGCGGTCGAGGCCACCCGGGGCTCCACGACCGGCTGCCACGTCACCCTGGCCATCGGGTACGGCGGCCGCCAGGAGGTGATCGACGCGCTCCGCGAGCTGATGACCGAGCGCGCCGAGGCGGGGGAGACCCTCGCCGACCTCGCCGCCTCGCTCGACGTCGACGACATCGCCCGCCACCTGTACACCGCCGGGCGGCCCGATCCCGACCTGGTCATCCGCACCAGCGGCGAGCAGCGGATGTCCAACTTCCTGCTGTGGCAGAGCGCGTACTCCGAGCTGTACTTCTGCGACGCGTACTGGCCGGCGTTCCGGGAGATCGACTTCCTGCGGGCGCTGCGCAGCTACTCGGCGCGCGAACGGCGTCACGGGAGCTGATCCGCCTACTCTGGGCGGGTGTTCTCACCCCAGGGCCCCTCGCTGCGCGAACTGGCCGTCCAGGCGCTGTCGTCCGTCGAGCACGGATACGACCTGCTGGCACCGAAGTTCGACCACACGCCGTTCCGCACCCCCGACCGCGTGCTGGACGCCGTCGCCGAAACGCTCGCCCCGCTCGGCCCGTTCGGCGACGGTCTGGACGTGTGCTGCGGGACCGGCGCGGGACTGCGCGTGCTGGAGCCGCTGTGCCGCTCGGGCGTCACCGGCGTCGACTTCAGCGGCGGGATGCTGGAGGCCGCCCGCAAGGAGACCGCGGGTTCCGCCCTCCCGTCCGGAGACGTGCACTGGGTCCAGGCGGACGTGCGGGCCATGCCGTTCACCGCTGCCTTCGATCTGGCCGTCAGCTTCGGGGCGTTCGGGCACTTCCTGCCGTCCGAGCGGCCGGGCCTGTTCGCCGGGGTGCGGCGCTCGCTGCGGCCCGGCGGCCTGTTCGCCTTCCCCATCGGCGCGCCGCCGCCGGTGACCTCGCCCTGGCACTGGATGCTCGCCGGGTTCGACGCGGGGATGCGGGTGCGCAACCTGCTGTGGCGGCCGCCGTTCGTGATGTACTACCGCACCTTCCCGCTGGCCGCCGTGCTGCGGGACCTGCGGCGGGCCGGGTTCGACGCGGGGTCGGTGCCCCTGGAGGGGTTCGGCCGCCGGGCCGACGGCAGCCCGCGCTGCCGCCTCGTGCTGGCCCGTCGGCCGGACTCCCTCTGAGGAGGCCGGAGTCCGGCGCCCGCCCGTCGCGCCCGGAGCTCACGGTCCCTGCGGGCGCCCGGAGTTGACACCGGAATCCGGTCCTGAACGATGGCTGCCCGTCAGCAGGTGCCGTCGGCGATCACATAGGAGTCCGCCCCGGTCTGCTTGAGGGTGTGGACGGTGTACACGTTCCACAGGCCCATGTTCTGGTTCGAGCCGTCGGCGTACGCGTAGCCGCCGCTCTGGTGGGCGCGTCCCGCCGCGACCTGGTTGTAGTTGTTGTCGGTGAAGCACGCCCCGCTGCCGCCGCCGGTGGTCGTGGCGGTCACCGCGGACGAGACCGGTCCCGCCTTCCCCGAGGAGTCGACGGCGGCCACCGTGTACGTGTACGACGTGCCGGCCGTCAGACCGCTGTCGGTGAAGGAGGTGCCGGTGGGCGAGCCCACCGCGGTACCGCCCCGGTACACCGTGTACGACGCGGCGCCGCTGACCGCGGACCAGCTCAGCGACGCCGTCGTGCCCGTCGTCCCGGTGACCGCGAGGCCGGCCGGCGCGGGAAGGCTGCCGGTGCCGCCGCCACCGGTGCCGCCCGAGCCGTCGAGGCCCCAGAAGCGCGCGGTGTAGTAGCTGGAGCAGATGGTGTCGATGTAGTACGTGCCGGTGCTGCCGCACTGGTCGGTGGCCGAGCCCGGGTCGACCGCCAGGCCGTGGCTCATTCCCGAGATCTGGTACAGCTCCACCGCGGGCTTGCCCTGCGGGTCGTTGTAGACGCTCAGCGAGGTGCCGCCCGGCAGGGACTGGGTGCTGGACGCGGTCTGGCCGATGCCCCACGCGTTCGTCCACTGGTCGCGCAGTTCGGTGGCGTTGACCGGCTGCACGGTCGTGTCCGAGGTGCCCTGCCAGATCGCGACGCGCGGCCAGGGCCCGCCGTACCCCGGGTCGGAGGCGCGGACCTTGTCGCCCCACTGCGCCGGCGTCAGGTTGAGGCTGCCGTACTGGCACTGCGAGGCGGCGGTCTGGGTGGTGGCGCACTGCGCGGGCAGGCCGGAGTCGACCGAGCCGCCCGCGAAGACGTCCGGGTAGTCGGCGAGCAGGTCCGCGGTCATGCCGGCGCCCGCCGACAGGCCGGTGACGTACACCCGGTGGGTGTCCGAGCCGTACTGGGACGCGGCGGCCGACACCATCGACACCACCGACGCGGCCTCGCCCTTGCCGCGGGTGTCCTTGGTGGAGTCGAACCAGCTGAAGCAGGACAGCGAGTTGTTCGTGGCGCTGGTCTGCGGGAGGACGAGCGCGAAGCCCCACAGATCGGCGTACTTCTGCCAGCCCGAGTTGGCGAAGTAGTCGCTCGCGCTCTGCGTGCAGCCGTGCATGGCCACGACCAGCGGCGCGCCGGCCGGCAGGTTGGCGGGCGCGTACTCGTACATCGCGAGGTTGCCCGGGTTGGACCCGAACGACGAGACCTGTGTCAGGCCGGCGGCGCTCGCCGGGGCCGCGGAGGCGAACACGCCGAGGCCCGCGGCCAGCAGCGCGAGGACGGCCAGCACCGCGGCCAGCGCGGGGCGCCTGGCCGGCGCCCGCCGGGGAGCGGGACGGGGGGTCGGGGGAGAGGCGCGGTGGTCACGGAGGGGCGTGGGGGCACGGGAGGGAAGAGGCATGGTCGGCTCCATGGGGGGATCCGGTCGTCCGGCTGGCGTGGACGCTAGGACCGGGCCGGGACGCCGGACACGTGACAGACCGCCACCTCCGGGACCGGTGAATGGTGGCCGCCGCCATTGCGGGAGGGCACCGGCGGTGATCACGCGGCCGCGCCCGCCCCGCGCCTGGCCCGCGTCCGCTCCCCGCGGGCGGCCCCGGGCGAACCGGTGCGGCCGGTCCGGGTCCTGGGCGTTGTCGCCCTCCGGGTCCGGGCCGGCGACGCCCGCGCGCCCGCGTGGCCCGGTGCGGTCCGCGCGCGGCATGGGGCGAACCACCATGGCCGCGCCGCGAAGTATGGCCGCGGCCCACGTGTGCGGGCCTCCCCAACCTTCCTAGCGTGGCGGCCATGGAGAGCACTCAGAGCCCCGGTCCCGGCGGGGCCACGGAGGGCGCGCCGGGCGGCGCGCGCTTCCTGGCCGGGCGCACGGCCCTGGTCACCGGGGCCGCCAGCGGCATCGGGCGGGCCTGCGCGGTGGCGTTCGCCGAGGCGGGCGCCGCCGTCTACGTGGTGGACCGGGCCGCCGACGCGGCCAAGGAGGTGGCCGCCGAGATCGGCGGCACCTGCCTGGTCGCCGACCTGTCCGACCCCGACGCGGTGGACGCGCTGCCCGCCGACGCGGACATCGTCGTCAACAACGCGGGGCTGCAGCACATCGCCCCGGTCCACGAGTTCCCGCCGGAACGGTTCCAGCTGATCCAGCGGGTCATGGTCGAGGCGCCGTTCCGGATCCTGCGCCGCACCCTGCCGCACATGTACGACCAGGGGTGGGGGCGGGTCGTCAACATCTCGTCCGTGCACGGCCTGCGGGCCAGCCCCTTCAAGTCGGCGTACGTCGCGGCGAAGCACGCCCTCGAAGGGCTCAGCAAGACCGTCGCTCTCGAAGCCGCCGAGTACGGCGTCACCAGCAACTGCATCAACCCCGGGTACGTGCGGACCCCCCTGGTCGAGGACCAGATCGCCGGGCAGGCCGCCACCCGCGGGATCCCCGAGGCGGAGGTCGTGGCACGCGTGATGCTCGAACGCACCGCGATCAAGCGGCTGATCGAGCCGGGCGAGGTGGCGGCCGCCGCGCTGTGGCTGTGCTCGCCGCACACCGGCTATCTCACCGGCGCCTCGCTGCCCCTCGACGGCGGATGGACCGCGCACTAGTCCCCGTCCGGTCCCGCACCGCCCACGCGCCCCACGAACGGACTCCTTCGGCCCGAACTCCCGCGACACCCGATCCCCCCGCGCATGCCCGACGGCCCCCACCCGTCCCGTCCCTTCCGTCCCCCCGCTCGACCTCCAGAGAACGGTGAACCCCATGGCCCCTCACACCGGCGTGAACGGACCGCAACCCGCCGGGCCGCCCGGCGCCGCCCGGCCCGCCCGCACCCGACCCGCCGACCTGCGCCGCGTGGTCGCGGCCAGCCTCATCGGCACGACGGTGGAGTGGTACGACTACTTCCTGTACGGATCAGCCGCCGCGCTCGTCTTCGGGAAGGTCTTCTTCCCCGACTCCGATCCGCTGACGGGCACGCTCCTGTCGTTCCTCACCTACGCGATCGGATTCGCCGCCCGGCCCGTCGGCGCCATGGTCTTCGGGCACTACGGCGACCGCGTCGGCCGCAAGAAGCTGCTGGTGCTCAGCCTGCTGATGATGGGCGGCGCGACCACCCTGATCGGCTGCGTGCCCAGCTACGCGAGCATAGGCGTCGCCGCGCCCGTCCTGCTGACCCTGCTCCGCGTCATCCAGGGCTTCGCGCTCGGCGGCGAGTGGGGCGGCGCGGTGCTGCTGGTGTCCGAACACGGCGACGACAAGCGGCGCGGCTTCTGGGCGTCGTGGCCCCAGGGCGGGGCACCCGCCGGGAACCTCATCGCGGTCGGCGTGCTGTCGCTGATGACCACCGTGCAGAGCGACGCGACGTTCACCGCGTGGGGCTGGCGCATCCCGTTCCTGCTGTCCGCGGTCCTGGTCGGCATCGGCCTGTGGATCCGGCTGTCGGTCGACGAGTCGCCGCTGTTCAAGGACGCGCTGGCCAAGGCGGAGCAGCGCAAGGCCGAGGAGCCCGGGCAGCAGGGTGCCGTCGACCGCATCCCGGGCCTCGCGGTGCTGCGCGACCACTGGCGGGACGTGCTCGTCGCGATGGGCGCCCGCATGGCGGAGAACATCTCGTACTACGTGATCACCACGTTCGTCCTCGCCTACTGCGTCGAGCACCTCGAGATCGGCAAGCAGACCGCCCTCAACGCCGTGCTGATCGGCTCGGCCGTCCAGTTCTGCCTGATCCCGCTGTTCGGCGCGCTCTCCGACCGGGTCGGCCGCAAGCCGGTCTACCTGGTGGGCGCCGTCGGCACCGGAGCGTGGGCCTGGGCCTTCTTCACCCTCCTCGACACCAAGGACTTCCCGTCGCTGGTGCTGGCGGTGACCGTGGGCCTCGTCTTCCACAGCGCGATGTACGCACCCCAGGCGGCGTTCTTCTCCGAACTGTTCGCGACCCGGATGCGCTACTCCGGGGCCTCGTTCGGCGCCCAGTTCGCCTCCGTCGCGGCGGGCGCCCCCGCGCCGCTCATCGCGGTCGCGCTGCTCAAGTCGTACGGCGACGCCACGCCGGTGTCGGTGTACGTGTCGCTGGCCGCCGTCGTCACCGTCATCGCGCTGCTCTTCGCCCGCGAGACCAGGGGCCGCACCCTCACGGACCTGCGGAACCCGGCGGACGACGCGGCCGGCGACGGGGAGGGGTCCACCTCGGTAGTCTCTGCGTCCACGGAAATGCCCACGTCACCCGCGTGACGTGCGACGACCCGTCCGTACTCCCGGTGAGGAGCCGCAGCCGCGGCTCCTCACCGGGCCCGTTCCCAGCCGCCCGGTGGTCCCGATGCCCGAACCTGCCGCACCCATAGCGCCGTTCCTGCGCCGGCTGCTCGACCTGATCGCCGAGGACGCGCCCGCCGAGGAGTACGGTGCGGTCTCGGTGGAGGCCAGGTCCGCGGGCGCGGGCCCGGCCGACCTCGCCGAACTGGAGCGGGCCGTCGGGACCGCGCTGCGCGTGCGCCGGGTGCTGCGCCAGCACCGCCGGCGTGAGACCGAGCTGGCCGCGCTCTTCGACACCGCGGGCGACCTGGCCGCGCTGCGCGACCTCGACGCGGTGCTGCAGTCCATCGTCCGCAGGGCCCGGATGCTGCTGGGCACCGACACCGCCTACCTGACGCTGCGCGACGACGAGGCCGGCGACACGTACATGCGGGTCACCGACGGGTCGGTGTCCCCGCTGTTCCAGACGCTGCGGCTCAGCTACGGCGACGGCCTGGGCGGTCTCGTCGCGCAGACCGCCCGCCCCTACGCCAGCCCCGACTACCGCACCGACCAGCGTTTCCGGCACACCGGCTCGATCGACGAGGGCGTGCTCGACGAGGGACTGGTCGGCATCCTCGGAGTGCCGCTGCTGCTGGGCGGGCGCGGAGGAGCGGTGCGGGCGGGGGGACCCGCGGCGAACGGGGCGGGGGCGAAGGGGTCCGCGGCGAACGGGTCGGGGGCGATCGGGTCCGCGGCGAACGGGTCGGGGGCGATCGGGTCCGGCAAGGGCACAGTCGTGAACGGCTCGGGGGCGAAGGGCTCGCGAGCCGCCGTCACCGCCCCGGGCTCGGGCGACGGCGACGTCATCGGCGTGCTGTTCGCCGCGGACCGCACGCCGCGCCCGTTCACACCGGACGAGGTGGCGCTGCTGTGCTCGCTCGCCGCGCACGCCGCCATCGCCATCGACACCGCGAAGGCCATCACCGAACTCGCCGAGGCCGGCGCGGTGATCCGCGAGCACGCCGCCGCCATGCAGCGGGCCGAGGAGGCCCACGACCGGCTCACCGACCTGGTGCTGCGCGGCGGCGACCTCTCGGAGGTGGCCGCCGCCGTCGCCGGGCTGCTGGAAGGGCCGATCACCATCCACGACCCGGAGGGCCGGACGCTGGCCGCGGTCGGGCGGCGCGGCGAGGAGTTCGCGGGACCCGTGCCCGAGACCGCCTCGCTCGTACGGCACGCCGCCGACTCGCACGCCGCGGCCCGCGCGGTGTTCCGCGACAGCCGCTGGACCTGCGCGGTGCTCGCCGGCCAGGAACTGCTGGGCAGCCTCGTGCTGTACGGCCGCGGCCGGCTCGACGACTCCGACCGGCGGCTGTTCGAGCGGGCCGGCGTGGTCACCGCACTCCTGCTGCTGCTCAGCCGTTCCGTCGCCGAGACGGAGAACCGGGTGCGCGGCGAACTCGTCGCGGACCTGCTCACCGCGCCCGACCGCGACCCCGCGGGCCTGGTCGTCCGCGGTCGCCGGCTCGGCATCGACCTCGGACGGCCGTGCCTGCTGCTCGTGGCCGAGACCGCGCCGGGCCACCACGACAAGCTCGTGGCAGCCGCGGGCCGCTGCCTGTTCGGCAGCGACGGGATCAGCGCGGAGCAGTCCGGCACGGTCGTGCTGCTCCTGCCGCACGACGGGTCGCGGCCCGGCGACGCGGCCCGCGCGGCCGTCGCCCAGCTGGCGCCGCTTGTCGGCGTGCCGGTCACGGTCGCCGCGGGGGGCCCGGCCGCGGGCCCGCGCGCCATCGCCGACGCGCACGCCGAGGCCGTGCGCTGCCTGCGGGCGCTGCAGTCGCTCGGCCGGAGCGGCGACGGCGCCAGCGCCGCCGAACTCGGCTTCCTCGGCGTGCTGCTGGGCAACGACCGCGACGTCGCGTCCTTCGTCGCGGCCACGCTCGGCCCCCTGCTCGACTACGACGCCCGCCGCGGCACCGAACTCGTCCGCACCCTCGGCGCGTACTTCGCGTGCGGCGGCACGCTGACCCGCACCAAGGACGAGCTGCACCTCCACGTCAACACCGTGGTCCAGCGCCTCGACCGCATCCAGGCGCTGCTCGGCGCGGGCTGGAACGACCCGGAGCGCGCCCTGGAACTCCAACTCGCCCTCCGCCTCCACCTGCTGTCCGCCTCCTGAGCCCTGGCGCCGGACCGTCCGCTCGTGCGGGAGGACCGCCCGCGGTGGAGCAGGTCGGTCCGGCGCGGGCACCCCGTGGCCCGTATCGTGCGCGGATGATCGTGATACCTGAGGCGTTCGTGCGCGCGACCGTGGCGCGGGAGGGGGAGGCGGGGGCGGCGTGGGTCCGTGAACTTCCGCGTATCGTCGCGGAGTTGCTGGAGTGCTGGGGGTGCGTCCCGGACGGGGATGTCACGCACGGGGGTGTGGGCGTCGTCGTGCCGGTGCACGGGGACGGGCGGAGCGCGGTGCTCAAGGTGTCGTTTCCGCATCCGGGGAACGTGCACGAGCCGGACGCCTTCGTCGCGTGGGGCGGGCGCGGGGCCGTCGTGCTGTACGAGCGTGACGACGGGCGGTTCGCGATGCTGCTGGAGCGGGCGCACGCGGTGGACCTGACGCAGGTCGAGGACGGTGACGAGGTGGTGGCGGTGGCCGGGCGGCTCAGCCGCCGCCTGGCCGTGCCGGCGCCGGCCGGCCTGCCCCGGATGAGCGAACAGACCGACGCCTGGGAGAGGGAACTGCTCGCGGAGTCCGAGGAGTTGGGGCATCCGCTGCCGCGCCGCGCGCTGGCCGCCGCCGTGGCGACGCTACGGGAGTTGGGCCGCGACCAGCCCGACACCCTCGTCCACGGAGACCTGCACGGCCGGAACATCCTCCGGGCCGACCGGGAGTCGTGGCTGGCCGTCGACCCCAAGGGGTACGCCGGGGATCCCGCCTACGACGGCGGCACGCTGCTCACGTCGCGCGCGCTGACGCTGCTCGCGGCCGACGACCTCGGCAAGGCAGCGGACCGCGTCCTCGAGGTGTTCGCCGAGGCCGCCGAGCTCGACCGCGAACGCGTCCGGCGGTGGGCGCAGTTCCACGCCGTGCAGGCGTCCTTCTGGGGGCGCAGGCAGGGGTTCCGGACCGCGTGCGGTGGTCCGCGGCTGGACGACCTCACCGTGCTCGCCGACCGGCTCGCGGAGTTGCTCAGCCGGTGCGCGTAGCCCCGTCGGCCCCCGCCTTCCCGACCTCGTCCGGCGGCCGCCGTGAGGCTACGGCCCGGGTGCGGGCCGTCCGTACGCGGTGCGGGAGGCGGGCCATGCCGCCGGGGAGGACGTAGACCGCGATGACGAACAGGGTGCCCAGCAGGAACAGCGGCTGGGACAGCGGGACGCGCAGGACCGAGGGGAGGCCGGCCACGGCTCCGGAGCCCGCGAGGTCGCCCAGGCGCTGGTCGGCCCAGGTGTACGCGACACCGCCGATGAGGGGGCCCCAGCGCGAACCCGACCCGCCCAGCACCACCATGACCAGGAGGGACAGGGTGAAGTCGGAGGTGGTCGTCTGCGGGGTCGCGCCGCCGGTGAGGAGCAGGTGCACGACGCCGCCGGCCGCCGCCAGCGCGCCCGCGAGGACGAACGCGACGAGCTTGAAGCCGTAGGGACGCAGGCCCAGCACCTCCACCCGGCGCTCGTTCTCCTTGATGCCCTCCCACACCCGGCCGGTGGGGGAGCGCACCGCCCACTGCACGACGGCGAGCGTCACCACCAGGTAGGCCAGGGCGATCCAGTACAGGTTCGCGGTGTTGCCGATGCCGGTCAGCGACGACGGCAGGGCGTCCGCGGGGATCGCGCGGCCCTCCTCGCCGCCGGTCACGCCCCCGGGGTCGCGCTCCACGAGCAGCGACCCGGCCTGCGCGAACGCCAGCGTGACCATCGAGAAGGCGATGCCGGACACCCGCAGCGAGACCGAACCGAGGAGCGCGGCCAGCGCGGTCCCGGACAGCAGGCCGAGCACCACCGACGGCACGAACGGCAGCCCGGCCTCCGTCATGAAGGCGTTCGTCAGGTAGCTGCCCGCGGCGAAGTACAGGGCATGCCCGAACGACAGCAGGCCGGTCCGTCCGAGCAGCAGGTCGTAGCCGGTGGCGAGCGCCCCGAACACCAGACACAGCGCGAGGAGTTGCAGGCTGCCCGCGGAGCCGATCGGGCCGTCGAGCAGGCCCGGCAGCGGCATCGCGCTGTACGGCACGACGACGAGGACCGCGAGGGCCGCCGCGGGCCACCAGCGGGTCCACCGCCGGGCACCCGGCGGTACCGCCGCCGCGTCGGGGGCCGCCTCGCGGACCGGAGTGGCGGTGGTCATGCGAGCCTCCCGGTGAGACCGCTCGGCCGCAGGAGCAGCAGGGCGGCGAGCAGAACGACCACGGCGAGGTCGCCGAGGCCTGACGCGGTGTAGTAGTTGGCGAACTGCTGGACCAGCCCGACCCCGGCGGCGGCCAGCGCGGCACCGGCCACCGAGCCCATGCCGCCCATCACCACGACCACGAACGCGAAGATCAGCAGCGACGTGCCCTGCCCGGGATCGACGGAGCCGTAGTAGAGCCCGCCGAGGGCGCCGCCGAGCGCGGCCGCGGCCCCGCCGATCGCGAACACCAGCGTGAACGCGCGCCGTACGTCCACGCCGAGGGCGGTGACCATGGCCCGGTCCTCGACCCCGGCCCGTACCACCAAGCCGTGCCGGGTGCGGCCGAGGAACAGCCGCAGGGCGGCGAGCACCAGCAGGGCGGCCGCCAGCAGCACCAGCCGGTTGACCGGGATCCGCGCGCCCAGCAGCCCGAACGTGCCCGACAGCGCGTGCGGGCCGGGGAAGGGGCGCGCGTCGGCGCCCCAGATCGCCGAGAGCAGCGCCGGCACCGCCAGACCCACCCCGACGGTGGCCAGCACCTGTTCCCGCGGCCGGTCGTACAGCGGCCTGATCAGGGCCAGTTCGAGGACGACGGCGGCGAGCGTGCCCACCGCGGTGCCGAAGGCGACCGCCAGGACGAACCCCGCCCCCGAGGAACCGGCGCCCGGCAGGTGCCCGGAGGCGGCCCACCAGCTGCCGTACGCGCCGATGGACAGCAGCGCGCCGTGCGCGAAGTTCAGGACGTCCATCAGGCCGAAGATCAGCGACAGCCCGGAGGCCACCAGGAAGTACAGGGCGCCCAGGCCGAGTCCGGTGACGGCGAGCAGAACGACGGTGGACATCAGGCGTCCGCCTCCTCGTGCGCGGGGGAGTTCGAGCCGACACCGAGCAGCCGGCGGGTCGCCCCGGTGTCGGCCAGGAGGTCCGCGGCGGGTCCGCGGTGCGCGGTGCGGCCGTCGGCCAGCACGACGCAGGAGTCCGCCAGCCGCCGTACCAGGGCGAGGTTCTGCTCGACGAGCAGCACCGGCACCGCCCGCGCCGCGCGCTCCAGCACCAGCGCGACCTCGGTGACGACGCGCGGCGCCAGCCCCTTCGTCGGCTCGTCGGCGATGATCAGCCGGTTGCCGTTGAGCAGGGTGCGGGCGATCGCCACCATCTGCTGCTGGCCGCCGGACAGGGTGCCCGCCGACTGCCGTGCCCGCGCCTTGAGTTCGGGGAACAGCTCGTGGACCAGCGGGTAGTCGGGGGTGCCCGCGCCCGGCCGCTCCGCCAGGCGCAGGTTCTCCGCCACGGTGAGACCGGCGAACACCCCGCGGTCCTCCGGCGCGTAGCCGATGCCGCGGCGCACCAGGTCGTGGGTGGCGAGCCGGACCGTCTCCGTGCCGGCGAACCGGACGCTGCCGGTGCGCGGCACCAGCCCGAGCACCCCGCGGACGGTGGTGGTCTTGCCCGCGCCGTTGCGGCCGAGCAGCGCCGTGACGCCGGCCGGCGCCACGTCCAGGTCCACGCCGTGCAGGATGTGCCGGCCGCCGAGCACGACCCGCAACCCCCGGACGGAAAGCAGTGGTTCGGATGCCGTGGTCACAACGCCTCCCCGAGGTAGGCGGACTGCACGGTGGCGTCCGCCATGACGGCCTGCGGGGTGTCCAGGGCCAGCAGCGTGCCGTGGTGCATCACCGCCAGGCGGTCCGCCAGGCCCAGCAGCACGTCCATGTGGTGCTCGACCATCAGCACCGTGCGCCCCTCGTCGCGGTGCAGCGAGCGGATCAGCGCGGTGAGCGCAGGGACCTCCTCGGCGCTCACCCCCGCCATCGGCTCGTCCAGCAGCATCAGCCGCGGCTCGCCGACGAGCAGCACGGCCAGTTCGAGCTTCCGCTTCTCACCGTGCGAGAGCGACCCGGCGGCCGCGCCGGCGCGGTGCGCCAACCCCGTGCGCTCCAGCACGCCGGTGACCTGCCCGGCGTACGCGGCGGCCCGCCGCCACAGCCGGTACGAGCCGCCGCCCGCGGCCTGCGCGGCCAGCCGTACGTGCTCCGCGACCGACATCGCGGGCCACAGGCTGGACGTCTGGAACGTCCGGCCGAGGCCGCGGCGCGCGCGGGCCGCCACGCCGTCGGCCGTCACGTCCGCGCCGTCCAGCGCGATCGATCCGCGGACCGCCGGCACCAGGCCGCTGATCAGGTTGAACAAGGAGGTCTTGCCGGCGCCGTTGGGACCGATGAAGGCCAGGAACTCGCCCTCCCGGACGGCGAAGGACACGTCGTCGACGATCGTCGCGCCGCCCACCGACCAGCCGACGCCGTCCAGCCGCAGAACCGGTGCCACGGTCAGCCCGCCATCGGGTGCGGGGGCGGCGTGACCGAGGCCATCGGCAGCCGGCCGACGAGCTGGGGCTTGGCGGCGGCGCCGCTGCCGGTGAGCTTCGCGGTGAACATCGGCTGCAGCAGCGCGTGGTCGGCGGCCCGGATCTGCTCGTCGCCCTTCGGCCCCTGGAACGACCAGCCCTCCAGCGCCTTCGCCATGGCCGTCGGGTCGGTCGCGCTGCCCGCCTCGATGGCGTGCACGATCATCTGCGCCGCGGTGAACCCGTCCGGGCTGAACAGGTCGGGGGTGCCGCCCGCCGCGGTGATGCCGTCCAGCATCGCCTTCTCGACGGGGGTGCCGGCCGCGCCGGGGAAGTAGTGCGCCAGGAACGACACCTTCGAACCGGCGGTCCCGAACAGCGGGTAGGAGGCGACGCCGGCCAGACCCGTGACGACCTTCGTCGACATCACGACGCCCTGCTGGTCGAGGGCCGTCCACAGGGCGGGTGCGCTGGCCCCGGCCCAGGCGACGAAGACCAGATCGGGCTTGTGCGCCTTCACCTGCCGGGCGAACGGCGTCAGGTCGCCGGCGCTCGGCGGCGCGAGCACCGAGTCCACCACGGCCCCCTGGCCGCCCAGCACCTGCTTCACCGCCGCCACGTTGGCCTGCCCGAACGCGGAGTTCTGGGCCAGCACCGTGACCTTCTTGCCCTTGGAGTCGCCGAGCAGCGTCCCCGCCGTGAGGATGTCCTGGTAGGACTGCCGGCCGGAGCGGAACGTGTAGGCGTTCACACCGGTCAGCGCGTCGGTCGCGGCCGGACCCGAGATGTAGAGCACCTTGTTCTGCGCGGCCAGCGGGGCCAGTTGGAGCGCGACGCCGGAGTCGGTGGTGCCCGCGATGATCCGGGTGCCCTTGCCGATCAGGGACTTGGTCTCGGCGACCGCCTTCGCCGGATCGCCCGCGTCGTCCTGCTCGGTGACGTCCACCTTGTGGCCGGCCACCTTGCCGGTGTCGTGCGTGGCGTACGCCAGGCCGGCGTGGAAGCCGTCGAGGTACTGCTTGCCGTAGGCCGCCAGCGGCCCGCTGCGCGAGTACACCAGGCCCACCTTCACCGGCGCGGTGGCGGTGCTGCCCGCGCCGTCCTGCGGGGCACTGCCGGCCTGGCCCGCCTTGCTGCACCCGGTCAGCAGCACGCCTGCGGCCAGCAGCGCGAGCACGGTGAGGGATCTGCTCCTGTGCGGAGCCGAGGGCCCCGAAGTGGTGGACGTGACGATGCGACGCATGGCGACCGGCTCCCGGAGAGGTGGATGGTTGGGTGAACCGTAGAAGCGCCCAGGTGAACCGGACATGTGGGCGGCACACGCTCTGCGCCGTGGCCCGGTGTCGGCGGGGACCATGGCGGGCGCCCGGAGCGCTCGGAAAGGGTGGCAGGACCGGGCGCCGTCGCCACCGACGGGCCCGCGGCACGGTCCCGGCGCCCAACGCGCGGACCGGCACCCTCACTTCGGACCCCTCGGGGAAGGCGGACGCATGGACAAGGTGGTGGCCTCGGCCGACCACGCGGTGGCGGACATCCCGGACGGCGCGACGCTCGCCGTCGGCGGCTTCGGGCTCTGCGGCATCCCCTCGACGCTGATCGCCGCCCTGGTCCGGTCGGGAACCGGCGGCCTGCGGGTGGTGTCCAACAACTGCGGTGTCGACGACTGGGGGCTGGGACTGCTGCTCGGCCTCGGCCGGATCACCCGCATGACCTCCTCGTACGTCGGCGAGAACAAGGAGTTCGCGCGCCGCTACCTGTCCGGCGAGCTGGAGGTGGAACTCACCCCGCAGGGCACCCTCGCCGAACGGCTGCGGGCCGGCGGCGCCGGCATCCCCGCGTTCTTCACCCCCGCGGGCGTCGGCACCCAGGTCGAGGAGGGCGGACTGCCCTGGCGGTACGCCCCCGACGGAACCGTCGCCCTGGCCTCACCACCCAAGGAGGTACGGGAGTTCGGCGGCGTCCGGTACCTGCTGGAGGAGGCCATCAGCACCGACTTCGCGCTCGTGCGGGCCGACGTCGCCGACCGGCACGGCAACTGCGCGTTCCACGCCGCGGCCCGCAACTTCAACCCGCTGTGCGCGGCCGCCGCCCGGACCACCGTCGTCGAGGCCGAACGCATTGTGGAACCGGGCGAGTTGCCGCCCGACGCGGTCCACCTGCCCGGCGTCTACGTGGACCGCGTGGTGGCCGCCGACCCGCAGGACAAGCGCATCGAACGCCGGACCGTCCGCCCCGCCGTCCGTGACACCGTGCCCGCCCGGGGCGCCCAGGAGGAGAAGTGACCGTGCCCCTCGACCGCGAGCAGCTCGCCGCCCGGGCCGCCCGCGAACTGCGTGACGGCGAGTACGTCAACCTCGGGATCGGCCTGCCGACCCTCATCCCCGACCACCTGCCGGCCGGCGTCCACGTCGTGCTGCACTCCGAGAACGGCATCCTCGGCACCGGTCCCTTTCCGGTCGCGGGGCACGAGCATCCCGACCTGATCAACGCGGGCAAGGAGACCGTGACCACGGCCCCCGGCGCCGCGTTCTTCGACTCGGCGCTGTCCTTCGGCATGGTCCGCGCCGGCCGGATCGACGTGTCGGTGCTCGGCGCCATGCAGGTGTCGGCACACGGCGACCTGGCCAACTGGATGATCCCCGGCAAGATGGTGAAGGGCATGGGCGGCGCCATGGACCTCGTGCACGGCGCGCGCCGGGTGGTCGTGGTGATGGAGCACACCGCCCGCGACGGCTCGCCGAAGATCGTCGATGAGCTCACGCTGCCCGCCACCGGCCGCCGGGTCGTCGACCGCGTCGTCACCGACCTCGCCGTCATCGACGTGACGCCGGACGGGCTGCGGCTGGCCGAACTGGCCCCGGGCGTCAGCGTGGAGCAGGTGCGCGCCGCCACCGGGACCGAACTGCTGGTGCCGCGGAACGCCGCGGCCTGAGCGGCGGCGGCCGCCGCGGGAGCAGGGCACCGGGCCCGGGCATCGCGGACGATCCGCGGGCCCGGGCCCGGGCCGCGGTCGGGGCTCACCGGGCCGTTGCGGCAGGGAGCTGCCGAGCCCTCGAACCGTCCGGACGCCGTGCCGTTCAGCCGTGCTCGGCGAGCGCGGCGCCCACCGCGTCCCGCACGTGGGCGGCGACGACCCGGGCGCCGGCATGGCCCAGCACCAGCGAGTAGTGGTTGGTGCCGGGGACGAAGTGCGGCGGCACGCCCTCGCCCGCCAAGCCGCTCGCGGCGATCACGTCGGGCGCGTACAGGCCCACCGGCTCGTCCTGCAGGCCGCGTTCGGCCCACAACAACCGTGCGGGCACCGTCAGTTCGTGGACGGCGGCGAACACCTCGGGGTTGCGCAGCTCGTCCTCCGCGTCCTCGCGGATGGCCTCGGCCCGGCAGGCGGACCGCAGTTCGGGCTCTTTCCCGGTCAGGTCGCGGTCGAGGTACGCGGCGACGTCCGGGCCGTGCAGCTCGGCGAACGCGGGATGCCGGGCCCAGAAGGCGTGATAGGCGGCACGGTCGGCGAACGTCATCTCCAGCTTGCTCATGGCCGGGCCGATCACCGCGTGCAGCACCGCGTCGATGTCCACGCCGTCCGGCACCGGGAAGCCCAGCCCGCCGTCGACCAGGACGAGTCCGGAGTAGCGCGCCGGATCACGGCGGGCCGCGACGCACGCGGCGAACCCGCCCATCGAGTGCCCGGCGAGCACCGCCCGCGCCACGCCGAAGTGGTCCAGCACCGCGCGCAGGTCGTCCGCGTGCAGGGCCATCGTGCTCGTGCCCGCCACGTCCCGGCTCAGGCCGCGCCCGCGCAGGTCGGGTGCGAGCACCTCGACGCCGTCCAGTTCCTCGGCGACGCGCGTCCAGGCCAGGCCGTTGGACGCGATGCCGTGCACGGCCAGCACCGTGCCCGCCCCGGGCCGCCCGGGCCAGCGCCGCACGGCGAGCCGCCCGCCCGCGACCTCCACGCCCGTGTCCTCGTACGCCCGCCGCGCCGCACGCCGGTCCGCGTCCGCCTCGTGCCCCGTGTGCTCCTGCTGCTGAGCCTGCCCGTCCATCCGCCGCTCCGCCTTTCCGCCGCCGCGGCCGTCCCGCGCGGCGCCAGCAGGATAGGCAGCCGGCGCGTCCCGTGTGAGGGGTGCGGCCCACACAGCACCGGGCCGCGGTGTGTGGCCCGGTGCTGTGCGGGCCGCGTTCCGCCCGGGGTCAACGGCCTTGCGAGGGTGGCGCGTCCGCGTCGCCGGGCGGACCGCCGCGGTCCGTGCTCCCCGGCTCGCCCGTTCGGCCGGGTGGAGTGGGCCCGGGCGCCGGGGCGAGCGGACGGCGCGGCAGGGCCCGCTCCCTCACCCCGTCGCCCCGCTGTCCCCGTTACCGCCCGCCGGCTCCACCCGGTAAAACCGGGCCTGCGGCGCGCGAGTCACCGTGTCCGTCAGCCGGCCGTCGGTGAAGAGGGCACCGACGCCGTCCTCCACCGCCCAGCCGGCCGGGAGCGCGCGGGTCGCCGCGGCCGCCCGGTAGGAGGAGCGACGCCCCGGCTCGCCGTCGGGGCGGTTCGACGGCGCTCCCGGTCGTCCGCTCCTCGCAGGGAGAAGCGACTCCGGCTCAGGCGTGGCCGGCGCCGAAGCCCGGGGTGGACCAGGTGGTGCCGTCGGGGCGGACGGCGAACGCCTCCGTGGCGGGGAGGCCGCGCAGCCAGCCGGGAGCCGACGCACCCCTCGCGTACGCCGCGGTGGCCAGCACGTCGGCGTCGGTCAGGCCGCGGCACACCACGGTCACCGAGGCGAAGACCGGCTCGACGGGGCGGTGGGTGCGCGGGTCGAGTATGTGCGCGCCGCGCTCGGCCGCCCCCGAGGTGGCGACCGCCAGCTCACCGTCGGCCTCCACCAGGGTGGCCAGTTCGCCGCGGCGCAGCGGGTCGGTGACGCCGATCCGCCACGGCCCGCCGTGCACCTGGACGTCGCCGCCGCCGTTGACGCAGACCGCCTCGGCGCCCGCCGAGCGCAGCATCGCGGCCGCCCGCTCCACTGCCCAGCCCTTGACCAGGCCGGTCGGGTCGAAGCCGCCCGCGAACTCGGCGTCGAACCAGCCGTCCGTGGTGCGGCGGGCCGCGTCGCACAGCCGGTGCACCTCCCACACCTCCGGCGAGCAGGCGGACAGCGCGAGCGTGCCCGCCGCCAGCCGGCTGATCTGGCTGCCCTGCCGGTACGTGGAGAAGACCTCGTCCACGTGCCGCAGGAACTCCACCGCGGCGTCCACCGCCGCACACACGCGCCGCGGGTCGCCGCCCCGGACGTCGAAGGAGAACACGGTGCCCATGGTGTGCTCGACCCGGCGCAGCCGCTGCTGCCCGGCCGCCGCGGACCCCGTCGCCTCGGCCGGCGCCGTGACGGCGGGGATCGCCACGGACGACGTCACCGCCTCCGCGGCCGGTCCGGACACCGGTTCCGGGGCGGCCGGCGGCGTGACCGGCAGGGAGGACGCCGCGGACGGGTCGCCGAAGCGGCGGGCGGCGCGGACGA
The DNA here is from genome assembly GCF_900110255.1 of Actinacidiphila rubida. Taxonomy (GTDB): domain Bacteria; phylum Actinomycetota; class Actinomycetes; order Streptomycetales; family Streptomycetaceae; genus Actinacidiphila; species Actinacidiphila rubida. The sequence goes on from NZ_FODD01000036.1 coordinate 58,467, forward strand.
CGCGGATCTCCGCCATCTCAGGCCCCCGCCTTGTCGAGCGCGCTCTGCAGCGACTGCACGTAGCCGCCGCTCGTATACGTCGCCCCGGAGACGGAGTCGATGTGCGCGCTCTGCGCCGCGAGCGCCTCCTGTGTCAGCTGCGGCACCGCGAAGCCCGAGATCTCGGTGTCGCGCGGGTTGTCCTGCGGCAGCTGGATCGCCGTCACCGCGGTGATCTTGCCGCCGGTCAGGGTGATCCGCAGCTGCACCGGTCCGTAGCGGGTCTGCACCGCGTCGCCGTCCACCGTCCGCGTCGTTGGGGACTTCGCGGGTGCCGGCGACTTCGGAGACGCCGACGGCTGCGACGGTTTCGCCGGCGACGTGCTCCCGCCACCGGATCCGGTGGACGGGGACGGCGACGGGGTTCCCGGTTCGGCGGGCGCCGACGTCGGTCCGGACGACGGGGTCGATCCCGCGTCCACCGACAGCGCGCCCGCCGTCGTGTGCGGCTTGAGGGAGAGCAGGAGCAGGCCGCCGGCCGCCGTGGAGACGGTGGTCAGCACGATGCGCCGCAGCGGGCGGGAGGGAAGTGCGCTCATGGGTCAGGCCCTCACAGCTCGAAGGACTCGTGGTGGATGCGGCCGGCCGGCACTCCGGCCTCGCGCAGCGCGGCGTAGGACGCGCGCATCAGCCCGGGCGGGCCGCACAGGTACACGTCGTGCTGGGCGATGTCCGGCAGCGCCGCCGTGAGCCCGCGCGCGGTGAGCACCGGCCGCCGGCCGTCCGGCGTGTTGAGCGCGAACTGCAGCCGGGCCCCGCGGGCGGCCGCGATCGCCTCCAGCTCGCTCCGGAGCGCCAGGTCCTCCGCCGACCGCGCGCGGTAGATCAGCGTCAGGTCGCCGGGACGCGCCGGCAGCGACTCGAACAGCGCCCGCAGCGGTGTCACGCCGACCCCGCCCGCCAGCAGCAGCACCTTCTGCCGGGTGCGGCGGTCCGCGGTGAGCGCGCCGTACGGCCCCTCCGCCCAGATCCGGGTGCCGGGCCGCAGCCGGGCCAGCGCCGCGCTGTGCCGGCCGACCTCCTTCACCGTGATCCGCAGCAGGTCCGGGCGGGGCGCCGCCGACAGCGAGTACGGGCTCGCCGTCCACCACAGGCCCGGCGTCAGGAACCGCCAGCGCAGGAACTGGCCGGGCCGCGCCGCGAGATCCGGCAGCCGCTCGCCGCGCACCACCACCGACACCACGTCCGGCGCCTCGCGCACCACCGCGTGCACGCGCAGCCGGTGCCGCGTGTTCTGCCGCAGCGGGACCAGCAGCCGGTACCAGAGCACCGCGGCGGCCGCCCCCAGGTAGAGCACGTACCAGAACACCCGCGCCGGGGCGTTGCCCGCGAAGTCGGCGCCCAGCGCGAGCTGGTGCCAGAAGGCCAGGAAGATCGCCGCGTAGGTGAGCAGGTGCAGGTAGTACCAGGTCTCGTACGAGACCTTGCGGCGCACCGCGCCGACCGAGACCGCGCCCACGAGGAGCAGCAGCAGCCCGCCGATCGTGCCCTTGATCATCTCGGGATACGTGAGGGCGACCGTCCAGGCCTCGCTGACCACCCCGGAGTGCGCCTGCACGGCGTAGCCCCACAGGATCAGCGTGATGTGCGCCACCAGCAGGCACACCGTGTAGCGGCCCGCCATCGCGTGCCAGCGGGCGACCCGGTCGCTGCCGACCCCCTGCTCCAGCGCGGGGATCCGGGCCATCAGCACGACCAGCAGCGCGCAGCAGTAGCCGGCCAGCAGGCCCGCGATCCGGCCCGCGCCGATGAGCCAGTCGGCCGGACCCACCACGGACCCGGTGTCGTGCCACCACAGCCCGACCACGGCCGCCGCCCCCAGCCAGCCCAGGGCCAGCACCACGGGGGCGGGTGACCGCCGGGCGGGCTTGGCGGAAGCGACCGCGTGGCGCGCGGGACGCGGGGGAGAGGTGGTGCTCATAGGCGGGTTCCTTCCAGGTGGTTCGCCGACCACTGTGCGGGGGAAACCTCTGAGCCGGCTCTGAAAGTGCCACGTGAGGGCATATTCACAGCGGATCCAGAGAGACCCGCGGGGCTGACCGCCAGCCCGGTCGTGGATGCTGGAAGCACCATGAACAGCACCGCCCACCCCCTCAGCCACCCCGACGGCACCCCGGTCCGGGTGCTCGTCGTCGACGACGAACCCGACCTCGCCGAGGTGCTGGCCGGTGTCCTCGGCTACGAGGGCTGGCAGGTCCGCACGGCCGGCGACGTCGCCGGCGCGGTCGCGGAGGCGCGCACGTTCCGGCCGGACGCGGTGGTGCTGGACGTGATGCTGCCCGACGGCGACGGGCTCGCCGTGCTCCGCGAGCTGCGGGCCGAGCAGCCGGACGTGTGCGTGCTGTTCCTCACGGCCCGCGACTCCGTCGAGGACCGCATCGCCGGCATCACGGCGGGCGGCGACGACTACGTCACCAAGCCGTTCAGCCTGGAGGAGGTGCTGGCCCGGCTGCGCGGACTGCTGCGCAGGGCCGGCATGACCAGGGCCCGCGACGACGCCGCCGTGCTCACCGTCGGTGACCTGGTGATGGACGAGGACGCGCGCGAGGTGACCCGCGGCGGCGAGGCGGTCGACCTGTCGCCCACCGAGTTCGAGCTGCTGCGCTACCTCATGCGCAACCCGAGGCGGGTGCTCAGCAAGGGGCAGATCCTCGACCGCGTGTGGTCGTACGACTTCGGCGGCCAGGCCCACATCGTCGAGCTCTACATCTCCTACCTGCGGCGCAAGATCGACGCCGGGCGGGAACCCATGATCCACACCGTGCGCGGCGCGGGCTACGTGCTGAAGGCGGCACCTTGGTGACCCGGACCACCCCCGGGCGGCTGCTCCGGGCGGTCCCGCGCGACCTGGTGCCGCGGACGCTGCGCGCCAGGCTCACCTGCGGCCTCGTGGTGCTGCTGGCGATCAGCTGCGCCGCGGTGGGCATCGCGGCCGTGCTGGGACTGCGCGCGTTCCTCACCGAGCGCCTCGACCAGCAGCTCGCCGAGGCCGGCGGCCGGTTCCCGGCGAGCCTGGAGCATGCGAGCAAGAGCCCGGGAACGCCCAGGGAACCCGACGCCGACAACCAGCACGTCGACACCCGCCGCCAGGCGCCCGGCACCTTCGGCGCGCGGCTCCTGCACGGCCAGGTCACGTCGGCGGCCGTCGTCCGCTCCGGCGCCGACACCTCCGTCGACCTGGCCCCGTCCGACCTCAGGGCGATCGCCTCGGTCCCGGTCGACGGGCACTGCCACGCCCTGGACCTCTCCGCGCTCGGCGACTACCGGGTCAGCGCCATCGCGGGCGACGACGGGGACGTGCTCGTCACCGGCATGCCCATGAGCAGCGTCGAGGACGCCGCCAGCCGGCTCGTCGCCATCGAGGCCGCGGTGTTCGGCGGCGCGCTCGTCGTCGCCGGCGCGGCCGGCGCCTTCTGGGTCCGCTGGTCGCTGCGGCCGCTGAGCCGGGTGGCCACCACCGCCGCGTCCGTCACCGCGCTCCCGCTGGACAGCGGCGAGGTGGTCCTGCCCGACCGGGTGCCCGCCGCCGACACCGACCCGCGCACGGAGGTCGGCCGGGTCGGCGCGGCGCTCAACCGCATGCTCGGCCACGTGGAGGGCGCGCTCGCCAAGCGGCAGGCCGGAGAGGAGCGGCTGCGCCGGTTCGCCGCCGACGCCAGCCACGAGCTGCGCACACCCGTCGCGACGATCCGCGGGCACGCCGAACTCGCGCTGCGGCACCCCGAGCCCGTCCCGGCCGGCGTCACCAGGGCGCTCGACCGGATCGCCGCCGAGTCCGCGCGGATGTCCGGCATGGTCGACGACCTGCTGCTGCTCGCCCGGCTCGACGCCGGACGCCCCCTCGCTCGCGAGACCGTCGACCTGACCCGGCTCGTCCTGGACGCGGTGGACGACGCGCGGGCCGCGGGCCCCGGGCACCGCTGGAACCTCGACCTGCCCGAGGAGCCCGTCGCGATCACCGGCGACGCGCACCGGCTGCACCAGATCGCCGCCAACCTCCTGGCCAACGCGCGCGCCCACACCCCCGCCGGCACCCGCGTCACCGTCCAGCTCCGGCAGACCCCCGACGCGACGGAACTCGCCGTCGTCGACAACGGCCCCGGCATCCCCGAGGCGCTGCGCGACACCGTCTTCGAGCGGTTCACCCGCGCCCCGCAGCCACGCTCCGGCCACGGGTCGGGCCTCGGGCTGTCCATCGTCAGCGCGGTCGCCGCGGCGCACGGGGGCACCGCGCACGTCACCAGCCGCCCCGGGGAGACGACGTTCCGCGTCGTCCTGCCCGCCGATCCGCCGGCGGAGGACGCTGCGGGCCGGCCGTGACGGCCGCGGCGCTCACACAGCGGCGGCGCGGAGGATGCTGCGCACGGCCCCCTCGGGATCGGTCACCGCGGTGTCGACCACGAGGTGGCCGCGGTCCCAGGGCTCGTAGGCCCGGCCCGTGATCTCCTCCCAGGTGGGCAGCGGCAGCCCCGGGACGTCGACGATGCGCTCCACCGCCCGCCGCCGGTGCTCGGCCGCGTCGGAGCACACGACCTCCACCTCCAGCAGGCGCGCCCCGGCGCGCAGCGCGACGTCACGCCACGCGTCACGGGTGACGGCCAGCGGGTTCACGGACTCCGCGATCACCGTGAGTCCCTGCCCCAGATGCTCCTCCGCCAGCGCGTACCCCACCGCGTACCCGACCGGCCCCACCGGATGGTCCGCCAGCCCCGACCGGACCACCGCCTGCTCGATCGTGTCGACCCGCAGATGCACACCCCCCGTCTTCCGCGCCACACCCCTGGCCAACGTCGTCTTCCCGGTGGCGGGCAACCCGCCGAGACTGATCAGCACACCCGCCATCCTCCCCCGCACCACTGACATCGGTCCGCCCGCGAGCCAGGTGCGGCCGCCGCGGGGGTGTCCGGGCACGCGCGGCCTCGGCCGCCCCGCGGTCCGCGGTTCCTGTCCTGGCCGGCGGCCGGACGGGGCGGCCGGTCCCGAAAGGTGACGGCGTCGCTCAGGCAACTGCCGTGCGACGGCGGGTGGTTCGGGGTGCGCAGCGAGCGCGTCCGCACCGGGTCGCCGGACACGGTCGATCCGGTGCGGACCGGGCCGGCGCGTGCGTGGTCGCCGCGTCCGGGCCCGGCGGCCGCCGGAGCCCGTGCCGGGCGGCGTGCGGCCCCCGCCGCCCGGTGGCCGGGCGGGGGTGGCTCGGCGGTCGGGCGGCGGCAGTGTTTCGGCAAGGGCGGGACAGTGCCCGGTGGTTGGCGGCTCGACGTGGGCGAGCGGACGCGCGGTGAGGACGAGAGCGGGGGACGCCGGGCGGGGCCGGTGGCGTGGGAGCGGGTGCCGTCCGGCCGCCGGGTGCGGTGCTATTCCAGCAAGCGGCGGGCGATGCCCGCTGGTTCGCGGCCGGCGATGAGCCAGCCTGTGGCGAGGGCGAGGAGGGGAACGCCGGGAATGGCGGTGGTGAGGGGCAGGTAGGGGACGTGGCGGAGGAGCCCGAGGTCGCGGGCGTAGGCGGGGACGAGGACGGCGTAGGCGCCGGCGGCGCCGAGGAGGGTGCCGGCCAGGGCCAGCGCGCCCGCGGTCGCCGCGGTGAGGGCCCGGCGGGCGCCGGAGCCCGCGCCCGTCGCCGTGAGGGTCCGCAGGTCGTCCGCCGACTCCGCGCGGATCGTGCCGACGGTCATCGCGAGCACGCCCAGTGCGAGCGCCGCGCCGGCCGCGACCGACGCCCAGCGCAGGGTGCCCAGACCGGCTTGCGCGGCCCGGGTCTCGCTCACCAGGCCGGCGGTGGCGGCCATGTCGCGGGCCGCGGACCGCTGAGCGTCCGTCAGGTCGTGCGGCGCGGAGATGTACCAGCCGGTGACGGCGGTCCGCCAGCGGTGCGCGGCCACCGCCTCGGGAGTGAGGAAGTTGGCCGGCTCGGAGGTGTAGGCGGACGCGCCCGCGACATGCACCGTGCGGATCGGGACCTGACGGCTCGCCGAGCCCAGCAGGTCGAGGGCGAGCCGCGCGGGCTGGCGGGTGACGAGGGCCGCGCCGGCCGCCGAGGCCGGGTCGAGGCCGAAGGCGTGGACCGTCGCGGGCGTGGCCACCCACAGCCCGGACGACCCGGACCAGGAGTTCGATCCGGTGCGATGCCCGGCGTCGACGACGAGCCGGCCGGTTTTCCCGTCGACGCCGGCCATGGGCCGAACGTCGGGGTCGTACGCCATGGTCAGGGGGACGGCCGTAGCGCCGAGCCGGGCCGCGTACGCGTCGACGGCGGACTGCTGCCTGGCCATGTCCGCCGCGGACAGCAACGGCACCACGGACGGGTCCCGGCTCGTCCGCAGCAGCACCTCGTGTGCGGACAGGTTGCCGCTCGCGGGGGTGCTCTGGTTCACGCCGGCGAGCACGCTGATCGCGACCGGCAGGCCGATGGCCAGGGTGATGGCGGCCAGTGCCGCACCCGATCGGGCCTGATGGCGTCCCAGGTCGCGCAGCACCAGCCGGGTCGTGAACGGCATCCGGCCCGCGGTGGCCGCGAGCGCCCGCACGACGAGCGGGCTGAACAGCAGGACGCCGCCGACCACGCCGACGATCCCCAGGGACACCAGCAGGCCGTTCGTCCGGTGCGACGCGACCAGGCTCACCACGCCGCCCGCGAGCAGGACCACGGCCGCGGCCACGGACTGGCGGGCCCTCACCGGTGCGGGCGGGCGGGCCGACAGCGCCTGCACCGCCGGCACCCTGGCCACGGCCCGGGCGGGCCACCACGCGGCCGCGGTGGGGCTGAGCACCGCCACCACGAGGAGCACGGCGAGGAACAGCCACGGCACGTCCAGCCGGTCGATGCGGTGCCCGGCCGGCCGTTCGAGCAGCGGGGCCACCGGCACCCATGCCGCCGCGCCGAGGACGGCACCGGCCGCGGTGCCCACCAGCCCGGTCAGCAGGCCGTGGCCGACCAGCACCAGCCGCAGCTGGCGGTCCGTCGCGCCCATCGCCCCCAGCATGCCGATCTGCCGCAGCCGCCGCTGGGCGACGACCGCGAAGCCGGCCGTCGCCACCAGCGCCACCAGCAGCAGGGCGACGGTCGCGACGGCGAGGATGAACGCGTCGTTGGCGTTCCGGTCGAGGCTCTGCCGGTACTGGATCGACAACGAGGCGTCGCCGCCCGGGCGGAAGGTCTGGACGGTCGGGCGCGGTGCGTCGGTCAGCACGTCGACGGTGGTGGCGGGTTGACCGGCCACGAGGGTGGCGGCGGTGCCGGCCGGCACCGCCAGCGCGAACGTGTCGTCCAGCTTGGCGGGGTTCTCCACCAGGCCCACCACCGTCAGCTCGTGGCCGCCGAGGGTGACCGGGCCGCCGAGCCGGGCGTGGAACTCCCGTGCGGCGGAGGGGGTCAGCGCGATCTCGGTCGCGGAACCCGCCGCGGGGTAGCGCCCGTCGAGCAGCCTCAGCCGCGGGGAGCCGATCCGGCCGTGCGGATCCTGGCCGCGCACGTCCAGCGTGGCGACGGACCCCGGCACGGGCACGGACCGGTGCGTGATGATCTGGTCCGGCGCCAAGCCGGTGGCGGCGGCGCCGAGTTGCGAGCCGAGCCGGGCGGGGTCACTGCCGCCGGTCATGTGGAGCACGGCCCGGGCCGATCCGAACGTCCCGTCGGCGGTGGCGTTGTACGCGTGCGTGGCCGACAGGCCGCACACGGCCGCGCCGACCGTGCAGGCCACCAGTGTCAGCAGCAGCACCTGCCGCCGCCACTCGCGTCGCAGCATCCGCCACGACCAGCGCACCACCGCGTGGCGGGCGGGCAGTCCCCCGTGCCGCCCGCGGCCTTCGAGTACCAGTCCCGCGGCGGCCATCAGTGCACCCGCCGATCGTCCGGGACCGTCCCGCAGCGGGCGGGCCGTGCCGTCGCCGGGCCGGTGCCCGGCACGTTGCGCAGGGGGCGTGTTCCGCGCCTGGTCATCGTGCCTCCCTACCGGTGGCGCCGGGCAGCAGCGACTCGGGACCGGGCGGCGGCGGGGTGCTGTCCACGACGCGGCCGTCGCGGACGAAGACCACGCGGTCGGCCCAGGAGGCGAGTTGCGCGTCGTGCGTGACGAGCACCGCCGCCGCGCCGGACCGGCAGGCGGACCGGATCAGCCGCATCACGCCCTCGCCGCTGTGCGAGTCGAGGGCGCCGGTCGGCTCGTCGGCGAGCAGCAGGCGCCGTTCGCCCACCAGCGCCCGGGCCAGTGCGATGCGCTGCCGCTGGCCGCCGGAGAGCTCGTCGGGGAACGCGTCGGCGCGGTCCGCGAGGCCCAGGTCCTCCAGGGCCTTGAGGCCCGCGGCCCGGGCCTGCCGGGTCCGCACGCCGTCCAGCTCCAGCGGCATGGTGATGTTCTCGACCGCCGTGAGCCCGGCCAGCAGGTTGAAGTCCTGGAAGACGTAGCCGATGTGGCGGCGGCGCAGCCGGGCGCGGTCGTTGCGGCGGAGTCCGGACAGCGGCGTGCCCTCGATGAGCACGTCGCCCGTCGTGGGCTCCTCCAGGCTGCCCGCGATCGTCAGCAGGGTGGACTTGCCCGAGCCGCTGGGACCCATGACCGCCACCAACTCGCCCGCGGAGACGGTCAGGTCGACGTCGGTGAGCGCGTGGACCGCGGCCGCGCCCTCGCCGTAGGTCCTGGAGACGCCCCGCAGTTCCAGGGGCGGCACGCCGGTCACCGCTCCGCCCGCCCGAACGCAGCCGGCGCAGCCGACCCGGAACGGTCGTCCGGCGATGCGCTGCCGCCGGTCGTGCCGGCCCCGGCGGCCGGGGCGGGCGGCACGTGGTCGCGCAGCCGGGCCTGGGCCACGTCCAGCCAGCGCACCAGCGACTCCAGGCGGAACAGCTGGGCGTCCGCCACGAGGAGCAGCGACACGTCGTCCCCGGCGTGCTCCTTGAGACGGGTGTACTGCTGCATCTGCATGATCGTGTGACGGCGGTGCGCCTGCAGCAGTTCGGGCACGTCGACCTCCGGCAGCCGCAGCGCGACCAGCACCTTGATCAGCAGTTCGTCGCGGGGCGGCGCGTCGGTGCCGGGCGGGGTGTGCAGCCATGCGGTGAGTTCGGCACCGCCCGCGGTCGTGATGCGGTAGCGGCGCTGCGGGCCGGGCTGGGCCGCGTCGCCGGGATCGGACTCGGCGAGGCCGTCGCGCTCCAGGCGCTGCACGGTGGAGTACACCTGGCCGACGTTCAGCGGCCAGACCTCGCCGGTTCTCGCCTCGAACTCCTGGCGGAGCTGTAGGCCGTACTTCGGGCCCTCGCTCAGCAGGGCCAGCAGGGCGTGGCGCACGCTCATGGGAACCTCCCCGGTTTATGTATACCGGGTACAATACTCGGTATACATAAACCGGGAACCCCTGAACCCGAAACTTCTCCGGGGGAGTTGTGTCAGCCGCGGCCGTCGGACCGCTTGCGGTGCAGCGTGAACTGCTCGAAGACGCTGAGGTCGCCGTCGGGCTTGTTCACGTTGTAGTAGGTGACGTGCATGCGGGTGGTGTCGCCGGGGAAACGGCCGGGGTCGACGGTGAACGCCGCGAAGCCGTACGGGTGGTCGAGGTCGCGCACGCCCGTCCACACCGCCTGCTCCTTGACGTAGGTCGAGGTGCGCTTGCCGTTGGAGCCGGGCGTGGCCGACACCGCCGTGATGACCTTGGCGCTGCCGTCCTTGAAGAACGCCTGGTTGGTCGTGCCCGAGACGCCGCCCCCGCCGAGCACCATGTGCACCGTGCCGAGGCCGGTGTCGATGTCGTCCGTGCGGGTGGACGCCGGGTTGGGCGTGAGGGTCTCGCTGCCGCTGACCACGCCCCGCACGGCCAGGGACCGCTCGTAGTTGTGCTCGTGGCCGCAGACCACCAGGTCCACGCCGTAACGGTCGAACAGCGGGCCGTACTTGGCCCGCAGGCCCAGGTCGGCGCCGTTGGCGTCGGAGGAGGAGATCATCACCTGGTGCATGGCGACGACCACCCAGTCGACGTCGCGGTCCGCGCGTGCGGCCTTCAGCTCCCGCTCCAGGAAGGCCAGCTGGCGGCCGCCCGAGTAGCCGCTGATGTAGACGTCGCCGCCGTCCTGCAGGGCGTTGTCGTCGTTCTGCAGCACGATCACGCGCACCGAGCCGGCGGTGAACGCGTACCACAGGCCCGCGAGTTCGTCGTCCGTCTCGGTCGACGGCAGCGCGAAGTACGTCTGGTAGGCGCCCAGGCCGATCGGGCCGTTGCCGCTCTCGATCTCGTGGTTGCCGGCGGCCGGCATCCACGGGCGGAAGCGCGCCGAACGGGTGTTGTTGGTGAAGAAGTTGTTCCAGGTCCGCACCCGGTCGACGTCCAGGTTGGCGTAGCACAGGTCGCCGTTGAGCAGGTGGAACAGCGGCGCGACCTGCTCGACCCCGGTGACGATGTCCTTGGTGGCCGGGGTGGAGTTGGCGTCCAGTCCCACCGTGCCGGTGGAGGTCCAGGTCACCTGCGGCGCGGACTGGTCGCCGAAGCTGGTGAACGTCAGCGGCTGCCGGCCGCGCGGCGCGGTCCTGAAGGTGCCGCTGTCCGGCGTCGCGCCGTCGTGGGCCACCAGGTACAGGTAGTCGGTGCCGGGCGCGAGGCGGTTCAGCGGGGCGTGGTGCACGTAGACGGTGCGGCCGGACTTGCCGTCCGAGTACGTCCGGGTCTGCGCCTGGGCGGACGAGCCGAGGCCGTGGCCGAGCGTGCCGTACATGACCCGGGGGCGCTTGACCGGGCCGTCGGTGATCCAGGACACCACCATCTGGGTGGCCGGGTCCTTGCCGAACGTCAGGTGCAGGCCCTGCACCGGAGGCGCGCCCCCGGTGTCGGGCGAGGGGATGAAGGCGGGCGCGGCGGGGGCCGGCTGCGCGGCGGCGGTGCCGGCCGTCAGCAGCGGCGCGGCGACCGCGCCCACGCCGGCGGTGCCGAGCAGGCCGACGGCCGTGCGGCGGCTCAGGCCGTCTGCCGTCTGCCGGCTGCCGGACTGCTCAGGGGTGTCCATCTGTGCGACCATCGCTGCTCCTTGGTGCAAGGGCGGTGCAGGGCGTGAGAACCCGTGAAGACTCCCGCCCGTCGGCGACGCCCAGTTGAACGCCGCCTGACCGTCCGGCATCGGGAGCCGATGAGTCGGCGTGCGGGCCGCCGCCGTGCCGCGGGGGCACCGGCCGTCAGCGTGCCCCGCACGGACCCTCGACTCCGGTGTCCGTGGCGCCCGTTCGGCGGACGCGCGGTGCGGGCCGAGGCTGTTCGTGCCGCGTACCGCCGGCGGTCACGCGGCCGACACCGGGCGGTCGCCTGCTGTCGCTGCTGTGGGGACCACCGACTCACCGTTCCCACCAAGCGAAGAGGCTGGTCAGACATGTCCGAACTCAACCGGCGGCGATTCCTCCAGATCGCGGGCGCCACCGCGGGCTTCTCGGCCCTGTCCCAGAGCATCGCCCGCGCCGCCGCCATCCCGGCCAGCCGCCGCACCGGTTCGCTCAAGGACGTCGACCACATCGTGGTCCTGATGCAGGAGAACCGGTCGTTCGACCACTACTTCGGCTCCCTGCGCGGGGTGCGGGGCTTCGGCGACCCGCGCCCGGTGACGCTGGAGTCGGGCAAGTCCGTGTGGCACCAGAGCGACGGCACCAAGGACGTGCTGCCCTACCACCCGGACGCCGAGGACCTCGGCATGCAGTTCATCGAGGGCCTCAACCACGACTGGATCGGCGGCCACCAGGCCTTCAACGGCGGCAAGTACGACCGCTGGATCCCCGCCAAGGGCACCGGCACGATGGCCCACCTGACGCGCGACGACATCCCGTTCCACTACGCGCTCGCCGACGCCTTCACCATCTGCGACGCGTACCACTGCTCGTTCATCGGTGCCACCGACCCCAACCGCTACTACATGTGGACCGGGTACACCGGCAACGACGGCAAGGGCAAGGGCCCGGTCCTCGGCAACGACGAGGCCGGCTACGCCTGGACGACGTATCCCGAGCGCCTGGAGCAGGCGGGCGTGACCTGGAAGGTCTACCAGGACATCGGCGACGGCCTGGACGGCCCGCACTCCTGGGGCTGGATCGAGGACGCCTACCGCGGCAACTACGGCGACAACTCGCTGCTGTACTTCGACAACTACCGCAACGCCAAGCCCGGCGACGCCCTCTACGAGAAGGCCCGCACCGGCACGAACGCCGCGGCCGGCGACGGCTTCTTCGACGAGCTGCGCGCCGACGTCAAGGCCGGGAAGCTGCCGCAGATCTCCTGGATCGCCGCCCCCGAGGCGTTCTCCGAGCACCCCAACTGGCCCGCGAACTACGGCGCCTGGTACGTCTCGCAGGTGCTCGACGCGCTCACCTCGAACCCGGACGTGTGGAGCAGGACCGCGCTGTTCCTGACCTACGACGAGAACGACGGCTACTTCGACCACGTCGTGCCGCCGTTCGCGCCCGCCGCCGGCCGCGGGGCCTCGACGGTGAGCACCGACGGCGAGCTGTTCGCCGGCAACTCCACCTACGCCGCCGGCCCCTACGGCCTCGGCCAGCGCGTGCCGATGATCGTCGTCTCCCCGTGGAGCACCGGTGGTTTCGTGTGCTCGGAGACCTTCGACCACACCTCGATCCTGCGCTTCATGGAACGCCGGTTCGGGGTGCGCGAGCCCAACATCTCCGAGTGGCGCCGCGCGGTCTGCGGCGACCTGACCTCCGCCTTCGACTTCGGCCTCCAGCACGACAAGCCGGCCCGCCTGCCCGGCACCGACGGCTACCGGCCCACCGACGACAAGCGGCACGACAGCTACGTGCCCGTGCCCCCGGCCCAGCCGGTCCTGCCCCGGCAGGAGAAGGGCTCCCGGCCCACCCGCCCGCTGCGCTACGCCCCGCTCACCGACGCGGCCGTCAGTGCCACGGCCGGCACCGTCACCCTCACCTTCGGCGGCGGGGTCGGCGCCGGTGCCGCCTTCCACGTCACCGCGGGCCACCGCACCGACGGCCCCTGGACGTACACCACCGAGGCCGGCAGGAAGATCTCCGGCAGCTGGGACACCGCGTCGTCCGGCGGCGCCTACGACCTGACCGTGCACGGCCCGAACGGCTTCGTGCGCGCCTTCGCCGGAACCGCCGCCAAGGCGGGCCCGGAGGTGACCGCCCGCCACGACGGGTCCGGCCGGCTCGAGCTGACCCTGGTCAACGCCGGCCACCAGGACGTGCGGCTGACCGTCCGCAGCGCCTACGACGGCCACCAGGAGACGTTCGCGGTCCGCGCCGGGCGGCGCGGCAGCCACACCGTGGATCTCGCGCACAGCGACCGCTGGTACGACCTGACCGTCACCTCCGACCACGACCCGGCCTTCGCGCGCCGCTTCGCGGGCCACGTGGAGAACGGCCGGCCCGGCGTCAGCGACCCGGCGATCATCACCGGCTGAGCACCGCGGGACGGAAGGCGGCGCGCGGCCGCCGCGGGGTGGGTCCGGAAGGGCTCACCGCGCGCGGTCGCGCGCCGTCCTGGCGTAGCGGGCCGGCGGCACGCCGAGATGGCGGGTGAAGTGGCGGCTCAGGTGCGCCTGGTCGTAGAAGCCGACCGCGGCCGCCACGTCGGCCGGCCGCTCGCCGGCGAGCAGCAGCCGCCGCGCCTGGTCGATCCGCCGCCCGGTGAGGTAGGTGTGCGGCGGCAGCCCGTAGGCCTGGCTGAACGAGCGGATCAGATGAGTGGGATGGGCGTGCAGCAGGCCGGTGGCCTCGTCCAGTGTGATGCCGCCGCGCACCCGGGCATCCAGCAGTTCCCGCAAGCGCTCCGCGAGCCGGTCCGACTCGCGTCCGGGCCGCCGCACGCGGTAGGCGTCCAGGCGCACCAGCAGCCGCTCGCGCACGAACGCCAGCCGTGACTGCGCCTCCAGCACGTCGTCGTCGAACTCCAGCGCGGCGTGCAGCTGGTGGACCCGTCGGCGCAGCAGCGCGTCGCCCAGCAGGGGTCCGTCGACCGCGGGCCCGGCCAGCCGCTCCGGCAGCACGTCGGTGGTCAGGTACAGCACCCGCTTGCGGAAGCCTCCCGGGTTGACCGTCCGCCCGTCGTGCGGGACCCCGGGCGGCAGCAGCACCACCCGGCTCGCGTCCGACGTGCCGTGGCGGCGCCGGTCCAGGGCGAAGTCCACCGCGCCGTCGTCGAGGATCATGAGGTCCCACGTCTCGTGGGTGTGCCGCGGATAGGCGTGGTCGGTGAAGCGGGCGTGCAGCACCTCGGTGATCCCCGCCACGGCCGGCTGCCAGGCGTGCACCTCGTGGGTCCCGGGACGTGAAGCCTTCACGTCAGGAATGTACAAGACGGGCCCGCGCGGTCCAGGGCACGATCGGACGCATGACCGACTCCCCGAACGCCGGGCACCCCGCCGCCTCCGCCGGTGCCGTCAGCCTCGCCGCGTGCTTCGCACGGTTCACCGACCAGTGGGCGCCGCGCAGGATCGCCCGTCTCAACGACTACGAGGTCAAGGTCGCCAAGCTGCAGGGCGAGTTCGTCTGGCACCGGCACGACGACACCGACGAGCTGTTCCTCGTCGTGTCCGGCCGGCTGACGATCCAGTTGCGCGGCGGTGACGTGGAACTGGGCCCGGGCGACCTCTACGTGGTGCCCAAGGGGGTGGAGCACTGCCCGCGCGCCGAGGAGGAGGCCGCGGTCGTGCTGCTGGAGCCGGCCGGTACCCGGAACACCGGGAACGTCGGCGGCCCGCGCACCAAGGAACCCGTGGCCTTGGAAGAAGGGGCGGAGGGGGCGGAGGGGCCTGGGCGGGCCTGACGGCCCGGGGCGCCTCACGGGCCCGGACGCCCGTCCTCGTCGTAGACCACGCGGGCGGCCTCGACCTCGCCGATGTGCTCCTGCGCCCAGGCCGCCATGGTCGCGAACAACGGCCCCAGGGTGCGGCCGAGTTCGCTGATCTCGTACTCGACGCGGGGCGGCACCTCCGGGTGATAGGTGCGGATCACCAGGCCGTCGCGCTCGAGTTGGCGCAGGCGCTGGGTGAGCACCTTGGGGGTGATGCCGCCCAGTCGGCGCTCCAGCTCCACGAACCGCTGCCGGCCGAACTCGTTGAGCGTCCACAGCACCGGAGTGGTCCAGCGGCTGAACGCCACGTCCAGCAACGGCGTCACGGTGCACTCCACGGGCACGACCGCCGCCGTGGCCGACCGGCGTGCGGTGGCCGAACTCGCCGTCGTGGTGCTCCCCATGACCGCCTCCCCTACCTTCCGGTGCGTCACTATCTTCTAGGTACCTACTATATCCAGGCCGTTAGCGTCGGCGGCATGACCTCAGTCGCAGATTCACTCCGGGGCCGTTCGCCCCGTCGCCCGGCCGCCGGACCGGGCCTGATCCTGGCCTTCCTGTGCGTCGTCCAGTCGATGGTCTACCTCGACGTGACGATCGTGAACGTCGCCCTGCCCTCGATCCAGGCGAGCCTCCACATGCGCGACGGCGACCTCCAGTTCGTCGTCACCGCCTACGGCACCGTGCTCGGCGGCTTCCTGATGCTCGGCGGCCGGCTCGCCGACGTCCTCGGGCGCCGCCGCCTGCTGCAGACCGGCATGGTGCTGTTCGGGGCCGCGTCGCTGGCCGCCGGGCTCTCGCACGCCGCGGGACTGCTCATCGCCTGCCGGGCCGTGCAGGGCCTGGGCGCGGCGCTGACCGCGCCCGCCGCGCTGTCCACCCTGACCACGACCTTCACCGAGCCGGCCGCACGTACCAAGGCGCTGGGGATCTGGGGCGGCCTGGCCGGCATCGCGTCCGTCCTCGGCGTCGTCCTCGGCGGCCTGCTCACCCAAGGCCCCGGCTGGCGCTGGGTGTTCCTCCTCAACGTGCCCGTCGCCGTGGTCGCCGTGGCGCTCGCACCTCTGGTGCTGCCGGAGAGCCGGGGCGCCGGGCGGGAGCGGCGCTTCGACACCGCGGGCGCCGTCACCCTGACCGCGGGCCTGCTGCTGCTCATCCACACCCTCGACGCAGCCGTCACCGCGGGCTGGGGGAGTGCCAGGACGATCGGCGGGCTGGCCGGCGCGGTGGCCCTGCTCGGCGCGTTCGTGGTGGTCGAACTGCGGTCCCCGGCGCCCCTGCTGCCGCTGCGGATGCTGGCGCTGCCCGCCCTGCGGACCGCGAACGCCACCGCCGTCCTCGCCTTCGGCGCGATGGTCACGCTGTTCTTCTACGCCAGCCTCACCATGCAGCAGGTGCTCGGGTACGACGCCCTGCGGACCGGCCTGGCGTACGTGCCGCTGGCCGTGTCCGTGGGGATCGGCGCCGGCGTCGCGTCGGGGCTGATCACCCGCGTCCCGGCCAAGCCGGTGCTCCTGGCGGGCCTGGCGATGGCCGTCGGCGGCCTGTTGCTGCTCGCCCGGCTGCCGGTCGACGCTGGCTACGCGGACGGTCTGCTGCCGCCCTTCGTGATGGTCGGGGTGGGCCTGGGGATCTCCTTCGTGCCGCTGCAGATCGCCGCGGCGTTCGGGGTGCCGGCACGCGAGGCGGGCGTCGCCGCCGGGCTGATCAACACCAGCCAGGAGGCGGGCGGCGCGCTCGGCGTCGCGGTGGTCTCCACCCTCGCCCTCACCCGGATCGGCGACGCGCTGGCCACCGCAGGACCGCACCCGGCCCCGGCCGCACTGCGCGCGGCCCGCGCCTCCGGCTTCCACCACGCCTTCTTCGCGGCGGCCTGCTTCGCCTTCGCCGGCCTCCTGCTGGCGGCGCTGCTCCTCCCCACGATGCGCCCCGCGTCCGCCGCGGAACCTCCCGCGGACCCGGCACCGGGCGCGGACGCCGCATCGGGCGCGGAACCCGCGACGGATGAGGGCGCCGCATCGGACGAGGACCCCGCACCTGGTGAGGACGCCCGCCCGGGCGCGGGCGCCACTTCCGGCGCGGGCGGCGGGCTCGCCACCGGCGCGGCCTCCGGGTGACGGCCGGCCCCGCGCCGGGCGGAGTCAGGTGACGGGGCCCGCGGGGCGGAAGCCGTCGCTGGTGACGGCCCGGCGGGCCGCCGTCATCAGCACGTCCTGGAGGACGCGGGCGGCGCGGGGCGGGGCGACGTCGCTGCGGTGGGCGAGGGCGACGGTCCGGCGCAGGCCGGGGCGGGCCAGCGGGGTCACCCGCAGTTCGCCGCCGGCCCGCGCGGCGACCATCGTCGGCACCACGCCGAGGCCCAGGCCCGCCCGCACGAAGCCGAGCACCGCGTCCATCTCGCCGCCCTCGACGGTGAAGTACGGCTCGAAGCCCGCCGCGCGGCACGCGGCCAGCGTCAGGTCCCGCAGGTCGTAGCCGTGCCGGAACATCACCATCGGGCGCCCCGCCAGGTCGCTGATCCGCAGCGGCGTGGGCGGCACCTCGGCGTCGACGGACGAGACCACCACCAGGTCCTCCTGGAACAGCTCGACCGTGGTCAGCGCGGGGGAGGGCGTGGGCAGCGGCAGCACGACCAGCGCCAGGTCCAGCGAGCCGCGGGCCAGCTCGCGGACGAGGTCGTGCGAGCCGCCCTCCTCGACCAGCAGCTGGATGCCCGGGTGGCGGTCGTGGAACTCGCGCAGCACGTCCGGCAGCAGGCCGGTGCACAGGCTCGGCGGCGCGCCCAGCCGGACCCGGCCGCGGCGCAGCTGCGCCAGTTCCATCACCTCGTGGCGCGCGGTGTCGGCGTCCGCGAGGATCCGCCGGGCCAGCGGCAGCAGCGCCTCGCCGGCGTCGGTGAGCGTGATGTTGCCCCGCGCGCGGCTGAACAGCGGCGCGCCCAGCTCGTTCTCCAGCGTCCTGATCTGCTGCGAGAGCGACGGCTGAGAGACGTGCACCGCCTCGGCGGCACGGGTGAAGTGCCGGGCGTCGGCCACGGCGACGAAGTAGGCAAGCTGCTGGAACTGCACGTCCCCACCCTACCGCTCCATAGGCGAGAGCTATCGAGTCGAGCCTGATCATGTCTTGGACCACTGGACGGGTCTGGTCCTACGGTCGTGTGCATGGCACTGGCAACGCGCCCGGACCGGCGCCCCACGGTGGTGCGGACCGTCTGGGACTCCACCCTCGGCAAGAAGACGATCATGGCGGTCAGCGGCCTGGTGATGCTGTCGTTCCTCGTCGTCCACATGTTCGGCAACCTGAAGATCTTCTTCGGCCCCGGCACGTTCAACGGCTACGCCCACTGGCTGCGCACGGTCGGGGAGCCGTTCCTGCACTACGAGTGGGCGCTGTGGATCATCCGCACCGGGCTGGTGGTGGCCGTGATCGCGCACGCGGTGTGCGCCTACCAGCTCAGCCGCCGCGACCTGCGGGCCCGCCCGGTCGGATACGCCCACCGCAAGGCCAGGGCCAGCTACGCGACCCGCACCATGCGGTGGGGCGGGGTGATCCTCGGGCTCTTCATCGTCTGGCACCTGCTGGACCTGACCACGCTCACCGTCAACCGCAACGCCGAACCCGGCCACCCCTACGAGAACGTCGTCGCCACCTTCCACACCTGGTACGGCGACGTCATCTACATCGTGGCGATGCTCGCCCTCGGCCTGCACATCCGTCACGGGTTCTGGAGCGCCGCCCAGACCCTCGGCGCCGGCAGCCGGACCCGCGACCGCGTCCTGAAGGCCACCGCCAACGGGCTCGCCCTGGTGCTGACCGCCGGCTTCATCGCCGTACCCGTCGGTGTGATGACCGGCATCGTGAGCTGAGCCGTGAGCCAGCGAGGAGACATGGACCACTACACGCAGTACGAGACCGGTGCCCCGCTCGCCGACACCAAGGCCCCCGACGGGCCGATCGCCGAGCGCTGGGACGCACGCCGCTTCGGCGCCAGGCTCGTCAACCCCGCCAACCGCCGCAAGCACACCGTGATCGTCGTCGGCACCGGCCTGGCCGGCGGATCCGCCGGCGCGACGCTGGCCGAACAGGGCTACCACGTCGTGCAGTTCTGCTACCAGGACTCCCCGCGGCGGGCCCACTCGATCGCCGCGCAGGGCGGCATCAACGCGGCGAAGAACTACCGCAACGACGGCGACTCCATCCAGCGCCTTTTCTACGACACCGTCAAGGGCGGCGACTTCCGGGCCCGCGAGTCCAACGTCCACCGCCTGGCACAGATCTCGGTGGAGATCATCGACCAGTGCGTGGCGCAGGGCGTGCCGTTCGCCCGCGAGTACGGCGGCCTGCTCGACACGCGTTCGTTCGGCGGCGTGCAGGTCTCCCGCACCTTCTACGCCCGCGGCCAGACCGGACAGCAACTGCTCCTCGGCGCCTACCAGGCGCTGTCCCGGCAGATCGCGGCCGGCACCGTCGAGATGCACCCGCGCACCGAGATGCTCGACCTGATCGTGGTGGACGGCCGGGCCCGCGGGATCGTCGCCCGCGACCTGGTCACCGGCGAGATCGGCACGTACTTCGCGGACGCCGTCGTGCTGGCCTCCGGCGGCTACGGCAACGTCTTCTACCTGTCGACCAACGCGATGAACTCCAACGCCACGGCGATCTGGCGGGCCCACCGCCGCGGCGCCCAGTTCGCCAACCCGTGCTTCACGCAGATCCACCCGACGTGCATCCCGCGCACCGGCGAGCACCAGTCGAAGCTGACGCTGATGAGCGAGTCGCTGCGCAACGACGGCCGCATCTGGGTGCCGAAGGCCGAGGGCGACACCCGCGCGCCCGGCGACATCCCCGAGGCCGAGCGGGACTACTACCTGGAGCGGATCTACCCCTCCTTCGGCAACCTGGTGCCCCGCGACATCGCCTCGCGTGCCGCGAAGAACGTCTGCGACGAGGGCCGCGGCGTCGGCCCCGGCGGCCAGGGCGTCTACCTGGACTTCGCCGACGCCATCGCGCGCATGGGCCGCAGGGCCGTCGAGGAGAAGTACGGCAACCTCTTCGAGATGTACCAGCGGATCACCGCCGAGGACCCCTACGAGGTGCCGATGCGGATCTACCCCGCGGTGCACTACACGATGGGCGGCCTGTGGGTGGACTACGACCTGCAGACCACCGTCCCCGGCCTGTTCGCGATCGGCGAGGCCAACTTCTCCGACCACGGCGCGAACCGCCTGGGCGCCTCGGCGCTCATGCAGGGCCTGGCCGACGGCTACTTCGTGCTGCCGGCCACCATCAACGACTACCTGGCCCGGCATCCGCACCAGGACCCCGTCGACCCCACCCACCCGGAGGTCACCGCGGCCCTCGCCGAGACCGGGGACCGGCTGCACCGCCTGGTCAGCGTGGACGGCGACCGCACCGCCGACTCCTTCCACCGCGAGATCGGCGCACTCATGTGGGAGTACTGCGGCATGGCCAGGAACGAGGAGGGCCTGCGCAAGGCGCTCGACCGCATCCCGCAGATCCGCGAGGAGTTCTGGCGGCGCATCAAGGTGCCCGGCACCGAGGCCGAGTTCAACCAGTCCCTGGAACGCGCCAACCGCGTCGTCGACTACCTCGAACTCGCCGAGCTGATGTGCCTGGACGCGCTGCACCGAGCCGAGTCCTGCGGCGGCCACTTCCGCGAGGAGTCCCAGACCCCCGACGGTGAGGCCGCCCGCGACGACGACGCGTTCTCCTACGCCGCCGCCTGGGAGTTCACCGGCACCGGCCAGCCGCCCGTGCTCCACAAGGAAGACCTCGTCTTCGACCACGTCCACCCCACCCAGCGGAGCTACGCATGAAGCTCACCCTGCGCGTCTGGCGCCAGAAAGACACCCGGGCGCCCGGCGCCATGGAGGAGTACGACGTGGACGGCGTCTCGCCGGACATGTCGTTCCTCGAGATGCTCGACACGCTCAACGAACGGCTGACGCTGGAGGGCGCGGACCCCGTCGCGTTCGACCACGACTGCCGCGAGGGCATCTGCGGCGCGTGCAGCCTGGTCATCAACGGCGACGCCCACGGCCGGGAGCGCACCACCGCCTGCCAGCTGCACATGCGGTCGTTCCGCGACGGCGACACCATCGACGTCGAGCCGTGGCGCGCCGCCGCGTTCCCCGTGGTCCGCGACCTGGTGGTGGACCGCTCGGCGTTCGACCGGATCATCCAGGCCGGCGGCTACGTCAGCGTGCCGACCGGCGCCGCGCCCGAGGCCCACGCCACACCGGTCCCCAAGGCCGCCGCGGACCTGGCCTTCGAGCACGCCGAGTGCATCGGCTGCGGCGCGTGCGTGGCGGCCTGCCCCAACGGCTCGGCCATGCTCTTCACCTCGGCCAAGGTCAACCACCTCAACGTCCTCCCGCAGGGCGCGCCCGAGCGCGAGACGCGGGTGCTGGACATGGTCGCGCAGATGGACGCCGAGGGGTTCGGCGGCTGCACGCTCACCGGCGAGTGCGCCACCGCCTGCCCCAAGGGCATCCCGCTGATGTCGATCACCTCGATGAACAAGGAGTGGCTGCGGGCGAACCGCAAGGTCTCCCGGAACTGAGCGGCCTCGCGCCATCCGGCGCCACCCGGCGCCGTACCCACCGGCCCCGTTCCGGCCCCGGAGCGGGCGCGCGGCGGCCGGCACGGGCGGAAATCCCTTTGCCGGGCGGCGGCGGGCTCTGCTGTAGTCGAGGAGAACCGCCGCCGACCGAGGAGCGCTGATCATGCGCGGAACCGTCATGAACCCCCGGACAGGAATCACCCCCCTCTCTGAAGGACATGACGCTTCGTGCGCTCGCTCAACCTCGGAATCCTCGCCCACGTCGACGCCGGTAAGACCAGCCTGACCGAGCGCCTGCTCCACACGGCGGGCGTCATCGACGCCGTCGGCAGCGTCGACGACGGCAGCACCACCACCGACTCGCTCGCCCTGGAACGCCGGCGCGGCATCACCATCAAGTCCGCGGTCGTCTCGTTCCCGCTCGGCGGGCGCACCGTCAACCTCATCGACACGCCCGGCCACCCCGACTTCATCGCCGAGGTGGAGCGGGCGCTCGGCGTGCTCGACGGCGCCGTCCTCGTCGTGTCCGCCGTGGAGGGCGTGCAGCCGCAGACCCGGATCCTCCTGCGGACCCTGCGCCGGCTGCGCATCCCCACCCTCGTCTTCGTCAACAAGCTCGACCGCGGCGGAGCCGGCCTCGACCGCACGCTGGACGGGATCCGGGCCCGGCTCACGCCGGACGTCGTCCCCATGGTCACCGCGACGCACCAGGGCGGCCGCGACGCCCGCACCGCGGCACGCTCCCTCGCGGACGACTCCTTCCGGACGGACCTCCTGGCGGTCCTGGCGGAGCGCGACGAGGCCTTGCTCGCCGCATGGGTGCGCGACGAGGCCTCCGTCGGCGGCGACCGGCTGGGCGCCGTGCTCGCCGAGCAGACCGCGCGTTGCCTCGTGCACCCGGTGTACGCGGGGTCCGCCGTCACCGGCGCCGGGGTGGACGAGCTGATCGGCGGGCTGCGGGAACTGCTGCCCGCCCCCCGCCGTGACCCCGCCGCACCGGCCTCGGGCAGCGTGTTCAAGGTGGAACGCGGCCCGGCGGGGGAGCGGATCACCTACCTCCGGCTGGTGTCGGGCACGGTCAGGACCCGCGACCGGCTGCCGGTGCTGCGGGCCGGCCGGGTGGCCGGAGAGGGCAGGGTGACGGCCCTCGGCGTCTTCGACCACGGCACCGAGGTACGGTCCGGCGAGGTCGCCGCGGGACGCATCGCCCGTGTGTGGGGTCTGGGCGACGTCCGCATCGGCGACATCCTCGGCGTTCCGCCCGGCGACGCGCCGCACGAGCACCACTTCGCGCCGCCGACCCTGGAGACCGTCGTCGCCGCCCGCGATCCCGCCGACCGCGGCGCCCTGCACACGGCCCTCACCCTGCTCGCCGAGCAGGACCCGCTCATCGACCTGGGCCGGGACGAGGTCCGCCAGGAGATCGCGGTGTCGCTCTACGGAGAGGTGCAGAAGGAGGTCATCCAGGCCACGCTCGCCGAGGAGTTCGGGGTGGACGCAGTCTTCCACGGCACGACCACCCTGCACATCGAGCGCCCGTGCGGCACCGGTGAGGCCGTCGAGGTCAAGGAGAAGGACGGCAACCCGTTCCTCGCCACCATCGGCCTGCGCGTGGAGCCCGCGCCCGCGGGCAGCGGCGTGGAGTTCCGGCGCGAGGTCGAACTCGGCTCGCTGCCCTACGCGTTCTTCAAGGCGGTCGAGGAGACCGTCGAGCAGACCCTCCGGCAGGGACTGCACGGATGGCAGGTCACCGACTGCGTCGTCACCATGACGCACTCCGGCTACAACGCCCGCCAGAGCCACGCCCACGCGGTGTTCGACAAGAGCATGTCGAGCACGTCGGGGGACTTCCGCAACCTGACCCCGCTCGTGCTGATGACCGCACTGCGCAGGGCGGGTACGCGGGTGCACGAGCCGATGCACCGCTTCCGGCTGGACATCCCCGCCGGCCTGCTCGGCACCGTCCTGCCCGGGCTCGCCGGGCTGCGGGCGGTGCCGCGCGGCACGGTCCCGCAGGGCGACGGGTACGTCGTGGAAGGCGACGTCCCCGCCGTGCGGGTGCACGCGCTGGAGCAGCAGCTGCCGACCCTGACCGGTGGCGAGGGCGTCCTGGAGACGGCGTTCGACCACTACGACGAGGTGCGCGGGCCGGCGCCGGAGCGGGCCCGCACCGACCACAACCCGCTGCACCGCAAGGAGTACCTCCTTCAGGTGCAGCGGCGCCTGTCCGGGCTGGGGACGCGGACGTGAGACCGGCGCGTCGCGGAAACACGCGCCGGACACGGGCCCGGGAGGGGAATGGACGGCGCGGCGCGTGTGCTGCACTGAAGAGCGGCACCGCCCCGCGACCCGCCGCGGGCACCGCGACCGACCATTCCCAGGGGAGAGCACCCATGGACCGCACCGCACGTCCCGTCAGGACACCGGGTCCCGACCACCCGATCACCGTCGAGCCCACCGGAACGCGGGTCGTCGTGCGGGCCGGGGGCCGCGTCGTCGCCGACACGTCACGCGCCCTGACCCTGCGCGAGGCCGACTACCCGGCCGTCCAGTACATCCCGCTCGACGACGTCGCCGAGAGCGCTCTGCGCCGCACGGACACCTCCACGTACTGCCCCTACAAGGGCGACGCCTCCTACTACGCGCTGACCGGGGCCGCCGGCGAGGTCGCCGACGCGGTCTGGACGTACGACAAGCCGTACGACGCCGTCGACGTGATCGCCGGGCACGTCGCCTTCTACCCGCAGCACGTGGAGATCGAGATCGGCGCCCCCGAACCCCGGGCCTAGGGGCTGTCGTGTGCCCCAGACTGAAGGCATGGGCGAGAACAAGGAACGCATGCTGGCCGGCGACTGGTACATCGCGGACGACGAGGAGCTGGGCGCCGCCACAGTGCGGCGCGAGGAGCTGTGCCGGACCTACAACACGACGCCGGACCGCGCCGAGCGCGCCGCCGTGCTGAAGGAGCTGCTCGGCGCGGTCGGTGAGGACGTGCGCATCCGGCCGCCGTTCCTGTGCGACTACGGCACCTACATCAGCATCGGCGCGCGGACCTTCGTGAACTTCGGCGCGGTCTTCCTGGACGCCGGGCCGATCAGCATCGGCGAGGACGTCCAGATCGGCCCCAACGTCCAACTCCTCACGCCCACCCACGAACTGGATCCGGCCCGGCGCCGGGAGGGCTGGGAGAAGGCGCTGCCGATCACCATCGGGGACAACGTCTGGCTCGGCGGCGGGGTCATCGTGTGCCCGGGCGTGACGATCGGCGCGCGCACCGTCGTCGGCGCGGGATCGGTCGTCACCAGGGACCTGCCGTCCGGCGTCGTCGCCGTCGGCAACCCGGCGCGAGTGATCCGGACGCTGGAGTAGCCGTCACGGGCCGGCCGGAGCGGGCCGGCCCGTCGCGCGGGCCCGGGCCGGGCCGCCGTTCAGGCCTCCCGCGACGCGTCGCCCGGCACGGGACCGGTGGAGCCCCGCAGCACCAACTGCGTGGCCAGCTCCACGTGCAGGGTGTCCACGGTGTGCCGGTCCAGCAGCCGCATCAGCAGCGACACCGCCATCCGGCCCATCTCCTCGAGCGGTTGGCGGACCGTCGTCAGCCGCGGCACGGTGCTGCGGCTCAGATCGATGTCGTCGAACCCGGTGATCGACAGGTCCTCGGGGACCCTGAGACCGCGCTCGTACGCCGCCCGCAACGCGCCCACCGCCGCCTTGTCGTTGAACGCCACCAGCGCGGTGGGCCGTTGGGGCAGGTCCAGCAGCTCGCACGCGGCGCCGTAGCCCCAGTCCGCCGTGGGTTCGATGCTGCGCAGCAGTTCCGGGGAAGGCAGAACACCGACGTCGGCCAGCGCGGAGGTGTGGCCGGCCAGCCGGGACCGGCTGGCGAGCCAGTCGCCCGGGCCGCCGATCACCCCGATCCGGCGATGGCCCAGCTCCACCAGGTGCGCGGTCACGCTCCGGGCCGCGGTGAGGTTCGCGGCGGACACCGACGCGATGTCGCGGGGGAGGGGGGTGCGCGGGTCGACCACCACGAACGGGAAGTCCTGCGACCGCAGCGCCTCCAACTCCCGCTCCGGCTCCGGCGGGACGATCAGCACGGCGCCGGCGATGCCCGGGTCGCCGGGCAGGCCCGCCAGCACCTGGAGGTCGCGCGCGGCGTCGCCCGCGCTGAGCACCAGCCGCCTGCCGTACAGGTCCAGGGTCTCCGCGACGGAGGAGACGATCACCCCGAAGTAGTCGGTCAGCACGTACGGGCAGCGCACGTAGATCGCGCCGGTCGCGCTCCCGCGCCGGGCGGGGGCCGGTGCGCCGAGCCGTGCCACCGCCTTGCGCACCAGCTCCTGCGTGTCGGGTGCGACGTGGGCGTGGCCGTTCATCACCCGCGACACGGTCGCGATCGACACACCGGCCTCGGCGGCGATGGCGCGCACGGTGGCCCGGTTCCCCGGCCTAGCCACGTGTTACACGCTTCCGTTTCATAGCGGCAGCCTACCGGCCCATCCGTTGTCATGGCACGGGTTTCGTCGTGGATGGCGACCCCGATATTGACAGGCCGCACGGAGGCCGCTTGTCTGACTCCCGCAGTCACGTTGCAGAAAACGTTACAGGTTGTTTCATGTTTCATCGGCAACCGATCCGAGCGAGGAGAACCATGAGGAGACGCGCACTCGCCGCTGCGGCGGTCACCGCCGCAGCCCTCGGCCTGACCTGCGTGCCGGCCGTCCCGACCGTCGCCCAGACTCCGGCCGCCGACCACCGGGGCGCGGCCGCGGCACCCGGCGTCACGGCCCCGGCCGCGTCGGTGTGGGTCACCACCGCCGACGGCGCCGAGCACCTGCAGCCGCAGGCGCCCGTCGCGTTCCGTCCCGGCGGATCCGACCTGACCACGATCACCGTCGACCCCGGCCGGCGCTACCAGAGCATCGACGGCTTCGGCGGTGCCCTCACCGACTCCTCGGCGGCGGTGCTGAGTTCGCTGCCCGCCGCCGACCGGGACGCGGCCATGCGGCAGTTGTTCGACCCGCGGCAGGGCATCGGCGTGAGCTTCCTGCGGCAGCCCGTCGGGTCCTCGGACTTCACCGCCTCGCCCACCCACTACACGTACGACGACATGCCCGCGGGGCAGACCGACTTCGGACTCACGCACTTCAGCGTCGCCCACGACCAGCGGCAGATCCTGCCCCTGCTGCGCCAGGCGAAGAAGCTCAACGCGCAGCTCACCGTCATGGCCACCCCGTGGAGCCCGCCGGCCTGGATGAAGGACGGCGACTCGCTCGTCGGCGGCCACCTCAAGGACGATCCGAAGGTCTACCAGGCGTACGCGCGCTACCTGGTGAAGTTCGTCCAGGCCTACGCCGCGGCCGGCGTCCCGGTCGACTACCTGACCGTCCAGAACGAGCCGCAGAACCGCAGGCCCAACGCGTACCCCGGCACCGACCTGCCGGTCCAGCAGGAGACCGCGGTCATCGAGGCGCTCGGCCCGCTGCTGCGCGAGGCCAGCCCGCACACCAGGATCCTGGCGTACGACCACAACTGGACCACCCACCCCGACGACATCAAGACCGCGCAGCAACTGGGCGAGGACCCGCAGACGGACTACCCGTACGAGGTCCTGGACAGCCCCGCGGCCAAGTGGATCGCCGGCACCGCCTACCACTGCTACTCCGGCGACCCCAGCGCCCAGACCGCGCTGCACGACGCGCACCCGGACAAGGGCATCTGGTTCACCGAGTGCTCCGGCTCGCACGGCGCCACCGACACGCCGCCGCAGATCTTCCGCGGCACCCTCACCTGGCACGCGCGCACCATCACGGTGGGCACCACCCGCAACTGGGCCAAGTCCGTGGCCGACTGGAACCTCGCGCTGGACCCGCAGGGCGGTCCGCACAACGGCGGCTGCGACACCTGCTCGGCCTTCCTGACGGTCGCGCCCGACCACACGGTCACCACCAACGCCGAGTACTACACGATCGGGCACCTGTCGAAGTTCGTGAAGCCCGGCGCCGTCCGCATCGGCAGCAGCAACTACGGCACGACCGGCTGGAACGGCCAGCTCACCGACGTCGCGTTCACCAACCCCGACGGATCCACGGCGCTCGTCGTGCACAACGAGAACGACGATCCGCGGTCGTTCTCCGTCGCCGTCGGCGACCAGAGCTTCCCGTACACGCTGCCCGGCGGGGCGCTCGCCACCTTCACGTGGCCCGCGTCCGGCGTGCTCACCAGCCGGCTGCACGAGATCCCGCTCACCGGCGCCACCGCCACCGCGTCCCCGGCCGGACAGGGCTCCCCGCAGCTGGCCGCCGACGACGACGGCAGCACCCGCTGGAGCAGCGGCGCCGCCCAGACCCCCGGCCAGTACGTGCAGCTGGACCTGGGCCGCGCCACCTCCTTCCGGCGGGTCACCGTGGACAGCGGCGACAACCTCGGCGACTACGCCCGCGGTTGGCGGCTGTCCGTCAGCGACGACGGGACCACGTGGCGGGACGTACGGGCCGGTGCCGGTACCGGCCAGTTGACCACCGTCGACGTGCCGCTCACCCGGGCGCGCTACCTGCGCGTCACCCAGACCGGCACCGCCGGCAACTGGTGGAGCGTGGCGGACCTCCACGTCTACCGCTGACGCGCCGCTGACGCTGTATCAGCGGGTCAGGGGCATCGGGCCGGGCCCGCCGGGCCGCCCGCTGCCCCTGGCCCGCACCTCATCTGGCCGGGGCGCGTCGCCCAACAGGCAGGACTTCAGTGCTCGTTGCCGTCAGGGCCGCGGGGATGGCGGTCAGGCGGCGCAGGGCCGCCACATCTGGTTGTCCCAGCCGTGGGCGCCCAGCTGCACGGGCCGGCCGGCCAGGTCCGGGTGCTGGTCCTCCAGCAGCGAGCGCATCAGCTCCGCGGTGATCTCGTCCTCGGTGTGGTTCATGCCCGGCCACCCTGGGCCAGCGGCCGGGAGGCACGGTGTGCGCCGGGCTGGGCCGGCCGCCCACGGAAAACAGGAGTGCCCGACCACGGCACCCCTGGGTACGCTCCTGCCTCGGAAGGCGGGAGGAGCGCGATGAGCCAGTACTACGACGTCGGTGACCGGACGCTGTGGAACCCGTCGAACGGCGCCTCACGCCTGTTCCGGCATCAGGTCGCCGTCTTCGAGGCCGAACTCGGCCTGCCGTCGGGCATCGGCCCGATGGGGGCCGACGAGTGCGCGATCGACGTCGCCGCCTTCTCCCTCTTCGTCAACGCCCTGGTGGCGCGGCACCGCAGGATCAGCCACCAGGTGATCGTCGCGCTGTCGGACGGATTCGTCGCCACGGTGCTCGTGCTGGCCGAGCGCGCCGGCCTCGCCGTCGACTTGACCGCCGGAGAGGCGGCTGACGTCGGTGCGCCGAGAGATGTCCAGGTGCCCGCTTCCGCGGGGCTGGGGCCAGGGCCGGCGGGCGGGGACGCGTGGGCCGCCGCCCTCCGTGACCGTGTGCGGGAGTTGGGCCGGTTCATGCCGTGCTGAACCTCACCGGTGGAGGTCACCGCCGTTGACGACGAGGACCTCGCCGTCGCGCATCCGGTGGTGGTCGACGCCCGCCGCGCCGTACGCCCGGGAGACCTCGCCCAGCAGCACCGTCTCCGGGTGGCCGGGGGAGTCGAGATGCGGGACGAACGGGCGGTCGAGGACGCCGAGTCCGTCCCAGAGCGGTTCCTCGCCGTAGACGCGGGTGACGGCCGTGGCGTCGTCGCAGTGCTCCAGGCCGCGCAGGGACGGTGCGAGGACGCACGCCCCGGCGCTGTAGCCGGCGTAGACGAGGGCGTCGCTTTCCAGCAGTGCGGTGAAGGCGGCGTCCGCCGCGCTGTGGGCCATCGCCTGCCGCAGCATGAAGACGTTGCCGCCGCGCAGCCAGACCAGGGGGTGGCCGCTCAGCAGGCCGGCCAGGTCCCGCGCGCGGCCGCCGGCGTGGTCGCGCAGGTCGACCTCCACCGGCTCCAGGCCCAGGGCGCGCAGCGCCGCCGTCTCCCGTTCCACCCCGGCGGCGCGCACCTCGCTGCTCTCGGCGTCGAGCGCGTTGCCGATCACCGCCACCGGGCCGTCCGCGCGCCCACCGGGCAGCAGGCCGAGGAGCCGCTCGGGACGGTTGCCGAGCCGGAACGAGGACAGGTAGAGCCGCATGCGCAGACCTTAGAGGCAGCGCCCGCGCCGCGCACCGCGGTTGCGGCCCCGCTGCGCACCGGCCGTCGCGAACCCGGTGCTCCTCGCGGCGTCCGGGTCCGCGCCACGCCCACCGGTCGGGTCACCGGGGGAGTGGCGCGGCCTACGCTGCTGGCCGGGGCCGCCGGCCGGCCCGCGGGCGCCCTCGTTCCGCCCCGCCATCCCCCACGAACTCCCCGTCCAGCAAAGGAAGACAGCCACCATGAACGACCTCCGCCTCGGCGTCCTCGGCTACGGCATGCGCGGCAACCTCGCGCGCACGGCGCACCGGCCGGGGGCGGGCGCGTGCGTCACCGCGGTCGCCGATCCCGACGAACGGAGCCGCGGGCAGGCCGCGAAGGCGTTCCACGGCGCGTCCGTGACCGCGGACCACCGCGCGGTCGTCGAGGACCCGGACGTCGACGCCGTCCTCGTCCTCACTCCCGACCACACCCACGCGGACCTCACCTGCCAGGCGCTCGCCGCGGGCAAGGCGGTGTTCGTCGAGAAGCCCCTCGACATCACCGTCGAACGCTGCGACGAGATCCTGCGCACCGCCCGCGACACCGGCAGCCGCCTCTACGTGGGCCACAACATGCGCCACATGCCGGTGATCCGGCTGATGCGCGACATCATCGCTCGCGGGGACATCGGCACCGTCAAGACGGTGTGGGTGCGTCACTTCGTCGGCTACGGCGGCGACTTCTACTTCAAGGACTGGCACGCCGAGTCCCGGTACACCACCTCGCTGCTGCTGCAGAAGGCGGCACACGACATCGACGTCCTGCACTGGCTGGCCGGCGGCTGGACCGCTCGGGTGCAGGCGCTCGGCGACCTGATGGTCTACGGGGACCTGCCGCACCGGCGCGCGCCCGGCGCCCCGAAGACCGACGACTGGTACACCGCCGACGGCCACTGGCCGCCCGCCACGCAGCGCGACCTCAACCCGGTGATCGACGTCGAGGACGTCTCGCTGGTCAACATGCGGCTCGACAACGGCGTCCTCGCCGCCTACCAGCAGTGCCACTTCACCCCCGACTACTGGCGCAACTACACGGTGATCGGTGACGCCGGCCGGCTGGAGAACGCCGGCGACGGCCCCGGCGCGGAGGTGCGGGTCTGGAACGCGCGCCGCTCCGGCCACCGCGCGGACGCCGACGCCGTGCACCGCGTGCCCGAGGCCGCGTCGGACGCGGGCCACGGCGGCGCCGACCCGCTGCTCGTCGACGAGTTCCTGCGGTTCGCCCGGCATGGCGGCCGCACCGACACCTCGCCGGTCGCGGCGCGCATGGCCGTCGCCGCCGGCGTCCTGGCGACCGAGTCGCTGCGTGACGGAGGCACCCCGCGCGACGTGCCGCCCCTGGACCCCGAGCTGGCGCGCTACTTCGCGGAGGGCCAGCCGGCCCGCCACTGACGCCGGAACGGGGCTCGGGAACGGGGCTCGGGAACGGGCGGGCCGTCTCAGGCCCGGCCCGCGGGGACGCGCTCCGCGGCGCCCGACTCGCTCAGCACGTGGTCGAGGAAGCGCCGCGGGGCCGGGGGCAGGGTGCGCGAGGCGAGCCAGGCGACGCCGATGTCGCGGACCGCCTTCACGTCGGTCACCCGGAGGTAGCGGATCGGCAGGTCCGAGCCCGGTGACGGCGCCGTGGTGTCCGGCGGGGCCGGCACGAGGGAGACGCCGAGCCCCGCCGTGACCAGGCCCCGCAGCGTCTCGACCTCCTCGCCCTCGAAGCCCACCAGGGGGCTGAACCCGGCCTGGCGGCACAGCG
>NZ_FODD01000051.1 GCF_900110255.1 Actinacidiphila rubida
ATCCGCATCTCGGTGGTGACCCGGGTCGACGACGTCAAGCCGGCCGTGCAGGCGGTGCACTCCGCGTTCGGGCTGGACAGCGACAGCGACGAGGCCGTGGTCTACGGCGGCACCGGCCGCTGACCCACCCGCTGTTCACACAACTGCTGGTCTGGACCACTTGAACCAGGCCGCTCATACGTTGGACAATCTTCTCCCCCCGTGGCTGCAACCGGCCGGCCGCGGGGGAGCGTCTTTGTGGCAACGCACCGCACGACGGTGCGGCACTCGGCGCGTGCTCCGGGGGACCGTCGGTGTCGGTGGGGCGCAAGGAAGAGTTGGTACGCATGGAGATATCTGACGCTCCGTCGGATCACGTGACGTGCGCGTACAACCCTGACGGGGGTCTGCGTGTCCAACAGTCGTGGCGGAGGCACTGGGTATCGAGACGGCATTCGGCCCGCGGGGCGGCATCATCGCACCCCCGCGGATTCCACGGGCCCGCGGCGCGGGTGCCGGGGAGGCCGTGGGCGCGCCGCGCCGGAGCTCCGGCGGACTTCCGGTGATCGCCCCGTGGCCGGTACGGGCGCCGGGCGCCGTGACCGGTTCGTCCAGCACCTCCGACAGTCAGGACACTGACACCGCGATGGCAGTCGGCACCACGGTCGACCACCTCACCGAGACCTACCGCGCGCACTACCGCTCCCTGCTCGGCCTGGCCGCGCTCCTGCTCGACGACACCGCCTCGTGCGAGGACGTCGTCCAGGAGGCGTTCATCCGGGTGCACTCGGCGCGCAGCCGGGTCCGGGACCCGGAGAAGACCCTGGCGTATCTCCGGCAGACCGTGGTCAATCTCTCCCGCTCGGCCCTGCGCCGCCGGATCCTCGGCCTGAAACTCCTCTCCAAGCCCATGCCCGACATGGCCAGTGCGGAGGAGGGCGCGTACGAGATCCTGGAGCGCGACCAGCTCAAAGCCGCCATGCGTACCCTTCAGCGCAGGCAGCGCGAGGTACTGGTGCTGCGCTACTTCGCGGACATGACCGAGGCGCAGGTCGCCGAGACCCTGGGGATTTCCCTGGGCTCGGTGAAGGCGTACGGTTCACGCGGCCTCGCGGCGCTGCGCGTCGCGATGGAGGCGACGGCATGACCACCCCTCACGCAGGCGACGACGCACACGACATGGACCAGCAGAACTCTCCCGATTTCCCGCACCCCGACGGGCCCCTGGCCGGCGAGGCCGCCGACGAGGCGGTGCTGCGTGCCCTGATGCACGACGCCGTACGCGGTCTGCCGGCGACCCCGGACGCGCTGGACTACCTGCGGCGTGCCGTCCCGGTGCGCCGCCAGCGCCGCAGGCAGGCCCTGGTCGGCGCGGCCGCCGCCCTGATCCTGGTGGGAGCGGCGGTGCCCGCCCTCGTCCGGGCCGCGGGCACCACGGACGGTTCGAGCGCCACCGCGGCCAGCGTCACCGACTCCCGCACCTCCTCACCCGGCGCAGACGGCCACACGCTTCCCGGTGGCGGATCCGACGACCCGTCCGGCCACGCGCCGCCAGGCATCGGAGGCGACCCCTCCACCCAGCACACCACCGCCGGTGACACGCCCAGCACCCCGCCGAGCACCGTGGTCGGGACGGGCGGGCCCGCGCCCGACTGTTCCAGCACCCAGCTCGGCCAGGGCGCCAGCAGCGCCGGCTCCCCGGACGCCGACGGCCGCGTGTACGGCTGGTTCCGCGTCTCGAACGTCTCCGACACGCCCTGCACCGTGCCCAGCGGGGGCGTGGTCCAGGCCGTGGCGCAGGGCTCCGCCGACCCCTCGCGGATCCAGGTCCTCGACCACACCGCGGGCGACGCGGCGTCCGGACTGCCCGCGCCCGGCGCGGCCGGCCCGCTGGTGCTCCGCCCCGGCCAGGACTACGAGGTGGCGTTCGCCTGGGTGCCCGACAGCGGCGGCACCGGCGGCTGCGCGACGCCCACGACGCCGCCCACCACGCCGACCCCGACGCCCACCGACACCGGCACGACCGGCACCGCGGCCGACCCGGCCAGCGGCTCGGCCGCGGGCTCCGGGCCCGCGGCGGGCAACGGCTCGTCCGGCGGCAGCACCACCCCGGACTCGCCCGCCCCGGCGAGCGTGGCCCTGAACCACACGCCGGCCGCCGGCGCACCGGTGGTCAACGGCCCGGTCATCGCGGACGCCTGCGCCGGCACGGTGTACACCACGGCCCCGCTGCCCGCGCCGACCAGCACGTCCGCCTCGTAACGACGCCACCCCGCGACGCCACCCCGCACCACCAGCCCGGGCCCGGCGAGCCCCCGCACGCTCCTTCCGGAGCTCCGGCCCGCCCGGCGGTGGCGGGGGCCGGGTGCGGTGCGCACAGCGGGCCGCCGTACCGTTGTGGGGTGTACCGGTTCCTGCTCAGCTCCCGATGGCTCGCGGTCAGCGTGCTCGCGCTGCTCGCGGTGGCCTTCTGCGCGTTCATGGGCAGCTGGCAGTTGAGCCGGTTCCAGGTGCGTGTCGACGAGCACCGGTCCGCCAAGCACGACCAGGCCGCGACCGAGACCCGGCCGCCCGTCGCCCTGTCAGGGGTGCTGCCCACCGCGCGGGCCCAGGTCCCCGACGGGGACTCCGGCCGGCAGGTCAGCGCCACCGGCACCTACGACGGCGGCCGCCAGCTGCTCGTGCCCGACCGCACCCTCGACGGCCGCGACGGCTTCTACGTCCTCACCCCGCTGCGCGTGTCCGGCGGTGCCGCGCTGCCCGTGGTCCGCGGCTGGCTGCCCGGAGACGCGTCCGCCGCGTCCCGTGCCGGCTCGATACCCGCGGCGCCGACCGGCCAGGTCACCGTGACCGGGGCCCTGCAGTATCCCGAGACGACCGATCCCAGCGGTGCGACCGCGAGCGGCGCGCTGCCGTCCGGCCAGCTCGGCGTGATCAGCGCCGCGTCCCTGGTGAACCTCCTTCCCTATCCGGTCTACAGCGGCTGGATCACCGCCACCCATCCCGCGGCCCCGCTCAAGGCGGTGCCGCCGGCCGCTCCGCCCAACAGCGGCCTGGACCTCAAGGCGTTCCAGAACCTCGGCTACACCGGGCAGTGGTTCGTCTTCGCGGGCTTCGTGGTCTTCATGGTGTTCCGCTTCGCGCGCCGCGAGGCGGAGGCCCGGGCCGACGCCGCGCTCGGCCTCGTCCCGCAGCCGGCGGCGGCCGACGAAGAGGCCGAACCCGCCGCACCGACCCCGGCCTGAGTCCCCGCCCGCACCCCGGCCGGAGGCCGGGCCCGTGGGCGATGAGGCTCGGCTCGGCGGCGGCCCGCAGGTGGTGAGGCCCGGCTCGACACCGGCCGCGGGCCGTGAGGGCCGCCCGACGCCGGCCCGCGGGTGGCCTGGAGATCACCACCCCGTGGCGGTGAGGTCCGCCGGCTCGCGCACCCCACCGCCCCGCAGGGACGTCGCTCCGGCTAGACCGCGGCGCCGGTGTGACGGAGGGCGAACGCCAGCTCCAGGCGGACCTGCTTGATCCGCTCCTCCACGACCAGCGAGCCGTGGCCCGCGTCGTACCGGTACACCTCGTGCGGCTTGTCCAGCGTCCGCAGCCGCTCGACGTAGTTGTCGATCTGGCGTATCGGGCAGCGCGGGTCGTTCGTGCCCGCGCTGATGTAGACGGGCGCGGTGACCTTCTCGACGTAGGAGATCGGCGAGGACGCCTCGTAGCGTTCGGGGACCTCCTCGGGCGAGCCGCCGAACAGCGTCCGGTCCAGGGCCTTGAGCGCCTCCATCTCGTCGGCGTAGGCGGTGGCGTAGTCCGCGACGGGGACCGCGGCTATGCCCACCGTCCACGCCTCCGGCTGGGTGCCGAGGCCCAGCAGGGTCAGATAGCCGCCCCAGGATCCGCCGGTGAGGACCAGCCGGGACGGGTCGGCCAGGCCGGAGGAGACGGCCCACTCGCGCACCGCCGCGATGTCCTCCAGCTCGATCAGGCCCACCCGGTGCTTCAGGGCGTCCGTCCACGCCCGGCCGTAGCCGGTCGAGCCTCGGTAGTTGACCCGGACCACCGCGAAACCGTGGTCCAGCCAGGCGGCCGGGCTCGCGGCGAACGCGTCCGAGTCGTGCCACGTCGGTCCGCCGTGGATCTCGAACACCGTCGGCAGCGGTTCGGCCGGTCCGTCCGGCGTCCCCGTTCCCGCGGGGCGCTGGACCAGGGCGTGGATGCGGCCGGCCGGCCCCTCCACCCACACGTCCTCCACCGGCTGGGAGGCCGGGGCCCGCAGGCCCGGCGCCTCCAGCACGATCCCGCCGGCCGTGGACCGCACCGCGGGCGGCTGCTCGGCCGACGACCACAGGAACTCCACCGTGCCGTCCGGGCGGGCGGTCGCGCCGCTCACCGAGCCGGCCGGGGTGTCGAGCTCGGTCAGCGAGCCGTCCGCGAGGTCGTACCGGAACATCTGGCTGCGGGCGTGGAAGTCGTGCACCACCAGCAGCGCCGAGGCGTCCGGATACCACTCGGCGTGCACGTCGCCCGGCAGGTCGATGGTGAGGGCGGTCTCCTCGCCGGTCGCGGTGTCCCAGATCATCGGCAGCCAGCGGTCGGCACGCTGGTGACCGACGAGCAGCCGCGCGTCGCCCGGCACCGGCGCGAAACCGAGGCCGTCCAGCCCCAGCTCGCGCGTGCCGCCCGCCGTGTCGTCCAGCTCGGCGACCGTCGAGCCGTCCTCGACGCGGACGACGCGCAGCGCGCTGTGCATCGCGTCCCCGTGCTCGGTGTGCTCGATCACCACCAGCGAGCCGTCCTCCGAGAGGTCCCCGACGCCCGCGGACTCCTCGTGCCGGTAGATCTCGTACGGCTCCGCCCCGTCCGCGGGCACCACGTGCACCGAGGTGCCCTCGTCGTCCGTCGACCGGCCGATCACGGCCAGCCCGCCCACACCGAGCGCGAGCCCGGCCGGGTAGGAGGCGGCGAGGCCCGGAGCGGCGGGTATGTCCTCGCCGCCGCCGAACGGCTGCTTCATCCACACGCCGAACTCGTCGCCGTCGGTGTCCGAGAACCACCACACCCACGCGCCGTCCCGGCTGAGGGCGCCCTCCGTGGTGCCGTTGGGCCGGTCGGTGACCTGGCGGCGCCCACCCGAGGTGCGGTCCCACGCGTACAGCTCGTACGTGCCCGTCACGTTCGAGACGAAAAGGCTGTGGTGAGGGGCGTCCTCCGCCCACTCGGGGAGCCCGACGCGCGGCGCGCGGAAGCGCTTCTCCCACTCCGGCATGGTGCCGGCCTCCGGCATGGATCCACCCGCGGATCCGGTGATCTCGTTCATGCACCCATCATGCTCCGCCGCGCGCACATTCGGTGAGGCCCTCGGCGCAGCCTGTGGACAACCCCGGCGAGCGTGCAGGTGAGGGGCACGCGGGCGGAGAGCGGGCGGGGCAGGGCGCGGGCGGGATGTGCGCTCGGCGTGGGCCGGGCGGGCCCTCGGGCAGGCGCTGCTACTCGCCGCTCGCCGCGGCCTGTTCGGCGGCCCCGCGCACCACCACGACCGGGCACGACGCGTGCAGCGTCACGGTGTGACTCACCGAGCCCAGCAGGGTGGCCTTGAACGTCCCCAGACCCCTGACCCCCATCACGATCAGCTCCGCGCCCTCGCCGCGGTCGAGGATGGCCTCAGCGGGGTTGCCCATGACGATCACCTGGCTCACGCCCTTCGCCTGCTCGGGCGGCAGGGCCTTGGTGACGGCCTCCGACAGCGCCTCGGCGGCGGGCTCCTCCATGTCGAAGTCCTCGGGCAGGCCCGGCAGCCCGGCCCAGCCCCACGCGCCCGGCATCTCCCAGGCCATGACGGCCTCCAGCGAGGCTCCGGTCAGGGACGCCTGGCGGCCCGCCCAGCGCAGCGCTTCGAGGGACGGCTCCGAGCCGTCCACACCGCAGACGATCCGGCCGGGGAGCATCGCGGACTCGCTGGTCGGCGCGGTCGCCGGCTCGCCCGCGTCCTGGAGCGGACCCTGGTCGGGCTCGCGTTCCGGCTCGGGGATCGGATCGGCCATGGCAACTCTCCTTGGGCGTCGCGGGCGGCCCGGGCGGCCCTGGCGTCGCGGACGGGCGCGGGGTGGGACGGTGGCGTCCACTGCGCGGGTGCGTCCCGCGGGGACCCGTCCCGCCGGGATCCGCCCCCGTCAGGATCCGCCCCGCCCGGGTCCGGCTGACCGGGCCCGGGCGGTGGCTTCCCGTAGGCCACACAGTAAGCGGGATGGGTGGAGCCCGCAGTCCGGGCGGCGGCCCGTTGCTTGGCCGCCTGCTGGCGCGGTACCTCCCGCCCGGGCGGAGCCCGGGGGACCCGCCGCCCCGCGGGACTCGTCCCGTACCGACGGTGCGCCTCCCGTCCGACGGTTGCCTGCCCGACCGCTGCCCGCCGGGCTACGACGTGCGGGTGTCGAGGAGGGGGCCGAGGTGCTGGGCGACGGTGTGGAGGGCGCGGGTGTCGTGTTCCGCCCGGGCGATGAGGATGGCGCCCTCGAGGGTGCTGATCATGAGGGTGGCCAGGGCGGGGGCCTCGGCGGCGGGGACGCCCATGGAGGTGAGGGCGTCGGCCAGCGGGGTGCTCCAGGCGGCGAACGCGGCGGCCGTCGCGGTGCGGGTGGACTCGGTGGAGTCCGCGCAGTCCACCGTGGCCGCGGCGACCGGGCAGCCCGCGCCGAATCCCGCCGTCTCGAACTCGCCGGTCCACTGCTGGACCATCGCCGCGAACAGCCCGCTCGGTGTGGGGTGCTCCATCGCGGCCATGAAACGGGCGATGCGGCGGCCCGCGTACCGGCCGGCCCAGGCCACCGCCTCGTTGACCAACTGCTCCTTGCCGCCGGGGAAGTAGTGCTGGAGCGAGCCCCGCGGTGCCTGGGCGTGGACGGCGACGTCGCGCATGCCGGTGGCGGCCACGCCGTCGCGCCGGATGAGCTGGGCGGCGCTGAAGACCATCCGCTCGCGGGGCCCGTACGTGCGCGGCCCGTACGTGCGCGGTTCGTCCGTGCGCGGTTCGCCGGCCGTGCCGGAAGCTGCCATGACGGACCACCTCCCCTCTCGGTGCGGACGCGCGTCGCGCCCGCCCGTGTCGCTGCTCAGCGCAGCTTATAGACGGTGCTCAGCCCGTCCCGGGTGTACGACGAGCCGCCCACCTCGGGCGTCAGCCGGCGGGAGAGCGCGGCGAGCAGCGGCATCCGTCCGGGGAGGACCGAGGCCCGCACGCGGACGACACCGCGGGCGCGCGCCCGGGCGAGCAGCGCGGTGATCATGGCCGTGCCCGCGCCCTGCCGCTGCCACGGGTCGGCCACCAGGACCGCGATCTCCGGCGCGGCGGCCTCGCCCTCCGGCCGGGTCGGCGCCACGAGGCTCGCCAGCCCGGCCAGGCGGGTCCGGTCGCCGCCGCGGTAGACCACCACCGCGTCGTGGACGTGCGGCGGGTCGGCGAGAGCGCCGTCGAGGTAGTCGCGGGGGAAGGCGCGGAGCCGTCCGAAGAACCGCAGGCGGACGGTGTCCTCGGAGCAGGCGGCGAAGAGCGCGGCAAGCGCCTGGCGGTCGCCGGGGAGGGCCGGAGCCACGCACCAACCGGTCCGCGCGTCGCGGCGCGCACCGTCGGCCCCGCCGGACCCGTCAACGGTGCCGGATCCGTCGGCCCCGCCGCCCTGGACGGCGCCGCCGGCGGTACGGCTCTCGACCCCCGCAGCCGCCCGCGCGGCCACGGGCGTCCCCGCCGGGCCTCCGGCCACCGCACCCTCTATGACAGTCGTCATGGACACCAGTATTATGACGTTCGTCATAATCGGCAAGGCGGCAGGTGGCGCGGCCCTCGGGGCGCGCCGCTCGGGGCCGCGGAGCGGAGGGCGGGTGCGGTGGTGGAGGACGTCGGTTTCCTGGGGCTGGGAGTGATGGGGCGGCCCATGGCGCTCAACCTGGTCCGCGGCGGGACACCGCTAATCGTGTGGAACCGCAGCCCGGCGGCGGCCGAGGCGCTGCGGGAGGCCGGTGCGGGCGTCGCCGCGAGCCCCGCGGCGGTCTTCGCGCGAGCGCGCACCGTCTTCGTGATGCTGGCCGACGAGAAGGCCGTCGACACCGTCCTCGGCCGGGGCACCCCGGAGTTCGCACGCCTCGTCGCCGACCGCACCCTCGTCCACATGGGCACGACGTCACCGGGCTACTCGCGCGGCCTCGAAGCGGACGTCCGGGCGGCCGGCGGGACGTACGTCGAGGCGCCGGTGTCCGGGTCCCGTGCGCCCGCGGAGGCCGGGCGGCTCGTGGCGATGCTCGCCGGACCGCCCGAAGCGGTCGCCCGCGTAAGGGCGTTGATCACGCCCATGTGCCACGAGAGCTTCGTGTGCGGGACGTCGGCGCCCGAAGCGCTGCTCATGAAGCTCGCCGTCAACCTCTTCCTCATCACGACGGTCACCGGCCTGTCGGAGGCGTACCACTTCGCCGAGCGCCACGGCCTGGATCAAGCGACGTTCCTCGCCGTCGTCGACGCCGGACCCATGGCGAGCGGAGTCTCGCGGGTGAAGGCGCCGAAGTTGAGGGACCGTGACTTCGACGTCCAGGCAGCGGTGTTGGACGTGCTGAAGAACAACCGGCTCATCGCTGAAGCAGCCAGGGAGGCCGAGTTGGCGTCACCGTTGCTGGACGTGTGTCACGCGCTCTTCGCCGAGACGGTCGAACTGGGGTACGGAAAGGCGGACATGGTGGCCGTCCTCGAGGCGATCGAGGCCCGGACCGAGCGGTCCGCGGGGACGGTCTAGGCTGCAACCGACCGTGCACGTCGATCAGTTGATCCGAAGGGCGGACTGTCGCAATGGGTGTGGCGATCCGAAGGGCCGGGGCCGGGGACCGTGACGTGGTGGCGAAACTGCTGGACGAGGCGTTCCAGCAGGACCCCGTGAGCAGTTGGGTCTTCCCCGACCCGGAGGACCGCGGCCGCACCCACATCCGGCTGATGGGCGGTTTCCTGGACGCGGCCCTGGCCGAGGGGTACGTCGACATGACCGAGGACGGCGCGGCGGCCGCACTGTGGCTGAGCGTCCCGGCCCACGAGGACGCCGCCGGAGCGGAATCGGCAGCCGACGCGGACGCGGACGCGACGGACGACGGCCAGGCCGCCGACGGGCCCGCGGAGTTCCGGGAGCTCGTGGACCCCGGCAACGAACGCGTCGAGCGCATAGCCCGGTTGCTGGAGGCCGCGCACCCCAAGGGCCGCGCCCACGAGTACCTGATGCTGATCGCCGTCTCGGAGGACGTCCAGGGCCAGGGCGTCGGCACTCTCCTGATCGACGCGGTGCTGGACCGCTGCGACCGCGAGGGCCTGGCCGCGTACCTGGAGGCGAGCAGCATGCGCAGCCGCGCGCTGTACGAGCGGCTCGGCTTCGCCTTCACCGGCACCACGGTCGATCTGCCCGACGGCCCCCAGATGTGGCCGATGTGGCGCGAGCCGCGGGCTGCCGCCCGCTCCTGACCGCAGGCCGTACGCTCACGGCATGGCCGAACTCCTCCACCTCACCGAGCGCCACCTGTGGGACGACGCCGTCGCGTCGGGAAGCTACGAGATCTCGACGCGCGGCTGCACCCTCCAGGACGTGGGCTTCATCCACTGCTCGCTGCGGCATCAGCTCCCGAAGGTCGCGGCCCTGGTGTACGGGTCGCCGCCGGAACGGGACGACCTGGTCGTGCTGGTGATCGACGAGGACCTCGTCACGTCCCCGGTCCGCTTCGAGCCCCCGGTGCCGGGAGGCGAGGACTTCCCGCACATCTACGGCCCGCTGCCGGTCGCGGCGGTCGTCGGGGTCGAGCCGTGGCCGCCGGGTCCGGACTCCGCCGCGGGCCTCGAAGCGGGCCCCGGCGCTGTGTGAGCCGGGCGCGGACGTCGGGGGATCCGGGTGCCGATGCCGTGTGAGCCGGGTGCGGGGAATGTCCCATCCGGGTGGTGATGCCGGCGTTTTACCTGGTCAACGCGCTGACGGGTGTCCAGCGGCTGAGTCGATCGAGGGAACGGGTGCCGTGGGGTGGATCCTTCGGGGCCGTTCGCCCCTCTTCCTCACCGACACGGGCGTGGGACGTTCGCCGCATGGCGGTGGGGGAGCAGCCGGAATCGTCCGTGTCCTGAGGACTCAGCACCCGGACACCGGAAGGTTCGTTCATGACCGGCGGCGCCACCCTGCTCCCCCGGCCCGGCGACAGCGCCGGGCCGCCCTCGGCCCCGAGTGACGGATCGCCCGGCCGGTTCGGCCGGTTCGGCCGGCTGGGTCGACTTGGCCGCCTGAGCCGGTTGGGGCCGCTCGGGCGGCTGCGCCGGCCGGTTTCCGCGCCGTGGCGCACGCCGCCCGGCGACCCCCGGTACGCGCGCCCCGCGCTGCTGGCGATCATGGCCGTCGCCGCCGTGCTGTTCTGCTGGGACATGCGGCACAGTGGTTACCACGCGTTCTACGCCGAGACCGCGCACAGCATGGCGATGAGCTGGAAGGGCTTCTTCTTCGGCTCGTTCGACCCCGGCAACACCATCACCATCGACAAGGTGCCGGGCTTCCTGTGGCCGCAGGCCCTGTCGGTACGGCTGTTCGGCTTCCACGGGTGGGCGCTGACCCTGCCGCAGGCGATCGAGGGCGTGCTCAGCGTGGCGGTGCTCCACCGCGCGGTACGCCGCTGGGCGGGCGTGCACGCGGCGCTGCTCGCGGCCGCGGCGTTCACGCTGACGCCGGTGATCGCGGGGATGTTCCGCACGCAGGTCGAGGATCCGTCGTTCACGTTGCTGGTGCTGCTGGCCGCCGATGCGACGCTCAAGGCCGCGGTCGGCGCGCGGGTGCGGCCGCTGCTCGCGGCCGGATTCTGGGTCGGACTGGCCTTCCAGGCCAAGATGCTGGAGGCGTGGGCGGTGCTGCCCGCGCTCGGCCTCCTCTACGCGGTGTCCGCACCGGCGGTGCTGCGCCGCAGGCTGGCGCACCTCGTGGCGGCCGGCGCGGTGTGCCTGGCGGTGTCCGCGACGTGGGTGCTGGCGGTCACGCTGACCCCCGCGCACGACCGCCCCTACGTGGACGGGACGACCGACAACTCGGCGGTGAGCCAGGTCGTCGGCTACAACTTCCTCAGCCGGTTCGCGTCGTTGGGCGTGACGGCGAAGGACACCGGCAGCGTGTCCGACTCCGTGATGGTGGGCACCACCCCGACAGGCCACCCCGGCACCGGTCACGGCACCCAGGGGCCCGCGCAGTGGGCCAAGATGTTCGGCAAGTCGCTGT
The DNA here is from genome assembly GCF_900110255.1 of Actinacidiphila rubida. Taxonomy (GTDB): domain Bacteria; phylum Actinomycetota; class Actinomycetes; order Streptomycetales; family Streptomycetaceae; genus Actinacidiphila; species Actinacidiphila rubida. The sequence continues at coordinate 11,232 of NZ_FODD01000051.1, forward strand.
CCTCGCAGACGGGTTGGCTGTATCCGGCGGCCCTGATCTCCGCGGTGTGCGGGGTCGTACGGCGCCGGGGCCGGCCGCGTACGGACCCGCTGCGGGCGGGCTTCCTGCTGTGGTCGGCCTGGCTGGCCACGTACTTCGCGATCTTCAGCGCCGGCGCGGTCGGCGAGCACACGTACTACATGGGCGTCGTCGCCGTACCGCTCGCCGCGCTCTTCGGCGCGGGAACGGTCGAGTTGTGGCGCTCCTGGAAGCGCGGCGGCCGGGTGGGCCTGTGGGGCCTGCCCGCGCTGGTCGTGGGGACCGTGGGCTGGTCGGCGGTGGTGGCGGGGCGCTTCCCCGGGTTCCTGCCGTGGCTCGTGCCGGTCGCCTCGGCCGGCGGGGCTGTGGGGCTCGGGCTGCTCGCGGTCGCCCGCGGCGGGGTCGGTGCGGGCGCTGCGGGCGGTGCCCGCGGCGGAGTGTGGGGCTCGGGCCGCCCGGATGGCTTTCGGCGGCGAACCGCCGTGGTCGGGCTCGGTGTTGTGCTCGTGGCGATGCTGCTGCCGTCCGGCGCGTGGGCGTCGTCCGTCCTGGACGCCCGGTACGGGCATTCCGGGATGGGTACGGCGGGGCCCGTGCTGGCAGGCGCGCGGCGCGGTGCGGCCCGGGAGACGGGGCTTCACCGCGGCGGTGGGCCGGGAATGGTCGTGCGGCGGCGGAGTGGAGTGCGGAGTGGAGTAGGGGGTCGTACGGCGGCCGGAGTGGCGAGCGGTGAGGCGGGGTTCGGGGCGAACGGGGCCGATGCGGGGCTTCGGGGCGGCCACGGGTGGACGTCGGCCGGGACGTCGGCGGACGGCCGGCTCAGCCCGGAGGAGCAGCGGGTGCTCGCTTACACCCGGGCTCACCAGGGCGGGGCGCCGTTCCTCTTCCTCACGCTGAGCTGGCGGGCGGCCGCGCCGTATCTGCTGTACTCCGATGCCGCGGTGCTGCCCGCGGGTGGGTTCACCGGCTCGGCACCGAGCCCGTCCCGGGCGGAGTTCCTGCAGCTGGTGGCGGACGGGCGGCTGCGGTACGTCGATCTGACCGGGCCGGTCAGCCGGCAGGGGGAATGGATCGAGGCGTGGGTGAGGGCGCGGTGCGTCCGGGTGGAGCCGGGGCCGGCGGCGCTGTTCCAGTGCGGGGCGCTGCGCTGAGCTCTGAGGGGGGCGGTGGGGCTCGGCGCCGTCGATGTCGGACGGTTCGCCGTGGTTGCTCGCGTTGGGGGCACCTCCCGGCCGAAGGCTGGGGGACCCCGCGCCCCTGGCGGTGCGGGTTCGTGGGTGGGGTCAGGGGCCACTCCGGGTGTGTCTCCTCGAGCTTTGCATGGCGGCTTTTTCCGAAGAGGTGGGCCGGGGCCTTGCAAAGCTCTGCGGGGACACACCCGGATCGTCCCCTTCCGGACCGTCCCCGGCCAGCCGCGGGAGACCCAGAAGCTTTCTTCTGGAAAAGAGCTTCCAGAAGAAAGCTTCTGGGTCTAGCCTCGGGGCATGAGTGAGACGCGGCGTATTACTGATCCCGAGGCGTTGAAGGGGCTGGCGCATCCGTTGCGGCGGCAGTTGTTCCGGCAGTTGGCGCAGTTCGGGCCGGCGACGGGGGCGGTGCTGGCCCGGCGGCTGGGGGTGGATGCCGGGCAGATCGCCTACCACTTGAGGGAGTTGGGGCGGCACGGGTTTCTGGAGGAGGCGCCGGAGCTCGCGCGGAACCGCCGGGAGCGGGTGTGGCGTGCGGCGCCTGGGGCGTTCAGCTTCTCGGAGCAGGACTTCGAGGAGCCGGAGATGCAGGCGGCCGTCAGTGCGCTCGGTGCGCAGATGGCGGCGCAGCAGTACGAGCGGCTGGGCGTCTGGAAGCGCGAGGCCGAGCAGTGGGACGACGCGTGGCGGCAGGCCATGACCAGTAGCGAGTCCTATCTGCGGCTCAGCGCCGAGGAGTTGGGCGCGCTGAGCGAGGAGCTGAACACCGTCGTCCGCCGGTACCGCGACGCGGCCCGGCAGGATGCCCGGCCGGACGACGGCCGTGAGCACGTCTTCCTGTTCTTCCACGCGTTCCCCGAGCGACCGGAGTCGTGAGATGACCACCCTGACGTCCGCACCCGCCGGTGTCCGTCCCGCGTACCGCGAACGCTCCTTTCTGCGCCTGCTGTTGGGGGAGGGCGCGTCCACGGTCGGCGACCAGGTCTGGTACGTGGCGCTGAGCTGGGCCGCCGTACGGAGTGGCGGGCCCGCGTCGGCGGGTGCGGTGATGACCGCCTCGGCGATACCGCGGATGCTGCTCCTGCTGTTCGCGGGGCCGTTGGCCGACCGGTTCGACGCGCGGCGGCTGATGATCGGCAGCGACGCCGCCCGCGCGGTGCTGATGCTGGGGGCGGCGGCGCTCGCCGTGCTGAGCCCGGGCGTCGGGATGCTGGTGGGGGTCTCGCTGCTGCTGGGCGCGATCGACGCGTTGTTCCTGCCGGCGGCCGGCTCGGTGCGGCCGCGGCTGCTGGAGACCGAGCAGTTGCCGCAGGCCGCAGCCCTGCGGGAACTGGCCCTGCGCGGCGCACTGGTGGCGGGCGCGCCGCTCGGCGGGCTGCTGGTCGCGAGCGGTGGGCTGGGCTGGGCGTGCGCGATCAACGCGCTGAGCTTCACCGCCTCGATGGTGGCCGTGTACGGCATCCGCCCGCGTCCGGTGCCGGCCGGCGCGGGGGACGCGGCCGCCGCGGCGCGGACGCCTTACCTGCGGTCGCTGCGCGACGGTCTGTCCGCGGTGGTGCGCAACCGCGTGGTGAGCGCGCTGCTGCTGGTCGGGCTGCTGACCAACCTCGGGTTCGTCGGGCCGATGAACGTGGGCCTGGCGCTGCTGTCGGACCAGCGCGGCTGGGGTGCGGGCGGGATCGGGCTGCTGCTGTCGGCGTTCGGGGTCGGCGCGGCGGCCGGCTCGGCGGTGCTGCTGCGGTGGCGGGTCACCCGCCGGATCGGCCTGGTCGTGGCGGCGGCGGTGCTCGCGCAGGCCGCGTCACTGGCCGCGATGTCGCTGGTCCCGGGCCTGGCGGCGGCCGCCGCAGCGGCGGGGGTCGTCGGGATCTCGGGCGCGGTCGTCGGCGTCAGCTGCGGTGCGCTGGGGCAGGCCCGCACGCCGGACGAGCTGCGCGGCCGGATCAGCAGCGTGCAGACCCTGCTGAGCCTGGGCGTGGTGCCGCTGGCGGTCGCCGGCACCGGCGTGCTGGCCGCCGCGATCGGGACCGTCCCGGCGCTGCTGGCGAGCGCCGCGGTCGAGGTCCTGGCCGCGGTGCCGTGCCTGCTCGTCGCGTCGCTGCGCACTGCCCGGCTGGGCACCCGCTGAGGACGAGCGGAACCAGCGGCGGCGGCACGGGCGGTGGCGACGGCCGGGCCGCCGGCGGCACCACCTGCCGGACCGCGAACCTGTCGTTCGGCTGCTCCCACGGCATGGCGCCGACCGTCGACGTCCCGGTCGGCGAGTCCGCCGCGCGGGCCGTCACCGTCGAGCCCGAGGGCCGGGGAGGAGCGCCCGGACCGCGCCACACGGGCGGGCGGTTGCGCGCCACACGCACCCGCGGCCCGTACGGTGGCAGGCGACGACGGGAAGGTCGGTGGAGGTTCGGGTGGAGACGGAGTCCGCACCGCGCAGCGCGCCGGTGATCACCTGCCAGGAGGCCGGCTCGTTCGCCTGGTCCGTGCTGGCCGAGCGGCATCCCGCGCTGGTGCGGAAGGTGCGGGACGCCACGCCCTACCCGCCCGAGCGGCAGCGGGCGCTCGACGCGCTGATGGCCGAGGTCACCGACGGGGTGATCGCGCCGCTGCCCGAGGACGCCCACGGCGCCGACCGGTGGGCCCGCTGGGGCGAGGGGCAACTGCGGCGGCCGTGGTTCGAGGTGCCGTTCCTGTGGTCCGAGAGCTACTTCTACCGGCGGCTGCTCGAAGCCGTCGGCTACTTCGGCCCCGGCCCGTGGCAGGGCCTCGACCCCTTCGCGCCGTTCAAGGCCGCCGAGTTGGACGGTCCGGCCGTCGAGGCCGAACTCGCGGCGCTGGACGCGCTGTCCGGCCGGCCCGCGGACGCCCAGGACCAGGCGATGCTCAGCAGCGCGCTGTGGGGCAACAAGGCCGACCTCGGGTTCCAGATCTCCTCCGGCGACCTCGACGGCAAGGGCGAGCATCTCGTCGCGGACGACGGCGCGTTGCTGTGGCGGCACCTCGACGCGTCCCCGCCGGGCCCGGTGTACGTGCTGGCCGACAACGCCGGCCGCGAACTCCTCCCCGACCTGCTGCTGATCGACCGGCTCCTGCACACCGGACGGGCCGCGGCGGTGGTGCTGCACGTCAAGCCGTACCCGTACTACGTCTCCGACGCGACGACCGCCGACGTCGTCGCGTGCGTGCGGCGGATCGCGCAGGCCCCCGGCCGGGCGGGCGAGATCGGCGCCCGGCTGCACGACGCGCTGGCCGGCGGGTGCCTGCTGGTCCGCGCCCACCCGTTCTCCTGCGCGCCGCTGCCGTACGCCGAGATGCCGCCCGACCTGCGCGCCGATCTCGCTCAGGCCACCGTCACGATCTCCAAGGGCGACCTCAACTACCGCCGTCTCGTGGGCGATCGGCGCTGGCCCGCCACCACGCCGTTCGCGGAGCTGACCGCGCACTTCCCGAGCCCGCTGCTGGCGCTGCGCACCCTGAAGTCGGACGTGGCGGTGGGACTCTCGGAGTCCGGGCTCGCCGCGCTGGACGCGAGCGGGGAGGACTGGCGGACCAGCGGCACCTACGCGGTGATCCAGTTCCGCCCGTGACGCGAGGCGTGCCGGGCGAGGCGTGACGTGGCGCATGGGGCGTGGCTGGCGGAGTGGGTCAGCGGCTCGATGGGCGGTGGCGGCGCGACCGCTTGAGCCGGGCTACGGGCTACGGGGTGCGGGCCGGGGGACGGTCGAGGACGCAGTCGCCGCAGAGGGCGCCGTCGCGCCCGGGCGCCGCGCGGTAGATCAGGCAGCAGCTGCGGCGGCGGAAGGACCCCGGCCCGGTCGGGGCGTACGCACCGGCGTCCCTGAGGTACGGGTGCCGCAGCAACTCCTCGACGAGCAGGCGGGCTTCGGGGGACGGCCCGACGAGGAGCCGCGCTTCGCCACGCGCCGTCGCGAGCATCCGTGCCGCGCCCGCGAGGGCCGAGGCGGTGTTGCCGCGCAGGATCCGCTCGGAGACACCGAACCGTGCGAACGCCCCGGCGAGGGGCCGGGCGACGCCGTCGACCAGGACGGTGGACAGAGGGCCGCCGGCCCGGGCGAGGTCCGCGGTGCGCGGGTCCCACGGCAGCGACAGCGGGAACGCGCCGCCCAGCAGTGGCTGCCAGCGCAGATCGTCCAGTGTGAGGAGCGGAACACGCCTGCGCAGAAAGGCTGTTGCCAGCAGCGGGGAGGCGAGCCGGGCCGCCATGCCGAGGTGCGCCACGGACGCGGCCACCCGGATCTCGACCGTCCCGGCGGTGCCGCCGCTGCCCGCGGCGAGGAACTGCCGTACGGAGGACACCCGTTCGTCCAGGACGGCCGGGTCGCGGATGATCTCACGCAGCTCCCGCCACGTCCCGGACGGCGGATGCGCCGGGGAATGGCGGTCGACGGTGAAGAACGGGCCGAGGGCCGCCAAAGCGCTTTCGGTGCCGGGGAGTTCGGCCGCACCGCCGGGTGCCGCCGCCTCCCCGGACCGACCGCGGCCGGCAGCCCCCTCCGTCACGTCGTCACCGGGTCCGGTGCGGAACCGGCCCCCGGCGACGCCTCCTTCGGCCTCGCCCCGGCCGGAGCCGGCTGCAGCAGGCGCTGTGCCATGGGCGCGAAGACCAGCCCGATCGCACCCCACAGGACGAGCTGCGCGAGGACCGAGAAGAGGCGGAAGCCGAACAGCACGTCGGCCGGGAAGCCCGGATAGACGATGTGCCCCCGCGGGTCGGTGAGCGGCAGCGGCGTCTCCGTGGCGTGGTGGCCGTAGAGGCGGACGTTGTCGGACAGGTCACCGAGCGACGGCAGCAGCGCCATCACGATCCCGATCGCGACGACGTACGCCGCCGCACCTAGCAGCGTGGCGTTCCAGTTGCCGAACCGCGTCTGGAGGCGCTGCCCCAGCCAGACGGCCCCGGCCAGGAACACCACGGAGCACAGCACCATGACCAGGTACAGGCTGCCGCGCTGCTGGATGGTCTCCGCGTGCCCGATGGCCGGCGGGTTCGCCGGGTACTTCAGGAACGGCACGACGTAGAAGCCGAGCAGTCCCCCGCCGGCCACCAGCACCGAGAGGGTGCGCGCCCGGAGCCGGCCGGTGCGTCCCAGGCACAGCAGGTACGCGACCGCGAACAGCGCGCCCATCGCCATGCCGAAGAAGACCATGCCGACCCCGAGACCCACGTCGGCCTGCACCGTTCGTGAGAAGAGGTCGGGCCCGCCCCCCATGTCGGGCGGGAGACCCGCGGCCTTGTCCAGCGCCTCCTGCGCGGCGTCGCGGCCGCTCTCGTAGGCGATGGCCTTGTCGATCTGCGGCTCGGCGAAGATCCGCGCGAATGCGAACGCGAGCAGCCCTGCGACGGCGCCGGCCAGCAGGCCGCGCCCGATGATGCGCTTGACCATGGTGGTTCCCGGTGTTCCCGCGGCTCAGTGGCAGGGGAAACCGAGGAAGTGCCGTGCGTCGTGCACGAATTCGTGGACGTGCATGTCGTTGCCGAAGACGGAGACGGCGCCCTGGTCGACGCCGATGAAGTAGTAGACCGCGAGGGCGATCACCGCGGTGCTGACCAGCAGTAGCACGGCCCGGGCGTGGGGAACGACGACCGGGATCGCCGGTGCTCCGGCCTCGGGGGTGGTGGCGCCGTGCGTGGCGGCAGAGGCGGACAGACTGCTCATGAGGAAGCCCTCCTTGGGGATCGTGCGTCCCAGTTCGATGGAGCGGGCGCGAGGAAGGAGTGTCTGACTCACCCGCGGCCGGGGCCGGGGGCACACAGTGGCGCGACCGTGCCGGAATTGCACCGGCTTACTCGCTCCCTCACATTCACTCGCACAGTAAGGGCGGGCCGGAGACGTCGTCAATGTGACCTGCGGCCAAGTCGCCGCGCGGGCAGGCCGGATCAGGCCGTATCCGTCGCGGGGCGGAGGGGGCGGGGCGGCGTGAACGCGCGGGGATGTGACGGCCGGGTGCCGCAACGGCGTTGTGGCCGAGGGAGGTTGGGGCGTCACCCCGACACGGTGGCCCGGCGTCGGGGGCGTTACGGCGCCGACGAGCCGTTCGACGTGCCGGCGTCCGCGGTCCCGGCGCCCTGCGTTCCGGTGGCGGAGGGGGCCGGCGTGGGGGACGTGGGTGCCGGGGACGTCGGCGTCGGGGTGGTGTGCGTGCCGCCGGTCGGGCCGCTGCCGTCGCCGGATCCCGTGCCGGAACCGCTGCCGGTGCCACTTCCCTGGGACGGGGTGTCCGAGGGCTGCGGTGCCGTGGGCGTGGTGTCGCGGCGCGGCCGCCCGCTGGGGTCGCTGCCGAACGGGCTGCTCGTCGTGCCCTGGGACGGGGTGTCGCCGCCGGGTGTGGGCGTGCTCCCGCCCCCGGAGTGCGACGAGCCGTGGCCGGTGACGGCGTTGCCGATGGTGGTGCCGTGGCCGTCACCGCTGATGTTCTCGCCGGCGACGGCCTCGTAGCCGGTGATGCCGGCCATCGTCAGGCCGAAGGCGAGGGCGACGGCGACCGCGGGGCGCTTCCAGGCGCCGCGCCGGCGGGACCGGTACGCGGTGGCCGCGCCGTACCCGTCACGGCCGGGCCGGACGCCGCCCTCCGCGTGCCCCTCGGCGTGGCCGACGTCACCGCCGTGCCCGGGGGCGGCCACCGGGTACTCCCCCGGGGCCGGGGCGGGGGCGGGGAGCGGAATGGCGCTGGTCAGGGGGCGGGTGGCCGAGGGGTCCGCGGGATCGGCGGGGCGTGCCTCCGGCAGCAGCACGGTCCGCCCGTCGCCGTTCGCCCGCGGCGCCGCCTGCCCGCGCACCCGGCGCACGCCGGGACGGGCCTGCACGGCGACTTCCTGCATGTGATGGCCGGTGCGGCGGAAGACGTGCTGGAGGATCGAGCCGCCGCAGGTGCCGAGGACGCTGACGACGCCGGCGCCCGCGATCGTGCCGTAGACGCCGAGGTTCGAGGCGAGCTTGGCGGCCACCACCGCGGCGACCGCGCTTCCCGCGACCTGCGGGACGTTCAGGTCGAGCCTGCCCTGGCGGCGCCTGCCCGCGGCCTGGTCCGGGCCCGGCCCGGGTCCCTGGTCCTGCCCAGGCCCGTGCCCCGGCGGCTCCGGCAGTACGGACGTCGGGGCATCCGCCTGCGGGGACAGCTGTGCCCGCTGCTCGTGTGCCGTGTCGTCGTGGCGACGGTCACCGCCCCATTCCTCGCCCATGCCGGACCCTGCCGCCTTTCCTTCGCGTCCTCGTCAGGAGCAGACGAGCAAGCTTACGGACAAGTTCCTTATGTCGGGTTTCCGTGAGGTTCGCCACTCTGTCCGGAATTCGCCTCCGTCGCCACGAGGCCGGTCGCGGGAAGGTGTCACGCGCGAGGGGCGCGCCTCCCACAATGGGGCACGGGCCGGGACGCGGTCCCGCGAGGCGACGGGTGGTGCGGTGGGTACGGCGGACCGTGGGGTGCTGGGTGTGGTGGCGTCCGGCGCGGGGGGAGTCGAGCGGCTGCGGACGGGGCTGGTGGCGCCCGCCCTGGAGCGCGGGTGGCGGGTGGCGGTGACGCTCACGCCGACGGCCGGGGCGTGGCTGCGGCGGACCGGCGAGGTCCAGCGGCTCGAGGAACTGACGGGGTTGCCCGTACGGGGCGGGCCGCGCTTCCCCGACGAGGCGCGGCCGCACCCGCAGCCGGACTGCTTCGTCGTCGCGCCGGCCAGCGCCAACACCGTCGCCAAGCTGGCGCTGGGCATCGGCGACAACCAGGCGCTCACGCAGGTGTGCGAGGCCATCGGCACGGTGGGGCTGCCGGTCGTCGTCCTCCCCGGCGTGAACGCCGCACACGCCCGGCACCCCGCCTGGGAGGGCCACCTCGCCGCGCTCCGGTCGGCCGGCGTGCGGCTGGTCCACGGTCCCGAGGTGTGGCCGCTGGAGGAGCCGCGGGCGTCGGTGCCGGCACGGGAGCTGCCGTGGGCGGCGGTGCTGGCGGCCGTCGAACAGGCGACCGCGCCGCCCGCCTGACGTTCGGGCCGCACCCGCGCGGGCGCCGCCATTGCGGTGTTCCGGCCGGGTCGGTGCGGCCGCGTCCCGCGGGGCGCCGGGCCCCCTCTGCGTTCATGGCGAGTGGCGCGCACTCTCGCGCGGGCGCGCGCCGCCGACCGCACGGAGGCCCACCCATGAACGACGCCCAGCCATGAGCGACACCACCACGCGCCCGCCCGACATCGAATCTCTCGGGGCCGGCCTGGTCCGGGACGTGGAGCGCCATCTCCGCGCCGCCGTGCACCACGAGTTCGAACCCGCCGCCGCGCACCGGGAGTTCGAACCCGTCACCGCGCACCCCCTGGTGAGCGCCGCCACCGACGAGCTGGTGCGGGACGCCCTCGTCTCGCGTCGTCCCGGGCCCATCGGCGCGACGGCCCGCGGGCGGCTGCCGCAGGGCCTGTGGCGGGTACTGCCGGACCGGCTGCTGTCCCTGCACCCCGCCCGCCGCGGCGAGGCCGTCGCCCGGCTGCGGATCACCCCGGCCGAGCATCTCGGCCTGACCGCACTGGTGTTGGAGCAGTGGGGTTGGGCCAGGACGGGTGACAGGCTGCGGACCCGCACCGGCCGCCGGTGCATCCTCGGCGCCCAACGCGCCCTGTTCCACCTCGGCTACGGCACCGAGTACACCGCGACCACCGCCGGCGACCACCTCGACACCGTCCTGCGGTCCCGCGGCATCGCCCTGCCCTACCCGCGCTGGAACGAACAACCCCACGTCACCCTCGACCAGGCCCTCGCCCTCCTGCGCTCCGCCGCGACGCACGCCGACCGCGGCTGACCGTCGTTGACCGTCCCCTCGGCCCGGGGACCGATGAGTCCGGGGCGCGGGGGCCGTCACCAAAGGGAGAACGATTCCGAGCGTCCCAGGAAAAGGCAAAGGAACAGGAGCACCGCATGAGCGAGCTCGTCGTCACCGAGTTCATGACCCTCGACGGCATCGCGCAGGCCCCCGGCGGCCCCGAGGAGGATCCCGAGGACGGCTTCGCGTACGGCGGCTGGCAGGCGCCGCTGCTCGACCCCGAAGCCGGCGGGCTCATCTTCGAGCAGGCCAAGGGCATGGACGCGCTGCTGCTGGGCCGGCGCACGTACGACATCTTCGCCGGGTACTGGCCCACGGCTCCGGCCGAGATGGACTTCACGCGCCTGCTCAACACCGTCCCGAAGTTCGTCGCCAGCCGCACCCTCAAGGAGCCGCTGAGCTGGGACGGCGCGAGTGTCCTGGAAGGCGACCTCGCGGAGGCCGTGGCCGGGCTGAAAGAGCGTTACGGCCGCGTCCACGTCATCGGCAGCCTCGACCTGGTCCAGTCGCTGCTGGCCCGGCGCCTCGTCGACCAGCTGAACCTCTGGGTCTACCCCGTCGTGCTCGGCAGCGGCAAGCGCGTGTTCGAGGGCGGCGCCATGCCGTCCGCCCTGCGCCTGACCGCGTCGCACGCCTTCGCGAACGGCGCGGTCCAGCTGGAGTACACCTGGGCCGGCGACCCCGCCCTCGGCGACCTCAGCAAGCCCTGACGGGTGAGGGCCGCCGACCGGGCCGCGCACCTCGGAAGGGACGCCGAACGGCGAGGGTGCGCACCGCGGTTATCGGTCGTCAGACCGGCCTCCCCGCGCATATGCTGTCGCCCGCAGCCGCGCACCGCACCACCGTCCGTTTCCCGGAGGCAGGTGCGGCGTTCACGCGGCGCGCTCGCTTCCAGCCGGCTCCGCCGGCTTTCCCGTGGGGGGAAAACACACTGTGCGTAGGCGCAGCATTTCTACCGCGACAGTGCTCGCGGTCACATTCAGCTCGGTGGCACTGAGCGTCGTGGCGGCCGGTTCCGCCACGGCCGCCCAGGCCGTGGTCACCTCGCCCGGCGGCATCGTCGCCGACGGCGCGCTGCACCGGGTCTTCGTCGGGGACCACACGTCGGGGAAGATCGTCGCCACCGACTACAACGGCACGCTCGTCGACTCGGTGAGCGGGGTCAGCGGGGTCAGCGACCTGACGCTGTCCGCGGACGGCACGGTCCTGTACGCGGCTGCCGAGGGCAGCCACCAGATCGTGGCGCTCGACGCGGCCACCCTGGACGTCAGGACCCGCTACACGGTGGCCACGGACGTCGGCCCGAGGTACGTGGCCTTCGCCGGGGGCAAGGTCTGGTTCACGTACGGCGACCAGTGGAGCGGCAACCTCGGGTCGGTCGACCCGTCGGCCGGCACGACGGCCGGCACGACGACGGCGCGGTCGCTGGCCGCCGCTCCGGCGGACGCCTCGACGTCCGACCCGGCGCCGACGGACACGCCGACGGCGGACCCGACACCGTCCGGAGACCCGACCCCGGATCCGACGGACACCCCGACCGCGGACCCGAGCCCGTCGGACACGCCGACCGCGGACCCGACGCCGACGGACACCCCGACGGCGGACCCGACGCCGTCCGGCGATCCGACCCCGGATCCGACGGACACGCCGACCGCGGACCCGAGCCCGTCGGACACGCCGACCGCGGACCCGAGCCCGACGGACACGCCGACCGCGGACCCGAGCCCGACGGACACCCCGACGCCGCCGCCGACACCGCCGCCCACCGGCGACCCGACCCCGCCTCCGGCGGACCCGGTGACCCTCGGGCAGTTCCCGGGGCCGTGGCCGGGTATCTGGGGGCCGGGCATCCTCGACACCAACCCGTCGGAACCCGGTGTCCTGGCCATCGGGGAGACCGGCATCTCCACGGACTCGATGTCCGTCGTCGACGTCTCCACCGGCACTCCGAAATCGACCGCGTGGTACTTCGGCGACTACACGCTCAACTCCGGTATCGGGGACATCGACCTGGTGCCCGGCAGCACCCCGCAGGTGCTGGTGAACGGCACGCAGCGGGACGGCTACGCCGGTGGCAAGTTCACCGCCGCCGGGGCCTACCCGGCAGGACAGCGCGCCGACATCGCCGGCAACGGGCTGGTCGCCCAGGCGTCCGGCACCAACGTGGCGGTGTACAAGCCGAACACCACCCAGCCCCTGCACACGTACGCCGTCGGGGGCACCGGAGCCGCCGCGCTCACGTGGGCCCCGGACTACTCCCGGATCTTCGCGCTCGTGGGCAGCGGCAGCAGCAGCGGTACCGGCTACACCGTCAAGGTGCTCACCGACCCGACGAAGAACGCCCCGATCCTGACGGTGACGGCGCCCGCGACCGCCACCCGCGGCAAGGCCCTCACCGTGTCGGGGAAGCTGTCGGTGACGGTGCCGGTGAGTTCCGGCGCCACGCTCCAGGTCGTCCGTGTGGACCTGGAGAGCCCGCAGGGCAAGGCGCTGGCCGCCGTCCACCCGAAGGCGGACGGGACGTTCGCGTTCAGCGACACCCCGCCGGCCGGCGGCACGGTGACGTACAAGGTCTCCTACGCGGGCGACGCCGCGCACACGGCGGTCAGCACGTCCCGCAACGTGGCGGTCTCCCGCACCGCGACCGCGCTCTCCGTCAACAACACGGGGAAGATGTACAACTACAACACCAAGGTGACCTTCACCGCGCGCCTCGGGGCCACCTACAAGAACCGCACCGTGGAGATCTGGGCCGACCCCTACGGCGGGGACAAGCCCAACAAGCTGCTGCGGTCCGGGACGGTCAACTCCCAGGGCTACATCAGCACGACCCTGCAGCTGGTGCGGGACACGGCCATCACCGTCGTCTACAAGGGCGACGCGCGCAGCGCCCCGCGGACGGTGAGGGGGGTCGCGTACACGCGGGTCGCGCTCTCGACCAGCATCGCCAGGTACTACAGGACCGGCAAGATCGGCTCGACGTCCTACTACTGGTTCCACAAGTCGACCGATCCGTACGTCACGACGGTCATGACGGCCTACCCGGGCCGCGCCCAGCGCCTCGACCTGCAGATCTACTACGCGGGCACGTGGTACGCGGCGGGTTCCCAGTACTTCCGGCTCAGCAGCACCGGAAAGTCGATCGTCGCCATCGGGGCGCCGGGGCAGTCCGGCATCAGGGTCCGGGTCAAGGCGGACTACATCGACACGGCGTCCGGTGACTACGTGAACACGTCCACGTACGGAGCCTGGAAGTACCTGTACTTCACCAACTGATCCCGCCCGAGCTCTGCTTGAGCACACGGCGCCGCGCCGCCCGGACCCCCTCCGGGCGGCGCGGCGCGTTTCGCGGACGGTCCGCGGCGCCGCGGCTTTGCGACTCTGCGGATGAGGTGCGGGCTGTCAGCCGGCTGCCGTCTCGATGGTCACCGCGACCGAGCGGCGGCGGAGGCCGGCAGCCACACATTCCATCTCCACCAGCGTGCCGGTCAGACCGGTCGTCCTCAACTCGTGGGCCATGGCCCGGGCTTGCGCAAGCGAGAGCCCGTGCAGCTCCCGCAGGGCCCGCAGCACGGGGACCATGCTCGGCTCCGGCCCGGCAAGACGGAGTCGCGCGGGGCCCTGCTGCGCCAGAAGAGCCTCGCGGATCTCCTCGGGAGTGGCGCCACTGCCCTGCTCGCACCAGGCATTGGGGCAGTTCTGGCACTGTCCTTCGATGCCCCACCGCACTTGCCCGCGCTCGGTGAACTGACCCACGTCGCGGGTCAGCTCACCGCCGCAGTCGTGGCAGCGTGTCGTGATTTTCACGCCCTGAGTGATCACCGGACTCCCACCAACGGTTTCGTTCCCCGGATCTTCCCGCTTCCGGATCCGTCCGTGGACGCGATCAGCGCATCCGCACCCGCAGCAGGCGCCGCTGCATGCGCGCGTGTCCGGCGAACATTCCCTCACCGTTGTACGTTCGCCCGCCGTCGTGGCCGGACGCGCTGGGCGCGTTGCCGGGTGTCCGAGCCGAGATCAGTCGACGGGCACGAATCCACCGCGGACATGCAGGGGCAGGCCGTCGATGACCAACGTGCCCCCCGCTTGCCTGAGGAGCCAGTCCGGGACGCTGTCCTCGTACTCCTCCCACTGGGCCCACTGTCGGAACCAGACCCCGATGCGCCACCCACCTCCGGGCCGTGGCACGAGGAAGCAGGCATCGCCTTCCACGGTGATCGCCCACTGAACCATGCCCGGTTCCGAGGGAAAGACCGGGTGCGGGATGGGGCCCGGGACCAGCTCTTGGTAGAGCGGAGCCATACGTTCCATGATCTCGAACATGCCGTGACCTGCGGACGCCGGGTGCAGGACGTGGAGGAAGCCGCCGACGACGCCTGGACCGTAGGCAGCCACGAATTCCTTGTAGTCCGACGGCAGCGGCCCGACCGCGGCCTCCAACTCCTCCCACGCGTCAACCGTTGAGTAGCCACGAGGCTGACCGAAGCAGGCCTCAAGGTCGTTGACATGCACCACGGTTGACGTCAGCCCCCCTCGAAGTGCTGCGGCCATGCGAACTCGTGGATCTCAGCAGGCTCGATCATTCGGGCTGTCCCGAGAGCCCGCCGGCTGATTCGCCCACGAGCTACCGCCGCTCGGATCACGAACTCGTTCCCCTCCCGATCGAGCCACGGCGTCCTGCTGGAGTCGGGCCATGACCTCGGGCAGCGGTATCTCTCCGGCGAAGAGAGGTCGGGACGTCGGCACGGCTCCCGAGCCCCGGGCCGCTGATCTTTCCTGCATGGGGCGCCCCCAGGGTCGGCAGTCCGTGCAGGCGACCGTAGCGCCGTCGTGAGGGCCGTCTCAGGCGTTCCGCCGAGCCGGGCGGCTCCCGTCCCGGGAGCCGCATGTTGAGGTTGGCTCCCAAATGGCTCCCAAGACGCCCCCGGGAACGGATCAGGGCCCCGATCCTCGGAAGGATCGGGGCCCTGATCTGCTGCTTACCGAGTCGGGGTGGCGGGATTTGAACCCACGGCCTCTTCGTCCCGAACGAAGCGCGCTACCAAGCTGCGCCACACCCCGGTGCAACGAGGATTACTTTAGCGGACCCGGGGCCGGACGCGAAATCCGGTTTTGCGGAGGTCGGGGCGGGGGTGGGGAGGGCGCCGGCCGGGTACGGGCGCACCTGGGAGCGGGCGGGGCGCCCCCCGGGGAGAGGGTGAGGTGCGTCACGGCTGGCGAAGGCCGGGGAAAGCCCGGGGAGGGCTACCGCAGGGTGAGGAGTGTGGCCTCGGGGGGGCAGGCGAAGCGGACCGGGGTGTAGCGGTTGGCGCCGCAGCCCGCGGAGACGTGGAGGTACGAGGTCCAGCCGGTGGCCGTGTGGCGGGACAGGCCCTTGACCCGGCCGGTGTCGAGGTCGCAGTTGGTGACGAGCGCCCCGTAGAAGGGGATGCAGACCTGGCCGCCGTGGGTGTGGCCGGCGAGGATCAGCGGGTAGCGGTCCGCGGTGAACGCGTCGAGCGCCCGCAGGTAGGGCGCGTGCACCAGGGCGAGGTTGAAGTCGGTGTCCGGGTCGGGGCCGCCCGCCACCTGCGCGTACCGGTCGCGCTTGATGTGCGGGTCGTCCAGGCCCGTGAGGCCGAGCACGGGGCCGTGGGCGAGCTTGACGCGTCCGCGGGAGTTGCTCAGGCCCACCCAGCCGGCCGCCTCGAAGGCGTCACGCAGGTCGCCCCAGGGGTTGCGGATGACGCCGTGCGCGCCCTGGCTCTTGCCGTTGAGGCCGTGCTGGCCGCGCGCCTTCTCCACCAAGTAGCGGGCGGGATTGCGGAACTTGGGGCCGTAGTAGTCGTTCGAGCCGAACACGTACGTGCCGGGGAACTGCATCAACGGGCCGAGCGCGTCGATGACTTCGGGCACCGCGGTGGGGTCGGACAGGTTGTCGCCGGTGTTCACCACGAGGTCGGGGCGCAGGCCCGCGAGGGACTGCAGCCAGCGGCGCTTCTTGTCCTGGCCGGAGACCATGTGGATGTCGGAGACCTGGAGGATGCGGATCGGGCGCATGCCCTGCGGCAGGACCGGGACGTCGATGCGCCGCAGCCTGAAGGACCGGGCCTCGAAACCGGCCGCGTAGGCCACACCGGCCGCGCCGGCCGCCACCACACCCAGGGGTACTCCGTATCGCGCGCGCATGGGTCCATCGTGTCAGACGGGGCGTCCGGCCGGGCGCCTGCCCGGCTGCGCGTTCGGCCGCGCGTACGGCGCCGCACTCGCGCGTGCGGCGCTGCACCCGTTATTGCGGCGCATCCGTCCGCCGGGGGTGCGAAAATCGGCTCATGACCACCAGCCTCAAGCAGCGACTGCAGGACGACCTCACCACCGCCATCAAGAGCCGGGACGAGCTGCGCTCGGCCACCCTCCGGCTGACGCTCACCGCGATCACCAAGGAGGAGGTGGCGGGCACGACCGCCCGCCAGCTCTCCGACGACGAGGTGCTCAAGGTGATCACCCGGGAGGCGAAGAAGCGGCGGGAGGCGGCCGAGGCGTTCGACCAGGGCGGCCGGGCGGAGTCGGCGGAGCGGGAGCGGGCCGAGGGCGAGCTGCTCGCGGAGTACCTGCCGAAGCAGCTCACCGACGAGGAGCTGGTGGAGATCGTGCGGGCGGCGATCGCCGAGTCCGGTGCGGAGGGGCCGCGGGCCATGGGCGCCGTGATGAAGATCGTCAACCCGAAGGTCGCCGGGCTGGCGGAGGGCGGCCGGGTCGCCGCCGAGGTGAAGAAGCAGCTCGCGGGCTGAGCCCGGCCCGACGCGGACGGGCCCGCCCGCACCAAGGGTTCAGGTGCGAGCCGGCACCATCCGCGCGAGCCCGCGCGAGCCCGTGCCATCCGCGCTAGCCCGTGCCATCCGCGCGAGCCCGTGCCATCCGCGCGAGCCCGTACCATCCGCGCGAGCCCGCGCCACAGCGTTCACGCATGAGTAAGGGGTGCCCCACAAAGCGGGGCACCCCTTACTCATGCGTCCGGTGCGGCGGCCCCGTCACGGGCCGCCCCGGCTATGGCGTCGATGGTCCTCCGCCGCCCGAGGGCAGCAGTGTCGGGAACGGGTTGGGCCCGCCGGTGGTGCCGCCGGCCGTCCCGGTTCCGCCGGTGGCGCCGCCCGCGGTCGCGCCCGCGGTGGTCGCTCCGGTGGTGGTGCCGCCGATCAGGCCCCCGGTCGCGCCCATGACGGTCACGCCCCCGCCGCCGTGCTTGCCCGGGTGCTTGTTGTTGCCCGGGTTCGGGTTGTTGGGGTTGGGCGAGTTCGGCGGCTGCTGGGTCTTGTCGGGCAGGCCCAGCGGCACGGTCACGAAGCTCAGGCGCGGCTTGTTGGTCAGCGAGCCCGCCACCGCGTCCTTCCAGATCGGTGCGGGGCCGTCGGCGCCGTACACCTTGTCGTAGTACTTGCCGCCGATGGTGACGTTCTTCATCTGCTGCACGTGGCGCGGGTCGCCCATCCATACCGCGGCGGCCATGTTCGGGGTGTAGCCGGCGAACCAGGCGGCCCAGCGGTCGTCGGTGGTACCGGTCTTACCCGCGGTGTCCCGGCCGTCGTCCAGGTTGGCCGCGGCACCCGTACCGTCGTCGACGACGCCCTTGAGCATGGTGTTGATGGTGTCGGCGGTGTTCTGGGACATCGCCTGCGAGCAGATGGTCTTGGGCACGGGCAGGCTCTTGCCGGTGTTGGTGGTGACCGACTCGACGACGACCGGGGTGCAGTAGGTGCCGCGGTTGGCGAAGGCGGCGTACGCGGCCGCGACGTTCAGCGGCGAGACCTCGTTGGTGCCCAGGGTCAGGGACGCGATCTGGCTCATCGGCTTGCCGTCGGCGCGCACCAGGCCGAGCTTGGAGGCCATGTTGATGATCGGGCACAGCCCGACCTGGCTCTCCAGCTGGAGGAAGTAGGTGTTGATCGACTTCTTCAGCGCCTCGGGCATCATGTACGGGCCCTTCTCCGAAGGGTCCTCGTTGCCGGTCTGGTCCGTGCCGTGCAGCGTCGCTCCGCTGCAGGTGGTGACGTCGGGGTAGACCATCTTGTTCGGCGAGTCCTCCGACTGGGACGGCTTGTAGCCCGCCTCCAGCGCCGCGGCCGCGGTGATCGGCTTGAACGTCGAACCGTTCTGGAAGCCCTGGCCGCCGCCCATGTCGGCGTTGACCGAGTAGTTGATCTGCGTCTCGTTCTTGCCGAAGCCGTACGGGCGGCTCTGGCCCATCGCGACGATCTTGCCGGTGCCGGGCTCCACGAGGGCGACGGCGGCGGCGACCTTGTCGGACTTGTTGACGTGCTTGCTGATGCCCTGCAGCACGCCGGTCTGCGCGTTCGGGTCCAGGGTGGTCTTGATCGTCAGGCCACCGGTGTTCCACAGCTTCGCGCGGTCCTCCTTCGTCTTGCCGAAGGCGGCGTTCTGCAGGAAGGTCTCGCGCACGTAGTCGCAGAAGAAGCCGGCGCCGTTGACGGCGGTGATGCAGCCGTTCTTGGGCGAGCTGACCTTCAGGCCCAGCGGCTGCTTCTCGGCGGCCTGGGCCTGCGCGGGGCTGATGTCCTTGAGCTGCGCCATGCGCGCGAGCACGGTGTTGCGGCGCTTGAGCGCCTCCTGCTCGTCGTTGACGGGGTCGTAGCGGCTCGGGGACTGCACCATGCCGGCCAGCAGCGCGGCCTGGGTCAGCGTGAGGTCCTTGGCGTGGGTGCTGAAGTAGCGCTGGGAGGCGGCCTCGATGCCGTAGGCCTGCTCGCCGAAGAAGGTGATGTTGAGGTAGTTCTCCAGGATCTTCTTCTTGCCGAGCTCCTTCTCGACCTGGATCGCGTACTTCATCTCCTTGATCTTGCGGCCCACGGTCTGCTGGGTGGCCTGGGCGACCTTCGTCGGGTCGTCGCCGGCCTCCTCCACGAACACGTTCTTCACGTACTGCTGCGTGAGCGTGGACGCGCCCTGGGTGCTGCCGCCGGAGCCGTTGTGGCTGACGGCGCGCAGGATGCCCTTCAGGTCGAGGGCGCCGTGCTGGTAGTAGCGCGAGTCCTCGATGGCGACGATGGCGCCCAGGATGTTCGGGCTCATCTGCGTGATGGGCACCACCGTGCGGTCACGGGAGTACACGGTCGCGATCAGACCGCCGTTGGCGTCCAGGATCTTGGAGGCCTGGCTCAGGGGCGGTGCCTTGAGCTCGCCCGGCAGGTCCGCGAAGCCGGATGCCGTGCCCTTCGCGGTAAGGCCGAGCGCGCCGGCGGCGGGCAGGGCGATCCCTGCGAGCACCACACCGGCGAGCACACTGACACCGAGGAACTTGGCGGCCTGCTGGGCCGACGTCAGCCCCCCGCCAGAACGCTTGTGAGCCATGCAGAGCAGCCTACGTTGCGATTCCCCGGACGGGCGCCCATCTGTTCGCCTACTCTGTAACAGACAGGGCGCGATCGTCGTGCGCGCACTTGTCTCTCGCCGTCACTCTTGTGAGTGATGAGATCTGCCCGAATTTCGGCATATGCCTGGGGTCTTGGACCCTGAGGCGGGCGAACCATGGATGTTCGTCCCGGTGTGTCCAGTTTGATCGTCGCTCACTCCGGTGGGTGACCTCCCGGGTACGCATAGTCCATTCGGGCCATGCAAGATTGGGCCTGAAAGGGCTGTTGCGCCGCGCCTACCTTCCGTAACGTCCTCAACTGGCAACGGTGAATATGCCGCTTGCCGCCGTGGGGGAGCCTCGATTCGGGAGAGGACGGCGCCAGCATGAGCAGCTGGGTAACCGACTGGAGCACGCAAGCGGCGTGCAGGACGACTGATCCGGACGAGCTGTTCGTCCAGGGCGCGGCCCAGAACCGGGCCAAGGCGGTGTGCACGGGCTGCCCGGTGCGCACCGAGTGCCTGGCGGACGCGCTCGACAACCGGGTCGAGTTCGGTGTGTGGGGGGGGGATGACCGAACGGGAACGCCGCGCGCTGCTGCGCCGCCGTCCCACCGTGACCTCCTGGCGCAGGCTGCTGGAGACCGCCCGCACCGAGTACGAGCGCAGTACGGGTCTGCTGCCCCTCGGCGACGAAGCGGACTACGCGGCCGCGGGCTGAGCCCCGGAGAGCCGCAGGCCGATCGCCCGCAGTCCCTCCAGGTCGTGCACGTCGCCCGGTAGGGCCGTCACGTCCACCATCGGAACCTCGGGGTGCACGGAGACGAAGCGGTCGCGGGTGCGTCGTTCACGCGCGACCACCTGCATGCGCTCGGCGTGCAACCGCAGAAGTCCGGCGGTGAGGCGTTCCGTACGGTCCGGGGCGCCCTCCGCGGCGCCTGTGTCAGCCTTCCCCGCCGGGTGGCCCTCCATGCCGCCCGGCGCAAGATTTTCTGGCACGGCGTCACCCCGCGCGCCCCCGGGCTCCTCCGCGCGCTCCTCGAGCGCCTCCGCGGCGGCCAGCGCGCGCTCGGCCGTGAGCCGGTCCGCGCCGCTGCCGTGCACCCGGTTGAGCACCAGCCCGGCCAGCGGCATGTCCTCGGCGGCCAGCCGCTCGACGAAGTAGGCCGCCTCGCGCAGCGCGTCCCGTTCCGGTGCGGCCACCACCAGGAACGCCGTGCCCGGCGCCTGGAGCAGCCGGTACGTGGCGTCGGCCCGGGTCCGGAAGCCGCCGAACATCGTGTCCATGGCGGCCACGAAGGTCTGCACGTCCCGCAGCAGGGACGCGCCCATCACCTTGTTCAGGGTGCCGGTCATCATCGACATCCCGATGTTGAGGAACTTCACCCCGGCCCGGCCGCCGACCTTCGCCGGCGCCATCAGCAGCTTGATGAACTTCCCGTCGAGGAACGAGCCGAGGCGCTTGGGCGCGTCCAGGAAGTCCAGCGCGCTGCGGCTCGGCGGGGTGTCGACGATGATCAGGTCCCAGGCGTCCTGGGCCCGCAGCTGGCCCAGCTTCTCCATCGCCATGTACTCCTGCGTGCCGGCGAATCCGGCCGACAGCGACTGGTAGAAGGGGTTCTCCAGGATCGCCCGCGCCCGCTCGGGGTCCGAGTGCTGGGCCACGACCTCGTCGAACGTCCGTTTCATGTCCAGCATCATCGCGTGGAGCGACCCGCCGGCGGACCGATCAATTCCGGCCACCTCGCGCGGGGTGTTGTCGAGTTCGGTCAGTCCCATGGACTGCGCCAGCCGCCGCGCCGGGTCGATCGTGAGCACGACGGCGGTGCGGCCGCGCTCGGCCGCCCGCACGCCCAGCGCCGCGGCGGTGGTGGTCTTGCCCACACCGCCGGAGCCGCAGCACACGATGATGCGGGTCTTGGGGTCGTCGAGCAGCGGGTCGATGTCCAGCACCGGGCTCTCCAGGCTCATCCGTTCAGACCTCGCCGTCCGTGTCGTCGCCGTCGTGACCGTTGTCGCTGTCGCCGTCGTCCCCACGGCCGCCGCCTCCACGGCCGCCGTCGTCCGCGCCGTCCCGCGCCGCGTCGGCGGACAGCGCGTCGTCCCCGAGGGGACGCACCGGGCCGTCGGCCGGCACCGCGACCGCCTGCTTGCGCAGGCTCTCCGCGAGCCGGTAGAGGCCGCCGAGGTCGACGCCGTCCGACAGCAGCTCCAACTCCCGCACGGGCAGGCCGAGGCCGGTGATCTCCGCGCGTTGCGCGCGTTCCAGGACGACCCGCTCGGCGTGCTCGTGTGCCTGCGCCAGCAGCGGGTCGACCAGGCGCTCGGCCAGGCCGCCGCGCCGCGCACCGCCCAGGCCCGCCTGGGACAGCGCCTTCGCGACGGCCGTGCGGCGCGGCCCGTCGGCCACCTCGGTCAGGTCCGCGTCGGACAGCAGCACCGGGCGGAGCATGTTGACGATCACCGCGCCCACGGGCAGGCCCGCCGCGCGCAGCTCCGCCACGCCGTCGACCGTCTCCTGGACCGGCATCTCCTCCAGCAGCGTCACCAGGTGGATGGCGGTCTGCGGGGACTTGAGCACGGCCATCACGGACTGCGCCTGGTTGTATATCGGGCCGACCCTGGCCAGGCCCGCGACCTCGTCGTTGACGTTCAGGAAGCGGGTGATGCGGCCGGTCGGCGGCGCGTCCAGCACCACCGCGTCGTACACCGGCCAGCCGGCCTTGTCCTTGCGGCGGACGGCCTCGCACATCTTGCCCGTGAGCAGCACGTCCCGGATGCCGGGCGCGACGGTGGTGGCGAAGTCGATCGCGCCGAGCTTCTTCAGCGCCCGGCCGGCCCGGCCGAGCTTGTAGAACATGTCGAGGTAGTCGAGCATCGCCAGCTCGGCGTCGATGGCCAGCGCGTGCACCTCGCCGCCGCCCGGCGCGGACGCGATCTTCCGCTCCTCGTAAGGCAGCGCCTCGGTCTCGAAGAGCTGGGCGATACCCTGCCGCTCCTCGACCTCGACCAGCAGCACGCGCCGGCCCTCGGCGGCGAGGGCGAGCGCCAGTGAGGCGGCGACCGTGGTCTTTCCCGTGCCGCCCTTGCCGGTCACGATGTGCAGTCTGACCGCAGATGACTGTTGAGGGCTCACCTTGCGAGCCTAACCACTCGACGGCCCCGACACTCGGCCGGTCGGCGGTTGACATCCCGGCGCCCGGCGTTCCGGCGGCACGCGGGGCCCGCCGGAACGGGGCGGGCGGGCCCGCGGACGAGAGCGGAATCCGGGGCCGGAGCGGGGCCGGAGCGGGGCCGGAGCGGGGCCGGAACCGGGCGGAATCCGGGGCCGGAGCGCGGGCGGAGCGGCGCCGGACGAGCGGGGGACCGGGCCCGGCACGGGCCGGGATCGGACGCCGGCCCGACGCGGGTCGGGCCGCCGGGGGAGCACCACGCCCAGGCACTAGAGTCGCCGTCATGGCGAACAAGTGGGAATACGCGACCGTGCCGCTGCTGGTGCACGCGACGAAGCAGATCCTCGACACCTGGGGCGAGGACGGCTGGGAGCTGGTGCAGGTCGTGCCCGGCCCGAACGATCCGGAGCAGCTGGTGGCGTACCTGAAGCGGGAGAAGCAGTAATGAGTGGCGCGGTCGCCGCCCGGCTCGCCGAGCTGGGCCACACCCTGCCGGACGTCGTCCCGCCGCTGGCCGCGTACCAGCCCGCGGTGCGTTCGGGCGCGTACGTGTTCACGTCCGGTCAGCTGCCGATCGTCGACGGCAAGCTCGTGGCCACCGGCAAGGTCGGTGCCGAGGTCAGCGCCGAGGAGGCGTACGACCTGGCGCGGGTGTGCGCGCTCAACGCGCTCGCCGCCGTCCGTTCGGTGGTCGGCGACCTCGACCGCATCGCGCGGGTCGTGAAGGTCGTCGGCTTCGTCGCCTCCGCGCCGGACTTCACCGGCCAGCCGGCCGTCGTGAACGGCGCGAGCGAGCTGTTCGGCGAGGTGCTGGGCGACAAGGGCCAGCACGCGCGCAGCGCGGTCGGCGTCGCGGTGCTCCCGCTGGACGCGCCGGTCGAGGTCGAGATCCAGGTCGAACTGCTGCCGTAGGGCGAGGCCGTCGGCGGACGGCAGGCGGGGGCGTCGCGCATCGGGCGTCGAGCGTCGGGCGTCGTGGCGAACGCCGGGGCCGTTCCCGCCCCGGTCCGCCCGCCCGCCGGCGGTGCGCCGGGCCGTCCGCCGTCCGCCGGAAACCGCCGGCCGGGCAAGGCGCCGGCCGGGTCCCCGGGGACCTTCCCGCCACGAGGCGAGCCGGTAGCCTCGGGACATGACCTCGATGGACGGTTCGGCGTTCCCCCCGGCGTGGCCCGAGCGGATCCGGGCGCTGGCCCGGGGCGAGCTCGCCGTGGTGCCCCCCAAGCCCGCGGCGACCGTGCTGCTGCTGCGAGACGGTGCCGACGGCGGCGACGGCGGCGAGCCGATGGTGCACATGCTGCGGCGCCGCACGTCGATGGCCTTCGCCGGCGGTGCCTACGCCTACCCCGGCGGCGGCGTCGACCCGCGCGACGAGCGCGAGGTCCGCTGGGCAGGGCCCGGTGCCGCGCACTGGGCCGCAGTACTGGGGGTGCCGGAGGTCAGCGCGCAGGCCGTCGTCTGCGCGGCCGTCCGGGAGACGTTCGAGGAGTCGGGCGTGCTGCTGGCCGGCCCCGAGGACGGCACCGTCGTCGAGGACACCACCGGCGACGACTGGGAGCGCGACCGGCAGGCGCTGGTCGCCCGCGAGCTGGGCTTCGCCGACTTCCTGGCCCGCCGCGGACTCGCGCTGCGCTCCGACCTGCTGGCCCCCTGGGCCCGCTGGATCACCCCGGAGTTCGAGGAGCGCCGCTACGACACGTGGTTCTTCCTGGCCCGGCTCCCCGAGGGGCAGCGCACCCGCGACGTGTCCGGCGAGGCCGACCGCACGGTGTGGCTGCCGCCGAGCGAGGGCGTCGAGGGCTACGGCCGCGGCGAGATGGTGATGCTGCCGCCGACCATCACGATGCTGCGGGACCTGCTGCCCTACTCCTCCGCGGACGCGGCGCTCGCCGCCGCGTCCGGCCGGGACCTGACACCGGTGCTGGCCAGGGCCGAACTGGACGCATCCGGCGACGTGGTGCTGACCTGGCCGGGGCACGAGGAGTTCACCCGCGTCGTCAGGGGCCTGCCCGCGCCCCCGTCGGACGGCCCGGCGTCCGGGGGCGAGTGCCGGTGACCGAGGTGACACCGCCGGGCCGGCCCGGACCGGACGGGCGGCCGGACCGCTCGGGCCCCTCCGCCGCGGGCCGCCACGGCCAGGGCCAGCCGCTGCACCGGCCGCAGGGCCAGCCGCCCGTTCCGCCCGGCCGCCCGCTGGACACCGTCGGCGGGCGGGCCACCGAGCGGGCGCTGTGCGTGCTCGCCCCCAACCCCTCGCCGATGACGCTCGACGGCACCAACACCTGGATCGTCGCCGAGCCGGACTCCGAGCTGGCCGTCGTCATCGACCCCGGCCCGCTCGACGAGGCGCACCTGGCGAACGTGGTGGCCACCGCGGAACGGCTCGGCAAGCGCGTCGCGCTGACGCTGCTGACGCACGGCCACCCCGACCACGCCGAGGGCGCCGCCCGGTTCGCCGAGCTGACCCGCACGCCGGTGCGGGCGCTCGACCCGGCGCTGCGGCTCGGCGACGAGGGCCTGACCGCGGGCGACACGGTGACCACCGGCGGGCTGGAGCTGCGGGTGCTGCCGACCCCGGGCCACACCGCGGACTCGCTGTCGTTCCAGCTGCCCGCGGACGCCGCGGTGCTGACCGGCGACACCGTGCTGGGCCGCGGCACCACCGTCGTCGCGTACCCCGACGGCCGCCTCGGCGACTACCTGGACTCGCTGCGCCGGCTCCAGGCGCTGACCGCCGACGGCGGCGTGGACACCGTGCTGCCCGGGCACGGGCCGGTGCTCGCCGACGCGCGCGGGGCCGTCGAGTTCTACCTGGCGCACCGCGCGCACCGTCTCGCGCAGGTCGAGACGGCCGTCGAGTCCGGCCTGCGGACCGCGTCCGAGGTCGTGGCGCACGTGTACGCGGACGTCGACCGGTCGCTGTGGCCGGCCGCCGAGCTGTCGGTCCACGCGCAACTGGACTACCTGCGGGAACACGGACTGATCGAGCTGCCATGACGCCCTCCTCCCCGACATCCGGGACCTCCCCGACGCCCCCGGCCTCGCCGGCTTCCTCGGGCTCGCCCTCCCCCGACGCCGCGACCGCCCTGTTCCAGCCGTGGGCGGGCTCCTTCGTCGCCGACCCGTACCCCGCGTACGAGGCGCTGCGCGCGGCCGGCCGCGTCCACTACTTCGCGCCGACCGACCAGTGGCTGGTGCCGCACCACGACGACGTGAGCGCGCTGCTGCGCGACCGCCGGCTGGGCCGCACCTACCTGCACCGCTTCAGCCACGAGGAGTTCGGCCGGCCGGCGCCGCCGCCGGAGCACGAGCCGTTCACCACGCTCAACGGCGAGGGGATGCTCGACCTGGAGGAGCCGGCGCACGCGCGTGTCCGCCGCCTGGTCTCCAAGGCGTTCACCCCGCGGATGGTGGACGACCTCGCGCCGACCGTGCGGCGGCTGGCCGCCGAACTGGTCGGGTCGCTGCACGCGGACGGCGGCGGCGACCTGCTGGCGCGGGTCGCCGAGCCGCTGCCGGTCGCGGTGATCGCCGAGATGCTGGGCGTGCCGCCCGCCGACCGGGGGCTGCTGCGGCCCTGGTCCGCGGCGATCACCGGCATGTTCGAGCTGAACCCCACCGAGGAGAGCGCGCGGCGGGCGGTGCGGGCCAGCGAGGAGTTCTCCGCCTATCTGCGGGAGCTGATCACCGCCCGTCGCCGCGACCCCGGCACCGACCTGATCAGCGCGCTGATCGCCGCGCACGACGGCGGTGACGTGCTCAGCGAGCAGGAGATGGTGTCCACGTGCGTGCTGCTGCTGAACGCCGGGCACGAGGCCACCGTCAACACCACGACGCTGGGCTGGCTGGCGCTGTTCCGCCACCCCGACCAGCTGCGGCTGCTCCAGCGGGACCCCGGCCTGCTCCGGGACGGCGTCGAGGAGATGCTGCGCTACGACACGCCGTTGCAGATGTTCGAGCGGTGGGTGCTGGACGACGTCGAGATCGACGGCACCGTCGTCCCCCGCGGCTCCGAGGTGGCGCTGCTGTTCGGGTCGGCGAACCGCGACCCGTCCCGGTTCGCCGACCCGGACCGCTTCGACGTCACCCGTCCCGCGGCCGGCAACAGGCACCTGTCGTTCGGCGCGGGCATCCACTACTGCCTGGGCGCGCCGCTGGCCCGCCTCGAACTCGCCGCGTCCTTCGGGACGTTCCTGGGCCGGGCGCCCGGCATGCGACTGGCCGAGGAGCCGCGGTGGCGCCCCGGGTACGTCATCCGCGGCCTGGAGGAACTGCTCGTCACCTGGTGACCGGCGCCGGGCGGGCGCCGGCCCCGCGGTGGGTACGGGCGGGCGCGCGCGGACTCCCGTCCGCCCGCCGTCACTTCGGGACGGTCAGCCGCCACGCGGACGCCTCGACGGTCCACGTGCGGGTGCGCACCGGGCCGGTGATCGCCGAGTCGGCCCGGTAGCGGAAGTCCCGGCCGGAGACGGTGATGGTGCGGGCGCGCGTCCGCACGTGCGCGGAGTCCTGCGTGTGCCGCACCGAGATCTCGGCGAAGCCGGCCGGTGCGGTGCGCACCGACACCTCGTGCACCGGCCGGTCCAGGTCCGCGAGCAGCACGCCGTCCGCCTCGACGCGCAGCCGCTGCTGGCGCTGCGGCTGCTGGCCGTTCACCGGGATCGGCGAGGTCAGGGTGCGCACCAGGGACCGGGCGGTCTTCTCCACCGGCGTCCACCAGCGCGCGGAGGTCTGCGCGGTGGGGTTGCCGCAGGGGATGCTCAGCGCGCCCAGCACGATGCCGCCGCTCTCGTCGACGAGGATGTCCAGCTCGCGTTCGGCGCCGTCGAGCACCGCCCGGGCGGCGGCCGGCACCTGGCCGGGGACGCCGAGAGCCCGCAGCAGCGTGGAGCGCGGGCCGATCGGCACCACCGCGACCGGCGCCTCGTGCAGCGCCCGCTCGCGGTGCAGCGCCCGCACGGTGCGCAGCAGTGCCGCGTCGTCGCCCAGCACCACCGGGTGGCGGCGGCCGCGGTGCGCCAGGGCGTGCTCGGCCTCGGCCGCGGATTCCGGCAGAACGATCTTCAGCGAGGCCGCGCCCGCACGCAGTACGTCCTTGGCGATCCGCACGGACTCGCCGTCGACGGCGCGTGCCGCGGGGTCGACGAGGACGAGCAGGGACTGTCCGGCCGGGACGTGAGCCGACACCTTGGTCCTTCCTCAGGTAAAATCTCGGTGCAAGAGCCCCTTGCGCCTTTGCGTCAGGGGCTTCGTCTATTCCGGGGCAGGTTCGACGGCTCTCTGCACGTTGGACATGCCCCGCCCGGAAGGGGTGTACGCCTGTGCCCGCACTTGTGCTGCTCGGTGCTCAGTGGGGTGACGAGGGCAAGGGGAAGGCCACCGACCTGCTCGGTGGCTCCGTGGACTACGTGGTGCGTTACCAGGGCGGCAACAACGCCGGCCACACGGTCGTCGTCGGCGACCAGAAGTACGCACTGCATCTCCTCCCCTCCGGAATCCTGTCGCCGGAGTGCGTCCCGGTGATCGGGAACGGTGTCGTCGTCGATCCCGCGGTCCTGCTCTCCGAGCTGAGCGGGCTGAACGAGCGAGGCGTCGACACCTCCAAACTGGTGATCAGCGGTAACGCCCACCTGATCACGCCGTATCACCAGACCATCGACAAGGTGACGGAGCGCTTCCTGGGCAAGCGCAAGATCGGCACCACCGGGCGCGGCATCGGCCCCGCCTACGCCGACAAGATCAACCGCGTCGGCATCCGCGTCCAGGACCTCTTCGACGAGTCGATCCTCCGGCAGAAGGTCGACGCGGCGCTGCAGGACAAGAACCAGATCCTCGTCAAGATCTTCAATCGGCGGGCGATCAGCACCGACCAGGTCGTCGAGGAGTACCTCGGCTACGCCGAGCAGATCCGCGGCTACGTCGCCGACACCACGCTGCTGCTCAACAACGCGCTGGACGCGGGCAAGGTCGTGCTGATGGAGGGCGGGCAGGGCACGCTCCTGGACGTCGACCACGGCACCTATCCCTTCGTCACCTCGTCCAACCCGACCTCGGGCGGTGCCTGCACCGGTACCGGTGTCGGCCCCACCAAGATCACCCGGGTCATCGGCATCCTCAAGGCGTACACAACGCGTGTGGGCTCCGGACCGTTCCCCACCGAACTCCTCGACGAGGACGGCGAGAAGCTGCGCACCATCGGCGGCGAGTTCGGTGTCACCACCGGCCGCAACCGGCGCTGCGGCTGGTTCGACGCGGTCATCGCCCGGTACGCCACCCGGGTGAACGGCCTCACCGACTTCTTCCTCACCAAGCTCGACGTCCTCACCGGCTGGGAGCGCATCCCGGTCTGCGTCGCCTACGACATCGACGGCCGGCGCGTCGAGGAACTCCCCTACAACCAGACCGACTTCCACCACGCCAAGCCGGTCTACGAGTACCTGCCCGGCTGGTCGGAGGACATCAGCAAGGCCAAGACGGTGGCCGACCTGCCGAAGAACGCGCAGGCCTACGTCAAGGCGCTGGAGGAGATGTCCGGCGCACCCATCTCGGCGATCGGCGTCGGCCCCGGCCGCACCGAGACCATCGAGGTCAACTCGTTCCTGTAGACGGTACGCAGCGGACGCATTTGACGCGGCTCCGGCGGACGGGCCGGGCACGGACGGTACGCCGTCCGGGCCCGGCCCGTCCGGCGTTCGCGGTGCGTGCGGGTCAGCCGGTCCGCTCGTACGTCAGCGGCGCCTTGCCCGACTCCAGGTTGTCCCGGCGCAGGTGCGTGGCGTCGACCAGGGTCAGGGACGTCGTCTCGCCGGGCAGGCACGCGCCGGCCGGCTCACCGCGGGTGAGCACCGACGCGCTCAGCTCGGTGGGCGGCCCCGCGGAGGTGACGTGCATGGACCACGCGCAGTCGTAGCCGCCGCCGCTGGTGCTGTCGCCGGTCAGCACGACCGAGCCGTCCGCGTGGACGGTCAGCGTCCGGTCGTTCTCGCCCTGCCCGCTGTCGAAGGCGGCGTGCCAGGTCCCGACCAGGTCGGCGGGCGCGGGCACGCCGCCCGGGCCGCCCGGGCCGCCCGGGCCCGAGGGCGTGGCCGTGGCCGGCGGCGTCGCGGCCGTGGTGCCGCCACCCTTCGCCGTCGTGGCCGGCGCCGAGGAGGCGGTGCGCGGTCCGGAGCCGCCGTGGTCGCCGGCGCGCAGCGCCACCAGCGCCGTCGTGGTGCCCGCGATCACCGCGAGCAGCACCACGACGGCGATGAGCGCGCCACGCCGCCCGCGCCGCGGGGGCGCGGCCGCCGGGCCGCCGGGCGGGAGGTGCGGGGCCGTCGCGGCGTGCGGCGGTACCGGCGCACCGGCCGCGGACGGCGGGTACGCCGTGCCCGGCTGGGGTGCCGCGGTGGACCCCGTGCCGGGGCCGGCGGCCTGTACCGCGGCGGGTGCGGCCGCTGACGCGGGTGCGGGCCACGGCTCGGCGCGCGGCCGCGGCACGACCGGGCTCGGGGCGTCCGAGGAGGCCCGGGTGTCCCGGGTGCCGTGGGTGTCGCGGGGCGCCTGCCCGGCCGGCGCGGTCTGGACGCGGGTCCTCGCGCTCGGCGCGTCCGCCAGGCTCACGACGGGCAGGGAGCCGGTCTCCGCCGCCTCCAGTTCCAGCAGCCGCACCGCCTGCCGCCCCAGCTGGGCGACGATCGCGCCCGGCAGCCACGGCTCGCCGGCGGGCCCGGTGGCGTCCACCGCACCGCCCGCGCCGATGCGCTCCTGCACCTCCGCGAGCGACGGACGCTCCTGCGGGTCCTTGACCAGGCACGCGGCGACCAGGTCGCGCAGGCCGTCCGGCACGGCGTCCAGGTCCGGCGGCTCCTGCACGATGCGGAACATCTGCGCGTGCACCCCGCTGGAGGCCGCGCCGAACGGCTGCAGCCCGGTGGCCGCGAAGGCCAGTACCGAGCCGAGGCAGAAGATGTCGCAGGCCGGGGTGACGATCCGGTCGCCGCGCACCTGCTCGGGCGACATGAAGGCGGGGGAGCCGACCATGGCGCCGGTGTAGGTGACAGCGCCCTCCGTGCCCTCCGTGCCCTCGCCGTCGTCCGCGACGGTCTCCAGGGCCCGGGCGATGCCGAAGTCGATCACCCGCGGCCCGTCGATGGTGATCATCACGTTGGACGGCTTGAGGTCGCGGTGCACCAGGCCGGCCGCGTGGATGTCGGCGAGCGCGTGCGCCAGCCCCGAGGCCAGCACCCGCACCGACGGCTCGGGCAGCGGGCCGTGGTCCCTGGCGACGACCTGCTGGAGCGAGGGCCCCGCGACGTACCCGGTGGCGACCCACGGGATCTCCGCCTCGGTGTCGGCGTCCAGGACGGGCGCGGTCCAGCGGCCGCCGACGCGGCGGGCGGCGCGCACCTCGCGGCGGAACCGGGTGCGGAACTCCTCCTGCTCGGCGAGTTCCGCGCGCACCAGCTTCACCGCGACCGTCCGGCCGCGCTCGGACCGGGCCAGGTACACCCGCCCCATGCCGCCGGTGCCCAGCCGGCCCAGGAGGCGGTACGTGCCGATCCAGCGCGGGTCGTCGGCCCGAAGCTCGTCCATCCCTGGCCCCCCGTCTCCGACGGCGCGGGCGTCGCCCCGCACTCGTACGGCCGAAGAATATGCGTACGAACGGCCGGCGGTCCGCCCGCCGCCCCTGACAACCCGCCGGTTCCGCGACGGCTTTCGCCACCCGCCCCCACCCCGGCGCCCCGGCCCCCTCCGGGCACCGCCGGCGGCTCCCGCCGTCGCCGACCGTCACGCCGTGGCCACGATGAGCCGAACCTCGCGGCGCGGGCCCCGCGCACTCGCCTATCGTGTGCGGGGTCATCCGCACGGCCGCCGCTCGGTCGCGCGGCAGCCGACGCGGGAGAGGACCGTGGCATGCCGGACGGCGGCGGATCGTTGCCCGTACGGCGCAGCAGCCTGCGCCAGCAGATCGCCGACGCCCTGCGCGACGAGGTCCTCACCGGACGGCTGGAGGCCGGCCGCCACTTCACCGTCAAGGAGATCGCCGAGACCTACGGCGTCTCCGCGACCCCGGTGCGCGAGGCCCTCGTCGACCTGACCGCCCAGGGCCTGCTGGAGGTCGAGCAGCACCGTGGCTTCCAGGTCAGGCAGCTCACCGCGGACGACTTCCAGTCGATCGTCGAGGCGCGGGTCTTCGTGGTCGAGGCCGCGTTCCGCATGATGGACGAGCAGGGCATGGGCGACGTCCCCGCGGACGCGCTGGCGTCCGTGCGGCGCCGCGCGGAGGCCGCGGCCCGCGCAGCGCACGCCGGCGTGCTGGACGTGCTCATCGGCTGCGACCTGCGCTTCTGGCGCGAACTGACGGCCATCGGCGGCAACCCGCACATCTGCGAGTTCCTCGACCGGCTGCGCGTCCAGACCTGGATCTACACGGTGCCCCACCTGCGGGCCGTACCCGACCTGGCCGGGGTGTGCTGGGCCGGCCACGTCGACCTCGTGGACGCCGTGGCCGCCCGCGACACCGGCGCCGCCCGGCAGCTCACCCTCGACTACCACGCCCACACCCGCGCGCTCGTCGAGAAACTCGACCCCGCACACCCCTGAACCGCCCCGTGTGCCGCTGACGCGACCGGCGCGGGCGAACTACGCTGTACGCCCCCGACCGGATGGAGTGTTCGTGGCCTGCGACTTGTGGCTGGTGCCGCTCGTGGACGTGCTCTGCCACAGCCCGGAAAACCCCTTCTCCGAGGAACTCGCCCGTTACGACAAGGCGTTGGGCGAGGCGGGACAGCCGCCCATCCCGGTCTACAGCTACATGCCGGGCCTGTCCGGCGACGTCGCCCCGGTGGCCTGCTTCGACTACGACGCGCTGCACTTCCTGCGCCGCGCCTACCTGTTGAGCCTGCAGGGACTGGAGGTCACGCCCGTCGACGCGCTCGGCGGCGACTACGAGCAGCTGCTGGAGATGTTCGAGGGCGCGGCCCAGCGCTCCCACCTCGTCTGGCACTACGACCACGCGGGCGCGTACGTCCCCCTGGACTTCCCGGTGCCCGTCGTCAACGACGAACTGCTCGAAGGCGGCGGCCCGTTGGGCTCCAGCCACGGCCTGCTGCGGGAGCTGGAGTTCGTGGCGCCCGCCATCGGCATCGACCCGGCGAACCCGCCGGCCGCCCCCACTCCGCCGGACCGGCACACCACCCTCGAAGAGCCCGCGCTCACCCCCGCGCTCCCCACGGACGGCCCCTTCGCCCGCGAACACCACGTCTGGCTCGGCCTCCACGCCGCGGCGACGCGGTCCCTGGGCCAGGGCTCGATGATCGTCTTCAGCTAGTTCCCGCCGTCTCCCGCCGGATCCCGGAGATCCCGTGGGCTACCGCGGGTTCTCCGGGGGACGCTGGCGGGGCATGTTCGGGCGGGTGCTGGGGTGGGCCAGGCGCGGCGCGCTGGTGTCCTGGCGGGACGGCCACCAGGCGGCGGACTGGGTGCGCAGCGGCGCCGCCGCGGTCTTCGCGCCGAAGTCCACCATCCAGTCCGCCGTCTCCATCCGGACCAGGTCCGCGACGTCCTCGCAGAAGCGCCGCAGGATCGCCAGGCAGCGGTCCGCGGCCTCCGCCGCCGTCCCCTCGGTCGGCCCCAGCACCTCCCGGACACTCTCCGCCGCCCAGTCGAAGCGCAGCACCTCCAGCCGCCGGTGCACCGCCTGGGCCGTGGCCACGTCCCGCATCCACCCCGACGTCAGGCCCAGCACCTTGTCGAAGGCCAGACACACCGCACCGAGCAGCAGCGCGACATAACCCCAGGCCGCGGCCGTGTCCGGCCCGTCCGCCAGCTCGACGAGCGGCAGCAGCGCACCCGCGGCGACCAGGCAGGCCGCCGCGACCCGCAGCCCCCGGGCGGCCCGGCGCTTGCCCACGCGGTCGCGCAGGTACCACTCGGCGGTGCGCACCGCGCCCTCTTCCGACCAGCGGTACAGCTCCGTCAGCCGCTCGGCCGGCTCGCCCCAGTCGCCCAGCGGGAACGGCAGCGCCCGCAGGTCCTCGTGCTGGTGGTGCAGCGCCCGCCGCGGAGGCTCCTCACGAGGGGCCTCTTCGGGGGACTTGTCCTGCTGGCTCACTGCGCACTCCCTGGGACGACACACGACCTCACGGGGGCTCGGCACTCCGGCCCGGTGTGAAGCTCTCTTCTTACCGCCGAACGGCTGAGCCCGTGCGTCCCGTCATCGGAAGACCGCCCGTACGGGCAGCGTGATCAGGTGGAGGCCGTTCTGCGCGGTCGCTCGAAAGAGTGAGGCGGGCCCCGGCCGCACCGCCCACTACCCTGGTGCGCGTGAACGTCCTTGTCATCGGCGGCGGTGCCCGCGAACACGCCCTGTGCCGCTCTCTGTCCCTCGACCCCGACGTGACGTCGCTGCACTGTGCGCCCGGCAACGCCGGTATCGCCGAGGTCGCAGCGGTGCATCCCGTCGACATCATGGACGGCGCGGCCGTCGCCGGCCTCGCGGTCGCGCTCGGCGCCGACTTCGTGATCGTCGGCCCCGAGGCGCCGCTGGTCGCCGGCGTCGCCGACGCGGTCCGCGAACGCGGCATCGACTGCTTCGGGCCGTCCGGCGAGGCCGCGGCACTGGAGGGGTCCAAGGCGTTCGCGAAGGACGTCATGGCAGCGGCCGGCGTGCCGACCGCCCGCAGCTACGTCTGCACCACGCCCGAGGAGATCGACACCGCGCTCGACGCGTTCGGCGCGCCGTACGTCGTCAAGGACGACGGGCTGGCCGCCGGCAAGGGCGTCGTCGTCACGTCCGACGTGGACGAGGCGCGGGCGCACGCCCTGGCCTGCGTCGCCGGCGCGGACGGCTCCGGTTCCGGGCGGGTCGTCATCGAGGAGTACCTCGACGGCCCCGAGGTGTCGCTGTTCGCGGTGACCGACGGCCGCACGGTCGTGCCGCTGCAGCCCGCGCAGGACTTCAAGCGCGCCCTGGACGGCGACGAGGGCCCCAACACCGGCGGCATGGGCGCCTACTCGCCGCTGCCGTGGGCCGACCCCGGCCTCGTCGCCGAGGTCGAGCGGACCGTGCTGCAGCCGACGGTCGACGAGCTGCGGCGCCGCGGCACCCCCTTCGCAGGGCTGCTGTACGCCGGGCTGGCGATCACCTCGCGCGGAGTGCGGGTGATCGAGTTCAACGCGCGGTTCGGCGACCCCGAGACGCAGGTCGTGCTGGCACGGCTGCGCACCCCGCTGGCCGAGCTGCTGCGCGCCGCGGCGACGGGACAGCTCGCCGCGTTCCCCGAGCTGCACTGGAGCGACGGCGCGGCGGTGACGGTGGTCATCGCCGCGCACAACTACCCCGGCACGCCGCGGAGCGGTGACGAGATCACCGGGCTCGACGAGGTCGCGAAGGACGAGCACGCGTACGTGCTGCACGCCGGGACGCGGCGGGAGGACGACGGGCGCGTCGTCGCGGCCGGCGGCCGCGTCCTGTCCGTGACCGCGACCGGCGACGATCTGGCGGTGGCCCGCGAGCGGGCGTACCACGCGGTGGACCGCGTGGGGCTGGCCGGTTCCCACCACCGCCGGGACATCGCGGCGGACGCGGCGCGGGCCTGAGGGGTTCGGAATCCGGGGTGCCCCCGGGGCTTGTCGGCCGTCCACCGGCCGGTGGGTGGTTCGGCTTCCGGGGTGCCCCCGGGGCTTGTCGGCCGTCCACCGGCCGGTGGTGTGTTCGGGCTCCGGGGTGCCCCGCGCTGCGCGCTGCCGTCTGCGGGTCTCGTCGTGGTTGTTCGCGCAGTTCCTCGCGCCCCTGGTGTGCGTGCCGTCGGTACGGGGGTCGGGGGCGCTCCGGAAGCGTCTCCTCGGAAATGTGCATACGGGTTCGTACGCAGTCTTGCCCGGGGGCCGCGCACATTTCTCTGCGGGGAGCACTTCCTCCCCACCCCCTCCCGCTGATCCACCGTGCGGCGGGGGACATGGGACACGGCCAAGCTCTGTCCTCCCGCAGACGGGGACGGGCCGGAGGGGGACGATCCGGGTGTGTCCCCGCAGAGCTTTGCAAGGCCCCGGCCCACCTCTTCGGAAAAAGCCGCCATGCAAAGCTCGAGGAGACACTCCCGGAGT
>NZ_FODD01000058.1 GCF_900110255.1 Actinacidiphila rubida
AGTGTGCGCGCTCACCATCACGCGGCCGGCGCCCGTAAGGAGCGGCCATCCGCACTGTCCGCCCCAAGGGGGGACGAAGCAACGGAACACCAGGCCGAGCCTCCGTGGCAGAACCTCGTCGACCGGCTGGTGGAGGTGGTGCAGGAGGCGAGGGACTGGGCCGCTCGCGGGGTGGCTTCACCAGCAAGGTCCACCTGAGCGCCGACGGCCGTTGCCGCCCTCTGTCCCTTCTCGTCACTGCAGGCCAGCGCGGCGACAGCCCCCAGCTGGAGTCGGTTCTGGAGAAGATCCGCGTGCCCCGGCTCGGACCAGGCAGGCCCCGCAAGAAGCCTGACAGCGTCGCCGCGGACCGAGCGGGCGATCAACAAACTCAAGAACCAACGGGCTATGGCCACTCGATACGACAAACGCGGGTACGTGTTCCTCGGCACCGTCACGGCGGCCGCCATCGTCATCTGGCTGAGGGCATAACCGCTCACAGCACGAACGGCTGGTAGGCCAAAGCCTGGTCAACGACTTCAGCTGCTGTCGGCTCTGGCCTGTCCTTCGGCCAGAAGATCAATCCAGCAACGTAGCCAGTCGGACAGCCGAGCCCCCTGTCGAGCTCGTCCAGCACACGCTGCGTCTCGTCTTCGTCGTATTCAACATTCATGACGTCCTGCACCAGCCTGACCGCCGCCTCGCGCGTCATCTGCAACTGAACCCACCCTTCAAAGCAGAAGCACCCTACTCAAGCCCAAGATCGGCCGGACAGCTCCTAGTAGTGCTTCGTTAGGTTGGCGCTGGCCGTGGTCTGGTGCGGGTTGTTGGTAACGGTCGGCCGCAGGTGGTGCAGGTGCCGGTCCAGCACCTCAGGAGGTCTTGGAGGGTGTCCAGGACTTGGTAGAGGCTGAGGCCGGCGTGGGGGCTTTTGGATGGTGCCGGTGGCAGGTCAGGAAGGCCTGGGCGGCGGTGACGAGGGTGACGTGGTGATGCCAGCCGCGCCAGGTGCGCCCTTCGAAGTGGTCCAGGCCG
The DNA here is from genome assembly GCF_900110255.1 of Actinacidiphila rubida. Classification (GTDB taxonomy): domain Bacteria; phylum Actinomycetota; class Actinomycetes; order Streptomycetales; family Streptomycetaceae; genus Actinacidiphila; species Actinacidiphila rubida. The sequence continues at coordinate 1,015 of NZ_FODD01000058.1, forward strand.
AGTCCGTGTTTGAGTTCGCGGTAGTCGTGCTCGATGCGCCAGCGCATCTTGGCCCACCTGACCAGATCCCGCGCTGGTGTGGTGGCGGGCAGGTTGGACATCCAGTAGTCAGTGGGTGCCGCCTGGTCCGCGGGCCACTCCACCAGCAGCGTCTCCGCAGGCAGGACACCGTCCCAGCGATTGCGGCCGCCGCCGGAGTCCTGGGCGGCAGCGGTGGCCTGCTTGCCCGCCGGACGCACCGACATGACCCGGAATTGCAAGGTCATCTGCCCTTTGCTGCCCTCCCGCCAGGTCACCGGCGTGAAGGCGGCCCGTCCGCCGTCGGCTGCCAGGTCGGCCACCGCGACAGGAGGTGTGCGGTAACGGGGCAACCTGGGCGGCCCGAGCCCGCCATAGGCGGGCCGGTGCGGCACCGCCTCTGCCGGTTGGGCGACCTCCCGGCCGGTGACCGCGACCACATAGCCCAGCCCCCGCTCGTGCAGCGCGAGCCGGAACGGTGTGCTCTGCCCGTAGCCTGCGTCGGCTACCACGATCGGCACGGTCAGCTTCCAGTCGGCCAGTTCATCGAGGATGTCGAGGGCCAGCCGCCACTTCTCCCGGTGCTCCACCGGGAGAGGAATCCCCGCCCGCCGGCAGCGGGCCGGGTCCTCGGCCCACTCCCGGGGCAGATACAACCGCCACTGCAACGGGCACGATGCACTGTCGGTCGCGGCATGTACGGACACCGCGACCTGGCAGTTCGCACGCTTGCCCAGCGCCCCGCAGTACTGCCGGGCCACCCCGGGTGAGGCCGTGCCGCAATTGGGGAACGACACATCGTCGACCACCCACACCCGCGGTGTCACGACCTCGGTCAGACGCTCGGCGATCCGCCGCCGCACCGGCGTCTCGTCCCACGTCGACTGGCTGACGAACTGCTGCAGCGCCTGCATGTTCCCATCCGGCAGCCGCTCCGCCATCGGCTGGATCGACTTGCGCCGCCCATCCAGCATCAGACCCCGCAGGTAACACTCACCCCAGCGCCGCTGATCCCGCCGCGGCACCGACGCGAACACATCACCCACGAAATCCGCTAACTCACCACGCAGACGCTCCACTTCCGCCAGCTTCATACCCTCAACATGCTCCCGACCAGCCAAGATCAGAAGACCTAACGAAGCACTACTAGGCGACGGAGCTGCCGAGGGAGAATCCGAGCAGGTCGATCCGTGCCAGACCGAGCGCGGTGATGAACTCCACCGCGTCCTCGGCCATGGCGCGGACGCGGTGCGGGGTCCAGCTCGTGGTTGCGTTGACGCCCCTGTAGTCGAAGGTGACGATGCGGCGGCCCTGCGCGAGGGCGTCGATGAGAGTGGGATTCCAGCTATCGAGGTTGTCGCTGAAGTGCTGCAGCGGCGCCAGAGGCCGCCCGTCGCTCTCGTCTTCGAGGCTGTGGTCGCCGTTCGCCGCCTCGGCGGTCTGCGTCTTGACATCCGCGTAGGTGCCCACACCCGCGTCGTCCTCATTCAAAGGGCCGACATACGACCTCCCGCATGCGGGCGGTCGTGCGACAGGCGAGCCGGCAGCCGTTGAGCCGCGACTCTCCGACTGCCGACACTTGGTCCCGCTGCCCGGCGTACTGCCAAGTGCCTGGCGGCGGCATGGACCGGTGGGTGCGGGCGCCCCGTAAGTTCATCTCTTACTGGTCACTTGCTGCTGTCGGCGTCCGACAGAAGCGCGTGAGTGACCTCGGCCGGCCGGTCGAGCTGCGGCCAGTGACCCCCGCCCGCCAGAACGGTGAGCGTGGCGTTACGCAGGTGCTTGGCGATCTCCTCGGCGACTGCCGGGCTGAGGTAGGGGTCCTCAGCACCCCAGATGAGGCGGAAGGGAATGTCCAGGGCCTCAAGCTCGGCCATCTTCTGGTCTTCGCGGGCCACCTCGGACAGCAGCTGTGCCGTCATGTGGGCGAACGCCGGTCCCGAACCCTGGCGGCTGAAGTTCTCGTCGATGAGCCGGGCCAGGAACTCGTCGTAGTCGATCTGCTCCTCGGTGCCAAGGATCTCGCGGAACTGCGTGCGCTGGAACTCAAGGATCTGTTCGAAGCGGGCGGGACTGCGCAGGAAGTGCTGGCTCAGCGCAGACAGTTCGGGAGTAGCGAAGAACACGATGAGTTCGGGGAGCCGCAACGACGGGCTGCTGCCGTAGAAGCAGTTGAGCAGGGCCACCTCGGCGGTACGTTCCGGGTGACGCAGGGCGAAGTTCACCGCCACGGCACCGCCCGCGTCGTGGCCGACAGGGATAATGCGGTCGAGGTGGAGGGCATCGGCCACCGCGAGCACGTCACCGGCTTGCTGGTCGAAGGAGTAGCCCGCGCCGGGCTTCTCCGAATCCCCGAAGCCGAGGAAGTCGAACACGACGACCCGGCGACCCGATTCCGCCACCAAAGGCGCGATCTTGTCGAAGATTCCGAGATTGTCCGGAAATCCGTGCAGCATCACGTAGGCCGGTCCGTTGCCCGCGTAGTCGCGGACATAGAGTTCACCCGCAGTCGTGGGTACGCGAAGCTCCTTGTACACCGGCTTTTCTCCGAATGACCTGTCTTTTTTGTGGGACATGATGGTGCTTTCTGTTCGCGGGACGTTTTTCGTCCAGGGTTCTCGTCTTGTTCAGGACACGTCGCGTGCGCGGTTCGCCGCGTTCGCGAAAAAGTCGTCGATGTGAACGACGGGCCGGAGGGCGCGGTCCAACAGGCTTGCGGCGATGCCGGCGCGGAAACCTGATCCACAGTGCACCCACAGGCGCGCCCGGGGTAGTTCGTCGATCCGGTCCAAGATTTCGGTGAGCGGGATGTGCAGCGAGCCGGGTATGTGCCCCCGCACGCGTTCATCGACTCGGCGCACGTCCAGAATCACGTCATCGTCACCAAGGGTGGCGGGGACATGAGCGAAGTCGACTCTGAGGTAACTGCCGTGTCCGAGACCGGAAGTGATCTGGTCGAAGGGACCGGCCGTGGCACCTGCCAGGTGATCGATGCCGATACGAGCCAATTGGCGCTGCATTGCGGCGACGTCCGAGGGGCTCTCCCCGATCAGTGTGATCGGCGAACCCCACGGCAGAATCCAGCCGAGGTAAATCGCCGACTGCTCGCCGAGCTCGATGCTGACAGAGCCGTCGATGTGGTTGGCGGCGAAAGCCTTCCGGCTCCGTATGTCCACAAGCCATTCTCCCTCCTGAAGCCTACGCCGCAACTCCGCCGGACTCACCGGCTCGGGGGAGCTCAGGTCAGGGAGGGCGGGACCCGCCAGGTTCAGTGGTGCCATGTGGGCGTAATAAGCAGGGTAGGGAGTGATGTTTCCCAACAGCTTCTCGATGAAAGACTGCTCGTCCGCAGCGGTGTATACATCGTTCCGAATTTTTTCCCGACCGATGGTGCTGTTGTCGTCGGGTGCGGTTTCGCCTGCGGAACAGAAACTTCCGAAGCCGTGGGTTGGAAATACCGAGGTGTCGTCCGGGAGCGCGTCTCCCAGGCGTCGTACCGATTGGTACTGGAGGCCGGTCAGCTTCAGGGTCTGTGCCGGATCGACGAGGTCTGTACGGCCCACGCTTCCGTAAAGAAGGGAGCCGCCGGTGAACACCGCCGGCGACTGGTCCGGCCGCCGCGCGTCCCGGATCACGTACGACAGATGGTGCGGGGTGTGGCCCGGCGTCTTCAGCGCCCGCATATGGAGGGAACCAAATATCATTTCGTCGCCGTCATTCACCGGAACTCGGTTAAACGAAACCGTGTCATCCGCGCTGACAAGGTATCGGGCACCGCTGCGTTGAGCCAGTGCGAGTCCGCCCGTCACGTAGTCATTGTGGATGTGGGTCTCCGCCACTGCGGCCAGCGTGAGCCCGAGGTCGGCTACGAGTTTCTCGACTCGGTCTATGTCGCGTTGCGGGTCCACTACAATTGCCACGTGACCGTTGTGCACAATGTACGTCCGGTCGCCGAGCCCTTCTGTGCTCACGATTTCGACGTCCACCGCAGTGCTCCTAACTGGACACCTGGCCTGCCTTCTACTGGGGCTCGGGTTTCAGGCGTCCCGTATGCATGGCCTCCAGTGAATCGCAGCAGAACGCTGGGTTCCATCACATGAACAGGTGACGCATGCAGACGCCCTCACTCACTCGCCAGGCCGGATGTTCCGATAGACGTCGAAGACAGACATGGATCTCGATGCCTGCTGGAATGCCTGACCGGTCAGGGCCGGATCAGTCGGTGAGGGCGGCTCGGCGGTGAGCAGATGACCTACGGTCTCGCCCTCGGCGTCGGAGACCGGACTACAAGGAGCCACGGAGCCCGCCGCCCGTCTGTATGGCGCACGGCGACGGATCAGGAACGACTGACCAGCAAAAAGACACCACGACCTCTCGCTTTGATCCGGCCCAACGCCTCCTCGACCGCCACGGCGACGAAGTGCCCCATATGCGCAAGAGTAAAACCTATGTCGGAATGCATCAAGTGCGGACGCAGGCCGTCTCACCCGCGACCGCCGCGTGGTCTCGGCCAGCGCCCGGTCTGCGCGAGCAGCCGTACGCAGCTCGCTGCGGCCCTCGAGGACAAGGTGAAATGGGACCACTGACGCGATTTCGCCGAGGAGGCCGTGCGCGACCCGGGCGAGGCAGTCATCGGCTGCTAGAGAATGCCTCCACCCGATCGGTGACGACTCTGATGGGGCTCAGCGCGTGGCAAGGACCTCGTCCGACCAGGGAACAGCCCGCCTCTTCAACGATCTTCGGGCTGCTCACCGGGCCCGACAATGCCTTCCTCATGCAGGTGGTTAGCGAGTTGAACACGAGACTGCACGCCGAGCTTTGCGAAGATAGACCTTGCTTGGGTGCCAACCGTGTTGATGGAGACGCCCAACCGCGACGCGGCAGCCTTGTTCGTGTAGCCGGTACTAATCAACACGGCAACCCGCTGTTCCGCGGGCGTGAGCGACGTCCAGCCGCGGGTCTGCTCAGCGGGCTGCACCTTCCACTTGGCACTGTCGACACCGGCCTCGCGCATCAGCTGCTCCACCGTCGTGCGATGAGCCCTGGCATCCGCCTGTTCGTATTCGTCCCAGGCCCGGTCGAGTTGGGCAATCCCGTCGTCATGGCGGCCAGCTACGAGCAGTGCGCGACCGTACACGGCGGCGCCTCCCCCGCGCATAAGCGGTCTAGGGCTCGCTTGCAGGACGCTCGCGGCCCTCGCCAGCGTCTCGAGGTCGTTGTCCCGAACACCGCGCAGTTGCAGGGCGAGGCCCTCGAAACTGGCTACACCTGGGTTGCGCCGGGCGGACTGCGATGCGGCCTCGACGAGCTCTGCGGCGAAGTCCTGGTTTCGGGACTGGTCGCCGAATTCATAGAACATACCGAGCCAGCACGGCCACAACGGCCAGTAATGAAAGGCGGCCCCGGCGCCCCGCAATACCGGGACCAGGGTCCGCATGGACGCCTGGAGGTCGCCTTGACGGCCGGCGAGCCAGCCACTCATGACGGCAACCCAGGGTTCACGCACCGCCGGATCCGCTCCAGTGAGCTTGTCCACCGCCGCCAGTTGCGCGGCCGCCCTGTCGAGGTCGTCACGCAGCAGTGCCACTCCGGTGCGGACCACATGTGCGTCAAGGACGTAGAGGTTCGTGCCAAGCTGGTGGCCCAGATCGATTACCGCCGTGGCGCCTACCTCAGCGTCGTCGAGCTTGCACAGGAGGAAGTCGTGCCACATCTGCGCGCTTTGCAGACCCGGCAGCATCTCGAGTCGTCCACCGCGGAGTAGCCGGGCCTGGTCGAGCAGGGCCTGGGCGTCGGCATAGCGGTCCAGCAGTTGCAGCGAAGTGACCTCTTCCGCAAGGAAGGGGGAGCCGCTCACCACCCGCTGTTCACGGAAGTTCCGCAGCGCGATCGTGTGCCGACCCTCGTTACGGGCCGTCTCGCCGAGCGCCTGAAGGGCTAGTACGAGAGCTTCCCGGTCCCCTGAGGCACGGGCGTGCCCGACGGCTTCTGCCGCCTCCTTCGCCGCGGTCTCGCCGGCGTCTGTCCGGGTCAACGCCAGTGCGTATGCGGCACGGAGTCGTGAGTTCGTGCTTGGTTCCAGGGCTGTGCCCGCCAGTACACGTTCAAGGCGCTGCCTGAGTTCTGTGATGCGGCCGCTCAGCCACAGAGCGCGAGCGGCATCGACGTGCGCTTGGCCGACGATGTCGCTGTCGTCCTGGCTGGCGATGACGAGGTCGGCGACAGCGATCGCCTCGCGCACATGCTGGGTACGGGCCAGCACGGCCAGGCAGCGCAGGCTTATAGCCGGCCATTCCGCCTGACTGGGGTTCAGCGCGCGGAAAGCGAGCGCGGCAAGGTCTCCGGCATCGTCACTGCTGAGCCCGGGCTTGGACAATCGTTCGGCAGCGGCAACCAGAATGTGCACGGTCGCCAGGTCGCCAGGTTCCACGGCCACACGGGCATGCGCGGCTGCGGTCAGGGGATCCCCTGCTTCGTTCAGGTAGTAGGTGGCCAAGCGGGTGTGGAGGTCGCGCATGACCTTCCAAGGCAGCGTCTCACGGATCGCCGCCCCCACGAGATCGTGGCGCATCGAAAGCCCCTGCGCAGTCGCCGATACGAGCCGCGTGGCCAATGCGGCCGGGATCGTAGAAGCGGCACTTGGTAGCAGAGCGACGAGATCCCGCATCGGCACCGGCCGTCCCGCCGTGGCAAGCAGCTCCACCAGGTCTCGCACGTGCCTGTCCAACGCAGCTACCTGCTGCGCGACCGCCGTCTGGAACTCGGCTACGAGAGTGGCCTTGTCGTCACCGTGCGCATGCGCTCGGACCACGGAGCCGATTATCTGTTCGACGAACAATGGATTACCGCCGGTGGCAGCGAGGAACCCACGAGTCTCCGCATCCGGCACGTAGCCGAGCCGGTCCCGTGCGATGGCCGTCACTTCTGGTCCGCCAAGTGGCCCGAGTTGCTCGTGCACCACTCGAATCGCTTCGTGATCGGTGAAGTCGTCGAATGTCTCGTTACGGCTGGTCAGTACCCAGGCGATGGGTAGGCCGACAAGGCGTGGCACCAGAGTACGGATGAGGAAGCGGCTGGCCGCATCGGCCCACTGCACGTCATCGATCGCGATCAGCAGAGGGCCTCGCGCAGCCACTTCCTCGAAACGGTCCGCGATCAGTAGTGGCTCGTCAGCGTCCCGGACGACGTGGGAGAATTCGTCCGCGGTCAGTAGCGGTTTTGGACCGGACCGCAGGAGACCGAGAAATGCTGCGCCGGGGCGCATCTGCTCAATCTCATCGCATTTGCTGCGAGCCACTCGCAGGGAAATGGCCTCAGCCTGTGCACAGAGCTCGGTCAAGACCGCGGTCTTGCCGATCCCGGCCGGACCGGAGATCAAGAGGACGGAGCATGCTTCGTGCTGCTTGACCGCTCGCACACCGCTCAGCAGTCGTGCAAGCGCCTCCCCACGGCCACGCAAAGGCTTCGTTCTCACTGGATCACCTCGCGGCCCTAAGACGTCATCTCATTTGGTTCGGTAGGTTGGCGGTCGTGGTTTCGATCGTTGAGCGCTTGGTTTTCGGGTTGGTGAAGCCGATGGGCTGCAGGTCAGGCCCGCTGCGGCAGCACTCCCGGCATGGAAGACAGGCACCTGCCGTACGGCTCAGCGATACCGGGGCGGGACTCGCACCAACAACCGACGAATGTTGGCCCGTTGTAAAGTCGAGCGGCTGACGAGCGACCTCGCATCACCGGCGCCGTCCGCGGGAAGTCGACCGTCCTCACTGTCCAGGACCCGGCCGCTGAGCGGGCCCCAGGCACTGTCGATACCGACTTCGTCGCCAAGCCTCCGAACCGGACTGGGTCGCGGACTTCACCCATGGCGCAGCATGGGCTGGCACGGTCTACGCCGCCTTCGTCGCCGACACCTTCTCCTGCTGCATTGGAGGCTGGTCCGCGGTCACCACCAAACACACCCAACTCGTCCTGGCCGCACACGAGATAGGCCTGTGGCAGCGTGACCGCGAAGGCACCCGGCTAACTGGTCCACCACGGCGACGCCGGCTCGCAATACACCTCTTTTGCCCTCGCCGATCAGCACCGGCTGCACGGCGAAATAGGCTACCTCCCGCGCGCAGGATACGAAGCCACCTACCACCTGACCGACAAGAGGTTACGGCCAAGTTATCGAGTCTCCCTCGGACTCGGAACGGTTCATCGCGACGTCAAGGACTTTGTCCGGGGGCACCTCCGGCGGGATCTTGAGCTCAGGACACATTCGGAGCATCCATGTCTGTCGTCGGATGTAAGAGGCACCGCCTCGTCCTCGGGACGCGCTGAGCCCGGCCCGTACGACGCGATCGGCCACGCGCAATCGACCCTCATGGCACCCGCACTTTGCTCCGGAGCTCCAACAACGAGTGAGCAGGTGCCATCGTGGCGGCCGTCAGGCGAGGGCGAGGAAGAGCTTCTCCAGTTCGGCCTCGGTCATGGGAGGTGCGGTGTCATCCGCCGCTGCCAGGCACTGTCGCATCCCGCTGGCGACGATTTTGAATCCGGCGCGGTCCAGGGCGCGGGAGACCGCGGCGAGCTGGGTGACGACGTCTTTGCAGTCACGGCCAGCCTCGATCATGGCGATGACTCCAGACAGTTGACCTTGCGCTCGCCGCAGACGGTTGAGAACGGACTGCATGGACTCCTCGTCCACCGCCATCGCCATGGCCGTACCTCCTTGTTCGTGCTGCACGTTCACTTGGTCAAGTGTACCCCAGGGGGTATAAGGGCGGTTCCGGTCGTTCGGGCCGTCGCCGACCATGCCACCGAAACCGCCTTTGTGGTTCACCCGTGTGAGAAGCGGACGGAGGGCAGAATGCGTCGCAGCCAGGCAGGGCTCCACCACGCGGCATGGCCGGTCAGGCGCAGTAGCACGGGGAGCAGGATGAGCCGGACGAGTGCAGCGTCCAGGAGGACGGCCACGCCGAGGACGATGCCCATTTCCTTGGGTGGCAACGGCCCGGAGGTGGCAAATGTGAAGAAGACGGCGACCATGACGGCGGCTGCGGCGAAGATGACGCGGCCGGAGTGCGCCATGGCGCCGACCATGGCGTCCTTGGCGTTGCGACTGCGTTCGTAGTGTTCTTTCGCGGAGGCGAGCAGGAAGACGGTGTAGTCCATGGCGATGGCGAAGATCATGGCGAAGAAGAACACCGGGGCCCAGCCGTCGAGGAAGCCCTGGGAGGTGAAGCCGAGCAGTCCCGCGCCGTGGCCGTCCTGGAAGATCAGGCGGGCGGTGCCGAAGGCGGCGCCGGTGGACAGCAGGCTCGCGGCGGTGCCGAGTGCGGCGATCAGCGGTGCCTGCAGGGCGATGAGCAGGAGCAGGAAGCCCAGGCCCAGGACGACGCCGATGACGAGCGGGGTTTTGCTGGTGAGCACATGCTGCAGGTCGAGGTTCTCCACCGAGGCGCCGCCGACGAGGCTCCCGTGGGGCAGGTCGGCGCGCAGGGTGTGCACGGTCTCGGACAGCGCGGGGTCGGAGGGATCCACCTTCGGTACGGCCTGGATCATCGACCAGCCCGAGTGGTCGGTGGCGGCTTGGGGAGGCAGCACGGTGGCGACGCCGGGGGTGTGCTGGGCGACGTTGGCGGCCTGGCCGGCCGCGGCCGTCGGCACGGCGATCTGCAGGGTGCCCGGCGCGCCGGGGCCGAAAGCGTGCTGCACGGCGGCGTAGCCGGCGCGCGCTGAGGCGCCGTTCGGCAGGACGTCGATGGAAGGCATGGCTGTTCGCAGGCCGATCACCGGGGCGGCGAGTGCCAGCAGGACGAAGAGTGCGGCGGCGCCGTAGGCCACGGGCCGGCGCCATAGGCGCTCGCCCCATGCGGCGAACCGCGGGGAGCGATGCTCACCGGCCTTCGCCCAGGGCAAGGAGACGGCGTCGATCCGGTGTCCCAACTTGGCCAGCAATGCTGGCAGCAGCGTCAGTGTGGCCGCCAGGACGAAGGTGACGGCGAGCATGATGCCGCCGGCCATGGAGCGGAAGGCTGGGGAGGGAACGAGCATCACCGCGGACAGGCTGACCAGGACGGTCGCGCCGGACAGGGCGACGGCCTTGCCTGCGGTGTCCATCGTCTCCACGACCGCATCGAGGGTGCTGCGGGTACGGCCCATCCGCGCGCCGCGGAATCGCATGACCATGAACAGGGCGTAGTCGATGCCGAGGGCCAGGGCGAACATCATTGCGAAGTTCATCGCCCAGATCGACACCGGTGTCAGATGCGTCAAGAGCACCAGGGAGCCGGCGGACGCGCCGAGCCCTGCCATGGTCAGCAGGAGCGGGAGGCCTGCGGCAACCAGGGAGCCGAAGGCCAGCACCAGGATGATCATGGTCACCGGCCAGGACAGCATCTCTGAGTGCATCATCGCGTTGTGGTTGGCCTTGTTGAAGTCGCTCCACAGTACGGACGCGCCGGTGGCATGGACCGTCACCCCGTGCCCGGACAGGTGGGAGAGCGGGCCCTTGAGGTCGTCGGCCGCGCGAACCATCTCGTTCGGATCGGCCTTGGCGCCCGCCAGGATGACCGCGGTGTGGCCGTCGGGGCTGATCGTCGCGCCGGGCTGCGGGGATACCACGGCCGCGACGCGGGAGTCGGCGCGCGCCATGCTCTCGGCTTGGCCGATAACGTGCTGGACTGCGGGGTCGCTCACCGGCTTGTCGGCGTGGACCACGATCTGGATCGCCGACGAGGCGTTGCCGCCGAAGTGCTGCTGCGCGATCTGGCGTACGGCCACCGACTGGGATCCGTTGGCCTGCCAACCGGCGCCCGACAGTGCAGACTCCACCTTCGGCGCGAAGGCGCCCAGGACGGCCACCACGATCACCCACAGCAGAAAGACGGTCCTGGCATGGGTCGCGGACCAGGCGCCGAGCCGGCCGAAGGGGCCAGGCGCACCGGACGGCGTGGCGGGGGGCGGCGGTCGGTCGTGGGATCCGACTCTGAGTGAGGGCGCGGACGTCATGATGCAAGCCTTCCTGTCGGGGCCAGCTGTGGCAGATACCCCCTGGGGTATCTGCCTCAACGGTATGCGCAGTGGTGTCGGTGGCGCAAATACCAAGGGGGGTATCTCCTCAGAGGGGGTGGCCGGGAAGGCCATCAGCGGGTGTCGCCGCACGTCGGCGAGCGAGGGGGTGTACGCCGGAGGCGCATGTCGGGCTTCGAGCTGCGCCCTGTCGCTGATGAGGTACGCCCGAAACTCGACGTCGCCCTTGCGTCTCGGTGCGCCGCGTTCCTCAGCTCCGACCGGTGTCCGGCCGTAGCCGACTTCACGCTCGTTTCCGTGGGCGTGGCAGCAGGGGGTGACGGGCAACTTGGGACGGCCGACTTCCCCGTTGCCCTCGCCGCGGTGGTACTGATCAGTGCTACCTCGGTCCCGTCGCAGTCGTTCGCCGGCGACGCAAGCCGGCCCAGTTCTGTTGGGTGACCACCACCACCCAGCGGACGCCCTCGAGCCCCTGCCCGAGCGGCTCGGTCCCGGTGGACCTGCACTCGGCGTTACTGGCCGCCGACAAGGAGTCGGTGGTAGAGACGCTGGAATATACCCCCCGGGGTAATTCTGTTAAGATCGGACGAGACATACCCCCGGGGGTACATCGACTCGAAGGGAGCATCCAAGTGTTTTTCGTGGACACGATCGAACTGGAGGGGCTGGGCAACCGGAGCTATCTGGCCGGGGGCCGGCTGACCGCAGTCGTGGTGGACCCACCGCGCGACATCGACCAGGTGCTCGCAGCCGCCGCCCGGCGAGGGGTGCGCATATCCCTTGTGGCGGAGACGCACGTCCACAACGATTACGTCACCGGGGGGCTTGAACTGGCACGGATCACAGGCGCCGCCTACCTCGTCCCGGCCGCCGCGCGCGTGTCGTACGCGCGGACCGCTGTCGGCGACGGCTACACCGTCGACGTGGAGGACGATCTGACCCTGACCGCGGTGGCGACCCCGGGTCACACCCCCCACCACACCGCCTACGTTCTCAGCCGCTCCGGGCAACCGAAGGCAGTGTTCACAGGCGGCTCACTGCTGATCGGCACCGTCGGTCGCCCCGATCTTGTCGACCCGCGCCTGACCGAGCACCTTGCCCGGGCTCAGTACGTGTCCGCCCACCGGCTCGCTGACGCGCTGCCGGACGACACCAGGGTCCTGCCGACGCATGGCTTCGGCAGCTTCTGCTCCTCGGCGCAGGCCGACGGAGACGACAGCACGATCGGCAAGGAGAAGGCCGCCAACACCGCACTCGTCACGGACGCGGAGACCTTCGTCACCGATCTACTGGCCGGACTGGACGACGTCCCCGCCTATTACGCGCACATGGGGCCGGTCAACGCGAGTGGTCCGGCTCCGGTGGACCTGACTGCTCCCGAGGTCGCCGATCCGCGGGAGATCGCGGGGCGGCTGGCCGCGGGAGAGTGGGTCGTCGATCTGCGCAACCGTGTCGCCTTCGCCGAAGGACATGTGGCCGGTTCGTTCAACTTCGAGGCGGACGGCAGCCTCGCCACGTATCTGGCGTGGCTGATCCCCTGGGGCAAGCCGATCACCTTGCTGGCCGAGTCGGATGGTCAACTCGCCGAAGCGCAACGGGAACTCGTGCGCGTCGGCATCGACCGCCCGGCCGCCGCGGCCACCGGTGGCCCAGAGCGATGGGTGGTAGCCGGGCAGCGGCCCGTGTCGTTCTCACGCTCGACCTTCGCCGGACTCGCCGAGCGCAACGCCGAGGACATCGTGGTCCTCGACGTGCGCCGCGACTCCGAACGCGCGAAGGGCTGGATCGAGGGCTCGGTGCACATCCCCGTTCATCAGCTGCACCATCGGGCAGGCGAGGTCCCCGAGGGCGGCACCGTCTGGGTGCACTGCGCCGGCGGGATGCGTGCCGCCATCGCCGCGTCGCTGCTGCACGCGGTTGGTCGGGACGTGGTGGCCGTCGACGACAGCTTCGACGCCGCCGCCCAGGCAGGCCTGACCATCACCGGCCGCTGAGTCCGCAGCGGCCCACCGCGGCCGGCAACCGATCTGGCGACCCCGAAGAGAAAGGACCCCGAATGTTCCCTCATAGCAGCCGCGCGCCGAGCTTGTCGGTCCAGGAGGCGCACACCCGAACTGGAAGTGACCGGCCGGCGACGGTACTGCTGGACGTGCGCGAGGCCGTCGAGTGGGCGGCCGGTCACGCGCCCGGGGCCGTGCACGCACCGCTGTCGGGCCTGGCGGCGGGCGGCGTGTTGCCGGCGTCTGTGCGGGGCCGAAGTCTGGCGGTGATCTGCCGCAGTGGCCACCGCTCCCAGCAGGCCGCGACCCTGCTGGCGCAGCGAGGCGAGGACACGGTGAACGTCGAGGGCGGCATGAACGCATGGGCCGCAGCGGGCTATCCGGTCGTCGACGAGCACGGGAACCACGGCTCGATAGCGTGAGTGTGCTCATCCTTGCCCTGGCCGCGGGAGCCGTCGTCGGTCTGGCGCTCGGCGCCCTGGGCGGCGGAGGCAGCGTCCTGGCCGTACCGGCACTGATCTATCTGCTCGGCCTCACCCCGGCGGCGGCCACCACCGCAAGCCTGATCATCGTGACCGTCACTTCGGCGACGGGCCTGGTGGCTCACGCCCGTGATGGGAACGTGGCCTGGCTGACGGGAGCACTGTTCGCCGCCGCCGGCATCATCCCCGCCTTCCTGGCTGGTGCTGCCACCGCGCACCTTCCGCAGACGGCCCTGACCGCCACTTTCGCCGTCCTCGCTGCACTTGCCGCGTTGCGGATGCTGCGGCCCGCAACTGCCGAAGCACCCCACGAGGTCAGGCCGGTGAAGGCGGCGGCAGTCGGCGGAGGCCTCGGCGTGGTGACCGGGTTCCTCGGCGTCGGCGGCGGTTTCCTGGCCGTGCCCGCCCTGGTGAGCGTCCTCGGCTTGCGGATGCGGCAGGCCGCGGGCACCAGCCTGCTGGTCATCAGCATCAACTCCCTCGCCGCGCTCGCTGCCCGAGCCGGAACCGGAGGGGAACTGCGGTGGGAGGTGATCGGGCCGTTCGCCGCAGCGGCCGTCCTAGCGGCGTGGGACGGCAAGCGCCTCGCGATGAAAGTCAGCGGTGGCGCCCTGCAGCGGATCTTCGCATTCGTCCTGCTGGCGGTGGCGGCCTTGATGCTCGCCGACACCTTCGCGTGACCGCATCCTCGCCGACGGCCGGTGCCCGAGCCCGTGAGGAGGGGAGCCGCACCGGTCAAGTAGCCGATAACTCCAGCCGAAGACCGGAGCCACCGTTCCGGCCTCATGCATCCCATACGACAAGGAGCAACAAGCATGTGCCAGCGAGCCATCTGCAACAAGTGCCAGAAGTTCACGTACCGCGGCTGCGGAATGCACGTCGAACAGGTGCTGACAGGAGTCCCCACCTCCCAGCGCTGCACCTGCACCCGGGACACCACGTCGGCCGGGAGCCGCTGGAAGCGCCTTCTCGGTCGTAGCTGAGGACTGAACTGCGACCGTGCCTGCTCGGCGAGGGCTGACGAACGCCAACAACCCTGATAGAGAGCGGGGTCGGCGCTGCTGCACCCATGGCCTATCCGGTCCCCCGACCAGCGCCGTCGCGGCTTCGGCAGGCTGCCGCTGCCGCGATGGGCGGCAGGAGTAGGTCTGGGACGACGGGTGCAGGCGGGTAGCCGCCGCAACCTCACCGGCCGCACCTGCAACTAGGGTCTGTTGCGAAAGTGGATCTTGAGACGCGATGATCATGGTGTGATGCGAGGTGATCTGACGGACGGACAGTGGGCTCAGCTGGAGCCGTTGCTGCCGGTGGGGAAGAAGGCGGGCAGGCCGCGGACGTGGACTCATCGGCAATTGATCGACGGGATACGGTGGCGGACCCGTGCGGGGACGCCGTGGCGGGACGTTCCCGACAGATATGGCCCTTGGGATCGGGTCTACGACCTGTTCCGCCGGTGGCAGCGCGACGGCACCTGGAAGCGGATCCTGGTGCAACTGCAGGTCCAGGCCGACGCGCAGGGTCTGATCACCTGGGACGTGAGTGTGGATTCGACTGTCTGCCGAGCCCACCAACATGCCGCCGGAGCGCGTAAAAAGGGGACTTGCAGCGCGAGCCGCCCGGCGGGATCGATACCGAGCCAGACGACCATGGCCTCGGACGCTCCCGGGGCGGCCTGACCACCAAGATCCACCTGGCGACCGAGCAGGGGCAGAAGCCGCTGTCGCTGCTGATCACCGCCGGGCACCGGCACGACAGTCCGCAGTTCCAGTCTGTCCTCGAACGCATCCGCGTCCCCCGCCCCGGTTCCGGACGGCCGCGCACCAAGCCGGCCAGGGTCCGGGCCGACAAAGCCTACGGCTCTCGCGCGAACCGCTCCTACCTGCGCAGACGCAGGATCGGATGCACCATCCCGGAGAAGGCCGATCAGGTGCGCAACCGCAAGAAGCTCGGCTCCCGAGGCGGCCGGCCACCAGCCTTCGACACGGAGGACTACAAGGAGCGCCACGCGGTGGAGTGCGGCATCAACCGGCTGAAACGCCACCGAGCTGTGGCCACGAGATACGACAAACTGGCCGTGCGCTACGAGGCGACAGTTCTCGTCGCAGCAATCAACGAATGGCTATGACCTACCCCCCGCTTCGTAAGGTGCCGGTTCACTCATCCGCGCCCTCACCCACGGCGTCCGGCAGATGAGCGACCAGAAGCTCGGCGGCTCCTTCCGGAGTCACGGCTTCCCCGAGGAGCTCGCCATAACCAGGCGTGTAGATCTTGTACGGCGGTCCACCACAGACGATGAAGGGCAGGCGGTCCCTGTCCGACTCAGGCCACGGTGGCGGTGCAGCACGCAGGAAGTGCAACGTACCGTGAGTCGGGAAGGGAAAGAGGCCACGCAGTCGGGACTGTGCGTATGCCGCCTCGACGACCAAGGGATCCCCCTGCCGGGTTCCAGGAGTGCCTTCCAGCAGTTGGCGCCAGGCCGTGCCGATATCAGGGGCTTCGGGCATGGGCTGATCTTCCACGCTCAAGGCGACTGCGGACAAGTCTCCGGCCTACCTTCCTGGGGCTTTCCCAACACGCCCTAGCTTGATCTTTAACGAGTTGGTGCGTGATAGCGGTTGAGGTGTGGGTGGGCTGCGCTTGGGCTGTGGTTCAGCCGGTGGCGGTGCGGTCGGAGACGGGGCCGGCTATGGCCTGGTAGGTGGCGGGAAGGCGGTCTCGCCGGTGGGTCCAGCGGGTCAGTTGCTTCCAGCGCTCGTGGTCGGCGAGGGCGTGTTCGACGGTGATCCTGTCGGATGAGTGCGCGTGGCGGTCGCGTTCCCAGCGTGCATGGACCCGGGGAAGTGCGCTCTTGTTCGGCTTCCTCGGTGGCGTGATGGCCTGCCCGGGATGGTCGCGTCGAAGCCCGAGGTATCCGTCGTCCATGAGGACCTCGACATCGGGGAAGTTCTGGAAACAGATGGCGATGCCTTCGTTGCGGGCGGCCGTCACATCGTGCATCCGTCCTGGTCGCAGGGCATCTGTCCATAACGTGCGGCCACGGTGGTCGGCTATGACGGTGGCTTTCATCGTGTTCTGCTTCTTCTTTCCGGAGACGAACGCCCGCCGTCCGCCGCGGCCGGCCACGGGCCGGCGCACCTGGATCTCGGTGGCGTCCAGGCGGAGCTCGATGCCCTCGGCCTGCGCATAGGCGAATACGTCGGCCAGCGATCGCAGACGCAGCCCCGGCTGCCCCGGGACAACCCACCCGCGCTGGGCCAGCAGGACACGGACCTCCCCGACAGCCCGGGTGATCGTCGAGCGGTCAAGGCCGAACAGCAGGCCCAACACAGCGTGGGGCAGGTCGTGCCGCAGGTGGATGAGCGTGGCCACCAGCCGGTCGACGAAGACGAGCTGGTGCCGGGCACCGGCTCCTGCAGCCCGCTGCCTCGCCCCGCCTCGCGCTTCGTGCCGGCGACCCTCGACCGCAGCCTGCCCCGGCTGAGCCAACTCCTCGACCAGGCCGCTCAGATGATGCCGAGAGATCCCCGTGAACAGCTGATGCGATGGGACCTCACGCCTGACCATGATCGCCATGGGCAGAGCATGCCACCCGCCAGCCCCGACGCCTCACCCGCTATCACGCACCAACTCGTAAGCGGACGGGCCAGGCGGAGCTGGGTGTGGGCGGCGATGATCAGCCACGTCCACAGGTCAGCGGTGTCCGCGTGCCGGATCTTTTGGGCGGTCCAGCCGAGGGTCTGTTTCATCAGCCGGAAGGTGTGTTCGAGATCGAACCTGCGGAGGAATGCCTGCCACCAGCGGTCCACGTCCGCCGGTGCGGCGGCGGTCGAGGAGATCCAGAGCCAGACCGATTTGGGGTCGCGGTCACCTGGCAGGCGCTCGACCTTCAGCCGCATCAAGGTGCCGTGCAGGGTAGTTCCTCTTTTGCAAGGTCCAGCCAGGGGCCGCGGTGGGTGAGCCGGGCGTGTATCCGGTCCCAGGCCATCGGTTCGGCCTTGCCGTAGCGGGTGGTGTCGGTGACGGTGGTGACGTCGGGTTCGTGCCAGCTGTCGGGCCGGGCGAAGGACAGGACGCCGCCGTGCTTGCGGGGCCGGCCACCCTTCGGGCCGCAGCGGGCCGGCCCAGCGTCGCGGAGCATCACGCGCTCCGAGCGCAGGCGTCCAACCAGGACGATGGGCAGGTCCGCGAACGCATGGGCGAGGAAGGCGACGTCGTAGCCGGAGTCCATGACGACCCAGATATCCGGTCACCCTTGCGCCACTGCCCGGTGTGTATCAACGGGGTGACGACGTCGCGCAGTTGGGTAGCGGTGACCGCCGTCGCGTAGTCGGGCCTGGCCCAGGCGGACAGCGTCCAGCAGCGCGGTCGAGGAGGTCCGACCGGCCTCCAGGGCCGCAACGAAGGACTTGCTGCGGTTCCCGCGCCCGTAGACGTGGCAGAACAACCGGTCGTCGCTGGTGGGGGCGTCAGGCCGCAGCCAGTTGCTGACGTCGACGGCCAGCACGATCCGCCCGTCGGCCGCGCGGGGCGGCGGCAAGCCGGTCAGGGCGCGGCGCAGGCGGGCAGGCTCGCACCAGCCGCGGTCCAACGCGGCGTACAGGGCGCCGTGCCCACGCCGATGCTCGGCGGCCAGACACAGCTCTACCAGCGTTTTCACCAGCCCGTCCGTACATAGCACCGCGTCCGTCAGCTCGAAGAGCGCCTCTGTGCGGGCGTACAAGGACTCGTAGAACTCGACCCGAAAGCGGGACAGGATACCCAACGCCTCACCGGCGGACACGGCGACAGGCAGACTCAAACACAGCGGCCGTTCTCTCGTGCTTCTTGACTCGACATCTCGAAGCGTGGAGAACGGACGTCCCGTTGTCCCGCGAAGAACCGCAGATGAGCAGGTCGGGTGACGAGCGAGGTTAAACGCCAAGCTCGTAGACGGTCATGAGTGAGCGTAGGCCGCGGAAGATGCCGACACGTAAAGTTCCCGGCTGTGCGGCCGCGTTGCTGGCCCAGGCCGAGGAGGAGACTTTCGCCTGCGACCAAATCTCCGCAAATTGCAAGGATGGCATATGCGGGAGGATCAGCAGCAGGTCAGAGGACTGTGCTTCCCCTCTCCAGCTGGAAGCGGTGGTGCAAGCCAGCAATCGCAGCGGTACGTACCCGATCTGCAGGCCGACGTGGGTGCTGGCGTGCTCGAACCAGTCCTCCAGACTGAGCCAGCGATGTAACGCTGGCAGAATTTCGGGTCCCCGTCCGAAGACGCGAATATGGATGCTGTGCCCGGCGGCCTCAATGCTCCGGACCGGCCCCGACCCAGGACCACGTTCCATGTCCGCTCCCCTCTGGACTGGTGCCGGCAGGCACAGTGACCGCTGCTCGCCTCCGGGTTCGCGCTGGTGGGTGGGCGATGGCTACTACGGCAAGTGCGGAGCCTTCCACGCCACGCGACCGGGAACGGCTTCGCCCTGATGTTGGCTTAGCACCTGCGCCAGCTGCTGAAGCAGCATGTTCGTCTTGCGTTGTTCGTGCAGGAGCCCGTCCAACCGGCGTACCACCTCGCCCTGCCCGTCATCGCGCGGCTGCTGACCTGCTGCCTGCTCCGAGTTCCCCACTGCACGACTCCTCTTCGGCCGCCTTGATGACCGCCACGCTCTCACCGTAGTGAGCGGTTTCAGGGCGAAGCACGCCAGAGCGCGATTATGCATATCTGGACGAAGAGTGTGCCCGTACGAACACCACGCACTTCACAATGGACCCGTCATCACGCAGCCATATCTAACGGGTCTGGTGCACGATCGGGTGACGTCTTGACCCGCCCCACCAGTTGGGCTCCGGGCTCGGTGGCTAACCGGCAGCCGCGGTGGTGTGCTTCTCGGAGAGTAGTTCGTATCCGATGGGGGTGCGGTAGACCAGTGCTGAGTGTCGTCTCTGGCGATTGGAGAAGATTGCGATGAATTCGAAGATGGCGTTGGCCAGTTCGACCCGGGTCTTCCACCGTTTGCGGTTGAGCAGCTCGACCTGCATCGAGGACCAATGACGACACAAGGTCGGCGGAGCGGATCTGTTCCCCGAAGACCCAGGAGGTGAACTGAGTTCCATGATCGGCGTGGACGATCCCGCCTGGCTCAGGGCGGCGGTTGCGGATGGCCATATCCAGCGCGTTGACCACCAGGGTGGACAGGGCGACAAGGACGAGGATGAAGTACACCAAGAGCGCCGCCCAGACCGCGACCGGCCCGACGTCCGCCTTCACCGGAGCCGTCTACGTCGACGGCCTCCGCAACCCCGACGGGCAGAGCGCTGTCGGCTGTGCGCACATGCGGTTCACGCCCGGTGCCCGCACCGCCTGGCACCACCACCCGAAGGGCCAGACGCTGTATGTCACCGACGGCATCGGACTGGTGGCTACCTGGGCTGGCGGCGTCCAGGAGATCCGGGCAGGCCACGTCGTCTACATCGAACCGGGCGAGGAGCACTGGCACGGCGCCACCGCCGATCGGTTCATGGCGCATGTCGCCATGCAGGAAGCAGACGACAGTGGCCAGGCCGTGACATGGCTCAACCACGTCACCGACGTCGAATACACCGCAGCGCAAGGGGCACGGTCATGAACCAGGTCCCTCACGTCACCCTGAACAACGGCGTCGAGAGCCTGCTGGACCTTCAGCGTCAGCACCAGGCCGCCGTGGTCGAGACGCGGTGCGTCGCTGCGGCCGGCGGGGATGTCGTTGCGGCTGATGAGGCTGGGTGAGTTTGGTCATGGCTGCTGGTCGCCTCGGATAGTTCGTTCCGCAACGAAGTGGGGACGGGGTGGAGTAGGTCGCTGTTGGCGTTCCGAACTTGAAGGCGGCGCTTTCGTTGTTCAGGACGGTCTTCACACAGGCGGCGGCCGTCGGCAGGGCGGTACGGGCGAAGGGCCCGGCGCAGTTGGCGACACCATCCACCCCTGCCAGGCCCCGGCGTATCGCGGTGCCGTCGGCCAGGCCGAACACCCGGTGCTCCAGACCGAGTTCGGCGGCGAGCGGCAGCAGTCTGGCGGCGTTGCCCCCTGCCAGCACCGGGCGCTGCCCGCGCTCGACCGCACGGCGGGCGATCAGGCGACCGGTGTACCCAGTCGCCCCGTACAACAGTCAGGTCATGGACAGCATCCTCCTCGGGCGCACCTGCCGGGAACCGTACTGGGTGGCCTTGTGGGCCGCACTGTCGGTGATCTCTAGAGGCCTTCGGCGTAAGCGAGGAGGGCGGCGAGGCGGCGGCCCAGTTCGGGGGCGGGAAGGATCCACGCGGCGGGGCCGAGGCGGTCCAGGGCCGCGCGCAGGGTGTACTCGCTGATGTCGGGTGTGCCGGGGACCGACGCGCGCAGCGCCAGGGTGGCTTCGCGGCGCAGCTCGTAGCGGGAGGCGATCGCCTCGTGCGGCTGCGGGTACCGGCCGAGGACGGCGTTGAGCCGCGCGGCGATCTCGGTGCCGACCTCATGGTCGGTGCGGTCGGCCCACTCGGGCCCGAGGGTCGCCTGCAAACCCCGCACGGTAGCGTCGGGGACCGGCCGGCCGTCCCAGCGGAAGTGGTCCAGGCCGTTGTCGACCGCGTACCGCAGCAGCGGGTGCAACGGCGCCGCGGACGCGGGGGGTCGAGGCTGCGGCGGGACGCCCTCGTGCGCGCCCGGCGGCGGGGGCGGCTGCAGGTTCGGCAGGCCCCGGCGCACCGGCGCCGCGGGGGCGCGCAGCGTGGAGCGGGTGGGGCCGGCTGCCGGTGGCGGCGGGAGGTCCGGCTGCACCTGGTGGGCCTCCGGGCGGTCGTTGCGCGTGGGCTGGCGCGGGATGGGGGGCTCGTTGCGCGGCGCCGGCGGCACGGGCGGTGCCGTCCGCGGGATCGGCGGCAGGGGCCTGATGGTAGCCGGGAGCCGCGGCTGCAGGTTCGGCAGGCCCCGGCGCACCGGCGCCGCGGGGGCGCGCAGCGTGGAGCGGGTGGGGCCGGCTGCCGGTGGCGGCGGGAGGTCCGGCTGCACCTGGTGGGCCTCCGGGCGGTCGTTGCGCGTGGGCTGGCGCGGGGCGAGGGGCTCGTTGCGCGGCGCCGGCGGCACGGGCGGTGCCGTCCGCGGGATCGGCGGCAGGGGCCCGGTGGGAGCCGGGAGCCGCGGGGGCAGCGGGCGGTGGTAGCCGAGCGCGGACTGGCGGGGGAGCGTGCTCACCGGCGGGGCGGCACCGGCCGGCCGGTCGGAGTCCAGGGCCCGCACGGCCGCGTTCAGGGCACGCACCACCGTCTCGGCCCGCCCGGGGTCGAGGGAGGCGCTGCGGCTGACGGTGTACCGGATGCTCTGCAGAGCGGCGCTCAGCGCGAAACGGTCGGCCTGCGCGTCCTCCGGGCCGTCGAGCAGCGGGAGCGCGGCGGCGATCGCGATCGCGTGGCTGCGACCGATCAGCCGGCTCTCACCGTCCTGTTCTGCGGGGGCCAGCGCCTGCAGCGCGTGCTGCACCGCGGCGGCGGTCCGACGGTCGGCCGCCGGAGCGGTCTGCCCACGCAAGGCGGCCCAGCCCGCAGCGGCGGAGGAGGACCGCCGCACTCTGGCGTGGGCGTCGACCGCGCTCTGCTTCAACCGGCCGTAGTAAGCCTGCGCTCTGTCGGCGGAGACGTGCCGCTCCCCGTAGGAGCGGACCTCAACGACGACCAGGGGGCGGGCCCGGTTACCGGCGGCGACATCGAGCGAGGGTAGGTCGGTGGTGTAGAAGGCGTCGCGCTGCCGGATCGGCGTGCCCGAGCCGTCCACTAGCCCGAGCCGGGCGTATTCGCGGATCGTGGGCCCGCCGTACTCGCCGGCGTACACGTCGAGCAGGCTGGCGGGTGCCTTTATGTCCAGGTACTGCTGGTACTCGCGGTCGAACTCCGGCAGCCGGGCCCTTATCCGCCGCTCCATGGCGGCCATCGCGCCCCGCGCGTCGTCGGCGAGGAACGCGCGCGCCTCGGCGGGCATCCCGGCCAGGACGTCGCTCATCGAGTTGCGGGACAGCACGGCCACGTTGACCTTGTTCAGCCCCTGGTAGACCCAGGCGTGGGCGAGGGCGGCGACTTGGTCGTGCAGGAGGGCGCCGTAGCCGCGCAGGGCAGCCGCCACCGGGTCGTCGGCCAGCAGCGCGGCCACCTCCTCGGGCGGCAGCACCCAGGACGCCAGGCCGCCTTCGCGGTACTCGCGCCAGGCGGCGTAGCGGGCGGCCAGCTCGTCGCCGAAGGACAGGCCGTCGGTCAGATGGGCGCGGGTGAGGTAGCCGAGCGACTCGTCGCGCCAGGTGTTGTCGCGCACGTGCTCCAGGAAGTCGCGCAGGCCCTCCACCGGGACGCCCAGCGTGTAGTGGACGTGGGCGCCGTGCCAGTCGCCGACGGCCCGCCGCTCGATCTGGGCGCCTTGGCCGAGATCGGTCACCTCCCAGCCGTCCTCGGGCCGAAAGACGTCCTCCACGGCCAAGTAGCGCCGTTGCGGGCCGAGGGCGGCAAACCGCTCCTCCATGCGGCGCAGGGCGTCGAAGGCGGCGCGGTCGTCGATCCGGTCCTCGCCGGGCAGCACCCGGTGCACGCCCGCGACGAACTCCGGGATCGCCATCGTCACTTGGAGGGCCTTGCCGGTCTGCCGCGCGGCGTCCTCCCAGCGTCGGAAGAGCCGCCCGTCCGGGCCGCGGTAGAAGTCCTTGGTCTCCACCGTCACTTCGAAGCCGTCGCCGCGCGCGATCGTCTTCGCGCGGTGGGTGCGGGGCCTGCCCTTGCCGGGGGCCAGCCGCAGCACCTCGGTGAACTCCGCCTCGATGCCGCCGCCTCCGCCGCGCAGCGCGCCACGGCCGTCCAGCGCGGTCGCCAGCACGCGGGCCACCTGCGAGAGCGGCAGGTGCCGCTGCGAGCGCGGCAGGCGCTGCCAGGCGGCGGCGATCTCCTCGTGCGAGGCGGAGCGGGTGCTGCCGCCGGCGGCCCGCAGAGCGGAGTCCACCCAGGTCTTCAAATCCTCGCGCAGCGAAGGGGATTCACCGGTCAGCTCGCGGTAGCGGGCCATGTCCCGCTCATCGCCGGTGGTCACGCCGACCGTACGGTGGTGTGCCTCGGCCAGCGCGTGCGCCCGCTCCCGTATCGCCTGCGCGGCCACGCGCTCGCGCACCCGCGGGTCGGTGTACCGCGGATTCCCGTGCGGCCGGGCCGCTGCCTCCCCGACGCGGGCCACCTCCGCGACGTCGTGCCAGAACTCCTCCGCCTCCTGCCGCTCGGCCGAACTGGTCTCGGGCCCGATCGCGACCTCGGGCGCCCGCTCGCGGCCGTACGCCTCGATGGCCTGCGCGACCCGCTCGGGCGGCAGGTGCCGCAGCGCGGGCTGCTCGGCGACGGCGTCGGCGAACTCGCGGGTGAGGAAGGGGTCCTGGACGGTCCGGGGGCCGTCGGTGCGGGGGGGCGCGTCGCTCGTGCGGGCCTGGTGCCCGGCGGGGGCGGTGTCCTCGGTGCGGGCGGGCGCGAACTCCCCGGCGGGGGAGCGGTGTTCGGTGGCATCGGAGGTGCCATCCCTGCGGGTGGCCGTCGACTCCCGGGTACGGGCCGGGTGTTCGGTGACGGAGATACCCTCGTCGCGGGTCTCCGCGGACTCCCGGGTGCCGGTCCGGCCTTCGGCGGCGGCGTCCTCGTCGTGGGGGAGGGCGTACTCCCTTGCACCGTCCCGGTCTTCCGCGGCAAAGGTGCCTCGGTCGTCGGCCCGGCTCGTGTTGCTCTTGCCCTTTGTCGAGCTTTCGGCCCCTTCCGCGGGCTGCGCCTCGCGGAGCGGCGCCGCGAGGTCCGTCCGGCCGCCTGCGAGGCGCCCGCGGGTCGGGCCCGTACGGGGGCCGGCGGTCCCCGCCCTGTCCCCCGCGGTGGCCGCTTCCTCGCCGGCCAGGTGCCGCGTCACCGCCGCGGCCACCGTATCGCCGCCCGAGCGGTGGGCGACAGCCACGGCGCCCCAGTCGCGCGCGGACCAGGCGTCGGCGCGGGCCGGGTCGCCGAGCGCGGCGGTCACCAGGGTCTGGACGGCGGTGCGGTCGGTGTCAGGGAGCGACTCCCACGCCTGGCCGAAGGGCTCGGCGCCCTGCTGCTCCAGCGCGTGCCCGGCCGCGAGGAGGCGGGTGGCGGCGGCCGGGGCGGCGGTGCGGGCGCCGTCCAGGGCGCCGCGGTAGTTGCGGGTGGCCCTGGCCAGGTCGCGGGCGCGCTCGGCGGACGCAGCCCCGTCCGCCTCGCCTGGGTCGGCCGCTTTGCGGCGCGGCCGCAGCGGCGCCTTGCTCTTGCTCGTCGAGGTACCGGTCGAGGTGCCCGCCGTGTCGTTCCGGCTGGTGACCGGTTCGCTCGAGGCGGTCCTGACCCGGTCGGCCAGGGCGCGGGAAGCGGTCAGCACCGGGTGGTTGGCGACGTCCTCGATGGAGGGCGGGCCGGAGACGTAGCGGTTGGAGCCGGTCCAGCGGTAGTCGTTGCCGGAGCGGGCGGTGCTGCGGGCGAAGACCACCAGGTCCACCCGGCCGTCGTCGGAGAGGGTGTAGAAGAAGGCCGCGCCGCCGCTGCCGCTGTCCAGGTGGGCGTGGAGCGGGAGGTGGACCCGGCGTTGGCCCTGCGGTTCGCGGACGCCCTCGCCCCAGGCGGCGCGGTCCAGCACCTCGCGCTGGAGCGGGGTGAAGTCCTCTGCGCGCACCCGCCCGGCGAAGTGCACCCGGCCCGACAGTTGCCAGGTGGGCGCGGACTCCGCGCGGAAGGCGGCGAACCGCGCGTCCTGCTCCGCGCGCCGCTCGGCCAGCCGCTCCTGGCGGGCGCCGGCCACCTGGCGCCAGGTGTGGGCGGCCGCGGTGCGCACGGCGGCGTAGTGGTCGCCGGGCGCGACGTCCACCGACTCCAGGAACGCGGCGAAGTGCCGGTCGAAGGCCGCGGGCCCGAACAGCCGCTCCTCGGCGGCCGGTCCGCCGTCGGTGGCCAGCTGCTCGGGGTCGGGTAGGTGGCTCTCGAAGAACGGGCGGGCGGTGTAGGCGCCGAGCCGGTCGGGGTGCTCGGCGACGTCCTCGGCGAGCGAGGGGTGCGCTGCCAGCAGCGGCAGCAACTCCGGGTTGGCGGCGATGCGTTCGGCCGCCTCGCCGCCGTTCGGCCCGGCGAGCAGGTCCACCACCTCGGGCGGCAGTGTCGGCCGCGCGTCCGGTGTGGCGGGCGGCAGCGGGGTGTCGGGCCCGGCGGGGGAGACCGGGGAGGCGGGCTGTGCTTCCTGTGCCTCGCGGGCCGGGGAGCCCGGGGGCAGCAGGTGCTGCCCGGCGGAGGGCGCGGGTGCGCTGAGCCCGGCGGCCTGGGACCACAGTGCGTCGTTGTCCCCGCCGGCCAGCAGCGCGGCCAGGCGGTCGGGCGCGCCGGCCGCGGCGCGCTCCAGGGTGGCGGTGAAGTCCCCGTCGTCCAGGGCCCGGTACTGGAGCGCGGGCCGGCCGAGGAAGGCCGCGGCGATGTCTGGGCGGGCGGCCATGAGCGGCAGTATCCCGGGGCGGCGCAGGGCGCGGGGCAGAACGGACGGGTCGAGCGGGCCGGGGTGTTCGGCGATCGCGCGGGCGGCGCCCGGGTGGCGCTGGAGGGCGCCGCGCAGGCGGGCGTTGAGGCCTGCGGCCAGCTCCGGGTGGCTTTCGGCAACGGTCCAGGCTGCGCTCTGCTCGGCGGCCTCGTCGACCAGGGCGCGGTTGGCGCGTACGGCCTCCACGACTTCGGGCCGCTCGCGCAGCGTCGCCAGCAGGTCCGGGCGGCCGGTGAGCAGGTCGGGCAGGCCGCGCAGGCCCACCAGGGCGGCCCGCAGCCCCGGGCCGCGGACCGGGTCGGCCAGGTCGTCGGCGAGCTCGGGGTGCGCGGCGACCAGCCGCAGCACGGTCGGGGCGGTCGCCTGCGCGTGCACCTCCGGCGGGGTGTGGGCGAGCGCGGTGACGAAGGCGGGCGCGCTCTGGGCGACCGGCAGCGCCTCAGGCGTCAGCACGCGTTCGGTGACCTCGGGATGCTCGGTCAGGCGCTGCAACAGCGGTGCGTTGGCGACCAGTTCGCGCCACTGGGCGGCGCTGGCGGCCACGTCGGTCCGGGCCGCCAGCACGTCGGCGAGCCGGGGCACCGCGGCCAGCACCGCCACCGACGCCGGATCCTCAGCCGCGCCCTCCAGCCGTCCGGGCGCCGCTGTGACGGCGCGGATCACCGGTTCGCCCGCGGTGCCGAGCGCGTGCGCGAGCCCGGGCGAACGGACGAAGGTCTGCAGCACGTCCGGGTCGGCGGCGATGGCCTGCGACAGCGCCGGGCTCTGCATCGCGAGCCGGTTGATGGGCTGGTGGGCGTCCTGGATCAGCTCGTAGGACGCCTGCTTGAAGGCGGCCATGTAGTGCGGGTTGGCACGGATGACCGCGACCTGGCTGTCGGTGAAGTTCTCCCGCTGCATCGCGTCCAGGCTGAAGATGCTGTACGCCAGGTCGTCATGGGCCAGCAGCCCCGGCAGGCCGGTCACGCGGAGCAGATGTCTTAGCACGTCGGGGGTGCGCTCGACCAGGTCGAGCATCGAGGGCCGGGTGCGCAGCAGGTCCAGGACGTCCGGTGCGAAGAGTAGGTGCTCGGCCAGGTGCGGGCGGCGCAGCGCTGCCTGCCGCGGCCCCTCGGCAGCCAGCAGGTCCCGGTAGCGGTCCACGATCTCCTCCGGCAGCGGCGCCCCCGCATCCGCGAGCGCCTGCCGTACGGCCTCGGGCGTGTCGCCGTTCTGCAGGTGGGGCACCAGGCGCGCCACGGTGGCGGAGCGCTGCGGGTCCAGCGGGAAACCGTCGGGTGTGATAAGCGCCTGGCCCGTCGCGTTCACCTCCCGGGCGAAGGCGTTGGCGGCGGCCCGGACCTGCTCGGGGTCGGGGCTGGGCAGGTTGGGGTCCGTGGTCGTTTGCAGCATGGCGGTGGCCAGCGCGTCGAACTCCTCGGGCCGTGCCTGCCAGGCGTCGGCGAAGCCCGGCCGGGCCACCGCTGCCCCCAGCACGCCTGGCAGCCGCAGCAGACCGCGCACGGTGGGCGTGTCGATTCGGGACGCCAGCAGCGGAAACATCCGGTCGTCGGTGAGCAGCCGGCTCCAGTGCGCCGTCGTGAGCTGGCCGAACACGCCGAACATGCGAGGAAGCAGTCTAGGCTCGGCGGTGACGTTGCGTGCGACCTGCTCCCACTGCGCGCGGGTCAACTCGCGGGCGAGTGTGTACTGCCGGAACATCAGCATGGTCAGCGCCCCACCGGCTACCTGCAGCGCCTGCCGTACGGGGGTGTCCGGCCCGCCCAGGTGGGTGCGCAGGCCGGGCGCGCGGTACAGCGCCGAGGCCAGCCACGGGTCGAAGGCCAGGGCCTCCAGCGGCACGCCTGAGTACAGGGTCCGCACGTCCGTGTGGGCGATGGAGCCGATTGCCGGGAAGCGCAGCAGCGCGTTGCGGAAGTTCTGGCGGGTGGCCGCCAGGATGTTTACCGACGGCTGGTGGCTGGCCCGCCCGCCGACGGTGAGGTACAGGTCGAGGACGTGCTCGTGGCGGGCGGCGGCCAGCGCGATCGTCAGCGCGGCGCCGTCGTCCTCGGGCAGCGCCAGGTTCACCGGCAAGGTAAGCAGTTGCCGCAGCTGGTGCGGCTGTCTGACCGCCATGGGGTTGCGGGCCAGCAGGCGCAGCATCCGCTCGTTGTTCAGGACCTGGCGCGCCTGGTCGGCGTGCAGGCCGGAGACGGCGGTGCGCACCGCGGGCAGTGCGTCGGTCAGCCGGCGCAGCAGCACCAGCACCGGCAGCCGGGCCGCGTCGTCGCCCGACAGGTCGGGCGTTCGGTCCTGCCGCGCCTGCTCGGGACCGGTCTCCGCGGCCAGCGCCTGCGCCAACTCCCCGGGCGCCACCGCCGTGTAACGCTGTGCGTCGTAGGAGAGCGCCACGTAGACCGCGGGGTTGGCGACCGCGGCGTCCATCGCCGCCGGGTCCGCCAGCAGCCGCTCGGCGATCTCCGGTGCGGTCTCCAGGACATCGGTGAGGGCGGGCGAGCTCTGCAGGGCACGCAGCGGCCCCGGGTTGGCAGCGACGGCATTCAGTGTCTCGGCCGTGAGCAGGGCCACCTGGTTCTGTTCGGGCAGGGCCCGCAGCACCGAACGCACCCCGACATCGGTGAACAGCAGCCGGTGGAAGTCAACGGTATACGACCCGCCGAGGTAGACCCGGCTCAGCAGCGCCGCGGTCAGGGTCGACTCCGCGCCCATCTGCCACAGAGACTCGACGGCCGTGCTGCCCAGCGAGATCACCGCCTCGGCGAACTCCGGCACCTGGTCGGCCAGGGTGATGATGTCCATGGTGATGTCCATCACGTGCCGAATCAGGCCGAGATCGCCGTTCATGTTGCGTAGCAGGAGCGTCGAGCGGTTGAACACCGCTTCCTGCAGCTCCGGGTCACCCTCCAGGCCGTCCAATACGTCGGGGCGCAGCAGCACTTGGGACGTGGCCTCGCCCTGAGCCTTGTGCCAGGCGGCCGTGGCCCGGGTCAACTGCCATAGCACCGCGGGGTGGCGGTCCAGCGCGGGGGCGAGCGCCGGGGCGTCCTCGAGCATCAGGTACAGCTGCGGCTGCTGGGCGGCTGCGTACACCACGTAGGGATGCGCGAGCACGTGCGTGGCCAGTTCATCGCCCGAGGCCAGGGCGAAGTCCACCGAGCCGATGATCCCGTCCAGCGGCAGGCCCGCGGGCGCCGGCGCCTGCTGCATCAGCCGCACGGTGGCGCTGACCACCGCGTTCCGGTGGGCGGGCGGACGTTGGGCGAGCTGGACCGCGACGGCTTCGCGCACCGCGAGCGTCGCCGCGGGAGGCAGGCTGCTCGTGGTGGCCTCGATATGCCGCTGCGGGCCCGGGGCGGTGCCGGACGGCTGTGGGCCGGTGCTGCGGCGCGCGGGCTCGGCCGTCGTTCGGGCGGTGCGGCTCGGCCCGGCACCGGGCGTGGCAGTGGCCTGTTGCGGGGCCTGCTGGGTGTTCTGCCCGGTGCCGCGCTTCTTCTTGCCCGCGGCGATGATGCCCCGCTTGTGTCCGGCCGCCCTGGCGCCCGGGATCTCGTGCAGCGCCCGTGCGGCGGCCGCGTGGGCGGCCTCCTCGCCGTGCCCGTACAGCGCGCGTGCGACCCGGTCGGCCGCCTGCTCGTACGGTGCGCGGGCCGCGCGCGAGACGGCGTCGTCGCCGATGACGAAGGGGACGTCCACGTGCTGCTGGAGGATGTCGGCCGCCTCCCGCAGGACGCTGTCGGGCAAGGTAGGGAGCTCGGCCAGGTCGATCGGTCCGGCCGGCTTGCGTGCGGTGAGGGACGCTTCGGTGTCGAGCCGGGTGCCGGTGCGCGTGTGGGCACCGGTGTCCGTCTCGGTGTTCAACTCGGCGGGGGCCGCCACGCGGGGCTCCGTCGCTTCGACGGCCGGCCGCAGGCGCGTCACGGGCTCTTCCACCACGTGCTGTTCGGGCGTGTGCGGGGCGACGGATTCCTCGACGGGGTGCTCCGCCACGGGCTTGACGTCGGCCTTGGCCTCGCGCTGCTCTACCGGGGGCTGCGGGAGGAGTTCGCTGTCGTGGTGCTGGACCTGGCGCTCGGCGGGCGCCTCCTCGTCCCGGTGGGCGGCCTCGGCCTCGGACGGGTCCGCGATGTGGCGTGATACGAGCTCCTCGGCCGGGCGGCGGTCCTGCTGCGGCTCGACCTCCGGCTCTGAGGCCTGCGCGTCGTCGTGGATCTCCTCGAAGTGGTCCGCGTCCGTGTGCGTCGTGGCCGTCTCGTCCCGCGGCTCGACTGGGTGCTCGACATCGGTGGTGTCGGCGGGGTCGGTGAAAAGGTGGGGGAAGTGGGTGGTGAGATCGGGGTGGAGGGCGCCGTTGGTGACGGGGAGGATGGCGTATAGGCCGTCGGGGACGTCGATGCGCATTTCGCGGCCGTCCGCGGCGCGCAGGGTGATGGTGGCGTCGAAGCGGTAGTAGCGGAAGGGGCGGGTGGCTTCGCGGTTGTGTTCGACGGTGGCGGAGACGCCGCCGTCGGCCTCGTCCTCGATCTCGCGCCCGGTTTCGTAGGGGGTGCGGGCGAGGACGGCGTCGTCGCCGGCGCCGCCGCCGCTTTCGGGGCCGCCGCCGGCGTACCAGCCGCGCACGCGGTCCGAGCGGGCCTCTTGGTCGTCGTCGCCCTGCTGGTAGCGGCGGGCCTTGAACAGCTCGTCGTGGTCGTCGTGGAGGCGGGTGGCGGCAGTGAGGTCCAGGCCGACGGTGACGGGGCGGCCGGCGACGTCGACGGTGTGGGCGTGGCCGAGGAGGGAGGAGATCGCGGCGCGCAGGCGGGCGTGGCTGGTGGCGCCGTGGTAGGCGGACCCGGCTTTGGAGTCGGGGCGGACGACGGGGACGTCAGTGGCGGTGGGGGAGGTGATGTCGGGAAGTTTCCTCGAGGGGACCGCGACGACCTTGGCCCAGTCCTGGACGGCTTTGGCCGCGGGCACGTCCCAGGGGTGGAGTTCGGAGAGGAGTTCGGCGGTGCGGGCGGGCGTGGGCTCGACGCGGGCGGCGGGGGCGGTGCGGGGCACGGTAGAGCCGGGCGGGACGGTGGCGCCGCCGTGGGCGCTCCAATGCGGGGTCAGGGTGGGCCGGGACAGCGGGTTCACGCCGGGCAGCACCCGCGCGGGCACGACCGCCGTCGAGGGCTCTGGGTCGGCGTCCGCGTGGTCGCCCTCGGCGGGTGGGGCGTCGAGGGCGACGGTGAGGTGGCGGGGGACGAGGAGGCGGACTTCGCCGGGGACGTCGCCGGTGGGGCGGCCGTCGTCGCGCCAGGTCCAGGGCTGGTGGGCGTACCAGGCGTTCTCGACGGCGTCGCGGTGGCCGAAGAGGGCGGCGCCGGCAGCGGCGGCGGTGACCAGGCCGCGGCCAGGGGCGCCGAGGATCTCGGGCATGGTGGTGGTGGCGCCCAGACTGATGCGGTAGCGCAGGTCGTGGTTGAACTCCTCGCTGCCCTCGCGGGTGTTGGCGCGGTAGATGTCGACGTCCTTGCGCAGGACGGTGTTGCCCGTGGAGGAGTGGGCGGTGTAGCCGGCGACGAAGTCGATGCCCGCGTGGGCCTGCTGGTCGTTGTCGACGGCGTGCTCGCCGCCGCGGGCGGCGACGTTGATGCCGAAGCCCCAGGAGGAGCCGCTGGTGTCGGTGGAGCGGGTCTCCTGGACGGATTCGCCGCGCAGGGTGAGTTTGACCTCGGGGCGGGGGCGGTGGGAGTAGGCGGGGTCCATGTGGACGACCTCGACGTTGACCCACAGGTAGTGCGAGGTGCCGGCGAACCCGGACAGCAGCGAGGTCTCGGCACCATGGAAGGGGAACCAGCGGTGGACGCCGCTGTCGGTCAGCGCGCCCCACTGCGTCTTGAGGGCCTCGGAGCGGAAGCTGGTCTGCAGCGACTGGTACAGCTCCGAGGGCCCGACCTCGCCCGCGCGCAGGATGCCCCGCGCGGTCAGCCTGCGCACGATCTCTGGGAGCACCTGATCCGCCCGGAGGTCCTCCGGATGCGCCGCCATCCGCATCAACCGGCTACCCAGGTAATCCCGCCGCACCTGATCGGCCGGCCGCCGCAGCACATGTGGGGTCCGTACGAGCGGGCCGACTGTCGAAGCGGGTGCGATGACCTTGCGCTCCTGACGGGTGCCGGGCGCCGCCTCGATACGGATCTTGGGCGCCGTGTCGGTCTCGCCGCGGGTGTCGGTGCGCTTATCGCTGAGCATCTCCGGCGGCAGGACGTCTTCGCGGCGGCGATCGGGGACGAGGATGTCCATGCCGTCGGAGATGCGGATGACGCGGGACTCGTGCTGCGGGGCGCCTCGGCCGCGCCAGCGGGTGACGGTGACCTCGAAGACCGGGTCGGCGCGGTAGGCGGAGGCATCCTTGTAGGTGGCGCGGGTGACCTCGATCGCCCCGCGCTCCACCGCCTCGCTGTGCCCGGAATCCCAGCCCAGGTCGCCGTGCAGCTGGACCACCAGGCGTCCACCGGGCAGGCCCTCCCCCACGTGCTCGCCGTCGCCGGTGACTTCGGCGTCGTTGCCGCTGTCGGAGCCGAACCGCAACTGCGGGCCGAGGCCGAACTGCACCCCGCCGGACAGGCTGCGGTGCGACTCCTGCGCGTGCCGGGACACCGACTGCGAGTACTGCTCGATCTCCACCTCGCCCTCGGTCTTCGGCAGCGCCCGCGGCGCGTGAGCACGCAGTCTCACCGTCAGCGCCGTGTGCCAGCCGTCCCGGTCCGGCAGTGCGACCACCCGGCCGTCGGACTCCACCAGCTGCCCGAAGAACGCCGCCAGATCACCCGGCCGCAACGCCGTCATCAACGCCTGCGGCCACCGCGCCTCCTGCGCGTGCCACGCCCCCGGCAGCCGATGCACGCTCGCATACACCTGCAACGCCAGCCGCTGCAGCTCCGGAGCGTGCAGGAACGCCGGATACAGCCCCGACGACCCCCGCTCGAATGACATATGTGCCTCGCCGGCATCCGGCCACGCCCGCCGGTAGCTCACCCCACCCGCATGCGAGCGCTCCTCCACGGTCGGCGGGATCGCCGGCACGTGCTGGTGGGCCACCACGACCTGCGCTAGCAGCTCCTCCGGCCGGTCGATCCACCACTTCGACACCTGCGAGGCGCCCTCACGCGACGCCGTCACCTCGTACACCACGTTGTAGCGGTGCTCGTCGACGGAATCGACCGTCTCCATCCGCCGGTAGGTCTTGGCGATCTCCGTGAACGCCTCACTGCGCCCGAACCCCGCCCGCCCTTGCACCCGCAGGCCGCCGATCTGCATCCGCAGCAGGCCGCCGATACCGATCCGCACCGCGCCGCCCACACTGGTCTGCACCGACCACGACCGGTCCTGATGGGTGGCGAACGTCTCACCTATCGCCGCACGCGAATTGACCGTCAGCGGATAACTGCTCGTGCCCCGGTGGTCTAGGAGGTGTGCCCGCACCGACAGCCGCACCATCCGCCCGCCCACCGCGACGGTGTGCGTCACGCCCGCCATCAGGTCCGGCAGCCCGCCCTCCAGCGCGGGCCGTCCGAAGTGCGTGGCCAACTGCCGGTCCACACTGGCCAACTGCGTACCCCGCCCGCCGAACAGCCGCACCGCCGCCCGCATCTGGTCCTCTACGAGCTCCGCCCCCGGCAGCGCCGCCGCCACCGCATACCCCAGCCCCTTGCGGGTGGCCAGCGCCAGCGGTTCGTTCGCCGGTGCCTTCCCGGCCTTCAGCGAACGCAGTGGCTGCGCCGCATAGTTTTGCACCGGCCGGTCCAACCGGGCCGGCCGCACCCGCGCATGCCACGGCAGACCCGCCGCGTGCAGCAGGGCCCGCACGTGCGGCTGCGCGGCCACCGGGCCCGCCACTACCCGCGGCCCCAACTCCCGCAAGGCGGGAGTGCGGACCTGCCCGAACACCCGCTGCTCCAGCTCCCGCGGCCCGCTCCCGTCCCGCCACGGCACCGTCAACTCGCCCGATGTCTCCGAATGCACCGTCCCCAACCCCGGGTGGCTGCTGGAGCTCCACTCCACCTCGATCCGGAAACCTGCCCGGTAACGCGTCTGCAGCTCTTCCGAGTTCAGGATCGTGTGCGCCAACGACTGCGAGGAAACGCTCGACTCCCACTTCCGGGAGAACGTCGCGCCCGCACTCGCCAACGGCGCGAGCCCCTTGATCGGACCCGAATCCGGCTGGTGCGCCCTCGGATCGACCAGACCCGTCGTATTCGCCAGCACCGTCAGCGTCACCGCCGAACGCCCGCCCCGCCCGTGCGTCACTGCCGAGCCGACACCCAGGTCCTCACGGGTCTTCGCCGTCCCGAACCCCACCAGTTGCAGCCGGTCCAGATGCGCCCGCACCCGGAAATGCCCCCGGAACCCGTCCAGGCCCGGCAGGTTCACCCCGCGCGCAATCCGGTTGCCGACATCGCCGCTCGTCAGCCACCACCTGCTGCGGTTGCGCGCCGAGGTCTCGTTCAGCAGCCCCACCGCCTCTCGCAGCACCCCCGCCGTCGTCCTCGACCCCACCCCCGCCCGATGCAACGACCGCTGCAACGACGCCAACACCGGCGTCACGTCGAGGGCATTGAGCACCTCACCGGCCAACCGCGGCCGCACAACCCGCGGCGCCGCGGCGCCGCCCGTTTCCTCAGCGGCGTCCTCGTTGTGGGCGGGCAGCTCCGCACCGTCCGTCGGACGCGGCTCGTCCGGCCCCGAGTACGCCGACGGGAACTCCACCACCATGCCTCGATCGACGGTTTCCACCGCCGTGGGGTGCACCTCCGTGCCGTTGTCGAAGATCCGCACCCGCAGATCCGTGGCAAAAGGCACCAGGTCGTCCACGAACACTTTGCGGCCCGTGATGACGTTGTCCTTCACTCCGTGGGTCGCCGTGGTCGCCGACTCCGCGTGCACCTGCGGCACACCCATCACCACGGCCGACGCCGCCGCCGAACCCATGTTGATCGCCGTGAAGAAGGCCAGATCACCCGCCGACGTCGCCATCCGCGTCCGACTGCTCGACGCCGACGTCGAGTTGAACCGCACCGTGTACTTCCGCACCGGATCGCCTTCGGCCTCCTCCGCCGGACGCGTACGATCCAGCACCGGCCGGAGCCACACCAACCGATCCCGCAACGGAAGAAACCGGCCGTGCGTCAGCAGCTCGACCCAGGTGTGGGTCGCGCTCTCCGCAAGCAGATCGGTGAGCGGGCCCACCAACTCCCGCCGCAGCCCCGCGTCCGGCA
This sequence comes from Actinacidiphila rubida, assembly GCF_900110255.1. Classification (GTDB taxonomy): domain Bacteria; phylum Actinomycetota; class Actinomycetes; order Streptomycetales; family Streptomycetaceae; genus Actinacidiphila; species Actinacidiphila rubida. The sequence goes on from NZ_FODD01000058.1 coordinate 36,299, forward strand.
CCGCGTCCGCGATCCGCCGCGCCGCCGCTCGCGCCTGCGCCCGCCCCCAGTCGTCCACATGCCGCACCGTGACCTCGCCAAGCATCCCGTGCTCGACATACCAGGGCGCACGCGCCTCCAACACCGGCTCGGGCGACTTCGCGTCCCGCTGGGGGTCTGGCTCATGGAGCAGGTCGCGGGTGACGACCGGGTCGTCCTCGGTGTCGATATCACGCGACGGTCGGGCGGACGACGAACTCCGGCCGTTCTGCTGCTGTTCCTGGCCGCCGTTCAACCGGACGTCGCCGAGCGCCCGCAGGCCGTGCTCGGGGTCGGCGATCCACCGGGCGATGTGCCAGGCCAACGCCCGCTTGTTCAACTGGTCGGCGTGGGAGGGGAGTTCGTCCACGTACTCGCGGACCGTGTCGAGGTCCACGGCGCCGTGTGGCCACTTCAGGCCCTGCACGAAGAGGTTGACCTCTTTGCGCAGATCCCGCAGGGTCCGCTCGTCGGCGGTGCGCCAGCGCTCGGAACGGCCGCCGGGCGGGATGGGCGGCGGCGGCACCTCGTCCTGCCGGGACAGGTCGGGCGCCAGGTCGCGGGCGGGCGGCGGGACGTCCTCGCGGGTATCGGCCGACGCCGTGTCGGTGCGCGGGCGCTGCGCGCCGGGGCTGCGCGGCTCCAGGCCGAGCGGGTCAGGGTCGTGCCGCCCCTGCTGGTCCGCGCGGTGCGGTGCGACCTCGTGGGGGGTGTGCTGGGCGGCGGGGGCCGGTTCCTCGGCCGGGGACCCTTCCGTGCGGGGCCGCTGCGGCGCTGGCTCCGCCTGCGTCGGCCCGCCCTGCGGACGCGACGCGGGCGCCGCCGAGTCGTGCGGCAGCGCGGTGGACTCCGTTTGCTGGCGCGGCAGTTCGGTGTGCGGGGGCGGCTCCGGCGGAGTGGCGGGCGTGCGGTCCGGCGCCGCCGGGCGGGCCGCGAGGTCGGCGGGCAGATCCAGGGAGAGTTCGCCCCTGCGGATGCGCCAGGTGGTGGTGGCCACGTCGAAGGCGGACCGGTCCGCACCGGGCCCGAAGCGGGGGTCGGCGGGCCGGAACAGGGTGTCGAAGAGGGCGCCGACGCGCTCGCGGTGGGCGTCCACGACGCTCTGGATGTGCTCCGCGTCGCCGCCCGGGGCGCGCCGGGCCAGCGTGCGGGCCTCCTGGCCGGCTTGGTCCACGGCGGCGGCGCGGGCCACGGCGACGGCGGTGTGGTGCCGCGCGGTGTCGAGCGTGCTGTGCGCCTCGGCCGCCCTGTGGGGGGCGGCCGGGCCGCCGTCCGGGCCGGCCGCGGCCTCCTCGATCCTGCGGTGCGCATCGACGGCCATCACGTGGGCGGCGTCGCGCTCGACGCTGATCCCGGCACCGTGCCGGTCGAGCCCGAAGGTCTCCGCGAAGTCGTCGCCGAGGCGCGGCAGCGCCTGCCGCCACGAGCCGAGCGCGGCCTCGTGGACGCCGTCCACCGCGTGCCGTACGGCGGCCTCCTTGGCGAGCTGCACCTGTACCTGCGCGGGGAGTTGGGCGGCCCGCTCAGCCAGGCGCTGCTGCCACACCGCCTCGGGGTCGGGCTTCCTGTCGTCGGCGGTGCGTACGGGCCGCACCGGCGGCACGGGCGTCTCGGCAGCGGCAGCCTCGGTTTGGTGGGCACCGGCGCCGGCACTGGCCGCGTGCGCGGGTTGGGCCGCGAGGTGGGTCGGCTCGGTCGTCGTCCGGGGCGGCTCGCCCGTACCGCGGGTGTCGGTGGCAGCGGCGCCCGACTCGGTAGCGACCTGCGGCCGCGTCCCGGCCGTCCGTACGGCGTCGGAGCCCGTCGCCTGGGTCGCTGTCTGCGTCGCGCTCTCGCGCGCCGAGGCGGTGGCGGTTGCCTGCGCGGAGCCCTCGGACGAGGTGCGGATCGGGTTCGGCGCGGTGGGGTCGCCGAAGATCTCGCTGTGGTCGGCCACGGTCTGCCGGACCCACTCCTGCCGCATGTGGCTGCGGCTGACCGGGGTGAGCCGGCCGTCGGCGCCCGTGGCGTGGCCGGCCTGGGGCACGGTGCGCTCGAAGGTGCGCACGGCGTCGACCTGGCGCACGTCGTCGCGCCCGGCCCGGTCCAGCAGGCGCTGCACCGCCGGGGCGTTCTGCGCGGCCGCTTGGTCGACTTGGCGCAGCACCGTCTCCGGCGGTGCGTCCCAGGCCCGCTCGGGCAGCCCGGCGGCGGTCTCCCGCACCTGCTGCTCGGTGGCCTGCCAGGCGGCGCGGTGTACCCGCTGGGCGGCGCCGGGCACGGTGAGGACGTGCGTACGTGGGTCCGTCCGCTCCTCCGCCGCGCCCTTCCCGCTGGCGCCGGCCTCGCCCCGTGCGGCCGAAGCAGCGCTCGGGGGAGCGGAGCTGGCCCATGCCGTGTAGGCGTGGTCGAAGTGCGTCTGCACGTGCGAGACGACCTGCTCGATGTTCGCCTGGCGGTCCAACTGGCGGCGGACGTCGGCGGGATCAACCGCGTGGCCGTCGAGGGCGCTCTCGTGGCTCGCGACGGTGATGATGGCGCGGTTGCGGACATCGGTCGGGAGGTCGACGCGGTCGGCGGACCAGGAGCGGTAGACGGCCGCCTCGGAGCTGTCCTCGACCCCGGTCGGCTTGCTGCCGCGCGCGGTGTCCCCGTGGGCGGGTGGCGGGTTCTGTTGTTGCCATTGGGTGCGGGCCCATGTGCCGTTGCCGGTTTGCGTGGGGTCGAGGGGGAGGGGGGTGGTGAAGATGTCGTCTGCGTTGTCGGGTCCGGGGGTGTTGAGGTCTGGGAGGTCGGGGAGTTTGAAGTCGGTGTCGGTGAGGTGGGGTTCGTCGTGGGGGCCGCCGCCTCGTCTTCCGCCGTAGAGGCCGCCGATGGCGCCGGAGGTCGCGGCGAGGCCGTTGGTGAGGGCGTCGCCGAGGTTGCCGTTGATGGCGTCCATGGTGAAGGTGGTGGCGATGCCGGTGGCGCCGCCGACGGCGAGTTG
>NZ_FODD01000033.1 GCF_900110255.1 Actinacidiphila rubida
GGTTGGGCCTGGCCGGGGGGTGGTGGGGGCGGGTGTGGGGGGTGAATTGGGGGGTGTCTGGTTTTCGTCGTTGGCGTGGGGTGTTTTTCGCCGTGTATTGACGAACTGGGCTGCCTGTTTTTTTATCGGAGGCTGCAGTAGAGCAACGGTTCCCGGCGATGCCGTGCTCGTGGGCTTCAGTCCGGTCTGACGCCTAACTCATGGGGGAAATAATATGGATATCGAAGTGCTTGGTGCGCTTGCCGTACGGGAGAACGGGGTCTCGATCGTGCCGACGGCGCCCAAGCCGCGGCATGTCCTGGCGTTGTTGGCGTTGCACGCTGATCAGGTGGTTCCGGTTGGCGCGTTGGTGGAGGAGTTGTGGGGCGCGAAGGTTCCGCGTAGTGCGCGTACGACGTTGCAGACCTACATCCTGCAGTTGCGGGAGTTGATCGAGCAGGCGTTGGCGGCAGGTGGTGCGGCCGGGTGTGGGTCGCGGGCGCCTGGTGGCGGCGGGGCCAAGGAAGTGCTGGCGACGGTGCCGGGCGGGTACCGGTTGAACACCACGGGCGGGACGGTGGACTACCGGCGGTTCGAGGTGCTGGCGGCGGCCGGGTACCGGGCGATGGACGGCGAGGACTTCAGCGAGGCGGCCGGGGCGCTGGCGCAGGCGCTGGCGTTGTGGAGCGGTCCGGCCCTGACCGACATCCAGGTGGGCCTGCGCATCGGGATGGAGGCCCGGCGGCTGGAGGAGGCGCGGTTGTGCGCGCTGGACCAGCGGATCGAGGCGGACCTGCGGCTGGGCCGGCACCGGGAGTTGCTGCCGGAGTTGACGGTGCTGGTCAACCAGCACCGGATGCACGAGTCGCTGCACGGGCAGTTCATGCTGGCCCTGCACCGCTCGGGGCGGCGTGGCGAGGCACTGGACGTCTACCAGCGGCTGCGCTCCACACTGGTCGCGGAGCTGGGCCTGGAGCCGTCGCCGGCGCTGGCCCGGTTGCAGCGCTCGATCCTGATGGCCCGCCCCGAGCCGCCGCTGGGCGGTTCCGCCGCGCGCCGCCTGGTCGCCCGCACCGGCTGACCACCCAGCCCGCCCCCCGCACCCTGTCACCCGATGCCGCCGGCCCCCTGACCCCGGGGCGCCGGCGGCACCAGCACACCGGCGGCACCAGCACACCCCCGTCACAAGCCCCTCACGGCCCCGCCACGGCCCTGCCCGGCCCGCGCCCTGCCCCCGCCTCCCACGCCCCCCTGCGCGTCCGCCCTGTGCCCGCGCACGCATCCGCCCCCGCACCGCCATCCCGGCCCCCTTCCGCAACCCCCCGGCTCGCCTGCGCACCTGATGCCGGGGACGGCCCCGCGCCCGCCCGGGCCTGACACCGGCGGCCCTCTTGGGTCCGATGCCGTGGCTGATGCCCGGGGGTGACGGCTTGTCGGCCCCGGCGTTCCCGTTGCCTGCCGCGTTCGTCGCCGTCTCCGCTCGTGCCCGCCGGCAGCTGGGGCGGGTGCGGTAGCGCGCCCCCGGGCGTGTTCCGGCCCGTGCGGGCGGGGGTGCCCGTGACAGCGCGACACCCCCGGACGGCCCCTGCCCCCTGGTGCCTGCACCGTGTGCTGGTGACCGCGGCGCGCCCCGACTGCCCGGCCTGCCTCTGCGGTGACTGCGGCGCGGCGCCGACTGCCCGGCCGGCCTCTGCGGCGTCTGCGGTGTCTTCGGCGTCCGCGAGGTGCGTGACCGTGTCCTGCCCCCCTGCCCCCCTGCCGTCGGGCCCTTGCTCGGGGGATCGACCGGTGGGGTTCGGCGTCCGCCACCGGGGCGGTGGCCGCGGTGGCGCAAGGGTCTGTGACCGCGGGCGTCGGCCCTGGCGTTTTGCGTCCCGCGAGTTCGGCGACTGCGCTCGGGGGCTGGTGGCCGTGCCGGCGGGACATCCCTGGCGCCGGGGGTCCCGGCACGGGGCCGGGGCCGGGGCTGGTGGCGGTGTGCCGCTGGTGGGTGTCTGTTCGGCGCTGCCCCTGCGGTGTCTGCCGGGACCCGGTGACCGCGGGTGGGGGCGGTGCCCGCCCGGACGCCCGCGCCTGCGTCTGACGTCCGCGTCTGACGTCCGCGTCTGACGTCCGCGCCTGACGTCCGCGCCTGACGTCGCGCCCGCGCCTGGGTCTGTGCCCGTCTGCGGTTGCGCCTGTGGGGAGGGGGAGTTGACGGCCCTGGACGCGGGTGGCGGGTGTCCGCGTGCGGGGTGTCGGGCCCGGGCTCGTCGCTGCCCGGCCTGCGTCCCGGGCTGTGTTCAGCTCCCGGCGATGAGGGCGGTGATCGTCGGCGGTGGTGACTTCGCGGTGTCGGCCCTGGGGGCCTGCGCCCTGCGCCCTGCGCCCTGTGCCCTGTGCGGGGTGCGCGCGGGTGCCGGCGCGTGGCCGAGGTTCGTGGCCTGTGGCGGTTCGGCGTCCGTGCGGGGCCGGGGTGCGGCCTGCGGCGGTTCGGCGTCCGTGCGGGGCCGGGGTGCGGCCTGCGGCGGTTCGGCGTCCGTGCGGGGCCGGGGTCGGTGACCCGGTGACCCGGTGGCCCGGTGCTCCCGAGGTCGGTGCTCGCGGTGTCGGGTGTCTGTGGTGGGTGGGTTTGTGTCGGGGTGGGGGGTGTGGGCCGGCCGCCCCTGCGCCGGCCGGCCCTGTTGCCCCTCCCTGGGGGGTGGTTTCCACTGCGTGAACCGCACGCCGGGTTGTGTGCCCGTGGTTTGCGGGTGGGGTCCGGAGTGCCCCGAGTCGGTGGTTCGGCGGTGGTGGCTCGTCCCCGTGGTGTGGTGGTGCGTTCCCGCGGTGCCGGTGGTGTGCCGGTTCCGGGCCGGTCCCGTTGCGGCCGGTGGCGGGAGGGTGGGGTGGGGGGTTAGGCGGCGTAGAGGTCGAAGGTGGAGGTGCGGCGTGGGCCGGCGGTGATGTCGAGTCGTGGGTCGACGGCGAGCATGGCTTGGTGCATGCGCTGGAGTTGGGGTGAGGGTTCGACGCCGAGCTCGTCGATGAGGCGTTGTCGCATGCGGCGGTAGACGTCGAGGGCGGCGGCCTGCCGGCCGGAGCGGTAGAGGGCGACCATGGCTTGGGAGTGGAGGCCTTCGTGTTGGGGGTGGCGGGCGATCAGGTCGGTGAGTTCGGCGATCATTTCGACGTGGCGGCCCAGGCGCAGTTCGGCGTCGATGCGGCGTTCCTGGGCGACCAGGCGGCTTTGGGCCAGGCGCAGGACTTCGATCTCCAGGACGGGGCCGGTGCGCACGTCGACCAGTGCGGGGCCCTGCCACAGGTTCAGTGCCTGGCGCAGGAGGTGGGCGGCGGTGGTGTCCTTGCCGTCCTCGAAGGCCTGCTGGCCTTCGGAGATCAGGCGTTCGTAGACGTAGACGTCGACGGCTTCGGCGGGTATTTGCAGCAGGTACCCGCCGTGCCGGGTGGCCAGGACGTCCTTGGCGGTGGCGGCGACCTTGGGGCCCATGGCAGCGCCGAGCATCCGGCGCAGTTGCAGGATGTAGGTCTGCAGGGTGGTCAGGGAGCTTTGGGGCAGTTCGGTGCCCCAGGCCTCTTCCATCAGGGTGGGCACGGGCACGACCCGGCCAGGGTGCAGGGCGAGCAGGGCGAGGATCTGACGTGGCTTGCCCGCGCTCGGGACGATCGAGATTCCGTTGACTTCGGCATCCAGTGAACCCAGCAGCTTGATGTTCATACTTCCTCCCGTTCATTTCCGTGGCCGTTGGGATGCGCAGCGTAGCGAGGCTTCAGATGGTGTCCCGGGTGTGACGCGGACGGTGCGGGCCGCAAGCAGCCTGAGACCAGACATGCAGCGGTCATGGACAGCGGCACCAGCGCTCCTCAAGCGTTCCTGGAGCGCGGCCGTCCCGAAGCGGGCGGTGGCACCGGCCGGTGCGGGGGCCCGCGGGGCGTGTGACCTGGTGGGGTGTGCGGGACGCGTGGTGCCGGGCGCCCGGGTGCGCCCTGATCGCCCGCCTGCCGCCGCCGTCCACGCGAGGTCCCTGCCCCGGGCCGCCGCCCACAACCCCTCGCCCCCGCCCGCCGCCCCCTCGCCGCCGCCGGTTGTTGCCCGCGGCCGTCCCCGGGCGCCGGCCCCTTCACGATCCCTGCCCCAGGGCCCGGCGCAGGCGCACGCGACCGCGCCGCGGGCCGTCCCGGACACGTGGACCGGCGTGGCGCCGCGGGGCGTTGAGAGGACTACGAGGCGAGGTCCAGCCTCCCCTGACCGCCCCTGGCATCGATCCCGGCCGCGGCGTCGAACCACCCGCCCGCCCCCACCATCCCCACCGCGCCCACAGTCCACACCGGCCCCACCCGCAATCGCCCCCGCGAACGGCCCACCCGCACGCGGCGACCCCACCGCCCCCCCGCGAACGGCCGTCCCGCGCGCACCCGTTCGCCCCGCCTTCCGCGAACGGCCGTCCCGCGCGCACCCGTTCGCCCCACCGCCCCGCCGGCCCGCGGCCGGCCCGCGCGCGCCGCGGTGGCGCCGTGTGCCGCGCGAGGGCCCGCGCCCGCGGGCCTTGCCGGGGTCGGCGTCGGGTCAGGGCCTGGCGCCCGCGGGCGTGTTGCCGTCCGCGTCCCGCCAAGCCCCGCCATCCTCGGTTGCGTTGACCCGGTGCTCGCGCGAAGGCCGGCCGCCTGAACCGGCCTCCGGCCCCCGGCTCCGGGCCGTCCCGTGTGCGGGCCGGCCCGGGGCCCGGCTGTCCGTGGCTGCCCGACGGCCCGGCTGTCCGTGGCTGCGCGGGTGTTGGCCGGGGCCGGGGCCGGGGCCGGGGCCGGGGCCGGGGCCGGGAGTGGGGCCGGGGCCGGGAGGGCGGGGCCGGGTGGGGGCTGGGGGGTGTGGGTGGGGTGTGGGCTGGTGAACGGTTGTGTGACCTACGTCACTTAGTGGTGGTCTTGGCGTGGGAGTGCTGTCAGTGTCACGATTTCCGCACGCCTTCCCTGCCCGAAAACATGTGCGGTGGCAGTGGGTTGACGCGGCGGAGGGTTCGCCGGTCGGTCGCAGGCGTGAACGCGAGGGCGCTCCCCTCGGTCGACTGATCCCGTTGATCATCCCGTTCGGGGCGCCATCCCGCTGGGTTTTGATGGTTGTTGCCGGTGCGGTTGATGGTGCCGTCCGGTGTGGTTGCGGTTGCGGCCGTGGTTGCGGGGGTCTTTGTCCGTCGGCCTGATCCGCCGTTCCTGGTGCCTGTCACCGCCCGTCGTCTTCCCTTCCTTTCTTCCTTCCTTTCTTTCCTGTGGTGTCTTCGGTTTTCCCGGTTGGTTGTCCGTGTGCCCGTGTTCCGGGTGCCCTGCTGTCGCCTGCTTGTCTGTCGGGCGGGGTGGTGGGGTCCTGGGCGGGCGGGCGGGCGGGCGGGATGCCGGGGTGCCGGGGTGCCCGGGGGTGCCGGGGGGTGGGTGGGGGTGGGGGTGTGCGGGGGGTGGGGGTGGCTGGTTGGTGGTTCCACTGCCCGTGCTGTCGAGAAGAAGTGGATTCCGGATAATGGCGAGGCTATGCAAGCCGGCTATGCATGCGCCGGAACATGTCATCACGGTGGAAGAGACGCTGGAGTTTGCCGAGAAGGCGCATGCCGGCAAGCCGCAGCTTCCGCTGGCGCTTCGGCTGATTCGAAACACGGGGGTGAAGAAGCGGCATCTTGTGCAGCCGATCGAGGAGACGCTGCGGCATCCGGGTTTCGAGGAGCGCAACCGGATCTACGAGGTGGAGTCGAAGAAGCGCACTCCCGCGGTGATCGAGGAGGCGTTGGCGAACGCGGAGCTGACGGCACGTGACATCGATGTGATCATCTATGTGTCGTGCACGGGGTTCATGATGCCGTCGCTGACGGCGTGGCTGATCAACAAGATGGGTTTCCGGTCCGACACGCGGCAGATCCCGATCGCGCAGCTGGGTTGCGCGGCCGGTGGTGCGGCGATCAACCGGGCGCACGACTTCTGCATGGCGCATCCGGGCAGCAATGTGCTGATCGTCAGCTGCGAGTTGTGCTCGCTGTGCTACCAGCCGACCGCTGACGACATCGGTTCGCTGCTGTCGGACGGGCTGTTCGGCGACGCGGTCGCGGCCGCGTGCGTGCGGGGCAGCGGTGGTACGGGGATCGAGTTGGAACGCAATGCCTCGTACCTGATCCCGGACACCGAGGACTGGATCTCCTACGCGGTGCGGGACACCGGTTTCCACTTCCAGCTGGACCGGCGGGTGCCGGGCACGATGGAGCCGCTGGCGCCGGTGCTGCGGGAGCTGGCCAAGGACCACAGCTGGGAGGCCGGCAACCTCGACTTCTACATCGTGCACGCCGGCGGGCCGCGGATCCTGGACGACCTGGCGAAGTTCCTGGAGGTCGACCGGAGCGTGTTCCGGCACTCGTGGGCGACGCTGACGTCCTACGGCAACATCGCCTCGGCGGTGGTGCTGGAGGCCGCGCGGCGGTTGTTCGAGGAGGACACCCCGCAGGCGGGTGCCACGGGTCTGATCGCCGGGTTCGGTCCGGGTATCACCGCCGAGATGGCGTTGGGCACCTGGGCCTGACCTGCCCTGCCGCCCCCAACCCCCCCTTTTTTTCGGCCCCGCGCGGTGTTGAGCCGGCGCGGTACGGCCCCCCCGGGGGGTGGGGGGCTGTGTTGTCGGCGGTGTCGGTTGATGAAGGGGTGAGGTGGGTGACGGGTCTGGTGCTGCCCGCGGGTGCGGGGCGCAGGTTGGTGACGCCGGCGCAGGAGGTGACGTTCAAGGCGACGGGGGAGCAGGGCTCGTCGGTGTCGGTGTTCGAGGTGGTGGTGCCGGCGGGTTTCGATGTGGGTGCGCATGTGCATGCGCGGTCGCAGGAGTTCTTCTACGTCCTCGAGGGTGAGCTGGAGTTGCTGGCGTTCGAGCCGGCGCAGCGCACGGACAGCGACTGGCACCGGTGGCGTGCCGCGGACGCCGATGAGGGTGTGGTGCGGGCGGGGGCGGGGGCGTGCATGTTCGTGCCGTCGCACACGCCGCACGCGTTCCGTAATGCCGGGGATGTGCCGGCGCGGATGTTGTTCACGTGTTTTCCCTCGCCTGATCACGAGCGGTACTTCGAGGAGATCGCGGAGATCTGGGGGCGGGGCGGGGCGGTGGATCCGGAGGCGGTGGCCGCGATGCGGCGCCGTTATGACGTGGAGCAGATCACGCCGTTGCGGTTCGCGCCGCCGACGCCGGCGGCCGCCGGCGCGGGGGCGGCGGGCACCGGCGGGACGGGAGGGATGTGACCGATGGAATCGATTCCCCTGGTGCATGCGAGTTTGGGTGAGCGGGAGCTGGCGGCGGTCGCGGAGGTGTTCGCCGGTGGCTGGCCGGCCGGGCAGGGTCCGGCGGGCAAGGCGCTGGAGGCGCAGCTGGCGGCGCGTTACCGGGTCTCGGACGCGGTGGCGGTCTCCAACTGCGGTGCCGCGCTGCATCTGGCGTTGATGGCGCTGGGTGTCACGCCCGGTGACGAGGTGATCGTCGCGGACTACACCTTCCCCGCGCCGGCGCAGGCGGTGCGGTATCTGGACGCGGTGCCGGTGTTCGCCGATGTGCGGCCCGAGACCGGCACGATCGATCCGCAGGCGGTCGCGGACCTGGTCACCGACAAGACCGTCGGGGTGATCGCGGTCGACACCCTGGGGCTGCCCGCGGACTACGCGCCGCTGCAGGAGATCGCCGACCGGCACGGCCTGTTCGTCGTGGAGGACGCCGCGTGCGCGGTGGGCGCGACGTATCAGGGCGCGGACGCGGGCGCGCTGGCCGAGGTGGGCTGCCTGTCCTTCCACGGCCGCAAGGGCGCCACGTGCGGTGAGGGCGGTGCGCTGCTGGCCGCCGACGCGCGGATCGGCCAGGACGCGCGGCTGCGGTCCTCGTTCGGGATCGGCAGCATCTTCGAGATGGGCAAGGTCGTGGGCCTGCCGGTGCCGCAGTTCACCGAGATCGGCTACAACTTCAAGCTCTCCGACATCGCCGCGGCGATCTTGTCGGTGCAGCTGGACCGGATCGGTGAGCTGCTGGAGCGCCGCAACAAGGTCGCGGCCGCCTACGGGCGGCTGCTGGGCGGGCAGGACCTGCTGTCGCTGCCGCACGTGCCCGGCGACCGCACGCACGCCTGGCAGTCCTACCTGGTCACGCTGGACCCGGCGGTCGACCGTGCGGCGGTCGCCGCGGAACTGCGGGGCAAGGGCATCGGCTGCGGGCACGGCGCGTGGGCCAGCCATCTGCAGCCGGTCTTCGACGCGAAGCAGTCCTGCCCGGTCTCGGCGGACCTGTTCGCCCGCAACCTGGCCATCCCCATGCACGCCGAGCTGACCGACGAGCAGGTCGAGCAGGTCGCCGGCGCCCTGATCAGCGCCGTGCACGCACACGCCGGCACCACCACCCACGCCCTGGGAGGGGCAGCATGACCACCCACCCCGCCACCACCCACCCCGCCTCCGCCCACCAGACCGCCGTCACCGATGAGGGCACGGCTGTGCCGGCCGGCGGCGCTTTGTTCGACGCGGCGCCGGGCGGGGGTGTGCCGGACCCGGACCGGGTGCTGCGGCTGATCAACGGCTACTGGGCGACCGGGGTCTTGGGGGCGGCCGCCAGCCACCGGGTGTTCACGCATCTTGCGCAAGGCGCGCGGGACGCGGCGCAGGTCGCCGGCCGTGCGGGGATCTCCGAGCGTGGTGCGCAGACCCTGCTGGACGGGCTGGTCAGTGTGGGCCTGGTGAGGGTCGAGGCGGGCGTGTACCGCAACACCGCGGAGGCGGCGACCTATCTGGTGGAGGACAGCGCGGTCAGCCTGAGCGCGTTCGCGAAGCTGAAGCTGGCGCACATGGGTGCGCTGACCGATCTGCCGCAGGTGGTCGCGGCCGGCGGCCCGATCACCGACGCGGTGGTGGAGGTCGCGGACAATCCGCACTGGCAGGAACTGGTCAAGGCGATCGCCCCGCAGTCGGTGCCGGCCGCACGGCTGGCCACCACGGTGCTGGGCATCGAGCAGGCCGGGCCGATCACGATCCTGGACGTCGGCGGCGGCTCGGGCATCTACTCCGCGGTGTGGCTGGCGGCCAACGCGCAGGCCCGGGCGGTGCAGCTGGACTGGCAGCCGATCAACGCGATCGCGCGGCGGCTGATGGACGAACGCGGCCTGGGCGACCGGTTCACCTGCATCGACGGCGACTTCCACACCACCGACTTCGGCAGCGGCGGCTACGACCTGGCGGTCTACTCCCACATCGCGCACCAGGAGGGCCCGCAGGCCAACACCGAGGTCTTCACCCGCCTGCGCCGCGCCCTCAAGCCCGGCGGCGCGCTGCTGGTGTGCGACTACGTCGTCGACGACGACCGCACCGGCCCCGGCTTCCCGCTGATCTTCGCCTCCGAGATGCTCCTGAAGAGCCATCAGGGCAGCACCTGGCGCGCCCAGGACTACCGCGACTGGCTGACCAAGGCCGGCTTCACGGACATCACCTTGCACAGCGCACCGCCCGCGACCCTCGTCGTCGCCCGCTGACCCACCCACCCCGCCCGCCCCGCCGCCCCGCCCGCCCCGCCGGCCTGCTGCCGGCCCGCGCCCGCCGGCCCACGCAGCCCACGCAGCCCACGGGCCTGTTCGCCGGTGGGTGGTCGGTGCCGGCCGGGGGTGTGCCGGCGCAGGCCGGGCGGGGCGGGCCTGCCCGTGTGTTTCGTTGGCTTGTTACCCATGAAAGGGATGTCGCTGATGACTGCCGTGAACGTCGCGATTGTCTACTACAGCTCCACCGGGACGGTCCACACGCTGGCCCAGGCCGCCGCCGAGGGTGCGGAGAAGGCCGGTGCGGTGGTGCGGTTGCGCAAGGTGCGGGAGCTGGCGCCGCCGGAGGCGGTCAACTCCAACCCGGCCTGGGCGCAGCACCTGAAGGACACCGCCGGGGTCCAGGAGGCGTCGCTGGACGACCTGAGCTGGGCGGACGCGGTGCTGTTCGGGACGCCGACGCGGTTCGGGAACGTCGCCAGCCAGCTGAAGGCGTTCATGGACACCGCCGGCGGCCTGTGGCAGCAAGGCGGCCTGGCCGGGCGGGTGTTCTCGGCGTTCTGCGCCTCCGGGACCGCGCACGGCGGCCAGGAGTCGACGATCCTGGCGCTGAGCAACACCTTCTACCACTGGGGCGGGATCATCGTGCCGCCCGGCTACACCGACCCGATCCAGTTCCAGACCGGCAACCCCTACGGCACCTCGCACATCGCGGGGACCGGTGCGCCCACCGAGGAGATCCTGACCGCGGCCCGCCACCAGGCCCGCCGCGTGGTGGACACCGCCGCCGCGCTGAAGGCCGGCCGCCAGGCCTGAACCCCTTCCCGGCCCGCCACCGGGCGGTGCACACCCCCCCGCCCGGTGGCCGCGGCCACCAGCTGGTGACCGCTGTGAGTGACCTGGCGCGTGACCTGGTGCGTGACCTTGTGCCCCCCCTTTTTTCGGCCCGGCCGTGTGTCACCGGGCCGAAAAAAAGGGGGGGTTGTTCGTCGAGTCGTAAAGGAGACTGTGCGATGAAGAGCGCCACGGCTTACCGATCGATACAGCAGCGCGGTCTTCATATCGGCCTGCTGCCGGCGATGGCGGCGGCGGTCGATCCGTCGACGCCGATCACGCTGGACCATGATCTGGACGTGTTGCCGGACGCGGGCCGGGAGTTGACGGCGGCCGCGCTGGCGAAGATCGTCGAGGACCTGTCGGCGCGGCTGGCGGCGGCCGGGGTACGGGCCGACGACCATGTGGTGGTCCACAAGCGGGCGAACGCCGACATGTGGGTGCTGGCGTGCGCGCTGTCGCGGATCGGCGCGGTGCCGGTGATGCTCTCGCCGGGGCTGAACGCGGCCACGGTCGCGGCGCTGATGCGGCGGCTGGGACAGCCGAACCTGCTGACCGACGAGCACAAGCTGCACGGCGGCCTGGCCGAGGCCGGCGCGCCGGGCCTGGCCCGGCGGGTGATCGTGGTGGCCGGGTCGTATCCGGGCGCGGTCTCGCTGGCGGACCTGGCCGGCTCCGCGCCGGTGGCGCCGGTGCAGCGGCCCATCGACGAGGCGGCGGTGATCACCCACACCTCCGGCACGACCGGCATCCCCAAGCTGGTCGTGCACACCCCCCGCACGCAGGGCCTGCGCCTGAAGCCGCAGTGGCGGCTGCTGGGCCTGATCCGCAAGCGGGAGACCGTCGCGATCCACATCTCCTTCGTCCACTCGCGGATGGTCGCGGCGATGGCGCTGGCGCTGGTCAAGGGCTGGCCGGTGCTGCTGATGAACGACGGTGAACCGGCCGCGGCCGCCGACTTCTTCCTCGCGCACCGGCCGGGCCTGATCGAGGCGCTGCCGAACTCGCTGATGGACTGGCAGCACCTGGCCGACGACCCGCGGCGCCCGTTCGCGTCGGTGAAGTACTTCTCCTCGACGTTCGACGCGATCCACCCGGGCACGATGAGCCGGCTGCTGAAGTCCTCCCAGCGGCGCGGCGCCCTGTTCTTCCAGATCTACGGGCAGAGCGAGGTCGGCCCCGCGGTCGGCCGCGCCTACTTCCGCTCCTCCGCGCACAAGGCCAACGGCCGCTGCGTGGGCTGGCGGATGCCGCTGGGCGCGGCCAAGGTGCGGGTGGTGGCCCGCGACGGCAAGCGCCCCTCACCGGCCAACCCCGGCTTCATCGAGGTGGCCTGGCCGGCCCTGGCCAAGACCTACTACGCCGAGCAGGACCGCTACGACGCCAACCGCGACGGCGCGTGGTGGCGCACCGGCGACGTCGGCTACTTCACCCGCGTGGGCTGCCTGCACATGCTCGACCGGGAGGTCGACATGATCCCCGGGGTGCGCAGCTCCCTGGAGATCGAGGACCTGGTCCTGGCGCGGCTGCCCGAACTCAGCGAACTGGCCGTGGTCCAGGGCCCCGACGGCCAGGCCATCCCGGTGATCTGCACCCGCGACGACGCACCCCTGGACGTGGAGCGCTGGCGCGCCGCGGTCACCGCGTTCCCGCAACTGGCCGACCCCGTGCAGATCCCGCAGGCCGAACTGCCCCGCACCGCCACCCTCAAGGTCCAGCGCCTGGCCCTGGCCGACCGCCTCAAGCAGCAACTCACCGGCGACGACGCCTGACCCCCGCAACCCCCCCTGCATCCTGCTGCACCCCACTGCATCGCCCCGGCCCCCTGGTGGCGCCCCGCCCGCCGATGCGCGGGCCGGACCCCACACGGGGGGCGGGGGCGATGCAGTCCCACGCACGTGCCGTTCCGTCCGTTTCGTGTTTCGGTTTGGAGAGGGCCATGTCCCGCAGCCTGTTCACTTCGGAGTCCGTGACCGAGGGCCACCCCGACAAGATCGCCGATCAGATCAGCGATGCCATCGTGGACGCGCTGCTGGCCGCCGACCCGGCCTCGCGGGTGGCGGTGGAGACGCTGATCACCACCGGGCAGGTCCACATCGCCGGCGAGGTGACCACCACCGCCTACGCCGACATCGCCTCGCTGGTGCGCCAGACCATCCTGGGGATCGGCTACGACTCCTCGGCCAAGGGCTTCGACGGCGCCTCGTGCGGGGTGTCGGTCTCGATCGGGTCGCAGTCCCCGGACATCGCGCAGGGCGTGGACGCCGCCTACGAGACGCGGGTGGGCGGCGCCGGCGACGAGCTGGACCGCCAGGGCGCCGGCGACCAGGGCCTGATGTTCGGGTACGCCTGCGACGAGACGCCCGCGCTGATGCCGCTGCCGATCGAGCTGGCACACCGCCTCTCACGCCGCCTGACGCAGGTCCGCAAGGACGGCACCGTGCCCTACCTGCGCCCCGACGGCAAGACGCAGGTGACCATCGAGTACCACCAGGGCCGGCCGGTGCGCCTGGAGACCGTGGTGGTCTCCTCCCAGCACGCCGCCGACATCGACCTGGACGCCCTGCTGGTGCCCGACGTGCGCGAGCACGTCGTGGAACACGTCCTGCACCAGCTGGCCGAGGACGGCATCAAGCTGGACACCGACGGCTACACGCTGCTGGTCAACCCCACCGGCCGGTTCGAGATCGGCGGCCCGATGGGCGACGCGGGCCTGACCGGCCGCAAGATCATCATCGACACCTACGGCGGCATGGCCCGCCACGGCGGCGGCGCGTTCTCCGGCAAGGACCCCTCCAAGGTCGACCGCTCGGCCGCCTACGCGATGCGCTGGGTCGCCAAGAACGTCGTCGCCGCGGGCCTGGCGGCGCGCTGCGAGGTCCAGGTCGCCTACGCGATCGGCAAGGCCGAACCGGTCGGCCTGTTCGTGGAGACCTTCGGCACCGCGACCGTGCCGGTGGAGCGCATCGAGCACGCCATCGGCGAGGTCTTCGACCTGCGGCCGGCCGCGATCATCCGCGACCTGGACCTGCTGCGCCCCATCTACGCCGCGACCGCCGCCTACGGCCACTTCGGCCGGGACCTGCCGGACTTCACCTGGGAGCGCACCGACCGCGTGGACGCGCTCAAGGCCGCCGCCGGCGCCGCATGACCCCCGGCCGGCCCGCCGGCCCGCCCGTGCGGTGTGCGGCGCACGTGTGCGCCCTGTCCTGTCCTGTCGTGTTGTGTGGTGCGGTCGAGGGAGTTGCTGGCGTTGCGTATCGCGGTGACCGGATCGATCGCCTCGGACCATCTGATGGTCTTCCCGGGGCGGTTCTCCGAGCAGCTGATCGAGGGGCAGTTGGAGCGGGTGTCGTTGTCGTTCCTGGCCGACGACCTGGTGGTGCGGCGCGGCGGGGTGGGGGCGAACATCGCGTTCGCGCTGGCCCGTCTCGGGGTGGACGCGCCGCTGCTGGTGGGCGCGGCCGGGGTCGACTTCGGCGAGTACGGGCAGTGGCTGGCCGCGGCGGGGGTGGACACCTGCGCGGTACGGGTCAGCGCGAGCCTGCACACGGCGCGGTTCGTGTGCACCACCGACCGCGACCAGAACCAGATCGCCACGTTCTACGCCGGGGCGATGGCCGAGGCCTCCCGCATCGACCTGGAACAGGTCGCGGCCGGCGCCGGGGGAGTGGACGTGGTGCTGGTCGGCGCGGACGACCCGCAGGCGATGCTCGCGCACACCGCGGCCGCCCGCCGGCTGGGTGCGCAGCTGGCCGCCGATCCCTCGCAGCAACTGGCCCGCCTGGACCGCGGCCAGGTCCGTGACCTGGTCGACGGCGCGCGGTGGCTGTTCACCAACGCCTACGAGGCGGCGCTGCTGGTCGAGCGCAGCGGCTGGAGCGCCGGCGAGATCCTCCAGCGGGTCGGGACGTGGATCACCACGCTCGGCCCGGACGGGGTGCGCCTGGCCGCCCACGGCGAGCCCGACACCCACCTGCCGGCCGTGCCGTGCGCGGCGGTCGCCGACCCCACCGGCGCCGGCGACGCCTTCCGCGCCGGGTTCCTGGCCGCTGTCGCGGCCGGCCTGCGGCAGCCGCACGCGGCGATGCTGGGCTGCGCGATGGCCACCACGGTCCTGGAGTCGGTGGGCACCCAGGAGTACAAGCTGGCGGCCGGGGACCTGAGCCAGAAGCTGGCCGCCGCCTACGGGCCGGCGGCCGCGCGGGCGATCGAGCCGGCGCTGGGCGGCGCGCCGTGAGGCCCACGTTCTCCTTCGAGTTCTTCCCGCCCAAGACCGACGCCGGCACCGCCCGGCTGTGGGAGACGATCCGCCGGATCGAGTGCCTGCGCCCGGACTTCGTGTCCGTCACCTACGGCGCGGGCGGCTCCTCACGGGTGCGGACCCTGGCACTGACCGAGGCGATCGCCGCGCACACCACGCTGCGGCCGGTCGCGCACCTGACCGCCGTCGGCCACTCGGTCGCCGAACTGCGGCACATCGCCGGGCAGTTGGCCGCCGGCGGCATCCGCGACGTGCTGGCCCTGCGCGGTGATCCGCCCGGCGATCCCGCCGGGCCCTGGCATCCCCACCCGCAGGGCCTGACCTACGCCTACCAGCTGGTGGAACTGCTGCGGGACCTGGGCGACTTCCGCATCGGGGTCGCCGCCTTCCCCGAGAAGCACCCGCGTTCGCCGTCCTTCGAGCAGGACGTGGCGCACTTCGTGGCCAAGTGCCGGGCCGGCGCCGACTACGCGATCACGCAGATGTTCTTCCGCGTCGAGGACTACCTGCGGCTGCGGGACGCGGTGACCGCGGCCGGCTGCCACACCCCGATCATCCCGGAGATCATGCCGGCCACCGACTACCGGCAGATCGCCCGCTTCGCCCAGCTGTCCAGCGCCGTCTTCCCGCCCGGCCTGGCCGCGCAACTGCACGCGGCGGCCGGCGACCCGGCCGCCGGCCGGGCCGTCGGCGTGCGCCACGCCACCGCGATGGCCACCCGCCTGCTCGACGAAGGCGTGCCGGGCCTGCACTACATCACCTTGAACACCGCCCCCACCGCGGTGGACATCCACCGCAACGTCCTTTCCGCCCGCCCCGCCCTTGCCGCACTGCCCGCCGCCTGACCCCCCTTCCCCTGACGGGTCCGGCCGGGTCCGGCCGGCGCGGTGCGGGGGCGGATGTTCCCGTTCGCTTCGCGACCCGATGGAGGAGAAGGTGCACGACGGTGACGACGACCAGCCCAGGCGCAACCCCGACAGCACCGACCTCGCCCCGCCCCTGCACCTGGCCGGGATCGACGACGACGAGCTGGCCGAACCCCACCTGGTGCGCGGCATCGACTGACCCCCCCACCCCCGTGCGGGGCGGTCGTGGGGGGCGGCGGTGAGGCGGGCCGGGCACCGGCGGTGCCCGTGGCCGGTGGCGGTGCTGCGGGCGGTGGGCCGGGCGCTGCAGGCGTTCGGGGCGATGCACCTGGGCCTGCCCGACCCGACCGCGCCCGGCACCGTGGTGACCGCCTCGCCGGCCGATCCGTCGGCCGCCCTGGGCGCGGGATCGGAGTTCAGCGGGCCGCCGCCGGCGCATCCGGAGCAGCTGCTGGAGCCGGGCGTGCTCAGCGAGACCGAACTGCGGCTGGCCCGCGAACTGTGGCCCTCCCGCTACCGCTAGAGGCCCCACCCCCGGCGCCACCCCCAAGCGTGCCGCCGCCCCACCCGCCCGGGCCCGCCCGCCACTGCGCGCGCCGGTTGCGCCCGCCACCGCGCGTGTCGGTTGCGCGTGCTGTCGGGTGTGCCGGCTGTGCCGGCCGGTTCCTGCCTGCTGCCTTTTTTGCCTGTTGGTCCTGCCTGTTGGTCACGGTGTTGTCGAGTACAAGGAGAGGGCTCATGACGCCTGATGCCGCGCTGCAGCGGTTGCGCGAGTACCTGGTCGGCCCGTCGCGGTTCATGACGCTGCTCAGCTGCGTGGAGTTGGGCGTCATCGACGCGCTGCGGGAGCAGCCGGGGCTGTCCGCGGGGCAGTTGGCGAAGGTCACCGGTGCCCGGCCGGCGGCGGTGGAGCAGTTGCTGCTGCTGCCGGTCAAGGAGGGCTTCGTCGCGCAGGACGCGGACGGCGGGTACCGCCTGGCGGGTCTGGCGCAGGTGCCCGGTGAGCAGTGGGACAGCGTCCTGGCGGACTTCGGGATGATCAAGGCGGTCACGCTGCGGCAGCTGTACTACCTGACGGAGTCGGTGCGTTCGAGTTCGGTGGTCGGGCTCAAGGAGCTCTTCGGTGTGGACGGCGACCTGTATCAGGCGCTGGCCGGGCTGCCGCAGCTGCGTGAGCCGTGGGCGAAGCTGATGGACACCGTCACCGGGCACGTCGATCCGTGGTTCCTGTCGACGTTCGAGATCCCCGACGGGGCGCGGGTGCTGGACCTGGCCGGGAACACCGGCATGGGAGCGATCCACACCTACAAGGCGCACGCGGGCAAGGGCCTTCACGTCACCACGTTCGACCTGCCCGACAAGGAGCAGCAGACGCTGGCCAACTTCCGGGCCCACGACGTGGGCGAGCACTGCTCGTTCATCGGCGGTGACGTGTTCGCGCACGTGCCCACCGGATACGACGTGGTGCTGATCAAGCACTTCCTGCCGATGTTCGACCGGCAGGACGTGCTGCGGATCCTGACCGGGGTGTACGACGCGCTGGAGCCCGGCGCGCAGGTCCACGCGCTGGTGCCGGTCTTCCCCGAGGACGTCGGCGACCGCGAGAACTACACCGTCGACTTCTATCCGAGTTTCTTCATCGGCTGCGCGATGGGCCAAGGCGGCCCGCAGAAGCTGTCGACGTGGGCGTCGTGGTTCACCGAGTGCGGCTTCACCGTCACCCAGGCCGCCACCGACGACCCGGCCGACCTGCCGCCGCACGCCCTGACCGTCGAGGCGGTCGTCTCGGCGGTCAAGCCCGCCTGAACCCCCGCCCGCCGCGGCTGCCGCGGGCCGCCGCGTCACCTCGCACCTGTCGCGCCGCGCCGCGCCCTCTGGTGCCGCCCGCGACGGCACCACTGATCGTTCGACCACCCTGGGACCTTGGAGGATCAATGCCTGGAGCATCGAAAACGGAAGCGGTCTACGCGGCCATCGAGGAGGCGTCCGGGCTGCTGGGGGTCCCCTGTTCGCGGGAGAAGGTCCAGCAGGTGCTGGGCGCGTTCGGCGAGGGGGTCTCGGAGGAGTCGGTGGTGGTGCTGGCGATGGCCGGCGGTGAGCGCTACCGCGGCGACATCGACTACAACTTCACCGTGCCGACCGAGATCGGCGACCCGTACAAGATCGCGGTGGCCAACGGGCTGCTGGAGGCCGACGACCACCCGGCGGGCCGGCTGGGCGCCGACATCGCCGAGCACTGCCGGGTCAGCTTCTTCGGTGTCGAGGCCGGCGTGGTCGGCGGGTTCAAGAAGACGTACGTGTTCTTCCCGCTGGACGAGCTGGGGTCGCTGTCCAAGCTCGCCGAGATCGACTCGATGCCGCCGTCGGTGGCCGAGCACGCCGCCGCGTTCGCCCGCAACGGCATGGACGACCGGATCTCGATCGTGGGGATCGACTACCTGAGCCAGACGATGAACGTGTACTTCATGGCCGCGCCGGTCGACCAGAAGCTGGCGCTGGACCTGCTGGAGGACCTGGAACTGCCGGCGCCCAGCCCGGATCTGCTGGAGTTCATCCCCAACTCGTTCTCGATCTACCCCACCTACAGCTGGGACTCCAGCCAGATCAAGCGGATCTGCTTCTCGGCGGTCTCCCCGGACCAGAGCGCCTACCCGACCACGCTGCACCCCGAGATCGCCACGTTCGCGCGCAACGCGCCCTACGAGTACGGCGGCGCGCGGGTCCTGGTCTACGGCGCGACGATCACCCGCGGTGAGGAGTACCACAAGCTCGGGGCGTACTTCCGCCGGCCGGCGGCGTTCTGGAACTCCCTGCCGCTGGCCGCCACGTTCGAGCGGCTGGCGGCCGAGCAGGCGGCCGCGGGCAAGTGACCACGGCGTCGCGGCCCGCCCCCTGACCGGGCGGGCCGCGGCGACCGGGGTGTTGGTGTCGGTGACATATGTGTGTGTTGTGTGTTCGAGGAGGAGACATGTCAGAAGCCGTCGACGCCCAGCAGCGCTCGCAGGCGCTGGACCACCTGGGCGGGGTGCTGGGAGAGGCCGCCGAGGCGGCGCTGGCCGGGCCGCGTGAGCAGCTGGCCGAGGGCCTGCTGCGGGCGGCGTTCACGCTGTGGGAGAACCCCGAGGTCCGGCCGAAGCTGCTGGGCATCCTGCACCAGGCCGTCAACAGCCCCGAAGGCGCCGAGCAGATGCGGCTGTTCCTGGCCAACCAGCTGTTCGCCGAGGCCGGCAAGGCCATCGGCCTGGCGGGGATGGACATCTACCAGGCCGCCGAGACGCTGAAGGTTCCCGCGATCAACGTCAACGCCGCGGCCGGGCAGGTGTGGGGCGTGGTGCTGCTGCGCTACATCGTGCGCCTGGAGCCGATCGCGTCGGCCGGCGCCGAGGAGGTCATCGACCTGCTCAACCCGACGATCCAGCGCTACCTGGCCGGCTGAGGCGCCCGCACGGCCGCCCCCGCCCCGCCCCCGGCAAAGGGGGGCGGGGCAGGGGGTGTGTCACAGGACGGGGGGCTGTCTCGTCCCCAGTACCGAGACGGAATGCACCCGCGCGCCCCGGTCCGCGGATGACTCGGAGGATCTGGTTTAGGTATGAGTAAGCTGGACAACGAAGCGTACGGCGACCGGGCGGCGGAACCCGCGCCCGATCCGCAGCGGTGGATGGCTCTGGGCGTCCTGACGGCGATGCAGTTCATGCTGATGATGGACGTCACCGTGGTGAACATCGCCCTTCCCCACATCCAGGACAACCTGCACTTCTCCGTCGAGGGCCTGGCCTGGGTCGTCAACGGCTATGTGCTGACCGCCGGCGGCTTCCTGCTGCTGGGCGGGCGGCTGGCCGACCTGTACGGGCGGCGGCTGGGATTCGTCGCCGGTGTGCTGGTCTTCGGCGCGGCCTCCGCGGTGTGCGGGGCGGCCGCCAACTCCTCGATGCTGGTCAGCGGCCGGTTCGTGCAGGGCCTGGGTGAGGCGCTGGCCGGTCCCGCGGCGCTGGGCCTGATCCCGGTGCTGTTCCGCGACGCGAAGGAGCGCACCAAGGCGCTGGGTATCTGGGGCGGCATGGCCGCGCTGGGCAGCGCGGTCGGCTCGGTGGTCGGCGGGTCGCTGACCGACCTGGTCAGCTGGCGGTGGATCTTCTTCATCAACATCCCCGTGGCCCTGTTCGCGCTGATCATGGTGCCGCGGGTGATCCCGGAGAGCCGCATGGCCCGCAAGGGCCAGAGCATCGACGTGGTCGGCGCGGTCGCGGCCACCGGTTCGCTGGTCGCGATCGTCTACGGGCTGCTGAAGGCCGCCGACGACCCGTGGGGTTCGGGCAAGGTCTTGACCCCGCTGCTGGGCGGCGTGGTCCTGCTGGCGTTCACGGCCGTGTGGGAGTCGCGGGTGTCCGACCCGATGATCCCGATGCGGTTCTTCAACAACCGCACCCGCGTGACGTCCAACGGTGTGAGCATCCTGTCGCTAGCCGCGTTCTACACCTACGCGTTCCTGCTGACGCTGTACCTGCAGAACGTGCTGCACTACTCGCCGCTCAAGACGGGCCTGTCCTACATTCCCTTCACGCTGGCCATCGGTGTGGGCATGGGCGTGTCGACCGCGCTGATGCCCCGTATCGGGGTGAAGGCGACGCTGGCGATCGCGTTCCTGGGCAGTGCCGGCGGGCTGGTGCTGGCCGCCGGCGGTCTTGCCACCCATGCCTCGTTCGTCGGCGGGATCATGCCCGGGCTGCTGGTCTACGGGTTCTTCAACGCCGTGGGCTACCCGGCGTTGACCAACGGCGCCCTGCACCAGGTCACCGGGCAGGACGCGGGACTGGGCTCGGGCGTGCAGACCGCGATGCAGCAGGTCGGCGCGTCGCTGGGCCTGGCGACGCTGGTGCCGCTGGCGCTGCGCTACGTCAAGCACCACGTCGCCGGCGGCACCGTGCCGGCCCTGGCCGAGACCCACGGCTACGCGCTGGCGCTGCGGGCGGCGGCCGGTGTGCTGGTGGTCGCCGCGATCCTGGCGCTGCTGCTGCTGGAGAAGGTCGAGGCCAAGCCGCGTGACGCGGTCGCCGAGGCGACCGCCGGGGCCGACAGCCAGAGCGCCTCGCCGACCACCCCCACCAGCCCCGCCGCCGCCTGACACCACCGGGTGCCGGGGGCCGGCCACCGGCCCCCGCACCCCCCGGTGGTTGTCGTCCCTCCTGCCTTCGGCTTCCTGTTCCTGCCACGACACACCCCAAGGCCGCCCCCCTGAGCCGGGAGCCGGCGGCCTGACACCTTCCCCCGCGGCCCCCGCCGGCGATGTCCTCGCCGGCGGGGGCCGCCGCGTTGCGCGCTTGACGTCGACCGCGAGGAGATGAGTTGCGTTGACTCGACCGAGCCCGGCCGAAGAGGCGGGGCCGGCCCGCCGCGTGCGCGCGGTGGGTGTCGGCCGCGCGCACGCCAAGGCGATCGTGCTCGGAGAGCACGCGGTGGTCTACGGGGCGCCCGCGCTGGCGGTCCCGGTGCCGCAACTGGCGGTGACCGCCAGCGCCGGCTGGTCGGCCGGCGAGCCGGGCGACAGCGACGGGGACCAGGTCACGTTCACCATGACCGGCTCCCCGTCCCGGCCGATCGTCACCCAGGCCTTCGCCGGACTGGGCCTGCTGACCGGCCACTTCACCCGGGCGTTCGGCGCCGGGGCGCTGCGGCACCTGGACGTGATCATCGACGGCGGGATCCCGCACGGCCGCGGCCTGGGATCCTCGGCCGCCTACGCGCGGGCGGTGGTGCTGGCCCTGGCCGACCTGTACGACCGTCAGCTCAGCGACCGCGAGGTCTTCGCACTGGTGCAGCGCGCCGAGGACGTGGCGCACGGCCGCTCCAGCGGCGTGGACGCCACCGCGGTCGGCGCCCGCGGCCCGATCTGGTTCCAGGCCGGCACCGCGCAGCCGGTGCGGGTGGGCTGCGAGGCACTGTTCGTGATCGCCGACAGCGGCACCGCGGGCCGCACCAAGGACGCCGTCCAGCAGCTGCGGGAACGCCTGGCCGCCCGGCCCGGCGCCGAGCACGACTTCGTCACCGCCGCCACCGACCTCACCCACGCCGGCCGTGACGCGCTGGCCCGGGGCGAGACCGACCGCCTGGGCGGCTACCTGACGCACTACCACCGGCTGCTGAGCGGCGCGGGACTGAGCACCACCGGCATCGACGCGCTGGTGGCCGCGGCCCTGGACGCCGGCAGCCTCGGCGCGAAGATCACCGGCGGCGGCCTGGGCGGCTGCATGCTCGCCCTGGTCCCCCCGGTCAAGGCCGGACAGGTCACCCGGCGCCTGCACCAGGCCGGCGCCGTGCAGACATGGGTCGTTCCGCTGAGGGAGATCGCCGACCATGGCCACTGACCACACCACCGCACCCCCCACCGCGACCGTCCCCCAACCCACCCCCACCCCCACCCCCACCCCCATCCCGACCGCGGCTGCGGCTGCGGCTGCTGCGGGGGCTGCCGGGTCGGCGACGGCGGTGGCGCATCCGAACATCGCGCTGGTGAAGTACTGGGGCAAACGCGACGAGGCGCTGGTGCTGCCGCGGGTGGGCAGCTTGTCGATGACGCTGGACGTGTTCGCCACCACCACCCGGGTCACGCTGGCGCCCGGGGCCGGCCGTGACGAGGTGCTGCTGGACGGGGCGTCGGCCGCCGGCTCGCAGCGGCAGCGGGTGGTGGCGTTCCTGGACCTGGTGCGGGCCGGCGCCGGCAGCACGCTCAAGGCGGTGGTCGACTCCCGCAACACCGTGCCCACCGGCGCGGGACTGGCCTCCTCGGCCAGCGGGTTCGCGGCGCTGGCGGTGGCGGCCGCGGCCGCCTACGGACTGGACCTGGACGTGCGGGGCCTGTCGCGGCTGGCGCGCCGCGGTTCGGGCTCGGCGTGCCGGTCGCTGATCGCCGCCTTCGCGCAGTGGCACGCCGGCACCGGCGACCTGCGCCAGGCCGACCTGACCTCCTACGCCGAGCCGGTGCCGGCGGGCGCGGGCCTGGATCCGGCGCTGGTCGTGGCGGTCCTGAACGCCGGGCCCAAGGCGGTCTCCAGCCGTGAGGCGATGCGCCGCACGGTGGCCACCTCCCCGCTGTACGGGCCGTGGGCCGACTCCAGCGCCGAGGATTTGGACCAGATGCGTGCCGCGCTGGCCGCCGGCGACCTGGAGGAGGTCGGGCGGATCGCCGAACGCAACGCGCTGGGCATGCACGCCACGATGCTGGCCGCGCGGCCGGCCGTGCGCTACCTGGCACCGGACTCCCTGACCGTCCTGGACACCGTCCAGGGCCTGCGCGCGCGAGGTGTGTGCGCCTACGCCACGATGGACGCCGGCCCGAACGTGAAGGTGCTGTGCCCGCGCGGGCAGGCCCCGCAGGTGGCCGCCGCGATCGTGGGCGCCGTGCCGGGCGCCCGCGTGATCACCGCCGGTCCCGGTCCCGCCGCGTACCTGAGCGCGCCGGCCTCGGCGGTCCGGTGACCGCCGCCGATCCGGCCACCGCCGTGGCGCGCGGCGCGGGCGCGGGCGCGGGTGTGGGTGTGGGTGTTCCTGACGCGGGTGCGGCGCCGTCGCCGGCGCTGCTGGCGTCGGCGGGCACGGCGAGCGCGGGCGAGGGCGGGCTGGTGGTGGCGCGGGCGCCGGGCAAGCTGTTCGTGGCCGGGGAGTACGCGGTCCTCGACGCCGGGCGCCCGGCGGTGCTGGTGGCCGTGGACCGGTACGTCAGCGTCGCGGTGACGCCCGCGCCGTCCGGGGTGGAGATCGTCTCGGACCTGGGCGCGCGGGCGCGGTTGGCGCTGTCCGCGGGTGTGCTGGGCCCCTACGCGCCGGCGCAGGTGGCGTCGCTGACGCATGTGGCCGCCGCGGTCGGGCAGGTCGCGGCGCTGGCGCTGGAGCACGGGCGGCGGCTGCCGCCGTGCCGGGTGCGGGTGGCAAGCGGCCTGCACGAGGAGGGCCGCAAGTACGGGCTGGGTTCCAGCGGTGCGGTGACGGTCGCGGCGGTGCAGGCGCTCGCGGCGTTCGCGGGCCTGGACCTGGGCGCGTGGCAGCGGTTGAAGCTGGCGCTGGTGGTCACCGCGGGCCTGGACCGGCGGGCCTCGGGCGGGGACGTGGCGGCCGCCACGTTCGGCGGGTGGATCGGGTACCGGTCCCCGGACCGGGCGTGGCTGGCCGAGCGGACGGCGGGCGGATCGCCGGCGCGGGTGCTGGGCCAGCGGTGGCCGCACCTTGCGGTGGGCCGGCTGCCGGCGCCGCGGCAGGCGCTGTTGAAGGTGGGCTGGACCGGGTCGCCGGCGGCCAGTTCGGCGATGGTGGCCGGCCTGGACGCCAGCGGCTGGCGCGACAGCGCGGAGTACCGGCTGTTCGTGGCGCGGACCGGCGAGTGTGTGAGCGCGCTGGCGGCCGCGCTGGCCGGCGGGGACGGCGCGGCCGCGGTGGAGCAGGTCGCCGAGGCCGGGCGGGCCCTGGAACGGCTGGATCGCCGGGTGGGCCTGGGAGTGTTCACGCCGCGTCTGCGGGCCCTGGTGCGTGCCGCGCGCCGGGCCGGCGGCGCGGGCAAGCCGTCGGGTGCCGGCGGCGGGGACTGCGGGATCGCGCTGCTTCCGGCGGCGTTCAAGGACCGTGCGGAGCAACTGGCCGAGCAGTGGACGGCCGCCGGCGTGCTGCCGTTGCCGCTGGGTACTGCCGCGGAAGGGAACCGGGAATGCCAGAGTTGATCGCACAACGCAAGGACGACCACGTCCGGCTCGCGGTGGAACAGCAGCGGGCGGCCGCGGGCGTCAACCAGTTCGACGAGGTGGCCTTCGTCCACCAGGCGCTGGCCGGCCTGGACCGCTCCCAGGTCTCGCTGGCGACGCGGTTCGCCGGCATCGCCTGGCCGGTCCCGCTGTACATCAACGCGATGACCGGCGGCAGCCCGAACACCGGCCGGATCAACGCCGATCTGGCGCTGGCCGCGGCCGCCACCGGGGTGCCGATCGCCTCGGGGTCGATGAGCGCCTACTTCAAGGACCCCGGGTGCGCGGGCACGTTCGCGGTGCTGCGGGAGAACAACCCCGACGGGTTCGTGATGGCGAACGTGAACGCGACCGCGTCGGTGGCCAACGCCCGCAAGGCGGTGGAGCTGCTGGCCGCGGACGCGCTGCAGATCCACGTCAACACCGTGCAGGAGACGGTGATGCCCGAAGGGGACCGGTCGTTCGCCTCGTGGGTGCCGCAGATCGCGGCGATCGCGCGGGGCGTGCCGGTCCCGGTGATCGTCAAGGAGGTCGGGTTCGGGCTCAGCCGCGCCAGCGTGGACGTGCTGGCCGGCCTCGGGGTGGCGGTCGCCGACCTCGGCGGCCGCGGCGGCACCGACTTCGCGGCGATCGAGAACGGCCGCCGCCGGCTGGGCGACTACGCCTACCTGCACGGGTTCGGGCTGTCCACGGCCGCGTGCCTGCTGGACGCGGCCGGCGCGCGGCTGCCGGTGCTGGCCTCGGGCGGGGTGCGGCACCCGCTGGACGTGGCGCGGGCGCTGGCGCTGGGCGCCGGCGCGGTCGGCGCCTCGGGGGTGTTCCTGAAGACGGTGCTGGACGGCGGGGTGCCCGCCTTGGTGGAGCAGATCTCCGCGTGGCTGGAGCAGCTGGCGGCCCTGCAGACGATGCTGGGCGCCCCCACACCGGCCGCGCTGCAGGACTGCGACCTGCTCATCGGCGGGTCCCTGCGGGAGTTCTGCGCCGACCGGGGCATCGACACCGCCGCCTACGCCCGCCGCTCGCGCACCACGGCAACCAGCCCTCGGCAGACGGGAAGCACACGATGAGCCAGACGTCCGCGATCAGCCAACCGCCCGCCGGCCGCCCGCCGGCCGACGGCCCGTCCGGCAGCGGGCACGCCGTCGCCTCGGTCCCGATGCGGTGGGTGGGCCCGGTGAAGATCTCCGGGAACGTGGCGACGACGTGCACGCAGGTGCCGCTGGCCACCTACGAGTCGCCGCTGTGGCCGTCGGTGGGCCGCGGCGCGAAGGTCTCCATGCTCACCGCCGACGGCATCGTGGCGACGCTCGTCGACGAGCGGATGACCCGCTCGGTGCTGGTGGAGGCCACCGACGCGGCCACCGCGCTGGCCGCCGCCCGCCGCATCCAGGACTCGCTGCCGCAACTGCGGGACCTGGTGCGCTCCCACAGCCGCTTCACCGAACTGGTCGCCGTCCGCCACGAGATCAACGCGAACCTGCTGTTCGTGCGGTTCGAGTTCACCACCGGCGACGCCTCGGGCCACAACATGGCCACGCTGGCCGCCGACACGCTGCTGGCGCACCTGTTGCAGACCGTGCCCGGCATCGGCTACGGGTCGATCTCGGCGAACTACTGCACCGACAAGAAGGCCACCGCGATCAACGGGATCCTGGGCCGCGGCAAGAACGTGGTCACCGAACTGCTGGTGCCCCGCCAGGTCGTCGAGCAGGTCCTGCACACCACCGCCGCCAAGGTCGCCACGCTGAACCTGCGCAAGAACATGCTGGGCACCCTGCTGGCCGGCGGCATCCGCTCGGCCAACGCGCACTTCGCGAACATGCTGCTGGGCTTCTACCTGGCCACCGGGCAGGACGCGGCGAACATCGTCGAGGGCTCGCAGGGCGTGGTCGTGGCCGAGGACCGCGACGGCGACCTGTACTTCGCGTGCACCCTGCCCAACCTGATCGTGGGAACCGTCGGCAACGGCAAGGGCCTGGGCTTCGTCGACACCAACCTGGCCCGCCTGGGCTGCCGCGAGCAGCGCCCGCCCGGCGACAACGCCCGGCGCCTGGCCGTGATCGCGGCCGCGACCGTGCTGTGCGGCGAACTGTCGCTGCTGGCCGCCCAGACCAACCCCGGCGAGCTGATGCGCGCCCACGTGCAGTTCGAACGAAGCGACGACGCCGCGAAGGCCGGTGCCCGATGACGACCCTGCCCACACCCCCCGCCCCCGGCCCGACGCCCGCCATCGGCATCCACGACCTGTCGCTGGCCACCGGCCACTTCGTGCTGCCGCACGCCACGCTGGCCGCGCACAACGGCACCGACGTCGGCAAGTACCACATCGGGATCGGGCAGCGCTCGATGAGCGTGGCCGCCGCCGACGAGGACATCGTCACCCTGGGCGCGGCCGCCGCCGCCCCGCTGATCGCCACCCACGGCAGCGACAACATCCGCACCGTCGTCTTCGCCACCGAGTCCTCCATCGACCAGGCCAAGTCCGCCGGGGTGTACGTGCACTCGCTGCTGGGCCTGCCCTCGGCCAGCCGCGTGGTGGAGCTCAAACAGGCCTGCTACGCGGCCACCGCCGGCCTGCAGTTCGCGATCGGCCTGATCCGCCGCGACCCCACCCAGCGGGTCCTGGTGATCGCCAGCGACGTCTCCCGGTACGACCTGGACAGCCCCGGCGAGGCCACCCAGGGCGCGGCCGCCGTCGCACTGCTGGTCAGCGCCGACCCCGCGCTGCTGGCCGTCGAGGACCCCTCGGGGGTGTTCACCGCCGACGTGATGGACTTCTGGCGGCCCAACTACCGCACCGCGGCCCTGGTCGACGGCCAGGAGTCGATCACCGCCTACCTGCAGGCCGTCGAGGGCTGCTGGAAGGACTACACCGAGCAGGGCGGCCGCGACCTGGAGGACTTCGCCGCGTTCTGCTACCACCAGCCCTTCACCAAGATGGCCTACAAGGCGCACCGGCACCTGCTGAACTACACCGGCCACGCCACCGACGAGGACCGCGCCTACGCCGCGATCGCCCGCACCACCGCCTACAACGCGGTGATCGGCAACAGCTACACCGCCTCGGTGTACCTGGCGCTGGCCGCCCTGCTGGAAGGCGAACAGGACCTGGACGGGCGGCCGGTGGGATTCCTCAGCTACGGCTCGGGCAGCGTCGCGGAGTTCTTCGCCGCCACCGTGGTGCCCGGCTACCGCGACGCCTTGCGCACCCAAGCGCACCGCGCGGCCGTGGACGGCCGCACCGAACTGGACTACCCCGCCTACCGGGCCCTGCACACCGCGGTGCTGCCCACCGACGGCGGCGACCACCGGATCGCCGCGCAGACAACCGGCCCGTTCCGGCTGGCGGCGCTGCGCGGCCACAAGCGCATCTACGAAACCCGCTGACGCTCCGCGGCACCCGCCCCCCACCCCACCCCCATGTTACGTTTCGCCCGCTTTCTCCCCTTTGTGTGGGGTGTGGGTGGTACGGGTGACCGCGGGTGGTGCCGGGGGCGGGGCCGCCGTTTCGCGTCCTCGCCGTTGACGACCGCCGTCGACGACTGCCGTTGAGGGAAGGGACCAGGCGCATGACCGAACTGGGGATCCTGGGCACGGGGTCCTATGTGCCCGACCGCGTGGTGTCCAACGACGAGGCCGGGGCCGGGGCCGGGGTCGATCACGCGTGGGTGGTGGGCAAGACCGCCATCGGCGCGCGGCGATGGGCCGCCCCGGGTCAGGCCACCTCGGACCTGGCCGCGCACGCGGCGGCCGCCGCGCTGGAGTCGGCGGGCATCAGCGCCGCGCAGCTGTCGGTGATCGTGGTGGCGACCTCGACCCCGGACCGGCCGCAGCCGCCGACCGCCGCCTACGTGCAGCACCTGCTGGGGGCGGCCGACGCGGCGGCCTTCGACGTCAACGCGGTGTGCTCCAGCGAGGTGTTCGCGCTGGCGGCGGCCGAGGGTGTGCTGGCCCGCCGCGGCGGGCACGCGCTGGTGATCGGCGCGGACCTGTACTCGCGGATCCTGAACCCCGCCGACCGGCGCACCGTGGTGCTCTTCGGCGACGGGGCCGGCGCGATGGTGCTGGGCCCGGGCGGGCCCGGCGGCCGGATCCGGCACCTGGCGCTGCACACCTTCGGGGAACTGGCCGACATGATCCGGGTGCCGGCCGGCGGCAGCCGCCTGCCGGTGGACGCGCAGGTCCTGGAGCGCGGCGAGCAGTACTTCACCATGGACGGCCGCGCCGTGCGCCGCTTCGTGCAGGACCGGCTGCCGCCGCTGACCAAGCAGTTCCTGCACGAGGCCGGGGTGGTGCCCGACGACATCGCGCACTTCATCCCGCACCAGGCCAACGGCGTGATGCTGCAG
The DNA here is from genome assembly GCF_900110255.1 of Actinacidiphila rubida. Classification (GTDB taxonomy): domain Bacteria; phylum Actinomycetota; class Actinomycetes; order Streptomycetales; family Streptomycetaceae; genus Actinacidiphila; species Actinacidiphila rubida. The sequence continues at coordinate 28,516 of NZ_FODD01000033.1, forward strand.
GCCGTCTTCGAGGAACTGGCGCTGCCGAACGCGGCGATGCACCTGACGCTGGCCGACTACGGCAACACCGGGGCCGCCTCGATCCCGATCACCTTGGACCACGCCGCCCGCGCGGGGCTGCTGCGCCGCGGCGAGTTGATCCTGCTCGCCGGCTTCGGCGGCGGCATGGCGGCGGGATTCGCGCTCGTGCAGTGGTGAACGTGTGCCAGCCCGACATCGGCGGAGACAGGAACATGACGACGACACATCGCACTGTGTGCGTGATAGGCGCCGGTCCGCGCGGGTTGTCGGTGGTCGAGCGGCTGTGCGCCAACGCCCGCGAACTGCCCACCGGCAGCACCGTGACCGTCCACGTGGTCGATCCCTACCCGCCCGGCGCCGGCCGGGTCTGGCGGGTGGACCAGTCCCGGCAGCTGCTGATGAACACCGTCGCCGGGCAGATCTCGGTGTTCACCGACGCCAGCGTGGACCTGCGCGGCCCGCTGGAGCCCGGCCCCAGCCTCCACCAGTGGGCCGCCGCACTGGCCGCCGACCCGGCCGGCGGCGGGCAACCGGAGCACGTGCGCGCCGAGGCCGCGGCCCTGGGCCCGGACACCTACCCCACCCGCGCCTTCTACGGCCGCTACCTGCGCTGGGCCTTCACCCGGATCGGCCAGGCCGCACCGGCCGGCCTGACCCTGCACTGGCACCCGCGCACCGCCGTCGCCCTCGACGACGAGACCACCCCCGCCGCCGGCCCCGGTGCACTGCCGGGCGCGGACGGGCAGGGACCGCGCCAGCAGGTGCGGCTGGAGGACGGCACGGTGATCGGCGGCCTGGACGCGGTCGTGCTGTGCCAGGGACACCTGGGCGCCCGCGACGACGCCGGCGAGCAGGCCTTCGCCGAGACCGCCCGCAACCTCGGACTGGTCCACATCGGCCCGGCCAACCCCGCCGACGTGGACCTGTCGGTGCTGCCGGCCGGCGGCAGCGTGCTGCTGCGCGGCCTGGGCCTGAACTTCTTCGACTACATGGCGCAGCTGACCGCCGGCCGCGGCGGGGTCTTCACCCGGCTGCGCGGCGCCCTGGTCTACCGGCCCTCGGGCAGCGAACCGGTGATCTACGCCGCGTCCCGGCGCGGGGTGCCCTACACCGCGCGCGGCGAGAACGAGAAGGGCCCGCACGGCCGGCACGAGCCGCTGGTCTTCACCGCCGCGCGCATCGCCCGGCTGCGCGCGGCCAACGCCCGCGGCCTGGACTTCCGTTCCCAGCTGTGGCCGCTGATCGCGCGGGAGGTGGAGACGGTCTACTACCGCACGCTGCTGTCCTCACGCGGCCACGTCACCCGCGCCCGGGAGTTCGAACGCGACTACCTGGCCGCCGGCCTGAGCGCCACCGAGGCCCAGGCGGTGCTGGCGTCCTACGGCATCGGCGAGAAGTACCGCCTGGACTGGCAGCTGATCGCCCGCCCCTACCGGGACCGGCGCTTCAGCGGCCCCCGCGACTTCACCGACTGGCTGCTGGACCACCTGCGCGAGGACGTCGCCGAGGCGGCCGCCGGCAACGTCAGCGGCCCGCTGAAGGCCGCCCTGGACGTGCTGCGCGACCTGCGCAACGAGATCCGCCTGGCCGTCGACCACGGCGGCCTGCACGGCGACTCCTACCGCAGCGACCTGGACCGCTGGTACACGCCCCTGAACGCATACCTGTCCATCGGGCCGCCGGCCCGCCGCGTGGAGGAGATGATCGCGCTGATCGAGGCCGGGGTGCTGCACGTGGTCGGCCCCCAGGTCCAGGTCAGCGCCGGCCCCGGCGGCTACACCGTCACCTCCCCGCTGGTGCCCGCCTCCACCGTGCGCGTGCGGGCCCTGGTCGAGGCACGCCTGCCCGCGATCACCTTGTCCCGCACCCGCGACCGGCTGCTGCAGCACCTGCTGGCCGGCGGCCAGGCCGGCGTCTACCGCATCCCCGGCCGCGTCTTCGGCTCCTACCAGACCGACGGACTGGCCGTCACCGCCCGCCCGTTCCACCTGCTGGACGCCGCCGGCCGCGCCCACCCCCGCCGCTACGCCTTCGGCGTGCCCACCGAGGCCGTCCACTGGGTGACCGCCGCCGGCATCCGGCCCGGAGTGAACTCGGTGACCCTCACCGACTCCGACGCCATCGCCCGCGCCGCCCTGGCCCACCCCGCGACCGAGGCGGCCACCGGCACGGCGGCCGAGGCGGCCGCGGGCACCGTTGCCGCACACACCGCCGCGCCGGCCGCCGCACCCGGGCAGAGCGGCCTGGACGCGCCCGCCGCGCCGGCCCTGCCCAGGCAAGGACTCACCCATGTCCACTGACACCCCGCCCACCCCGGCAACCGCCGCTTCCGTATCGCCGCACTCCGCCCCCGCCCCGGCCGAACCGCCGGGCGGGGCCGGGGCGTTCGCCCCCGACACCGTGCTGGAGGTGGGGCTGCTGGCCCCGGTGTGGGCGGGCACCCCGGTGGCCGCGGCGACCTCGGACGGGGCATGGCTGGCCGCCATGCTGCAGGCCGAGGCGGCGCTGGCACGGGCCCAGGCACAGCTGGGCACCATCCCGCAGGCCGCGGCGCAGGCCATCACCGCCGCGGCCGCCCCGCCGCGGCTGGACCTGCCCGCGCTGGGCCGCGCCTGCCGGGAGTCGGCCAACCCGGTGGTGGCGCTGGTGCGGCACTTCACCGCACAGGTCGCGGCCCTCGACCCGCAGGCGGCCGCCTACGTGCACCGCGGCTCCACCAGCCAGGACATCCTGGACACCGCGACGGTGCTGGTCGCCGGGCACGCGCTGGCCGCCATCCGCCAGGACCTGGCGGACGTGGAGCAGGCGCTGGCCGCCCTGGCCCGCACGCACCGCGCATCGGTGATGGCCGGCCGCACCCTGGCCCTGCACGCGGTGCCCACCACCTTCGGCCTCAAAGCGGCCGGCTGGCGGCACCTGGTGCTCGACGCCGTGGAGCGCCTGGACGCGGCCGCCGCCTCGGCGCTGCTGGTACAGCTCGGCGGCGCGGCCGGCACGATGGCCGGCTACCTGCAGCACGCCCCGGGCACCGACGCCGCCACCTACGCCGTGCAGCTGCCGGCCGCCTTCGCGCGGCAACTGGGCCTGCGGGCACCGCTGCTGCCCTGGCACGTGCTGCGCACCCCGATCGCGGACCTGGCCGCCGCCGCGGCCTTCACCTGCGGGGCACTGGGCAAGATCGCGGCCGACGTGCTGTCGATGGCCCGCACCGAGGTCGGCGAGGTCGCCGAGCCGGCACCGGCCGGCCGCGGCGCGTCCTCGGCGATGCCCCACAAACGCAACCCCGTGCTGGCCACCGCGATCCGCTCGGCGGCACTGCAGGCACCCCAGCTGGCGGCGACGGTGTGGGGGTGCCTGCCCAGCGAGGACGAACGCTCGGCCGGAGCCTGGCACGCGGAGTGGGAACCGCTGCGCGGCCTGCTGCGGCTGGCCGGGGGAGCGGCCCGCCAGGCGGTGGAACTGACCGGGCAGCTGCACGTGGACGCCACGCGGATGGCCGCCAACGCGGAACTGACGGCCGGACAGATCGTCTCGGAGAAGGTCGCCGCCCACCTGGCCGCCCGCATCGGCAAGGACACCGCCCGCGCCCTGCTGGACGCCGCCTCCCGCGCCTCGGCGGGCGGCGGCCGGCACCTGCAACAGGCCCTGGACAAGGCCCTGGACACGCTGCCGGCCGGCGACCAGGACGCCGCACGCACCGCCCTGGCCACCGCGCCCGGCGACCTGTTCGCACCGGCCGCCTACCTGGGAGCGGCGCCGGCCCTCACCGACGCCGCCCTGAGCCGGCCGCTGCCGCCCCTACCGGGGGAACTCACACGGATCCGCGGCGCCGCAACGCGATCCGCGTGACCTCGTCGATGTCGAACTCGCTGCGGCCCGGCGTGCCGTAGCGGGTGATCTTCCCGCGGCTGACCCACTTGCGGATGGTCGCCTCCGACACGCTCGCCGCCATCGCGGCCACCCGCGTGGGCACCAGCCGGTGACGCGGCGGTCTGGTCATGCGTCGGCCGCCTTCCGCTTGCGCTGCAGCAGCGGCCGCAGGGTGATCCACTCGCGCATTTCCCACTCGTGCCCGGAACTGCACCCGATCGTGTTCGGCCCGTCGCCGCCCACACCGCGCGGCGACGTGCTGATCACCCCCGAGCACCCCTCCACCACACACTCCCTGATCCACGCGTCGAGCTCACCGGGACCGGGATCGATGGTGCGCAGCAGCTCCGCCTTCAACTCCTCGATCTCGTCGGCGAAATCCTTCGCCGGCGGCTGCGCGGTCAGCCACTGCACGTTCAGCAGCAGCAGCCGCGCCAACTGCGGCACCGAACGGCTCGGCGCGGCTTTCCCGAGTTCCTCCACCACCAGGTCCGACCACGACTCCAAAATGGCCACGATGTCGCGGCGGGCGTCCAGCGCCGACCAGTTCAGATGGTCCCGGGCCCGGCTGCCCGACACCCGGGTGGTGCTCATCCGCCGCGCCACCGGCGCGATGTGGTGCAAGCTCTCCTGGTACAGGCCGGGCAACGTGCGCAAAGTGCCCTCCACCTGCCGGATGCACGGGTCGCACAGCACGGACCCGCTCGCCGCGCGGAGCTTCCTGGGATGGTTCCTGGGGCAGGCGTGAAACTCCATGGATCTCCTTTCCGAGGCCCACTCGTCCGGATGTCGTTCGCGCGCCTGGAGCCGCCGAACCCCCCGTGTCGTGGGCCGCGGTCCGCTTTCCCGAGTCGATGATCCACCGAACCGCGAAAAACACCGAAACCACCGAAACCCAACCCGGAACCATCGGGGGACACGTAAATCCCGTGCCCGCGGCCGCAATTCCGGGGACCCGGAACAATCGACCGCCAATAGTGCCGGAATACACCGCGGAACAGGCCCTGTTCTACGGCGGGTATTTCATCGAAAGGCCAGGTCGGCCCGGCCCCGAGGTGTTCGGCGGATATCGCGGATGGTGCGTATTCATGCCCCCAGACGCTGCCATGACGTAACCACGGGTGCACTGGGAGAATTCCATGGCCTCGTTGAAGGTGTCAACGCTCACCATTCGCAGTCGATCGTCTCTACAGTAGGACTCCAGATCCGCCCCATGGCGCCCCGCGGCCCCCTCCGGCCGCCGTCTGGCCGACCCCCTGACGGGCGGCCGCGCCGCGGCCCCGCCCGCCCGCCGGCCGCCGCCTGCCCCCACCCCCCTGCACGCCCCTCTTCCCTGCGCCATGCCCGTTTTGTGCACGTTTCGGGCTGTGTTGCCGTGTTGCTGAGTGTCGCTGTGTGTCGTTGTGCGAGGAAGTCGTCCAGTCGAGTTCGAGGAGCCAGCGGTGTCGAACCAGAAGTCGAACCAGAACGCCGACCAGAACGCCGACCAGAACGCGGACCTGACGGCGGGCCAGGGGCCCGGCGGGGTGCCGGGCCAGGGGCGGGCCGGTGCCGGCGGGCCGTGGCCGGCGCAGCGGGTGCTGGAGCGGGTGGAGGAGCGGCTGGTGTCGTTCCTGGCCGCCGAGCGCGAGCAGTGGACGGGGATCGAGGAGCGGGCGGTGGTGCCCATCGACGCGCTGGCGGAGCTGATCGCCGCGGGCGGCAAGCGGATCCGGCCGGCGTTCCTGGTCGCGGGATACCTGGCGGCCGGCGGTGACCCGCAGGATCCCGCGGTGGTCTCGGCGGCGGCCGCCGCCGAGATGCTCCACATCTCCGCGCTGGTCCACGACGACGTGCTGGACGACTCCGGGGTGCGGCGCGGGCGGCCGACGGTGCACGCGGCGCAGATGGCACTGCACCGGGAGCGGGGCTGGCAGGGCGAGGCCCGCCGGTTCGGCGAGGGCGTGGCGATCCTGGTCGGGGACCTGGCGCTGGTCTACAGCGGGCAGTTGATGGCGCAGGCCCAGGCGCCGGCGGCGGCGGTCGCCGCGTTCGACACGCTGCGCTCGGAAGTGATGATCGGCCAGTACATGGACGTGGCGGCCGCCGCGGAGTTCAGCGTCGATCCGCGGCTGTCGCGGCTGATCGCGGTGATCAAGTCCGGCCGCTACAGCATCCACCGGCCGCTGGTGGTCGGTGCCGCGGCGGCCGGCCGCGGTGATCTGGCGGCGGCGTTCGAGGAGTACGGGGAGGCGGTCGGCGAGGCGTTCCAGCTGCGCGACGACCTGCTGGACGCCTTCGGCGACGGCGCCGACACCGGCAAGCCGGCCGGACTGGACTTCACCCAGCACAAGATGACGCTGCTGCTGGGCTGGGCGATGCAGCGCGACGAGCACATCGCGGCGCTGGTCACCCAGCCCGGCCACAGCCCGCAGCAGGTGCGGCGCCGCCTGCTGGACACCGGCGTGCCCGCCGACGTCGAAGCGCACATCGCGGCCCTGGTGGAGCGCGGCACCAAGGCGATCGCCGACGCCCCGATCAGCGAGCAGTGGCGGCAGGAACTGGCCCGCATGGCCCACAAGGTCGCCTACCGCAGCGCCTGACCCCACTCCGTCAGGCACCGCCCGCCGGGCCCCCACTCCGTCAGGCCTCCAACCGCCGGGCCCCGCCCGCCCCTTGTGGTGCGCGCCCGCGCGGGGTGACCCGTGCGCCGGGTCCGTCCGCGGGGCGGGGGCCGGTCCCCGCCTCCCGAGCCGGTCGCGTCGGCCGGGGCCGGGGCGGGGGTGGGGCGTCCGAAAAGTGCCCTCGAACGGGACCCGAGCCGGTTGCGAGAGGCGGGGAGCAGGATGTGCGGCGTTCGAGATCCATTCGCACGGTGTCCCGCGCCGCGGGGTGCCTGAGGTGTCCCGGCGATCCCCCCACGCCGTGTGCCGTCCTGTCCTGCCCGCCGTGGCCCGCCCGGGCCCGATGCGGGTCCGCCGTCCTCGCCCGGTGCCCTCTCGTGCCTGGTCGTGGCGGGCGTGTTCGGGCAGTGCCCGTACGGGTGCGGCGGCACGGCGGCGGTGCGGCGGTGCGGTGGTGGCCGTGCGTCGCCTGCCGGGACGGGCGGGCGGTGCGGCACGGGGCCGTGGCCGCGGCGCCTGTGTTCCAGCGGCCCCGCGTTCGTGCCGGCGGCACGGCCGGGCCCGTTCCGCGGGTATCGGTTTGCGCCACTGACGCTGTTCAGGAGGTTTTTCGTGTCCGAGGATCAGTCCGGGATCGTCGCGCGTGCCAGGGGCGGGGACGTGACGGGCGTGTGGTTGGTGGGGGCCCGCGGTTCGGTGGCCACGACGGTGGTGGCCGGGTGCGCGGCGGTGGCGGCCGGGCTGCGGCCGGGCGTGGGGATGGTCACCGAGACGCAGGTGTGCGCGCAGGCGGGTCTGCCGCCGCTGGGCTCGTTGGTCTTCGGCGGCCACGACACCGTGGAGGGATCGCTGCCCAAGCGGGCGGAGGAACTGGCCGGGCAGGGCGTGCTGCCGCACGGGCTGGCGCGGTCGGTGCACGGTGAACTGGCCGCGGCCGACCGGGAGATCCGCGTCGGCGGGCCGCTGCCGGGCGAGCGGCGCGGGGACGGGGAGCTGATCGCGGCGTTCGCCGCGGACATCGAGGACTTCACCGCGCGCACCGGCGCCGCCCGCACCGTGGTGGTCAACGTCGCCTCGACCGAGCCGGTGCCGCCGCCCGGCCAGGTGCGGCTGCCGGCCAGTTCGCTGTATGCGGCGGCGGCACTGCGCGCGGGCTGCTCCTACGTCAACTTCACCCCCTCGACCGGGATCCGGCATCCGGAGCTGGCCGCGCAGGCGGCCGCCGCGGGCGTGCCGTGGGCGGGCCGGGACGGCAAGACCGGGCAGACGCTGCTGCGCGCGGTGCTGGCGCCGATGTTCGCGCAGCGGGCCCTCGCGGTGCGGGCCTGGTCGGGCGCGAACCTGCTGGGCGGCGGCGACGGCGCGGCGCTGGCCGACGAGGCGGCCGCGGCGGCCAAGAACGCGGGCAAGGCGCGGGTGCTGCACGACACGCTCGCAACGGTGCCCGAGGGCGAGGTCCACATCGACGACGTGCCGGCGATGGGGGAGTGGAAGACCGCTTGGGACCACGTGGCCTTCGACGGGTTCCTGGGCACCCGGATGGTGCTGCAGACGATCTGGCAGGGCTGCGACTCCGCGCTGGCCGCACCGCTGGTGCTGGACCTGGCGCGGCTGGTGGCCCGCGCCCACGAGCGGGGACTGAGCGGGCCGCTGGACGAGCTGGGCTTCTACTTCAAGGACCCCGACGGCCCCACCTCGGCGCTGTCCGAGCAGTACCGGCACCTGGTCGCGTTCGCGGACCGGCTGGGCGGGCCGGCGTGAGCCGGCCCCGTGACTGGGCCGAACTGCTGCGCGTGTCCGCGCTGTTCACCGTGCCCGGCGACGTCCTGGCCGGGACCGCGGCCACCGGGCGGCGGCCCGGCGCGCGCACCGCGTGCGCGGCGGCGGCCTCGCTGTGCCTGTACCAGGCGGGCATGGCCCTCAACGACTGGGCGGACCGCGAGGAGGACGCCCGCGAGCGCCCCCAGCGGGTGCTGCCCTCGGGCCGGATCACCCCCGGCCAGGCCCTGGCGGCCGGGATCGGGCTGACCGCGGCCGGGCTGGGCCTGGCCGCCGTCGCCGGCCGCACCACCGCGCTGTGCGCGGCCGCGCTGGCCGGCACCGTGTGGGCCTACGACCTGCGCCTGAAGCACACCCCGGCCGGGCCCGCGGCGATGGCCGCCGCCCGCGGCCTGGACCTGCTGATGGGCGCCGCGGCCACCGCCGGCCGCCCGCCCACCGCCACCGGCGCGGGTGGCGCGGGTGGTGCGGGGCGGGCGCTGGTGCCCGCGGCGCTGCTGGGCGCGCACACCTACGCGGTGACCGCGGTCTCCCGCAGTGAGACGCGCGGCGGCGCGCCGGGCACCGCGGCCGCGGCGCTGGGCACCACCGCCGTCCTCGGCGCGCTGACCGCCGGCCTCCTGCCCACCCCCACCCCCCTGCGCCCCCGGACCGCACCCGCGCCCGCGCCTGTTCCGGTGCGTGGCGCGTCGGGCGGTGCGCGGTGGCTGCGGGCCGCGCTGGCGGGGGTGTACGTGGCGACGGCGGGCCGGCCGCTGCTGCACGCCGCGCTGAACGCGTCGCCGCCGCTGACGCAGAAGGCCGTCGGCGGCGGGATCAAGGCGGTGATCCCGCTGCAGGCGGGGCTGGCAGCCCGCTCCGGGGCGGTGGCCCTGGCCGGCGCGCTGGCCGCCCTGGCGCCGGTGGCCGGGCGGGTCGCGCGGAAGGTGAGCGTGACATGAGCCTGAAGCTGGGCTACGGCACGAACGGGCTGACGGACCTGCGGCTGGACGACGCGCTGGGGCTGCTGGCCGATCTGGGCTACGACGGTGTGGGTCTGACGCTGGACCACATGCACCTGGACCCGCTGGCACCCGATCTGGGCGCGCGGGCCGCGACGGTGGCCCGGCGCCTGGACGCGCTGGGACTGTCGGTGGCGGTGGAGACCGGCGCGCGCTACGTGCTGGACCCGCGGGCCAAGCACGGCCCGTCCCTGCTGGATGCGGACCCGCAGGCCCGGGCGCAGCGGGCCGGCCTGCTGGTCACCGCGGTGCGGGTGGCGGCCGACCTCGGCGCCGTGGTGGTGCACGGCTTCAGCGGGCCGCTGCCCGCGGGCATGGCACCCGCCCGCGGATGGCACCTGCTGCAGGACGCGCTGGAACCGGTGCTCCACGCGGCGCACCAGGCCGGCGTGGTGCTGGCGATCGAGCCCGAACCGGGCCACCTGGTCGGCACGTTGGCCGACTTCCACCAGCTGCGCGACCGGCTGGGCGATCCGCCGGGCCTGCGGCTGACCCTGGACATCGGGCACTGCCAGTGCCTGGAACCGGACCCGCCGCAGCGCTGCGTGGCCGCGGCCGCGCCGTGGCTGGCACACGTGCAGATCGAGGACATGCGCCGCGGCGTCCACGAGCACCTGCCCTTCGGCGACGGCGAGATCGACTTCCCGCCGGTGCTGGACGCCCTGGACGCCTGCGGCTACCAGGGCCTGGTCGTCGTCGAGCTGCCCCGGCACAGCCACGCCGGTCCCGCGCTGGCCGCCGCGTCGCTGGAGTTCCTGCGCACGGCACGGCCCGCACACACGGCCCGCACCACAGCAGGAGCAGCAGCAGGGGCAGGCGCCGGCGTCGCGCCGGCGGGACGGAGCGAGGAAGGCGGCAGGCGATGGTGACGGGCGCGGCACAGGTACGGGCGGGACTGCCGGCCGCGGGCGCGGCATGGCTGGACGCGGCGCTGACCGCGGCGGCCGAGGAAACCACGGCCCCCGGACCCGCCGCGATGCCCGCCTGGCAGGTCGCGTTCGCCTCCGCGGGCCGCGCCCTGGACGGCGAGCAGGCCGCCGACGCGGCGCGGGTGCTGCTGCTGGAGGCGGCCGGCGCCGGCGGGCCGGTGCTGGCGCGCCTGTACCGGCGCGGAAGCGCCGGCGAGCGGCGCGCGGTGCTGGCGGCGCTGCCCGTCCTGGACGTCGACCCCGGCGACGGGCTGCCGCTGGTGGAGGACGCGCTGCGGACCAACGACACCCGGCTGGTGGCCGCGGCCCTGGGCCCCTACGCCGCCGCCCACCTGCCGGCCCACGCCTGGCGGCACGCGGTCCTCAAATGCCTGTTCACCGGCGTGCCGGTGACGGTGATCGCCGGCCTTGAACGGCGGGCGGCAGGCGACGGCGAACTGGCCCGGATGCTGCGGGACTTCGCCGCCGAACGCGTCGCGGCCGCCCGCGCGGTCCCGGCGGACCTGACACAGGTGCTGGCGTTGACCGAGCAGGAAGGCTGAGGTTGGCGATGCGAATCTTCGACCCGCACATCCACATGACGTCCCGGACCACCGACGACTACGCGGCGATGCACGCGGCCGGCGTGCGGGCCCTGGTCGAACCGTCGTTCTGGCTGGGGCAGCCCCGCACCTCCCCGCAGACGTTCTTCGACTACTTCGACGCGCTGCTGGGCTGGGAGCCGTTCCGCGCCGCGCAGTACGGCATCGCCCATCACTGCACGCTGGCGCTCAACCCCAAGGAGGCCAACGACCCGCGGCTGGCGGAGGTCCTGGACGAACTGCCCGCCTACCTGCTCAAGGACCAGGTCGTGGCCGTCGGGGAGATCGGCTACGACGCGATGACCCCGGCCGAGGACCAGGCACTGGCCGTGCAGCTGGAACTGGCCGCGGCCGCCGGCCTGCCCGCGCTGGTCCACACCCCGCACCGCGACAAACTCGCCGGAGTGCACCGCACCCTGCAGATGGTCGCCGACTCCCCGCTGCCCGTCGAACGGGTCCTGCTGGACCACCTCAACGAGACGACGGTCGCCGCCGCCCGCGAGTCCGGCGCGTGGATGGGCTTCTCGGTCTACCCCGACACCAAGATGGACGAACAGCGCATGGTCGCCGTCCTGCGGCAGTACGGCTGCGAGCGGGTCCTGGTCAACTCCGCCGCCGACTGGGGCCACAGCGACCCGCTGAAGACCCGCAAGGTCGCCGACGCGATGCTCGCCGCCGGCTTCGACCACGACGCGGTCGACCTCGTGCTGTGGCGCAACCCGGTGGCCTTCTACGGGCAAAGCGGCCGCCTGCGCCTGGACATCGACCAGGCCCGCACCCACGAGCAGGCACTGTTCGCCGGCAACTCCGTTGCGCGCGGAGGCGAGTGAGGCGTGCGGTTCACCCACCCCGACGGCTCGACCCTCCACCTGGCCTACTGCACCAACGTCCACGGCGCGGAGACCCTGGACGCGGTGATCGCCCAACTGGGCGCCTACTGCGAACCGGTACGCCGCCACCTGGACACCCCCCGCCTGGGCGTGGGCCTGTGGCTGGCCCGCGACGCGGCCACCGCCCTGGCCGCCTCACCGGCCGCCCTGGCCCACCTGCGCGGCGAACTGGAACGCCGCTCACTGGAAGTGGTCACCCTCAACGGCTTCCCCTACCAGGGCTTCGGCGCCGCCAGCGTGAAGTACCGCGTCTACCGGCCCGACTGGACCGAGCCCGCCCGCCTGGACTACACCCTGGACCTGGCGCGGATCCTGGCCGCACTGCTGCCCGACGACGTCGGCGAAGGCACCATCTCCACCCTGCCACTGGGCTGGCACACCGCCGTCGACGCCACCGCCCGGCACACCTGCCGGACCGCCCTGACCACCCTGGCCGGCTCCCTGGACCAACTGCAGCAGGACACCGGCCGCTCGGTGCGCATCGCGGTGGAACCCGAACCGGGCTGCGCGGTGGAGACCACCGCCGACGCCGTCGACGCCCTCGCGGACCTGCCCGCGCACCGCATCGGCGTGTGCCTGGACACCTGCCACCTGGCCACCGCCTTCGAGGAACCGGCCGCCGCACTGGCCCGGTTGCACACCGCCGGCATCGACGTGGTCAAGGCGCAGCTGTCCGCGGCCCTGCACGCCCCCACCCCGGCCGACCCGGCCGTCCGCACGGCCCTGGCCGCCTTCGACGAACCGCGGTTCCTGCACCAGACCCGCGCCCGCCACGGCACCCTCCTGCACGCCAGCGACGACCTGGGACCGGCCCTGAACGGCACCGCACTGCCCGACGACGTGCCCTGGCGCTCCCACTTCCACGTGCCGCTGCACGCCCCGCCCGCGCCACCGCTGACCTCCACCACCGCCGTACTCAAGGACGCACTGGCCGAACTGGCCGGCGGCCGCCACCCCCGCTGCCACCACCTGGAGGTGGAGACCTACACCTGGCAGGCCCTGCCGCCGGCGCTGCGCCCCGCCGACGACGCCGCCCTGGCCGCCGGGATCGCCGCCGAACTGGCCCTGGCCCGCGACTGGCTGACCGACCTGGGATGCAAGGAGCAGCAGCCGTGACACCCACCCCCCTGATGGTCCTCGACGTCGTCGGACTGACCCCCGCCCTGCTGGAGCACATGCCGCACCTGCAGTCCCTGGGCCGCACCGGATCACGGGCCGAACTGGGCACCGTCCTGCCCGCGGTGACCTGCAGCGCCCAGTCCACGTTCCTGACCGGCACCCTGCCGGCCGACCACGGCATCGTCGGCAACGGCTGGTACTTCCGCGACCTGGGCGAGGTCCTGCTGTGGCGGCAGCACAACGGCCTGGTCGGCGGCGACAAACTCTGGGACGCCGCCCGCCGCCGCCACCCCGGCTACCGCGTGGCGAACATCTGCTGGTGGTACGCGATGGGCGCCGACGTCGACATCACCGTCACCCCCCGCCCCGTCTACCACGCCGACGGCCGCAAGGAACCCGACTGCTACACCCAGCCGCCCGCCCTGCACGACGAACTGACCACCGCCCTGGGCACGTTCCCGCTGTTCAGCTACTGGGGCCCGGGCGCGGGCATCGCCTCCAGCCAGTGGATCATCGACGCCGCCGCCCACGTCAACCGCACCCACCACCCCGACCTGACCCTGGTCTACGTCCCCCACCTGGACTACGACCTGCAGCGCTACGGACCCCACGACCCGCGCGCCCACGCCGCCGCCACCGCACTCGACGACGCCCTGGCACCGCTGCTGGCCCAGGCCCGCGCCCAGGGCCGCACCGTGGTGGCCCTGTCCGAGTACGGCATCACCACCGTCGACCACCCCGTCGACATCAACCGGGCACTGCGCCGCGCCGGCTACCTCGCCGTCCACACCCAGGCCGGCATGGAGTACCTGGACCCGGCCGCCTCACGGGCCTTCGCCGTCGCCGACCACCAGGTCGCGCACGTCTACGTCCGCGACGACACCGACATCCCCGCCGTGCGGCAGGTCCTGCAGGACCTGCCCGGCATCGCCCACGTCCTGGACGAGGCCGGCAAGAAGGACAACGGCCTGGACCACCCCCGCTCCGGGGAACTCCTGGCGATCGCCGACGCCGACGCCTGGTTCACCTACTACTACTGGCTCGACGACGCCGCCGCCCCGGACTTCGCCCGCCTGGTGGAGATCCACCGCAAACCCGGCTACGACCCCGCGGAACTGTTCCTCGACCCCCACGACCCCTACGTGAAGGTCAAGGCGGCCACCGCGCTGGCCCGCAAGAAACTCGGGATGCGCTACCGGATGGCCGTCGTCCCGCTGGACGGCGACGCGGTCCGCGGCAGCCACGGCCGGCTGCCCGACCACGCCCAGGACGCCCCGGTCCTGCTGTGCTCCACCCCCGGCGCCCTGCCCGGCCAGGTCGCCGCCACCGACGTCAAAGCGCTGCTGCTGCGCCTGGCAGGCCTCCACTGACCACCCCGCCGCCACGGCCACCGGCCACCCCACCCCACCCCACCCCCACCCCTGTTTTTCGACACCCAGTCTTGCGGCGCGCTCACCGGCGCGCCGCACCGACGCCCCCGCACCGTGCGGGGCGCGCCAAGTTGAGGAGAGAGATGTCTGTTTCCCGCAACTCCTGGGCGGGCGCCGTCGTCGTGGCGGCAGCCGTGGGCAGCCTGGCTGCCGCCACGATCCCCGGCCAGGCCGCCACGCCGGCCGCCCACCCGCACCCGGCCACCGCGCCGGTCGTCGTGGCCTCCGGCCTGCACAACCCGCGGGCGGTGCGGCTGCAGCCCGACGGGTCGCTGCTGGTCACCGAGGCCGGATCCGGGCCGGCCACGGCCTGCACGACCCCCAACACCCAGTGCGTGGGCGACACCGCCTCGCTGTACAAGATCAAGGGCTCCTGGCAGGGCCGGGTCGTCACCGGCCTGACCTCGCAGCTGATCGTGCGGGCCGACGGCTCCGGCGTGGTCAGCGGCCCCATCGAGGCCGACGCCGGCCCGACCGGCAGCACCTACCGCATCCTGTACGGCCTGTCGGGCACCCCCGACACCCGCGCCGCACTGGGCCCGGCCGCCGCCCCGCTGGGCACGCTGAGCACCAGCACCGGCAAGGTGCTGGGCGACCTGGGCGTCCACGAGGAGCTCAACGACCCCGACTCGGTGCTGGGCAACAACGACGTGTACTCCAACCCCTGGCACTTCGCCCGCGACGGCCAGGACTTCCTGGCCACCGACGCCGGCGCCAACGACCTGATCCGCATCCACCCCGACGGCACCACCCAGACCGCCGCGCTGTTCCCGAACAACATCGTCCCGCCCGCCGCTTCGGCCGGCACCGTCCACCCCGACGCGCCGGCCGGGCAGGCCGAAGCGGTGCCCACCGGCATCGTCCGCGGCGTCGACGGCGCCTTCTACATCACCGACATGAGCGGCATCCGCACCGGACTGGGCCGCATCTGGCGGTACGTCTCCGGCGGCCAGCCCACCGTCTTCGCCACCGGCCTGACCGGCTCCATCGACGTGGACCTGGCCCCCAACGGCGACCTGATCGTCCTGTCCTACACCCAGGGCGGCACCTCGCCCACCCAGACCTCGCCCGGCGCGCTGATCCGCGTCAACCACCGCACCGGCGCGTGGAGCGTCATCGACACCGGCGACGTCCTCAACCAGCCCACCGGCCTGGCCGTCACCGCCCGCGGCGACGTCTACGTCACCAACAACACCCAGGGCACCAGCGGCGAGCTGCTGAAGTTCACCGGCGCCGCGTCCTGACCCGCAACACCCCGCATTCTCCCCACCGTTCACCGCGCCACCGCGAGCTCCAGGCGCCACCGGCGCCGGTGGGGCCGGCCCGAACCGGCCGTCCCCACCGGCACCACCACCGTCACCACCGCCGTCACCACCGTCACCACCTCCCACCAGTCCACGTGGTCCCAGGAGTTGCACCCGCCCCAGGCGATGCGTCCCGTTACCGCGCAGTCGGCTGGGCAGTGTTCACGCCCCCGCCCCCCGCGCGTGGCCGGGGCGTGGGCCGCGAGGGCTTGCCTGGTGGACGGGCCCTGGCCGAACGGCGGCCGCAGGGTGAACTGCACGGCAGGAGGGGCGAGATGGCGCGAGAGATCGGACGGCGTGCTTTCCTGACGGGGGCGGGAGCCGCCGTGACCATGACGGCGGTGGGCACACCGGCGTATGCCGGCGCGGCCGCGCGGGACGCGGCGACGGCACACGACCTGGTGGACGTGCAACTGCTGAACATCACCGACCTGCACGGATACCTGCAGGCAGCGCCCGGCGGCAACGCGACGGTGCTGGGCGCCGGCGGCGCCGCCTACACCGTCGGCGGTGTCGCCTATATGGCCGCGCACCTGGAGCGGTTGCGGGCCGGACGGCGCAACTCGATCTTCTTCGCGCCCGGAGACCTCTTCTCCGGCTGGGAGTTCGACGCCATGAGCCTGGCCGACGAGCCGACCATCGAGGCGCTGAACCGGATGGGCCTGGACTTCGCGACCGCGGGCAACCACGAGTTCGACAAGTCCCCCTCGTTCCTGGTCCGGCACATGGAACACGGCGTGCCGTTCCCCGACATCGGGCAGGACGACGCGTTCCCCGACGCCTCCGGCCGCCGCTTCAAGGGCGCCGACTTCCGCTACTACAGCGCCAACATGGTCTGGTCCCGCGACCAGGACACGGTGCTGGCGCCCTACAACATCGAATGGGTCGACGCCGGCGGCGGCCGCCGCCTGCCGATCGGCTTCATCCACCTGACCGCGGCCGGCACCGAGACCGGCTCCACCTCCTACCAGCCGGCGCTCGGCTCGCTGGACGAGGTGGCCACCGCCAACGCCTGCGCCGCCGAACTCAAGCGCCGCGGCGTCCACGCGATCGTGCTGTCCATGCACGACGGAGCGGTGGCCGGCGCCGACTTCACCACCGGCACCAACCCCTCGGGCCCCGCCTACGACCTGGCGCTGCGCGTCTCCCCGGACATCGACGCCATCGTCACCGGGCACTGGCACTGCCGCTTCACCATGATGGTGCCCGACCCCAACGGTGTGCCCCGCCCGTTCGTGGAGGCCGGCTGCTACGGCCAGCTCATCAACGAGATCAACCTGCGGCTGGACCCGCGCACCGGCCGCGTGGTGCGGGAACTGACCACCTCGGTCAACCACCCCAACACCCGCGACATCACCCCCGACAAGGACCTGCAGGAGGTCGCCGACTACTGGAGCGGCTACGCCGCCACCCGCGGCAGGACCGTCATCGGCCGGCAGAGCGCCTCCTTCACCCGCACCCGCACCACCGCCGGGCAGAGCACGATGGGCGACCTCGTCGCGGACTGGGCGTACTGGGCCGGCCGGCAGCCGCTGGGCCCGATGAACGACGGCAACGACCACCCCAACGTGCCCGCCGACCTGGCGCTGGTGGCCACCGCACCACTGACCGGCTCGGTCGTGATCGCCCGCGACCTGACCATGGACACCGCCTCCGGCGGCCAGGTCACCCTCGCCCAGGCCTGGAACGCCGTCGGCTACGGCGACCCGATCCTGACCGTCACCGTCACCGGCGGCCAACTGCTGACCGCCCTGGAACAGCAGTGGAGCACCGCCGCCGACGGCACACTGCGCTTCTCGCCGTTCGCGGTCTCCGCCGGCGTGCGCTACAGCTTCGACGCCACCGCCCCCGTCGGCGCCCGCGTCGTGGCCGGCACCGTCACCCTCGACGGCACACCGCTGGAGACCGCGGCCACCTACCGCCTGGCCGCCACCGCCTACACCCTGCTGGGCGCCGACGGGTTCACCGCGTTCACCGGATTCACCGAACCGGTCCGGCACGTACGCGACTACGAGAGCTTCGTGGCGTTCGTACGGTCCCGCGGCACCCTGACCCCGGCCCCGCCGGACCGCGTCACCGCCCTGAACACCACCGCCGCCACCGCCCGCGTCGGAGCCTTCCCCGCCCCGGCTCTGCCCTCCTCCGCGGCCCTGGCGGCCGGGCAGGACGCCGCCGCCCAGTCCCGCGCGGTGGCCGCCGCCCTGACCCGCGCCCGCCCGCACGGCGGCTTCGCCCTCCCCTGCTGACCCCTTGCACCGCCCGACCTCCCTTGCACCGCCCGCCCGCCCGGCCCGCCCGGCCGGAGCGGGTGGGCTCAGGCGTCCGGGCCCGGGCCCTGGTCCGCGGCACGCCGCCCGGTCGGCAGTCCCTCGCTGGTGGCGAAGTAGAACGCGGGCAGCACCGCGAACGCGGCCAGCGCGATGGGCGGGGTGACCAGCGCGCCCAGCACCCCGACCGTGCAGTAGACCGCGGCGCCCACAGCGGAGCGGATCAGGCCGTGCCGCACATAGGCGGGCTCCACCCCCTTCTCCAGCAGCCCCGGGCAGCGCAGCAGCCGCCAGTACAGGGCGACCCAGCTCAGGCACAGGGCCGCGGCGATCCCCGCGTACAGGGCCGTCGCCACCTTCGCGTCCCGCCCCCACACGTCGCTCTGGACGGCGTCGGCGACGACCTCGGTGGGGAAGGCCAGGGCGGCGGTCATGAACAGCACGAACAGGTTCGCGGCGTGCAGGCCGCGGTTCATGGTGCGGATCCGCACGAACGCCTGGTGGTGGTTGAGCCAGATCACCGCGATGTAGCTGAACGACGCCAGATAGCCCAGGTAGGCCGGCCACTGCCGGGCCAGCGCGTGCCCCAGCCCCCCGGCCGGGTGCGCCGGCACGGCCAGGCCCAGGACCAGGATGGTCGCCGCGATCGCGAACACGCCGTCGCTGAACGCCTCGGCACGGGCGGTCTCCGAGCGCTGGAACCGCGCCGAGGACACGGCGGGACGGCCGGCCACGACCGGCTAGCGGGCGACGCCGGCCGGCAGCCGGCCGCGCGCACCGGCCCCCCGGCGGGCGGCACCCGCCCGCGGCAGCGCCGTCCCCCGCCTCGGACGGGCGCGCCGGTCCTCGTCCTCACCCATGGCCTCACACAACCACGCACCCCGCCGCCCCGCCCCCCGGCCGCACCCACCCGCACCACCGGGACCCGGCCACGCCACCGGGACCCGGCCGCCGCCGCGGCCTCCCCGCCGCCGACACACCCCCGATCGATGAGCGATTCATGCGCGATCGGGTGTGCGATGGTTGATAGGGTGTCAGGCCGGAGGTGCGGTGATGCCGGGACAGGACGAGCTGTTCAGCGCGGTCGACGCGCTGCTGGACCAGGTGGCGGCCGCGGAGGCGCTGCCGGAGCCCGCGGAGCGCAGGCGGCTGCGGGAGGCCGCCGGGCTGAGCCAGGCGCAGGTCGCCCGGGCGGTCGACACCCGCCGGGAGGCCGTCGGCAACTGGGAGGCCGGCCGCACCGAGCCCCGGCCCCCGCAGCGCGCCGCCTACGCGCGGCTGCTGGAGGGCCTGGCCGCGCGTTTCCCCGCACCGGCGCCCCCCGCCGTGCCGCCGCCGGCCCCCGAACCCGCCCCCCGACCCGCCCCTGAATCCGCGCAGTCGGCCGCCGGCCCCCACCCCCCGGCCCCCGGCCCCGCGCCGGCCCCGCCGACGGCCCCGCCGTCCCGGCCGGAACCCGCCCCCGCCCCTGCGGTGGGTGCGGGCGGGGCGTCGTCGCGTCGCCGGGCCGGTGCCGGGCGGGCGCCGGCGCCGGTGGTGCGGGAGGGCCCGGGCGGGGGCGGCGATCCGCGGTTCGCGCACGGGCCGCTGGGGGTGCTGGACGGGGACGGTCAGCTGTACTGCGCGGGCGGTCTGGTGCTGCGCTGCCCGGCCCTGTCGGTGCCGGACCTGGTGGAATGGACGCTCGAGCACGCCCGGTTGGGCACGCCGCGGCTGCACCGGTCGGGCAAGGACGGTGATCCGCTGGTGGTGGTGACCGCGGCCGCCGCCGCCCGGCTGGGGCTGCCCCTGGAGCTGACCGACCGGCGGGCGATGCGGCTGGCGCCGGACCATCCGGTGCTGGCTCAGATCGCCGGTGCGAACTGGCAGTTGACGCAGCGCGGGTTCGGGCCGTGGGCCCGGGTCTACCGGCCCGCGGCCGGCGGTGAACGCCGGTGCGTGCAGCTGGCGGTGCTGCCGTGGCAGGCGCTGGAGGCCCGTGCGTGGGGCGGCGCGGACCTGCTGCCGGCCGCCGAGCTGGCGCGGGTGCTGTCGGTGTACGCCGCGCGGGTGCTCACCCCGCGCGGCTCGACCGCGGTGACCGGACTGGAGCTGATGACCGCGCTGCGCCCGCCGACCCGCGCGGTGCGCGACGAGGCGAGCGGGAACTGGGTGCCGGGGCCGGTGCCCGGCTCGCTGACCCGGGCCTTCGATCCGGCGCCGCCCGAAGCCCCCGACGAGCACCCGGTGGTGGCCGCCGCGGTACCGCGCGGACATGTCCGCGGCGAGGCGGAGGTGCTGGACGAGGAGGCGTTCGACTGGATCCGGCCCACCGAGACGCTCACCGACCAGGAGTGCGCCCGGCCGTGGGCGGTGGGCATCGACGTGAACACCGCGTTCCTGGCCGCGGTCAGCCGGCTGCCGGTCGGGTTGTGCGGGCCGCGGCACGTGCGCGAGCCGCGGTTCGACAAGCAGGTGCCGGGGTCGTGGCTGGTGGACCTGTCGGCGCTGGCGGTCGACCCGCGGCTGCCGAACCCGTTCACCCCGCACGGCGGCCGCCCGCAGGGCCCGGCCTGGTACGCGACGCCGACGGTGGCCTACGCGCAGGAACTGATCGACACCCACCACCTGCCGGTCCAGCTGCGGCCGCTCGAGGGCTACCTGCGGCCGGAGGCCGGCCCCTACCTGGAGCCCTGGTACAAGGTCCTCTCGCAGGCATACAAGGCGACGATGGCCGATCTGGGCGTGGACGCGGGCCTGACGCCGCGGCAGTTCCTGGCGGCGATGGAAGGCCTGGGGGACACCGACCCGGGCATGGCCGCGGTGCTCTCGGCGATCAAGGCGACGGTCAAGGGCGGCATCGGCAAGCTGCGCGAGCGGCCCAAGGGCGCCGGCTACCGGCCCGGCCGGCCCTGGCCGGCGCTGGAGCGGCCGACGTGGCGGCCCGACATCCGCGCGGCGGTGATCTCCGCGGCCCGGGTGAACATGCACCGCAAACTGATGAACGTGGCGGCCGCCACCGGCGGCCGCCTGCCGCCGCGCTCCCACCAGGGCGCGTGGACGGCCCTGTTCGGGCCGCGGGCGCTGGCACCGGTGGCGGTGCTGTCGGACTGCGCGGTCTACCCCTCGCCGGGCCCCTCGCCGCTGGACGTCCTGCCCACCGACGCCGACGGCCGCCCGTCCCCGGGCACGTTCCGCCTGGGCGTGTCTCCGGGGATGGTCAAGCACGAGGGCAGCAAGCCGCTGTACTGGGCGGTGGAACTGCTGGAGCAGCAGTACAACCCCGCCCGGCACATCAAGGGCCGGTCCGGCACGGACGAGGGGGAGTAGGGCATGGGCGAGCTGCAGGACAGTCTGGAGCGGGCGGGCGCGGCCACCGCGACCCGCCCCATCCCCGCCTCCGCCGGCGCGCGGATGCGGTTCCTGGTCAGGAGCGAGCACGGCTCGACCCGGGCCGTCGCCCAGCGCCTGCAGGTCTCCCAGCGCACCGTGGAACGCTACGTCAAAGGCACCCTGCGCCACCCGCGCCCGGAGCTGGCCGCCCGCCTGGAGCGCGAGGTCCGCAAGGACTGGCAGCCGCGGGTGCGGGCCCGCGCCCGCAGACATGCCGCCACCAGCGGCGGCATCGTGGTCGAGACCCGCGCGCAGTTCGGCTACACCGGCGCGCCCGGCTCCAGCGACCAGGACCGCATGCGGCTGCTGACCCAGCACCTGCCGCCGCACCACGCCGAGCGGCTGTTCGCCGCGCAGGCCGCCGGCGCCGGCGAGGACGAACTGCGGCAGGTCGTCGCCGAGGCCCTGCGCGACGTCTACTTCCGCGACCGCGGCCGCCGGGCCCGCTCCCTGGAAGAGGTCCGCTTCACCACCATCGACTACATCGAACTCGACTTCTGACACACCCCGTTCCCAGCCCCCGCGCGCGCAATGCCCGGCCGTCCCCCGGGGCCCCGGCCGTGACCGCCGGCACCGGCCGCACGACCCGGTGGGGCCGCAAGGTCAGCGGGCGGCGGCCGCGCGCAGGTGCCGGCTGACGTCGCCGACCAGGCGGATGTCCACCTGCCGGCGGGTGAAGCGCCACCGGCCGTCGCGGCGGGTGAAGCGGTCGCGGTAGCGGCCGGCGGCGATGACCTGCAGGGGCAGGCCGTCGACGGCCTGCAGCACGGTCACGCAGGAGCGGGCCTCGGCCGTGCCGGCGTCCTCGTCGACGTCGACGGCCACGTTGCTCGTCACGTGCTGGGTGCGCGGCGTGCCGTCGGCGTAGACGATCAGCGTGTCGCGGAACATCCCCTCGATCGCCTCCCGGCCGGTGAACGTCGCCCCGCTGCCGGTGAACGAGGCGTCGGCCAGCAGTTCGCCCACTCCCGCGAAGTCGCCGTCGTCGACGAGTTCGGCGTAGCGGGCCAGCAGGTTCTCCACGGCCCGGTGCGCGGGCACCGCGTTCGCGGGCGCGGCCGGCGGCACGGTGGGCCGCGGCGGCGCGGGACAGATGCGGATCGTGGCGGCGCGGGCATCGGCGGAGGCGACCAGGCCGGCCGCGGCCGGCCCGTACTTGGCGGTGAACGCCTCGTCGACGGGCCCGGCCGGCCCGAGGCCGCCGGTGTCCAGGACGACGTCGTGCGTGGTCCCGGCGACGGTGACGCGTCCGCGGCCGTGCGCGAGTGCCGCCTGGTACCAGGCCGACCGCGGGCCACGGTAGGCGCGCACGTACAGCTGGCCGCCGGTGACGGCCATGCCGATCTCCACACCGTCCCCGCCGTCACCGGCGGTCAGGATCAGGGACTGCGTGCGGGAGAGCAGTTCGAGGTCGTGGGGTTCCCAGGTGGTGGTCATGCACCAAGTGTGACCGCCACGGCCGGCCCACGGCACACGTGTGAGGGGGAGAGTCCTGCACAGGCACACCGCACCCACCCGCACCCGCCACCCGCGCACACGTGTGGCCGCGGGCGCGCGGTGCGGGGCGCGGTGGGTGCGCGGGTCACTCCTCGCGTTCGAACTCGGCCTGGGCGCGCTGGTCGTCGAGTTCCTTCTGCGCCGACTGGTAGACCTCGCGGACGAGTTTCTCGGCTTCCTGCTGCGAGGGCTTGTCGGGCAGGTGCTGGACTCGTTCGACCCAGTTGCGTGCGGATGGCTCCATGCCGCCCTCCTTCACCGCCGCGGTCGTGGAGCGCGGGGCCGCGCGTCGGCCCGTGGGGCGGTGGCCAGGGGCCCCTCCCGGCCACCCTAACGCCGCCGCGCCGCGCGCGCCCCTCACGCCGGCCCACAACCCGGCCGCGTCCCACCGTCCCGATCATGGGGCGTGTTCGTGCAGGTGGCAGGGGTGCGGAGTGGTGTGGTCACAACGGCTGGTTGTGGCGTTCTAGGGTGGGGTCATGGATCTTGACGGTGTGGCGACGTTCGTGGCCGCCACGGACGCGGGCCGGTTCCAGGAGGCCGCGGTGGAGCTGGGGGTCACCCAGCAGGCGGTGTCCAAGCGGGTCGCGGCGCTGGAGCGCGCGCTGGGGGTGCGGCTGTTCACGCGGACCGCGCGCGGTGCGCGGCTGACGATCGACGGGCAGGCGTTCCTGCCGCACGCGCGGGAGCTGCTGCGGGTGGCGGAGCGGGCGGCGGCCTCGGTGCGGGCGGGACGCCGTCCGCTGCGGGTGGACGTGCTGTCCTCGCGGGGGGCGGGCTCGGGGCTGATGCGCGCCTTCCACCGCGCCCATCCGCAGGCCGATCTGGACGTGCTGACGCTCTTCGAGATGGACGCGGCGGTGGCCGCGCTGCGCTCCGGCGCGATCGACGCGACGTTCCGGGCGGTCGGGGCACCGGGCCGGCCGCTGCCGGAGGACATCGCGTATGTGCGGGTCCTGGACGAGCCGCTGCAGGTGCTGACCGGCCCCGCCCATGCACTGGCCGGCGCCCGGTCGGTGACGCTGCCGCAGCTGGCCGGGCACCGGATCTGGATGCCGGGCATCGTGGCGGGCACCGAGTGGGCGGCCTACTACGACGCCATGGTCGGCGAGTTCGGCCTGACGATCGAGGCGACCGGCCCGAACTTCGGCTCCGACGCGCTGCTGGACACCATCGCCGACACCCCGGCCCTGGCCACGTTCATGGGCGAGCACACCCGGCTGGTGTGGCCGGCCGACCACGGGCTGCGCCGCATCCCGGTGACAGGCCCGACGCCGGTCTACCCGCACTGCCTGCTGTGGCACCGCGACAACGGGCACCCGGCGCTGGCCGCGCTGCGCACCCACCTGGCCACCACCGCCCCGCCGCCGGCCGCGCCCGGCACCTGGACCCCGCCGTGGACCCCGCCGGCCGCCGGGGTGTGAACGGCGGCGACCGCAGACCCGGCCCGCTACGGAAGGCTGCCCATGCCCACGCCCACGCCCATGCCTGTGCCCGCCGCTGAGCCCGCGCCCGGGCCGGTCGCGGAGGTGACGGCGTTCATGGCCCGCTACGAGCAAGCGGCCAACCGCCGCGTCGTGGAGGACCTGGCGCCGCTGATCGCACCGGACGCCACCTACTGGTTCTCCGACGGCTCCCACCAGGGCCGTGGCGAGATCCTCGCGGCGATCGCGCGGACCTTCGCCACGATCAGCGACGAGGTGTACGAGATCACCGCCCTGGAATGGGTGGTGGTGTCCGCCAGGCACGCGGTGTGCCGCTACCGCTTCTCCTGGACCGGCCAGGTCGAGGGCCGCCCCCGCTCCGGCCGCGGCCGCGGCACCAGCGTCCTGACCCGCCACGGCGGCACCTGGCAGATCCAGCACGAACACCTCAGCCCCTGAGCCCGCCCGACCCCGCCCGGCCCCGGACGGCCGCGCCGGCCGGCGGGGTCAGGCGGTGTCGCGCAGGTCCGTGGCGGTCAGCAGCGCGGCCAGGCCGATGCCGTGCGCGGCCAGGCCCTGGGCGCCGCCCTGCTCGCGGTCGATCACGCACACCGCCGTGGTGATCCGGGCGCCCAGCGCACGCAACTCGGCGGTGGACGCCAGGATCTGCCCGCCGCTGGTGACGACGTCCTCGACCACCGCCACCCGGCGGCCGGCCACCTGCGCGCCCTCGGCCAGCCTGCAGGTCCCGTACGCCTTGGCGTGCTTGCGGACGAACGCGCAGGGCAGGCCGGTGTGCCGGCCCAGCGCGGTGACGACGGGGATGCCGCCCATCTCCAGTCCGGCCAGGACCTGGGTGCCGGCCGGCACCAGCGGTGCCATCGCGGCGGCGATCTCGTCCAGGAGGACGGGGTCGGACTCGAAGCGGTACTTGTCGAAGTACTCCGTCGCGGTGTTCCCCGAGCGCAGGGTGAACTGCCCGGTCAGGTGGGAGGCGGCGTGGATGCGGCGGGCCAGCTCACGATGCGTCACAACGCCAGTGTCCCGGATGCGGGCGCTGCGGCCCAGGGCGGTGGCGCGTTCCGGCGCCGCGCGCGCCGGCCGGTCCGGCGGGTTGCGGCGTCAGGGGCGCGGCGCCGCGTGTCAGGCTCCGGTGGTGGCGGGCGCGGTTCGGGGCAGACGGACCGGCAGGGGCTGTTCGGTGGTGGGAGGTGGGGCGTGTGGACGGGCGGGGTCGCCTGCTGGTCGGGCTCGTGGTGGTCCTGGTGCTCGCCATGCTGCTGGGCGCGATCGTGGTGCTGGTCAAGCTGGTGCGGGCGCGGCGGCTGCTGA
Source organism: Actinacidiphila rubida (assembly GCF_900110255.1). Classification (GTDB taxonomy): domain Bacteria; phylum Actinomycetota; class Actinomycetes; order Streptomycetales; family Streptomycetaceae; genus Actinacidiphila; species Actinacidiphila rubida. The sequence goes on from NZ_FODD01000033.1 coordinate 53,935, forward strand.
AGGACGCGGGGCTGCCGCGGTCGGGGAAGGTGACGTTCTGGGCGGCGGTGGCCTATCTGGTGTGCCCCGTCGACCTGTTGCCCGATCCGATCTACCTCGACGACATCGGTGTGCTGATGCTGGCGCTGCGGTCCCTGCACAAGGCGGCGGCGGCCGCGGCCGAACGCCGCGAGAGCGACCTGTACCGCCCGCCGGGCCGGCAGCGCTGGTGACCCCCCGGCCCCCGCCACGGCCCCGGCCCGGGCCGCGGCGGCGGGCGCGGCGGGCGCGGGGTGGCCGCGCGGCGTCTACGGCCGTAGACGCCGCGCCGTATCCTCGAGGCCATGACGGGTGAACAGCCGGCGCGCCGGCGCGACGCCGCCGCGACACGCGAGGCGATCCTGGCGGCGGCGGTCGTGGAGTTCACCGCGCACGGCTACGACCGTGCGGGGGTCCGGCAGATCGCCGAGCGGGCGGGCGTCACGGCGATGATGATCAACCGTTACTTCGGTTCCAAGCAGGGCCTGTTCGCCGAGGCCGTCGACCGCTGCTTCGCCCCGCCGACCGTGGTGGGCACCTCCCGCCAGGGCCTGCCCGGGGAGATGGCCCGCTCGCTGGCCGGGCGCACCGCGCCCGGCGCCGAGCCCCTGGACCCGTTCCTGCTCATGCTGCGCTCGGCGGCCGACCCCGAGGCGGCCGGCATCGTCCGGCAGGGCATCGAGAGGCATGCCGGCGCCCGCCTGGCGGGGCTGATCGGCGGCCCGGAGGCCGAGCTGCGCGCGCAGCTGGGCCTGGCGCTGGCCGCCGGGACGTGGCTGCTGCGCACCGTCGTCGGTGTCGGCGCGCTCGCGGCGGCCGACGAGGAGCGCCTGGCGCGGCTGCTGGCCTCGATGCTCGAGCCGGTCACGGGCCCGGCGGCCGGGGCGGACCCGGACGGCCGCGCGTAGCGCGGGGCCCTCGCGCCGCCGGCCGTCCCGACCGGGCCGGGGGCGGTCTCAGAAGGCGGAGCGGATGAGGCCGCCGTCGACCCGGAGGGTCGCGCCGCTGACGTACTGCGCGTGGGGCCCGCACAGGTAGGCCACCGCCGCGGCGATCTCGTCGGGTTCGCCGAAGCGGTTCTGGTCGTTGGGGATGAGGGCTTCCACGGCGTGGGGGTGGATGTCCTGCCAGGTCCGGCCCCAGCCGCGGTCGGGTCCGATCTGCGTGACGAGGTCCTTGACGCTGTCCACGAGGATCGCGCCGGGGGAGACCACGTTGGAGGTGACGCCGGTGCCCTTGAGGTCGCGGGCCAGGGAGACGGCGAGGTTGTGGCGGGCGGCGAGCGTGGCGTTGTACTGCGGGTGGGTGTTCATCGGCTGGGAGGCCAGGCCGCCGCCGATGGTGACCACGCGGCCCCAGCCGCGCTCGCGCATCGCCGGGACCAGGTGCTGGATCATCCGCACGCCCGAGACGACGTTGACGTTGTAGGTGTCGTTCCACTCCTGGGCGGTGGCCTGCGTCCAGGACAGGTGCCGGTAGAAGCCGGCGTTGTTGACGAGGATGTCGACGGGCCCCTCGCCGGTGGCCGCCCGGGCGACGTCGGCGGCGCCCTCGTCGGTGGCCAGGTCGCCCAGTGCGGTGCTGGCCGTGCCGCCGGCCGCGCGGATCGCGGCGGCGACCGCCTCGGTCCGGTCCTTGTCACGCCCGTGGATCACCACGGCCGCGCCCTCGGCGGCCAGCATCCTGGCGGTCGCCTCGCCGAGCCCGGCACTGGAGCCGGTGATCAGCGCGCGCTTGCCGGTGAGATCGAGGTTCATCTCCTGCTTCCCTTTCCGCGGCCGGCCGCCCCCGCGCCCTGGTCGACGCGGGCGGCGGATGGCCACACCCACAAGTATACACTCGTAGACTTATCGGGGTCGGGGGTCCGGACCTGCGGCGACGGGCACCCGCCCGGCGGATGCCGGGGCGGGACTGGCGGGCGGGGCGGCGGGTGGGGTTCAGCCCTTGCAGGTGGGGTCGGCGAGGATGACGGGAGCGGCCTCGCGGGTGGTGACGAACGCGCGGAAGCCGGGGGCGCCGGCGACGCATTTGGTGGCGATGTTCGCGAAGTGGTCGGGGAAGTTGGTGACGTTCGCGGGGCTGTCGTCGCCGCGCCGGCCGGCGACGGGGGAGTCCCCGGTGCCGCGTCGGTCGCTGGCGCACCCGCACAGGGCGGCCATGGCGACGGCGATCGCCGCGAGGGCGGTGAGGTGCCTGGTCCGGCGGTGCTGCATGGCGTCCTCGTCTCGGGCCCGGGGGCCTTGGCATGGGGGTCGGATGACATCAAGGACATGGCGCCCGGTGCGTGCGGTTGCCTGCGCGGGCAGGGGAATGCGGTGGTGTCGCCGCTGGTTGTCAGGGGTGCGGGAACGTGAAGGGGACCGTGTCCCCGGGCCTCACCTCTGCCCGTGGGGAGGGTGGCCGCCGGCCACGCCCCACGGAGCCCCTCGCCGAGAGGCGACCGCCCCTTCGCGTCCCGCCCGGTGACCCCGGTCGGCTCCCCCCTTGGCCGGCCGGGGTCCTCGCGTGCCCGGCCCCGGGCGCGCCTCTGGAGGGCGTGCCCGGCGTGCGGCCGGCGGGGTTCGGTGCGAGCGTGGACCAAAGACTCCCGCACTCTTCCCTGAGGTGTTCGGCCATGGCACAAGATCCGGTGTACGACGAGCTGATGCGCCTGCGCGGCGACGACCTGGTCCGGCGGATCGACCGTATCGGGGACGAGGCGATCGCCACGCTGCTGAGCACCGTGACGGCCGAGGAGGCCTCGGCGCTGATCCATCGCGCCAGTGCGGCCGGGCGCACCATGGATGCTCGCCGCCAGCCGGACGGCGCCGCGGTCGGGGCCGACCGGTACCGGGCCGGGAACACCTGAACCTGCCGGGACGGCGGGACGGCGGGGCTGCGGGGGTGTCAACTCCTGGGCGGGCGCGGGTAATCGCGTCGACCCCGCGCGGCGGGGCGGCTAGGTTGGGGCGCGCACGCACGGCAGGCCCGAGGAGCTGAGAGATGCCCGGTTTCCCGAGCGCGCGTTGACGTCGTGGCCAATGAAGTGGCCTGTCATCGCGTGCTGCCCGTGACGTTGCGGCACAGCGAGCCGTCCCCTGCCCGAGCGCGCCGGGGGTGCACCCGGGTGGGGTGTGCCCGGTGCCGGGCCTCGCCGCCGGCCCTTTGAGGGAACCCCTGTGCCGTCCGCCGCATCCTCGTCGTCGTCCTCCGCGTCCGCTGCGTCTTCCGCGCCACATGCGTCCCCCGTGTCCGTGTCCGTGTCCGGGGGTGGTGGTGGGCCGGGGTTGTGGCGTGATGCGGACTTCCGCCGGTTGTGGGCCGGTCAGGCGGTGTCCCAACTCGGGGAGCACGCGAGCCTGGTGATCGTGCCGCTGTTCGCGGTCGTGACGCTCCATGCCAGTGCCGGGCAGCTGGGTGTGCTGCGGGCGGTGGGGCAGGCGCCGGTGCTGCTGCTGTCGTTGCCGGCGGGGGCGTGGGTGGACCGGTGGCGTGCCCGTACGGCGATGGCCTGGGCGGACGCGGGGCGGGCGCTGGTCCTGGCCGGTGCGGCCGTGGCCGGGTGGTGGGGGTCTCTGGCGATGGGGGCGCTGCTCGTCGTGGTCTTCGCCGCGGGGGCGTTGTCGGTGGTGTTCGACGTGGCCTATCAGGCCGCGGTGGTGCGGCTGGTGGAACGTGACCGTCTGGTGGCGGGCAACAGTGCGCTGGAGGGCAGCCGGTCGGCGGCGCAGATCGCGGGTCCGGCGCTGGGCGGGGCGCTGGTGTCGCTGCTGTCGGTGCCGGTCGCGGCCGCCGCGGGTGCCCTGTCGTTCGCGGTGTCGTTCCTGTCGCTGCGGCGGATCCGACGACCCGAGCCGGTCCCGGAGCGTGCCGGGGACGCGGCCGGGGCGTGGCGGCGCATGGGCCGGGGGGTGCGTTTCGTCGCCGGGGACGCGGCGTTGCGGGCGGTGTGCGTGGCGTCGGCGGCCTACCAGTTCTCGTTCGCGGCGATGATGACGGTGTATCTGCTGTTCCTGCCGCGCCAGTTGCACCTGCCGGGTGTGGTGGTGGGGGTGGTGCTGGCGGCGTCGGGGCCGGGCGCGCTGGCGGGGTCGCTGCTGGCGGCCCGGGCGCCGGCCCGGTTCGGGTACGGCGTGGTCCTGGTGGGTGGGGCCGCGCTGGGGGACGGGGTGTTCTGCTGCGTTCCGGCGTTGCACGGCCCGCCGGTGGTGGTCGCCGGGGTGCTGGTGGTGGTCGGGTTCGTGTTCGGGCTGGGCGCGCAGCTGGTCAACGTGACGGTGATGGCGGTGCGGCAGGCCGTCACGCCGCCCGCGGTGCAGGGCCGTACGGCCGCGACGATCAGTTTCGTCGGCATGGGGATGGCTCCGCTGGGTTCCCTGCTGGGCGGGTTCCTCGCACACGCCTGGGGGTTGCGGGCCGGCCTGATGGTGGCGGCGGTGGCGATGCTGGTGTCGCCCGCGGTGATGGCGCTGTCTCCGCTGGGCCGGCTGGGCCGCGTGCTGCCCGCCCCCGTCCCCGTTCCCCTCGCCCGGGCTTCGGCCCCCGTCCCCGCCGTCCCCGCTGCCGGCTCGGCTGTCGGTGCGGTGCCGCGGCGGCGGGGCGCGGAGGGCGGGGGTGGGGGGTCTACTTGAGGGCCAGCAGCAGGGTGTCGGCGGGGGAGCAGGACACCGGGCGGGCCTCGGTGAAGCCCTTGTCGCGCAGGACGCGGGTGTGCCACTGCACGGACGGCATGTCGCCTTCGTCGTCGGGGCTGTAGATCTCCCACCGCCGGGCGGTGGGTTCGGCCAGGGCCGGGTCCTTGGCGGCCAGTTGCCACCAGTCGGTCCAGTCCAGGGCGCCCTCGCGGCGGGCCTGGTCCATGCGGGCCTGCCGCTGGGCGGTTTCGGCGGCGTTGATCCGGGGGGTGGTCTCGTCGGTCATGCGGTCGGCGTTCATGAAGATGCCGCCGTCGCGGACGAGTTCGGCGACCTGCCCGTACAAGGTGGCGACGGGTCCGCTGCGCAGCCAGTGCAGGGCGGTGGCGGTCAGGACCGCGTCGTAGCTGGGGTGGGGCAGCAGTTCGGGCCAGGCGGGGTCGGTGAGGTCGGCTTCGAGGAGGGTCACCCGGTCGTCGCCGGCGAAGGTGCCGCGGGCGATGGTGAGCAGGGCGGGGTCGAGGTCGATGCCGGTGACGGTGGTCTGGGGGAAGCGGGCGAGCAGGCGTGCGGTGATGGTGCCGGTGCCGCAGGCGAGGTCCAGGACGCGCGGCCGGGTGCCCACGCAGGCCTGGACCATGTCGAGCATGGTCTGGAACTGCTCCTCGCGGTGGGGCATGTACCACTGCTGCTGCCGGTCCCAGCTGTCCTGCCAGGACTGCCAGTCGGTGCCGGTGGTGCCGGTGGTGCCGGTGGTGCCGGTCGCGGTCGTGGTGGCCATGGGGTCCTTCCTTCGGGTTCGCCGGGTCGTGACGGCGGCCAGTGCGCGTGCCGCGGCCAGGACGTGGGCGGTGTCGTGTTCCTGGTGCACCACGAAGCGCACGTAGCCGCCGGGCAGGGGCAGCACGTGGACCCCGCGTTCGGCCAGGGCCGCGGTGAGGGTGTGCTCGCTGCGGCCGGGCAGCCGCACGGTGACGATGTTGGTGCGGTGCGCGGGTGCGGGGACGTCGGCTCCGGGGACCTGGGCCAGTTCACCGGCCAGGAGCGCCGCGAGCGCGTGGTCGTCGGCCAGGCGGGGGATGCGCGCCAGGGCGGTGAGGCCCGCGGCGGCCAGGATCCCGCTCTGGTGCATGGTGCCGCCCAGGCCCAGCCGGATGTCGCGGGCCGCTTCGATGAAGTCCCTGGTGCCGGCCAGCAGCGACCCGGCCGGTGCTCCCAGCCCCTTGGCCAGGCAGAACGTCACGCTGTGCGCGCCGGCGGCCATCTGGGCCACGCTGTGGCGCAAGGCGGTGGCCGCGTTGGCCAGGCGGGCGCCGTCCAGGTGCAGGTGCGCGTCGTGGCGGGCGGCGAGTTCGGCCAGTTCGGCCTGCGTGGCGGGGGGCAGTGCGTTGCCGTCGCACAGCATGGCGGTGTTCTCCGCGCACACCACGTGCCCGCCGCCGTCCCGGGCCAGTGCGCGGTGCACGGCGCCGGTCTCCAGGGCGCCGCCGCCGTTCTGGGGGACCTCGGTGAGGCGGGCGCCGGCGAACCGGCGGATCGCGGCGCCCTCGAAGCGGGCGATGTGGGTGCGGCTGCCGGCGACGACGTGCGGTGCGGGTGCCTGTGTGGCGGCCAGCACCGCCACCAGGTTGGACATGGTGCTGCTGGGCAGGAACAGGGCGGCTTCCTTGCCGAGCAGGGTGGCGCCCTGGCGTTCCAGGCGCCCGACGGTGGGGTCGTCGCCGTAGGCGTCGTCGCCGACGTCGGCCGCGGTCATGGCCGCGCGCATCGCCTGGTCGGGCATGGTGCGGGTGTCGCTGCGGAAGTCGTGCGGCAGGTCAGCGGTCATGGCGGGCGCTGTCCGCGTCGAGCGGGCCGGGATGCGTCCGCCCCACGCTGGGGTGCGGGTCCTGGGGCGGTTCGGGGCGGTGGGGGGTGCCGATCCACACCGCGCGGGTGTGGGTGTACTGGTCGGCGGCGCGCACGCCCAGTTCGCGGCCGTATCCGCTGTGGCCGATGCCGCCGACGCTGACGGGTTCCTCGGTGTCGCCCCAGGTGTTCACCCAGACCATGCCGGCCCGAAGGCGGCGGGCGAATTCCTCGGCGCGCCCGGCGTGCGTGGTCCACACCGACGCGGACAGGCCGTAGTCGGTGTCGTGGGCCAGGTGCAGTGCCTGGGCCTCGGTGCGGAACGTGGTGACGGACAGAACCGGGCCGGACAGTTCCTCCCGCCAGGCCGGCCGGGTCAGGGGGACGTCGTCCAGGACGACGGGGGTGACGTAGAAGCCGCCGGTGTGGGTGGGCGGCAGGGCCGGCTGCAGGCTGTCGTGGCCGGGCGGGAGGTGGACCTTGGCGCCGTGTCCGGCGGCGTCCTCGACGGCGGCGTGGACGCGTTGCTGGGCGGCCCGGGTGGTCAGGGGGCCCAGGTCGGTGGCGGGGTCGTCGGTGGGGCCGATGGTGCGCCGCGCGGTCAGTTCCAGCAGGCGCCGTACGAACGCGTCGTGGACGTGTTCGTGGATGACGAGCCGGGAGGCGCCGACGCACATCTGGCCGGTGTTGCCGGTGAAGGCCTCCACCGTGGCCTGGGCGGCCGCTTCGAGGTCCGCGTCGGGGAAGACGATCAGCGGGTTCTTTCCGCCCAGTTCGAGGGAGACCCTCTTGACCGAGCCGGCGCAGCGGGCGGCGACGTCGCGGCCCGCGGCGGTGGAGCCGGTGAAGGAGACGGCCGCGATCTGGGGGAGTTCGCACAGCATCCGGCCGGTCCCGGCGCCGCCGTAGACCGCGGACAGCACGTGCGGGGGCAGGATGCCGTCGGCCAGGCCCACGAGGGCCTGCACGCTGCGGGGGGTGTCCGGGGAGGGTTTGACCACCACGGTGTTGCCGTGCGCGAGCGCCCCGGCGATCTTCCACGAGGCCATCAGCAGCGGGTAGTTGGAGGGGGCGATGGCCGCGACGACGCCGAGCGGGATCCGGTCGGTGTAGGAGCGGACGCCGGTTTCGCCGGGGTGGATCTCGCCCGCGGGCTGCAGCGTCTGGCCGGCGAACCACTCCAGGGCGCGGGCGGCGAACTCCACTTCGCCGCCGATGCGGGCGACGGGCTTTCCCGCGTCCCGCCGTTCCCGTTCGATCAGGCCGTCGCGGTCCTGCCGCAGCCGGCCGGCCAGTTCACGCAGGTGCGCGGCGCGTTCGCGGGGCGCGGTGCCGGCCCAGGCGGGGAACGCGGCGGCGGCGCGGTCGGCGATGCCGGCGCACTGCTCGGCGGGGGTGTCGGGCAGCGTGCCGAACTGCTCGCCGGTGGCCGGGTCGTACAGGGGCCGGGGGGTTGCCGGGGACGGGTGCGGTCGGCTGGTCACAAGGTGCCCTTCGGGTGGCGCGGCGGCCTCGGGGCGAGCAGGGCGCCCAGAGCGGACAGGACGGTCTCGCGGTCCACGCCCGCGTGGGTGCTGCTCACCAGCTTGCCTTCGGTGCCGGTGGCCGGATCGCTCCACTGGGCGTCGAACGGCCCGAGCCCGGGGTCGATGCAGGCCAGGTGCACCAGGTGGCCGGCGACGTCGGTCTGCTGGGTGGTGGCGGGGTGTTTCTCGCGCCGCGGCGGGAAGGGGATGCGTCCCTTGCCCGCCTGCTGGAGGACCACGCGCAGTTCGGCGGCGTCCAGGTCGGCGCGGGTGTAGACGATCTCGGTCTCCTGGGCGCCGTCCTCGCCCGTGAACGTCGCCGCGCTCTCGGCGGTGAAGCCGTCCAGCGCGCGGGGGGCGTGGTGCGCGTCCAGGAACGCGGCGAGTTCGCCGGCGGCGGCCCACTGCCCCTCGTGGCGGCGGCCACGGCGCTGGAAGGTGTACAGGCCGGTGGGCACGGCGACCATGTCCACCGGGTAGCGGGCCCAGTAGCTCAGGGCGTGGAAGGGGGTGCGCAGCACCCGCGCGACGACGTCGTCGCCGCCGGGCACCAGGTGCTCGTGCAGCGTGGTCAGTTCGGCGTCGGTGAACTGCCCTTCCAGGACCGACAGTTCGACGGTGGTGCGGCTCATGCGCACCGAGGTGGCGGGGTTGTTCAGGTAGTCCGTGCCGAACCAGAGGACGTGCCCGCTCGAGAGGGTCACCGGCCGGGTGTGGCTGCCCCACAGGCAGGGGTGGTCGGCGGCGGGGAACGCCCAGTCGTACAGGAACTGCTTGATGCGCAGGCGCCGGCCGGGCCCGGCGATCTCGCTGCGGTGCACCGCGTTGTTCGCCTCCGACCAGGGGCTGCGTCCGGTGGCCTCGCCGTGGTGGCCGGGCGGGGCCTCCTTGCGCAGCGTGGAGGTCAGGACGCGGCAGCCTTCGGGCAGCGCGGTGGGTTTCCACAGCACGAAGTTGCACCAGGGCTGGGCCTGTTCGGCGGGCAGTTCGACGGGCGCCGCCTCCAGGTCGGCGGCGCGCGGCACGATGTGCCAGTTCCAGTCTTTCCTGACCGTCATACCGTGTGCTCCTGCTTTCTGTGTCACGGGGCCGGGCCGGGGCGGGCCGTGGGCGGGGCGGGCAGGCCGGGGGCCGGCGCTCTCGGGCGGCGCGGCGCGCCGTGCGCGGGGGTGCGGGGGGTGCGGCTACGGGCCGTCGTCGCGTTCGGTGTGCCAGGCCCGGGCCAGCAGGGACAGGGACGTCAGGAAGCGGTGCTCGATGCCCTGGTGGCCGCCGTCGTGCTCCTGGTACTCGTGGGCGACGCCGTGCCGGGCCAAGGTGGCGTGCAGCGCGCGTACGCCCCAGTGCATGTGGTATTCGTCGCGCTGCCCGGTGTCCAGGTACAGCAGCCGCAGTGCGCGCAGCCGCTCCAGGGCGCCGGCGACCAGGTGCACCGGGTCGTGGCGCAGCCATTCCTGCCAGACCTCGGGGCGGAAGACGCCGGTGGCGGGGTCGCAGGGCAGGGCGTCGGCGGGGGCGGTGGGCGCGTGGGGGGTGTAGCACATGCCCATCGCGACCAGGCTCATGGCCACCATGAACGGGCCGTCGTGCGGTCCGGTGCGGCGGCGGGCGAGGAACGCGGTGACGCCGCCGGCCTGCCGCAGGGTGTCCAGGACGCCGGGCAGCAGCGGCAGGTAGGCGTGCTCGAAGCCGGCGTCGGGGGTGTGGGCGACGACCGCGCCGAACAGGTCGCCGCGCATGCCGGCGATCAGTGCCCCGTAGCCGCCGCTGGACTTGCCGCCGACGGCCCGCCAGGCGGGTTCGGGGCGGGTGCGGAAACGCTGGTCGACCTCGGTGACGACTTCGGCGAGGTAGTCGGAGTACCGGCCGCAGGCGGGGGAGTTGATGTACTGCGAGCCGCCGAAGGCGGTCGCGCAGTCGGGAACGGCGACCAGGGCCCGCGGCGCGCTGCCCCGCGCCATGGCCGCCCACATCTGCTGGGCGACCGGTGCGCCGAAGACGATGCCGCGGGTGGTCAGGGACGCCGTCGCGCCGAACCCGGGCAGCCAGTACAGGACCGGGAGCCGCTCGCCGGGATGGTGCCCGGGGGGCAGCAGCACCTCGACGGTGCGGTGGTGGGGGTCGCCCAGCGGGTTGTCCAGCAGGCTCTTGCTCTCGTGGGTGAAGCTGACCCGCCGGCCCTGCGGTGCGCTCATGCCGCGGTCCCGCCCGCGCCCGCCCCCGCGCCACTGGTCTCCGTGCCGCCGCCGCCGCCGCCGCTGCCGCTGCCGGTGCCGCTGCCGGTGGTGCGCAGGGCGTGTTCGACGTGCCGGGTGTAGTAGACGGGGTGGTGGAAGACCGCGGACAGCAGGTTGCTGTTGCTGGCCCACAGGGCGTAGGAGCTGCCGAACAGCAACTCGGCGTCCAGGAGGGCCTGCAGGGTGGCGGCGGCGATCTCGGTGTATCCCGCGTCGTGCGCGGTGTGCCGGCGTGCGGCGCCCGTGCCCAGGCGCACGACCCGGCCGCTGACCGGTTCCAGCAGGTACGAGGAGGTGGTCCGGTCGTCGCCGTACAGGGACAGGGTGTGGCTGGCGCCGCTGTCCAGGGCCCGGTACCAGAAGTCGGTGCCGACCAGGAGGTCCATGAGTTCGGCGATGAGGGTGGTGTTGTCGCGGGTCTGGCGGCCCCACCGGTCGCGTGCGGGGTCGAAGGCGGGCACGGCCGCCTTCGGGTCGAGTGTCACCTCGGCGGACAGGGCCTGGAAGTCGTAGCCGCCGGGGGCGAAGGGGGCGGGGTGCAGGTCGGTCTTGCCGTCGTGGATCTCCAGGACCTGTCCCGGTCCCCACAGTGCGGCCGGCCGGCCCAGTTCGTTCAGGCGCTGGAAGGCCTCCCAGGGGGTGAAGGGGAAGATGGTGCGGTTGCACCAGGCGTAGTCCTCGGTGCCCTGGCCGCTGACCTTCCAGCCGAAGGAGGAGGGGATGGTCAAGGCGGCGTCCAGGGTCGCGGCGTAGCGGTCGAAGGTGTCCCGGGCGCGTTTCTTGACGGCGCCGGGGTCGGTCAGCGGGCGGCGTTCGGTGAGCACGCCGGGCGGGGAGACGCTGTGCGCGGGGATGAACGCGACGTCGATGCGGGGGGCGTCGGGCCGGCTGAAGAACTCGACGGTGGAGTCGTGCAGGATCGCGTCGCCGCACAGCATGACCGCCGCCTGCGGGGTCTGGAGCAGCACGCTCATCTCGGGGAACGGCACGTCGGAGGCGAAGGTGCGCAACTGCACGTCCCCGAGCCGGACGGTGTCGCCGGGGGTGACGGGGGTCAGGCGTTCGAAGCCCAGGCGGCGCAGTGTCCAGGGCATGGCCTGGTGGCCCAGTCCGGAGGCGGTGAACCGGGGCAGGGCGGGGCCGGCGGGGAACAGGCAGGTGGTCTCGGGCGCCCGCCGGGGGGTCTCGTCGAAGTCGACGTCGGCGTCGTCGAGGATCCGGGCCAGTGAGGGGAAGTGGTGGTGGTCGAAGTGGTGGTGGCTGAAGACGATGTGGTCGACGCCGCCGTCCAGGACCGCGCCCAGCTCACCGGGGACCGGGGGGTGGTGTTCCCAGAAGCGGTCCAGGCGCTGGGTCAGCCACGGGTCGACCAGGATGCGCCGGGTGCCGGTCTCCACCAGCACGGCGGCGTGGCCGAGCGAGGTCAGGCGCATCACCGCGTCACCTCGTACACGCAGCGGAAGCCGACCTCGTTGTGGAAGTCGGTGATCAGGTCCTTGCCCCGGTAGTACGTGGTCAGGCAGGTCTGCGGTGAGGTCCAGGTGCCGCCGCGCAGGACGTGGAAGGCGTCCTTGCGGTTCATGAACTCCATCGGGTGGCGGCCCTTGAAGAACGGGTCCATGTCCTGGCCGGTGTAGAAGTTCGTGCGGGTCAGTTCCCACACGTTGCCGGACATCTGCAGCGCTCCGTAGGGGCTGGCGCCCTGCGGGAGGCTGTCGGAGGGCAGCACCGGGTGGGCGGGCACGTCGGAGTCGGTGGTGGTCACCAGCAGCGCTTCGAGTTCGTCCAGGTCGGCGACGGCGGTGCCGTAGGAGCGTTCCACGTAGTTGACGCGCGCGGGGTCCCAGTCGTCTCCCCACGGGTAGGTGCGGCCGTCGGTGCCGCGGGCGGCCTTCTCCCACTGCAGTTCGCTGGGCAGGCTGCCGCCGCTCCACCGGGCGAAGGCCCACGCGTCGTACCAGTCGACGCCGACGACGGGCATGCCGGGCGCGTTGAAGCGCGGGTCGTGCGCGTGCACGGGCTGGTGGTCGCGGCCCTCCGGCTGGTCGGGGTGGTCGAAGCGGGTGGATCCGGCGATGTCGGCGAGGAACTGCCGGTAGCGGGCGTTGGTGACGGTGGTCCGGTCGATGTAGTAGGCGTCCAGGTGCTCCGCGCGCAGCGGGTTGTCGCCCTGCGTCATGCGGAACGGCCCCGTGCCGGGCTCGGCCACCCCCGCCATGAAGGGGCCGGCCGGCACCAGCACCACGTCCTGGTGGCGGCGGGGGCGCTCGGTGTGCTCGCGGATCCGCGCCCGCATCTGGGAGAAGTACTCGTCCTCCAGCTGCCGCAGCCGGCCGGGGTCGGTGCTGCCGAAGATGGCGAGCAGGGCGCGCTTGGTGAAGGCGGCGCCGCAGCCGACGGGCTTGCGGGTGAAGTCCGGCCGCGTGAAGTTGCTGGGCCACCCGGAGATGCGGATGAGGTCGGGCACGGCCGCGTCGATGCGGTGCTCGGTGGCCGTCTTCAGGGCGGTGAACGCGACCCAGTCGACCGGGTCGTGGCTGGCCGCGGCGACGGCGCTCGCCGCCTCGGGGACCTGGCGGTGGCGGCCGGCCAGGATGCGGACGGCGGCGGCCCGCACCGGCCACTCGGGGTGGTGCGCGGACAGGCTGATCAGCAGGGGGATGCCCGGGGCGTCCTGGCCGTCCTTGTCGGCAAGACCGATCACGGACCGGACCGACGCCCAGTACCGCTCGTCGCTCGACCCGTCCACCTTGAGGTACTCGGGCGGAATCTCCACGGTTTCCGAAACGAGGTGTCCTACCACTTGATATCTCCCCTGGAATCCATTAGGAGCCGCCCGTACGCTGCATGCGTACGGGCGGCGGAAAACTACCTCGTAGACGGATCGAGCAGCATTACCACTTGGTGGTGTCCTGCTCGCCGTCACGGGTACCCATGAAGTCCTTCTCCGACATGTAAATCACCCCATTTCAGATGATCGACCAGGTCGTGCGTCGATGGCAGATGCCATGACTCCACGACTGTTCGCCCCGCCTCTTCCAAAGTCAACGGGCATACCGGCGGCCCATCGGGATACGGCTCATTTCGAACCCCACACGTCACACTTCGCAGCCCACGGCGGGGGAGGAACGTCGAGTTCAACCCGTTCCGGACGCCCGCGGACCGGCCGGGAAGAGTGCTGGCGAAAAACCGACGCAGGGCGGAGGACGCCATTCCGTTTTTCTCTGTTTCTCCTTGAGTGCACTTCTAGCAGGCTGTGATTCCATGGGGACACGGCCATGATCACCTCGGTGGGAAACGCATTCCGCCCGCGCCGGGAATGGTGAGGCGCGCACCCTCCGGATCCGCGCCCGGGACAATCACCGGATTCCTTCCGCGGGCCGCTGGTGTTCGCCGCCGACGGTGTTCCGCAGAATAAAGGGGGTCGCTGAATGGGTTCGCCCAGTATCGCCGTGAGCCGCCGGGACATCTCCTTCAGCCTGCCGTACTCCTACGCCCGCGGGAACGACCTGGCCTGCACCGTCGTCCGGGTCGAGGTCCGCGACGGGACGTGGACGGGCCGCGGCGAGGGCGCACCGTTCGAGAGCTTCTTCGAGACCTCGGCCGACGAGGCGGTGCGGGCCCTGGAGCACCTGGCGGCGACCGTCCCGCCCGCAGCCCTGGACCGGCAGGCGCTGCTGACGCTCATGGAACCGGGCGCGGCCCGCAACGCCCTGGACGCGGCCCTGTGGGACCTGGAGGCCAAACGCGGCGGCCGGCCGGTGTGGGAACTGGCCGGAACACCGCAGCCCAAGCCGCTGGAGATCATGACGACGATCTCCATGGCCGACCCGGACCAGTTCGCCCAGGAACTCGCCGAGAGTCGGCACGCACGGATCCTGAAACTGAAACTCGGCTCCGACCACGACACCGAGCGGCTGGAGCGGACCCGCGCCCGGCGCCCCGACGCGCACCTGGTCGTCGACGTCAACGGCGGCTGGTCGCCCGCGACCCTGCGGGCCATGCTGCCCGTCCTGGAACGCCACGACGTGCGCATGCTCGAACAGCCCGTGAGCCGGCACGACGAGGAGTGCCTGCGGGGGCTGCCGCACCCGATGCCCATCGTGGCCGACGAGTCGTTCCAGCACGAGGACGACCTGGACCGGGTGACCGGCCTGTATGACGGCATCAACGTCAAACTCGACAAGTGCGGCGGGCTGACGGCGGCACTGCGGATCTTCGCGCGCGCCCGCGCCCGGGGGCTGCGCCTGATGCTGGGCTGCCTGCCGGGAAGCTCCCTGTCCTCCGCGGTGGGCTTCCACGCCGCCCAGTGCGCGGAGTTCGTCGACCTCGACGCGCACCTGCGGCTGGTGGAGGACGTCGAGCCGCGCATGACCGCCACCGGCGGATGGCTGCAGCCCCCGGCGCCGGAGCTGTGGGGATGACCGCGCCCGCGCCCACCACCACCGAGGCCGGGAACGGCGGCGGGCTGCCCCTGGTCGTCCTCGTGCACAGCGGCTACCAGCTGCTGCGCGAATACCTCTTGGAACAGGTCGCCGCCTGCGCGCGGGTGTGGCTCTTCCAGGGCACCGAACCCACCTGGGAGAAGCCCTACCTGGCCGGCCACACCGTCGTCGACCCCTACGACGTGACCGCCATGACGGCCGCCGCCCACGACCTCACGGCACGCCACCGGGTGCAGGGGGTGGCCTGCTGGAACGAGCTGCTGGTCGAGCAGACCGCCCAGCTGCAGGCCGCACTCGGCCTGCCCGGCGCCGACCCGCAGGCCGTCAGCCGCTGCCGCGACAAGCACCTGACCCGCCGGTTCCTGGCCCAGGCCGGCGTCCCGCAGGCCACCTCCCTGCCGGTGGCGTCCGCGGCCGAGGCCGCCGCCGCGGCCCGGCACCTGGGCTACCCGGTGGTCGTCAAACCCCGCGCGCTCGGCGCGAGCGTGGGAGTGCGCCGCGTCGACTCACCCGCCCACATCGCCGACGCCTACACCCAGGCCGGCGCCCTGAACCTGGAAGGGGTACCGGACTTCGGCGGCAGCGTGCTGGTCGAGGAGTACCTGGACGGCGAGGAGATCAGCGTCGACGCGGCCGTCCGCGACGGCCGCCTGACCTTGCTGTACGTGGCGCACAAGACCTGCGCGTTCCCGCCCTACTTCGAGGAGGTCGGCCACAGCGTCGCCGCGGACGACCCGCTGCTGGACGACGCCGCCCTCATCGACGTCCTGGAGCGCGCGCACCGGGCCGTGGGCTACGACACCGGCATCACCCACACCGAACTGCGCCTGACGTCGGCCGGCCCGAAGGTCGTCGAGATCAACGCACGCCTGGGCGGTGACCTCATCCCCCTGGTCGCCGACGTCGTCGCCGGCGCCGGCCCCGGACGCCTGGTGGTGGACGTCGCCTGCGGCCGCCCGGTCCGCGCCCCGGGCCGCCGGCCGGCGTGCGCGCAGGTCCGGTTCCTGTACCCCGAAGCGGACTGCGTGGTCACCGAGGTGCGCATCGACCGCGACGCCCTGCCGGCGGGAACGGTGCGGGCGGAGCCGATGGCCCACCCGGGGCAGCAGCTGTCCCTGCCCCCGGCCGGGCACGTCACCAGCCGCTACGGATACGTGCTGGTCACCGGCCCGACCGCGCAGCACTGCCGGCGCACCGCGCAGGCGGCCGCCCGCGCGGTGCGCCTGGTGGCCGCCCGCCCGGACCACGCCGGCCCGCCCGGCCCCGACGACCCGCACCCGCAGCAGGAGCAGTACGTATCCGGCGGACAGGAAAGCTGAGGCACGCGACGCCGTGACGGACAAGGTCACCGAGGACTACCTGCGCCGGACCCGTGATCCGCACGCCGCGCTCGGGCACGCCATGGACCGGATCACCTGGCCCCCCGCCCTGGCCGCCGCCGCCGGGCACCGGCTCCTGCCGCGGCCGCTGTTCCTGGCCGCGCAGCACCTGGACCGTGCCGCGCACGACGTGGTGCAGCTCTTCGGCCTCCTCACCGCCCTGCCGGACCTGCTCTTCGACGGCGACCTGAACCGCTACTGCGCGGCCGTGGGGATCGACGCCCGCAAACAGCGGCTGATCACCTCCCTGGGCGGCACGGCACCGCCCCTGTACGGGCGGGCCGACCTGTCCTACGACGGGCAGCGCTTCCAGCTGCTGGAGTTCAACGTGGGCAGCGAGATCGGCGGCGTGGACCGCGCGGGCACCATCCCGCGCCTGCTCGCCCGAGCCGACGCGTTCCGCCCGTTCGCCGCCGCCCACCACCTGGCCCACCTCGACACCGACCGTCTCGTGGCCGGCGCCCTGCGCACCGCCGCCGCCACCGTGACGGCGCAGGCAGCGCCGACCGTCGCCCTGCTGGAGGCCCCCGGCGGCCTGGGGCGCTTCGGCCCGGTGTGGCAGGCCCTGGCCGAACTGATGCGCGGCCACGGCATCGACTTCCTCGTCGGCGAGGTCCAGCACACCCGCCGCCGCCACGGCCGCCTCACCCTGGACGGCCGCCGTCTGGACGTCGTCCTGCGCTGCTTCTCCGCCGAGGAGATCCTGGCCCACCCCGACGGCGAGGACCTGGTCGCCGACGTGCTGGACGCCCACCGCGAGGGCACCTGCGTGCTGTTCACACCGCTGGAGTCCGCGCTCTTCCACAACAAGGCCGCCCTGGCGCTGCTCAGCGACCCGCGGGCACGCGCGGCACTGCCCGCCGCGCAGCAGGACCTCGTCGACCGCTTCCTGCCCTGGACCCGGACACTGCCCGCCGACCCCGGCGCCGACCGCGCCCTGCTCGAGCAGTGCATGGACCTGCGCGAGGAACTCATCCTCAAGCCCTCCGCCCAGTACGGCGGCAACGGGGTGGTCGCCGGCTGGGAGACCACCGGCGACCGCTGGCGGCAGGCCCTGCACGCCGGCCACGCCGCGGGCGCCGTCGTCCAGCAGCGGGTGCGGCCCCGCCCCGAACCCGTCGCCGACACCCGCACCGGCGAGATCCGCGACTGGACGGCCGTGTGGGGACTGTTCGTGGCCCCCGCCGGCCCCTCGGGCATCTACGCGCGGGCCGTCCCCGACACCGCGGGCGCCGTCGTCGGCATGGGCGTCAACCAGCAGGCCCGCACCGCCGGCGTGTTCACCCACCCCGCCCCCGCCGCACCACCGGGCCCACCGTGCGACCGCCCCTGACCCGCACCGGGACCCGCCGCCGGCTGCCGGCCCGCACCGGCCTGCTGGCCCGCCACCGGGCATTCCGCCGCCTGTGGACCGGCCAGGCCGTCAGCCAGTGCGGCACCCAAGTCAGCATCCTGGCGCTGCCGTTCACCGCCCTGCAGACCCTGAACGCCACCACCTTCCAGATCAGCGCCCTGCAGGCCGTCCAGATCGCCCCCTACCTCGTCATCGGACTGCCCGCCGGCGCCTGGGTCGACCGCCTGCCCCTGCGCCACGTCCTGGTCTGGAGCGACACCCTGCGCGCGGCGGCCCTGCTCACCGTCCCCCTGGCCTGGGCCGCCGGCGCCCTGACCCTGGCTCACCTGTACACCGTCGCCCTGGCCGTCGGCATCGCCACCGTCTTCTTCGACGTCGCCTACCAGTCCTACCTGCCCGACCTCGTCGCCGCCGATGAACTGGCCGAAGGAAACGCCCAGTTGGAACTGGCCCGCTCCACGGCGCGGGTGCTGGGGCCGGGACTGGGCGGCTGGCTCATCGCGGTACTGCGCGGACCGCTGGCCCTGAGCGCCGACGCCCTGTCCTTCCTGGTCTCCGCGCTCACGATCCCCCGCACACCCACCGCCCCCTCCCGTGCCGACGCGGACGGCCCGCGGGCGCCGTTGCGGCACGAGGTGGGGGAGGGCCTGCGGTTCGTCCGCCGCCACCGCGTCCTGGCCCCCGTCACGGCGACCGCGGGACTGCTGAACCTCTCCTACGGCATGACCTTCGCTCTGCTGGTGACCTTCGGCTCCCGCCAACTGGGCCTGTCACCACGCGAGATCGGCCTGGTGACCGCGCTGGGCAGCGCCGGATTCGGCGCCGGAGCCCTGTGCGCCCCCCGCGTCCTGCGCGCGATCGGTACCGGCCCCACCATGGTCTGCGGCGCCGCCGTCGCCGCGGCAGGGGCACTGGGCCTGCCGGCCGCGATGTACGGGTACCCGCGCACCGCGATGGTCGCCGGCCTGTTCGTCCAGTGGTTCGGCGTCGTCCTGTTCAACGTCACCCAGGTGAGCCTGCGTCAGTCGGTCACCCCCCGTGCGCTGATGACGAGGATGAACGCCACCGTACGGTTCGTGGTGTGGGGGATGCTGTCGGTCGGCGCCCTGTGCGGCGGTGCCCTGGCCGCCTGGACGGGCCTGCCCACGGCCATGTGGATCTCCGCCGCGGCCGGCGCACCCGCCTTCCTGCTCCTGCTGCCCCGCGCGGTGCGCGCCGCCGGCGGCGGGCCCGGGCCGCCGGCACCAGACGGCACCCGTTCAGGGCGGGACGGTGACCACGCACCGCTGCATGACCAGCCGTCACACGACAGGATGTGAGCCACCGGCTGTGGCACCCGCCACGGCACCACCGGGAAGGAACCCACCGCACATGGCCCTCGAAGCCCCGCGCCCCCTGGACGACCGCCGGCACGACACCCTCAAGCGCCTCGAGAACGACATGGACGTGTGGGTGTCCACCGCGAGCCCGGACGGCGCCCCCTACCTGGTGCCGCTGTCGTTCCTGTGGAGCGACGGCGCCTTCCTGGTGTCCACCCCGCCCACCTCCACCACCGCCCGCAACCTCACCGCCGGCCCCCACGTACGGCTGGCCCTGGGCGCCACCCGCGACGTCGTCCTCATCGACGCCACCGCCCACCTCCTGCCCACCGGAGACCTCGGCGACCTCGGCGACGCCTACGCCCGGCACACCGGCTGGGACCCGCGCCAGGAGCCCACCCCCTACGCGTTCTTCCGCCTCACCCCGCACCGCATCCAGGCCTGGCGCGAGGTCAACGAACTCGCGGGCAGGACCCTCATGCGCGACGGCCGCTGGCTCGACTGACCCCACCCCCGCACGCGTTCGGCCACCACCCCCGCGCGTTCCGTGAGTTCCGGGAGAGATGCCATGCCCCTGCAGACCATCAACGACCGCATCGCCGTCGTCGTCGACGGCCACTCCACCGGAGCGCTGCTGGCCCCCGCCTTCGCCGCCTTCGGCATCGGCTGCGTCCACGTCGCCAACCGCACCGAAGCCTCACCCGCCCACCTGCGCACCTTCGCCCCCGAGACCTACCGCGCCCGCTACGACTTCGACGGCGACTGGCCCCGACTGCTCACCGCACTACGCGCCCACCCCGTCGCCTGGGTGATCGCCGGCACCGACTCCGGCATCGCCGTGGCCGACCGCATCGCACACGAACTGGGCATCACCCGGCACAACTCACCGGCCACCTCCCACATCCGCCGCGACAAGTCCGCCATGCAACACGCCGCCGCGGCCGCCGGCCTGCCCGTCGCCTGGCACACCACCGCCCACACCGCCGCCGACGCCGCCGACGCCCTGCGCCGCAACGGCGGCCCCGCCATCGTCAAACCCCTGCGCAGCGGCGGCACCGACGGCGTCCAGCTGTGCACCACCCCCGAACACGCCGCACACGCCGCACACCAACTCCTGGCCAGCCGCACCATCTACGGCGAACCCAACACCACCGTCCTGGTCCAGGAATACCTGCCCGGCGACGAATACATGGTCAACTCCCTCAGCGCCGACGGCCACCACGTCATCACCGAGATGTGGCGCTCCCACAAGACCCTCGTCGGCTCCTCACCCGTCTACGACTACGCCGAACTCGTCCCCGCCGCCCACGACCACGGCACCGTCGCCGGCTACGTCCAGTCCGTCCTGGACGCCCTCGGCATCCGCTGGGGCCCCGCGCACACCGAGATCATCGTCACCCCCCGCGGCCCCCGGCTCGTCGAAAGCGCCCCCCGCCCCCAAGGCACCCTCGACGTCTCCGCCCTCACCCGCGCCACCGGACGCAACCCCGTCACCGACACCGTCCACACCCTGATCGACCCCGGATTCCTCACCTCCGCGGCCCTCCCCACCACCCCCGTCGTCCGCGCCGCCCGCGGCGTCAGCCTCATCTGCCCCGCCACCGGAACCCTGCGCACCGACCTCGACTGGCCCCGCATCCGCGCGCTGCCCTCCTACCACAGCCTCCTCACCACCATCGCCCACGCCGGCGACAAAGTCCGCCGCACCGACGACCTCTTCTCCCGCCCCGGCGCCGTCTACCTCATCCACGACGACCCCACCGTCGTCGAAACCGACCACGAAACCATCCGCACGTGGGAACGCAGCGGCTTCTACGACATCGAAGAGGACGCTCCCGCACCCCGGTGAAACACCCCGCCACCCGGGGGGACCCGCCGCGACACCGGCGGCATCGGTGAACCCGGTGAGGGTGATGTGTGGGAAGAGAGAAAGGGACGGGGATCCGAACATCCATGGCTTTCCCCTGGGCTGATTCTCCACGACGCTGACCCGGTCGCGATCTTCACGCCCCGAGGAGAGTCATATGCGCCTGCGCGCACCGCTGTTGAGCACCCTGACCGTGGCCCTGACGGCGATATCGTTCATGGTCCTGGGCCCCGCCGCGGTGTCGCATGGCGCCGGAGCCCCACCGCGGACGGCACCCGCGCACTCGTGCGCGACCGCCAAGGCCGGCTTCGCCGCATGCAAGGCGATCGTCCGCACCGACATCGTGGCCGCCAAGCCGCTCGCGGCCGGCGCCACACCCTCCGGCTACGGCCCCTCCAGCCTGCGGTCCGCGTACACGCTGCCGTCCGCCACCGCCGGTTCGGGCCGCACCGTCGCGATCGTCGACGCCTACAACGACCCGACCGCGGAGGCCGACCTCGGCGTCTACCGCAGCCGGTACGGGCTGCGGGCCTGCACCACCGCCGGCGGCTGCTTCAAGAAGATCGACCAGAACGGCGGCACCAGCTACCCGGCCGCCGACGGCGGCTGGAGCCAGGAGATCTCGCTGGACCTCGACATGGTGTCGGCGATCTGCCCCAACTGCCACATCCTGCTGGTGGAGGCCAAGACCGCGTCCTTCGCGGACCTGGGCGCCGCGGTGAACCGCGCCGCCAAGACCGCGGGCGTGGTCGCGATCAGCAACAGCTACGGCGGCTCGGACGCCTCCGACGCCACGTACGGCGCGTACTACCACCACCCGGGCATCGCGGTGACCGCCAGCTCCGGCGACAACGGCTACGGCGCCAGCTACCCGGCGTCCTCGCACTACGTCACCGCCGTCGGCGGAACGACCCTCAGCCCCGCCTCCAACTCCCGCGGCTGGACCGAGACCGCGTGGAGCCGCGCGGGCAGCGGCTGCTCCGCCAACAACACCGCCCTGAGCGCAGCCGCCTCCTTCGGCACCGGCTGCACCCGCCGCGCCGAGGCGGACGTCTCCGCGGTCGCCGACCCCTCCACCGGCGTGGCCGTCTACGACAGCACCGCCTACCAGGGCCGCTCCGGCTGGCTGGTCTTCGGCGGCACCAGCGTCTCCTCGCCGGTCATCGCCTCGGTGTACGCCCTGGCCGGCAACACCGCCTCGATCGACAACAACTACCCCTACCGGCATGCCTCTTCGCTCAACGACGTCACGTCCGGCAGCAACGGCCTGTGCCTGCTGGCCCCCACGCAGTGGTGCCACGCCCGCACCGGATGGGACGGCCCCACCGGCCTGGGCACCCCACACGGCACCGGCGCCTTCTGACCACCACCACGCCCCGCGCACCCGCCGTCCGGGGATGTGTCCCCTCAACGACCGATCCGGGCCGGCGGGTCGGCGGATCGGCCAGAGGCCGTCTCGGCTCTCGCGGCGAGTCGCACCGGCCCACTGCGCGATCGACTCGGTGAGCGTGCGGGCGTTCGAGGAGCTGCGGGCGTTGGCGGGTGTGAGCCTGCGTCGGAACACCCACCGAGGATGCGGACCGGGAGAGCCAGGCAGCGTAATTGCTCTGACACGCTCAGTCGAATTCATGGCGGAAGCGTGCCGAACAGTGTCACGGTCCGTAGAGCCGGATGGTCGCGGCGGTGAGATGACGAACGAGGTCGGGGCGCACGGAAGCCCCGCCCGGCACGGGGCCATTCGGGGCGCTCGCTGTGTCGCGAATGGCCTACGGGTCTCGGTTCCGTGAATCGCCGCATACCACTACATCAAGTGTCTTTACGGGCGTGCTGCGGCTCGCGTGGTGCCGCTGAGGAACACGGTTGCCCTGTCCAACCCGTGCAGGTGCAGTAGTGCCTGCTGAGACAGGAGATCTTTCTATGCGTGTTTCTCGCTTTGCTGCCACGCTGGGTGTGGCAGTCGCCGCGGTGCTGGGTGGTGCTGGGGTTGCGAGCGCCGCCACGCCGGGAATGGCTGGTGCTTCCGCATCGCATCGCCAGGACGACCGGGGCGCGTACACCGCGGACCACTACCGGGGCCCGGACTCCGGGTACTACAACCACGGCAGCGGTCGCGGCGACGACCGGCGGGACGAGGACTGCGGTCGTCAGGACCGGCGGGACGACCGGCGGGACGAGGACTGCGGTCGTCAGGACCGGCGGGACCACGACGAGTGGAGCCGTCACGACCGGCGGGACCACGACGACCGGGGAGGCAGCTACCGTCATTACGAGCGCTGACACATGCGCCTGGTAACCGCCGGCTCCTGAGTCGCAGGGGGCGCCCTCCGCAATGACGGAGGGCGCCCGAACGCCTGGACCGTGTCCTGCGCATCCTCGTCCTGCCACGCGCAGCGCACTGACCTCGCGCCACAGCCACAGCCACAGCGCACCGGCGGACGGACACAGGGTGCTCGATGCCGTAGGCGGTGCCGGTGTCCTTCGCCCGGTCCCGGACCTCGGGGTCTGGCCGGCGCGCACGCGCCGACGTCCGCGCGGGAGAAGGACCTGCCGTGCGTGTCACCCATGACCGGCGGCCAGCCGGTCGGTCAGCAGGCCGGTCATGGCCCGCACGCCGTGGCCGATCGCGCGCTAGTCGGCGGCGAAGTCGGGGGTGTGCGGCGCGCCGTTCCTCCCCGACTCGGCGTCCGCGACGCCGAGGTAGAACTGCGCGCCCGGCGCCTGGTCGAGGAACAGTGCGAAGTCCTCGCAGTTGAAGGGCCAGGATGCCCGGGCCCACACGACGGAGTCGGGCCCCAGGGCCGCGCTCAGGTACCGGCCGGCCGCCGTGCTGAGCTCCGCCGAGTTCACCATGGCGGGGAACGGATCGCCCGGGAACTCCACGTGTCCGCCCGCGGCCGCCGCGAGCTGCCCGACCCGCGCGCGCAGCTGCGCCAGCCGCTCCTGCGGCCAGGCCCGCAGCAGGACGTTGGCGACCGGGTGCCCGTCGGGCGTCCGCTCGCTCCACTGGGCCACGCACACCGATTCCTGGACCGACGCGGCGGTCTCGGGCTGCAGCAGCGCGTGGAAGATCGCGCGGTACTCGGCGATGCTCTGCGGGAACCCGACGGTGCCCAGTTCCGCCACCCTGGCCGCGAGGGCGGTGACGGCCGCGTCGTCGCCACCGGGCAGCGTGATCCGGATGTGGTCGAGGCCGGGCAGGCCGTATCCCGGAGAGACCCCGATGGTGCCGGAGGGAAACGGGCCGCAGTGCAGCGCGTAGAACTCGCGCGGCGCGAGCCTGTGCACCAGGCCGGTCTCCAGCATCGCGCGGGCGCCCTGCAGGTTCTCCTCGGCCGGCTGGAAGACGAACACCAGCCGGCCGCGTACCGCACCGGCGTCCTGAGCGAGCGCCCGGGCCACGCCGACGCCGATCGCGGTGTGCAGGTCGTGCCCGCACAGGTGCGCGGCGCCGGGGACGCGGGAGGCGAAGCCCTCGTCGAAGGCCCGGCCCGACCGCGGGAAGGGCAGCACGCTGGTTCGCGTGTCGACGGCGTCCATGTCCGCCCGGTACGCGACCGTCGGGCCGTCCGCGGAGCCGTCGAGCACCGCGAGGACCCCGTGACCGCCGACACCGGTCGTCACCTCGAGCCCGGCCGCGCGCAGCTGCTCCGCGACGAGCCCGGCCGTCTCCCGCTCCTGGCCGGCGAGTTCGGGCCGGCGGTGGATCTCCCGCCGGAGCTCGATCAGTTCTTCCGCACGATTCGTCACCGGTCAATCGTGCGCCCGACCGCGGCTATTGGGCACCGTTCGGTGACAGCTTCCGGGTGACCCGGCCGAACAGCTCCGTCAGCGGTCCGCCGGCATCCCGGCCGAAGCCGGCCGGCCCGTGGGTGGCCAGAGGCGGCATCGCCGGTTCGACCTCCCGCCGGACCAGCGTCAGTGGTCGTGGCGATCGCAGCCGTCATGACGCCCGTCGCGGTCGTGCCCGTGGTGCCTGATCGTGGTGGTGTCGGTGGCGGTGCGGGTGGCGGGGTCACCGCCTCCGGTGACGGTGGCGGTGTTGGTGACCCGCGCACGGGCGTTGCAGGAGATGCCGACCTTCAAGGTGACGGGCGGGTAGTGGTGCCCGGCGGGCAGGACGTCGCCGCGGGTGCAGGTGAGGGTGGCCGGCGTGCAGCGCCATCCCCGGCCGGTGATCCTGTCGGCCCGAAGACCCGCGGGGAGGACGTCGTGGACGGTGACCGTGGTGCCGTTGGTGGGGGCGGCGGCGGTGGTGGCGTCGCCCACCGTGATCGTGTACACGCCGTCCTGGCCCTGGACGAAGGTGCCCGCGTGCGTCTTGGCGATGGTCAGGGAGGGCCGGCGGACCGGAACGACGGTAAAGGTGAGGCCGGTATCGGCGGTGCCGGCGGTGGCGGCGGTGCCGCCGGGGTGGGTGGCGGCGGTGCCGCCGGGTGCGGTGAGAGCGGTGGCGGTGAAGGTGTCCATCACCGGCGCCGTCCCGTCGTTGACGTAGGAGCGCTGGACCGTGGCGGTCGAGGCCGTGGCCACGACGATCGCCAGGACGGCCAGCCGGGCCATCGTGACCTTCCCCGTCCTGCGGGCCCGCGCCCTCAGCCGCAAGCGAAACATGCCGTGCCTACCTCCCGTGCCGGGGCTTGCTCCAGCCCGCCCTTTCCCCTGCCTGAACAGCGACATCTCCACTTCCCAACCGTCGATGACAAGCCGTAGTCGGATCTCGGCGCGCGGAACGCCGGCGCCGCCGCGAAAAGGGGCCGGCGGCACGCTCGATGACGACCCGTCATATGTCGCCCATGGAGCGGATCAACCGGCTGCGGGGGCGACCCTGGGCTGGGAGTGGTCACCGGCGGCGCCGCAGGAACGTGGACAGCGGAAGGCACACGGCGGCGAGGACGAGGACGGAGAGCCCGGCGACCACAGGGCTGGGGAAGCGCCCTTGCCCGACGGCCGCCGCGGCGACCGTTCCGGCGCCACCGGAAGCCGCCGGGAAGGTGATGGTGGCGCGTGTGGTGCGCTCGACCAGGCCGCTGTTGAACGTGAGCGCCACGGTCCAGGGGCCGGCCGGCAGTTGTGCGTCCAGCGGGACGACCGCCTCCGCATGGTCACCCGGAGCCAGTGCGGTGTCCGTCTCGGCGGCCGGGAACGGTCCGGCGCGCAGCCCGGCCGGCCCGTCGGAGAGGGCGAGCGCCCCGTTGATGTCCAGGGCGCGGCCCCCCGTGTTCTGGATCCGGGCGCGGACCTCCGCCCGCCCGTCGCGGGCCCGGGACACAGAGAGCCGCCCGATCGTGAAGTCCGAGGGTGGCTCACCACCGGGACCGACGTCGATGTACATGCGGACGCCCACCCGGCCCAGCATCGTCAGCGTGTGCGAGCGGTCCGTGCCGATGCCCGTCTGCGCCCAGATGACGCCGTACCGCTCCCCGGCGGCGGCGTCCCTGGGCACCTGGATGGTGGCGTGTACCCGTGCTGTTTCGGAGGCCGCCAGCTCGAGGTCCGCGGTGTCGAGTGAGGTCCAGCCGGTCAGTTCGTCGGGGGTGCGCTGCGGCGCGAAGGTGAACGTGCCGTTGGCGATGGCGGCCGCCGCGGCGTAGACGTTGACGTGGATCGGTGTGGACGACTCGTTGGTGACCTCCACCCGCCGCTCGATGGTCGAGCCGGGCGCGAGGTGGTCGATGATGTAGGCGTGTGCCCGGGGATCGGCACGGCGGCTTTCCGGGGCGTCGAGCAGCTTGATGCCGATGGTCCTGCTCCCGGCCGGGTGGGCGGGGGAGGACGGCTCGGGCGTCCCCGCCGCCGGGGTCATCGCGGCCGCCGGCGTCGCTCCGGTGGCCGGGGTCATCGCGGCCGCCTGGACGAAGGCCAGCGCCAGCAGCACAACCCAGTACCGGCGCGCGCCCTTCAGTGCGTCAGGCAACGGATTGGGTCAGCGTTCCGGTGTAGGCCCCGCCGACGGCGGCGGCGGGCACGTGAACGGTGACGGTCGGGTTCCAGGTCGCGGTGTTGTCTCCGACCCCGGCGCTTCCGGTGACCACCGTCTGCGCGGAGTTGCTCAGCGTCACGGGCGTTGTGGTGGCGGTGATGGTACCGGTCGTCGTGATCGACCCGGGATCGTAGCCGGCGCTGGTGGCGGGGATCGTCGAGGGACCGCTGGCGAAGTCCGTCTCCGCCGCGGTCACCGTCCAACTGGCCGAGGCCAGGGCACGGTCGTCGGTGACGGTCACGGGACCGAGCGCCCCGCTGATCGTGGTGCCGGGCGCTCCCGAGCCGAGGGCGACGCTGACCGGTACCGACATCGTCAACGCGCCCGAGGTGACGTTGTACGTGATGGTGGTGGAGGGGTCGTCGGCCGCGACGGCGAGGCCCGGCTGGACCAGGACGAGCGCAGTGGCTGCGGCCGCGACAGACAGGCTTCGTGCGCGCACGGTGACTCCCGAGGTAGCCGACGCCGGCCAGCGGATGTGCTGGCCGACAGCGGACGTGCTGGCTGACGCGAGGCAGACAATCGGGCGCGGCCTGTTCACACAAGCCGACGCGCGCCGCGCTGCGCCACACGAATGACCACATTGGATCACCTGGCCGCGGGGGACGGGTGGGCGGCGGCGACCGGCGTCGTCAACCGCGAACCGTGCGCTCAGAGGGGGAGGTGGGCGTGGATGACGCCGGGAATCGCCGACCAGGCGGCCAGGCCGCTGGGGGTGAGGAGGGCGGCCCAGTAGTCGTCGGGAGAGGAGGGGCTGCCAACCAGGCGAATGAGCGGGTCCTTGACGGGCGCCGTCAGGTGGAGCGGGGCGGAGAAGGTGATGACGTAGGTCGTTCCGGCATCGCAGTGCAGCACGGCGTGCACGGGTGTGCCGGAGACGGCGAACGCGATCCGGACCTGCTCCTTGCGCTGCCCGCACTGGTAGAGGAGGCCGGCGGCGGTGGTGCGGCCGGCCAGGTGCTGCTCGGCGGGTGCGGGCCCGAGTGTGAGCGTGTCCGGGTCGGGGACTCCGGAGCGGGACTGGCCGCCCACCCGGCCGACGACGAGCCACCAGCGCACGTTCCCGGTCGTGCGGACCGTCATGGTGACCGGTGTGCCGGGTGCGACCACCGTGTTGGGGCCGGAGCGGACGCCTTCGGCGACGAGGTCGGCCTCGGCGCTCAACCCTGCCGCGCAGTTGGGGGTGGAGGGTCGCGGGGGGACGGACAGGTCGCTGCCGAGCGTGCCGTGGTCGTCGACGCCGATGGCGCCCTTGCCCACGCAGCGCAGTTCGACGGCGCCGATCCTGCTGCCGTCGGGGATCGTCACCTGTTTGGTTCCCGGACCGGTTCCGTAGGCGATGGCGAGACTGGTGGACAAGGTGGTGTTGGGCACGGAGAACAGTGCCGGGTAGTGGCCGTCGGCCGTGGCCGGGGAGGTGGTCTTGGGGGTGGCCGCCGGTGTCGGCGTGGCGGTTGCCCGGCCGGTCCGGCCGGCCTGGCTGGGCGCTCCGGCGGGGTGGGCGCCCTGGTCGAGGAGGGCCGGCGTCATGGCTGCGGCCACGGCCACGACGGCCAGGGCGCTCGCCGCGCCCGCCCTGTGGGTGCGGCGGCGCCGGGACGCGCGCAGCTGCACCTGGGCGAGCCGGCGGGGGTTGCCCGGTGGGTCTGCCGCGGCGTCGGCCAGCAGGCCGGGCAGGCGGTTTTCGAGGTCGTCCGCGTGGTGCGTGGTGTTCATGGCGGTGATGGACTCTTTTCCGCGGTCGTGGGAAGGGGGCCGGGTCAGCTCGCGGCGCCGGTGAACGCCTTGAGCAGCTCAGGGTGCGCCCGCAGTTTCGCCAGCGCGCGCGAGGACTGGGTCTTGACGGTGTCCACCGAGCGGTTGAGGCAGTAGGCGGTCTCGGCGACGGACAGCCCCTCGTAGTAGCGGAGCACGACGACCGCCTGCTGGGCGGGCGAGAGTTCACCGATGAGCCGCAGGACCAGCGCGCGGGTGGCGTAGCGTTCGGCGAAGTCCTCGACGGCCGGCAGGCGTTCGCCGTCCCAGAAGTCACCGCTGGGTAGTTCGTGCCGCCAGCGCCGCCGCCACCAGGTGGCGTAGGAGGTGACGAGGATGCGCCGTACGTAGGGTTCCGGGAACTCCTCGATCTGCTTCCAGCGCGGGTAGGCCTTGGCGAGGGCGGTCTGCAGGAGGTCCTCCGCCTTGCCCCAGTCGCGGGTGAGCAGGAAGGCCGTCCGTAAAAGGGTGGGGCCGCGTGTCGTGACGAACGCGTCGAAGGTGACCTTGGCCTCTTCGGCCGTCGGGGACATAGGCGGTACCTCTGATCTGCCGGGTGCGGCGGTCCGGTGGTGCGGCGGGGCGGCGGTTCGCGGTGGCCGGGGAGCGGGCGTTCTGGCCCGGGGCCGGTTCGGGGCGGGTCCGCTTGCGGGTTTCGCAGACCTGACGACGACGCGGGCCTACATGGTGGCAACCACCGCGCGGTCGTTGCCGATTCGTTACGGCACCTGCGGGGGTGCCGCCTCCGCGCCCCCAAGAACCCTGCGCGGCCCGGAGGACCCGGAAAAGAGCAGGACGCTGCCCGTCGCCCACGGACACCGTCCGGCCGGACGACCGGGTCGGCCCCCGGAGCCGGCGTCGCTGGGCTGGTTTCCTTGACGGTTGGGCCGGCGCGGGATTCACTGCGGGATCGACAGCGAGACATGGGGGCGGGCAACGGTGATCTCGGAGCCGGAAATGGGCGACGGGCCCGAGAACCGCTGGGGCGCCGGTGCTTTCGCCGACACGGTCGGTACAGCGCCGGCCAACCGAGGCGGATGGCCGTGGAGATGGGTCGTCGGAGCCGTCATAGCGACCTCGGCTGCGGGGGCGCTGGTACTCCACCTCACCGGGTACGGACAGGCATCCCGTCCCGATCTTCACCACTACACGCTCTCGGAAAGCCCCTGCAGCGGCGACAACCTCAAACCACTGACCGACTCCTTCGCCACCGAGCACTTCGCGGCGGCCCCGGCTGCCATACGGACCGGCCCCGCGCTCGACCTGGCCCAGTGCACACTCGACGCGCAAGGCTCCGTCGGAGCCAAGTGGGCGGTCCTCTACAACGCCGTCGTCACGGTGCAGCTGCACAAGAAGACCGACCCGGCCCCTGAATTCGACGACCTCGGCGGCCCTCACCCCTTGGGGCAGAATGCGCCGTGGATGGCGGTCGTCGATCCGTCGGGCATCGTGACCTCGAGCAGAGCCCAGGCCAGCGTTCCTGTGCCCGGTCTCGGGGACAGCGCCTACCTGCTCACCGACGACGACGGCGACGAGACCCTGACCGTCCGTCACGGCGGCGCGGTCCTCACCATTGCCCTCAGCGTTGCTGAACAGTGGAGCGGACCGGGCGGGGCCCCGCCCCCGGACGCAGATGGCTACCCGCAGAAGCCGCCCCGCCTGAACGCCTTCCGCCCGGCCCTTGTCGCCACCATGCGCACGCTGATGACTGCCCTGTCCCGGTGAGGCCGCAGGACGCCTGGAGACAGGGGCTTCGCCGCCCGCAACGCCTCCGGGGCTGACGGCCGAGCGCGGCCCGGGTCCGGCTGGTGCCGGCGGGCTGGGCGGGCCCGGTATCGGCGCGGCAGCCGCCGCGGTGTATGACCCGCTCGGGGCGGCCGCTGCCGGGCAAGGGCGTTTCGACACCTGTCTGGCGCGGGGGCCGGATAACGGGAAGGACGTTCAGCGCCGCGGCCGGCCGCCCGGCGCGCCCCGCGGTGGCGGGCGGCGGCGTGCCCGCCGAAAGCGTAATCGGCGGGTGCCCCCGCGGTGGTCGGCCAGGCTTTGCCCATGAGCGTGAGCGTCGAGGATCCCGAAAGCCGCAACCTGGCGCGGCTGATCGCGCTGTCCGACGGGATCTTCGCCATCGCGATGACGCTGCTGGTGCTCGACATCCATGTCACCAGCGGTCTGAACCCCGCCGAATTCCGCAGCATGCTGCACGACCTGCTGCCCCACATCGGCGCCTACGCGCTGAGCTTCACCATCCTCGCCGCCTTCTGGCGCGACCACCGGCGGATGCTGCAGATCGCCCGCCGGGTGGAAGGACCGGCGCTCCGGCTCACGCTCGCCGGGCTGGGCGCCATCGCGCTGCTGCCCTTCCCCACCACCTTGTTGTCGGAATACGGCTCCCAGCCCCTGGCCGTGGCCCTCTACGCAGGCACCGTCGCCCTCATCGACCTGCTGCAACTGGCGGTGATCCAGGTCATCCGCCGCGAACGGCGGGCCGAGGGGGCGGGCCGCCACGAGACGACCGCAACCAGCTCCGGCGATCTGGACATCGTCACCGACCTGCTCGTGACCGCTGCGGTCTTCGGCGCCACGGTGCCGATCGCCTTCGCCTCCCCGAAAGCGGCACTGTGGACCTGGCTCGTGCTGGTCCCCCTCAAGTTCGCCCTGGGCCACCGCGCCCGCGCACACCCCCGGGGCAAGGGCGGCTGAAACGCACCGGGGCATAGCTGGCATCGAGCGCTGGTAGCGGGGCAGGTGCGGGGGGAGCGCGGCGAGCGCGACACCGTCGCCTTCACGGACCGGGCCGACGTCGGCCGGGGCCGGCGCGAGGACCGCACGACCGCGTCGTCCAACGGGTCGGCACTCACGCCGCGTTCGGCGGTCAGCAGAGCCCACGGACTCCTCGGGCCGGCCGAGATTCCGCAGCGAACCGGCCAGCTGGATCACCGCACGGCGTCGCCGCCTGCCGGTCGGGCCGAGTTCCAGAGCCCGTTCGTACGGGCGGCACGGCACGGTCGCCAGCGCAGCCTCATCCAGGCCGTCGAGCAGCTGAGTGCCTGCTCGCTCCCACGCAGTGGTGCCACGCCCGCACCGGAGGGGACAGCCCCACCGGACGGGGCGCCCCCCACGGCACCGGCGCCTTCCGACCCACAACCACGCCCCGCGAACATGCCGTTCGGCGACGCCCGTTCGGCCGGGCAGTGGATCGGCGACAGGTCGTGCCGAACCTGCGCGAGACCCTCTCGACGACCCCTCTCTCGCGGCCGCGCCTGCGCTCCGGCGCGGTCGCGCCGGTCCGGACCGACCAGCCGCGCCGACCGGGGGCCCGGCCGGCGCGGCGGCGGCCGCGTCACGAACAGACGGCGCTCACCCCGCCCGTGACGTCGTCGACGGTGAGCTGGAACGGCGCCGCGCCGTCCAGCGTCACGGTCCAGCCGTGCACGACGGTCCCCGACGCCGGCTCGTCGGCAAGCCATGTCACGGGGGCAGGACGGCCGCAGTCCGTGCCGCCCTTGCCGCCACCTGCCGGGTGCCCGTAGTGGCCGGCCACCGCCGGATCACCGGGCTCACCCCCGCGTGCGGTGCAACTGATCGCGGTGATCCGGCCGGTGACCGGATCCAGGGCCAGGGACGCCTGCCGGTCCAGCAGGGTCGTGCCGCGGTAGAACAGGACGTTCCCCGGATCGGCGGCCAGGACGCCGTCGGCCCGCTCGCCGCAGGTGACCCCGAGCCCGCCGTCGCCCCAGACCCGGGTGAACGCGGCGGAATCGGAGAACAGTGCACGGACCGTCGTGAGGTCGACCTGCCCGCGCACCGAGGGGTGCTGGTACATCGTCGCCGCGGGAAACAGCCCGCGCACCACGGCGTCCGCGCCGATCGGCGCGGACGGCACCACCGGACGCGTCGGGGCGAGGGTCGCCGGCGGCAGCGGCCGGTCGCGGTGACCGCCGCCCGTGCCGAGCACGATCACCGCCGTCGACGCGGCCGCGGCCACCACCGCCCCCACAGCGAGGGCGAACCGCGAGCGCCGCCAGGCTCCGGCCGCCCTCGCGATCGCCACCGGATCGAAATGCGGCGGCTGCTCGCAGCCGGCGAACTCGGCCATCACCGCGGTGAGTTCCGCCTCCAGCCGGGGCCCTGCGGCGGCGTCGTGCGCCGCGCTCACGTCGTCCATCGCGTCCTCGCGCTCCGCTGTCATCGGGTACCTCCCCGGGTCGGGCCGGCGGCCTTGTCGCCGGCCCGGGCCCGCAGCTTGCCCAGCCCCCGGGCGGCCTGCGAGCGCACCGTGCTCTCGCGGATCCCCAGCAGGGCGGCGATCTCCGTGTCGGCCAGGTCCTCGAAGTAGCGCAGGACCAGGACGGTCCGCATGCTGACCGGCAGGGCCCGCAGGCCCCGCATCAACTCGTCGCGGGACAGGATCTGCTGGTAGGCGTCGGACCCCGGCGACGGCGGGCCGCTGTCGCCCAGCAGCACCTCGGTCCCGGCGCGGCGCCGCAGCCGATGCCGGTCGTACACCAGGTTCACCAGGACCCGCCGCGCGTACGCCTCGGGCGCCTGGGCACGGCTCACCGTCCGCCAGTGGCGGCACAGGCGCTCCAGCGTCGACTGCACCAGGTCCTCGGCCTGGCCCCGATCTCCCGTCAGCAGCACCGCCGTTCGGAACAGCGCCCCCGATCTCGCCCTCACGAACGCGCTGAACTCCGCCACGTCGTCGGGACGCATTCCCACCCCCTGTTCGCGCCATCCCTCACTGTCTCCACCCCACCAGACGGCGAACACCCCCACACTGCTGCACACCTGACCGCCCGTGACACATTCGTGATCCCGGCGGCCGCCGCCGGTCCAGGCCGCACGGGTTCCTCAGGGGTGCTCTGCGCGTTAGCGTCATGAGGGTGATCGCAGACCGCCGCTCCGTCCTGGTCGAGGTACGCAAGTACGACGGCGCGCTGAGCGGACGGTGGACAGCCGGCCGTCTGGGCCAGGACGAGCACGGGGTGTGGCTGGGCACGGCGCAGGGGGTCCCCGTCCAGTCGGACGCCGGCGGCTGGCCGAACCGGTTTCCCCACGTGATGGTGATTCCCCGCGGTCAGTGGTGGATCGCCACGTTCTGCGCGGACCCGGGACCCGAGCTGTACGGCGACATCTGCACCGTGCCCGAGTGGAACGCCGACCGGACGGTCCTGCACGCCGTCGACCTCGATCTCGATGTCGTGCGGCCCCGGGGCGGCACCGCCTACAGCAAGGACGAGGACGAGTTCGCCGAACACCGGGTGCGGTTCGGCTATCCCGATCATGTCGTCGCCCGGGCCCGGCAGACATGCCACTGGCTGATGGCGGCCGCCCGCCGCGACGGCCACGGCGCCGAGCCCTTCGCATCGGCCTACCGCGACTGGCTCAGCCTTTTCGTGGGCCCCCCGCTCCTCCCGTGAATGCGAAGCTGCCCTGTGAGGGCAGAAGGCCGCGGGCATGTCCGGATTGGTAAGTGTCACTTTTTGGGCATGCGCCACACGCACGGTGCGAACACGCAGCTAGCCGTCGCTTTCCACGCTCTGCCTCGCCACGGACCCGGCGGTAACCACCTGGGCATGCCGGCCGACGTGGGATAGGAGACCGCCGACATCCGGAGCAACCCGATCAGCCTCTTCAAGGCGTGCGTGGTCATCAGCAACGTCGACGACTGCGCACCCGACTACGCAGGCACCGGCCGCTAGCTGCTTCCGGACAGCGGCCGTGCCTTCCGGCGGGCGCCGGCCCCGTACGGCGCCCGCCCATCAACCGGACGGCCCGGGCCGTCCGCCACGGCGCCCAGCCGCCCGCGTACGGCGGCCGGAAGCGCAAGGGCCTGCGCGCCGTACCGCCGGAGTCCGCGCGAAGGGCCGCGGCCACCTCGGCTACGTGCGTCAGTCCCTGAGGCGGGTCCCGCCGCCGGCGCCGTGGAGCAGCATCACGGAGGTGCGGAACTGGGCTGCAGCGGTGGGGGCGTCGACGAGGCCGGCGCGGACCCGCTGGTTGGCGGCGTGTCCGAGAGCGACCGTCGCCGTCACCAGCCATCCGATGTCCAGTGCGGTGGTGAACTCACCGCCCTCGCGGCCGCGTTGGATGACGGATTCCAGCATCTGCTGGACCGGAACGTGGCGGGCGGCGTCCGCCTCCCAGGCGGGTTCATGTTCGGCCAGGGCGGCCAGTACGGCTTGCTCGGCCAGCAGGGTGCCGACAGCGGTGAGGAACCTGTCGAGTGCCTCGGTGGCGGTGCCGGCCTGGACGTCGGCGGCCTCCAGCACGGCGATCGCCCGGCGACTGAGCTCGTCGCGGACCGCCGACAGCAGTGCCTCCCGCGTGCCGAAGTGCACGTACGCCGTCTGCCGGGTCAACCCGGCTGCGGCGGCGATCTCGGCCATGCCCGCTTCGGGGCGTGAGGACAGGACCTGTATCGCAGCCGAGAGCAGAGTCGCGCGGTTGCGCGAGACCTCCACCCGCTGGCGGCGACGCCTTATCTCTGACACGGTTGACAACTTTAGCAGGGTGCTCCGACGATGACGGACATGCCACAGACAGCCGAGGTAACCGAACAGGCGGCCCGCCGCCTGCTGATCGACTACACGCGCGACATCGCCCAGTCCGAGGAGGACCCGGCCCTGATCGTGGACCGCGCCATGACCGCCGACGTGGTGTGGGTCACCGACGGCAACGCTCTCACCCGGAACCAGCTGATCGCCCACGCGGCCCCGACCCGCAAGAACGTCACCGCCGGCGAGCTGACGATCGATGAACTCCTCGTCGACGGCCACCGGTTCGCGGCCCGCTGCCGACTCGTCGCCGAGCACCGCAACCTCGGCAGCGTGCGGATGGACTGGATCCTGATGGGCGAGGTCGCCGACGACGGACGGGTGCGGCGCATCCACCAACTCGCCAGACCGGCCTGATCACATCCGGTCGGTCCTCCATCTGTTTGAGCCTGCGCCCAAGAGCGGGAAGGCGCGGTGTGGAGATGGCCTGTTCGAGTGCCTGGTCCGCGACACGCGCGGAGCACCGGCCCCGGCGACCGGTCGACTCATACCGTGAAGCCACGAGGGCTACGGCACGCGTGTGTCAACAAAGTGGAGGCAGGCCATGAGCGCGGACACCAACGTCGCCACCATCAAGTCGATCTACGGGGCGTTCGGACGCGGCGACGTGCAGAGCATTCTGAACGCGTTGAGCGACGACGTGGACTGGGCGGCGGAGGCGGCATCGACGGCCGCGCCGTGGTACGGCGTGCGCTCGGGCAAGTCCGAGGTGGGCCTCTTCTTCGAGCAGTTCGGCTCGGCCATGGAGGTCGAGG
Source organism: Actinacidiphila rubida (assembly GCF_900110255.1). Lineage (GTDB taxonomy): Bacteria > Actinomycetota > Actinomycetes > Streptomycetales > Streptomycetaceae > Actinacidiphila > Actinacidiphila rubida. The sequence continues at coordinate 89,588 of NZ_FODD01000033.1, forward strand.
AGTTCACTCCGGTGGCGTTCGCAGCGAATGAGGCGGACGTCATGGCCGTGGTGCGGCTGAAGGCTCACCACCGAGCCAGCGGTCGGAGTGTGGCCATGGACCTGCACCATTGGTTCACCTTCCGGGACGGCCTGATCACCCACTACCGCGGGACCGAGGACACCGCCCAGGTCGAGCCGCTTTTCTGCGCCTGAGCCGGCGCAGACCGACAGGGCCATCGATGAAGGTCACCGAGCAGCTCGGCGACGAACGGGGACGACGCGGTGGCCGGCCTCCGGGCGCTCTGCGGCCCCGGGCAGAGGTGTGCGGGTCCAGGCCGGAGTGCTGAGGGCGTTGGCGCCTGACCGTTCGCGGGTCACGCCGGGCAGGGTGGCATAGCGGTGTGCTGTCAGCAGGCAGTTCGCGGGGAGGTTGCCGTGCTGCGGGCTTGGGCGGAGAGCACTCCTGCGTACACCGTGGGGGCGACCCCGGGCCGACGGGCTCCTGCGCGTCGCGATCCCACCGGTGGAGACCGTGTTACCTTCCATTACTCTCCGCTACGAACCAATGCGTAGTGTGACTATCGCCGGGAAGGTTTCCCTTGATGAACAGACGATGGCTTGCCTACTGGCTGGCGGCCCTGCTCGGCGGGGCAGGCCCAGTGCTGGGAGTCGCGCCTCCGGCCGCCGCCGCGACCGTCCTCAACGTCGCGGCCACCGGGAACGACACGCCGGGGTGCGGCTCGGCCGCCGTACCCTGTGCGTCTGTTCCGTTCGCCTACGACCAGGCGGCCCCCGGAGACACCATCAGGGTGCAGGCCGGTACCTACGTCATGACCTCTCCTCTGGTCATCCGGAAGGCCGACCTGCGTCTCGAGGGTGCCCAGGCCGGAGTGGACGCCCGCACCCGCACCTCTGGAGGCCCGGGTGAGACGGTCATCACGACCACGCTCAACACCCCGATCCAGCAGGACATGTGGATCGCACAGGCCAACGGCGTGTCCATCGACGGTTTCACCTTCACCGGGAACGCCGACGGCGCGGGGGTGACCACCAGCGAGAACTTCAGCGGCTACGAGGTCGAGAACGACATCTTCTCGAACAATCTCAAGGGATTCGCCCCGTCCTCCAACGGCGCGATCCCCTCGGTCTTCCAGCAGAACCTGTTCATCGGCAACAACAACGCCACCCGCCACCCCGGGGCGCAGGGCAACGGGGTCTTCACCTATCGACCACTGGCGAACGCGACGTTCGCGCACAGCACGTTCCACGACAACGGCAACGCACCGATCAACATCGCCGGCGGTGAAGTCCCGGGCGCAACACGGAACATCACCATCGCGGACAACGACATGGACGGCGAGTTCCCGATCACACTCGTCGTCGTCTCGGACGCCGTCGTCACCCGGAACAGCATGATCGGCGGCTGGAGCGGTGTCCAAGTGTCCGGCGCCTGCCACGACATCGACATCACGCACAACACGATCGCCGACAAGACCCGCGGCGGCGTTCTGCTGTTCACCGGCTTCGCCGCAGTGACGAACACCGGCATTACGATCGCGGACAACACCATCGAGCGGACCGGAACGTTCACCGACCGGTTCGGCGTCGAAATCTCCAACAGCAGCGGCGTCACCGTGCTGCGCAACCGCATCGTCGACTCCGGTCACGACGCCATCGGCTTCACCCCGCGCGGTCAGCAAACACCCAGCTCAGATACCACCATCACGCAGAACACCATCACCGGATCGGGCGGCTCCGGCATCTTCGTCGCACAGGGCGCCTACTCCGGGCCGATGACGGCCCGGTACAACCGGATCGTCGACAGCGGCTCCGGACAGGGTCTGGTCGACGACGACCGGGCCGCGGACGTTGATGCGCGGTTCAACTGGTGGGGCTGCAACGACATGCCGAACGGCGACGGCTGCGACCACGTGGCCGGGACCGCGGACGACCAGGTCGGGTTCCAGCCCTGGCTGGTCCTGACGATCCACTCCGAGCCCGCCGGGATCGCAGCCGGACAGCAGGCACAGATCACCGCCAGCCTGCAGAACGACTCCAGCGGGCACCCGCAGGCTGGGCCCTTCTTCCACCCGGTGCTGACCACGTTCACCGCCGATCCAGGCATCCTGACACCTGATCAGGTGACCACCGACGCATCGCTGCACGCCACCACCACCTGGCCCGCCGGCCAGCCCCGGCCCGAGTCGATCTGCGCCACGGTCGACCACGCGAGGGTCTGTCTGAACTTTGAGTCCACCGGCGGCTCGATCATCTCGAAGGTCATCGATAAGAAGACACGCAACCGCGTCGAGGGCACCGAGGTGAGGATCACCGACGCGGCCGGCGAGACCGCGGGCACCTGCACCACCGACGCCAACGGCACCTGCGACGTCGAGGACCTGCCCCCGGGCACGTACGACGTCTGCATCGTCGGCGTCCCCGAGGGCTACGCCCTCCCCAGGAAGCCCTGCATCGGCCCGGTGAACGTCGAGGAACACGTGGAGACCCAGGTCACCTTCGTTCTCCACAAGGAACAGGGCAAGGACCACGGCAATCGTCCCGGCAAGCGCCCGTGCAAAGACCACGGCAAGCGCCCAGGTGACAAGCCCAACCCCAAGGGACGTGCCTGGTAAGGGCATTCACGTGCCTGCTTCTGAACCCTGAATCACCAGGTCAAGAGCCGCCGATCTGGAACGGGAGCATCGCGCAAGCACTCGGGGAACGGCCACGGTGACCGTTCCCCGAACGGAACTCTCTGCGGCCGGTGTGGCCCGAGGGGTGGTCAGCGCCACCCAGAGCACCCCGAAGAGTCAAGGCAGCTTGATCACCTGGTGCTGACGGTCAGCAGGTCCACCCTCGGTCCACCTGCTATCAAGCTGCCGAACCCGGTCTTGCCGGGGGTCCAGAGACAGGCACTCAAGAGGTCGTGGTGCGTGCTCGTCACGCCCCCTGCCCTGCCCAGTGCATCCCCAGGCCGGTCAGCTTCTTGCGCCGCTCCGCGGTGAATTTGTCGGCTCGGCGGCGGGCGTTGTCGGTGAACTGGCCTAGTCGGTGCGGCCTCCGTCGACGTCCTCGATGTGCTTGCTGGGGACGTGGAGCGTCCTTCGCGGGCGTGGAACTGGCGGGCGGCCGGGGCCAGTTGGCGCCGCCCCTTGTCGGCCTGCGTACGGGTGCTGGAGGCCGCTTGTCAGGCTCCGCGGGGTGAGGTGGAGCGCCACGACGGGTCGATGGCCTCCGGCGCATCACGCCGCTCTTCGGTCAGTGCCCCAGCAGGAGAGCCGACCGGCAGACCGGCTTCGCGCCCCGCCTCGCGCTCCACGACGGCAGGACCGGAGGGGCGAGCACTCCTCTGCCTCTCTCACCCGGAGGGCGCAACGTGACGAGCGGATGGCAAGGGGGATGTGTAGCGTCTTCCGTGGCTGGCTGACCTGTGCACTGTGCAGGCGGCCACTCGCGCCAGTAGTGCAAGCAGCACGCCCGCCTTCCTGGCGGGAGGTCTTGGTTCGAGTCCGGGCTGGCGCTCCACCAGAAGGCCCCCACCGCACCGGTGGGGGCCGGCCCCCTTGTCGGCCTCGGCCTGTGTACGGGGCGCAGGCGGCCACTGGTCAGGCCCCGCTGGGCTGGATGTGGAGCATGTTCTCCAGCATCCGGGCGTGCGCAGGCAGCACCTCCTCTCGGCCGAGACGCCGCGCATGTATCCGTGCGCCTGTACCCGTGTGAGTGGGCGCGCTGGTGGGAGCGGCTGTCGGTCGTGATCGTGGGGGCGTGGCTGGGGTTGTACTCGCACGGGTCCGCCCAGGGCGCCACCCCGAAGCCGGCTCCGTCATCGTCGGCGGCTGCCGGCTGGTCGCGGCCTTCCGCGCGCCCCTGCGGGGGCACGTCCTGCCTCGAACTCGCCGTTCCCGGTGGGCGGTTCGCCGTGGTGATGCGGGGCCCGTCGTGTCCCGTCACCGGCGTTGCCGGCGTGCCCCGCCGGCGGGGCGGAGGTCAGCCGACGACGGCCCGCACTTGGAAGTGCCCGCTCGCGGCCGTGCAGCGCATCGCCTCGCCGCAGATCGTGCGGGTTGCCACGATGAGCGACGTGCCCGCCGCCGTCGCGGTGTAGTCCGCGGTGCGGTCACCGCAACCGCCCGATTCAGCCAGGGGCGCCGCGCAGCTCACGGAGGGCGACGGATTCGCCGAACCCGTCGCGTCCTGGTGGAGGACGGCCGGGGCGTCCGGGAGACGGAACGTCCAGTAGGACGTGGCCAGCGCGACGTGGACGTGCTGTCCGATCCTGAGGCGGACGGTCGTCCCGTTCGCCGCGAGGGTCAGCGAGACGGTGCCGGCACCGCCACCCGCCGGGCTTCTCGTGCCCGGCGCGGACGCGCTGCCCGTCGCGCTGACCGATGCCGTAGGAGAGGCCGCCCCCGACGGCGTCCCGCCTCCGTCCGAGCCACCGGACGACGTGCAGCCGGACAAAGCGAGCGCCACCGCGGCGACGCCGACTGCCCACGCACCCGGCAGGGACGAGCGGGATGTGGCCATCGGGATCTCCGTATCAGTCGGCGGCCCGGCAGGGGGAGGGTAGGTGCGCTGGTTGGACGGCCGGGTGCGCGAACAGGTTCCCCCAGGCAGGCAGGTTATGTCTGGTTCATGACAAAATTTTCACGTATTGACTCCTCCCCGCACATCCTCATCACCCCTAGCGTTGCGGCGCCCGGCTTCGCTCCGTCCGCGACCGCGTGCCGTCGGAGCCGGCGCAGGGAGGGGAAGAAGCACCATGAGCACACAACTGCTTTTAAGAGCACGGCTCTGCGCGGGGGTGGCCGCCACGGCCATGCTCGTCCTGGGCCTGCAGGGGACGGCCGCGGCCGTGACGGCGGCGCAACCGGACCACGCGCCGGCCGCCGCCGCGAAGGCCCCCGCCGCGAAGTCCGTGCAGCCGGCCAAGGCCACCGCACCGCACGTCTCCGTCCGGTCCACGTCCGCATCGGCATCCGCGGCCACGCCACCGGCCGCCCCCTCGGGCCCCGGCCCGAACGGCAAGTACGGCTTCGCCTGGGCGCGGCCCGCCTCGGCCGTCACGCCCAGCACCACCACGCCCACCGCGAAGCCCAGCGCCACCGGCAAAGCCGCCGGCCCGACCGTCGCGCCGTCCTACACGCACGAACCCGCGCCCGACCCGAGCTACGACCTGCCCCGCGGCACCGGCCCGGTCATGCACAGCATCACCATCTCGCTGGTGTTCTGGCTGCCGTCCGGCCGGCACTTCGAGGCCGATCCGAACGGTGACGCCGCCTTCGAGAACCTGCAGCAGCGGTGGGTGCAGGACACCGGCAACACGTCCTTCTACAACCTGCTGACGCAGTACTACGACGACAGCGGACACATCCCCAACACGGTGTCGTTCGGCGGCAGTTACCTCGACACCCGGGCGTACCCGCACGACGGCACCATGGCGGGGCCGCTGACGTCGGGCGACATCACCGACGAGGTCTCGCACGCGGTGGCGGCCAAGGGGTGGGCCGAGGACTCCACGCACCTCGTCGCAGTCTTCACCGGGCGCGACGTCCAGCAGTGCTCGGCCCCGGACGCCCCCAACGGCTGCACATTCGTCGACGGCGGCAAGCACACCGGTGCGTACTGCGCGTACCACGACCACTTCGACGACAACGGCAAGGACGCCATCTACGCCTTCATGGGCAACGACGACGGCGACCACGGCGGCCCGTCCTGCGACGTCGGCGGCAGCTCGCCGAACGGCGACATGGCCGCGGACTCCGAGATCAGCACCCTGTCGCACGAAGTGATCGAAGCCGTCACCGACCCCCATCCCAACCAGTCCTGGACGCAGAAGGGCGACCCCAGCGGCGGCGAGATCGGCGACAAGTGCGCGTACAAGTTCACCCCGCGCGACGACTCCGGTGCCGACGTGTACCTGCACGGCCACCCGTACATCGTGCAGGAGGAGTACAGCAACGCCGTCCACACCTGCGCGGCGGACATGTGCGTCATCGGCGGCAAGGACAACGTGTGCCCGCCGCAGGTGACGGCCGCGGAGACGGTGGACAACCCCAACCCGGTCATCGGATCGACCCTCACCTACACCGTCCGGCTGCAGAACTCCGACGACACCGGGGCAGCGGCCAACCTGACGGTCAACGGGCCCTTGCCGGACGGCTATACGGTCACCGGGCTGTCGGCGCCCGGGTCCACGTCCCAGACGTCCGACGCGAACTCCTTCACGGTCGGCTACGACACCCTCGCCGTGCACCAGAGCAGGACGATCACGGTGAAGGCGACGGTACCGGTGCAGGTCGGGACGCCCGCGTCGGCGTGCTCGACGATCGCGCTGCAGGACCTGCTGAGCGCGGCGCAGCCGTCGGTCAAGTCCAGCCCCTGCGGCTCGACGACACCCGGCAAGATCCCGACGTCGCTGACGTACACCGGCCCCACGTCGCAGGACTACCACGACGCGTTCACCGCGACCGCGCACCTGACCGGCGGGGGGTCGGCGCTGTCCGGCGGGCCGGTGGTGTTCACCCTCGGGGGCGCGCACTGCACCGCCACCACCGACGGCTCCGGCAACGCCGGGTGCAGCCTGACGCCCGTCGACGCGGCGGGCACCGTGACGCTGCACGCGGACTACGCCGGTGACGGCACGCACCTGGCGAGCTCGGACACCGCCGCGTTCACCATCAAGAAGGAGGAGACCACCCTCGCCTACACCGGGCCCAAGCACGTCGCCAACGGCGTGCCCGCCACCTTGTCCGGCGTCCTGAAGGAGGACGGCACCACCGGCATCGCGGGCCGCACCGTGAAGATCGCGCTCGGCGCCGGCACCTCGGAGCAGGACTGCACCGGCACCACCGGCAGCGACGGCACGGTGTCCTGCACGATCCAGCTCGTCGACCAGCCGCTGAACGACACGGCGACCGTGCCCGTCGCGGTGACCTTCGCGGGCGACGGCTACTACCTGCCGTCGAGCGCGTCGGCGACCGTACGGCTCGAGTACTACACCGGCCGCTCGTTCGGCCTGTCCGCGAACGTCAACCTGCTGCTGGCGCCCCTGACGATCCCGCCGCAGCCCGACACCGGCCCGATCCGCACCGCGCACGCGTCCAGCACCACCACGCCGTGCTCGGTGACCGTCAACGCCCTGCTGCTGTCCGCGAACGGGCTGTGCGCCAACGTGACCACCACGCTGGCACCCGGCACGTCCACGGCGACGGCCACGGTGCAGAACGCCACCATCGGCCTGCCGGGACTGCCGGTCATCGGCATCTCCGGGCTGACCGCCACCTCGGTCAGCAGCTGCACCACCACGCACGGCTCGGCCACGCTCACCCTGACGATCGCCGGCGTGCCGGTGACCGTCCCGACCGCGCCGAACAGCGTGATCGGCCTGCCGGGCGGTGCCCGGCTGGTGGTGAACGAGCAGACGCCCGTGCCGGGCGCGGACTTCGGGACCACGGTGAACGCCGTGCACCTCCTCGTCCCGTCCCTGCTGGGCGGCACGACGGCCGACGTGATCGTCGGGTCGGCCACCAGCGACGCCCACAACTGCAGTTGAGGCCCTGACCGCAAAGGGCACGCACGACCGCCGGCCCCGCCCCCGGGTTCATCCCGGGCGCGGGTCCGGCGCGCGCGGTGCGGGCTGCCGGGGGGCGCAGGGCAGGGAGGGGCGAGGCACGATGGAAGGCGTGGGTGAGGGCGGTGAAGCCATCACGGTGGAGCGGCTGAGCAAGACGTTCGGCACACTCACCGCGCTGGACGACGTGTCGTTCCGGGTGCCGCCGCAGACCGTGTTCGCCACCACCTCGGCCACGGGGGAGGGGAGCCCGTGGAGGAAATACGCAACGAGGTGCAGGAGCCCCTCAAGACCGCGGAGATGAACCGACACCTCAGATTCTGTCCGCTGGCGCCTCGCGGTTGCTGGTGGGCGTGGACCACCACGATGAACGGCACGCGGACTTGTGGCTCATCGCGAATCGCCTCGCGCTGGAGATCACGTACCAGTCCGTATACAGCAGCAAGGACTTCCGGACTTCTTACCGGCTCGACGCTGTCACCGCGCTCGGCAACCACCCGTTCAACCAGGCGTTCGTCCAGAACGGCAACCACCCGTGCGCACCGCTTCGCGCCGCCCGGCCCACAAAGAGCCCTATGCCGGGCTGACGTCAGCAGCCCGGCGAGCACCGGCTGAGCGATGCGGGCGCCGACCGCCAACGGGCAGCCCGCGCTCGCCGCCTACACGCCACGGTCCGGCGGTGGCCATCGTGTGCACACCCTGCAGGTCCTCAGCGTCAGTGCAGGGCGGGCCCACACGACTTCGTCTTCGCCGATCCGCGCATCTTCGACGTCTTCGAGCTGCCACGCGAGATTCCTCCCTGCGAATTCTGCCCGGAGCGATGAGTCCGGACGGTGCGGCCGGTACGCACGGGTGAGCACTGAAACGAGGGGAATCCCCGCGTGAGCGTCATCGTCGTCGAGTTGATCACCCTGGACGGGATCGTGTCCGACCCGGACGGATCGCAAAGCACGCCACTGGGCGGCTGGAGGTTCCAGTACGGCCGGAAGGAGGTCGGCACGGAGCACAGATTCCGCCTTGGCCCCGCGCTGGACGAGGGTGTGCCGCTGCTCGGGCGCGTCACCTGGCAGCTGCTCGCGCGGATATGGCCCGGCCGCCAGGACCCGTACGCCGCGCGGCTCCAAGAACTCGCTCCCTTCCGCACCATGATCTTCACCGTGGACGACATCGTGCTGTAGGCGATCCCGACAAGCGAACACATCGAACCGGCGAGGCCCGTGAGTCCAGCCGAATCTGGCTACCCACAATGAAGGCGCGCAAGGAGGACGACCCTGCCGTCAATCCTGCGGGGTCGATCTCCCCGGGAGCCTCGGACCACCTCAACTGGTTCAAACTGATGGAGTCCGCTGGCGCCGCCAACGCCCTGGACTACCAGATGAGCAGTTACCTCCTGATTCAGTGGCTCACAGGCAAAGGCAAGACCATCGGACTGAGTGACGACACGGGCCTCGCGCAGAATTACTGGATCTTCGGGCAGTCGTCGACCTTCACCGTCAACGCAGGACAGTAAGGCGCCCCATCTGAACTCCTAGCGTGAAGTCGTCCGCCCGCGCCACGTGTCTTGGCGCGGGCGGACGACTACGGTAGACCCTGCATACCTCACAGTAAGGAAATGGGTGTGGGTTGTTGTTCGCATGTCGACCTGGGTGGGTTTGTTGATGGTCAGTACTGTTAGGCGGCGCAACAAGACCATCATATCCCTTGTGCTGACGGCCGCCGCAGTGTACGGGGTTTTTCGATTCCAGGCGTCCGAGAACAAGGGATTCATTTCTATCCGTGACTACAACGCGGCAAAAATAGGTACCTCGGAAAAAGCACTCCGCTCGCACCTCGACCCGTCCCTGTCGTCGGACAATATTCCCAATTACCTCCCGGATCCGCCCGGTGACGAGTGCTTCTACTATGAAGATGATCAGACCTCAATCGACGGTACGACATTTCGTTTTTGTTTCAAGGCGGGTGTCCTCGACCTCAAGGACGGGTACGGTCCGGCCTTTGATTCTGGCCAAATCCAGGCGGCGCACTCGTGAGTTGTTTCATTTCGACTCCAGGCCTGCCTTGCAAATCGTTGTTGTCCGACCGTGATATCGAAGGTGATGTAAGACTCTGGATTCCCAAGGCTTACGTATGCCCTCTCGGAGCCGGCGGCTGACGAATACGTTCTACGGCCTGTCCGCCAAGTGACGGCGCCGGCATCGGTCGGTATCGCAAGGGCCAGGTGCCACCAGGCGACACCCAGCCCATCCAGGCCGCGTGCAAGGACGTCCGCGAGCCCTCAAGGAGCGCCGCACCGAACCGGAGGAGAAGACCGAGGACCTGCGCGAGGTGGGGAACGCGCGCCTGGACCGCCTGCTCTTCGTCGCCTACCGGCAGGCCGTCAGGGACGGCAACCTCGCCGCGATCGACCGTGCGCTGCGCATCATCGAGCGCCGCGCGCGCCTCCTCGGCTTGGACCGGCCGCAGCGCGCCGAGCTCACCGGCGTCGAGGGTGAAGCGATCGATGCCTGGCGCCTATCCTCCTACGGGACGGGCCTGATCGACCTTGAGCTCGACGGGGGCCGCTTCACACCCGTCCCCAAATACGCCCGGTCGATCTGGGAGCGATGGCTCGCTGGACCATCGGCCGCCGTGAACACCTGGGCCGGCCTCGACACCCGCCGCCGCGGGGCCTGGCATGACCTTGTACGCGAGCGGGCCTGCCGACGATCCCACCGTGACCGGCCAGCCGGTCACGCCTACGAACTCGACGGCCGGTACATCACCGACGAACCAGCCCTCTACCTGGCGCTCGGCGAGGCGGTCAACGGCCCCGGCGGCTACTCCGACGGATGCCTCGCCGCCCTCGACGACTGCCTGCGCGGCACCTTCGGCTACACCGCCCCCGCCACCTTGCTCTGGCGAGACGCCGCGACCACGCGCGAGCACCTGTCCCACGCCCTGACACCGGACGGCCCGCCCTACCCTCTCTGTCAAAGTAGCGGTCCGCCCTGCTGCCCGGTCTTCTTGCCGTCCGGACGGCCGCCGTTTTCGCCGGCATTCGCGCCCTCGCCTGCGCCGCCACCGATGCCGTGACCGCCGTCATCCGCTGAATCGCACGCGGCAGCAACGAACCGTGCCCGCGGCGGCAACCCCGGCCGACGAGCTGCGGATACCGACCCCCGATTGAAGGGTCTTCAGTACGCCGGGCGACAGGCCCGGCGGCGGCACGCCCGTATTGCCGACGTAGGCGATCAAGCTCGCACCGCGCTGTGGCTGTTGCCCGCCTCGCACACTGACATCAAGATGCGCCACGTCGCCGAACTCATCGTGGAATAGGTGCAGACGGGACACCTCGCGAGCGACACCTGCCACAAGCTGGGACGCAGCAAGGCGAAGGGCACGACCCCGCGCCCCGAACCCGGCTGACCGGTGCTCAGCCCCTCGCGCCGTCGTCAGGAGCGAGCGAGCCGGGCCGCGAGATAGGGCGCGGTGGAGCTCCGGCGAGCCCTGGCTATCTTGGCCGGCGGTCCTGCCGCGACCACCCGCCCCCCGCGTCACCGCCGCCCGGCCCGAGGTCGATGACCCAGTCTGCGGTGGCGATCGTGTCGAGGTCGTGCTCGACGAGGACGACCGTGTTGCCGGCGTCGACGAGCCGGTGCAGCTGCCGCAGCAGCGCGATGTCCGAGGGGTGCAGTCCCGCCGTCGGCTCGTCGAGCAGGTAGAGCGCGTGCCCGCGGCGGGCTCGCTGAAGTTCGGTGGCAAGTTTGATGCGTTGCGCCTCACCACCGCTGAG
>NZ_FODD01000019.1 GCF_900110255.1 Actinacidiphila rubida
ACCCGTATGCACATTTCCGAGGAGACGCTTCCGGAGCGCCCCCGACCCCACGGACAAAGGGCACGCATATCAGGGGCGCGGGGAACTGCGCGACAAGCCACGACGAACCGTGCGACGGGCAGGGCGGCCCGGGGGCACCCCGGATGCCGAAGGGGCGCGGGGAACTGCGCGAGCAACCCACCACCGGCCGGTGGACAGCGACGCGCGCGCAAGGGGCAGGACAGGCCCCGCAGGGGGCCGCAGGGGGCCGCGGAGGCCCAGACCCCCTGGCGCGAGCAAGACGGGGCAAAGCAGCGCGCAGCGCAAGGGCTGAGAGACTGGGCGGGAGCGACGGAACGGAACGACGTGAACGCGAACGAGACACCGCGCGCCCCGGAGGCGCGCCGAGCGTGGGCCCGGATCGACCTGGACGCCCTCCGGGCGAACGTGGCCGCGCTCCGGGCGAAGGCCCCCACCGCCGCGTTCATGGCGGTGGTGAAGGCCGACGCGTACGGCCACGGCATGGTCCCGTGCGCGCGCGCCGCCCTGGAGGCCGGCGCGCAGTGGCTGGGCGCGGCCACACCCGAGGAAGCGCTGGCGCTGCGCGCCGCCGGCCTCGGCGGCCGGATGCTGTGCTGGCTGTGGACGCCCGGCGGCCCCTGGCAGGACTGCGTCGAGGCGGACATCGACGTGACCGTGAGCGCCCGGTGGGCGCTCGCCGAGGTGGCGGACGCGGCCCGCAGGGCGAACCGCCCGGCCAGGGTGCAGCTGAAGATCGACGCGGGCCTGGGCCGCAACGGCGCGCAGCCGGCGGAGTGGCCGGACCTCGTGCGCGCGGCGCGGCAGGCGGAGCGGGACGGGCTGATCACCGTCACGGGGGTGTGGGCGCACTTCAGCTGCGCCGACGAGCCCGGCCACCCGTCGATCGCCCGCGAACTCGCCGTCTTCCGCACGGCCGTCGCGCAGGCGGAGGACGCGGGCCTGGAGCCCGAGGTGCGGCACATCGCGAACTCGCCGGGCACCCTCACGCTGCCGGAGGCGCACTACGACCTCGTCCGGCCGGGTGTCGCGATGTACGGGATCTCGCCGGTGCCGCAGACCGCCGGGCCGGAGGACTTCGGGCTGCGCCCGGTGATGACGCTCGCCGCCCGGCTGGCCAGCGTGAAGCAGGTGCCGGGCGGCCACGGCGTCAGCTACGGGCACCACTACGTGACGCCCGGGGCGACCACGCTTGCGCTGGTGCCGCTGGGGTACGCAGACGGTGTGCCCCGGCACGCGTCCGGTGCGGGCCCCGTGCTGGTGGCCGGGAAGTTGCGGACGGTGGCGGGACGGGTGGCGATGGACCAGTTCGTGGTGGACCTCGGCGGTGACCTCGCGTCACCGGGCGACGAGGCGGTGCTGTTCGGGCCGGGCGACGGCGGCGAGCCCACCGCGGAGGACTGGGCCCGGGCCTGCGGCACCATCGCGTACGAGATCGTCACCCGGATCGGCGCCCGGGTGCCGCGCGTCTACGCCGGCGCGCGCTGATGGTCGACGTCAAACGGGCCGGCCTGGTGGGTGCGGCCATCGGCGTGGTGGCCGCGGGCGCCGCGGCGGGCGTGGCGATCGAGCGGGTGACCGTCGGCCGCGGGGTGCGCCGCAAGGCGCGGCTGGCGCTGGACGCGGCCGGCTCGTACGGCGGCCTGCGCGGCACGCCGGGCACGGCGGTCGCCGAGGACGGCACGGAGCTGTACTTCGAGATCGACGAGGTGGAGGTGCCGGCCGAGCCGCAGCGCCCCAAGCGCGGCTGGCTGCGCGGCGGCCGGGGCCGCCAGGCGCCGCTGCCGGTGACGGTGGTCTTCTCGCACGGCTACTGCCTGAGCCAGGACGCCTGGCACTTCCAGCGGGCGGCGCTGCGCGGCGCGGTCCGCACGGTGTTCTGGGACCAGCGCAGCCACGGCCGCAGCGAGCACGGCCACGACCAGGCCGACGGCAAGCCGGTCAGCATCGACCAGCTGGGCCGCGACCTGAAGGCGGTGCTCGACGCGGCGGTGCCGGAGGGCCCGGTGGTCCTGGTGGGCCACTCGATGGGCGGTATGACGGTGATGGCGTTCGCCGACCAGTTCCACGCGTACGTGGCGGAGCGGGTCGCGGGCGTGGCGTTCGTGTCGACGTCGGCGGGGAAGCTGGCGGCGGTGACGTTCGGGCTGCCGGCGGCCGGCGCGCGGGCGTTCCGGGCGGTGGCGCCCGGGGTGCTGCGGATGCTGGGCAGCCAGGTGGACCTGGTGGAGCGGACCCGCCGGGCGACCGCGGACCTGTTCGCGGGGATCATCAAGCGCTACTCGTTCGGCGCCGACGACGTCGACCCGGTGGTCGCCCGGTTCGCCGAGCGCCTGATCGAGGCCACGCCGATCGACGTGGTCGCCGAGTTCTACCCGGCGTTCACCGAGCACGAGAAGGCCGACGCGCTGGCGGTGCTGGAGGGTCTGCCGGGTCTGGTGCTGGCCGGCGACAAGGACCTGCTCACGCCGAGCGCGCACAGCACCGAGATAGCCGAACGGCTGCCCGAGGCCGAACTCGTGCTGGTTCCGGGTGCGGGCCATCTGGTCCTGATGGAGCGACCCGAAGTGGTGAACGCGGCGCTCGCCCGGGTGATCGCGGAGGCCGCGGACACGGTGAGCGCGCCGGTCCCGTCGCGCCTTCGGGAGCTGACGGGCACGGTCGACGCGTAGCATTCGCCAATATGGGCACTCCGCACGACCGGTACCCCGCGGGTACCGCCGAAGACGTTCCGGCCGTCCGCATCACCGTCCGCACCGCCGACCGCATGCGGGAGCTGGGCCAGCGGCTGGCGGGCCTGCTCGCGCCCGGCGACCTGGTCCTGCTCAGCGGTGAGCTGGGCGCCGGCAAGACCACGCTGACCCGGGGCCTGGGCGAGGGCCTCAACGTGCGCGGGGCCGTGACCTCGCCGACGTTCGTCATAGCCCGCGTCCACCCGTCGCTGACCGGCGGCCCCGCGCTCGTCCACGTCGACGCCTACCGCCTGAGCGGCGGCCTCGACGAGATGGAGGACCTCGACCTCGACGTGTCGCTGCCGGAGTCGGTGGTGGTCGTGGAGTGGGGCGAGGGCAAGGTCGAGGAGCTGTCGGAGGCCCGGCTGCAGGTCGTGATCTCCCGCACCATCGGCGGGCCCCACGGCGGGGCGTCCGCCGACGGCGGTGTCGGTGCCGCGGACGCGGCGCCCTCGGCGGACGACGTGCGCGAGGTGACGGTCACCGGTGTCGGCCCCCGCTGGGCCCAGGAGGACCTGACCACCCTCGAGGGCTGACCCCCGGCTGGGCCGCCGACCGGTCCTGCACCTGCGCCCGGTCCGCGCCCACGCCCGTGGTTCGGCCGCGGCCGTCCCGTGGCCGCGCCTGCCGCCGGCCGCGGCCACCCCGCGGCCCTCTGTGGCCGGTCTGCGGCCGGTCTGCGCCCACGTCCGTCGGCAGGTCCGTGGCCGGTCTGTGGCCTCGCCTGCGGCCGGGCAGAGGCCAGCCAGTGGCCGGTCCCCGACCGCTCGATCGGCCACCTTCGAACGGCTCGCCGGGCCCACGCCTGCGACCGGTCCGCGGCCCGCCCCAGCCCTCTGCGGCCGCCTCCCCGGGCCAGCTCTGCGGCCGTCTCCGGGGCCGCTCCGAGCCCCCGTCCCCGCCCGGGCCGGGGGCGGGGGGTCCGGGGGGGCCTTTCGGGTCCTTCATCAGGGGGGCGGCCTGTCGCGGGCGGGTGCGCCGACAGCGTGTCGGGAACATGTTGCGCGGGGGTGGGCGGCCGTGGTCTGCTGGTACGGGCACCTGGTTAGGGCTGCCTAACTTCGTCTGCATGGGGAGGCGCGCATGTCGGCCCACGAGCCGCAGGACCAGCACCACGACGCTCCCGTCCCGCCCGTCCGGCCCGTGACCGCACCCGGCGCGAGCCGTGACGCCACCCCGTCGGTCCGCGATCTTCTGGCGTCCTGTGCCGCGGCCCGCACCGTCTCCACGCCGCCCGCGGACGGGCCGGCGGAACCGCCCGCCGCCGGCGCGCCCGCGCCCGCCGAGCCGTCACGTGGGCGCGACGCGGCCTGACGGCCGCTCGACACGCCCGCTCCCGCTCACCCGGACGGGTGATTTTCCGCCCCGGGTTCGCCCGGGGTCGGCTCAGGCGGCCGGCCGAGGCGGGAGTGGCGGCGGTGACTCCCGGCCGGCACCGGCGACACCGCCCCCGGCGTCCGCGCCGCCTCCGGCGTCCCCGCGGCGCCGTCGCTAGGACACGACCTCGACGGCCGTGCCGATCGTCGCGAACTGCCACAGCGCGGTGCCGTCGTCCCGGCTCTCCCGGATCGCGGACCCCGGCTGCGCGGCCGCCTTGCCCTTCGCGGCGCCCACGGCCGCGCTGAACCCGATGTTGGTGTCGCCGGACTGCGCGAAGAACACCACGTGCTCCACGGGCGCGCCGTCCCCGCCCATGCCGTGCGCGGCCCGCGCGAAGACCTGGTGGGTGCCGAGCGGCGGAGCCGGGTCGCCGGAGCGCACCGGGTAGCTGCGCACCACCCGCTCGGCCCCGCTGACCAGCCACACCCGTTCCCCGGCGATGCTGTAGACCACCCGCATCCCGGAGCCGCAGTCGGCCGGCACGCCCGCGTGCCCGCACGCGGTCACGCCGGAGCCGGCCGCCCGGCGGCCGGCGAGATAGGGGTTGGCGGGCGCCGACTCGGCGGCGACCGCGGTCAGCCCGGTGATGACGGCCAGGGCCGTGGCGGCGACCCCGGCCACCACGAAGCCGGGGGTGAACCGTGCCATGAGAGCTCCCTCGGGTCCGCGCCTGCTGCGGCGCCTCTGCCGGTGTGGGGACGGAACGGCGGCGCGCCGGCCCGCGGCCGCGCGGGAAACGGGCCCTCCGGCCGCGGCCGGGCGCCGTCCGGTCGGCACCGCCGTTCCCCGTGCCCGCCCGCTGTGAACCGCTATCAGGCGAAATGCACTCTTCCGACAGGCCTGGCGACCCCCTCCCGCCACCCGTGCGGCCGCATCCGGCGCCGTACCCTGGGGGCGTGCTGCTGCTTGCCTTCGACACCGCCACGCCCGCCGTCACCGCCGCCCTCCACGACGGGGAGCGGGTGCTCGCCGAGTCCACCGTGATCGACGCCCGCAGGCACGGCGAACTGCTGGTGCCCGCCGTCGACCGCGTGATGGCCGCCGCCGGCCACGCGCTGGCCGACATCACCGGCGTCGTCGTGGGCGTCGGCCCGGGCCCCTACACCGGGCTGCGGGTCGGACTGGTCACCGCGGCGTCGTTCGGCGACGCGCTGGACGTGCCGGTGCACGGTGTGTGCACGCTCGACGGGCTCGCCTGGGCGGCCGGCGAGGCGGGCCTCGAAGGTCCCTTCACCGTGGCCACCGACGCGCGGCGCAAGGAGGTCTACTGGGCCCGCTACGACGGCCCCGCGCGCCGGGTCACCGAGCCGGCCGTGGACCGTCCCGGCGACCTGCCCGCCGAGGTCGCCACCCTGCCCTCGGTCGGCGCCGGAGCGGCCCTCTACCCGGCGGTCTTCACCGACCACCGCTCCGACCCCGCCCACCAGTCGGCCGGCGCGCTGGCCGCGGTCGCGGTGCACCGCCTCGCCACCGGCGGGACGTTCCCGCCCGTGCTGCCGATGTACCTGCGGCGGCCCGACGCCCAGGTGCCCGCCGGCTACAAGGCGGTACTGCCGACGTGACCGAAGCCGTCCTGCGGGACATGCGCTGGTGGGACCTGGACGGCGTACTCGCGCTGGAACACGACCTGTTCCCCGAGGACGCCTGGTCGCGCGGCATGTTCTGGTCCGAACTCGCCGACACCGGGCACCCGGCGGCCAGCCGCACCTACCTCGTCGCCGAGGACGGTGCCGGGCGGCTCGTCGGGTACGCCGGGCTCGCCGCGATCGCCGGAACCGGCGACGTGCAGACCATCGCCGCCGCCCGCGACCACTGGGGCACCGGCCTGGGCGCCCGCCTGCTGACCGAGCTGCTCCGGGCCGCGACCGCCGCCGAGTGCCACGAGGTGCTGCTGGAGGTCCGGGTGGACAACCCGCGGGCGCAGCGCCTTTACGAGCGGTTCGGCTTCGCGGCGATCGGCGTCCGCAAGGGCTACTACCAGCCGGGCAACGTGGACGCGCTGGTCATGCGGCTCGCCGACCCGGCACTGAACACCGTTGAGGAAATCCATGGCTGACGAACCCCTTGTCCTCGGCATCGAGACCTCGTGCGACGAGACCGGTGTCGGCATCGTGCGCGGGCACACCCTGCTCGCCGACGCCGTCGCCTCCAGCGTCGACGAGCACGCGCGCTACGGCGGCGTCGTCCCCGAGGTCGCCAGCCGCGCGCACCTGGAGGCGATGGTCCCCACCATCCAGCGCGCCCTGAAGCAGGCCGGCGTCACCGCCCGCGACCTGGACGGCATCGCCGTCACCGCGGGCCCGGGCCTGGCCGGCGCCCTGCTGGTCGGGGTGTCGGCGGCGAAGGCGTACGCGTACGCCCTCGGCAAGCCGCTGTACGGCGTCAACCACCTGGCCTCCCACATCTGCGTCGACCAGCTGGAGCACGGCGCGCTGCCCGAGCCGACGATGGCGCTGCTGGTCTCCGGCGGCCACTCCTCGCTGCTCCTGGCGCCCGACATCACCAGCGACGTCCGCCCGCTCGGCGCGACGATCGACGACGCGGCGGGCGAGGCCTTCGACAAGGTCGCCCGGGTGCTGGGCCTCGGCTTCCCCGGCGGCCCGGTCATCGACCGCTACGCGCGCGAGGGCGACGCGCGGGCCATCGCGTTCCCGCGCGGCCTGACCGGCGGCCGGGACCCGCTGTACGACTTCTCCTTCTCCGGGCTGAAGACCGCGGTCGCCCGCTGGGTCGAGGCGCGGCGCCGGGACGGCCAGGACGTGCCGGTCGCCGACGTCGCCGCGTCCTTCCAGGAGGCCGTGGTGGACGTGCTGACCCGCAAGGCGGTCCGCGCCTGCCGTGACCACGGCGTCGACCACCTGATGATCGGCGGGGGAGTGGCCGCCAACTCCCGGCTGCGCGCGCTCGCCGAGCAGCGCTGCACCGACGCGGGCATCCGGCTGCGCGTGCCGCGGCCGGGGCTGTGCACGGACAACGGGGCGATGGTCGCCGCGCTCGGCGCCGAGATGGTCGCCCGCGGCCGCGCCGCCTCCACCCTCGACCTGCCCGCCGACTCCTCGCTGCCGGTCACCGAGATCTCCGTGCCGGGCTACGCCCAGCACCCCGCGCCGGTGCCCGCCGGCGCCGGTGCGGGACACGCGCACGACCACGCGCACGGGCACGACCACGTGCACGAGGTGAGCAAGGACAACCTCTACGGATGAACGTCCCCGGATGACCGTCACCCTGATGTGGGAGGCCGCCGCGGCCGACGGCCGCGGCGCCGCGCTGCTGTCCTGGGCGCGCGGGCAGGCCGCGGCGCTGCCCGGTGAACCGGCCCGCCGCGAGTTCCTGACGGCGCCCGGCGACCGGGTCCTGGTGATCACCTGGTGGGACGCGCCGTACGCGGCGGAACTGCCCGAACTGGCCGACCCGCCGCAGGAGTTGGTGCGCCGCGGAGTGCACCGCTGGCGGTTCGTGTCGGTGTCGGTGGAACCTGCGGACCGAAACACGCATCACCCGGAGTGAGTGCGCTGCCCGGCGACCGGTCTCGCCGGGCAGCGCACTCACTCCCGTCCAGCGCGTCCGGCTCCGAGGTAGGCGCTCCTTCCATGCGTGTCACTGTCATGCGTCCCCGACCGCGGCGGTTCCGCGCCGCCCTCACGGCTCTCGCGGTGGGCGGGCTGCTCGCCGCCGCGGGCTGCGCGGGACCGTCCTCGTCCGGCTCCACGGGCTCGCGGAGCCCCTCGGGCGGCCCGTCCGCGAGCGCGGCGCCCGGCAGCGGCGGCGGAAAGGCGGCGCCCGTCCCCAACCGGGCGGCGGCGTTCCGGAAGTGGGGCATACCGCTGCTCCCGCCGCCGCCCGCACCGCCCGCCGTCAAGCCGGTGCACACCGGCGGCCCGCAGATACCCGTGGTCAGCCGGATACCCACCCAGCAGAAGATCGTCTTCGTCACCTTCGACGACGGGGCCGAGAAGGACCCGAAGTTCGTGGACATGATGCGGGACCTGCGGATCCCGTTCACGATGTTCCTCACCGACGCGATCATCAAGAACGACTACGGCTACTTCCGCCCGCTGCAGGCCCTGGGCAACTCGATAGAGGACCACACCCTCACCCACCCCGACCTGCGCACCAGGAGCCTGGCGCAGCAGCGCTCCGAGATCTGCGGCCAGCAGACCCGGCTCACCGGCGAGTACGGCACCCGGCCCGGCCTCTTCCGCCCGCCCTACGGCGCGTACGACGCCGCGACGCGCACCGCCGCGCAGTCCTGCGGGGGCCTGCGGGCGATCATCCTGTGGCGCGAGTCCATGCAGATCAAGAAGGTGGCGTTCCAGGACCCCGGCAAGCGGTTCCACCCCGGCGACATCATCCTCGCCCACTTCCGCGGACCGTCCGAACTCAAGGGCGAGACGATGACGGTGATGGTCCGGAACATGCTGCGGGAGATCGCCCGGCAGGGCTACACGGTGGCCCGCCTGGAGGACTACGTCTGACCGCGGCTGACCGCGGCTGACCCTGTCCGACGGTCCGTCAGGCCCGCTGGTCGGCCGCCGTCGTCGCCCTTGCCGGTACCGCGGCCGGCCGGCCCAGCAGCATCGAGGGCGCGCCGTCCACCCGGGTCAGGAACACCGTCGCCGCGTTCGGGCCCTGCGGCTTCACGCGGCGCCGCACCTCCTCCGGCTCGACCGCGGAGCCGCGCTTCTTGACGGTGAGCGTGCCGACCTCGCGCTCGCGCAGGAGCGCCTTCAGCCGCTTGAGGTTGAACGGCAGCACGTCGGTGAGCTCGTACGCCGTCGCGTACGGGGTGGGGCGGGCGTCGTCGGCCGTAACGTAGGCGATGGTCGGGTCGATCAGGCCGCCGCCGAGCTGCTCGGCGACCGCGGCGACCAGGTGCGCGCGGATGACCGCGCCGTCCGGCTCGTACAGGAACCGGCCCGGCGCGCGGACCACCGCGTCCGGCAGGGCGCCCTCGCCGCTCAGGGCGGCCCCGGACGGCAGCAGCGTCGCCGTGACGGCACCGGGGGACGTGCCGAACCACAGCGCGGCCTCCTTCACGTCGCCGCGGTCCGAGACCCACTCGGCCTCGGCGTCGGCCGGGACGGCGTCGTGCGGGATGCCGGGTGCGACCTTCACGGCGGCGACCGGTGCGGTGCGGGCGGCGGCCACCGCCCACGACAGCGGCGGCGAGTAGGCCTCGGGGTCGAAGATGCGGCGGCCGGCGGCGCGGCCGCGGCGGGCCGGGTCGACGAAGACGGCGTCGGCGCCGGACGTGTCGACGTCGGCGACGTCCGCGCAGCGGACCTCGACGAGGTCGGCGAGACCGAGGGCCGCCGCGTTGGCGCGGGCGACCGCGCAGGTCAGCGGGTCGCGGTCGACGGCGAGTACGGAGATTCCGGCGCGGGCCAGCGCGATGGCGTCGCCGCCGACGCCGGCGCACAGGTCCGCGAGGCGGCGGACGCCGGCGGCGCGGAAGCGGGCGGCGCGGTGGGTGGCGACCGTGGTGCGGGTCGCCTGCTCGACGCCGTCCGGCGTGAAGTACATGCGGGCGGCGTCCGCGCCGAACTTCGCGGCGGCGCGCTGCCGCAGGCGGGCCTGGCCGAGGGCGGCGGACACCAGCGGCGCCGGGTGCTCCCGGCGCAGCCGGGTCGCTGCCGCGAGCTCGTCGGGGGGGTCGTACCCCTCCAGGCCGGCGAGGAGCGCCTGCCCCTCTTCCCCGAGCAGCGCTCCGAACTCCTCCACGTCCACGCCCCCATTCTCCCCGAAGCCCCGCACAGGGGTGCAGGCCCCCAGGGGCGCGAGGTCCCCCAGGCCCCGCCCGGGAGGTGCCCCCAACGCGACCAGCCGTCGCGGGTGCGCCGGATCGCCACCGGCCCGAGGGAGCAGCCCGGTCCGCCCCGGACCACCGGCCGGTGGCCGATCGCTCGCGCGGGGGCACCTGCGCCTCCCGGCCGAAGGCCGGGGGAACCTCTGCCCCCTGGAACGTTCCCCGTCGCCCGCACGGGGCGAACCGGCGTCAGGGAAGGGCGAACCGGTGCCCGTGGAGGGCGAACTCCGCGCGCCGGGAGGCGCACTCCGCGTCGGGAGGCGGCCCTCGCCCGGGGGAGGGCGGGGCCGGGGGCGGGGCGACACCTTGTCGCGCGCCTGGCACTCCGCTTGACCGAGTGCTAAGACCGTCCTAGTCTCGACCCTGGCACTCGGCCCTGCTGAGTGCCAGCACTCAGCGACGGGCAGGTCCGGCACCCGCGACGACGGGCCTACCAGGTCGCCGACCCTGACAGACACTCCCGTGAGCCCTTTGAAGGGGGAGGTCGGATCGTGACGACCGCCAGCACCAAGGTTGCCATCAAGCCGCTTGAGGACCGCATCGTGGTCCAGCCGCTCGATGCCGAGCAGACCACGGCCTCCGGCCTGGTCATCCCGGACACCGCCAAGGAGAAGCCCCAGGAGGGCGTCGTCCTGGCCGTGGGCCCGGGCCGCTTCGAGGACGGCAACCGCCTGCCGCTCGACGTCGCCGTCGGCGACGTCGTGCTGTACAGCAAGTACGGCGGCACCGAGGTGAAGTACAACGGCGAGGAGTACCTCGTCCTCTCGGCTCGCGACGTCCTCGCGATCGTCGAGAAGTAAGTCCAACGGCGCCAGCGCGCGACCGTGATCCCGCCCCGGGTTGTCCGTGTCCTTGAGGCCGGGCCCGGGGCGGTTTCCGTGACACACGACGACAAGACGAGGTAGTTCGCAGGCATGGCCAAGATTCTGAAGTTCGACGAGGACGCCCGTCGCGCCCTTGAGCGCGGCGTCAACAAGCTCGCCGACACCGTGAAGGTGACCATCGGCCCCAAGGGCCGCAATGTCGTCATCGACAAGAAGTTCGGCGCCCCGACCATCACCAACGACGGCGTGACCATCGCCCGCGAGGTGGAGCTCGAGGACCCGTACGAGAACCTGGGCGCCCAGCTCGTCAAGGAGGTGGCGACCAAGACCAACGACATCGCGGGTGACGGCACCACCACCGCGACCGTGCTGGCGCAGGCGCTGGTCCGCGAGGGCCTGCGCAACGTCGCCGCCGGCGCCTCCCCGGCCGCCCTGAAGAAGGGCATCGACGCCGCGGTCAAGGCCGTCTCCGACGAGTTGCTGGCCTCCGCCCGCGCGATCGAGGGCAAGGAGGACATCGCCGCCGTCGCCGCGCTGTCCGCGCAGGACAAGCAGGTCGGCGAGCTGATCGCCGAGGCGATGGACAAGGTCGGCAAGGACGGCGTCATCACCGTCGAGGAGTCCAACACCTTCGGTCTGGAGCTGGACTTCACCGAGGGCATGGCGTTCGACAAGGGTTACCTGTCGCCGTACTTCGTCACCGACCAGGAGCGTATGGAGGCCGTCCTCGACGACCCGTACATCCTGATCCACCAGGGCAAGATCTCCTCGATCCAGGACATGCTGCCGCTGCTGGAGAAGATCATCCAGGCCGGTGGCTCCAAGCCGCTGCTGATCATCGCCGAGGACGTCGACGGCGAGGCGCTGTCGACCCTGGTCGTCAACAAGATCCGCGGCACGTTCAACGCCGTCGCGGTCAAGGCGCCCGGCTTCGGCGACCGCCGCAAGGCCATGCTCGGTGACATCGCGACGCTGACCGGCGCCACGGTCATCGCCGAGGAGGTCGGCCTCAAGCTCGACCAGGCCGGTCTGGACCTGCTGGGCTCCGCCCGTCGCGTCACCGTCACCAAGGACGACACCACCATCGTCGACGGTGCCGGCGACAAGTCCGAGATCGACGGCCGCGTCGGCCAGATCAAGGCCGAGATCGCGACCACGGACTCCGACTGGGACCGCGAGAAGCTGCAGGAGCGCCTGGCCAAGCTGGCCGGCGGCGTCTGCGTCATCAAGGTCGGCGCGGCCACCGAGGTCGAGCTCAAGGAGAAGAAGCACCGTCTCGAGGACGCGATCTCCGCGACCCGTGCGGCCGTCGAGGAGGGCATCGTCTCCGGCGGTGGCTCCGCGCTCGTCCACGCGGTCAAGGTGCTCGAGGGCAACCTGGACAAGTCCGGCGACGAGGCCACCGGTGTCGCGGTCGTGCGCCGCGCCGCGGTCGAGCCGCTGCGCTGGATCGCCGAGAACGCCGGCCTCGAGGGCTACGTGATCACCGCCAAGGTGTCCGAGCTCGACAAGGGCCACGGCTTCAACGCGGCCACCGGCGAGTACGGCGACCTGGTCAAGGCCGGCGTCATCGACCCGGTCAAGGTCACCCGCTCCGCCCTGGAGAACGCGGCGTCCATCGCCTCCCTGCTGCTCACGACCGAGACCCTGGTCGTCGAGAAGAAGGAAGAGGAGCCCGCCGAGGCCGGTCACGGCCACGGCCACTCGCACTGACGCGAGCGCGCTCCGCACCGCGGCCTGAGGCCCGGCGTCCCCTCGGGGCGCTGGGCCTCACCCGTGCCGGGGCCCGTCAGGACGGCATGCTGACGACGCCGAGCTGGCGCATCATGCCGAGCGTGTCCCAGTGCCACCAGCCCTCGGCGATCAGCCGGTCGCGGAAGGCGAACGTGGTGGTGCCGGACATGTCGACGGTCCTGCCGCTCGCCGGGATGCCGCGCAGCGGGCCGGTGTTGGTGCCGTGCCACGTCCACCGGGTCGCCACCCGGTCGCCCTCGGCGATCTGGTCCTCGACGGTGAACGCGAAGTCGGGGAACGCGTCGCGGTAGCCGAGGGTCTCCTCGCGGAACGCGTCGACGCCGCGGGTCTCGGTGCCCTTGGCCATGTCGTGGTCGAGGTAGTCCTCGGCGAACAGCGCGCGGTACGCGGCCGGCTCGTCGCGCCCGCACGTGTCGAGCAGGAAGCTGCGCACGGCGTCCTTGTTGAGCTGCTCGTCGCGCACCACGTCGAGGTCGGTGAACGTCGGCGTCTCGTCGCAGAGCGCGACCATCTCCTCGAAGATCCGGCTGGTCTCGGGCAGGCCGGAGTTCCGCATCGCGTCCTCGTAGGACGGGAACTCCACGATCTCCACGTAGTGGCCGTCGGTGGCCCGGTCCCTGCCGACGACCGCGTGGGTGGCGGTGCGCCTGCCGCGCGTGACCTCGACCCAGGTGTCCATGAGCCGGTTCATTTCGTCGTACTTGCTGGTCTTGCAGTCGATGAGCTGGACGAACGTCATGGCGCCTCCTCGGTCCACGCCGGTCCACCTGTCCCCTGTCCATTTTAGGGCGGTTCGCGACGTGGACTCCGGGGCGTGGAGCGCGGCCGGGCGCCTCAGCGGGGCGTCCGCGGACCCGGCGGGTTCTTGGGGTCGTAGCGGCGGCCGGTGCGGGTGGACGCGGCGGCGAACATCCGGGTCGGGGTGTGCCGGGCCAGCGCGACGGCGAGCTTGTAGCGCGGGTCGGGCACGCTGACCGTGCGGCCGCGGGCCAGGTCGCGCAGGGCCGCCGCCACCACCTTGTCGGCGTCGAGCCACGCCCACGAGGGCAGCGCGTCCGCGTTCATGCCGGCCCGCGCGTGGAACTCGGTCCGTACGAAGCCCGGGCACAGCGCGAGGAGGCGGACACCGCTGCCGCGCAGTTCCTGCGCGGCTCCCTCGGTGAAGCGGACCACCCACGCCTTGCTCGCGCCGTACGTGCCGCGCGGCATGAACGCGGCGACCGACGCCACGTTGACGACGGCGCCGCGTCCGCGCTCCCGCATGCCCTCGGCGGCGGCCGCGGTCAGCCGCAGCACGGCCTCGCAGTGCAGCCGCAGCATGCGCAGCTCGTCGGCCATCGGGGCCACGAGGAACGTGCCGCGGTTGCCGAAGCCGGCGTTGTTGACGAGCAGGTCGACCGGCCGGGATGCGTCGCGCAGCCGCTCCTCGACGGCCGCGATACCCGGCTCCGTGGCGAGGTCGGCGGCCAGCACCTCGACCGCCACCCCGTACCGCTCCCGCAGCTCGTCCGCGGTCCGCCCGAGTCGCTCCTCGTCGCGCGAGACGAGTACCAACGCATGCCCTTTCGCGGCCAGTTGACGGGCGAACGCGGCTCCGATGCCCGCGGTGGGGCCGGTCACCAGTGAGGTGGTCATAGCCGAAGCCTAGGACGCGCCCCCGGGGGGCGGGAGCGCTATCGCGCCACGCCTCGGGACAGCCGGTCCTGGACGGACGTGAGGTACGACGTGTTGAGGGTGTCCCGTGCGGCGAGCACCCGCGGCAGCAGTGCGGGCTCGGTCGTCATCGCGCGGAACAGGAACGCGACGGTCACCTCGTGGTCCGGGCGCGACAGCACGGTGACGGGGTCGCCGGGCGCGACCGGCCCGGGGACCACGACGCGGAAGAACGGGCCGGGGCGGACGGCCTGCGTGAAGCGCTTCACCCAGCCCTTCTCGTCCAGCCGGCCGGCGAAGGTGCGGCACGGGATCCGTCCGGAGGTCACCTCCAGCACCAGGTGTTCGCCGATCCGCCAGCGCTCGCCAACCAGCGCGGCGTTGACGTCGATGCCGGTGGTGGTGAGGTTCTCGCCGAACATCCCGGGCATCAGGGGCCGGCCCAGCTCCCGCTCCCAGTGGTCCAGGTCCTCGCGGGCGTAGGCGTACACGGCCTGGTCGTCGCCGCCGTGGAAGCGCAGGTCGCAGACCGTGTCCCCGGCCAGGCCGCCGCCGGCCGAGCCGCGCGGGCCCGGCGCGGCCACCCGCACGGGGCCGTCCGCCGGGCGCTTGTCGATGCCGGTGACGCCGCCCGCGCTGTCCGTGTAGGGGACGGCCATAGGGCGGGAGACGTTCACGGAGAGCACGTGGGGCATGGGTGCACCTTACGAGGTCGCGTCGGGCCGGGTGCGGGACAGCCGGCGCCGGACCGCCTCGTGGTCCTCGGGTGGAAGTCCCGGCAGGTCGGCCAGCAGCGGCAGCAGCTCCGGCTCTGAGGTGAACGCCCGGAAGCTCTCGGCGACGGTCACCCGGCGGTCGTCCGGACGCGACTCCACGGTCAGCTCGTCGCCCGCCGCGAGCTCGCCGGGCTCGACGACCCGCAGGTACGGGCCCGGGCGGACGGCCCGCGTGAACGTCCGCAGCCAGCCCTCCTCGTCCAGCCAGCCGGCGAACGTCGCACACGGGATGCGCGGGCACGACACCTCCAGCAGCACCGAGCCGATCCGCCAGCGCTCGCCGATCAGCGCGGCGTTGACGTCGATGCCGGTGGTGGTGAGGTTCTCGCCGAACGCGCCGGAGGCCAGGGGGCGGCCCAGTTCCCCTTCCCAGTGGTCGAGGTCCTCCCGGGCGTACGCGTAGACCGCCTGGTAGTCGCCACCGTGGTGGCGGACGTCATGGACCCGGTCGCCGGCCAGGCCCACCGCGCCGGTGCCCTTCGGCCCCGGGGACGTCACCGCGACGGGGCCAGCCACCGGCTGCTTGTCGATGCCGGTCGACGGCAGGCGCTTCCACGGGTTCGGCCGCGGGCGCCCGACGTTGACGCTGAGGACGTGGGGCACGGTCAGCCCTCCCGGAGGTACGGGGTCGTGGTGCTGAGCTCGGCGAAGCCGAGGCGCTTCAGGATCGGGCGGCTGTCGTCGGAGGCGTCGACCTGCAGGTAGCGGATACCGCGGGTGGCGGCGAGGCCCGCCCGGTGGACGACGAGCGCGCGGTAGATGCCGCGGCCGCGCCACTCGGCGCGGGTGCCGCCGCCCCACAGGCTCGCGAAGTCCGTGCCCGGATGGACCTCCATCCGGGCCGAGCACACCGGCACGTCGCCGGCCATCGCCACGAGCAGTGTCAGCGTGCCGTCCGCGGTGCGCGGCAGCTCTTCGAGGAGGCGGGCGTGCAGGCGGGCGGCGCTGGTGCCGAAGGCCGCCTCGTGGGCGGCCGCGACGAGGGCGACGCCGGCGGCGTCGGTCACCGTCTCCAGCCGGACGCCGTCCGGCAGCCGGACGTCCCGCGGCAGCGCGGCCACCTCCGCGACCATCAGCGTCTCCCTCGGCTCCGCGACGAAGGCGGCGCGGCGCAGGCGGTCGCCGAGGTCCGCGGGGCGGTCGTGGCCGTACAGCTTCCACTCCAGCTCCTTGCCCTCCGGGCCGGACAGCCAGGTCACCTGCGCGTCGATCTCCGCGTCCGCGGTGGTCTCGTCGAGGTCGGACCAGATGACGGCGGCCCAGTCGCTGCCGCTGTGCCGGCGAACCCGTGCGGTGGGTTCGACGTGCACGTCGGGGCCCTCTGGTGCGGCGTCGCGGCGCATCTGGCGGTCGAACTCGGCGAGTACGTGTGCGTGGTCCATCCCCGCATTGCAGCACGTAGTGCTGCGTCCACCAACGGAATTACCTCGGGCCCCCCGGGGTTCGGCCGGCGGGTTGCCCCCGGGGCCTGCTCGTTTCCACCGGCCGGTGGGTGGCTCGGCTTCCGGGGTGCCCCTTGCGGTGCGTTGCCGTGTCCCGGCCGGTGGTGGGTTGCTCGCGCAGTTCCCCGCGCCCCCAATTTCGTGCCCTTTGTCCATGGGGTCGGGGGCGCTCCGGAAGCGTCTCCTCGGAAATGTGCATACGGGTACCGCCACCGACTTGCCCGGGGGCCGCGCACATTTCTCTGCGGGGAGCACTTCCTCCCCACCCCCTCCCGCTTAGACACCGTGCGGCGGGGGACATCGACACAGCCAATGTCCCCCGCAGACGGGGACGGGCCGGAGGGGGACGATCCGGGTGTGTCCCCGCAGAGCTTTGCAAGGCCCCGGCCCACCAATCTGGAAGAAGCCGCCATGCAAAGGTCGAGGAGACACTCCCGGAGTGGCCCCTGACCCCACCCACGGACGTGCACCGCCAGGGGCGCGGGGTCCCCCAGCCTTCGGCCGGGAGGTGCCCCCAACGCGACAAGCCACGACGGCGCGGCACAGGCCGGAACAAGCCCCGGGGGCACCCCGTTGGCCGAGCAAGCCCCGGAGGCACACCCCGTTGGGCCCCGGAGGGAGGTTCAGGAGAGCGCGGCCAGGGCGGTGGCGATGTCGGCGGGGGTGGTGAAGAGGTGCGGAGCGAACCGCAGGTTACCCGCGCGAGCGGAGAAGCGGATCCCCGCCGCGGCCAGCCGCGCCTCCGCGCCCTGCGGCATACCGGGAACGGCGACGATCGCCGACTCACCGGCGATCGGCGCATGGCCGAGCCCGGCCAGCCCGTCGCGAAGGCTCGCTGCCAGCGCCACGTCGTGCGCGTGGATCGCGGCGACGCCGATCTCCTCGATGAGGGAGAGCGACGCCGCCGCGCCGACGAAGGACAGGTACGCGGGGCGCGCGTCGAACTGCCGGGCGCCCGGGGCGAGCCGGGGGACGGGGCCGTAGCAGGAGGCCCACGGGTCGTCCGCCGCGTACCACCCGGCGAACGCCGGGGACAGCGTCTCCTCGGCCCCCTCCGCGACCGTCAGGAAGCATGCTCCGTGCGGGCTGAGCAGCCACTTGTAGCCGTGGCAGACGAGGTAGTCGTAGAGCGTGGCGTCCACCGGCAGCCAGCCCACCGACTGGGTGCCGTCCAGCAGCACCCGCGCGCCGTGCGCGTCCGCCGCCGCGCGGATCGCGGCCAGGTCGGCCACCCGCCCGTCCGCGGACTGCGCGGCGCTGACCGCGACCAGCGCGGTGCCCGGGCGGACCGCCTCGGCCACCGCCTCCAGCGGGACGATCCGCAGGTCGAGGCCGCCGCGCCCGGCGAAGGGCTGGACGAGCGAGCTGAAGTCGCCCTCGGCGACGACCACGTCGGCCCCTTCGGGCAACCCCGTGGCGATCAGGCCGACGGCCTGGGCGACGGTCCCGCCGAGCGCGACCCGCTCCACCGGCACGCCGGTGATCCGCGCGTACGCGGCCCGCGCGGCGGCGACCGCCGCCTCGTACCGGTCGGAGGAGGGCCGGCCCGCCTCCCACGCGTCCGTCGCCTCGCGCATCGCGGCCACCGCGCGCCGCGGCGGCACACCGAGGGTGGCGGTGTTCAGGTAGCCCGGTTCGAGCGTGGGGAATTCGGCGACGACCGCCGCCGCGAGTGCGTCCATGGCCCCAGCGTGGCCGCGCCCGCTCCCAAAGTCCATTGCGAAAAACTGCCAGGTACCCCTAAGCGCCGCTTATGGTTGAGGGATGATCGAGGCCCGTCACCTTCGTGTGCTGCGCGCTGTCGCGCGCACCGGCTCCTTCTCGGCCGCCGCCCGCGACCTCGGCTGCACCCAGCCGGCCGTCAGCCAGCAGATGAAGGCGCTGGAGCAGAGCGCCGGCACCCCGCTGCTGGTCCGCGGACCCCGCGAGATGCGCCTGACGCAGGCCGGCGAGGCCCTGGTCCGGCACGCGGCCGGCATCATCGCCGGGCTGACCGCCGCCGAGGAGGAGGTCGCCGCGATCGCCGGGCTGCGGGCCGGCCGGGTGCGTCTCGGCTCGTTCCCGTCGGGCAGTTCGACGCTCGTGCCGAGCGCCGTCGCGGAGATGCGCACCCATCACCCGGGCACCAAGATCTCGCTGGTGGAGGCCGAGCCGCCGCGCTCGGTGGACATGCTGCGCGCGGGCGACTGCGACATCACGCTCGCGTTCCGGTACGTCGACCTGCCGACGCCGTCCGAGGAGTCCTGGGAGGACCTGGTGGTCCGGCCGCTGCTCACGGACCGGCTGGTCGGCCTGGTCCCGGCCGGGCACCGGCTGGCCGGGCGGGAGGAGCCGGTGGCGATCGGCGACCTGGCCGAGGAGGAGTGGATCGCCGGCTGCCCGCGCTGCCGCCGGCATCTGGTGGAGGTGTGTGAGCGGGCCGGGTTCAGCCCGCGGATCGACTTCGCGACGGACGACTACCCGGCGGTCGTCGGCCTGGTGGCCGCGGGCCTGGGCGTCGCGGTGCTGCCGCAGCTGGCGCTGGAGTCGGTGCGGCCCAAGGGCGTCGCGGTGGTGGAGGTGCTGCCGGCCGTGGAGCGCGAGATCGTCGCCCTGACGCTGCCGGACCTCGCGCACGTGCCGGCCGTCGACATGATGCTCGGCCGCCTGGCCCGCGCCGCCCTGCGGCAGGGCGTCCGCCCGGACGCCGCCGCTCACGCCTGACGGGGCGGCGCCGCCGCGCCACCCCGTGCGTCCGTCTGCCCGGCCTCCGCTGCCGCAAGCCGCGCCGCCCCGTGCTGCCACGGGGCGACGGTGCGGCGATGACTGGAGAATCGATTTTTCAGGGGGAGAGCACGTGGCCGTGCTGGTACTCGGCCCGGTGCTCGTACGCGTGCTCGCGGCGCCTGCGGTGCCCGCCGGCGTGCACGTCGTGGTCCAGATCCCCGTCCAGCTCGTGGTCGTCGCGCTCGTCGTCGTCGCGGTCGGCGGACCGGTTCCGCGAGCGGCCCATCATGGCCTCGCGCTCGTCCTCGGTGAGCCCGCCCCAGACGCCGTAGGGCTCGCGTACGGCCAGGGCGTGCGTCGCGCACTCGGCGCGCACCGGGCAGCGCATGCACACCTCCTTGGCGGCGGCCTCACGCGCGCTCCGGGCGGCGCCCCGCTCGCCCTCGGGATGGAAGAACAACGAGCTGTCGACACCGCGGCAGGCGGCCACGAGCTGCCAGTCCCAGAGATCGGCGTTCGGTCCGGGAAGGCGGGAGAAGTCTGCCATTGCTCATCCCCTCGGAGCGTGCGTGAAGGTCATGGAGCTCGATCTTCCGACCGTCTCCGACCGTACATCTACTGTCGTAGTAGATGTAAATATGACTCATCGCCAATCTAGCGGCGATTACCCCGCACAACAGAAAAGAGCCGCCAAACAGTGCAAACCCTGACATCAGCGGCGTAACAGCCGATCGGCAGCATCCCGGTGCGAACCCGAGGGGCGCGCAGACCTCCTCCGGGCGCCAAGAAAGCGCTGTCTCACCCGTTCCGACCTGCGGCGTGGGCCTTCAGTACACGGACGATCACGTAGAGTGCCGATGACTACGACCAAACTTCGTAACTCTTTCGGGTGAGGGTCGTTGAGTGAGGCGGAAGCGGTTGGCGGAGCACATGAATCGGGCACCTGCCCGAGCCCGTCCATCGCATCGGTGAAGACACGGTGAAGATTCGTACTTCGTACAGCCTGGAGGCACAACGTGACGCGGTTCAGCTGCGGGGGGCGGCCATGACTTCCGTCCTCGTCTGCGACGACTCCCCGCTCGCCCGAGAGGCCCTGCGCCGCGCGGTGGCCACCGTGCCCGGCGTCGAGCGTGTAACCACCGCGGCCAACGGCGAGGAAGTCCTCCGCCGCTGGGGGGCCGACCGCTCGGACCTCATCCTCATGGATGTCCGCATGCCCGGCCTCGGCGGCGTGGAGACGGTGCGGCGGCTGCTGTCCGCCGACCCCGGCGCCCGCATCATCATGCTGACCGTCGCCGAGGATCTCGACGGCGTGGCCCTCGCGGTCGCCGCCGGCGCCCGCGGCTACCTGCACAAGGACGCCTCGCGCGCCGAACTGCGGGCCACGGTCACGCAGGCCCTGGCCGACCCCACCTGGCGGCTCGCCCCGCGCCGGCTGCGGTCGGCCGAGATGGGCGCGGCGCCCACGCTCACCGCACGCGAGATCCAGGTGCTGGAGGGCATGAGCCACGGACGGTCCAACGCGGAGATCGGCCGCGAGCTGTTCCTGTCCGAGGACACGGTGAAGACCCACGCCAGGCGGCTGTTCAAGAAGCTCGGCGCCTCGGACCGGGCCCA
This sequence comes from Actinacidiphila rubida, assembly GCF_900110255.1. Lineage (GTDB taxonomy): Bacteria > Actinomycetota > Actinomycetes > Streptomycetales > Streptomycetaceae > Actinacidiphila > Actinacidiphila rubida. The sequence continues at coordinate 20,710 of NZ_FODD01000019.1, forward strand.
CGCGGTGGCCCTCGGCTTCCGCTGGGGCCTGGTGCGCTGAACCGGGCCCGGCCCGGCTCCGCGCACTGTGGTGTCGCCCACAACTCCTCGGTTTCCCGGGGGAGGACGCATGCTTGACGTATGGACTTCCTCGGGGATCGGCGGGGGCCGCACATGGTGGAGATGACAGTGCCCGCGGCGACGCGGGCGGCGGGCACGGCCGCGGGCGCGGCGCCAAGTGCCGCGCGGGGCGCGGCGCCGGGTGCGGACGAGCCCGCGCATAACGCTTCGGTGCAGAAGTACGACCGCGATGCGGCGGAACGTCCCGCGGCGAGGCACCATGGGTGGATGCGCGACGACGACACCCCGGCCATCGGTGCCCTCGTTCGTCGTGCCGTCGACGGCGACGAGAGGGCCACGCACGACCTCCTCGCCCACGTCCACCCGCTGGCGGAGCGCTACTGCCGCACCAAGCTGTCCCGGCTGCCCGGCGACGCCCGGCACTTCGTGGACGACCTGGCGCAGGAGGTGTGCCTGGCGGTGCTGTGCGCGCTGCCGCGCTACCGGGACCTGGGGCGGCCGTTCGAGGCGTTCGTCGTCTCCATCGCCGCCCACAAGGTCGCCGATCTGCAGCGGGCCGCCATGCGCGGCCCCGGCGCCGCGGTGCCGTCGGACGAGATGCCGGAGAAGCCGGACGACTCGCTCGGGCCCGAGGAGCGCGCGCTGCTGAACAGCGACGCGGCCTGGGCCAAGAAGCTGCTCGACCGGCTGCCGGACCACCTGCGCGAGCTGGTGCTGCTGCGGGTCGCGGTCGGACTCAGCGCCGAGGAGACCGGACAGGTGCTCGGCATGTCGCCCGGAGCGGTACGTGTGGCGCAGCACCGCGCGCTCACCCGGCTGCGGGCGATCGCCGAGGAGACCGCGGGTGCGCACGCCGGGGACGCGTCGGGTCTCAGCGCGTGACGGCACACCCCGCATAAGCGGGCGTACCGGACGGTCAAGGGAATACCGGCGGAGCTACTACCATTGAAAATCTCGCCGGGCAAGACCATTCGGAAGGGTGTCATGTCGCTGAACGCCGACGGAGTAGCCGAGAAGTTCGCCACGCTCGGACTGACCTACGACGATGTGCTGCTCCTGCCGGGGGCGTCCGAGGTGCTGCCGAACGAGGTGGACATCTCGTCGCTCATCTCCCGCAACGTCAAGGTGAACATCCCGCTGCTGTCCGCGGCGATGGACAAGGTCACCGAGGCGCGGATGGCCATCGCGATGGCCCGCCAGGGCGGCGTGGGCGTGCTGCACCGCAACCTCTCGATCGAGGACCAGGTCAGCCAGGTCGACCTGGTCAAGCGGTCCGAGTCCGGGATGGTCACCGACCCGATCACGGTCCGCCCCGACGCCACGCTGGCCGACGCCGACGCGCTGTGCGCGCGCTTCCGGATCAGCGGCGTGCCCGTCACCGACGAGTCCGGCCGGCTGCTGGGCATCGTCACCAACCGCGACATGGCCTTCGAGAGCGACCGCGCCCGCCAGGTCCGCGAGGTCATGACCCCGATGCCGCTGGTCACCGGCGAGGTGGGCATCTCCGGCGTCGACGCGATGGCGCTGCTGCGCCGCCACAAGATCGAGAAGCTGCCGCTGGTCGACGCCGATGGCCGGCTGCGCGGCCTGATCACCGTCAAGGACTTCGTCAAGGCCGAGCAGTACCCGCACGCGGCGAAGGACGCCGAGGGCCGGCTGCTGGTCGGCGCGGCCGTCGGCGCGAGCCCCGAGGCCCTGGACCGCGCGCAGGCGCTGGTCGGGGCGGGCGTGGACTTCCTGGTCGTCGACACCTCGCACGGCCACAACAGCAACGCGCTGAACTGGATGGCGAAGATCAAGTCGAACGTCCCGGTGGACGTCGTCGGCGGCAACATCGCCACCCGCGACGGCGCGAAGGCGCTGATCGACGCGGGCGTGGACGGCGTCAAGGTGGGCGTCGGCCCCGGCTCCATCTGCACCACCCGCGTGGTCGCCGGCATCGGCGTGCCGCAGGTCACCGCGATCTACGAGGCCGCTCAGGCCTGCATCGACGCCGGGGTGCCGGTGATCGGCGACGGCGGCCTGCAGTACAGCGGCGACATCGGCAAGGCGCTGGCCGCGGGTGCGAGCAGCGTCATGCTGGGCAGCCTGCTGGCCGGCTGCGAGGAGTCCCCGGGCGAGCTGCTGTTCATCAACGGCAAGCAGTTCAAGTCCTACCGCGGCATGGGGTCGCTCGGCGCGATGCAGTCGCGCGGGCAGGGCCGCTCGTACTCCAAGGACCGCTACTTCCAGGCCGAGGTCTCCTCCGACGACAAGCTCGTGCCCGAGGGCGTCGAGGGCCAGGTGCCGTTCCGCGGCCCGCTGTCCGCGGTGCTGCACCAGCTGGTCGGCGGCCTGCGCCAGACCATGGGCTACGTCGGCGCGACGACCGTCGCGGAGATGGAGTCCAAGGGGCGGTTCGTGCGGATCACCGCGGCGGGGCTCAAGGAGTCCCACCCGCACGACATCCAGATGACCGTCGAGGCCCCCAACTACCACGGCTGAGGTCCTCGCGGAGCGTGCGCCGACCGTCAGGGGCGCGGGGTCTCCCCGCGCCCCTGACGGCTGACCCGGCCGTTCCGGTCGGAACGGGCGGGGGCGGCGTACGGGATACTGAGGGCGGAGCCAGAAAAGAGAGGCGCAGGACGTGACTGAGATCGAGATCGGCCGGGGCAAGCGGGGCCGCAGGGCCTACGCGTTCGACGACATCGCCGTGGTGCCGAGCCGGCGGACCCGGGACCCGAAGGAGGTCTCGATCGCCTGGCAGATCGACGCCTACCGCTTCGAGCTGCCGTTCCTCGCCGCGCCCATGGACTCGGTCGTCTCCCCGGAGACGGCGATCCGCATCGGCAACCTCGGCGGCCTGGGCGTGCTGAACCTCGAGGGCCTGTGGACCCGCTACGACGACCCCGAGCCGCTGCTCGCCGAGATCGCCGAGCTGGACGACCACCGCGCCACCGCCCGGCTGCAGGAGATCTACGGCGCGCCGATCCGCGAGGAGCTGATCGGGCAGCGCATCAAGGAGGTCCGCGACGCCGGCGTCGTCACCGCCGCCGCGCTGTCCCCGCAGCGCACCGCGCAGTTCTCCAAGGCCGTGGTCGACGCCGGCGTGGACCTGTTCGTGATCCGCGGCACCACCGTCTCCGCCGAGCACGTCTCCGGCTCGCACGAGCCGCTGAACCTCAAGCAGTTCATCTACGAGCTCGACGTGCCGGTGATCGTCGGCGGCTGCGCCACGTACACCGCGGCGCTGCACCTGATGCGGACCGGCGCGGCGGGCGTGCTCGTCGGGTTCGGCGGCGGCGCCGCCCACACCACCCGCAGCGTGCTGGGCATCCAGGTGCCGATGGCCACCGCGGTCGCCGACGTGGCCGCGGCCCGCCGCGACTACATGGACGAGTCCGGCGGCCGCTACGTGCACGTCATCGCCGACGGCGGCTTCGGTGCGAGCGGCGACCTGCCGAAGGCCGTCGCGTGCGGCGCGGACGCGGTGATGATGGGCTCGCCGCTGGCTCGGGCGACCGACGCCCCCGGCCGCGGGTTCCACTGGGGCATGGAGGCCGTCAACCCCGAGCTGCCGCGCGGCAAGCGGATGAACCTCGGCACCACGGGCACCACCGAGGAGATCCTGCTCGGCCCGTCCCACGCGCCCGACGGATCGATGAACTTCTTCGGCGCCCTGCGCCGGTCGATGGCCACCACCGGCTACTCGGACCTGAAGGAGTTCCAGCGCGTCGAGGTCACGGTCTCGCCGACCCACCACCGCTGAGCGCCCTCCCGGCAGGGAGTCACCACGCGCGTGGGGCCCGTACCGCGGATGCGGTACGGGCCCCACGCGCGGTGCGGTCAGCGCGCCAGGCGCTTGGTGAAGAGGAAGCCCTCGGCGCCCGCGATCGCGAAGAACAGGAAGTCCTTGGCGTCCATGGACTCCTTCCAGGCGTGCTGCAGAAAGCTGAAGTGCTGGGTGAAGACGTCGACGACGCCGACGTCGTTGGTGCTGGAAATGATCAGCGCGAGGCCGAACAACTGGCCCAGGTAGACGCCGAGCAGGGCCAGCGGGACGCCCACGAAGGGCAGCAACGGGTTGCGGCCACCGGCCTTGGCCAGTGCGAAGCCCACGAGTGCGCCCACGGCGAGTGCCGCGTAGCCGATCTCGTGCTTGATGCCCTTGATCAGCAGCCCGTACAGGAGGGCGGCGACGACGGTGGCGCCGAGACCGGCCAGGATGCCCAGGGCGGCATTGTCCCGCTGCGGCGCGAGCGGGGCCGGCGGCGGGTACGCGGCGGGGTTGAAGCCGGACTGCGGCGGGGCGCCGTAGGGGGACTGCGGCGGCGGGCCGTACGGGTTCTGGCCGGGCGCGGCTTGCTGCGGCGGTGCGGCGTACGGGTTCTGGCCGGGCGCTGGCTGCTGCGGCGGTGGGTAGTTGGCGCTCATGGACGTTCCCCCGGGGACGTGACCGAATCGCACGAACGAGCGGCGTGCGAAAGTGACGCCGAAATCTAGCAGCGGGGTACGACACCGGGACAAGGCGATTCATCCGGTCGTTACACGACCACTACACCCCGTACCGGAACCCTTCGGCCGCTCCCGGCCGGCTCCGGCTGTGTCCGAGTCGGGCCGGGCGCGTCCGTCACAGCCGGGCCGCGGCGCCCGCCGGGGTCGCGCCGCGGGTGTCGAGCAGCAGCTGGGCCTTGACCGCCAGCCCCTGCAAGTCGTAGGTGCGGTGGTGCTGCAGAAGGAGCGTCAGGTCGGCCTCGGCGGCCGCCTCCCACAGCGAGTCGGCACGCGGCACGGGCCGGTCCAGCACCCGCCACTGCGGCACGTACGGGTCGTGGTAGCCGAGTTGGGCGCCCAGTTCGATCAGCCGGGTCCCGATCTCGCGGGCGGGCGCGCCCTCCTGGTCGGCGAGGTCGGCCTTGTAGGTGACGCCGAGCAGCAGCACGCGGGCGCCGCGCAGCGACTTGCCGTGCTCGTTGAGCAGCGCGGCGGCCCGCTGGACGACGTACCTGGGCATCCGGGAGTTGACCTCCTGGGCGAGCTCGACCATCCGCAGCGGGTGGCCGGGCAGCCGGGAGCGGCCGTCGGCCGCGGCGGTGGCGAACGGCGGTGCCGCGCCGGGGTCCAGGGCCGGCGCGTGCCCGCCGACGCCCGGACCGGGCCGGAACGCCTGGAATCCGAACGGCTTGGTCTCGGCACAGCGGATGACGTCCCACACGTCGATGCCCAGGCCGTGGCAGAACACCGCCATCTCGTTGGCGAAGGCGATGTTGACGTGCCGGTAGTCGGTCTCGAGCAGCTTCACCGCCTCGGCCTCGCGCGGCCCGCGGGCGCGCACCACCCGCTCGGTGAGCCGGCCGTAGAAGGCGGCCGCCGCCTCGGTGCAGGCCGGGGTGAGACCGCCCACCACCTTGGGGGTGTTGGCGAGGTGGAAGGCGCGGTTGCCGGGGTCGAGGCGGCTGGGGGAGTAGGCCAGGTGGAAGTCCCGGCCGGCCCGCAGGCCGTGCGCCTCCAGCAGCGGCCGCAGGAACTCCTCGGTGGTGCCGGGGTAGACGGCCGACTCCAGGACGACGGTGGTGTGCGGACGCAGGTGCGCGGCGAGCGCGCGGGCGGCCGCCGCCACGGCGGTCAGGTCGGGGCTGCCGCCGTCGACGGCCTCGCCGAGCGGGGTGGGCGCGCAGATCACGGCGGTCCTGACCCGGCCGAGGACGGCCGGGTCGCTGCTGGCACGGAAGCCGCAGGCGAGCATGCGGCGCAGGTCGGCGGCGGCGAGGGCGCCCGGGGGGACGCGGCCGGCGTTGATGTCGGCGACCACCGCGGGGTCGGCGTCGTAGCCGATGACGCCGACGCCGGCGGCGGTGGCCGCCTGGGCGAGGGGGAGTCCGGTGTGGCCGAGTCCGAGTACGGCGAGGTCTGCGGGCATGGCTTCAGTCCTCCACGAATGGCCCCAGGAAGAGCGTTAAAACAGGCTAACCAGACAAATCACTGATATGACCAAGCGGCGCGCCGTACAGGGCCGCAGCCGCACTCCGGCGGCATATTCGGCCGCACCCCGGCGGCACCACCGGCCGCACCCCGGCGCCACCACCGGCCAGGCGTCGGCGGGTCGTCCTCCCCGCTCCCCGCGCGGCCGGTCCCGGCCCGGCGTCGGCTGGCCCCTCACCGGCATCACCGTCACTATCGAGAGGGCATCAGGAAACGACGCGGAAGCGGGCCGACCCCCGGCACCGCAGTCACGGAGGTACGGATGCGTACGACAACCCTCGGCCCGTCTGACCGGTCGGACGCGCTCGCCCGGATGGCCGAGCAGGAGCTCGACGTCCTCGTGGTGGGCGGCGGCGTGGTGGGCGCGGGAACCGCGCTGGACGCGACCACCCGCGGCCTGACGACCGGGCTGGTGGAGGCCCGCGACTGGGCGTCCGGCACCTCCAGCAGGTCCAGCAAGCTCATCCACGGCGGCCTGCGCTATCTGGAGATGCTCGACTTCGCGCTGGTCCGCGAGGCGCTCAAGGAGCGCGGCCTGCTGCTGGAGAAGCTCGCCCCGCACCTGGTGCGGCCGGTGCCGTTCCTGTACCCGCTGCAGCACAAGGGGTGGGAGCGGATCTACGCCGGATCGGGCGTGGCGCTGTACGACGGCATGTCGATCTCCTCCGGGCACGGCCGCGGCCTGCCCCTGCACCGCCACCTGTCCCGCAAGCACGCCCTGCGGGTGGCGCCCTGCCTGCGCAAGGACGCCCTGGTGGGCGCCCTGCAGTACTACGACGCCCAGGTCGACGACGCCCGGCTGGTGGTCACGCTGGCGCGCACCGCGGCCGAGTACGGCGCGCAGGTCGCCAACGGCGCGAAGGTCGTCGCGTTCCTGCGCGAGGGCGAGCGGGTGGTGGGCGCCCGGGTGCAGGACGTGGAGGCCGGCGGCGAGTACGAGGTCAGGGCCCGCCAGGTGGTCAACGCCACCGGCGTGTGGACCGACGACACGCAGGCGCTGATCGGCGAGCGCGGCCAGTTCCACGTCCGCGCCTCCAAGGGCGTCCACCTGGTGGTGCCCAAGGACCGCATCCACTCCACCACCGGCCTGATCCTGCGCACCGAGAAGAGCGTGCTGTTCGTCATCCCCTGGGGCCGGCACTGGATCGTCGGCACCACGGACACCGACTGGGACCTGGACAAGGCGCACCCGGCGGCGTCCAGCGCCGACATCGACTACGTGCTCGAACACGTCAACTCCGTGTTGTCGACGCCGCTGACCAGGGACGACGTGCAGGGGGTGTACGCGGGTCTGCGCCCGCTGCTGGCCGGCGAGTCCGACGCGACGAGCAAGCTGTCGCGCGAGCACACCGTCGCGCACCCCGTTCCCGGCCTGGTGGTGGTGGCCGGCGGCAAGTACACGACGTACCGGGTGATGGCCAAGGACGCGGTGGACGAGGCCGTGCACGGCCTCAGCCAGCGGGTCGCGCCGTGCTGCACCGAGGAGGTGCCGCTGCTGGGCGCCGACGGCTACCAGGCGTTGTGGAACGCCCGTGCCCGCACCGCGGCCCGCACCGGCGTGCACGTCGCCCGGGTGGAGCATCTGCTCAACCGGTACGGCTCGCTGTCCGAGGAGGTGCTGGACCTCATCGCCGACGACGCCTCGCTGGGCGCCCCGCTCACCGGCGCGGACGACTACCTGCGGGCCGAGATCGTGTACGCGGCCAAGGCCGAGGGCGCGCGCCATCTCGAGGACGTGCTGACCCGCAGGACCCGGATCTCCATCGAGACGTTCGACCGCGGCACGCGCACCGCGCGCGAGGCCGCCGAGCTGATGGCACCCGTCCTGGGCTGGGACCAGGCGCAGATCGACCGCGAGGTGGAGCACTACGAGAAGCGCGTCGAGGCCGAGCGCGAGTCGCAGCTCCAACCCGACGACCAGACCGCGGATGCCGCCCGGTTGGGCGCTCCGGATATCGTTCCTCTCTAGGCGGATTGCCTGGGCGCGGAAGCACGCACGCGCGATCGGGGGAGCAGGCGGAGGAGCGCAGATGGTCGGGCAGGTCGACGAGGGACGATTGGTAGCGGGCCGCTACCGGCTGCTGGAGCGGATAGGGCGCGGCGGGATGGGCACCGTGTGGCGCGCCGAGGACGAACTCCTCGGCCGCCAGGTGGCCGTGAAGAAACTGCACCCGCCGCAACCCCACATGGCCGACGACGAACTCGCCACGCTCTTCGAGCGCACCCGCCGCGAGGCCCGGGCCGCGGCCCGCATCAGCCACCCCAACGTGATCGTCGTGCACGACGTGGTCGACGACGCGGGACTGCCGTCGATCGTCATGGAGTACGTCCCGTCCGTCACCCTCGGCGAACTGCTCAAGGAGCAGGGCCCGCTGCCCGTCGAGGAGGCCGCCAGGATCGGCCGCGGCATGATCGCCGCACTGCGCGCCGCCCACTCGGCCGGCGTGCTCCACCGGGACGTCAAGCCCGGCAACGTGCTGCTCGGCGGGACCGGCGGCAGCGGCTACCCGGCCGGCGAGGAGGGCGCGCGGGGAGGGGGCAGGATCGTCCTCACCGACTTCGGCATCGCCCAGGCGTCCGGGACGTCCACGCTGACCCGCACCGGCGAACTGATCGGCTCCATCGACTTCCTGTCGCCCGAGCGGATCCGCGGCACCGTGCCCGGGCCCGAGGCCGACCTGTGGGCGCTGGGCGCCACGCTCTACCAGGCCGTGGACGGCAGTTCGCCGTTCCGCAGGCCCACCGCGATCGAGACCGCGTACGCGATCGCCGAGGACGTCGTGGAGCCGCCGGCCGGCGCGGGCGCGCTCACCGAGGTCATCCGCGGCCTGCTGGCCAAGGAGCCGGAGCGGCGGCTGTCGGCCGAGCAGGCCGAACGGATGCTGCGGCTGCCGGTGGCCGACGAGGACACCGCGCTCGTCGGGCGGTTCACCTCCCGGCCGGCCGCGCAGGAGGCGCCGACCGCGATCGTCCCGCACCCGCGGGACGAGGCCGGCCAACCCCCTTATCCCCAGGCCCAGTACGCCCAGTCCCCGTACGCGGCGCCCGCGTACGGCACCGGCACCGGCAGCGGCACCGGCCCGCTGCCGCAGGCGACCGGCCCGCAGCAGCCCCCGCGCGACACCGGCGGGCAGCACCTCCCGCCGGGCCGCCGCAAGCGCCGGGTGGCGCCCTGGCTGGCCGGCGCGCTCGCGGTCGCGGTGCTGGCGGCCGGAGCCGCCTTCGCGGTGCGCCAGATGCGCGACGACAACGCCACCGGTACGCCCCCGGCGCCCACCACCACACCGACGCCGACCGGGCCCCCGCCCACCACGGCGGCGCCCACCACCACGCCCGCGACTCCGGTGACCAGCCCGCCGCCGCCCGTGCCCGACGGCTACCGGCTGGTCGACATGCCCGAGCGCGGCTACTCCGTGCCGGTGCCCGACAAGTGGCACCGCAAGGTCAGCCAGGGCGGCGACCAGATGGACTTCGTCGACCCCACGGGCCGGGTCGACCTCAAGGTCAGCGCCCTGGAGTACGGCACCAGCAGCCCGCTGGACCACTGGAAGTCCCTGGAGCCGCAGACCGCGAGCCAGGTCGGCCCCAGCTACCATCGCGAACGGCTCGACTCCACCGAGCAGTTCGGGGACCCGGCGGCGATCTGGGAGTTCACCTTCCAGGGCTCGGTGCGCAAGTACCACGCGATCGATCTGGGCTTCGGCAAGCCGGGCGGCACCGAGTACGCGATCTACCTGTCGGCCCCGGACTCCTCCTGGCAGAAGTACCGCGAGGTCTTCGACACCGCCGTGGCCGGATTCCGGCTCTCCGCCGGATAGGCCGAGTTCGCCGGACAGGTCGCGTTGGCCGGGTTCGCATCCCCGTCCCCGCTTCGGGGATGATGGGTACTCACGCCGTTCGACCAGGATCCCGGATCCTTGAAAGCAGCACCGCACGGCGCCGACGCAGCACCGTCACACGACGCCCACGACAGCCCCCGGAAGATGCCGGCACACCAGAGGGACACCATGACCGACGCCGAACGTACCGACGGACGCCTCCTCGCCGGCCGGTACCGCCTCGGCGGCATGCTCGGCAAGGGCGGCATGGGCACGGTGTGGCGGGCCGTCGACGAGACGCTCGGCCGCACCGTCGCCGTCAAGGAGCTGCGCTTCCCCGGGAACGTCGACGAGGACGAGAAGCGCCGCCTGGTGACCCGCACCCTGCGCGAGGCCAAGGCGACCGCCCGCATCCGCAACACCGGCGCGATCACCGTCTTCGACGTGGTCAAGGAGGACGACCGGCCGTGGATCGTCATGGAGCTGGTCGAGGGCCGCTCGCTCGCCGACGTGATCCGCGAGGACGGCCCGCTGACCCCGCGCCGTGCCGCCGAGGTCGGCCTGGTGCTGCTGGACGTGCTGAAGGCCGCGCACGCCGAGGGCATCCTGCACCGCGACGTGAAGCCGTCCAACGTCCTGATCGCCGACGGCGGTTCGGCCGCCGGCACTGACACGGGCGGCGACCGGGTCGTGCTCAGCGACTTCGGCATCGCGCAGATCGACGGCGACCCGTCGGTGACGTCCACCGGCATGCTCGTCGGCGCGCCCTCGTACATCTCGCCGGAGCGGGCCCGCGGGCAGAAGCCCGGCCCGCCGGCCGACCTGTGGTCGCTCGGCGCCCTGCTGTACGCGGCGGTCGAGGGTCGTCCGCCGTACGACAAGGGCTCGGCGATCGCCACGCTCACCGCGGTGATGACCGAGCCCGTCGGCCCGATGACCAAGGCCGGGCCCCTCGCCGACGCCATCCGCGGACTGCTGGTCAAGGACCCCGCGCAGCGCCTCGATGACGCGGGCGCCCGCGCGCTGCTCACCGCGGTGGCCGCGATGCCGGACCGGCCGGCCGCGCCGCCCGCGGGCGGCGACAGTGCGCGCACCACGGTGATGGAGCGGCCCGCCACCGCGGCCGAGGGCGCGGCGGCCGGTGCTGCCGCGGCCGGTGCCGCCCCCGTCTCCGACGGCCGCACCTCCGCCCTGCCGCAGGACGCGGCGCCCGCCGCCGCGGCGGCGGGAGCCGGTGACCAGGCGCGGATGCGCGCGGCACTGCGGTCGGTGCGGAAGGCGGCGAAGCCGAAGCCCGCGCCGGAGCCGGGCACGCCCGCGACCACCCGCCGGCCCGCGCCCTCCTCGCTCAGCGACGTGGTGCCGCGCCGCGCGATGCTCATCGCCGCCGTCGTGGTCGCGATCGCCCTGATCGGCACGGTGATAGGGATCGTGGCCGCCAACTCCGGTGGCGGCAAGGGCGGTTCCGGCGACACCAAGAACGGGTCCACCGGAGGGGCGTCGACCACCCCCGCCACCACCGCCCCGGCCACCGGCGGCGGGCAGGACAAGAACGGCAAGGGCAAGGGGAAGGGCAACGGCAAGGGCGACGACCAGGGTGACCAGACGGACGCGGGCAAGACCCCGGCGTCCGGGCAGCCTTCGGCGGGCGCCCCGTCCCCGGGCACGGCCCCGGGAGCGGTGCCGGCCGGCTGGCACGTGGTGACGATCGCGAGCGCGCACTACTCCCTCGCCCTGCCGCCCGGCTGGAAGCAGCTGAAGACCGTGGAGGCCGGCGCCGGCGCCGTGTTCGGGATCCCCGGCCACACCTTCCCGCAGGTCCTCGTCGACTTCACTCCCACGCCGGGCAAGGACGCCGCCGCCCAATGGCGCACCAACGAGCCCGGGGTGGGAAGCCACACCCCCGGCTACCAGTTCCTCTCCATCAAGCCGGTCTCCTACCGGAACTACCCCACCGCCGCGGACTGGGAGTTCACGCGGTCCGGCGACGGTTCGCGGGTGCACGTCAGGAACCGCGGTTTCGTCGTGGACCGCACGCACGGCTACGCGATCATGGTGTCGCTGCCGGTGGACCAGTGGAACGGCGCCGGCGGTGCCGCGATCCTCAGCGGCTTCTACTCCTCGTTCAAGCCGACGGCCTGACCACCGGCCGCCTTAGCACGTATCGTGAGGAGGCGTGGACCGTCCGCATCCGCAAGTGTCCGGATCGGATCGGTTCATGGGGAAGAACGACCGGGCCGAAGGGGGGCACCGTGGACGACTACGCAGGGCGGGTGCTCGCCGGCCGCTACCGGCTGCCCAGGCCCGTCGCCGACGAGTTCGAACTCGCCGAGACCCGCGCGTTCGACACGTACAGCGGGCAGGAGGTGCTGGTCCACCAGGTCCTGCTGCCGGAGGTCGTGAGCGCCGAACTCCCCGACGGGCCGGGCGGGTTCGAAGATCCCGAGGAGCTGGGCGAGAGCGCGCGGCGGGCCCTGGAGGCGGCCCGCGCCGCGGCCGCCGTCCCCGACCATCCGCGCATGGTGCAGGTCTTCGACATCTTCGTCGAGGACGGCAGCCTGTGGATCGCCAGCGAACTGGTGCCGGGCCGCCCGCTGGCCGCGTTACTCGTCGAGCGCCCGCTCGACGCCTTCCGCGCCGCGGAGGTCGCCGCCGACGTGCTGACCGCGCTGCGCGCGCTGCACGCCTACGGCTGGACGCACCGCAACGTCACGGCCGGCACCGTGCTGGTCCTCGACGACGGGCGGGCCATGCTCACCGGGCTCGCGGCCGGCGCGGCCCAGGAGGCGCTGTGCGGCTACGACCCGGTGCCGGAAGAGGTGCTGGCCGGGCACGGCGGCACCGGGGGCACCGACGGCGACGAGCGCTCCGACGGCGAGGGCGGCGCCGAACCACCGCGCCGCGGGCCGCAGTCGGCGCTGGAGCAGGAGCGGGCCCGGCAGAACCGGATCACCGTCGTCGGAGCGGTCACCGAGCGCTGGTCGCCCGAGCAGGCCCACACGGTGCACGAGAACTGGCGGCTGTCGCCGCCGGTCGGCCCGGCGGCCGATCTGTGGGCGCTGGGGGCGCTGCTGTTCCGCAGCGTGCAGGGCCACCCGCCCTACCCCGAGGAATCCGCCGCGGAACTGGTGCAGTTGGTGTGCGCGGAGCCGCCGGCGTTCGCCGAGGACTGCGGGCCGCTGCGGCCGGTCGTGGAGTCGCTGCTGCGGCCCGACCCCGAAGAGCGCCCTGAACCGGAGGAGTTGGGCGGCTGGCTGCGCTCCCTGGTCCGCGCGGCGCCCGAACCCGACGTCGGCCAGGCCACCGTCCAGGTGCCGACCGATCCGGCGCGGCTGCCGGTCAAGCGGCGCCGCGGCGAGCTCGTGCGGCGCAGGCGCAAGGCGGCGGCCGCGGCGGCCGCCGCGGCCGAGGGCGCCGCGCAGCACCGCAGGCACGCCCGCGGCAAGCAGGCCAGGCCCGGGAAGCCGGCGAAGCCCGCCGGGCCGGCGAAGCCCGCGCGGTCCTCGGGGACCGTTCCGCAGCCCCGCGCGTCGGCGGCCCCGGCCGCGCCCGTCAGGTCCGGCGCCCGCATCCCGCGCCAGTCCGGCGCCGAGCGCAGCGAGATGCGCCAGGAGCAGCTGTACCACCGCGAGCAGGTCGTCTCGCGCCGTCCCGGTCGCGAGGACGCGCCGCGGCGGCTGGGCGCGGGCCTGCTGATCGCGGTGCTGGTCGTGCTCGTCGCCGTGGTGCTGTACGCGCTGCTGGCGATGCCGCACCGCGACGCGTCGAGCAACGGCGCCGGCGGGACCCGCACCGTGCCGGCCGCGATGTCCGGCGGCGGGGACGGCAAGAACGGCGACACGTCGAAGCCGGCCACCAGCGCACCGGCGACGCACGCGCCCACCCAGGCACCGACCACCCACGCCGCGCCGCCGCCGGCCGTCACCGCGCCGCCCGACCTGGGCAGCGACTTCGTGATGCGCACCGACCCGGCCGGCTTCACGGTCGCCGTCCACACCGGCTGGGCCCGCTCCGGCGAGAACGCCCACCACCAGGTCCGCTACGCCGGCAGCGACCTCCAGATGCTCGTCGTGCCGGGCCGCGACCGGGCCACCGGCGACAGCCAGGACCCGCTGGCCTACCAGCTGGTCGAGCCCGAGCTCGCCGACTTCCGCGCGTCCGCCTGGTCCTCGGCGTCCGGTCTGCAGACGCTGGACCTGCGCGGCCACAGTGCCGCCGAGGGCGAGTACACGTGGCGTGACGCCGACGACCGGACCGTCTACGCCCGCAACCTCGCGGTGCAGATCGGCGGCCGCTACCACGTCATCCTCATCACCGGCCCCGACGCCGAACGCGCCGCCGTCCAGCGCGCGTTCGACAAGGCCGTCGAGACCTACGCGTCAACCGGCTGACAGCCGCTCCGTGTTCCGGCGGCCGCGGGTTCGGTGGCCCTTGAGGGAGCGGGAGTTGCGGACGTCGCGAGGTGGTTGCGGACGCGTGAGGGGATGGTGGCCGTCGGGGGGCGGCGTGCCCGGTGTGCGGCATCATGGGCCGTATGGCAAGTGACGGGGGACAAGCCACGGCGGCACGGGAGCCACGGGACGTGGTGGCCGGGCGCTACCGGATCACCGGGCGGCTGGGCCGCGGCGGGATGGGCACGGTGTGGCGGGCCGACGACGAGTTGCTGCGGCGGCCCGTCGCGGTGAAGGAACTGCACCTGGCGGCCGGACTCCAGGTCGGGGTGACCGACGTGGAGTCCGGCCGGCAGCACGACCGGGCCCTGCGGGAGGCGCGGAGCGTGGCGCGGATCCGGCACCCGCACGTCGTGGTCGTGCACGACGTGGTGGAGCAGGACGGCCGGCCGTGGATCGTGATGGAGCTGGTCGAGGGACGCTCGCTGGCCGACGTGCTGCGCGAGGACGGGCCGCTGCGGCCGCGCGAGGCCGCGCGCATCTGCGGGGCCGTCGCGGGCGCGCTGCTCGCCGCGCACCAGCACGGCATCCAGCACCGGGACGTGAAGCCGGCGAACGTGCTGATCGAGCGGGCCTCGGGCCGCGTGGTGCTCACCGACTTCGGCATCGCCCGGATCCCGGGCAGCGCCACCATCAGCGACACCGGCTCGTTCGTCGGCTCCCCGGAGTACACCGCGCCGGAACGCATGGCGGGCCGCGGAGCGGGCCCCGAGTCGGACCTGTGGTCGCTGGGCGCGCTGCTGTGCGCCGCGGTGGACGGCCAGTCGCCGTTCCACCGGGAGTCCATCGCCGAGGTCGTGCACGCCGTGGCAATCGACGACATCACCCCGCCCGGCACCGTCGGCCCGCTGCTGCCGGTGGTGCGGGGCCTGCTCGACCGGGACCCGGCCCGGCGGATGGCCGCCGCCGAGGTGCGGACGGTGCTGATGGCGTACGCGGAGACCGGCGTCGAGCCGCCCACCCCGGAGGCGCCGACGCCCGAACTGCCCACGCCCGACCGCGGGCCCGTGCCCGTCGCCGGACCGCCCAGCAGCTCGCGCCGCAGGACCGCGGCCGTGCTCGCGGGCGCCGCGCTGATCGCCGTGGTGGCCGGTGCGACGGCGGCGCTGCTCGTCAACCGCGGGGACGCCGGCACGGGGCGGGCCGGGATGCCGCCCGCCACCGCACCCGGGACGACGGCGCCGGCAGCGCCGACGGCTTCGGCGGCGAAGCCCTCGACGGCCCCGGCACGTCCTGTCACCACCGCGAACCCCACCGCACCGGCGCTGCCCAGCGGCTACCGCCAGGTCACCGACCCGCGCGGCTTCTCCGTCGCGCTCCCCGCCCCCTACGAGCGCGAGCCCACCGGGGCGCGGGTGTACTACTGGCTGGTCGGCCACACCTTCCGCTTCGGCGAGCGCGAGCAGCAGCCCGATCCGCGCGGTCCGTACGCGGTCATGCACGACCAGGACACGGCCGCCGCCAGGCCGGGCAGCACCTACCCGGGCTACCGGGACGGGGTGATCACCGCGACGACCATGCACGGCCGGGAGGCCGCGCTGTGGGAGTTCACCTACGACGGCTTCGGCGACGGCAGGGGCGCGCGCCGCACCCTCGACCTGTGCTGGACGGAGGACGGCCGGATGTACGACGTGTGGCTGTCGGCGCCGGTGGCGCGGACCGAGGCCGCGCGCAGCACCTTCGACACGATCCGCGCCAGCTTCACCGGTCGCGCCCAGCGCTGACCTGCGACTTCGCGTACCGCCGGTTACCCGGCTCCCACCTGGGGGGACCAGGACGACGCCACCGTTCGCTGGCGTAGTTGCGCGAATCAAGCAAAAAGTGGCTACTGATGGGTATCCACAGGGCGCCGGACAGTCGTAACCTCACCGGCATGACGGATTCGCCGGAGCCCGGCAGCAGCACGAGCGGCAGCGCCAGCAGCAGCGCCCCCGAGGGCACCCCGGGCAACCCGGCCGCGCCCACGTCGGCCCGCGGCCCGCAGGACGTCGTCACGCCCGAACTGGTCGCGCGCCTGACCCGCGGCGTCGCCGGCTCGGGCAGGACCGCCAACCACACGCCGCTGACCGGCGAGAAGCTGGCCGACCTGCCCGAGGCCACGCCCGAGGAGGTCGCCGAGGCCTTCGACCGCGCCCGGCTCGCCCAGCAGGCCTGGGCGGCCACGCCCGCGCGGCGCCGCGCCGCCGTGCTGCTGCGCTTCCACGACCTCGTGCTCGCCCGGCAGGCCGAGGTCCTCGACCTCATCCAGCTGGAGACCGGCAAGGCCCGGCTGCACGCCCACGAGGAGGTGCAGGTCGTCGCGATGGCCGCCCGGCACTACGGCCTCAAGGCGCCCTCGTACCTGCGGCCCAAGCGGCACTCCGGCGCCATCCCGACCCTCACCAAGGCCCTCGAACTGCGCCAGCCGCGCGGGGTGGTGGGCCAGATCGCGCCGTGGAACTACCCGCTGGAGCTGTCCGTCGGCGACGCGCTCCCCGCGTTCGCCGCCGGCAACGCCGTGGTGATGAAGCCCGACACCGAGACCGCGCTGACGGCGCTGTGGGCCCGCGAGCAGATGATCGAGGCCGGACTGCCCGAAGGCGTCTGGCAGATCGTCATCGGCGAGGGACCCGTGGTGGGCCCGGCCGTGGTCGAGCACGCCGACTACGTGTCGTTCACCGGCTCCACCCGCACCGGCCGCGAGGTCGCCCAGCGCGCCGCGGCCCGCCTGGTCGGCGCCTCCCTCGAACTCGGCGGAAAGAACGCACTCCTGGTGCTGCGCGACGCCGACCTGGACAAGGCCGCCGACGGCGCCGTGCGCGCCTGCTTCGCCTCGGCCGGACAGCTGTGCATCTCCGTCGAGCGGCTGTTCGTGGACGAGTCGGTCGCGGACGCCTTCACCGAGAAGTTCGTCGCGCGCACCAGGGCGATCCGGCTGGGCACCGCGCTCGCCTACGGCGCGGGCATGGGCTCGCTCGTCGGCGAGCGCCAACTGGCCACCGTGGCACGGCACGTGGACGAGGCACGGGAGAAGGGCGCGAAGGTGCTGGCCGGCGGGCGCCCGCGTCCGGACCTGGGCCCGTACGTGTACGAGCCGACGATCCTCGACGGCGTCGAGCCGCCCATGGCCGTGTGCACCGAGGAGACCTTCGGCCCGGTCGTCTCCGTCTACCGCTTCCGTGACGAGGAGGAGGCGATCGAGCGGGCGAACGCCACCGACTACGGCCTCAACTCCAGCGTCTGGAGCCGCGACACGCGCCGCGCGGGCCGGATCGCGGCGCGCCTGCGCTCGGGCACCGTCAACGTCAACGAGGCGTACGCGTCCGCGTACGGCAGCATCCGCGCGCCCATGGGCGGCATGAAGGACTCCGGGCTCGGCCGCCGGCACGGCTCCGAGGGCATCCTGAAGTACACCGAGGCGCAGACCATCGCCACCCAGCGGCTGCTGCCGATGGCGCCGGCGCTCGGCATGGACGACGAGAGGTACGCCGCGTTCCTCAGCCGCTCGCTGCGGCTGATGAAGGCCCTGCGGATGCGCTGACGCGCCCCTCCCCGTCCCGCCGACCCGCCGGACAGAAGGCCCCCCTCTCCGTCAACTCCCCTCATCCCGGAGGAACTCGTGGCACAGGACGACGGTTACGACTACGACGTGGTCGTCATCGGCTCCGGTTTCGGCGGCTCGGTCTCGGCGCTGCGGCTGTCCGAGAAGGGCTACCGGGTCGGAGTGCTGGAGGCCGGGCGGCAGTTCGCGCGCGACGACCTGCCCAAGAGCTCCTGGGACCTGCGCAACTACCTGTGGGCGCCCTCGCTCGGCCTCTACGGGATCCAGCGCATCCACGTGCTCGGCAACGTCCTGGTGCTCGCCGGCGCCGGGGTCGGCGGCGGCTCCCTGAACTACGCCAACACCCTGTACGTACCGCCCCCGGCGTTCTTCCAGGACCGCCAGTGGGGCCACATCACCGACTGGCAGGAGGAGTTGGCGCCGTACTACGACCAGGCGCAGCGCATGCTCGGGGTGCGGCTGAACCCCACGCTCACCCCCTCCGACGTCCATCTCCGGGCGGCCGCCGAGAAGATGGGCGTCGGCGACTCCTTCCACATGGCGCCGGTCGGGGTCTTCTTCGGCGACGGCAAGGACGCCCGCGGCGAGTCGGCGGCCGCGCCCGGCGACGAGGTGCCCGACCCGTACTTCGGCGGGGCCGGGCCGTCCCGCCGGGCCTGCACCGAGTGCGGCGAGTGCATGACCGGCTGCCGGCACGGCGCGAAGAACACCCTCAACGAGAACTACCTCCACCTGGCCCGGCAGGCCGGCGCCACCGTCCATCCGCTGACGACGGTGGTCGCGCTCGGCGAGGACCCGGCCGGCGGCTACCGCGTCACCACCGTCCCCACCGACCAGCGCAAGAAGGGTCCGCGCACGGACCTGCGGGCCCGGCAGGTGGTCGTGGCGGCCGGCACCTACGGCACGCAGACGCTGCTGCACGCGATGCGCGACAGCGGCGGGCTGCCCGCGATCTCGGCCCGCCTCGGCGAGCTGACCCGCACCAACTCCGAGGCCCTGGTGGGCGCGCAGACCTCGCCCGGCCGCTACCGCAAGCGCCACCCCGGCACCGCCCTGGACTTCACCCGGGGCGTCGCCATCACCTCGTCGGTGCACCCCAACGACCACACCCACATCGAGCCGGTCCGCTACGGCCGCGGCTCGAACTCCATGGGCTCGCTGTCCACGCTCGCCGCGCCCTACCGCGGCCGGGTGCCGCGCTGGCTGGAGTTCCTGGGCAACAACCTGCGCCACCCGGTGCTGGCCTGCCGGTCGATGATCACCTACCGCTGGTCGGAGCGGACCATCATCGGCCTGGTCATGCAGACCAGCGACAACTCGCTGACCACGTTCCGGAAGCCGAAGGGCCCGGGCAAGGGGCTGCTCACCGCGCGGCAGGGCCACGGCGCGCCCAATCCCGTGCACATCCCGGAAGGCGCGGAGGCGGCCCGGCTGATCGCCGAGGAGATCGGCGGCTTCCCGGGCAGCAACATCGGCGAGGCCACCGCCCGCCCGCTCACCGCCCACTTCCTGGGCGGCTGCCCGATCGGCGAGGACGCCGAGCACGGCGTCATCGACCCCTACCACCGGCTCTACGGGCACCCGGGCATCCACGTCGTGGACGGCGCCGCGGTCTCGGCGAACCTCGGCGTCAACCCGTCGCTGACGATCACGGCGCAGGCGGAGCGGGCGATGTCGCTGTGGCCCAACAAGGGCGAGGAGGACCCGCGTCCGGCCCAGGGCGAGGGTTACCGGAGGCTGCCCGCGGTCGCACCGCACACGCCCGCGGTTCCCGCCGAGGCGTTCGGCGCGCTGCTGCTGCCGGTGCCGGCGGTGCCGCCCAGGAAGGCGGACACAGCGGGGGAGTCCGGCGGGGAGAGCGCCGCGACGGCGTCAGGGACGTCCTGAACGCCGTGAATGATGTGAACGACCCGAACGACCCGAACGCTCCTGACGACAGGGCCGACCCGAACGCCGGGAACGTCATGAAACAGTCGGTCACGTCCGGAACGTCGCGAACACGCGGTAATGTGTCCTTCGCAGAGCGGCCGGTCCCAAGCGTCCCTGGGAGCCGACCGCCTGTTTGAGTCGTGACCGGGCTGCTGTCCCCTGCCGTCCGGTCACTCGCACCGACGCGAGGTCCCACAGCGGCCGCACGACTGCGGCCGCATCATCGCATCGGTCACACCCCGCCCAGCTGCGTCTGGACGGTGTTCACTCCACGCGTGGTGCTGGCTGACCGCCCCTGGCTGGCACGGACACCACCTCCAACGAACCCGCGGACCACCGGTCACGTGCCGTTCGGGTGATGCCGCCCGAACGGGCGCCCTCAGACGCTGCCGCGGCACAGTTCGAGCAGCGTCATCGCCACGGCCGTCCCCGGGCGGCCCAGCGCCCCGCCGTACGTGCGCAGCACCTCCAGTTCGCGGGCCAGGTGCACCCGCCGGCCGCCGGAGCCGATCCGGGCGGCCTGGATCTCGCCGGACACGCTCATCCGCTCCTGGACGAGCGCGATGATCCGCGCGTCCAGGTCGTCGATGCGCTGCCGCCGGGTGGCGATCAGCGCGTCCGCCGTGGGTGCGGTGGCGCCGCTCCCCGTGCCGGTGGCGCCGGTGACGTTTCCCGTCGTGGTGTTCTCGGTCATGGTCTGCTCCTCGGGGCTGCCGGCCCCGGGACGCGGCCCCGAACGCGACAGGCGCCCCGGGCCGAGTGGCCCGGGGCGCCTGTGAAGTCGCTCGTCAGTAGCTCACGCAACGCGACCATGGCAGCCGGACCAGCCGGTGCCATAGGTAAACGCGAAGGTGCGCGGGTTCATGCGAGCAGTATGGACCACCTACCCGGCGGCCGCGCAAGCCGCCGCCGCGCCGACGGTAGACTCGGAGGCAGGGCCGGCAGGCCCCGACCCCCTGCACACTCCGCCGGAAGGCCGCACGTGGCATCAGCGACCCCAGCCGCCCCCGACCACAGCGCCGGGAACACCGACACCTCCGACAGCACCGCGGACGTGGTGCTCGTCGTCGACTTCGGCGCCCAGTACGCGCAGCTCATCGCGCGCCGCGTGCGCGAGGCCCGGGTGTACAGCGAGATCGTGCCCTCGACCATGCCGGTCGCGGAGATGCTGGCGAAGAACCCGGCGGCGATCATCCTGTCCGGCGGGCCCTCCTCGGTCTACGCCGAGGGCGCCCCGAGCCTGGACCGCGCGATCTTCGAGGCCGGCGTCCCGGTCTTCGGCATGTGCTACGGCTTCCAGCTGATGGCCACCGCGCTCGGCGGCACCGTCGACAACACCGGCGCCCGCGAGTACGGCCGCACCGCGCTGAGCGTCAGCCGGCCCGGCTCGACCCTCTTCGAGGGCACCCCCGCCGAGCAGTCCGTGTGGATGTCGCACGGCGACGCGTGCTCGGCCGCGCCCGAGGGCTTCGCCGTCACCGCGTCCACCGACGTGGTCCCGGTCGCCGCCTTCGAGAACGACGCCGCGAGGCTGTACGGCGTCCAGTACCACCCCGAGGTGCTGCACTCCACGCACGGCCAGCAGATCCTCGAGCACTTCCTGTACCGCGGCGCCGGCATCGCGCCGTCCTGGACCACGTCCAACGTGGTGGACGAGCAGATCGCGCTGATCCGCGAGCAGGTCGGCGACAAGCGGGCGATCTGCGGCCTGTCCGGCGGCGTGGACTCCGCGGTCGCCGCGGCCCTCGTGCAGAAGGCCATCGGTGACCAGCTGACCTGCGTGTACGTCGACCACGGGCTGATGCGCAAGGGCGAGACCGAGCAGGTCGAGAAGGACTTCGTGGCCGCGACCGGCGTGCAGCTGAAGGTCGTGGACGCCTCCGAGCGCTTCCTCGCCGCGCTCGCCGGGGTGTCCGACCCCGAGGAGAAGCGCAAGATCATCGGCCGGGAGTTCATCCGGGTCTTCGAGCAGGCGCAGGCCGAGATCGTCGCCGAGGCCGGCGTGACCGGCGCACCGGTGGAGTTCCTGGTGCAGGGCACGCTGTACCCGGACGTCGTGGAGTCCGGCGGCGGCACCGGCACCGCCAACATCAAGTCGCACCACAACGTCGGCGGCCTCCCCGAGGACCTGCAGTTCCAGCTCGTCGAGCCGCTGCGCAAGCTGTTCAAGGACGAGGTGCGGATGGTCGGCCAGGAACTGGGCCTGCCGGAGGAGATCGTCCAGCGGCAACCGTTCCCCGGCCCCGGCCTCGGCATCCGCATCGTCGGCGAGGTCACCAGGGAGCGCCTGGACCTGCTGCGCGAGGCCGACGCCATCGCCCGCGAGGAGCTGACCGCAGCCGGTCTGGACCGCGAGATCTGGCAGTGCCCCGTGGTGCTGCTGGCCGACGTCCGCAGCGTGGGCGTCCAGGGCGACGGCCGCACCTACGGCCACCCGGTGGTGCTGCGCCCGGTGTCCTCCGAGGACGCCATGACCGCGGACTGGTCCCGCCTGCCGTACGACGTGCTGGCCCGGATCTCCACCCGTATCACCAACGAGGTCAGCGACGTCAACCGCGTGGTCCTCGACGTGACGAGCAAGCCCCCGGGCACCATCGAGTGGGAGTGACCCGGGGCGCGTGACGCGCCGCACCGGGCCCGGAGCCGCCACGGCTCCGGGCCCGGTTTTTTTTCCGCGTACCCCGTGAGTCACCGGCCGCGGGTGTACGTATAGCTCGGCGACGCAGCCGTCCGCGCGCACCCGGAGAACCGTTCCTTCCCGGGTGCGCGCGGTGAGAGAGGTGGAAGAGATGCTGGACCTGTGGCGGGACACCGCGCGACGCTACGCACTGCTGCCGTTGCGGATCTTCCTCGGCGTGACGTTCGTCTACGCCGGGCTGGACAAGCTGACCAGCGACACCTTCTTCACCGACTCGGCCAACGGCTCCCTGGTGCAGATCCTGCACGGGGCGCACGGCACGGCCGCGATCCCGGGGATGATCGACCTGGCCCTCAAGGCGCCGCACGGCTTCGGCTACGCGATCGCGTTCGGCGAGCTCGCCGCCGGCCTCGGCACCCTGGCCGGGCTGCTCGGCCGGGTCGCGGCCACCGGCGGCGCGCTGATCTCGCTCAGCCTGTGGCTGACCGTCAGCTGGTCCACCACGCCGTACTACTACGGCAACGACCTCGTCTACCTGATGGCCTGGTTGCCGCTGGTGCTGGCCGGGGCGCCCTACCTGTCGCTCGACGCGCTGATCACGAAGCGCCGTCGCGGAACGAACCGGGTCCCCCCGCAGTCCGCCGCCGGCGCGCACGACGACCGCGTACCGACCGAACGGCCTGCGTGACGACGGCGGTGACGGCGACCAGCGCCAGGCCGCTGCCCGCCACCGGCACCGTCTCGCGCGTGTCCGACAGGTCCCACACCTGGCCCGCGTCCAGCAGGAACGCCACCGTCAGACCGATCAGCACCAGGCCCATCACCAGGGCCGCCGGCTCGAACCGATGCCTGCGCATCACCGCACCACCTTCACCTGGCCGACGCCCACCGTGACCGTCAGCCGGATCGTGCCGGACGGGATCGTGCCCGGCTCCGCCGGGAGCGAGCGCACCCCGTGCTGCCCGCCGTGGACCTGTACCCCGTCGTTGACTTTGCCGGGCAGCACCAGCTCACCGATCCCCAGGTCGTAGTCGATGCTGACCGCGGCGTCGCGCGGCAGCCGCAGCTCCGCCTGGCCGGCGCCGATCTCCACCTTGGTGGTGACCGTCCGGCCGTCCAGCGCCAGCCGCGACAGGTCCAGGGTGGCGGTGCCCGCGCCGCGCTCGTACGACGGCTGGACCGCGGCCGCCGTCAGCGGCTGCCACGTGGTACGGCCCACGCCCTGACCGGACTTGGGGAGCGTGGCCGTGCCGATGAGCGCGGCGAGGATGACCACCGCGAAGAACGTGGTGCCGCCGCGGGCCCGGCCCGCGAACGACGCGACGACGAACGCCGTGCCGAGCACGCCGAGCGCCGCGGACAGGCCGATCTCGGCGCTCACCGCGGTCGGCTGGTACGGCCACGACGCCCCCGTGCCGGCCGCCAGCGCGGTCACCGTGAGCAGGAGGACGACCAGGGAGAACGCCCACGAGGAGTGCGCGCGCCTGACCTGCCGCCGGCGCTCCCGCCAGGCCGCCCGGTCGTCCTCGTCGTACGGGCCGTCGTCCGGACCCCACAGATAGGCCGGCTCCTTCGTCAGCGGCTCCCGCCACCACGAGGGCGCGGCACCGGGCTCCGGCGGCGCCTGCACGGCGGGCGGCGCGTCCGGAACGGCGGTCGCCGCCCGTGTCGCCCCGCCCTCGCTCTGCGGCGGCGCCTCGCCCGCGGCGGCCATCCGGCGGCGCTGCTGCGACCAGTAGACGGCCGCCGCCGTGCCGGTGAGCAGCAGCAGCGAGAACGCCTGGTTGGTGCCGTTGCCGATCATGGACGCGTACAGGCCGCAGCCGACCAGCGCCATCAGTACCGCGGTCAGCGGCGCGCCCTCGATCCGGCCGGACAGCAGCCGGTGCGCCTCGCTCTCCGTCTCGCCCTCCTGCGGGATGACCAGCCAGCCCATGCCGTAGACGATCAGGCCGATGCCACCGGTCAGCGCCAGCACGACGAGCACCACGCGGAAGATCACCGGGTCGACGCCGAAGAAGCGGCCGGCGCCGTGGCACACGCCCGCGATCACCTTGTCGCCGTCGCGCCCGCGGTACAGGCGGAGCCGCTTGGCGCCGTCGCCGTCCGCCGTGTCTGCCGCGTCCGCCGTGTCTGCCGCGTCCGCGGCGGCTGCCGCGGAGGTGCCCGCGCCCGCCGCGGCGCCCTCGGCACGCGAGGGGTCGTGGGGCGGTGTGCCGTCGTGCCCGGGGGAGGGGTCCGTCATACGACCATGGTGGCGGTTCGGCCGCCCGCCCGGCACCCGGCCCCGACCCTGGTCCGACCCTGATCCGTCCCCTGGGGGAGGGCCCTGGGTCACGTCCCGGATCAGGGGGGTCAACCCTGATGCCGCGAGCGGGTGCGGTGTGTGACGATCGGGGGTATGCCAGCCAGCAGCCCGCCCTCCGGCGCGACCGGAGCGTCGTTCCTCGCCCCGCCGGATCCCGGCGACAGCGGAGTGCGCAAGCTCTACCGCAGCTCCGAGGGCCGCATGGTCGGCGGCGTGGCGCGCGGCCTGGCCGGGCACCTCGGGCTGCCCGTGCTGTGGGTGCGGGTCTTCTTCATCGTGCTCGCGGCGTTCAACGGCATCGGGATCCTCGTCTACGCCATCTTCTGGTTCTTCGTGCCACTGGGTGTCGGCGGTGTCGCCGAGGCCAAGGAACCGCGCGACGCCCGCTCCTGGCTGGCCGGCAAACGTCCCGACAAGGGCCAGGTCATCGCGCTGATCGCGCTCGCGGTCGGCACCGGCGTGCTGGTCGACAGCCTCAACCTGGGCGCCGCGAACCGCGCGGTGTGGCCGCTGCTGGTCATCGCGCTGGGCGTCGCCCTGGTGTGGCGGCAGGCGGACAACGCCCGCAAGGCCCGCTGGGTGGAGATGAGCCAGGGCAAGCGGTTCTGGCCGCTGGCCAGGGCCGCCGCCGGCGTGGTGCTGGTGGTCGCCGGCGTCACCGGCTTCATCGTGGTCCGCGGCAGCGGCAGCCACCTCGGCGGCATCCTCCAGGCCGCCCTCGCGGTGCTCGTCGGCGTCGCGCTGATCGCCGGCCCCTACCTGGTGCGGCTGACGCAGGACCTGTCGGCGGAGCGGTTGATGCGCATCCGCGCGCAGGAGCGCGCGGAGGTCGCCGCCCACGTCCACGACTCGGTGCTGCACACCCTGACCCTGATCCAGCGCAACGCCGACGACCCGCGCGAGGTGGCCCGGCTGGCCCGGGCCCAGGAGCGGGAGCTGCGGGCCTGGCTGTACCGGCCCGAGGGCACCGGCCGCGACGACGAGCCGACCACGCTCGCCGAGGCGGTGCGGGCCGCGGCCGCCGAGGTGGAGGACGCGCACGGCGTGCCCGTCGAGGTGGTGTGCGTCGGCGACTGCGCGCTCGACGAGCGACTCGTGTCGCAGATGCAGGCCGCGCGCGAGGCGATGGTCAACGCGGCCAAGTACGGTGGCGGTTCGGCGGGCGAGGCGGTGCAGGTGTACGCCGAGGTCGAGGAGGACCGGGTGTTCGTCTCGGTCCGCGACCACGGCCCCGGTTTCGACCTCGACCAGGTCCCCGAGGACCGCATGGGCGTACGACAATCGATCATCGGGCGGATGGAGCGCAACGGCGGCCAGGCCCGGCTGCGACCCGCCCCCGGCGGGGGAACCGAAGTGGAGCTGGAGATGGAGAGGGCGGCGGCGGCATGAGCACGGAGGAGCAGCGGCGGGTACGGGTGGTGCTCGTCGACGACCACCGGATGTTCCGCACCGGGGTGCAGGCGGAGATCGGCGCCACCGAGGAGACGGGCGTCGAGGTCGTCGGCGAGGCCGCGGACGTCGACCAGGCGGTCGCCGTCGTCACCGCGACCCGGCCCGAGGTGGTGCTGCTGGACGTGCACCTGCCCGGCGGCGGCGGGGTCGAGGTGCTGCGGCGGTGCGCGGCGCTCGCCGCGGACCCGGACCACCCGGTGCGCTTCCTGGCGCTGTCGGTGTCGGACGCGGCCGAGGACGTGATCGGCGTCATCCGCGGCGGCGCGCGCGGCTACGTCACCAAGACCATCACCGGCCCCGACCTGGTCACCTCGATCTTCCGGGTCCGGGACGGCGACGCGGTGTTCTCGCCGCGCCTGGCCGGCTTCGTCCTCGACGCGTTCGCCTCGACCGACGCGCCGCCGGTCGACGAGGACCTGGACCGGCTGACCCAGCGCGAGCGCGAGGTGCTGCGGCTGATCGCCCGCGGCTACGCGTACAAGGAGATCGCCAAGCAGCTGTTCATCTCGGTCAAGACGGTCGAGTCGCACGTCTCGGCGGTGCTGCGCAAGCTGCAGCTGTCCAACCGGCACGAGCTGACCCGCTGGGCGACGGCCCGCCGCCTGGTGTGAGCCGGTGCGGGCCGCCGCCGTCCTCACTCAGGAGCCTAGGGCTCCTCGTCCGGCCAGAGCAGCGTGTAGTTGGGCACCCGGACCGCGCGCTGCTCGACGGGGGTGTCGAGCGACTCCATCGGCACGCCCTCCGGCACGGGGCAGCGGCTGAGGTGGATGCCGACCAGGCACCCGTCGCACCAGAACGCCGCGTATCCCACGCGCTGCTCGGGCTGGCCGGTGAAGGTCAGCCGCAGGTCCTCCGATCCGCAACTGGGGCACGGCCGGTGGTTCGCCCGGCCCGGCAGCGCCTTGTAGTGCTGCTCGTACGCCTCCAGCCACGCTCCCCAACTCGCCGTCAGGGCTTGCATCGTCGCATCTCCCGTCGTCTCGGCTCGCCCGTCCCGGGGCGACAGTCGACATTACGCCGCCGACCGGCCCGCCGGGTCGCTTTCCCCTAACGGTTGACGCACCGCTGACGCCGGTGGAGTGCGCCGGAGCGTTCAGAGCGGACGCAGAAGTTGGCGTGACAGGCTGCGGACCCCGCCGTTCCGGCGTCGCGATCATCCTCTGGAGTTCCCGCAATGAGTCCCACCGTCGTCAACGGGCTGCCGGCCCACATCCTCTTCGTCCACTTCGTGGTGGTGCTGGTCCCGCTGACCGCCCTGGCGGTCGTGGCCGCCGCGGTGCGCCCGGCCTGGGCCCGGCGGATGGGTGTCGTGCTGCCGGTCACGGCCCTGGTGACGCTCGCCCTGGTGCCGGTGACCACGCACGCGGGGGAGTGGCTGGAGAAGCGGGCGGGCCACGGTGCGCTGCTGGAGCGCCACACCGAGCTGGGCGACACCCTGCTGCCGTGGGCGACCGGGCTCTTCCTCGTCGCCACCGCCGTGTGGTGGACCGCGCGCCGGACCGCGCCGGCCGCGGCGCGGGACGGTGCCGCGCCGTCCGGGCTGCTGACCGCCGGCTGGTTCCGGGCCGCCGCGGTGGTCCTGTCGGTCGTGGTCGCCGCGGGCGCGGTCGTGGACGTCTACCGGATAGGCGAGTCCGGCGCGAAGGCCGCGTGGCAGGGCACCGCGCAGTCCGCCCCGGCGTCCCGCTGACCCGGGCCGCCGGACGCGCGGTGGCGCGACCGTAGCGGCGGCTCCCGCGGCGCCCCGCGGCTCCCCGTAGCGCCCGCGTCGTGCATCGTGGTGGACAGCGCGCGGGCGAATTTGACACGGTGGTCCCGGGCCGGGCCGTGGGGGCGTACGGCCGCCAACGGGGGAGCACCGATGACGACCAGTGCCGCCACGCCGCGACTCGCGCCGGAGACAGCCGCGTTCTACACCGCGCAGAGCACGTTCAGCGATCCGGGGGAGATGGCCGGCCTGTTCGCGGACCTCCCCCGGGACGTCGGCGAACTCGGCCGCATCGTGCGGGAGTTGATGATCCACCGGGTCGAGCCCGGATTCTGGGACGTCCCCGTCGACGAGCAGCGGATGCACGACGACGCCGAGACGCGCTACGTCGACGACATCCTGCGGCTGATCACGTCCCGCAGCGGGGAGCCGCTGTCCTGCCCGCGCCCGTACGGTGAGCGATTCGTGGGCATCTGCCGGGACTTCACGCTGCTGCACGTCTCGATGCTGCGGCACGTGGGCGTCCCGGCCCGGCTGCGCTCGGGCTTCGCCGACTACTTCGGCACCGACGGCTTCCACTACGACCATGTCGTCACCGAGTACTGGGACGACCGGCGCGGCTGGCTGCTCGCCGACGCCCAGATCCTCGAACCCGTCCGCTACCCGATGGACTTCGACCCGCTGGACATCCCCCGCGACCGCTTCCTGATGGCCGGCCGGGCCTGGCGGGCGATCCGGTCCGGCGCCGCGGACCCGGCGACCTTCGGACTGCCGCCGGCCGGCTCCGCACTGACCGGCCTCGGGTTCGTCGCCGGCAACATCAGGCTCGACGTGGCCGCGCTCAACAAGGTCGAGACGCTGCTGTGGGACGTGTGGGGAAGCAGCGCGTCCGAGACGGCCGTCGAGGAGGCGGGCCGCGCGATCGCCGACGACCTCCTCGCGCTCTACGACCAGGCCGCGCTGATCAGCTCCGACGACGTCCCGTTCGAGGCGGCCCGCGAACTCTTCGTGACGAGCGACGAGTTGCGCACCCCGCGCACCGTCACCAGCCTCACCCTCTTCAACGGGTCCCCGCGCGTGACCCTGCGATGACGCGAACTGCCCGGTTCCCGCCGGACGCACGGAGATAGAATCGCGTCGCCCGGCCCGGGCGACGCCCGCCGGAGACCGGCCCCATCCCTCGCCCACGACTTCCCAGCGCCCCGGCGCATGACCGCAACCCTTTGGGGGGGATTGTGCTCGCTTCCACCCGCACGCCGTCGGGCGCGCGCCGCCGCCTGACGGCGGCCTGCACGGCGGGCGTACTCGCCGCGTGCGCCCTCGCGCTGAGTCCGGCCGGCACCGCGCGCGCCGACTCCGCGCCGCCGCACACCGCGTCGCCCTACGCCGCGTCCCCGTACTCCGCCGCGCGGCCGTCGGCCGCGCCGCACCCCGGGGTCCTGCACGCCAAGGCCCCGGCCGCGCCGGGCCCCGCCTTCGTCCTGCCCAGGCGCGCCCGGACGCTGTCCACCGCGGCCGCGGCCGACGCGCTGACCACCCCGCGCTACGACGTGGACGGCGACGGCTTCGCGGACTTCCTCACGCAGGAGGTCGACGGCACCGTCCACCAGCTGGCGAGTGCCGCCGGCAGCTGGAAGTCGCTCGGCCAGAGCCCCACGACGTACCGCGACATCCTCACGCCCGGCAATCTCGACAGCGCGTCCGCCGGCCCCGAGATCCTGTCGCTGACCACCACCGGCCTGCTGTCGATGTGGGCGCACACCGCGTTCCCGACCGGCACGGCCACGTGGACCGGCAAGGGCTGGAACGCCTACAACAAGGTCGTGGCCGTCGGCGACATCGACGGCGACGGCTTCGGCGACCTGCTCGCCCGCACCCCCTCCGGCGACCTGTACCTGTACAAGGGCACCGGCAGCGCCACCGCGCCGTTCGCCGCGCGGGTCAAGGTCGGCAGCAGCTTCGGCGGCTACGACCAGCTGATCGGCGCCGGCGACATCGGCGCGACCGGCCACGAGACGCTGGTCGCCCGCGACCTCGCCGGCGACCTGTGGATGTACACCCTCGACGGGACCGCGGCCGACCCGCTGTCGGCCCGGGTGGAGATCGGCACCGGCTGGAACCTCTACAACCAGCTCGTCGGCATCGGCGACGAGAGCGGCGCCGTCGGCGGCATCCTCGGCCGCGCGCAGAACGGCGACCTCTTCTACTACGAGGGCACCGGGACGGTCTCCGGTCCCAGCGGCACCCTCACCGCGCGGCGGGCCATCAGCACGGGCTGGAACAGCCTGCTGGTCGTCGGCCAGGGCAGCGTGCCGCTGTGGGGGAAGAACGACCTGTACGCCCAGACCTCCGGCGGCGACCTCTTCTACTACTACGGCAGCTTCACCGGCGGCGTCAGCGCCCGGCTGCGGGTGGGCGACCCCGGCCAGTGGAAGGGCTCCAGGCTCCTGACCTCGGTGTCGCTGTCCCAGAAGGACGAGGAACCGCTGCTGGAGATCTACAACAACGTCCTCTACAACGACACCCCGGGCTTCACCGCCACCAGCTCCGGGTGGGGCCAGTACACCACCGTCTTCGGTCCCGGCGACCTCAACGGCGACGGCCGCTCGGACCTGCTGGCCCGCGACGCGAGCGGCGTGCTGTGGATCATGACCGGCAAGGGCGACGGCACGTTCTACGGCCGCGGCAAGGTCGGCGCGGGCTGGGGCGGTTACACCGCGCTGACCGGAGCGGGGGACATCAACGGCGACGGCCTCCCCGACATCGTGGCCCGCAGCGGCGACGGCCACCTCTACCTCTACCTGGGGACGGGCTCCGGCCCCACGCCGTTCCAGCCGCGCATCGACATCGGCGCGGGCTGGAACATCTACGCCAGGCTCGCCTCGCCCGGCGACCTGGACGGCGACGGCCGCGCGGACCTCGTCGGCGTGACCGCCGGCGGGCAGCTCTACCGCTACAGCGGCTCCGGCCACACCGGCACCGCCACGTTCAGGCCCCGCGTCCAGATCGGCACCGCCGGCTGGAACGGCTACAGCGCGCTGTTCTGACCGCCGGCCGGCTCAGCCGGGCCGGGTCGCTCCCGCGAAGGGCATCTCCGAGACGGGGGCGATCCGGACCGGCGCGCCGGGGTGCGGCGCGTGGATCATCTGCCCGCCGCCGATGTAGATGCCGACGTGGCTGACGCCGGAGTAGAAGAACACCAGGTCCCCGGGGAGCAGTCCGGACTCCGGGACCCGGGTGCCGGCGTTGATCTGGGTGTAGGTGGTGCGCGGCAGGGCCACGCCGGCCGACCGCCACGCCGCCTGCGTCAGCCCCGAGCAGTCGTAGGCGTTGGGGCCGGTGGCGCCCCACACGTAGGGCAGGCCCAGCGCGCGGTAGGCGAACGCGACGGCCTGGGCGGCGCGCGCCGAGGGCGCGCCCGCGGCGACGGTCAGCGGCGGGCGGACGGTGGAGCGGTTCGCGGCGGACGCGCTGTTCTGGTCCGGGCCGTCGGCGGCGTTCACCGCCGCGCGGTCCGCGGGACTGAGCTGGGCGAGCAGCGCCTGCGCGGCGGCCAGGGTGCGCTGCACCGTCTGCTTGCGGGCCGCGAGCCGGGACTGCGCCGCCCGCAGGGCGTCGAGCCGGCCGGCCGCCTCGGCCCGGGTCTGGGCCATGCCGCGCTGCTGCGCGATCAGCCGGTCCAGCGCCGCGGACTGCCGGTTCCCCAACTGGTCGAGCATCCCGGCCTGTTCCAGGTAGGCCTGCGGGGACGAGCTGAGCACGAGCTGCAGCGACGGGTCGAGGGAGCCCGACCGGTACTGCGCCGCGGCGACCGTCCCGAGCGCGTCCCGGGTGGCGTTGAGCGCGGCGGCCTTGCGCGCCAGCTCGTCCTGCAGCCCGTTCAGCGCCTTCTGCGCCGCGTCCGCCTGCTGCTTGGCGCCGTCGTACTGCTCGGTCGCCCGCTCGGCCTCCTGGTACAGGGTCTGCACCTTGGCCTTGACCTCCTCCGGTGTGAGCCGGGGCTGTGCGTTGCCGGTCTCGCCGAACAGGGACACCGACGCGGCCGAGGCCAGGGCGAGGGTGCAGGCGGCGCGGGAGACGGTGACGCGGGGTCTGGGCGGGCGACTGTGTGAGGCCATGCGGCCGTCACTCCTTCCGGAGGTGGGTCCGGCGGCGCCTGCACGGGGGAACAGGACGCCGCCGGACCTCGGCGGAGGCGGCCGGCCGCCGGGCGACGGCGCTGCGTCGGACGGCGGGGGGATCGGCCACCTGTCGAGCGACGCTAAACCTCGACGGGGCGGGAAGGGGGGCGATGGACCGGGACTGGTGCCCTTCCGGCCGGGCCCGACCGGAACCGACCGCCGTTCGACGGGTGACCCGCCCGCTTTCGCACCCGCCCTGACCGAAGCGCCCCGCAGCCCCACCAGGATCGGCGCCAAGCCGGCGGTGCTGGTCGTGATCCTGGGCCCGGTCCACGTCGAGCGCGACGAGGAGCGGGTGGACCGCGCGACGTTCGGCGCGGTGGGTGCGCTGACCACGCTCACCCTCTTCATCGCCGTGCTCCGGACGTGGCACGGCCGCGCGGCCCTGCTCCGGGGGAGCGGACCGCGCGGCCGGGCTGCTGCTGTGCTGCTGTGCGTCAGGCGACGCGGCGGGCGGCCGCGAACGGCATCCAGCTCATCGGCGCGATCTCCACGGTCGCGCCGGTGTGCGGGGCGTGCACGATCTGCCCGTTGCCCAGGTAGATGCCCACGTGCGAGATGCCCGAGTAGAAGAACACCAGGTCGCCCGGCTGCAGATCGGCCTGGGAGACGGCGACGCCGTCCTTGACCTGGTCCCAGGTGGTGCGGCCGATGCTGACGCCCGCCGCGCGGTACGCGGCCTGGGTCAGCCCGGAGCAGTCGTACGAGCTGGGGCCGGTACCGCCGGACACGTACGGCTTGCCGCGCTGGGACAGGGCGAACTGGATGGCCGCGGCGGCGCGTCCGCTCGCCGGACCGGAGTACGTGTAGCTGGTGGTCGCGGCCGAGGTCGACGGCTGCAGCGCGGCGAGCTTCTGCTTCTGCGCCGCGGTGAGGCTGTTCAGCAGCTTCTGCGCGGCCGCCAGCTTCGTCTGCAGGTTCTTCTTCTCGGTCGCCAGCTTGCTCTGCGCACTGGTCAGCTGGTCCAGGCTCGAGGTGGCCTGAGCGCGCTGGATGTTGGCCTGCTCCTCCTGGACCTTGAAGGTCTGCAGGGCGTCTTCCTGCGTGGTGGAGAGCCGGTCCATCATGTGCGTCTGCTGCAGGAACTGCTCCGGGTCGTCGGACAGGAGCAGCTGCGTGGTCTGGTCCAGGCCGCCGTCGCGGTACTGGGCGGTGGCGAACTGGCCCAGCACGCGCCGGGTCTCGTTCATCTGCTGCGTCTTCTGGGCGACCTGCTCGAGGAGCTGGTTGGCCTTGGCGCGCTCCGCCGAGGTCTTCTCCTTGGCCTGGTCGTACTGCTGGGTGGCCACCTCGGCCTGCTGGTTGAGCGAGTCGATCTGCTTCTTGACCTCGGTGATCGAGGGCTTGGCAGGTGCCGCGTTCGCGGTCTCGCTCATCAGGGTGACCGATGCCAGTGCCGCCGCGGTGACTCCGACCGCCGCGCGCGGCGCGGCGCTGGCGAGAATCCGGGTACGCGGCTTGCGGTGCGACGCCACTGCTGGCGACTCCTTCCGTGGACCGCCGACCGGGTTAGCTGACGGGTTCGGGCTGGGAAGGCTGCCCTACGGTACGGACGCTTGCGGGCGTCTGTCCCGATTCACCCCAATTACTGCTGGTGGGTCCCCGGTTCCGGCCGCCGGCCGGATTAGGCGGAGGTGACGTGCTGCCGGCACTTGCGCCGGCGGGAGGCAGGTCACCTAGCGGGCTACGGTAATCAACTGATACGGCTCTTGGGAAGTTTGGATCGCAATGTGACCGAAATCGGTTCGTGATCTTACGGGTCGTGACGGCGGTTCAGGGGATCAATACGGGCGAACCGCGGCGTAGAAGGGCATTTCCGTGATCGGCGCGATCTTGACGACGGTGCCCGTGTGCGGAGCGTGAATCATCTCGCCGCCGCCGATGTACATGCCGACGTGGCTGACGTCGCTGAAGAAGAAGATCAGGTCGCCCGGCTGCAGGTTCGCCTCCGAGACCCGGGTGCCGACGTTCACCTGGTCGTAGGTGGTGCGCGGCAGGTTGATGCCGGCCGCCTTGTAGGCCGCCTGCGTCAGACCCGAGCAGTCGAACGAGTCGGGGCCGGTGGCGCCCCACACGTACGGCTTGCCGATCTGCTGGCGGGCGAAGGCGATCGCCTGCTGGGCGACCGAGGAGTTGGACGGCGTGGTCGTGGTCGGAGCCGTCGACGAGCCCGAAGACCCCGACGACTTCGCCTTGGCCGCGGCCGCCTTGGCCGCCGCCAGCTGCTGGGCGGCCTCCCTGGCCTTGATCTTCGCCGCCGCCAGCTGGGCCTCTCGCTCCTGTTCGAGCTGCAGCAGGGCCAGCCGCTCCTTCTCCTTCGCGGTCAGGCTGTTGAGGAGGTGCTGGGCCGCGGCGAGCTTGGTCTGCACGTCCTGCTTGGCGGCCTTGAGCTTCGCCTGCTGCTCGGTGAGCGTGGTCAGGCTCTTGGCCGCCTCCACGCGCTGCTGCGTCGCGGCGACCTGCTGCACGCGGAACGACTCGACGGCCGCCTTCTGCCGCTGCGCCAGGACGTCGGTCAGGTGCAGCTGGTCCACGAGGTCCTGCGGGCTGCCGGAGAGCATGTAGCGGGTGGTCGACTCGTCGCCGCCGCCCCGGTACTGCGCGGCCGCGTACTGGCCGAGCTGCCGGCGGGCGTCGTTGAGCGTCTGGGTCCTCCGGGCCACCTGTGCCAGCAGCTTGTCGACCTTGGCGTTCTGCTGGTCGACCTGCTCCTTGGCGCCGTCGTACTGCTCCGTGGCGACCTCGGCCAGGTGCATCAGCTTGTCGACCTGGGTCTTGATGTCGGCGATGGACGGCGGCGGTGGCGGGGCGGCGTTGGCCGTCTCGCTCAGCAGCGTCACGGTCGCGAGAGCGGCGGTGGTGATGCCCACCGCCGCCCGTGGTCCGGTCGTGCTGAGAATTGCGGGTTTTGCCTTACGGTGCGTCGCCATGGCGGGCGGACTCCTTTCGGACGCGAACCGGTGTGGCTGGTGCGGGAACGTAGCCGAGGCGCCGGTCCGCGCGGAAGCCCCATGTCCGATAAGGCCCGATACCTTTTCGTAATCTTTTGCTCGAACGGATGTGCCGTCACGCAGCGTGCTGGGGAGGACACGGCCGTGTGCCGTTCCGGCCCGGTGAACCGGGCATGAACCGGGACGGACTGTCGGCGGAGCGGCCTAGACTCAGGAGGCGATGAGCAGCCTCTTTGACGACAGCTTCCTGGCCGGCCTCGACGCGGCCCACGGCCCGTCCGACGACGGACCGCCCCCGCCACCGGACGGGGAGCACGACACACCGGACCACGAGCCGGAGGGCCTGTTCGGCGACCGGTTCGACCGCCCGCCGCCGGCCCGTGACGCCCACTACCGCGACGGCGCCGCCCGTCCCGCCGTGGACCCCGCGCAGCTGCTGGAGGGCCTCAACCCGCAGCAGCGCGCCGCCGTGGAGCACTCCGGCGGACCGCTGCTCATCGTGGCCGGCGCCGGCTCCGGCAAGACCCGTGTGCTCACCCAGCGCATCGCGTACCTGCTGTACGCCCGGCACGTGCACCCCGGCTCGATCCTGGCGATCACCTTCACCAACAAGGCCGCCGGCGAGATGAAGGAGCGGGTGGAGCAGCTGGTCGGCCCGCGGGCCGGCGCCATGTGGGTGTCGACGTTCCACAGCGCGTGCGTGCGCATCCTGCGCCGCGAGTCGAAGAGGCTCGGCTTCACCTCGTCGTTCTCGATCTACGACGCCGCCGACTCCAAGCGCCTGATGGCCCTGGTCTGCCAGCGCGACCTGGACCTGGACCCCAAGCAGTTCCCGCCGAAGTCGTTCAGCGCCAAGATCTCCAACCTCAAGAACGAGCTCATCGACGAGGAGACCTTCGCCGCCCAGGCCGAGAACCCCTTCGACAAGAAGCTCGCCGAGGCGTACACGCTGTACCAGTCGCGGTTGCGCGAGGCCAACGCGCTGGACTTCGACGACATCATCATGACCACGGTCAACCTGCTGCAGGCGTTCCCGGACGTCGCCGAGCACTACCGGCGGCGCTTCCGGCACGTCCTGGTCGACGAGTACCAGGACACCAACCACGCCCAGTACACGCTGGTCCGCGAGCTGGTCGGCACCGAGCCCGCCGAGGGCGCGGAGGGCGAGGAGGACGGCGGCACCGAGGGTGCGGAGGACGGCGGGACCGCCGCACCGCTGCCGCCGCCCGCGGAGCTGTGCGTGGTGGGTGACGCCGACCAGTCGATCTACGCGTTCCGCGGCGCCACCATCCGCAACATCCTCCAGTTCGAGGAGGACTACCCGCAGGCCCGCACGATCCTGCTGGAGCAGAACTACCGCTCCACGCAGACGATCCTGACCGCGGCCAACGCCGTCATCGAGCGCAACGCCGGCCGCCGCGCCAAGAACCTGTGGACCGAGTCCGGCGACGGGCCGGTCATCACCGGCTACGTCGCCGACCAGGAGCACGACGAGGCGCAGTTCGTCGCCGACGAGATAGACCGGCTCACCGACGCCGGCCAGGCCCGCCCCGGCGACGTCGCGGTCTTCTACCGCACCAACGCCCAGTCCCGCGTGTTCGAGGAGGTGTTCATCCGCGTCGGCCTGCCCTACAAGGTCGTCGGCGGGGTGCGCTTCTACGAGCGGCGCGAGGTCCGGGACGTGCTGGCGTACCTGCGGGTGCTGGCCAACCCCGAGGACGGCGTGCCGCTGCGCCGCATCCTCAACGTCCCCAAGCGCGGCATCGGCGATCGCGCCGAGGCGATGGTCGACGCGCTGGCGCAGCGCGAGCGGATCTCCTTCGCGCAGGCGCTGCGCCGGGTCGACGAGGCGTACGGCATGGCCGCCCGGTCCGCGAACGCCGTCAGGCGCTTCAACACGCTCATGGACGAGCTGCGCACCGTCGTGGAGTCCGGCGCGGGCCCCGCGGTCGTCCTGGAGGCCGTGCTGGAACGCACGGGCTACCTGGCGGAGTTGCAGGCGTCCACCGATCCGCAGGACGAGACCCGCGTCGAGAACCTTCAGGAACTCGCCGCTGTGGCACTGGAGTTCGAGCAGGATCGGGGCGAGGACGGCGGCGGCACCCTGGCGGAGTTCCTGGAACGCGTCGCGCTGGTCGCCGACTCCGACGAGATCCCGGACGAGGACGCGGAGTCCGGGGGCGTCATCACGTTGATGACCCTGCACACCGCGAAGGGCCTGGAGTTCCCCGTGGTGTTCCTGACCGGCATGGAGGACGGCGTCTTCCCGCACATGCGCGCGCTCGGCCAGGTCAAGGAGCTGGAGGAGGAGCGGCGGCTGGCGTACGTCGGCATCACCCGCGCCCGCGAGCGCCTCTACCTGACCCGCGCGACGATGCGCAGCGCCTGGGGCCAGCCGTCCTACAACCCGCCGTCGCGGTTCCTGGAGGAGATCCCGGACGACCTCATCGAGTGGAAGCGCACCGGCGGGTCCCCGTCGGGGGGCTTCGGCTCGCGCTCCGGCGGCGGGGACGGAGCGGTGTCCAAGGCGGCGGCGTCGCTGTCGTCCACGCTGGCCGCGCGCGGCCGTTCGGGCTCCGGCGGCTTCGCCACCCGCCGGTCCGGCGACCGGCCGGTGATCTCACTGGCCG
Source organism: Actinacidiphila rubida (assembly GCF_900110255.1). Taxonomy (GTDB): domain Bacteria; phylum Actinomycetota; class Actinomycetes; order Streptomycetales; family Streptomycetaceae; genus Actinacidiphila; species Actinacidiphila rubida. The sequence continues at coordinate 58,338 of NZ_FODD01000019.1, forward strand.
TCGGCGACCGCGTCACCCACGACCAGTTCGGCCTGGGCACGGTCGTCGCGGTCACCGGACGCCCCGGCGACGAGAAGGCCACCATCGACTTCGGGGACGAGCGGCCCAAGCAGCTGCTGCTGCGCTACGCGCCCGTCGAGAAGCTGTAGGACGCGCCGGCCCGGCGTCCGGTCGCGGTCCCGCGCGCGGGACCGCGACCCGGGGCGGAGGTGAGCGCCCGCGGGCCGGGCGTGACGGCCTGGCTCAGCGCGGGTCGAGGCCGTGCGCGAGGAGCCACGGCAGGGGGTCGATCGGGGACCCGCCGTGCGGGCGGACCTCGAGGTGCAGGTGCGGGCCCGTGGTGTTGCCGGTGTTGCCCGAGTAGGCGATGACCGTGCCGGCCTTCACCGACCCCGACCGGATCTTGGTGCTGCTCAGGTGGCAGTACCAGGTCTCGGTGCCGTCGGGCGCGGTGACGATCGCCATGTTGCCGTACGAGGGGTTCCACTGCGTGCGGACCGTGCCGTCCGTCACCGCCATCACCGGGGTGCCCACCTGGACCGGGAAGTCGATGCCGGTGTGCAGCGCCATCCAGTTGACGCCGGCCTGACCGAAGTACGCGCTCAGGCCCTTCTGCGTCACCGGCAGCACGAACTTCGGCCGCAGCGCCTCCTTGCGGGCCGCCGCCGCCTGCGCGGCCTGCTTCGCCGCGGCCTGGCGCTCCTTCAGGTCCAGCCGCTCCTGGGAGCGGTTGGCGCGGGTCGCGAAGTCGCCGGCGTCGCGGCTCGCACCGGTCAGCTGGCGGTCGAGCTGCTGCGTCGGCGCGTGGGCCGACGCGTCGGCCTGGGCCGTGCTGCCGGAGCCCTGGGCCATGCCCACTCCGGCGACCGCCGCGGCGCCGACCGCCGCCACGCCCATCACGGCCACCGACGGCACGGCGACCGTCAGCAGCGCGGAGCGCTTCGCGGGCTTGCGGCGGCGGCTGCGCGCCGCGGGCTCGCCGTCGGTGAACCCGTCCGCGGAGTAGCCGTCGCTCGCGTAGTCGTGGCGGGCCGCGGGCTCGTCGTGCAGGGAGGCGGCCGCGTAGTCCTCGTCCAGGAGGTCGTCGTCGGACGCCGTGTCGTAGCGGGCGGCGTCGTCGACGGAACCCTCGGCCCCGGCGCCGCCGGGAACGTGGTGCCCGGCGTACGGGTCCCCGGCGTAGGGATCGCCGGCGTACAGGTCGTCCACCGCGTAGCCGCCCGTGTCGTACCCGGGCGCCGGCTGCTGCTGGACGTGCTGCTGCTGGCCGGGGTGGCCGGGCTGGCCGTGCTGTCCTTGGGCGTGGCCCTGTCCCTGCCCCTGCCCGTAGTCCGGGGGGAGCTGCTCGTACATGCCGGTGTCGCCGGAGGCGTCGTAGCCGTACCCGTATCCGTAGCCGTACGTCGGATACGCGCCCGAGTCCCAGTCCTGCTGCTGCGGCTGCTGCAGCGGCTGGGCCTGCGGGAACGTGGTGAACGTGCCGGTGTCGTAGTAGCCGGTGCCGGCCACCGTCGGCGCCTGGACCTGGGGCTGGACCTGCGGCTGGCCGTACGCGTACGGGTCGTAGCCCGCGTGGCCGCCGGTGTCCCAGGACTGTGTGGCGCCCGGGTCGTACGGGTAGCCGTAGCCCTGGACCGGGGCCTGCGCCTGGGTCTGGCCGGGGAACGGCGAGTACTGCTGCGGGATCGCGTAGGCGCCGGTGGCGTCATCGGCGAAGACGGTGCCGACGGTCTGGTAGGAGCCCGTGGAATAAGGGTCGTACCCGTAGGCGTCGTAGTCGGGGGTATACCCCGACGGGGGACCTTCGTTCACCGACAGCTTCTCTTTCGCCTCGGCAGCAGGAGAATTAGCGGCGACTGTAGCCCTCCGTGCCCGGCCGCGACAATCTCTCCCGAGGACCTGGCGTCCGGCTTGCCCGGTGTTCGGTCGATATTCGACCGTTACGTGTCCGTTATGCGGCGTCGGCCGCGCCCGGCCGCGCGGGTCCTCCCGCCAGCTCGCGGCGGATCTCGGCGGCCACCGTGCCGTTCACCGGGAGGGCGAGATGCCCGATACCGGTGACCTTGATGTTCTTCACCGACAGGTCCGCGTGTTCGAGGCGCGCCGCCTCCACGGGGATCATCAGCTGGTCCAGGTCGCTCCAGAACGCCACGAAACGCGTCCGGCAGCGGTGCGCGGGGGCCGCCAGCTCCTCCAGCACCGGCGAGCCCGGGCGCATCTGCCGGGCCAGCGGGTGCGGGGTGAGGGCCGGGACGGCACGGGTCCCGCCATGCGGCGTACCCAGCGTGACCAGGGTCCGCACCCGGGTGTCACCGCCCAGGCACTGCACGTAGTAGCGCGCTATCAGCCCGCCCAGGCTGTGCGCGACGATGTCCACCCGCCGCTCGCCCGTCTCCTCGCAGATCCGTTCGATGTGCGTCCCGAGCACGGCGGCGGCCGTGCGTACGTCAAAGGTGAGCGGTGAGTAGTTGACGGCCTGGACCTGCGTCCAGCCGTTGCGCTGCAGGGAGCGGCGCAGCAGGGCGAAGGCGGAGCGGTTGTCCACGAAACCGTGCACCAGGAGCACCGGCGGCCGGGAACCGGCCGCAGGGCCCCGGCGGGCCTGGGGCCTGCGGGACCGGGACTCCGGCGACGCGGGGGCGCCGGTCCGCGGATCGCCGTCCAGCGGCACGGCGGGGGGCGGCGGGGGGCCGTCGGTGCCGGGGGCCGGGCCCGGGCGTCCCGCGGCGCCGTCGTGCGGCCCGTCGGGTCGCCGTTCGTGCGGGGCGTGCGAGCGCTCGGGGAGGATCCCCGTCGGATAGAGCAGGACGTGCCCGGCGAGCACGGCCAGATCGATGGCGGTGGCACGGACCAGTCCGGCTCCGTGCCCCAGGAAACTGCTGCCCGGTTCTTCACCACCCGGCTCGGCCCCCGGCGGCTTGGCGGCCATGGCCCACCTCCCGTCAGCGGCACCGGGGTCGTCATCGACCCGCGGACCGCTCTCGGCGGAAGCCGGAGCGGAGGCCGCATCCCGCGCCCTGCGGCTGAGAGCGCGGAGATGCGGCGTCCTGACAGCGGCTCTTCGAGGAAGCTCGCAGGTCCGGTGCGGTCCCGGCGTCCCGTGCCGTGGTGGACCGCGGCGGACCTGCGTTCCGTCGACTGTCTCTCCTATGTGATTTCCCCCTCGCCGCGTCCCGTAAAACTGACGCGCCCCAGGCCCGGGCGATAACGTTCGTTCACGCCGTGCTGCGCAGCAGCCGTACCCATGGAGGCAGTGATGGGAGTGACCGGACCGATCCGCGTCGTGGTCGCCAAGCCGGGTCTCGACGGCCACGACCGCGGTGCGAAGGTCATCGCGCGGGCGCTGCGCGACGCCGGCATGGAGGTCATCTACACCGGGCTGCACCAGACGCCCGAGCAGGTCGTCGACACCGCGATCCAGGAGGACGCCGACGCGATCGGCCTGTCGATCCTGTCCGGCGCGCACATGACGCTCTTCGCCAAGGTGATCGCGCTGCTCAAGGAGCGCGACGCGGAGGACATCAAGGTCTTCGGCGGCGGCATCATCCCCGAGGCCGACATCCCGCCGCTCAAGGAGCTGGGTGTCGCCGCGATCTTCACGCCCGGGACGTCCACCGCCGACGTCGTCACCTGGGTCAACGCCAACGTGCGGCACCCTGCCGACGCCTGAGCGCCCCCGTTCCACCGCCGTCGCCGCCCGGTCACTCCACGTGACCGGGTCAGGGTGTTCCGGGCGCCCCAGGTATGCCGGGTGTGCCGGCTGTGCCGGGGTTCCCGTCGCCCGGTGGTGTGCCCCGCAGCTCGGCCAGCATCACGGCGCGTAGCCGCATGGTGCCGGTGAGCCGCTGGAACGCCTCCGACCAGTACGTGCTCGCCCCCGGCGAACCGTCCGGCGGCTCCTCCGCGGCCGCGCTCAGCACCGCGACCTGCTCGACCGCGTCCGGATCCAGGCAGCGCTCCGCCAGGCCCATCACCCCGCTGAAGCTCCACGGGTAGCTGCCGCCCTCCCGTGCGATGTCCAGCGCGTCCACCACCGCGCGGCCCAGCGGGCGCGTCCACGGCACCGCGCAGACCCCGAGCATCTGGAACGCCTCCGACAGGCCGTTCGCCGCGATGAACCGCGCGACCCACTCGGCACGCTCCGCGGCGGGCAGCACCGACAGCAGCTTCGCCGGGTCCCCGACCGCGGTGACCGGTGCGGCCGGCTTCGGCGGCGGACCCAGCAGCGCCCGCGCCCACCCCGCGTCGCGCTGCCGCACCGCGGCCCGGCACCACGCGGCGTGCAGGTCGGACTGCCAGTCGTCCAGCACCGGCAGCGCGACGATCTCCTCCGGGCTGCGGCCGCCGAACCGGTCCGGCCACGCCGACAGCGGTGCCGAGTCCACCAACTGGCCCAGCCACCAGGCGCGTTCACCCCGGCCGCTGGGGGCCTTCGCGGCGACGCCGTCCCGCTCCATCGCCGGGTCGCAGGCGTACGGCGCCTCCACCGTGATGCCGTCCGGGCCCAGCGACACGCAGCTGCGCGCCCGTTCCGCCATCCGCGCGGCCAGCGCGGAGCGGGGCAGCGCCGACAGCAGCTCCGCGGCGGTCGTCCGGACGTTGCGGCTGCGGTCCGACAGCGCCTGCTCCAGGAACTCCTCGTCCGCGGCGGACAGCCCGGTGCGCAGCGCGTCCAGGAACATCAGCCGGTCCTCGGCGCGTTCGGTGCGCCACGACCCGTCGAGCAGGGCCAGGGCCGCGGCGGGATCGGCCAGCCGCAGCCGCGTCAGCAGGGCGATGCGTTCGGCGAACAGGCCCTCCTCCCACAGCGTGCGGACGTCTCCGTCCGTCGCCTGCACCGCGCCCTGGCCGGCGCGCAGCGCGAACTTCCAGTCCGCGTTGAGCGCGGCCAGCCACAGGCCGCGCGGGCCCGCCAGCGCCAGGGCGTCCGCGCGCAGGTCGGTACGGGCGCGGGCCGCGTCCAGCAGCGCGGGCAGCAGCGCCGGCGGCGCGGCGAAGCCCTCGCGGCGGGCCGCCGCCAGCCACTGCGGCAGCAGCTCGGCGAGATTCGGCGCGGATCCGCGCCGGCCCCGTGCGGCGTCCGCCGTCCGGTCGACCAGCAGCATCCCCAGCCGGCGCCGGGCCGCCTCCGGCAGCTCGGGCCGCCGGTCCGCCGGCGCGACGGGCGGCCGCTCCCCGGCCACCCCGGGCCGCACCCCCGCGCGCCGCCGCACCACCCCGCTCGCCGCGGCGTCCAGCAGCGCCACCGCCGCTTCCTCCGCGTCCCCGACCACCCCTACCGGCCGCCGCCGCTCCGTCCCCAGCAGCGCACTCCCCACCAGGTCGTCCCAACTCCCCACGCCCACCCCTCCATCCACCATCCCGCTCCTGCCAACCGACCCCGCACCCACCGGCACTTCCAGCCCTCCGCCTTTCCTTCCCCGCCACCGCGGCACCGTCCGGCAGTGCCGAACCGCCCTGGCGGGCGGTGTTTGCCTCCCCGCGCGGTGCGGCGCCGTCGGGTGCCGTCACCCGGTTGAGGGCCGCGCCCTCTTCCCGCGTGGCGGCGCGTCGCCATCGCGTGGCCACCAGGTGGTGCCGAACCCGCCGTGGCGGGCGGGCACCCGCCGCGCGGTGCGGCGCCCTTCGCCTGTCGTCCCCTGCCTTCACGGCCGGTTGCCGTGGGGCCGGTTGAGGGCCGCGCGCCCTCTTCCCGCGTGGCGGCGCGTGGCCGCCGCGTGCCACCTGGTGCCGAACCCGCCCTGGTGGGCGGGCGTCCGCCGCGCGGTGCGGCGCCGTCGCCTGTCGTCCCCTGCCTTCACGGCCGGTTGCCGTGGGGCCGGTTGAGGGCCGCGCGCCCTCTTCCCCTCTCCGTGGCGTGTGGCCGCCGCGTGCCACCCGGTGCCGAACCCGCCCTGGCGGGCGGGCATCCGCCGCGTGCTCCCCGCGCGGTGCGGCGCCGTCGGGTGCCGTCACCCGGTTGAGGGCCGCGCCCCCTTCCCGCGTCGCCCCGCGTGGCCGTCCTTCGCTGCGCGACCCTCTTGGTGCGGGGACGTCCCGTCGCTCACGGGGGGTGTCGGGCCGTGCCCCGGTCCCTCAAGGTGTCCCGGGCGGCCGGTAGGTCGACCTGGCCAGGCGAGAGGCCGGTTGTTCACGGCGTCAGCGGGGTCGGTGTGGGGCTGCTGGGGGTCCACGCGGTGAGGGGGCGGAAGCCCGTGGGGCCGAGCTCGCCGAAGGCGGTGAGCGGGTGGCCGCCCGAGAGCGCGGCGAAGCGCCACTGGGGGGCGGACCCCGCGAGCGGGATCGCGTCCTCACGCGTCGCGTCGGCGACCTGCCACCTCGCATCGCCCGGTATCGGCACCACGTCCCCGAGCAGCACCGGCCACGCGTCCAGCCAGGGGTCGTCCGCGAGCGCCGCGCCGTAGGAGTCGAGCGCGGCCGCGACCGGCACGCCCCGCGGCACCGCCTCCGCCCGGCGGGCGGTGCCGTGCTGCGTGCCCAGCACCGCCCTCAGCGGGAGGGCCGACGGGTAGTAGGCCACCTCCGCCTCGATCACCGCGCCCACCGGCAGCACCAGTTCCGGCGCCCGCCCCGCCGCACCGAACGACAGCAGCAGCGCGAACCGCCCGGCCGCCTCGTCGTACAGCCATATGCGCCGGGTGGTCAGCCGGTCGTCCGCCATGTCGTACTGGGCGAGCACCAGCCAGTGGCCACGCACCGTCGGCCCGGCCAGCAACTCCGCGCTGTCCACGGTGAATCCGACTCTCGACCGCACCGTTCCGGCGAGCGGGTCGGGCAGCCGCTCGCGGCCCAGATAGCCGCGGGCCAGCAGGTGCAGTAGCGCCGTCTCCTCCAGCATCCGCGACGGCCAGTCGCCCCCGCCGGCCGGCACCGTGCCCAACTCCCGGACGCGCGAGGCGAGTCCCGGCGCCTGCGCGTCCACCATGCGCGCCGCGATCTCGTCCCACTGCCGGTAGCCGTCGCGGTCCGCCCCGGCCAGCCCGCCGCGCAGCAGATCGGCGAGCCGCTGCTCCAACTCGGCCGCGCCGCCCTCGACCCGCACCGCCCGGCGGTCCGCCCGGCGTCTGGCGGCCTCCGGATCGGCCGGCCCGCCCGCCTTCGCCGGCGCACCCGCCGCCGTCGACGCCTGCGACTCCGCCTTCTTGCGCCGGGCGGCCGTCCACTGCTCCACCCACTCCGGCTCGGCCGCGGCCGCTATCGGTCCCGCGTCCCCCTCCGACCACAGCAGCAACAGCCCGAGTGCGTGCTTGCAGGGGAACTTGCGGCTCGGGCAGGAGCAGCGGAACGCCGGACCGCCGATGTCCACCACCGTCTGGTACGGCGTGCTGCCGCTCCCCTTGCACAGGCCCCACACCGCCGTGCCCGCCACCCCGGTGCCGGACCACGGCGCGGGCGTCGCGAGCCTGGCGCCCGCTTTCCGTGATGCCGCGTCAGGCGCCAGCGCGAGCACCTGATCCGCCGTCCACCGTGCTTCCGTCTCCATGCCCACGACGGTAGATCGCCCCTCTGACAATCGCTCCCACCTGCCCGGATCGCTGTCGGTGACGAATTGTCAGTGGCCGGGTGCATCGTGGAGATCAGCAACGGACGAGCCCGGGCCGACCCGGTCCCGGAGTGAGTGGGGGAGAGCCATGCCCGAATCGACGAGTGCCCTGACGAGTGCCGGGAGCGGCACGGAACAGGCACTGCGGCCGCACGCGGAATCCGCCTTCGCGGCGGAGCTCGCCGCGCTCGCCGCGACGGACGACCGCCCGCGCCCGTCCCGCTGGAACCTGTCGCCGTGGGCCGTCGCCACCTACCTCCTCGGCGGCACGCTGCCGGACGGCACGGTGATCACGCCGAAGTACGTCGGCCCGCGCCGCATCGTCGAGGTGGCCGTCACGACCCTGGCCACCGACCGCGCGCTGCTGCTGCTCGGCGTGCCGGGCACCGCCAAGACGTGGGTGTCGGAACACCTGGCCGCGGCCGTCAGCGGCGACTCGACGCTGCTGGTGCAGGGCACCGCAGGCACGCCGGAGGAGGCCATCCGCTACGGGTGGAACTACGCGCAGCTGCTGACGCACGGCCCGAGCCGGGCGGCCCTGGTACCCAGTCCGGTGATGCGCGCGATGGCCGAGGGCCGCATCGCCCGCGTCGAGGAACTGACCCGCATCCCGGCCGACGTCCAGGACACCCTGATCACCATCCTGTCCGAGAAGACGCTGCCGATACCGGAGTTGGGCACCGAGACGCAGGCGGTGCGCGGCTTCAACCTGATCGCGACCGCCAACGACCGCGACCGCGGGGTCAACGACCTGTCGAGCGCGCTGCGCCGCCGCTTCAACACGGTGGTGCTGCCGCTGCCCGCGTCCGCCGAGGACGAGGTCGACATCGTGTCGCGCCGCGTCGGCCAGATCGGCACGAGCCTGGACCTGCCGGCCGTGCCGCACGGCACCGACGAGATCCGCCGGGTGGTGACGGTCTTCCGTGAGCTGCGCGGCGGCATCACCGAGGACGGCCGGACGAAGGTCAAGTCCCCGTCGGGCACGCTCTCCACGGCCGAGGCGATCTCCGTGATCACCAACGGCCTCGCGCTGGCCGCCCACTTCGGCGACGGCGTGCTGCGCGCCGGCGACGTCGCCGCGGGCATCCTCGGCGCGGTCGTCCGCGACCCGGCCGCGGACCGCCTCGTGTGGCAGGAGTACCTGGAGACGGTCGTGCGCGAGCGGGAGGGGTGGAAGGACTTCTACCGCGCCTGCCGCGAGGTGTCGGCATGACCGCGGACGACGACCTCCTGCTGCTGGGCGTGCGCCACCACGGCCCCGGCTCGGCCCGGGCGGTGCGGGCCGCGCTGGACGCGTACCGGCCGCAGTGCGTGCTGATCGAGGGGCCGCCGGAGGCCGACGCGCTGACGGCGCTCGCCGGGGACCCGGCCATGCGGCCGCCGGTGGCGCTGCTCGCCCACGTCGTGGACGAGCCGGCCCGCGCCGGGTTCTGGCCGTTCGCCGAGTTCTCCCCGGAGTGGGTGGCGCTGCGGTGGGCCGCCAAGGCGGGTGCCGAGGTCCGCTTCGTCGACCTGCCCGCCGCGCACACCCTCGCCCTGCGTGACGCCGAGGCCGACGACGGCGCGGACCCGTCGCCCACCGCCCCCGACGCTCAACACGTCCCGGCCGCACCGGACATCGCCGGCACCGGCGCGGACGCGGCGGGCGACGAGGGGGACGGAGCGGCGGAGGGCGGGAGCGACCCCGGCACGGGCTCGGACGACGATCCGGTCGCCGCGGTCCGCATCGACCCGCTGGCCGTCCTCGCGCGGACCGCGGGCTACGAGGACCCGGAGCGCTGGTGGGAGGACGCGGTCGAACACCGCACGGCGGCGGGGCACTCCAGCGGCACGGACGGAGCTGACGGCGCGACCGGCACGACTGCCGACGCGCAAGGCGCGGAGGAGGAGCGCCGGGCCGCGGCCCTCGCCCCGTTCGCCGCGCTCGCCGAGGCGATGACCGCGCTCCGGGAGACGTACGGCGACGGCGGGCACACCCGGGACCCCGTGCGCGAGGCCCACATGCGCCTGCGCGTCCGCGAGGCCCGCCGCGCCCACGCCCGCACCGCCGTGGTGTGCGGGGCCTGGCACGTCCCGGCGCTGGCCGCGAAGACGACCGCCACCGCGGACCGCGCACTGCTCAAGGGCCTGCCCAAGGTCAAGGTCGAGACCACCTGGGTACCGTGGACGCACCGCCGGCTCGCCCGGGCCAGCGGCTACGGCGCGGGCATCGACTCGCCGGGCTGGTACCGGCACCTGTTCACGGCCCCGGACCGCCCCGTCACGCGGTGGATGACGAAGGTCGCCGGCCTCCTGCGCGAGGAGGACTACCCGGTGTCGTCCGCACACGTCATCGAGGCGGTGCGCCTGGCCGACACCCTCGCCGCGATGCGCGGCCGGCCGCTCGCCGGCCTCGGCGAGACCACCGACGCGATCCGCGCGGTGATGTGCGACGGCTCGGACGTGCCGCTGGCCCTGATCCAGGACCGGCTGGTCGTCGGCGACGTGCTCGGCGAGGTCCCGCCCGACGCGCCGGCCGTCCCGCTGGCCCGCGACCTGGCCCGCGAGCAGCGCGCGCTGCGCCTCAAGCCGGAAGCGCTGGAACGCGAGCTGGAGCTGGACCTGCGCAAGGACCTGGACGCGGCCCGCAGCCGTCTGCTGCACCGGCTGCGCCTGCTGCGGATCGGCTGGGGCGAACCCGCCGCCGGGCGCAACGGCCACGGCACCTTCCGTGAGGCATGGCGGCTGCGATGGGAGCCGGAGGCCGCGATCCAGGTCGCCGAGGCCGGGATCTGGGGCACCACCGTGGAGTCCGCGGCGAGCGCCCGCGCCGAGGACCTCGCGGTGCACGCCACCACGCTCGCCGAGGTCACCGCCGTCGCCGAGCAGTGCCTGCCGGCCGGTCTGTCCGGCGCGCTGCCCACCGTGATGCGGGTCCTCGCCGACCGTGCCGCGCTCGACGCCGACGTCGCGCACCTGGCCGCGGCGCTGCCCGCGCTGGTGCGCGCGGTCCGCTACGGCGACGTCCGCGGCACCGACTCCGCGGCGCTCGGCACCGTGGCCCACGGGCTGGCGCAGCGGATCTGCGTCGGCTTCCCGGCCGCGTGCACCGGCCTCGACGCCGACGCGGCCCGCTCCCTGCGGACCCATCTGGACGAGGTGCACCGCGCGATCGGCCTGCTGCCCGGCCCGGACGCGCCAGCGGCGACGGCGGCGGCTCCCGGCCCCGACCCAGCACGGGAACTGCGCGACCGCTGGGCCGCGGTCCTGCGGACGCTGGCCGAGCGGGACGAGTCGATACCCGGCCTGCTGCGCGGCGCCGCCGCCCGCCTGCTGATGGACGACGGCCGGCTGGACGCCGCCGAGGCCGCGCGGCTGATGGGCCTCGCCCTGTCGCCCGGCACCCCGCCGGGCGAGGCCGCCGCGTGGATCGAGGGGTTCCTGGCCGGCGGCGGCATCCTGCTCGTCCACGACGAGCGGCTGCTGGCCCTGATCGACGGATGGCTGGCCGGGGTGTCCGGGGAGTCGTTCACCGACGTCCTGCCGCTGCTGCGCCGCACGTTCTCCGACTTCGAGCCCGGCGTGCGGCGCAGCGTCGGCGAACTGGTGCGCCGCGGCCCCGCGGTGGCCCGCCGCGGCACCGGCCCGGCCGACGCGGGGCTGCCCGGGTTCGGCGCGGACCTGGACGACCGCCGCGCCGACGCCGCCGCCCACACCGTCCGGCTGCTGCTGGGCACGCTCACCACAACGGATCTGGGGGAACTGGGAGATGACTGACGTTCGGGATGTTCAGGACGTGCGGGACGCCGCCGCGGAACGCCTGCGGCGCTGGCGGCTCGTGCTCGGCGGCGGCGCCGACGGCACCGGCTGCGAACTGTCCGGGCGGGACGCCGCGATGGACCGCACCCTGGCCGCCCTCTACGGCGGCGGTCGCGGCGGCGGCACCGCGCCCGGCCGTGGCGCCGACCGGTCCGCCGGCCTGGGCGGCTCCGCGCCGCAGGTCGCCCGCTGGCTCGGCGACATCCGCACCTACTTCCCCAGTTCCGTCGTGCAGGTGATGCAGCGCGACGCCATCGACCGGCTCGGGCTGTCCGCGCTGCTGCTGGAACCCGAGATGCTGGAGGCGGTGGAGGCCGACGTCCACCTCGTCGGCACCCTGCTGTCGCTGAACAAGGCGATGCCCGAGACCACCCGGGAGACCGCACGGGCCGTGGTGCGCAAGGTCGTCGAGGACCTGGAGAAGCGGCTCGCGACCCGCACCCGGGCCACCCTCACCGGCGCGCTCGACCGTTCCGCGCGGGTCAGCCGCCCCCGCCACCGGGACATCGACTGGGACCGCACCATCCGCGCCAACCTCCGCCACTACCTGCCCGAGCACGGCACGATCGTGCCGGAGCGGCTGATCGGCTACGGCCGGGCGGACCAGTCGGTGAAGAAGGACGTGGTGCTGTGCATCGACCAGTCCGGCTCGATGGCCGCGTCCGTCGTCTACGCCTCCGTCTTCGGCGCGGTCCTCGCCTCGATGCGGTCCATCGCGACCAAACTGGTCGTCTTCGACACCGCCGTGGTCGATCTGACCGACCAGCTCGACGACCCCGTCGACGTGCTGTTCGGCACGCAGCTGGGCGGCGGCACCGACATCAACCGGGCGCTGGCCTACTGCCAGTCGCTGGTCACCCGGCCCGCGGACACCGTCGTCGTGCTGATCAGCGACCTCTACGAGGGCGGCATCCGGGACGGGATGCTCAAACGGGTGGCGGCGATGAAGGCGGCCGGGGTGCAGTTCGTGGCGCTGCTCGCGCTCAGCGACGAGGGCGCGCCCGCGTACGACCGGGAGCACGCGGCGGCGCTCGCCGCCCTCGGCGCGCCCGCCTTCGCCTGCACGCCCGACCTCTTCCCCGAGGTCATGGCGGCCGCGATAGAGAAGCGCCCGCTCCCGGTGCCCGAAGCGTGACGGGCGGCCGTCGGACAGGGGTGCGATCTGTGAAGGTGCGCAGGCTGTGACCGTTCTCACCGCTCTCATGCCAGTCGCGATTTAGGCCCCCACGGCCCGCGGCGATAACCTGCAAGACGGACATGCCGCGTACTCGGTCACCGTGTGCGCTTCCCTTGTGACAGTGCAGTCGCCCTGCCCGTAGCGGCACGCCCAGGCAGACCAGGCAGCGCTGTACCACTGGCGGCAGCAGCCTGCGAAGCCCTGACATCCAGGGAAAATCCAGGAATACCAGGGAAAAGGGAGACGGACGCGCGTGGACCTGTTCGAGTACCAGGCGAGGGACCTCTTCGCCAAGCACGGGGTACCGGTGCTGGCCGGTGAAGTCATCGACACGCCTGAGGCGGCGCGCGAGATCACCGAGCGTCTCGGCGGCAAGTCGGTTGTCAAGGCCCAGGTCAAGGTGGGCGGCCGCGGCAAGGCGGGCGGCGTGAAGCTGGCCGCCACTCCGGACGAGGCCGTCGCGCGTGCGACGGACATCCTCGGCATGGACATCAAGGGCCACACGGTCCACAAGGTGATGATCGCCGAGACGGCCCCGGAGATCCTGGAGGAGTACTACGTCTCCTTCCTGCTGGACCGGGCGAACCGCACCTTCCTGTCCATCGCCTCCGTCGAGGGCGGCATGGAGATCGAGGAGGTGGCGGCCAACCGTCCCGAGGCCGTCGCGAAGATCGCGATCGACGCCATCGACGGTGTGGACGAGGCCAAGGCCCGCGAGATCGCCGCGGCCGCCAAGTTCCCGGCCGAGGTCGCCGACAAGGTCGCCGCGGTGCTGGTCAGCCTGTGGGACACCTTCATCAAGTCGGACGCCCTCCTGGTCGAGGTCAACCCGCTGGCGAAGGTCGCCTCCGGCGAGGTCATCGCCCTCGACGGCAAGGTGTCGCTCGACGACAACGCCGAGTTCCGCCACCCCGAGTACGCGGAGCTGCACGACCTGGCCGCCGCCAACCCGCTCGAGGCGGCCGCCAAGGAGAAGGGCCTCAACTACGTCAAGCTGGAGGGCGAGGTCGGCATCATCGGCAACGGCGCCGGCCTGGTCATGAGCACCCTGGACGTCGTCGCCTACGCCGGCGAGGCGCACGGCGGCGTGAAGCCCGCCAACTTCCTGGACATCGGCGGCGGCGCGTCCGCGCAGGTCATGGCGAACGGCCTGGAGATCATCCTGGGCGACCCGGACGTGCGCTCGGTCTTCGTCAACGTCTTCGGCGGCATCACCGCGTGCGACGAGGTCGCCAACGGCATCGTCCAGGCGCTCAAGCTCCTGGAGGACCGCGGCGAGAAGGTCGAGAAGCCGCTCGTCGTCCGCCTCGACGGCAACAACGCCGAGCTGGGCCGGAAGATCCTCACCGACGCCAACCACCCGCTGGTGCAGCGCGTCGACACCATGGACGGCGCGGCCGACAAGGCCGCCGAGCTGGCCGCCGCCAAGTAAGCACAAGGACGAGGACTCACACCACCATGGCTATCTGGCTCAACAAGGACAGCAAGGTCATCGTCCAGGGCATGACCGGCGCCACGGGCATGAAGCACACCCGCCTCATGCTCGGTGACGGCACCAACGTCGTGGGCGGCGTCAACCCGCGCAAGGCGGGGCAGACCGTGGACTTCGACGGCACCGAGGTACCCGTGTTCGGGACCGTCAAGGAGGCCATCGAGAAGACCGGCGCCGACGTCTCCGTCATCTTCGTGCCGGAGAAGTTCACCAAGGACGCCGTCGTCGAGGCCATCGACGCGGAGATCCCGCTGGCCGTCGTCATCACCGAGGGCATCGCCGTGCACGACTCGGCGGCGTTCTGGGCGTACGCCGGCAAGAAGGGCAACAAGACCCGCATCATCGGCCCGAACTGCCCCGGCATCATCACCCCGGGCCAGTCGAACGTCGGCATCATCCCGGGCGACATCACGAAGCCGGGCCGCATCGGCCTGGTCTCCAAGTCCGGCACGCTGACGTACCAGATGATGTACGAGCTGCGCGACATCGGCTTCTCGACCGCGGTCGGCATCGGCGGCGACCCGATCATCGGCACCACGCACATCGACGCGCTCGCCGCGTTCGAGGCCGACCCCGACACCGACCTGATCGTGATGATCGGTGAGATCGGCGGCGACGCCGAGGAGCGTGCCGCGGCGTTCATCGAGAAGAACGTGACGAAGCCGGTCGTCGGCTACGTCGCGGGCTTCACCGCGCCCGAGGGCAAGACCATGGGCCACGCCGGCGCCATCGTCTCCGGTTCCTCCGGCACCGCCCAGGCGAAGAAGGAGGCCCTGGAGGCCGCGGGCGTCAAGGTCGGCAAGACGCCGTCCGAGACCGCGCGTCTGGCCCGGGACATCCTCGGCGGCTGATGCCGCGGCACCTGCGCGCAGCCGCGCTCACGGCAGGGGACGGCGTCCCCGGCCGCGCGCGCTGAGCACCGCGAACGGCGCGAGCCCGTCCCCTCACGGGGACGGGCTCGCGCCGTTCGCGTGGGATGCGGTGGCCCCGGGCGTGACCGGGGTGAGCGGGTCGAGCCGGGCGGCCGCGCCGGCGGCGCCCCCGGCCGGCTGCGGACCGCCGAGACCCGTGCCCACGGCGCCGCCCGCGCCGGTGTCCGCGCCGTTTCCGTCGGGACCGGTCGCGTCCGGGCCGGGCGTCCGCGGCCGGGTGCGGAGGTCCGGCGCGTGCGGTGCGGCCGCCGACGGGTTCGCGGCCGCCGTGCCGGCAAGCCCCGGCCCAGACCCCAGCCCCGGCCCCGGCGCTGTCGCTGCCGCCGTCGCGGAGCCGTGCGGGGGCGGGGTGGACCGGAGCGGGACCTCGACCCGGGTGGTGGGCGGCATCGTGGTCGCGGTCGCCGCCGGATGCGGGCCGGAGGGTGCGGACGAGGCGGACGAGGCGGCACCCGCGGGGGAGTGGCCCCCGGTGCGGGCCGGAGCCGTCGCGCCCGGGCCCTTCCGCGGCCCGGCGGGCGGGGCCGGCACGGCCGTGCCGGTGGCCCGCGGTGTCGCGGGCGGCGTCGCCGCGCGCGGGGCCAGCGGCGCCCACGGCGGGCCCGCGGGCGGCGTGCCGGCGCCGGTCCCCGGGGTGACCAGCGGGGCGGACGGCGGGGTGAACGCCGGGACGAACGCGGGGGCGTTGGCCGCGTGCGGGCGGCCGGGGGCCGGGGCGTCCGGCTGCGGCGGGGGCGAGTGCCGGCCGGTGCCGGGCCCGGCGACGACCACCACCAGCGTGACCGCCGCGATGAGCCCGGTCAGGGCGAACGCGCCCGCGGTGCGGTGCCGCGCGCCGCGCTCGCTCGCGTCCCGCACCCCGGCCGGTGCCTGCGGCGGCTCCGGCCCGGTGTCGAGCAGCGCGCCCAGCCGCGTCGACAGCGGTTCCGCGGACTCGGGCCCGGCGGCGGACAGTTCCTCGCGGGCGTGGGTGATCCGGGCGGCCGTCGACAGCGTGCTCGCCTCGACCTCCGCGGCCGCGTCGGGCAGGTCGAGTCCCAGCCCGTCGTAGAGCAGCAGGGCCCGGCGGTGCGCCGGCGGCAGGTCGAGCAGCGCCGCCTCCAGCGAGCCCTCGGCGGCACGCGGCTGCGGGCGGTGGCCGGCGCCCGGGATCCAGCGCTGCCACGGCGCGAGGGCGTACTCGTACGCCGCCGCCCGCACCCAGCCCACCGGGTCGCTGTCCTGGGCGACCTCGGGCCAGCGCTGCCAGGCGAGGTCGAACGCCCGCACCACGGCGTGGCGGGCGAAGACCGGATCGCCGGTGAGCAGTTCGACCTGGCGCAGCAGGGGGCCGGCGCCGCGGACGTAGAGGGCGTCGAAGGCGGCTTCCGGGCCGCCGGGGAGCGCGGAGCGGCCCGGCCGGCCGGACTCGCCCGTACGGTCGGGCTGGTCGGGCTGGTCGGCCTGGTGGGGCCGGCCGGCGTCGGCCCGGTCGCCCTCGGGGCGCGCGGCGGGGTGAGGGCGCGGCGGCGCACTGCCCGGTCCCGCCACGGACGCCTGGCCGGGCGCCTCCGCGGACACCTCGACCGGCGGGCGGGTCGCCTCGACGGGCCGGTACGCCGCCGCCACCGGGTGGTACGCGCGAGCGGCCAGCACGTGGGCGCGCGCGCCGGGCGCGGCCGCCGGGGTGTGCTGCGGGCCGGGCGCCCGCCCTCGGTGCGCCGGACGCGCGCCCGCCTCGACGGCCGGCGTCGCCTCGGGCTGGGCCCTGCCGGGGGGCGCCGCGGCGCCCGGCGCGGGGGCACCACCCGGAGCGGCCCTGCTGCTCCTGGCGGGCGGGGCGTCGGCGCCGCCGTCGCTGTGCCGCTTCCTCCGGGGGCTCATCGCGGCACTCCTTCGACACCGGGCGGGCAGGCGGCTGTCGGAGCATCCGATGGTCGGAAAAAAAGACACATAAGGTTCATGCTGGGCGACACGACGACCTTTCGCGCGCTGCCGGGGCGAAACGGGTGTTCTTGGCAGCATGGGACGCCGTGACGCACACCACCGACTCCCGCCAGGCCCATGCCGTGACCCCGCGACCGCACGCGCGGTGGGCCTCGGAACGGGTGTCCGCGCTCACCGCGGGCGTCGCCGCCGCCGGGCTGGGCCTCGGCGTGCCGGCGGTGACCGTCCTGCTGCTGTGGATCGGCTCGCCCTACCCCGACAGCGGGCTCGGCGGCGCGCTGCACCTCACCGCCGCGCTGTGGCTGCTCGCGCAGGGCGCGGAACTCGTCCGCACCGGCACGGCGTCCGGCGACCCCGCGCCCGTCGCGCTCGTTCCGCTGCTGCTCAGCGTCGTCCCCGCGTGGCTGCTGTACCGCGGGACGTCGTCGGCGATCGCGGGGGAGCGGGGCGGCGAGGACGGGGCGGCGGACGCCGCGGGTGATTCCGGTGACACCCGTCCGGACGGCGGCCGATCCGGCGCGGACGAGCCGCCCGACGTGCGCCGGGCCGTCACCGTCGCCGGGTGGGTGCTGGCCGGGTACCTGACCGTCGCCGCGGTCGCCGCCGCCTACGCGTCCTCCGGCCCGATCCGCGTCGCACCGCTCAGCGTGCCGTACGTGCCGCTGTTCGCGGCGGTGGCCGTGGCGTGCGGGGCGTGGTCCGGATGCGGGCGGCCCCCGCTCGCCTCGTGGCTCCCGCTGCCCCGCGGGTACGCGGAGGAGGCCGCGGCGGCGCTGCGGGCCGCGGCCGTCGGGTGCGGCGTCCTGCTCGGCGGCGGCGCGCTGCTGGGCGGGGCCGCGCTGGCCTGGCACGGCGGCGCGGTCGCCCAGACCTACGGCCGGCTCAGCGGCCCCGGCTCGGGCCGCATCGCGGTCCTGCTGCTCGCCGCCGCGCTCACGCCGAACCTCGCGGTGTGGGCGGCGTCGTACGCGCTCGGCACCGGGTTCTGCGTCGGCGCGGGCAGCGTCGTCGCTCCCGCGGGAGCGTCCGGGTACCCGCTGCTGCCGTCGTTCCCGCTGCTCGCGGCGCTGCCGGGAACCGGAGGCGGCGGCGTGCTCGGCTGGGCGACGCTGGCGGTTCCGGCGGCCGCCGCGGGCGCGGTCGCCTGGTGCGCGGGCGGCGCGGGCCTGGGCCTGTGGCGGACGGTCCGGGTGACGTGTGGAGCGGCACTGCTGCACGGGGTGGGGCTCGCGGTCGCCGCGGCGTGGGCGGGCGGCGCGCTCGGCGACGACGTGCTCGCGACGTTCGGCCCCACGTGGTGGCTGACCGGGTCCGCGGCCGCGGCGTGGGTGCTGGCCCTCGCCGTCCCCGGGGCGCTCGCCCTCTCCTGGCACGTCGCGCACCCCGCCCACGCGTGGCGCCCCCGGGTCCCCTCGATCCCCCGCCCGGCGCTGCCCGCCCTCCCGGCCTTCCGTCGCGCCGCACCTCCGCCGTCCCCCGTGCCGACCCCCGTCCCCCTCCCTCCCCCCGCGGACCCCCTTCCGTGGCCGACGCCCCCACCGTTCCCCCCGCCCCTCCCCCCGATCCCGCCCACGGCCCCCACCACCACCCCCGACTGACCCGCCACGACGGCGGCCCGCAGCCCTGGCGGCGGTGGTGGCGTGCGGGCGGGGTGCCCGCACCAGCCCGAGGCCCCGCGCACCTGATGGTGGGCGGGGCCTCGGGGCGGTGCGGGTGGGGCTACGGGCTACTGGCGGAAAGCGGGGAGGTCGCGCAGGGGAGTGGGGAGCAGCTTCGTGCAGGCGTGCGCGGCGGGCTGGGTGAGCGCGTCCGACTTGCACGTGTAGTAGTCGCGGTACGCGAACTGGAAGCCGTACGTCGCGGCGACGATCGCCAGGGCCACCGCGCTGGTCACCACACCGGTCCACGCGGCGGTGAGGAAGGAGCGCTGCGCGTCCGGGCCGGGGGCCGGCGGCGCGGGCCGGGGCGACTGCGTCGCGTCGGCCAGCGCGGACGCCGCCGCCGACCTGGCGGACGCGCGGTCCTCCGGGGACATCCGCAGCGCGCTGATGCCCCAGTACAGCGCGAGCGCGCCCAGCAGCAGGCCGATCGCGGTCCAGCCGAGGAGCGCGAAGATCAGGCCCCAGCCGCCGCACACCAGCGCGTAGCGGGACCGGCGGTGCGCCGGGTCCGTCGGGTCGAACCGGGGGCCGTTGCCCTGCGGGCCGTTCGGCGCGTCCTGGTTCTGCGGGCGGCGCGCGAACGGGTCCGGCCGCCCGGACTGCGGCTGCCGGCTGCTCCACTGGCTGCCCCATGCCGGGGGCGGTGGAGGCGGCGGGCCGCCCTGCGGGTCGGGGGAGGAGCCGTCGCCGGTGGAGTCCCCTCCGGACGGAGACCCGTCACCGGAGCCTCCCCGGTCGCCGCCCTCCCCGGACGGGTTCTCCGGCTGCCGCGGCTGCCAGGGCCGGTCCGGCGCCCCCGCGGGCGGCGGCGCGAACGGGTTGTCCCGCTGATCGCCCTCGGGCGCGCGCAGCACAAGTCGGTAGCTGCCGCTGCTCATGATGTGATGCGCCATTCCCTTGGGCTCGACTCCTCCGGTCAGTGACTGCCCCGTACGAACTTCCATTCTCCGCCAGACGCTACCGTCCGCGCGCTCCCCCGTCCCGCGGGGGCCGTCCTGAGTGCCGGTATCGTTGCTGACGGTCGGCGGCCTCGTAGGGTTCCCCGGAATTCGAACGGCCCCCGCATCGTACGATCGTCCAATACCGCACCGCCTCGAGGGAGCCCCCGCCAGTGGCCGCCCGCACCCCCGCCCGCCCTGACCGCACCGACGGTTCCGGCAGCTCCGACCCCGCCGACGGCTCCGCCGCCCCGGACCGCACCGCCCGCCTGGTGGTGCTCGTCTCCGGGTCGGGCACCAACCTGCAGGCGCTGATCGACGCGATCGCCGCCGACCCGGACTACGGCGCGCGGATCGTCGCCGTCGGCGCCGACCGCGACGGCATCGCCGGTCTGGAGCGGGCCGAGCGCGCCGGGATCCCCACCTTCGTCGTGCGGGTCAAGGACCACGCCGACCGCGCCGGCTGGGACGAGGCGCTGACCCGGGCCACGGCCGCGTTCGCGCCGGACCTGGTGGTCTCCGCCGGGTTCATGAAGATCGTCGGCGCGGCGTTCCTCGCCAGGTTCGGGGGGCGGCTGGTCAACACCCACCCCGCGCTGCTGCCGAGTTTCCCCGGCGCCCACGGCGTGCGCGACGCACTCGCGTACGGCGTGAAGGTCACCGGGTGCACCGTCCACTTCGTCGACGACGGCGTCGACAGCGGGCCCGTCATCGCGCAGAGCGTGGTCGAGGTCCGCGAGGACGACACGGAGGACGCGCTCCACGAGCGCATCAAGGACGTCGAACGGCGGCTGCTCGTCGACGTCGTAGGGCGGCTGTCGCGCGACGGCTACCGCATCGAAGGACGAAAGGTACGGATCCCGGCATGAGCGCCGACGTCACCACCACGGACACCGCGGACGCACAGGCGAAGCGGCCCTTCCGCCGCGCACTGATCAGCGTCTACGACAAGACCGGCCTGGAGGACCTGGCGCGCGGCCTGCACGCGGCCGGCGTCGAGCTGGTGTCGACCGGGTCGACCGCGGCCCGCATCGCCGCCGCCGGAGTGCCCGTCACCAAGGTCGAGGAGCTGACCGGCTTCCCCGAGTGCCTGGACGGCCGGGTCAAGACGCTGCACCCGAAGGTGCACGCCGGCATCCTCGCCGACCTGCGGCTGCCCGACCACCGGCAGCAGCTGGAAGACCTCGAGGTCCGGCCGTTCGAGCTGGTCGTGGTGAACCTGTACCCGTTCCGGGAGACGGTCGCCTCCGGCGCGAGCGACGACGAGTGCGTGGAGCAGATCGACATCGGCGGGCCGTCGATGGTCCGCGCCGCGGCCAAGAACCACCCCTCGGTGGCCGTCGTCACCAGCCCCGCCCGGTACGCCGACGTCCTGGCCGCCGCGCAGCACGGCGGCTTCGACCTCACCACCCGCAAGCGGCTGGCCGCCGAGGCGTTCCAGCACACCGCGGCCTACGACGTGGCCGTGGCCTCGTGGTTCGCCGACGGCTACGCGGCGGACGGCGACAGCGGCTTCCCCGACTTCACCGGTGCGACGTACCGGCGGCAGAGCATCCTGCGCTACGGCGAGAACCCGCACCAGGGCGCCGCGCTCTACACCGACGGCTCGGGCGCGGGCCTGGCCGGCGCGGAGCAGTTGCACGGCAAGGAGATGTCGTACAACAACTACGTCGACACCGAGGCCGCGCGCCGCGCCGCCTACGACCACGACGAGCCGTGCGTGGCGATCATCAAGCACGCGAACCCGTGCGGGATCGCCGTCGGCACGGACGTCGCCGAGGCGCACCGCAAGGCGAACGCCTGCGACCCGACGTCGGCGTTCGGCGGCGTCATCGCCGTGAACCGGCCGGTGTCGGTGGCCATGGCCGAGCAGGTCGCGGAGATCTTCACCGAGGTCGTCGTCGCGCCCGGCTACGAGGACGGCGCCCTGGAGGTGCTCGCCCGCAAGAAGAACATCCGGGTGCTGCGCTGCGCGGACGCGCCGCGGGCGGAGACGGAGCACCGGCCGATCGAGGGCGGCGTGCTGGTCCAGGTCAAGGACCGGCTGCAGGCCCCCGGCGACGACGTGGCGACGTGGACGCTGGCCAGCGGCGAGGCGCTGTCCCCGGCCGAGCTGGACGAGCTGGCGTTCGCCTGGCGGGCGTGCCGCGCGGTGAAGTCCAACGCGATCCTGCTGGCCAAGGACGGCGCGAGCGTGGGCGTCGGCATGGGCCAGGTCAACCGGGTCGACTCGGCGCGGCTGGCGGTCGCCCGGGCCGGTGCCGAGCGCGCTGCCGGCTCCTTCGCGGCCTCCGACGCGTTCTTCCCGTTCCCCGACGGCTTCGAGGTGCTCGCCGAGGCGGGCGTCAAGGCCGTGGCGCAGCCGGGCGGTTCGGTCCGCGACGAGCTGGTCGTCGAGGCCGCCGCCAAGGCCGGCGTGACGATGTACTTCACCGGCACCCGCCACTTCTTCCACTGACCGCGCGGCCGGCGCACACCGGCCGCGCCCCGTCCGGACGCCCAACGGCCGGCGGCCGCACCCCCGTTGCGGGGATGCGGCCGCCGGCCGTTCGGGTTCCGGGCCTCGCCGGGCCGTCCGCGTGCGCGGCCCTCGGTCAGTGCGGGTCCTTGATGACCACCGTGTGCACGCACTTGTCGGCGAACGTCTGCCGCTTCCTGTCCCACAGCGGCCACAGGTAACCCAGGTAGCAGGACAGGGAGTCGAGGACGTGCAGCAGCCGGCGGCCGAACGCCAGGCCGAAGCCGAGCGTCGAGCCGTCCCGTTCGCGCAGCAGACGGATGCCCACGATGCGCTTGCCGGGCGTCTGCCCGGTGGTGCCCTCGCGGTAGCAGAGGAACAGGCCGGCGGCGAACATCAGCACGCCGCCCACCAGCATCAGCACGATGGAGCTGGCCGGCACCGCGGGCCTCGCGCAGTCCGAACGCGCGATCCCCACGTCGTCGCAGTGCTTCCAGGCCGTCGCGACCTTCAGGGAGAACCGCAGGTACCCCGCCATGAACAGGCCGTACGGCACGAGCATGACCATCAGGCCGTCCAGCAGCGTCGCGCCCAGCCGGGCACCCCAGCTCGCCAGCGGCGGCATGCCCGTCGGGGCCGCCGGGTACGGCGGCATCGCGCCGTACGGCGGCGGGTAGCCGCCCTGCTGCGGGTATCCCGCCTGCTGCGGGAACGGCGGGTAGGCCCCCGGCTGCCCCTGCTGGCCCGGCTGGCCGTACGGGTACTGCGGGTACGCCGGCTGCTGCGGGTAGCCGTAGGGCTGCTGCGGCTGCGGCTCCCCGTAGGGGTTCGCGGGACCGGGGGGCTGGCTCACGTGCGGTTCCTTCGAGCGGAGGGGCGGAGGCGGCGGCGTAGCCGAGGGGGGACCGGCACATCGTGGTCCCGGCGCCGCGCGCGGCGCAAGGGACAAACCCGCCCGTTCCGAGGACCGGACGGGACCTGATTGGCCGCCCGCCCCGGCGATCCGCGAGTATGGGGTCATGACCGCCCAGATTCTCGATGGCAAGGCCACGTCCGCCGCGATCAAGGCAGAGCTGACCGAGCGCGTCCAGCAGCTGCGGGCCCGCGGCATCACGCCCGGCCTGGGCACGCTGCTCGTCGGCGACGACCCGGGCAGCAAGTGGTACGTCGCCGGCAAGCACCGCGACTGCGCCGAGGTCGGCATCGCCTCCATCCAGCGCGAGCTCCCCGCGACCGCGACGCAGGACGAGATCGAGGCGGTCGTCCGCGAGCTCAACGCCGATCCGGCCTGCACCGGCTACATCGTGCAGCTGCCGCTGCCCAAGGGCATCGACACCAACCGGGTGCTGGAGCTGATGGACCCGGACAAGGACGCGGACGGGCTGCACCCGATGAGCCTGGGCCGCCTCGTGCTCGGCATCCCCGGACCGCTGCCCTGCACCCCCAACGGCATCGTGGAACTGCTGCGGCGCCACGGCGTGGAGATCAACGGCGCGCACGTGGTGGTCGTCGGCCGCGGCATCACCGTCGGCCGGTCGATCGGTCTGCTGCTCACCCGCAAGTCGGAGAACGCCACGGTGACGCTGTGCCACACCGGCACCCGTGACCTGTCGGCGCAGCTGCGCCAGGCCGACATCGTGGTGGCCGCGGCGGGCGTGCCGCACATCATCAAGCCCGAGGACGTCAAGCAGGGCGCGGCCGTGCTGGACGTCGGCGTCAGCCGCGACGAGAACGGCAAGATCGTCGGCGACGTGCACCCCGGGGTGGCCGAGGTCGCCGGATGGCTGTCGCCGAACCCCGGCGGGGTCGGCCCGATGACGCGGGCGATGCTGCTGGCGAACGTCGTCGAGGCGGCGGGCCGTGTCGGCTGACGCGCGGCCGGAGCCGGCCTGGCGCCACTCCGCGCCCCGCGAGCCGGGCGGCCGTCCGGCCGTCACCCGCGGCACCGCGCGCCCCGAGGGCGGCGGGCGCGCGGCGGGCGGGGACGCGCCGGCGCCGGCGCGGCAGTGGCCGATCCTCGTGGTCATAGGCGGTGTGGCGCTCGGCCTCGTCGTCACCGCGACGGGGGCGTTCCGCGCCGGCACGATCCTCGTGGCCGTCGCGCTCCTCGTCGGCGCGGGCCTGCGGTGGGTCGTCACCAACGTCGGCATGCTCGCGGTGCGCAGCCGCTTCACCGACGTGCTCACCTACGGCGTCCTCGGGCTGGCGATTCTTCTCCTGGCGCTGATGGCCCAGCCCGACCCGCTGATCCGCATCCCGTTCCTCGAGGACATCATCCACTTCAGCGTCCGCTGACGCCTGCGGGCGGCGGTGCCGCGCGTTCCGCTCCCGTCCGGGGCTCGTCCTGCCCCTTGTTCGCCGTTGCCGTCGCACGGCCGGTGGTGGGTTGCTCGCGTTGGGGGCACCCCCCGGCCGAAGGCTGGGGGACCTCGCGCCCCCTTCGGCTTCCGGGGTGCCTCGCGCTGCGCGCTGCCGTCTGCGGGTCTCGTCGTGGCTGGTCGCGCAGTTCCTCGCGCCCCTGGCGGTGCAGGTTCGTGGGTGGGGTCAGGGGCCACTCCGGGTGTGTCTCCTCGAACTGTGCGTGCACCGTTCTCCCGTTCGGTGGGGCGGGTGGATGCACAGTTCTGCGGGGACACACCCGGATCGTCCCCTTCCGGCCGGTCCCCGTCTGCGGGAGGACATAGCTTGGCCGTGTCCCATGTCCCCCGCCGCACGGTGGGTGAGTGGGAGGGGGTGGGGAGGAAGTGCTCCCCGCAGAGAAATGTGCGTGGTCCCCGGGTGCGGATACGTACGAACCCGTATGCACATTTCCGAGGAGACGCTTCCGGAGCGCCCCCGACCCCACGGACAAAGGGCACGCACACCAGGGGCGCGAGGAACTGCGCGACAAGCCACGACGAACCGTGCGACGGCGACGCATGCGCAAGGGGCTGGACGAGCCCCGTACGGGCGCGGGGTCCCCCAGCCTTCGGCCGGGAGGTGCCCCCAGCGCGACAAGCCGAGACGGCGCGGCACACGGCAGCGCGCAGCGCGTGGCACCCCGGAAGCCGAGCCACCCACCGGCCGGTGGACGGCCGGCAAGCCCCGGGGGCACCCCGTCGTCGGGTGACCCGCCGGGAGGGCGCCTAGCACAGGTGGGGGCTGTGCCGGAGGGAGTGGGGCAAAAAGAGAAGGCCGCGGGGGTGGGGGCTCTAGCGTGGGGCCGTCGGGCGACGGGAGGGGGCGGCGTGGGGCAGTGGGAGCCGTTGGCGGACCGCATCCCGGTGGACGTGCGGCGCCTGGCGACGCAGCTGCGCCGGATGAAGGACCGCAGCGGCCTGACCGTTCCCGCGCTGGCGGCCCGCACCGCGCAGCCGCCGGACGCGTGGGAGCGCGCGTTCGCAGGACGGCACCTGCCCCCGCTGGACGCCGTGGAGGTGCTGGCGCAGGTCAGCGGCGCGGACTACGACCGGATCGGCGCCCTCTGGAAGCTCGCCGAGAAAGCCGCGACCGGCTCGGGTGACCGTGGCCGCGGCCGGCCCCTGCCGCAGCCGGACCCGCTCGACCCGCTGAGCCCCGAGGAGGGGCTGCCGCGCCGCAGCCGCCGGCTGCTGCTGCTCGCGACCGTCGGCGCCCTCGCCGTCGCCGCGCTCGTCGCCGTGCTGCTCACCGCGGGTCCGAGCACCGGCCGCGTCCCGCCCGGCACGGCCGGGCCCACGGCCGGCGGCCCCGCGGTCCCGGAGCGCGGGCCGAGCCCGTCCGGCTCCGGAACCCGTACCGGCGGCGGGAGTTCGGCCGGCACCGGCACGCCCAGCACCGCGGGCCCGTCCGCCGGCACCCGCGGCGGCGACCGCCCGTCGCCCGCGATGGACTCGCTGTCCCCGACGTCGCGCCCGTCCGCCTCGCCGGGCAGCCCGCGTGGTACCGGCGCCGCACCGCCGTCCGCACCGGGCACCGGCGGCCAGAGCGGTGGCGGCACCACTACGGCCCCGCCCGCCACCACCGCGGGAGGCGGTTCCGGAGGCCCGTCGAGCCCGTCCGGCCCCACCCCCAGCCCCAGCAGCTCCCGCGTCTGCCTCGGCCTGATCGTCCTCGGCGTGTGCCTCGGCTGAGGCCCGCCGGCCGGCGGCGGGCGACCGGTGACCGTCACCACACGACCGTGCGTGTGGGCGGCGGGCGGCGCGCGATAGCCTGACGGATGGCTCTCTTGACGCCGAGAGATCCACGAGAAGGGCCGCTCGGGCCACTGCCGGGGCGACCGCAACCCGCCGCAGCACACCGCAGCAAAGGCCAGGAGAAGGCAATGACTCGCACTCCCGTCAACGTCACCGTCACCGGAGCGGCCGGCCAGATCGGCTACGCCCTGCTCTTCCGCATCGCCTCGGGCCACCTGCTCGGCGCGGACGTGCCGGTGAAGCTTCGGCTGCTGGAGATCCCGCAGGGCCTGAAGGCCGCCGAGGGCACCGCGATGGAGCTGGACGACGCGGCCTTCCCGCTGCTGCGCGGCATCGACATCACCGACGACCCGAACGTCGCGTTCGACGGCGCCAACGTCGCGCTGCTGGTCGGCGCCCGCCCCCGTACCAAGGGCATGGAGCGCGGCGACCTGCTGTCGGCCAACGGCGGCATCTTCAAGCCGCAGGGCAAGGCCATCAACGACCACGCGGCCGACGACATCAAGGTCCTCGTGGTCGGCAACCCGGCCAACACCAACGCGCTGATCGCCCAGTCCAACGCCCCGGACGTGCCGGCCGAGCGCTTCACCGCGATGACCCGCCTCGACCACAACCGCGCGATCGCGCAGCTCGCGAAGAAGACCGGCGTGCAGGTCGCCGACATCAAGCGCCTCACCATCTGGGGCAACCACTCCGCGACGCAGTACCCGGACATCTTCCACGCGGAGGTCGCGGGCAAGAACGCCGCCGAGGTCGTGGGCGACGAGCAGTGGCTGGCCGACACCTTCATCCCGACCGTCGCCAAGCGCGGCGCGGCCATCATCGAGGCCCGCGGCGCCTCCTCGGCCGCGTCCGCCGCGTCCGCCGCGCTCGACCACGTCCACACCTGGGTGAACGGCACCGCCGAGGGCGACTGGACCTCCATGGGCATCGTGTCCGACGGCTCCTACGGCGTGCCGGCCGGCCTGATCTCGTCGTTCCCGGTCACCACCAAGGACGGCGCGTACGAGATCGTCCAGGGCCTGGACATCAACGCGTTCTCGCGCCCCCGCATCGACGCGTCGGTGCAGGAGCTGGAGGAGGAGCGCGCCGCGGTGCGCGAGCTCGGCCTCATCTGAGCCGCTTCATCCGAGCCGGTCGGCCGGGCCGGCGCACGGCCGGCCCGTTCGTGACGAGGGGCGCCACGCGACGCGTGGCGCCCCTCGCGCGTGCTCACTTGTGGACGTTCGTCACGTTGTGGCCGTTGACGTTGACCTCGTTGTGGATGTCGCCGACGTGGAAGTCGACGAGCCCGCACAGCAGGCACCCAGGTGTGCCGGCCGGCGGCGGCGGGGCGTCCGAGACCGTGACGTCGGCGGTGCCGTTGGATGCGCTGCAGCCGTCGTCGCCGTTGTAGGCGGCGGTGATCGTGTGCGTCCCGGTGGTGGTGAAGCCGGTCGTCAGGGTGGAGTGCCCGTCGGCCGAGACGGGTGCGGTCGCCAGCAGGTTCGGGCCGTCGAAGAAGCTCACGCCGAGGCCCCCGCTGGGGTCGGAGCCGCACGTCACGGTCGCGTCGAGGGTGACGAGCCGGTCGACCGCCGCGGACGCGGGCGACGCCTGCACGCTGGTCGACGACGGGTCGGCGGCGGCGGCCGGCGGGGCGAGGGACACCACCGCGGCGGCCGCCGCGAGGACGACCACGAGTCCGGCTCTTCTTTCGCGCCAAGCTTTCACTGCAGTGGCCTCCTCGTTGGGACCGGTGAACGGGCGGGTTCGCGTCACCGTTCGGACCGCGACGTCGTGACCTTATGGTGTGTTTCGCGGCTTTTCGGGGAGGTCTGTGCCCGGCCGAACCCACCTGGGTCAGCGGCTGACCCGAATGGTCCGGGCCCGCGCGCCCTGGCGGCGCGTGACGTGGGGAGGCGCGGCCCGCCGCCGCGTCAGGGTTCCAGCGAGGCCCGGACGAGGCCGGTCAGCTCGTCGTCGGGCAGGGCGGCCGCGTCCTTCGAGCGGAGGCGCAGGGTGGACCTGCCGCTGAGGAACTCCGGGTGGCGGGCGGTGAAGCCGGCGGCGCGTTCCTTGTCCCAGCCGTAGAACGAGACGCCGTGCTGCCACACCCCCACGTGCAGCTTGCGGGTGCCGACCCGGTAGGTGGGCATGCCGTAGGACAGCACCACCTCCGCCTCCGGGTAGGCCCCCAGGATCAGCCGGTGCACGCGGTCGAACAGCGGGCGGTGCTCGGGGGCGATCCCGTCGATGTACGTCCGCACCTCGGGGTCCATGGGGCTCATGGTGGTCGAGCGTAGGACAGACCCTAGATGGCGGGCGGTGAGACCCGCAGGTAGGTCAGCGCGTTGCTGGTGCCGCCGGGCGTCGTCGCGGTCACCGGGACGGAACCCGCCGCACCGGCCGGGGCGACGGCGGCCACGGTGGTGTCGGCGACCACGGTGAACGCGGCGGCCGCGGAGCCGAAGCGCACGGCGGTCGTCGTGGTCAGCCCGGTGCCGGTCAGGGTGACGTCCGCGACGCCCGTGCCCGCGGGCGGGACGACGCTGACCGAGGTGGGCGTGTTGGCCGCGACGGTGGCGAGGCGGTCGCCGAAGTGGACGGCGGTGGCGTTCGCCAGGTTGACGCCGGTGACGGTGACGGTCGTGCCGCCGCTGGTGGGGCCTTGGTTCGGGCTGATGGGCATGCGGGAGTCCTCCTCACCCGGAATGCGCGGCATGTCCGAGCAGTGACCGGTGGGGGCGGTCCACGGGCGGCGTTCCGGCCGGGTGCGCGCCGGCGTTCCGGGCCACTGGCGGTGACGGGTCCGCGCACGTCGTGACGGGCGCGGACGGCGTGCACGGGACGGCGTGCACGGGCGCCGTGCGGGGACGGGGTCCGGAGCCGGACCGCCGCCCGGGGACGCCGCCACTGGCATTAAGCCATCCGGGTGATGCCGCCACCAGGGAAAGGGTGCCGGTTCAACCGTTTGGCGGAGCGCTCGCGGTGTGCGCAGGCGCTTTCGGGCGGCGCGTGGAACGTGGGCGCGCGGATGCGTCAGCCCACGGACTCCGCGAGCACCTCGCACAGCAGGTCCACCGCGCCGGTGAACGCGTGCTCCGGAGGGGTGCCGTAGCCGATGACGAGGGCGGGCGGCGCGTCGGCCGGCGCGCCGAAGGTCGGCAGCCCGCCCAGCGCCAGGCCCCGCCGGTGGGCGCGGGTGATCACGGCGTCCAACGGGCCCGCCTCGGGCGGCAGTTCGACCAGTGCGTGCAGTCCGGCGGCGATCCCCGAGACCCGGGCGCCCGGCACCCGCTCGGCGAGCGCGGCCACCAGCCGGTCCCGGCGCTCCCGGTAGTGCAGCCGCATCCTGCGCACGTGCCGGTCGTAGCCGCCGGACGCGATGAACTCCGCGAGCGTCAACTGCTCCAGCACCGGCGACTGGTGGTCCGCCAGCCGCTTCTCCCTGACCACCGCCTCCAGCAGATGCGGCGGCACCGCGATCCACGCCAGCCGCAGGGCCGGTGCCAGGCTCTTGCTGGCGGTCCCGGCGTAGACGACGTGGTCGGGGGCCAGGCCCTGCAGCGCCCCGACGGGCTGCCGGTCGTACCGGAACTCGCCGTCGTAGTCGTCCTCGACGACGAGCCCGCCGGTGGCCCGCGCCCACGCGGTCACCGCGGTCCTGCGCTCGGGGGAGAGCCGCACGCCCATCGGGAACTGGTGGGCCGGGGTGAGCAGGACCGCCGCCACGTCGGCCCCGGCCCGCTCCAGCGGCGCGACCTGGGCGCCGTCGGCGTCGAGGGGCAGCGGCAGCACCCCCAGCCCGTGGGACCGCAGCAGGGTGTGCAGGTCCGGCAGCCCCGCCTCCTCCACGGCCACCGTCCGCGCGCCGCGGGCCCGCAGCACCCGCGCCAGCAGGCCCACCGCCTGGACGTAGCCGGAGCACGCCACCAGCCGGTCCGGATCGGTGCGCACGCCCCGGACGCGGGCCAGGTAACCGGCCAGTTCGGTGCGCAGCTCGACCCGGCCGCGCGGGTCCGCGTAGCCGAACGCCTCGTTCGGCGCGGCGTTCAGCGCGCGCCGGGCGGCGGCCGTCCACGCGGTGCGGGGGAACGCCGACAGGTCGGGGGAGCCCGGCCACAGCACGTACGGCAGGCTGGTGGCGAACGGCACCAGCTCGGCGCGCCCGGTCCGCGGCCCCTCCGCGGCGCCCGCGCCCGCCAGGTCGGCCGCGGGCCGGCGGCGCGGGGCCGGGCGTTCCGCGACGGACGTGCCCGAGCCCTGGCGCGCGGTCAGCCAGCCCTCCGCGACGAGCTGCCCGTACGCGTCGGCGACGGTGTTGCGGGCCACGCCCAGGTCGCGGGCCAGCACGCGGCTGGACGGCAGCCGGCTGCCGGGCGCGAGCCGCCCGTCGCGGACCGCCTCGCGCAGCGCGCCCTCCAGCGCGGCGCGCGAGTGGCGGCCCGCCAGGTCGAGCAGCAGGTCGTAGTCGCCGCCGCGGTCGGAAATGGCCCATCCGTTCATAGGTCAAGTGGACCACGGGGCAGAGCCACTGTGCCTCTACGGTGGTGCCATGACGACGATCTCCGCAAGCACCAAGTCCGCCGGGGCCGCCTCGGCCGGGGCACCTGTTCCCGCGCCGCCGCGCCGGATCGACCTGATGGACCGGGCGCCGGACTTCTACCAGGCGATGTTCGCGCTGGACAAGGCCGCCGCCCGCGGACTCGACCCGGTGGTGCGCGAGCTCGTCCGCATCCGCGTCTCCCAGCTCAACGGCTGCGCGTTCTGCGTCGACAAGCACAGCGCGGACGCGCGGGCGCACGGCCTGTCCGAGCAGAAGCTGTACGGCGTCACCGTGTGGCGCGAGACGCCGTTCTTCACCGCGCGCGAGCGGGCCGCGCTCGCGCTGGCCGAGGCGGTCACCGAGCTCGGCGCGCACGGCGTGCCGGACGCCGCCTACGACGAGGCGGCGGCGCTCTTCGACGAGGACGAGCTGCCGCGGCTGATCGCGATGTGCGTGACGATGAACGCGTGGAACCGGATCGGCGTGACGTGCCGGCTGTCGCCGGCGGTCCGGGACTGATCCGCCGACCTGCTGATCCGCTGACGCCGGACCGGCGCGGGCACGGCGTTCCGGCTCTCAGTCGGCCTCGCCGGTCTCGCCCGTCCCGCCGGCCTCCTCGCGCGCGGGGGCGACCTCGCCGAAGCGCGCGAGGGCCAGCGCGCCCAGGACGGCGAGCACGAACCCCGCGATGGCGACCGGGCCCCACCCCTGCCGGGTCTTGTCGCCGAGCGCGAGGACGCCGACGAGCGCCGGGCCGATCGTCTCGCCGATCACCATCCCCGCGGTCGCCACGGTCACCGAGCCCCGCTGCAGCGCGGACGTCAGGAGCAGGAACGCGGCGCCGCCGCCGAGCAGCAGCGCGTACAGGGCCGGGTTGCCGAACAGGGCCGCGGGGGACAGGCCGTCGATGAGGCGCACCGCGACCTCGACGATGCCGAAGCCGAAGCCCGCGCCCAGACCGAGGACCGCGGCCCGCCACGTACCGGACAGGCGGCCCGCCGCCATGCCGATGAGCAGCACCGCGCCCGCGGCGGCCAGCGTGGACCAGCGCAGGGCGGTGCCGCCGTGGCTGGTGCCCTCCGCACCCGCGGACACCCCCAGCAGTGCGAGGCCGCCGCACACCGCGCCCACGGCCGACCACTCCTGGCGGGACAGCGAGGTGTGCAGCATCCGGCTCGCGGTGATCGCGGTCACCGCGAGGCTGGAGGCGATGGCCGCGCCGACGGCGTAGATGGGGAGGGCGCGGAGCGCCACCAGCTCCAGCAGGAAGCCGACGCCGTCCACGGCGAGGCCCATCAGGTACGTCCACTGCCGCAGCGCCCGGGCGAGCAGGCGGGTGTCCACGCCGGAGCCCGTCCCGGGCGCGGCCGCCCGCGCGCCGACGGCCTGCAGCACCGAGGCCACACCGAAGCACAGGCTGGCGCCGAGCGCCGCGATCATCCCCAAGAGCACGGTTCACCCTACGACGGTCCGGCTCCCCCCACGGATAGCCGCCCAACGGCGGGCCCCCACCCCGGGGCGCGGACCTCTCCTCGGGGTTCGCCCCGTGGGGGCGAAGGGCGCGTGCCGGCCGGAGGTGGGAGGGCTCGCGCCCCGGGAGGGGGTGAGGTGTTTTCGGGCCCGCCCTGTGCGGGTGAAGGGCGGGCCCATGCTCCTGGGGGAGGGGGAAGTCAGCGGGGGAGCGCGCTGTGGAGCTGGTCGAGAGACCAGTCGAGGTCTTCCTTGGTGATCACGAGCGGCGGCGCCAGGCGGATCGTGGAGCCGTGGGTGTCCTTGACGAGGACGCCGCGGGCGAGCAGCCGTTCGGAGACCTCGCGGCCGGTGCCGAGCGCGGGGTCGATGTCGACGCCGGCCCACAGCCCGCGGCCGCGGACCTCGGTGACGCCGGAACCGGTGAGCGCGGCCAGCCCGCGGTGGAGGTGGGTGCCCAGCTCCGCCGCCCGCTCCTGGTACTCCCCGGTCCGCAGCATCGCGATCACCTCCAGGCCGACCGCGCAGGCCAGCGGGTTCCCGCCGAAGGTGGACCCGTGCTCGCCGGGCTTGAAGACCCCGAGCACGTCGTGGGAGGAGACGACCGCCGAGACCGGCACCACGCCGCCGCCGAGCGCCTTGCCGAGCACGTACACGTCCGGCACGACGTCCTCGTGCTCGCACGCGAAGGTGCGGCCGGTGCGGCCGAGCCCGGACTGGATCTCGTCCGCCATGAACAGCACGTTCCGCTCGGTGGTGAGCCGCCGCACCCCGGCCAGGTAGCCGGGCGGCGGCACGAGCACGCCGGCCTCGCCCTGGATCGGCTCCAGCAGCACGGCGACCGTGTCGTCGTCGACCGCGGCCTCCACGGCCGCCAGGTCGCCGTACGGCACGATCGTGAAGCCGGGTGTGTACGGCCCGAAGTCCGCACGGGCCTCGGGGTCGGTGGAGAAGCTGACGATCGTCGTGGTGCGGCCGTGGAAGTTGTCGGCGGCCACCACGATCCTCGCCCGCCCGTCGGGCACGCCCTTGACCCGGTACCCCCACTTCCGCGCGGTCTTGATCGCGGTCTCGACCGCCTCCGCGCCGGTGTTCATCGGCAGCACCGTCTCCATGCCGCACAGCTCGGCCAGCTCCGCGCAGAACGCGGCGAACCGGTCGTGGTGGAAGGCCCGCGAGGTGAGGGTGACCCGGTCGAGCTGCGCCTTGGCGGCGGCGATCAGCCGCGGATTGCCGTGGCCGAAGTTGAGCGCCGAGTACCCGGCGAGCATGTCGAGGTAGCGGCGGCCCTCGACGTCCGTCATCCACGCGCCCTCGGCGGTGGCGACCACGACGGGCAGCGGGTGGTAGTTGTGCGCGCTGTGCGCCTCGGCGGCCGCGATCTGGCGGTCGGTGGCGGTGGCCGCGGTGTCCCCGGGGGTGGTGGGGGTACCGGAAGTGGTGGTCACGTGCGTACTCCGTTCGTCGTGCGTCGGGAGGACCCAGGGCGGACGCCCCGGTGAGCGGGAGGCCCGGGTGACGGTGGCCTGCCGGCCTGCCGGCCTGCCCACGACGCGGCCGGGGTGGTGCCCCTGTCCGCCGTGTCCGTCGGTTCTATCGTCGCTCGTCCGCGGTGACGTGAAACCTTTCGGGCGATCGGCCGGGCGGGCGCCGGTTCCGGCAGGCCCGCACAGGGGTGTGGAGGGCGCGCCCGCACCTGAGAGAATGGGCGCATGGCCTCTGAACGTCCCCGCGCACTCTCCGGCATCCAGCCCACCGCCGGCTCCTTCCACCTGGGCAACTACCTCGGTGCGATCCGCCAGTACGTGGCGCTGCAGGAGACCCACGACGCGTTCTACATGGTCGTCGACCTGCATGCCATCACCGTGCCGCAGGACCCGGCGGAGCTGCGTGCCAACACCCGGCTCGCCGCGGCGCAGCTGCTGGCCGCGGGCCTGGACCCGGACCGGTGCACGCTGTTCGTCCAGAGCCACGTGCCCGAGCACGCGCAGCTCGGCTGGGTGATGAACTGCCTGACCGGGTTCGGCGAGGCCTCGCGGATGACGCAGTTCAAGGACAAGTCCGCGAAGCAGGGCGCGGACCGGGCCACCGTCGGCCTGTTCACGTACCCGATCC
The DNA here is from genome assembly GCF_900110255.1 of Actinacidiphila rubida. Classification (GTDB taxonomy): domain Bacteria; phylum Actinomycetota; class Actinomycetes; order Streptomycetales; family Streptomycetaceae; genus Actinacidiphila; species Actinacidiphila rubida. The sequence goes on from NZ_FODD01000019.1 coordinate 92,530, forward strand.
TGCAGGTCGCCGACATCCTGCTGTACCAGGCGGACGCCGTTCCGGTGGGCGAGGACCAGCGCCAGCACATCGAGCTGACCCGCGACCTGGCGGAGCGCTTCAACACGCGCTTCGGGGACACCTTCACCGTCCCCGCGCCGCACATCGTGCGGGAGGTCGCCAAGATCTACGACCTCCAGGACCCGTCGGCGAAGATGAGCAAGTCGTCTGCCACGCCGAAGGGCCTGGTCAACCTGCTGGACGAGCCGAACGTGTCGGCGAAGAAGTTCAAGAGCGCGGTGACCGACACCGACACGGTGATCCGGTTCGACGAGGCGGACAAGCCGGGCGTGAGCAACCTGCTCACGATTCACTCGGCCCTCACCGGTACCACAATCCCGGAACTCGAGGAGCGGTACGCCGGCAAGGGCTACGGTGCGCTGAAGACCGATCTCGCGGAGATCTTCGTGGCCTGGGTCACGCCGTTCCGCGAGCGGACGCAGGAGTACCTGGGGGACCCGGAGACGTTGGACTCCGTGCTGGCCAAGGGGGCCGAGAAGGCGCGTGCGGTGGCCGCGGAGACGCTGGCCGCCGCGTACGACCGGATCGGGTTCCTGCCGGCCAAGCACTGACCGGCCGGGCCGCCCGGGAGGAGGGGCCCGCGGGGCTGTGACGGAAGTCGCTCCCGGCGGGCTCGTGCGCGCGCGACACTGAGACGGGGTGGCTTGCCCCGGCGTGACCGAAGTGACCGGCCGCGCCGGACGGCCGTACGGCGGGCAGTGGCCGGACGGCCCGGGAGTGAACTGGGAAGGGGTGAACGCACGTGGCAGCGGACAGCACCACGATCGGCGTGTCCATCGCGGTCCCTGAGCCGTACGGGCGGCTGCTGCAAGAGCGCCGGGCCGGTTTCGGCGATCCCGCGGCGTACGCCATTCCCACCCACATCACGCTGCTGCCGCCGACCGAGGTGGCGATCCCGGAACTGCCCCGCTTCGGCCTGCACCTGTCGCGGGTCGCCGCCGGGAGCCGCTCCTTCCGTATGCGGCTCGACGGCACCGACTCCTTCCGCCCCCTGTCGCCCGTGGTCTACGTGCGGGTCGCCGAGGGCACGGTGGAGTGCGCAGGGCTGCAGGAGGCCGTGCGCTCGGGCCCGGTGGAGCGCGAGCTGCAGTTCCCGTACCACCCGCACGTCACCGTCGCGCACGGCATCGCCGACGCGGCGATGGACCGCGCGCAGGCCGAGCTGGCGGCCTTCACCGCCTCCTGGACGGCCGGCGGCTTCGCCCTCTACGAGCAGGGTGCCGACGACGTGTGGCGCAAACTGCGCGACTACCCCTTCGGCGCCGAGGAGCGCCCCGTCCTCCCCCAACAGCTGGGCATCCGCGCCGGTTCGAGCCTCTGACGGTCCGTCCGGGCCGGTCCGCCGCCTACAGCGGCAGGCGGCGGAAGAGGGGGCGGGGCATGAGGCGGAGGGCGGCCATCACCGGGCGCAGGGCCGCGGGCACCCAGACGACCTCCGTGCGGCGGCGCAGGCCCGCCTCGACGGCCTCGGCGACCGCGTCCGCGGTGGTGGCCATGGGAGCCTCCCGGCGGCCCTCGGTCATCCGGGTGCGGACGAAGCCGGGCCGGACGACCATGACGTGCACGCCGCAGCCGTGCAGCGCGTCACCGAGGCCCTGTGCGAACGCGTCCAGGCCGGCCTTGCTGCTGCCGTAGATGAAGTTCGACCGCCTCGCCCGCTCGCCGGCCACCGAGGAGAGCACCACCAGCGAGCCGTGGCCCTGGTGCTGCAGGGCCGTGCCGCACACCAGGGCGGCGGAGACCCCCCCGGTGTAGTTGGTCTGCGCGACCCGGGCCGCCGCGGCCGGGTCCTGCTCGTCGCGCGCCTGGTCGCCGAGCACACCGAAGGCGAGCAGCACGGTGTCGATGTCGCCGTCGGCGAAGACCTTGCCGAGGACCTCCTCGTGCGTGTCCGGCTCCAGCGCGTCGAAGGCCACCGTCATGGTCTCCGCGCCCAGCGCCCGCAGGTCCTGCGCGGCCTGTTCCAGGGCGGGGGAGGGGCGCCCGGCCAGGTAGACCCGGCGGGTGCGGCGGGCGATCAGCCGGCGGGCGGTGGCCAGCCCGATCTCGGACGTGCCGCCGAGCAGCAGCAGGGTCTGGGGAGCGCCGAACGCGTCTTTCACGAGGTCCTCCAGTTGGTCGGTCGCGGCCCCGCCCTCCGGACGCCCGGCGCGGGTCTCACAGGGCGAGGCGCCGGGCGAGGTCGGACGTGAGGGCGCCGTGCGGGTCGTACCGGGCGCGCAGCTCGCGGAAGTCGTCGAGCCGCGGGTACATCCGCGCGAGCATGTCGGGGCGCAGCCGGGAGTCCTTGGCGAGGTAGACGCGGCCGCCCACGGCGGCCACCTCCTCGTCGAGCTCGTCCAGCAGCGCCCCGAGTCCTGGCATGGCGGCGGGGATGTCGAGGGCCAGCGTCCATCCCGGCATCGGGAAGGACAGCCAGCCCGGGTCGCCGTCCCCGAACCGCTTGAGCACCGCGAGGAACGACGGGCAGCCGTGGGCGCCGATCCGCCGCACGATCCTGCGCAGCGCCTCCTCGTGGCCGTAACCGATCACGAACTGGTACTGGACGAAGCCGCCGCGGCCGTAGATGCGGTTCCAGTCGGGCACCCCGTCCAGCGGGTGGAAGAACGTGGAGAGCCGCTGGAGGCGGCCGCTGCCGGTGCGGGCCTTGCGGTACCAGAACTCGTTGAACGCGCCGACGGTGCGGCGGGTCAGCAGGCCCTCGGGGATCATCCGGGGCGGCGCCGGGAGGCGGCCGGGCCGGAAGGCCAGCGGGTCGCGGCGGGCGGCGGCGCCGAGCGCGTCCAGCGGGGCGTGGTCGCCGCGGGTGAGCACCGCGCGGCCGGTGCGGGCGCCGCGGGCCAGCAGGTCGATCCAGGCGACCGAGTAGCGGTAGCGGTGGTCGTTGGCGGCCAGCCGGGCCATCAGGTCGTCGAGGTCGGCGGCGCGTTCGGTGTCGACCCGCATCAGGGACGTCCGGACCGGCAGCAGTTCGACGGTCGCGGCCAGGATGACCCCGGTCAGGCCCATCCCGCCGGCGGTGGCCCAGAACAGCTCGGGTTCGTCCTGCGGGGTGACCAGCCGGGTCTCGCCGTCGCCGGTCAGCAGTTCGAGGGCCCGCACGTGGCGGCTGAACGAGCCGGACACGTGGTGGTTCTTGCCGTGGATGTCGGCGCTGATCGCCCCGCCGACGGTGACGTAACGGGTCCCGGGGGTGACCGGCACGAACCAGCCGAGCGGCAGCAGGACCTGCATGAGCTTGTGCAGCGACACGCCGGCGTCGCACACCACCAGCCCGTTGACCGCGTCGATCTCGTGGATGCGGTCCAGGCCCGTCATGTCGAGCACGGCCCCGCCCGCGTTCTGCGCCGCGTCGCCGTAGGCCCGGCCGAGCCCGCGGGCGATGGCGCCGCGCCCGCTGTGCGCGGCCTCCCGCAGGGCCGCCGCGGCCTCCTCGTAGGAGGCGGGCCGCAGCAGCCGGGCCGCGGTGGGCGCGGTGCGGCCCCAGCCGCTCACCGGGGTCGGGGCCGGGGCGGTGTCGGGCGCTGGGGGGAGGACGGCCATACCGCGACCGTAGCGCCGCGAAGCATCCGTATTGCGTTTTTTGCCGCTTATGCCGATTTTCTCACTGAGACGGGCGCACACCGATACGCACCGGGTCTCCACGCACGGTAAAGACTGATTGTCAGATAAGGGGCGGTACGACCACTTCTGAGGGAGATCCGCCGATGCGTTACGACCATCAGCTCCTCGCCACACTGCGCCGGTTCGGCGCGGACCCCGCCGTTGCCGGAACCGCGAAGGGACTCTCCCTCGCGGGGGAGCACGCAGCGGTCTGGATCGCCGTCGGCCTCGCCGGCGCGAGCGCGGACCGCGTCAGACGCCGTGCGTGGCTGCGGGCGACGGCGCTGGTCGCCGGATCGCACGCGGCGAGCATCGCGGTGAAGCGCGTGGTGCGCCGGCCGCGCCCCCAACTGCCCAGCGACGAGCCGCTCGTCCGGATCACCGGCCGGCACGGCTTCCCCAGCTCGCACGCCGCCTCCTCCGCCGCGGCCGCCACCGCCTACTGCGCGGTGCTGGCCGCTGGCCCGCTGGCCCGCGCCGTGCCGCTGCTGCCACCGCTGGCCGCCGCGATGTGCCTGTCGCGGCTCGTGGCGGGCGTGCACTACCCGACCGACGTCGCCTGCGGCGCGCTGCTGGGCGGCGTCGTGGCCCGGCTCGGCCGCGACTGGACCCTCGCGGCCGGCACGGCCGCCGCGGCCGCCGCCCCGCTCACCGCGGCGCTGCCGCCCTACCTGGCGGGTGACGGCCATGACTGAGCGCTCCACCGCCGTGACCGCCGTCATCAACGAGCCGGGTCCGGCCGTCGCCGACCTCGTCACCCCGGCGTCCACCGCCGGCCTGGCCGCCGGCCTGCTGCGCACCTGCCGGCCCCGGCAGTGGGTCAAGAACGGGCTGGTGCTGGCGGCGCCGTTCGCCGCCGCCCGGCTGCTGACCGTCCCCGAACTCGCCCAGCTCGGCGTGGTCTTCGTCCTGTTCACCGCCTGCTCGGCCGCGGTGTACCTGATCAACGACGCGCGCGACGCCGAGGCCGACCGGGCCCACCCCGTCAAGTGCCTGCGCCCGGTGGCCAGCGGGCAGGTGCCGGCCGCCGCCGCGTACGCCGCGGGAACGCTGCTGGCCGTGCTGGCCACCGCCGTGGCGGCCGTGGCCTGCAACGTCGACACCGCGGGCCTGCTCGCCGGGTACGTCGCCATACAGCTCGCCTACTGCGTCTGGCTCAAGCACGTCCTGGTCGTGGACCTGTTCATCGTCACCACCGGCTTCCTCATGCGGGCCATGGCCGGCGGGATCGCGCTGGGCATCGAGCTGTCCCGCTGGTTCCTGATCACCGCGGGCTTCTGCGCCCTGTTCATGGTCGCCGCCAAGCGCTACTCCGAACTCGTCCTGATGGCCGGTCAGGACGGCGAGGTCGGCGCCTCCCGCGCGCTGCTCGGCGCCTACACCCCCGGCTACCTGCGCTTCGTCTGGCAGCTCGCGGCGGGCGTGGCCGTCCTCGCGTACTGCCTGTGGGCGGTGGAGACCGGCGCGAGGGGCGCGGGCTGGCTGCCGTGGCGGCAGCTGTCGATGATCCCGTTCATCCTGTCGGTGATGCGCTACGCGGTGTTCGCCGACGCCGGGTCCGCGGGCGCCCCGGAGGACGTGGTCCTGCGCGACAGGGCCCTGACGGTCCTCGGCGCGACGTGGGGCGCCCTGTACGTTCTGGCCGTGGTGAACCGATGAGCGGCGCGTGAGGCCGCGCAGCCCGATCGCGGCGGAGGCCCTGGGCTTCGCCGTCGCCGGGAGCGCCGCCTACGCCGCCGACCTCGGGCTGTTCGTGCTGCTGCGCGGACCGGGCGGGCTCGGCCCGCTCACCGCCAAGTCCCTGTCGTTCCTGGCCGGCTGCACGGTCGCCTACGCGGGCAACGCGCTGGGCACCTACCGCAGCCGGCCGCCCGCCGTCAGCCGCGCCCGGCAGTGCGGCGTGTTCTTCGCGGTCAACCTGGCCGGCGCCGTCATCCAGCTGCTGTGCCTGGCCGTCTCCCACTACCTGCTCGGCCTCACCACCCCGCGCGACGACGTCGTCTCCGGCGCGGGCATCGGCATGGCGCTGGCCACCGTGCTGCGGTTCTGGGGGACCCGCACCTACGTCTTCGGGCCGGCCCCGGCCCGCCGGTCCGCGCACCGCAAGCGTGCCCCCGCCGCGGGAGGGTAGCCGCCTCCCATGGACTGGTTGACCCGGCTGCCGTGGATCGGCCCCCGCGTCGCCGCGCTCCTGCGCACCCACGCGTGGCGGGCGTTCGCCCACCTGCAGGACGTGCACTGGACACGGCTCGCCGCGGCGATCACCTTCACCAGTTTCCTCTCGCTGTTCCCCCTCCTCGCGCTGTCCGCGGCGATCGGGGCCGCGCTGCTGTCCCAGCACCAGCTGGACACGCTGGAGCACAAGATCGAGGAGCAGATCCCCGGCATCTCCGGGCAGTTGGACATCCAGGGCCTGGTCGACAACGCGGGCACCGTCAGCGTCATCGCCGGCGCGCTGCTGGCGTTCACCGGCATCGGCTGGATCGGCTCGGTGCGCGACTGCCTGCGCGCCGTGTGGGGGCGCGACAAGGACGAGCGGAACCCGATCGTCGGCAAGGCCCTGGACGGCGGCATCCTGCTGGGCCTGGGCGTGGCCGTGCTGGTCTCGCTGGGCTCGTCCGGCTTCGCGACCGCCGCGGTCAACTGGACCGCCGACAAGTCGGGGATCAGCCACCACGGACCGGTGCGGGTGCTGCTGACCGTCGTCGGGCTCCTGCTGTCCGTCGTCGCCGACTTCCTGATCCTGGTGTACCTGCTGACGCTGCTGCCCGGCGTCGACCCGCCGCGCCGCTCGGTGGTGACGGCCGCGCTGATCGGGGCGGTGGGCTTCGAGCTGCTGAAGGTGCTGATCAGCGGCTACCTGCAGAAAGTCGCCGGGAAGAGTCTGTACGGCGCGTTCGGCACGCCCGTCGCGCTGCTGCTGTGGTTCAACTTCATGGCCAAACTGCTGCTGTACTGCGCCGCCTGGACGGCCACGCCGGTCCACGCGCCGCCGCCCGCGACGACGGCGGACCCCGGGGACGAGGAGTCTCCGGGGTCCGAAGCGACCGGCCGCGACAGCGGTGGCCCTGACGCCGGGGGTCGTGACGCCGGGGGCCGTGATGCTGAGGGCCGTGATGCCGGGGGAGGCGTCAGCGGCGGTGACGTCAGCGGCCGCGACGGCGGCGGCCGCCCCGCCGGCGGCGCCCACCGATGGGAGCCCCCGCCCCCCGCACCTCCGCGGGAAGGGGACGACGGCGGCGCACGACCATGATCAGCACGGCCAGCAGCGCCGCGGTGCCCACCGCGATCCCTGCGGCCGTCCACAGGCCGCCGCCGGAGGAGCCCGTCGACGTCGCGGCCCGCAGTGCGGGCGAGGCCGACGTCGCCGGGGACGGCGGCGCGGTGTGCGGCAGCTTGCTCAGCGGCGGCACCAGCGTGCCCACCGGCTGGATGCTCGGACCGGCCTTGAAGCCCCAGTCCAGCAGCGAGGCCGCCTCGCGGTAGACGAGGTTGTGGGCGTCGTGCGACGGGTTCATGACCGTCACCAGCAGGGTGCGGCCGCCGCGCTGGGCCACGCCGGTGAACGTCGCGCCCGCGTTGGTGGTGTCGCCGTTCTTGACGCCCGCTATCCCGGAGTACCGGCTGATGTCGTAGTCACCGCTGAGCAGGCGGTTGGTGTTCTGGATCGCGAAGGTCTCGCGGGTCTTCGTCGCCTTGCCCGACTTGTCCTTCTTGTACTCGCCGGGGAACTGGGCCGTCGCGGTCGAGCAGTACTCGCGGAAGTCCGCGTTCTGCAGGCCCTGGCGGGCGAAGAGCGTGAGGTCGTAGGCGCTGCTGACCTGCCCGGGCTCGTCGTAGCCGTCCGGCGTGACGACGTGGGTGTCGTTCGCCTGGAGCTCGTGGGCCTCGGCGTTCATCTGCGTCACGGTGGCGGCGACGCCGCCGTTCATCGCGGACAGCACGTGCACCGCGTCGTTGCCCGAACGCAGGAACACCCCGAGCCAGAGGTCCTTCACCGTGTAGGTGAGGTTCTCCTCTATCCCGACCAGGCTGCTGCCCTCGCCCATGCCCTCCAGGTCCGAGTGCGCGACCTTGTGGACGGTGGTCTTCGGGAACTTCGGCAGCACCGTGTCGGCGAACAGCATCTTCAGGGTGCTGGCCGGCGGGAGCTTCCAGTGCGCGTCGTGCGCGGCGAGGACGGCGCCGGTCTCCGCGTCCGCGACGATCCACGAACGGGACGTGATCCTGGGCGGCAGCGCGGGCACGCCCGCGGCGGCGTTGACCTGTGTACCCGCCGTGGCGAGCCGGTCCCCGCCGACGCCCGACATCTGGGCCGGGGGTCTCGGCGTCGGCTTGGGCGCGGCGGTCGCGGTCCCCGCGAGTACGGTCCCGCCCAGCAGCGCGGCGGTCATGGACACGGCCAGGGCACGTCGGCGGGCGGCGGCGGTCGTCGTCATGAGCACCCGCCGAACCGTACAGGGCCCTCCCGCACATACGTACCACCGGGTCCGCCCCCATCGGGGTGACGCTTCCCACGCCCCCTCGGCGGAACCGCGGCGCCCGCCCGGACATACTGGACGTCATGAAGCTCAGCCGCCGCGTCTCCTGGTTCCTCGTCGCCTTCGGCGTCTGGTCCGTGATCGTCTGGACCACCTTCGTCAAGAACCTCTGGAAGGACACCAGCGGTCTCGCCTTCCACCACGGCGACCACTCCTCGCCGACCGCCTACTTCTGGATCCACCTCACCCTGGCGGTCGTCTCCTTCCTCCTGGGCCTGGCCATCGGCACGCTCGGCCTGCGCGGCCTCCGCGCGCTGCGCCGCGAGTCGGCGGCCGCGGCCGCGGCCACCGACCCCGAGCGCACTCCCGAGGTCTCCTCCCGCTGAACATCCGCTGCGCGGGGCGTTCTGGCCTTACGCGTAGGAAGACAGCAGCTCGTCCAGCGTCCAGACTGTGGCCGCGACGCCTGACGTGCGGGCCAGATAGCGGTCCCGCTCGATCAGGATGTTCAGGTCGCCGCATCCGAGCCGGTTGCACGCGTGCTCGACCAGCGTGCTTCCGGTGCGTCCGCCAGCGAGCAGCGCGTCCAGATGCGCGGCATTCCACTCGACCTCGTTGAGTGCCCACGGAGCGTCGCCGTTGACCACCGCGCGCAGCATCACATCAAACCGTTCGGCACAAATGCGCCGCTGATGGCCGTCGTTGAGCTGGGCTATGTGGTTGCCCGTCTCGATGATCGCGGTCACCGGAAGCAGCAGGTCGCAGTCGTGGGCCTTCTGCTTTGCGTGGTACTGCTCGACGACCTTCGCGCGGTCCTGGCACTTGACGGGAATCCCCAGCAGATTGCACAGGACAGAGGTGTCCACGAATTCAACCCTGCGCGCCACGCCTCACCCGATCCCCAGCAGTCGGTCGAACTCGCTGTAGTCCCGGTCACGGCGCGGGCTCGTGTCGAGGCGTCCCTGCGTGACCACCTCACCGAGGGAGCCGGACGCCATGGCCGTCGGGTAGCCGTCGAGTTCGGTGAGCCGGGTGAGACGACTGCTGCCCGACTCGCGGTCGCGCCAGCAGACCACCACACCGTCGTGGTCTTCGGCGTCCAGAGCGGAGAGAAGCGCCGGACTGTGCGTGGTGATCAGTACCTCGGTGCTGTTGGCCGCCCCGGCCTGGCGGACGAGCCCGAGGACTTCGGAAGCCTGCGACGGGTGGAGGCCGTTCTCCAGCTCCTCGATCACGAGCATCAGTGATCGCTCGTTCTGCTCCGCCTTCGTGTGCCCGAGGTCGAGACCACCGCCACCGGTGAGCAGCGATGTCGTGATCGCAAGGAATCGGAGCATTCCGTCGCTCATCTCACGGGCCGGTGTCAGACCGAGGGGGCCCTCATTGAGCGCGATCATGACGTCACCCAGGTCGGACCGGGTGACGGCAAGCGTTTCGATCTCGTGGTCGGCGAGGCCGCGTAGCAATTCGACCAGGCGCCGGAAGAGGGGCTTGTCCGTGCGCTCGATGTTCCCCACCGCGGCCGACAGGTTCTCCGCGGTCCGGCGCAGGTTGCTGTCCCGGGACGGAACGTACTGCCGCATCAGGTGAGGTACCGGGTCGAGGTGGAAGACACCTTCCAGCGTGGAGATCATCGTCTCGGCGCACCAGACGCTGTCTGTGCCACCTTGCGTCTCCGGAGCAACTCGCAAGGGCAGCTGTGAGGTGAGCAAGCGGGAACCGCGGAACCGCACGCTTGGGTCGCGGCCTCTCTTCCCGTTGTGCCAGGTGGCCCAGAGGTCGCCGACCTGGGGGTTCGCTTCGCCGCTCTCCAGGACGTGCCTGCGTCCTTCCGCCGTTGGGCCGGTCAACCGCTCCTTGATGATCTGTACCTCGGGCTCGACCTGCACTGTGACCTCAAGGTCGATGGGCCCCCACTGGGTCCGCACGGTGCACCCCAGGGCGAATCGATCGGAGCCGTGCGGTACGCACCCGGCCAACCCGCCACGCACGGCACCTTCGGGGCCGCGCCGGCTCTCCAGCGCCTCGGTAATGTCATCGCCCCGGGCCAACCGGGAGAGCACTTCGAGTCCGTCGAGCGCGTTGGACTTTCCGCTGCTGTTACGGCCGATGAGAGTGGTCAGTGGCGCCAGCGGGAGCACCTGGTTGCGAAAGCTCTTGAAGGCGGTCAGCCGGACCTCTTCGATGCCCTGAACAGTCACACGGCTCAAGCTACCCCAGAGCGACATCAACCAGCCCTCTCTGAGAGGAGCCCGTCTACCGAGCGAATGTCGGGCAGGGCGACCTCCGCCCACACGGTCTTGCCGACCTCGCGTGAGGAGACGCCCCAGGCGCGCGTCAGCGCCTGGACGAGTAAGAGGCCGCGGCCGGACTCCGCGTCGTCCGCCGGCGGCAACGGCGAGACGGCGGGCCGGACCTCCCCCCGGGCGTCGCTGACCTCGACGCGGATCACCCCGGTCGCCCGGTCGAGGGTGAGCCGCAGCTCGAAGTCCCGCCCGGCGACGCGGCCGTGAGTGACGGCGTTGGCGGCGAGCTCGGCCACGACGGAGGCGGCGCTCTCCGCCGGGTCGCTGTCGTGCGGCACGCCCCACGCGGCCAGTTGACCGAGGGTGAGTCGCCGCGCCGCGTCGTGCCGGCTGCCGCGCGGGTGCCGGGGAGCATGCGGACGAAGGGGCAGGTCCGGGTGGAGATTTCGGTGTTCACGTGACAGAGCGTGGCCGCTGGTGCATAGGCTGACCAGTGATGAGGCCGGGACGGAGCGTGACCTGTCCGGCTGCCCTGAGCGCGTGTCCGGGCGTCCGGGTGCGCATGGCGGGGGTGGGCCGATGACGGCCGGTACCGGTACGGGATCCGCGGAGTTCCCGGCACACTCGGGCGGCGGCACCGAGGAGCAGGACTAGGACGACGGCGCGACGGACATCCTCAAGACCGTCGGCCGCCAGGTGAAGCTGTGGCGCGAGCGCGCGGGCCTCCGCCAGGCGGAGTTGGGCCGCCGCATCGGCTACAGCGAGGAGCTGGTCTCCTCCGTCGAGCGGGGTCGGCGCGCACCGAAGCCGGAGTTCCTGGACGCGGCGGACGACGTCCTCGACGCGGGCGGCATGCTCGCCACGTTCAAGGAGGACGTGGAACGCGCGCGGTACCCGAAGAAGGTCCGGGACCTGGCGCGCTTGGAGGCTGACGCGGTCGAACTTCGTGCCTACGCCGGCACCGTGGTCCACGGCTTGCTTCAGACCGATGCGTACGCAAGTGAGTTGTACCGGTTGCACAGGCCGGTGATGGACGACGACGTCATCGAGGTCAACGTGGCCGCTCGCATGGACCGTCAGCGGATCTTCGCTCGCCGTCCCGCGCCCTTCCTGAGCTTCGTTCAAGAGGAAGCGACCTTGCTCCGTCCGGTCGGCGGCCGGATGGTGCTGCGCGAACAGCTGAAACGGCTGCTGGAGCTGGGCCAGTTGAGGCACGTGGAAATCCAGGTGATGCCGACCGCCCGGGAGGACCATGCTGGCCTTGGCGGATCGTTCCGGCTTATCGTTCCTCGAAACGGACCGCAGGTGGGGCACGTTGAGGTTCAGCAGTTCAGTCGAGTAGTCGACGATCAGAAGGACGTCCGCCGCCTGGATGCCCTCTACGGAATCATCCGCGCGCAGGCTCTCACGCCGCGCGAGTCACTGGCGTTCATCGAGAAAGTGCTTGGAGAGACATGACGAGCAAGCCCTCGGCCGGTATGAGCGCGGCTGGCCCGAACTGGTTCAAGAGCAGCTACAGCACAGCTGAGGGCCCCGACTGCGTCGAGGTCGCGGCCTGCCCCGAGGCCGTGCACGTCCGGGACTCCAAGGACCCGCAGGGCCCGCGCCTCACGTTCGCCCCCACGGAGTGGACCGCGTTCCTCGCGTACGCCGCCGACCGCGTCTGAGCCGGCAGGCTGGCGCTCCGCGTCGCCCGCACCCGGAGGGTGTGCAAAAATCGCACACATGGAAACCGCGCAGAATTGGGGAGAGGTCGGCGAGCGGATCACCGAAGCCCGCCTCGCCGCGGGTCTGAACCAGGGCGATCTCGCCTCGGCGGTCGGCGTGGACCGCACGGCAGTCGTCCGCATCGAAGCCGGCGAGCGGCGTATCACCGCGCTGGAGTTGTCCCGGCTGGCCGAGGCCCTGGGGGTTCCGCTGGCGCACCTGCTGTCGCGTCCGCTGCCGGCTCTCGTATCGCGCCGTACCGTCCTGGAAGACACCGCTGACGACACCTCACGCTCCCGCTACCGGCTCGACGCCCGCCTGGAGGAGCACGCCCGGTTCGCCGCGTGGCTCGTCTCGCACGGATTCCTGCGGCCACCGCACCTCGATGACGTGCTGCTGAGCGCCCCTGGTGCCTCACCCGAACCGCACTCGCTGGCCCGAGCCGCCCGCGCGGCCGCGGGCGTGCCCGACGGCCCGCTCGGCCCGCTGGCCGACGTCCTGGAGTCCTTCGGTCTTTACGTGACCGTCGTGGAGGAGTCAGGCGAGGGGGCCTCCCTCCTGCAGGACGGGTACGGCGTGGCCGTTGTCAGCGGCGAGCCCCAGCCCGGCCGCCGACGGTGGACGGCAGCTCATGAGCTGGGACACCACCTGCTCCAGGACGAGTACCACAGCGACGCGGGAGTCGCCGCCGGGCGGGACGAGCGTGAACAGCTCATCGACCGCTTCGCCGAGGAGTTCCTGCTTCCCGCGGACGATCTGCGGTCCGCCTGGGCGGAGACCGAGGCCGGGCAGAGCCCACGGGCGGTCCTTCTGGACATCGCGGCCCTCTACCGCATGTCGTGGAGCGCGGTGGTCAACCGCGCTCGGCACCTGGGCCTCGTCGACGGTACGGACGCCCGGCGCTACAAGGCGGACATACCGCAGCGCGGTGATTTCCTCGCGGCTCACGGCCGGCAACCGGTACCGGACCTGGAGGCCGGTGCGACGGGCGCGCAATGGCGCAAGGCGGCCATCGCGGCGTGGACCGCCGGCGCGGTCACCGGCCCCCGCGCGGTCGAACTGGTCTACGACGCCATCGGTGTGGACGAACTTCCCAGCCGCGACCTGGAGGACGAGCTGCCGTGACCGTCCCACCTCTGTTATCGCGCGCGACGGGACCGGTGCTGGTCTGGGACACCTCGCCTCTGCTGCATTCCGTCACGGCGGGAAAGATCGACGTGCTGCACGACTTCGCCCGCACCTGGAGCGGCGGACCGCGGCGCAACGTGACCACCGAGACGGTGCGGCACGAGATCACTCGCCAGGGAGTGGGCCTGGACGGGCTCGACTGGCTCGACGTGGTCCGCCTGGACGACCTCGACGAGCTGAACTCCCTTGTCGTCTGGATGGAACGCGTCTCGGGTCAGAAGTCCAACCAGGGCGAGGCGACCGTCCTCGCCTGGGCCGACCTGTACGGGGCTGTCGCGGTGGTCGACGACGGTGACGCGCGCAGGATCGGCCGCAAGCACGGACTCGGCGTCTGCGGCTCGCTGCGGATCGTGGCCGAAGCCCTGGCGGACGGACGGACGACCGAGTACGTGGCGACCACGTTCGTGGACACCTTGATCGGATCCGGTATGCGCTATCCCTGCGAGGTCGGAGGATTCCTGCCGTGGGCCAAGCAGAACGGACTCCTCTGATGGGCCGTCTCAAGTGAGCGGCCACGCCCAGCCGGGCCATCCGCCGGTGTAGCGCCACAACTGGTGGTCGTCCAGCGGGTGGAGGCTCCGCGCCACTGCGGCGAGGTCGTCGTCCGGGCGGTCGTCGTCGACGGTGACCCGGACCAGGACGCCGTGCAGCAGCGTTGCGTACCCGCGGAAGCCCGTGCCGTAGAGCTCCCAGGCGTCCGGGCCGGAGGGCGTGCAGCCCGGGTCCGGAACGGACATGGTGTCGTCGTCGGGCAGCTCGTTCTCGGGCACGGTGTCGTACGTCACCGCCACCGTCAGATCCCGGCACGGGTCCGTTCCGGCCGGGGACACGGTCACCACCCCCTGCGACATGCCATCGATGTTGCTGTCCTGGAAGAAGACGACGACCCGCGTCCCGAACGGGCCGGTCGTCAAGGGAGTCTGCTCGCCCCCGGGCCAGTCGACCGCGGCGATCAGGTCGCGAGGGGTGGCCGGATGGGCGTGGCGCCACCCGTCGGCCGCCAGGTGTTCCTGCGCGGTCCGCAGCGGCAGGACGCCCGCGCCGATCATCGCGGCCGAGGCCAGAGCGGCCGCCACCGCGGCGGCGCGGTGCATGGTGCACAGCGTGAACACGATCGGGTAGGGCGCGCAGAGCAGGGCCACCGACACCGGCCCGAAAGGCGGCAGGAATCCAGCGCCGGAGACCAGGACGCGGTTCAGGGCGATCATGGCGCAGCCGCCGACGACGAGCACCGCGGTCGTCACCAGGGCGCTTACCGTTCCCCGCTGGACCTGCCGAACCTGGCGCTGCGCCAGGGAAAAGCCGAGCACCTGGCAGACCGTGCACGCCCCGACCCCGAACAGCAGGACCACCGCCACGAGAGCTCCGCCGCCGAGCACCATGTCGTGCCACACGCTCCGCAGCACGCCGATCCCGGTGGCCGAGAGCAGTCCGGCGAGCCAGACCTTCAGGAGCACGCTCCGTGCGGGGGGCCGCAGCGAACCCGCGGTTCGCGGACCGGCGGGCGGACGGGCGGGCAGCGGTCTCGGGGTGGTCGGGCCTGCGGCGGGCATGTCGCGATCCTGTTCTCCCGGCCGGCGCCCTCACCGTCCGGGAGCCCGCCGCAGGCGTCAGGTCGCGGGCTTGCGGGGCTTGCGGCGGCGGGTCGTGGGGGCCGAGGCGTCGGTGGTGGTCGGGCGGTCGGGGAGCGGGGTGCGGCCGATCGTGGGGAGGATGAAGTCCTGGATCAGGCCCTTGGCGTCGCGGACCAGCGGGCGGAACGCCCGGTAGCGGCTCAGGGAGATGACGCGGGCGGCCAGCGGCGTGGAGCGGTGGACGAACTCGCGGGTGCGGGTGGTGTCCGGGCTGCGGTCGAAGACCCAGTAGAGGACGACGACCATCAGGTGCAGCCAGAGCAGGTCGGGCAGCAGTTCGGCGAGTTCCGCGTCGAGCTTCGGGGCGAGGTCGGAGTCCATCAGCACGTCGCGGAACAGGGCGACGGCGGTGGCACGCGCCGGGTGGGACTCGTTGGAGAACGGGCTGAGCGAGCTGTCCGGATCGGCGGCTGTCCGGAAGAACTGCGCCGCGAACTCGTGGTAGTCGGCGGCGCAGTCCAGCCAGGACACGAGGGCGATCTCCAGCCGTTCCGCGAAGTCCCGCACCCCCTCCATGCGGGACGCCGCGTCACGGGCGTGGTCGTGCGTCATCTGGTCGTAGAATCCTTGAATCAAGAACTCTTTCGACTCGAAGTAGTAATACGCGTTGCCGACCGAGACACCGGCCTCGGTGGCGATCGCCCGCATCGTCGTCTTGTCGTAGCCGCGCTCCCGGAAGAGCCGCATCGCGGTCTCCAGGATCACCGCCCGGGTCTGCTCGCTCTTGCCCGTCTTGGGCAGGGCCCGGCCTCCGGGCAGTTCCTCGGCAGCGCGGGCGGCGCCGCCCTTGTTGTCCTCCACGCGGGTGAGCCTAGCCGGGCGGTGAGCAGCCGTCCGTACAGCCGCCGTCCGCGCGGCCCGTGCCGCCCGCGCCGCCCGCGCCGCCCGTGTCGTGCAGCGTCCACCCGCCGCTGCCGTCGTACTCCCACACCGGCTGGGGACCAGCGGCCTCGGGCCCCCCGGCCCCCACCCCGGCCGCCGTCGTGCCGCCGGCCGGGACGCGCGGCGGCCGCGGTGCCGGGTGGCGGTGCGGCTCCGCCGGCTCCCCGCGCCCGGCGCGCTCCCGGTAGCGAGCCGCCGTGAGGACCGCTGCCCTGGCCAGCCGGCGGCCGGCCGGAGTGGTGAGCGTGTGCGAGAACGCCCGGTGGTCGGCGAGCGCCCACAGGCACACCACCCACGCCGTGTCGCCGACGTAGAGCTGACCGCCGTCCCCCACGACCGTCACCTCACGGCGGGCCGCCCCGTCGTGGTCGAGCGCGGGGAACCAGGTGCGGGCCTGCTCGGACCCGACCGGCACCAGGGTGAGCGGCACGAGGTGGCGCTGCCTCCCGAGCCAGCCCGCCACGTACGCGCACAGCCGGCACTGGGCGTCGAACAGGACGGTCAGCGCGCGCACCGGCTGCTGACGCGGCACCGGTCGCTGCCCGGCGGCCGGCGGCCGGCTCACCGGTCGCGGCCGCCCTTCGAGTCGCGGCGATCCCATGGCTCACGCCCCGGCCGGCTTCGGCGCGCCCCACGCGGTCGCGGTGGTCCCGTCGGGGCCCACCGGCGGGTACTGCTCGCGGTCCAGCATCCCCCGGCGCCGGATCCGGTTGAGCACGTAGACGTTGCCCAGGTGCATGACGCCCAGCACCAGCAGCACGACGCCGATCTTCACCGACAGCTCCTCGAAGATCCCCGCCGCGCTGTCGATGCGGTGACCCGATTTCAGGTAGAGGGCGACGAAGCCCAGGTTGACCAGATAGAAGCCGACCACCAGAAGGTGGTTGACGGCGTCCGCCAGCCGCTCGTCGCCGTGCATCACGTCGGCGAGGAAGATCCGGCCGTTGGTGCTCAGGGTGCGGGCCACCCAGACGGTCAGGCAGATGCTGATGACGAGATAGACGACGTACGCGAGGACGGTTCTGTCCATTGCGGTTCCACCCCTCCGTCCGATCCGGCACCGCTCGGCGCCGCTCGGAGACGTGTCCAGGATGATTCCTGAACGTGTTCAAAATCAGTGAACGGCTCGACTGTAGACCGGTTTTTGAACATGTTCAAGCAGAGGGCGAAAAAGGGGCCCGGTTCCGCGGGGGTCGGAACCGGGCCCTGTTCTGGGGGAGTTGCGGGTCAGTCGGTGGAGTGGCTCAGCTCCAGGTCCACGTCGCCGTCACCGTCGCCGTCCTCGTCGCCCTCCGTGATCCGCACGGTGGCGGGGAAGGGCGGGTATCCCAGGGTCAGCAGGGTGTAGCTGCCGGCGTAGAGGTTGCTGAAGGCGTAGGCGCCGTCGGCGCCGGTGCGCACGGACGCCACCTCGTGGCCGTCGGCGTCCTTGAGCACGACTCGGGCGTCCTCCACGGGAGTTCCGTCGGCGCGGCGCACGGTGCCGGTGAGCGTGCCCGTCCCGCTGAGGCGGACGTCGCAGTCCACCGGGCGGTCGGTGGTCATCACGCTCGCGGTCTGCGGGTGGTGGCCCGTCGCGCTCGCGACCAGGACGAAGCTGCCCGCACCCGGAGTCGGCAGCAGGAACGTGCCGTCCTTGTCCGCGCGGGAGCGGCCGACCTGGCGACCGTCGGACGCGATCAGCGTCAGCTCCGCACGCGGGATCGGCAGCGACGCCGATCCCGTCACGCGCCCGCGCACCGCGGGGCCCGTCGCGCCGGAGGCGGCGGGAGCGCCGGTACCCGCGCCCGCGGCGGCGGCGGTGCCCCTGCCCGCTCCCGCGTACGCCACGCCCGTCGCGACGGCGGCGACGGCGACGGCGTCGTCGTCTTCGGCCGGCTCCACCGCCAGGTGCGGCAGGCGGCGGTCGAGCCAGCCCGGCAGCCACCAGTTGGACGACCCGAACAGGTGCATCAGCGACGGCACCAGGACCGTGCGCAGGATGAACGCGTCGAGCGCGACCGCGCCCGCCAGGCCGATGCCGAACATCGCCAGCACCCGCTCGCCGCTGAGCACGAAGGCGAAGAAGACGCAGATCATGATGACGGCCGCGGAGTTGATGACCCGGCTGGTCTCGGCCAGGCCCACCCGCACGGCCCGCGCGTTGTCCTTGGAGTGCACCCACTCCTCGTGCATGCGGCTCACCAGGAAGACCTGGTAGTCCATCGACAGGCCGAACAGCAGCGAGAGCATGATCACCGGCAGGAACGCGTCGATCGGTCCGGCCCGGCCGGCCAGTGAACCGCCCCAGCCCCACTGGAAGACGGCGACCAGCACGCCGAACGACGCGGCGGCGGCGACGAGGTTCATCAGCGCCGCGGTGAGCGGGACCACCAGGCTGCGGAACGCGAACAGCAGCAGCACGAAGCCCAGCGCGATGATCACGCCGATGAACAGCGGGAGTTTGGCGAACAGCACACTCGAGAAGTCCTCGAAGATCGCCGTCTGGCCGCCGACGTAGGCCCGCATGGTGGTGCCCTGCTCGGCCTTCGGCACGACGTCGTGGCGCAGGTGGTCGATCAGGTCGGAGGTGGCCTTGTCCTGCGGGGAGGTGGTGGGCACCGCGCTGACGAACGCGATGGTGCCGGGGTTCGCGGAACTCCCGCCGGTCGCGGCGCCCTTGACCGGCACCCGGGCCGCGAAGGCGATCCCCGGCGTGGACTTCAGGTCCGTCACCAGCCGGTCCACCGCGGCCTGGTCGCCCGCTCCCGGCGCCTCGGCGAGGATCGTCAGCGGGCCGTTGAAGCCCGGTCCGAAGCCGTCCGCCAGCATGTCGTACGCCTTGCGGGTGGTCGTCGTCGTGGGGTTGTTGCCCTGGTCGGAGGAGCCCAGGCGCAGCGACAGCGCGGGAACGGCGAGGGTGGCCATGACCACCACGGCGACCGCGGCCAGCGACCGCGGGTGCCGCTGCAGGAACGACGACCAGCGGGCGGCGGCACCGTTGGCGGCCTCGGTCCGCGGACCGTCGGCGGCCAGCCGGCGGCGCTCGCGGCGGCTGAGGATGCGCGGGCCGAGCGCGCCGAGCAGTGCGGGCAGCAGCGTGACGGCCGCGGCGACGGTGATCACCACGGTCATCGCGGCGGCGACGGCCACGCCGTTGAGGAAGCTCAGCCGCAGGGTGAACATGCCCAGCAGTGCGATGCACACCGTGCTGCCCGCGAACAGCACGGCGCGGCCCGAGGTGTTGAGCGCGGTGACGGCCGCTTCCTCGGGTGTCTTGCCCCGCAGGATGCCGCGGCGGTGCCGGGTGACGACGAACAGCGCGTAGTCGATGCCGACGCCGATGCCGACCAGGGAGGCGAGTTGGGGGGAGAAGTCGGCCACGCTCATGGCGTGGCTGAGCAGCAGGATCGCCGACGAGGAGATGCCGACGCCGAACAGCGCGGTGATGATCGGCATCAGCATGCCGAACAGCGAGCCCAGCGCCAGGAAGAGCACCACGGCCGCGGCGGCGATGCCGACGCCCTCGGCCAGGCCCGGCAGCGGCTGCTCGGCCTGCGCGGGCTTGTTGCCGCCCACCTCGACCTCCAGGCCCTTGGCGCGGGCGGAGTGCGCGGTGTCGATGAGCAGCGTCGCCTGGTCGTTGCTCATGTCGTTGCCGAGCTTGGTGTACGTGATGTTCGCGTACGCCGTGCGGCCGTCCTTGCTGATCTGCGCGGCGCCCGCCGGGTCGTACGGGCTGACGACCGCGCCGACGTCCTTCTGCCGGGCGATCTTCGCGAGCACCGGGGTGATCCGCTCCCGCACCGACGCGTCGTGCACGGTGCCCGAATCGACGTGCCACACGACGGTGTCGGCCTCGCCGGACCGGTCGGGGGCGACCTTGTCCAGCAGGTCGAGCACCTTCGCGGACTCGGTGCCCTTGAGCGAGAACGCGTTGGAGTACGCGTCGCCCGCGGCGTTGCCCGCGGCGCCGACCCCGATCAGGGCCACCAGCCAGAGCAGGATCACCGTCCATTTGTGCCGGAAGCACCATCGCGCCACTACGGCCACGGTCACATCCCCCATCGTCTCTGCGACGTGTGCACCTTGGATGCACGGTCTGCGGTTACACCGCACGGGCTGCTGTCGCCGTGCGGCGGTAACCGGGGGCCGTCCCCCGAACCCCGGCACCTTCAGCCTCGGTGGGCGCTCGCCCCAACTCCAAGCCGAAACGGCTTCTCTCAGGGAACTCCAAAGTTGCCGCCGTCACCCGCCCGCGGCGCCGCGCGGATACTGAGGGCATGACTGAGGGCATGGACGCCGCCACGGGCACGGCCACCGTACTCGTCGTCGAGGACGAGCCGGGCATCGCGGACATCCTGCGGATCACGCTGAAGTACAACGGCTTCACCGTGGTCGGCGCCGCGACGTGCCGGGAGGCGCTGGCCGCCGCCCGCAGGCACCGGCCCGACCTGGTGCTGCTGGACGTGATGCTGCCGGACGGCAGCGGCTGGGAGGTGTGCCGCACCCTGCGCGAGGAGCGGGCCGCCGAGAACGAGGGGGCCGACGCCGGGGACCTCGCGGTCATCTTCGTCACCGCCCGGGACGCGCCGCGCGACGTGGTGGCCGGGCTCGCCCTGGGCGGCGACGACTACATCACCAAGCCGTTCGGCGTCGACGAGGTGGTGGCCCGGGTGCACGCGGTGCTGCGCCGCACCCGCCGCCGGCCGGCCGCCCCCGCGGACCGGGTGCTGCGCCACGCCGACCTGGAGATGGACGAGGCGACGTACACCGTGCGCCGGGCGGGGGAGCCGGTCGAGCTGACGCCCACCGAGTACAACCTGCTGCGGCACCTGCTCCGCAACGCGGGGCGCATTCTCACCAAGGAGCAACTGCTGCAGCATGTCTGGCAGTTCGAGACCGCCGTGTCGTCGACGGTGGTGGAGACCTACATCTCCTATCTGCGCCGCAAGCTGGACCGGTTCGGGCCGCCGCTGATCGAGACGCGGCGCGGCATCGGGTACGGGCTGCTCGCGCAGGACGGCGGGGCGCGGTGAAGAAGTGCGGGTTCTGGCCGCGCCCGCGGTCGCTGCGCGGGCGGTTCACCATCGCCAACGTGACGTTCCTGGCGGCCGGCCTGGTGCTGGCGGCCGCGGCGAGCATCGCCGCCACCTATATGGTCCTCATCGGTCAGATCGACGACTCGCTGAAGTCCTCGCAGACCGCGCTGGCCCGCACCGAGCTGAGCGCGAACGGGCTGCGGCAGCTGTGCACGCTCGCGGACCTGCTGCAGGGAAGCTCCACGCAGGGCCCGGAGGCCGGCGGTGGCACGTCGTCGATCGCGCAGGCCTTCCAGCAGGACCTGTTCGTGGTGCTGGATCCGCACGGGACGCCCGCGACGGTGTGCCAGGACGGCAGCATGCCCGTCGGCCCGGAGCAGCGGCGGCTGGCCGCGGCGCTGCCGGACCCGGCGAAGCTGGCCGCGTCGGGCGACGCGGCGACCGTGGAGAGCGGGTCGATGGAGTACCGGGTGGTCGCGCTGCGGCTGTCCGACGGCACGATCGTCGTCAAGGGCGTGCGGATGAGCGGCGTCAAGCACGCGCTCGTGAAGCTGCTGGGCTGGGAGGCCGGCGCGGGCGCGGTGCTGCTGGCGCTGCTGGCCACCGGGTCGCTGACCGCCGCGCGGCGCCGGCTCAGCCCGCTGGAGGACATGGTGGAGACCGCGTCGGCGATCTCCCAGGGCGACCTGTCGCGCCGCGTCCGCACGGCGCCGCACGGGTCCACCGAGGTCGACGAGTTGAGCACCGCGCTCAACGCGATGCTCCAGCAGATCGAGACGGCCGTCACCGAGAGCGAGCGGGCCACCGCCCAGTTGCGGCAGTTCATCGCGGACGCCTCGCACGAGCTGCGCACCCCGCTGGCGTCCGTGCGGGGCTATCTCCAGCTGTACGAGAGGGGCATGCTGCAGGCGGACGAGAAGGAGCGGGCGCTGAGCCGGGTCTCCTCGGAGGCCGAGCGGATGAGCCGGCTGGTCGACGAACTCCTCGCGCTGGCACGGCTCGACGACCGGCCCGCGCTCACCCGGGAGCCGGTCGACCTGTGCTGCCTGGTGCGGGAGGCGGCCGCGGACCTGTCGGCGCAGCAGCCCGAGCGGCCGCTGAGCCTGAGACTGCCGGAGCACGCGGGCGGCTGCCGGTACGTGCTCGGGGACGAGGCCGGGCTGCGGCAGGTCGTGGGCAACCTGCTGGGCAACGTGCGGGTGCACACCCCGGCGGAGTCGCCGGTGACGGTGGAGGTCGCCGAGGACGAGCGGGGCGAGACGGCGCTGCGGGTCAGCGACACGGGCCCCGGTCTCAGTGACGAGGACGCGGCACGGGCGTTCGACCGGTTCTTCCGCGCCGACCCGCAGCGCTCCCGGGACACAGGCGGGGCCGGGCTCGGCATGTCCATCGTGCAGGCCGTCGTCAAGGCGCACGGCGGTGCGGTCGCCCTGACGCCCACGGCGCCCGGCCGCGGCCTGACCGTCACCGTCCGCCTGCCGAGCGCGCGGCGGGAGCCGGTGCCGCGGTAGGGGAACGCGCGGGCTCCGAACGGGTGGACTCGCCCGTCCGCGAGCCCGCCGAGGGCCCGGGCGGGCGGTCGCGGTGGTGATGTTGCCCCGCTGCCCCCGACCGGAAGAGGTGCCCTGACATGCGAGGAATCTCCCGCCGCCGGCTGACGGCCGCCGCGCTCCTGGCGGCGTCCGTCCTGGTCCCGGCGACCGCGGCACCCGCGGCGCCCGCGGTTACGGCCACGGCCACGGCCGGGAGCGGCGCCGCCCTCCGTCCCGCCGCCCTCCGTCCCGCGGATGTACGTGCCGCGGACGTGCGTGCCGTTCACGTCGACCCGGGCGGGCGGTGCGCCGGGGACGACTGCCCGCACAGCAGCCTCGGCCCCGGGCTGACCGCCCGTCTGGACCAGGCGATCGCGGACGTCCTCGGGCAGGCGCACATCCCCGGCGCCGTCGTCGGGCTGTGGATGCCCGGCCGGGGCAGCTACGTCCGCGCGAGCGGGGCGGCCGACACGGCCACCGGCGCGCCGATGAGGGCCGACTCCTTCGTCCGGATCGGCAGCGAGACGAAGACCTTCACCGTCACCGCGCTGCTCCAGCTCGTCGACGAGCACCGGGTCCGGCTGGACGATCCGATCTCCGCGTACGTCGCGGGCGTGCCGGGCGGCCGCGTCATCACGCTGCGCGAACTCGCCGAGATGCGCAGCGGCCTGTTCCCGTACACCTCGGACCCGGACTTCATCCACACCCTGCTGAGCGACCCGCGGCGCACCTTCACCCCGCGCGAGGTGCTCGCGTACGGGTTCAGGCACGCCAACACGTTCGCGCCGGCCGCGCGGTTCCAGTACTCCAACACCAACCTCGTGCTGCTGGGCCTGGTGATCGAGAAGGTCACCGGCCGGCCGCTCGGCGACGTCATCCGCGACCGGGTGCTGCGCCCGGCCGGGCTGCCCGGCACGGAGTTCCCGCACTCGGCCGCGCTCCCCGACCCGCATCCGCACGGCTACACCGACCAGACGCTGACCGGCGCGACCGCCGACGCCACCGACTGGAACCCGAGCTGGGCCTGGGCGGCCGGGGCGATGATCTCGGACCTGCACGACCTGCGGCGCTGGGCGGTGACCGTCGCCACCGGACGCCTGCTGAGCCCCGCCACCCAGGCGCAGCGGCTCGCGATGCTGCCGACCGGCATCGCCGGCCTCGGCTACGGCCTCGGCCTCTTCGAGACCAACGGCTGGATCGGGCACAACGGATCCATCCCGGGCTACGAGACGGTGACGGTGTATCTGCCGGAGACGAGGGCCACCCTCGTCCTCATGATCAACACCGACACGCAGACCGGCGGCCAGGAGCCCTCCACGCTGCTCGCCCGCGCGATCACCGGGATCGTCACGCCGGACCACGTCTACGACAGCGCGATCAGTCCGCGGTAGGGCGTTGCCCGGGGGGTCGGCCAGGACGGATCTAGGACGGATCAAGGACGATCGGAGGGCCCGCGTGCGTAGCCTCTCCACGTCTGCCGGGTCCGCTCCCAGGCCATGAGCCGGGAGCGCGGCAACGTGTGAGCCCGGCAGATGCGGGCTCAACGGCCCCGGACGGGGCGGGCAGTCGGGCACGCGTCACGCCAACCCATCAACTCAGGGGGAGTCGACACCATGCACTCGATGAAAGCCCTTGTCGCGGCCACCGCGGCCTTCGCCGCCGCACTGGGCGGCGGCCTGGTCATGGCGACCAGCGCGAACGCCACGGCCCCCAACGTGTGCCGGTCGGACACGAAGGGTGACCTCGCTCCGATCGCGACCAACCTGAAGATCGACTCCTGCTACCGCGAATGGACGGACGGAACGGTCAGCAGCGTCTTCGGATTCGCCAACTCCACCGGCCTGACCGTCACCTACTGCGCACACGCCATCGACGCCCTCAACCCCGGCGGCCCCTGGGCCTGGGACTTCGGGTGCAGTACGCCGACTCCGGCCTCGAACGGCACCGCCAACCCGGGCACCTACTACGCGCCGCCCAACGGCGGCCAGACCTTCGCTCCGCCGACGGGCGACCCGTACGTGATCTCCGCCGGTGCCTGGGTGAACGGCACCTACGTCGGCGACGTGGAGAGCCCGCGGTTCTACTGAACCCCCCGCTGAGACGGTTCCGCCGCGGCCGGCGCCCCGTCCGCGGCCGGCACCGCGTCCTCGATCGGGCGGGCGCCGCGCACGCCCGGTGCCGCGGCCGTGCCCAGGCATGCGGCGGCGACGAGCGCCGCGCAGACGTACAGCGGGGCCGGGGTGCCCACGGCGTGCGCGGCGACCGGCGCGAGCGCGTACCCGAGAGGCATCGCGGCCAGCGACAGCAGCCAGTCGTAGGACGTGACACGGGCGAGGACACCGGGCGGGATGGACGCGTAGACGTACGTCTCCCAGACCGGGGTGAGGAAGCCGAGCGCGCCCAGCGCCACGCCGTAGGAGACGACGAGCAGCCAGCCGGGCGCGTCGGCGCCCAGCAGGAGCAGCGGCGCCGCGTAGGTGGCCAGGCCCAGGTTGGCGGTGAGGATGGGCCGCTTGAGGCGGGCGCGGGAGGCGAGCAGCGAGCCGAGCAGCAGGCCGACCGACCCCGCCTCCAGCACCGCGACCCACAGGCCGTCGCCGCCTCTGCGGCCGTGCACCACGAGCGGGCCGAGGGTGGCGAGCACGGCCGCCGTGCCGTTCCACACGCAGTGCGCGATCAGGCTGGACCAGTACCAGTCGCGGGTGCGCACCTCGCTCCAGCCCTCGACGAGGTCGGCGCGCAACGACCGCGGGGGGATCGGGGTGCGCGGCACGCGGATCACCGCGAGCATGCTCGCGCTGGCCGCGAACGAGGCCGCGTCGAGAACGAACGCCCAGCCGGGGCCCGCGGTGAAGATCAGCAGGCCGGCGACGGCCGGTCCGGCCAGCCGGGTGGCGCTGGCGGCCGAGGCCATCAGCGCGTTGGCCCGCAGCATCCCGTCGGCGGGCGCGGTGCCGCTGACCAGGGGGCCGGTCGTCGGCAGGGCGAACGCCGAGGCGATGCCGCCGACCGCCTCGGCGATCGCGATGTCGGCCAACCGCGGTGACCCGCCGATGAGTTCGGCGCCGACGAGCAGCTGGGCGGCGCACCGCACCAGGTCGGTGGCGAGCGCGACCTTGCGGGCGTCGAACCGGTCGGCGGCGACCCCGCCGAGGGGGAGCAGCAGCAGCCGGGGCACCATCGCGCAGCCCAGCACGAGGGCGAGCGCGAAGGCGGAGCCGTCGGCCCGGGTGATCGCGATGGCCAGCGCGGCGGGCACCACGGCGTCGCCGAGGGCGGACAGGGTGCGGCCGGTGAACAGGAGGCGGAAGGCGCGGACGCGCAGGGGATGCGGCACGCCCGCAGAGTATTTCGGCACCGAACTTTTCGTCAACGAATATTTCGCTGACGATGCGTAGGGTGCCCGCTGGCTAGAATCGGGTGCCATGAGCAGTTCCGAACCACTCGCGCGCGACTGGACCGACGATCATGTCGAGCGCTGGCTGCCGGTGCTGCCGGACCTCGACCCCGACGTCGAGGGCGCCACCACCCGCGCGAAGGTCCTCACCGACCACCTGCGCCGGGTCCGCGAACGGTCGCTGGCCGACTTCGACCTGCACAAGCACGAGTACGACACCCTCCACACCCTCGCCGGGCGCGGCGGCCGCGCCACCCCCTCGCAGCTCGCCGCCGACCTGCAGATGGCGCCCGCGTCCATCACCGGCCGCCTCGACGGCCTCGAACGCCGCGGCTACGTCCACCGCGCGCCCTCACCCGAGGACCGCCGCCGGGTCGACGTCGAACTCACCCCCGAGGGCCGCGCCGTCTGGTTCGGCGCCATGGACGTCGTCGGCCACGAGGAGAACCGCCTCCTGTCCGTCCTCACCCCCGCCGAACGCCGCACCCTCTCCGACCTCCTGCGCCGCGTCCTCCTCGAAGCCGAACGCTGACGCCCCGCCGGGCGGGCACGGCGGCCGGGGGTGCCGCTTGCGTTGGAGCGGACTCCACCTCGTAGCGTCGTGGGCATGACGCAGCACGGAGATCCCGCACCCCGGACCACCCCGACCGACGGCCGCTACGAGCGCGGCATGGCCGCCCTCGCACAGGTCACCGGGACCGAGCACCCCGCGGTCCTCGATCCGGTGGCGGAGATCGCGCCCGACCTGGCGCGGTTCACCGTGGAGTTCGGGTACGGGGACGTCTGGTCGCGGCCCGGTCTGAGCCCGCGGCAGCGGCAGATCGCCACCGTCGCGGCGCTCGCGGCGATGGGCAACGCGGCACCGCAGCTGCGCTTCCACATCGGCGGTGCGCTCAACGTGGGCTGCACCCGGCGGGAGATCGTCGAGACCTTCATCCACGCCACCGTGTACGCGGGGTTCCCCGCCGCGCTCAACGCGCTCTCCGCGGCCCGCGAGGTGTTCGCCGGCAGGCCCGAGGAGGAGAGCGGCGCGGACGGCGGCGACGACCTGCCGTCCGCGCCGGCCGGTGACGACCGGTACGCGCGGGGGCTGGAGACGCTGCGGGCCGTGGACGGGCCGGCCGGCGAGCACGTCGTGCACGCGCTCGACGACATCGCCCCGGACCTCGGCCGGTACCTCGTCGAGTACGTCTTCGGCGACGTGTACGCCCGCACCGGGCTCGACCTGCACACCCGCGAGCTGGCGTCCGTCGCGATGTGCACCGCCCTCGGCACGGCCGCGCCCCAACTCCGCGTCCACCTGCGGGCGTTCCTCAGGGCCGGCGGCACCCGCGAGGAGGTCGTCGAGCTGATGACGCAGATGGCCGGGTACGCCGGCTTCCCGGCCGCGCTCAACGGCCTCGCCGCGGCCCGCGAGATCTTCGCCGAGCAGGACGCCGGCTGACCTCCCCCGGGCACGCGGAAGGGCCCGCACCATCGGTGCGGGCCCCTGCGTGGTGCAGCGTGTGCGGCCTCAGAAGCGGCGGGTGATCAGCGCCCGCTTCACTTCCTGGATCGCCTTGGTGACCTCGATACCGCGCGGGCAGGCGTCCGTGCAGTTGAACGTGGTGCGGCACCGCCACACGCCGTCCTTGTCGTTGAGGATCTCCAGGCGCTGCTCGCCGCCCTCGTCGCGCGAGTCGAAGATGAAGCGGTGCGCGTTGACGATGGCGGCCGGACCGAAGTACTGGCCGTCGTTCCAGAAGACCGGGCAGGACGACGTGCACGCGGCGCACAGGATGCACTTGGTGGTGTCGTCGAACCGCTCACGGTCGGCCGCGGACTGCAGCCGCTCGCGGGTCGGCTCGTTGCCCTTGGTGATCAGGAAGGGCATCACGTCACGGTAGGCCTGGAAGAACGGCTCCATGTCGACCACGAGGTCCTTGAGCACGGTCAGGCCCTTGATGGGCTCGACGGTGATCGGCTTCTCGGGGTTGATGTCCTTGATCAGCGTCTTGCAGGCCAGCCGGTTCTTGCCGTTGATCCGCATCGCGTCGGAACCGCACACGCCGTGCGCGCACGAGCGGCGGAACGTCAGCGTGCCGTCGATCTCCCACTTGACCTTGTGGAGGGCGTCGAGCACGCGCTCCTTCGGGTCGATCGGAAGCTGGTAGTCGACCCAGTCGGCCTCCGCCGCGACCTCCGGGTTGAACCGGCGGATCCGCAGGGTGACGGTGATCAGGTGCGACGTTCCCTGCTCGGCCTCGTCCAGCGCGGACGAGTGCTCGTCGATCGTCGGGGTGCTCATCAGTACTTACGCTCCATCGGCTGGTAGCGGGTCTGCACGACCGGCTTGTAGTCGAGGCGGATCGACTCGGTGCCGTTGGCGTCCACCTCGCGGTAGGCCATCGTGTGCCGCATGAAGTTGACGTCGTCGCGGCTGGGGAAGTCCTCGCGGTAGTGGCCGCCGCGGGACTCCTTGCGCGCCAGGGCGGACACCGCCATGACCTCGGCCAGGTCCAGCAGGTTGCCCAGCTCGACGGCCTCCAGCAGGTCGGTGTTGAACCGCTTGCCCTTGTCCTGGATGGCGACGTTCCGGTAACGGTCGCGCAGCTCGCCGATCTTCTCGACCGCGGTCTTGATGGTCTGCTCGGTGCGGAACACCATCACGTTGGCGTCCATCGTCTCCTGCAGCTCGGTGCGGATGTCGGACACCCGCTCGCCGCCCGTGGAGTCACGCAGCCGCTCGATCATCTCGACGACCAGCGCCGCCGGGTTCTCCGGCAGCTCGACGAAGTCGTTGGCGTGCGCGTACTCGGCCGCCGCGATGCCCGACCGGCGCCCGAAGACGTTGATGTCGAGCAGCGAGTTGGTGCCGAGGCGGTTGGCGCCGTGCACCGAGACGCAGGCCACCTCGCCGGCCGCGTACAGGCCGGGCACCACCGTGGTGTTGTCCGACAGCACCTCGCCCTGGACGTTGGTGGGGATGCCGCCCATCGCGTAGTGCGCGGTCGGCTGGATCGGGATCGGGTCCGTGTACGGCTCGATGCCCAGGTACGTCCGCGCGAACTCGGTGATGTCCGGCAGCTTGGCGTCCAGCTGCTCCGGCGGCAGGTGCGTGAGGTCCAGGTACACGTGGTCGCCGTCGGGGCCGCAGCCGCGGCCCTCGCGGATCTCCGTGTAGATCGCCCGGGAGACGACGTCGCGGGAGGCGAGGTCCTTCATGACGGGCGCGTACTTCTCCATGAAGCGCTCGCCGTCCTTGTTGCGGAGGATGCCGCCCTCACCACGGGCGCCCTCCGTCAGCAGGATGCCCATCCGCCAGATGCCCGTCGGGTGGAACTGGAAGAACTCCATGTCCTCCAGCGGCAGTCCGCGCCGGTACACCGCGGCCTGGCCGTCGCCGGTCAGGGTGTGCGCGTTGGACGTCACCTTGAAGAACTTGCCGGTGCCGCCGGACGCGTAGATCACGGCCTTCGCCTGGAAGACGTGGATCTCGCCGGTGGCCAGCTCGTACGCGACCACGCCGGCCGACCGCTTGACGCCGTCGACCTCGGTGATCAGCTGGTCCAGGACGTAGAACTCGTTGAAGAACTCCACACCCTCCTTGACGCAGTTCTGGTACAGCGTCTGGAGGATCATGTGGCCGGTGCGGTCCGCGGCGTAGCAGGCGCGGCGCACCGCGGCCTCGCCGTGGTTGCGGGTGTGGCCGCCGAACCGGCGCTGGTCGATCCGGCCCTCGGGCGTCCGGTTGAACGGCAGGCCCATCTTCTCCAGGTCGAGGACCGCGTCGATGGCCTCCTTCGCCAGGATCTCGGCGGCGTCCTGGTCGACCAGGTAGTCACCGCCCTTGATCGTGTCGAAGGTGTGCCACTCCCAGTTGTCCTCCTCGACGTTCGCGAGGGCGGCGGCCATGCCGCCCTGCGCGGCGCCGGTGTGGGACCGGGTCGGGTAGAGCTTGGTCAGGACGGCGGTGCGGCTGCGCTTGGTGGCCTCGATGGCGGCGCGCATGCCGGCGCCACCCGCGCCGACGATGACGGTGTCGTACTTGTGGATCTGCATGGGGGTCGCTTCCCTGTCCGGCCCTGGCCTAGCGGATGTTCGGGTCGAAGGTGAAGATCACCAGCGAACCGAGCACGATGGTGAACGCCACAGCGGCGAACAGCAGTGTCTTCAGCCAGAAGCGGGTGTTCGCCTGCTCGGCGTAGTCGTTGATCACGGTGCGCAGGCCGTTGCCGCCGTGCAGCATCGCCAGCCACAGCATGACCAGGTCCCAGCCCTGCCAGAACGGCGAGGCCCAGCGGCCCGCGACGAACGCGAACCCGACCTTGGTGACACCGCCGTCCAGCACGAGCTGGATCAGCAGGTGGCCGATGACCAGCACCACGAGCACGACGCCGGACAGCCGCATGAACAGCCAGCCGTACAGCTCGAAGTTGGTGCGGGTGCTGCGCGGGGTGCGCTTGGTGCGGGCGCGCGGCGGCTCGATGACCGGAGCCGGGTTCTCGGGGCTGTAGGTGACGCTGGAGCCGGTCAGCTCCACCTCGTCAACCGGGGTGACTTCAGTGGCCATGGTCGATCAGCTCCCGAACAGGACTCGTGCGGCGTGGCCGAGGACCGGGTAGATCGCGCCGAGCATCAGCACGACCCACAGGCCCATGACCGTCCAGAACATCTGCTTCTGGTAGCGGGGACCCTGGGTCCAGTAGTCGACCGCGATGATCCGCAGGCCGTTCAGCGCGTGGAAGAGGATCGCGGCGACGAGGCCGTACTCCAGCAGGCTGACGATCGGTGTCTTGTAGGTCGCGACGACCTTGTCGTAGTCCTCGGGGGAGACGCGCACCAGCGCGGTGTCGAGGACGTGGACGAACAGGAAGAAGAAAATGAGGACACCGGTGACTCGATGAGCCACCCAGGACCACATGCCTTCCCGGCCGCGGTACAGCGTTCCAGCCGGCACGGAAAATACCCTCCGGGAGCGGGACGAGGGGTGCCGGCTGTTTCCTTGCCTAGTCGGTCACGCCCGGCCGGGTACGGTCCACCGGCCCCGGCCATCGTAGCGACGCGATGTCGGCTCGGTACCACGGGGTAGGCCAGGTGTGATCGATCCCGCACGGTCGGGTGAACGGGCGAGCCGGATCAAGCGGAGCCGGGCGGTCCGGCGGAGCTGTTCCGCGGTCGTCACCGCCTCCTCGTCCTCGTCGTGGCCGAGGCGCTGGCGCAGCGAGGCGAGGGTCTGGTCGAGGGCCCGGCCCGGGTCACCCGCTTCCCCGTCCTCGCCCTCGTCCAGGGCCAGCACGAACGCGTGCCCGAACTTCGCCTCGTAGGCGGCGTGCGCGGCGCGCAGCGCGGTGTGCACGGTGAGGCTGCCGCGGTCCGGCAGCGGGGTGGTGGCCTCGCCGGCCAGCGCCTCGGCCAGGTCACCGGAGGTCAGGTCGTAGGCCGCCTCGTCCGCGGCGGCCAGCAGTGCCTCCAGGGTCGGGTACGGGCGGTGCGCGGCCATCCGCCGGGCCCAGCGGTGCGAGCCGCAGCACGCGCGGAAGGCGTTCTCGGCGGCCACGGACGGCAACACGTTGAGCTGGCTCAGCCCCGGGGACGGGGTGTCGCTGGACAGCGGACTGCTCCTGGGGACGCGCGGGGACGGCGGGGGGATCAACCCGCGGGGGACGGACGGCGGGTCACTCAACTGTACGGGGCGGCACGGCGGATGGGGCCGCGGTGGCCGCTGTGGCGGCAGGGTTCACTCGTACGGGACTCAGAGGCGTGCGCGGGTTGACGTGCGGGGCGCGGGCGCGTTGAGCTGGTCCCCGAGCGGCGCCCGCGGCGGGCACTCCTGCCGGAGGGATGCCCGCGCGGGCCGAACGCCGCACGAGGTGCGGCGCTGAGCTGTGACGACGGCCGGGGTCCGCCTCCCCCCACAGGAGCGTCCCCGGCCGCCACTTGTACGGCGTACCGCCGTCCGAAAGTGTCACCGGCCGGCATGAGGCAGGATGGGACGGTGCACGAAGGGGTGGGGCCGGACGTGGATCTCGATACCGCGGTGAGCCGCGCGCAGGGCGGTGACGAGACCGCCTTCCGCGTCGTGTACCGGGCTGTGCAGCCGCAGTTGCTGCAGTACGTCCGGAGCCTGGTCGGGCCGGTGGACGCCGAGGACGTCGCGTCCGAGGCATGGCTGCAGATCGCCCGCGACCTCCCGTCGTTCCGCGGCGACGGCACGTCGATCCGCGGCTGGGCCGCGCGCATCGCCCGCAACCGGGCGCTGGACCACATCCGGGCCCGCAGCCGCCGCCCCGTCGCCGGTGGCGGCGTGGACGAACTCGTGCAGCTGCCGGACCGGGCCGACACCGCGGGCGAGGCGCTCGACGCGGTCGCCACCGACCGGGCCCTGGCCGCGATCGCCGCGCTGCCGCGCGAGCAGGCCGAGGCGGTCATGCTGCGCGTGGTGATGGGCCTGGACTCCACCAGCGCGGCCCGGGTGCTCGGCAAGCGGGCCGGATCGGTGCGGATGGCCACCCACCGCGGGCTGCGCAGGCTCGCCGAACTGCTGGAGCAGGAGGCGCAGGCCGAGCAGGAGCGGGCCGGCGCGGGAGTGCGGGCGCCCTCCGGTGAAGCAGCGGCCGCGCGCCGCTCCAGGGGCGCGCACGGTGCCGCGGACTCCACCGGCCCGGCGGACGCGGGCGGCGGCGCGGGGCCGGCCGGCGGCGCCCGGCAGAACCGCGGCGGCCAGCCGGCCGAGCGGGCGTGCGACACCCGGAAGGGGACCGCCCGGCGTGCCGATGTGACGTTTTCCGCGTCCCGGGCGCTGTGAGGAATTGACATGACCGACAACCCACGCCACGACGGCGCCCCACCGCTGCCCGGGCCCCGCTCGCAACGGGTCGCCCCCACGTCCCGGCCCGGGAACCGCCCCTCCCCGCGTACGGCCCGCGCCGACTGGCTCACCGGGCAGACGGCGGAACTGCTGCTGTCCGGCGGCCGCGTGCGGCCCGAGGACGTCACCGACGCCGCCGAGGCCGCCGCCGCGGACCGGCTGGCACGCCTGCTGTCCGCGGCCGCCGGCCGGCCCGCGCCCTACGCCGCGGAAGACCCGCTGGCCGGGCCCGGGTTCGTGCTGGACCCCGACCGCGAGGAGGCCGCCCTCGCGGCCTTCCGCGCCGCCCGCGCGACCGCCCCCGCCGCCGTGCCCGCGCGGCGCGACCGCACGCCCGGCCGGACGGCACGCCTGCGGCTGCCCGGCATGCGGTCGGTCCGCGTGGCGACCGCGGCGATGGCCGCGGTGCTCGCGCTCGGCGGGGTGGCCGCCGCGGTCGCGGCCGGCACCGGCCGGCTGCCGCTGCCCGGCGGCGGCTCGGGCGCGCCCGCGGTCAGCACCACGCCCGGCGCGGGCGGCCACGGCGGGGGCGAGGCGCCCGCCACCACCGCGCCGCCGCGGCGCGGCGCCGGCGGCGCGCACGGCACGTCCCCGTCCGCGCCGTCCCGGCGCTGCGCCACCGGGCCCCAGCAGGACACCGACCGCTGGTACGGGCGGCCGGGGCTCGGCGCGCCCTGCGCCGGCGACCGCTCCGGCAACGGCAACGGCAAGGACCGCTCGCAGGACGGGCGCGACAGCACGGGCCAGTCGAACGGCGAAGGCCAGGCCAACGGGCAGGCCAACGGCCAGGGCAACGGGCAGTCCAACGGCAAGGGCGGCAACGAGGGGAAGGGCGAGGGCAAGGCGAACGGCGAGAGCGACGGGAAGAGCGACGCCGCCGGCAACGGCGAGGTCAAGAGCGACGTCAAGAGCGCCGTCAAGGGATCGAGCGGCGCCACCGCGGACCCCGCCGCCCCCGACGGCGCGGCCGCCGCGGTGAAGGACGACGGCAAGGCGGCCGGCGGCCCGCACGGCGCCGGACCGGGCGGCTCCGCCCAGTCGTCCGGGACGGTCCGCCGGGGCGGCACGGGCGGCCCCCGCACCACCGCGGCCCGCCCCGGACACGGGAGAAAAGCGGGCACATCGGCACAGAAAGCCGCCCGGGGAACGGCAGTCGGGCCCGTCCCGCGGCCGAGCCCGGCACCGGCTCCCGCAACGTCCTGACAAGGCACGTCGGCCGCCGGGTGACACTTCCGGCGGCCGATGCGCTGTAGGTAGTGAACCGACTGGTCATCGGTTCGGTGGACGCCGGTTCTCCCCGTACCGGCGTCCACGTACAGAGAGCGCGGCCGGGCGCATTCCCCCTGCCCGGCCGCGCTCGTACGTCGGGCAGTGCGTCGTGACGGCGCCTTCGGTCCGCCGTCGGTGCGTCAGCGCCCCGCGGCGCCCGCGGACGTCACCAGTAGACGACGACCTTGTCGCCGACCTTCACCTCGTCGAAGAGCCGGGCGATCGCCGCCCGGTCCCTGACGTTGACGCAGCCGTGCGAGGCACCCGCGTAGCCGCGGGCCGCGAAGTCCGCGGAGTAGTGCACGGCTTCACCCCCGCTGAAGAACATCGCGTACGGCATCGCCGTGTGGTAGAGCGTCGACACGTGGTCGCGGCTCTTGAACGTGACGTGGAAGAGGCCCTCGCGGGTCGGCGTGTACTGCGAGCCGAACCGCACGTCCATGGTGGCCTGCACCTTGCCGTCGACGACCCAGGACAGCGTCCGGGTGGTCTTGCTGATGCACATCGCGTGGCCGGTCATGCAGCGCGGGTCGAGCTTGGCCACCGGCTTCGGCGCGACCGGCGGGTACATCTCCCGGTGGGTCGGCGGCCGCGTCAGCGAGCGCAGCCTCGTCCAGGTCGTCGACGTCACCGTGCCGCTCTCGCGCAGGCCGTGCCGCTCCTGGAAGTCGGTCACCGCGTGCACGGTGACGGTGCCGTAGTAGCCGGTCGGCGTGCGGCTGAACAGGTGCAGCTGGCCGAGCCTGGCCTGCAGTTCGCGCACCTGGGCGCTGGTGGTGCCGGAGGCCATCACCACGGGCTCGGCCGGCGGCCTGGTCGTGGGCGGTGCCGCCGGCTTCGTCGTGGCCGGCGTGGCGGCGGGCGTGGTCGTCGCCGCGGCCGTCGGATCACCGGACGGTGCGGCCGGGGCGCTGGTCGAGGGCGTCCCGGTGGCGGTGGCCGGCGCCGACGGCTTGCCGTCGGCGGCGTTCCCGGTCGGCCCGCAGGCCGTGAGGACGGCCGCGGACAGCGCGGCTGTCGCCGCCGCCATCGCCAGGGCCGCCGGAGGTCTTCTGCGCACGGCTGTCACCTTCCCCGCTCTTGCCGTGGTGCGTGGTCTGTCACCCCGTAGACACCGAATCCCGCCTGCGCGGTTGCGACCCGTTCGGGGAAGACTGTGAGGAAGGTCCCAGCCCGTCGCACTGCACGGCCAGCACGGCCGCCACTACAGTCCGTGGCTGATCCCACCCGTCAGTACTTCAGCGGAGGCGTGAGCATGGCGCGCGAGTCGGAATCCGGTCTGCCGATCGAACCGGTCTACGGTCCCGACGCCCTGGACGGGTGGGACCCCGACAGCAGACTCGGCGCGCCCGGCGGCTACCCGTTCACCCGCGGCGTCTACCCGTCGATGTACACCGGCCGGCCCTGGACGATGCGCCAGTACGCCGGGTTCGGCACCGCGACCGAGTCCAACGCCCGCTACCAGCAGCTCATCGCCAACGGCACCATGGGCCTGTCGGTCGCCTTCGACCTGCCGACGCAGATGGGCCACGACTCCGACGCGCCGATCGCGCACGGCGAGGTCGGCAAGGTCGGCGTGGCCATCGACTCGGTCGAGGACATGAAGGTGCTGTTCGGCGGCATCCCGCTGGACAAGGTCTCCACCTCGATGACCATCAACGCCCCCGCCGCGCTGCTGCTGCTCCTCTACCAGCTCGTCGGCGAGGAGCAGGGCGTGCCCGCCGACCAGCTCACCGGCACCATCCAGAACGACGTGCTGAAGGAGTACATCGCCCGCGGCACGTACATCTTCCCGCCCAAGCCCAGCCTGCGGCTGATCGCCGACATCTTCGCGTACTGCAGGGCCGAGATCCCCAAGTGGAACACCATCTCGATCTCCGGCTACCACATGGCGGAGGCCGGCGCCTCGCCCGCGCAGGAGATCGCGTTCACCCTGGCCGACGGCATCGAGTACGTGCGGACCGCGATCGCCGCGGGCATGGACGTGGACGACTTCGCGCCCCGGCTGTCGTTCTTCTTCGTCTCCCGCACCACGATCCTGGAGGAGGTCGCGAAGTTCCGCGCGGCCCGCCGGATCTGGGCACGGGTGATGCGCGACGAGTTCGGCGCGAAGAACCCCAAGTCGCAGATGCTGCGCTTCCACACCCAGACCGCGGGCGTGCAGCTGACGGCCCAGCAGCCCGAGGTCAACCTGGTGCGGGTCGCCGTCCAGGGCCTGGCCGCGGTGCTCGGCGGCACGCAGTCGCTGCACACCAACAGCTTCGACGAGGCCATCGCGCTGCCCACCGACAAGTCCGCGCGCCTGGCGCTGCGCACCCAGCAGGTGCTGGCCTACGAGACCGACGTCACCGCGACCGTCGACCCGTTCGCCGGGTCCTACGTGGTCGAGAAGATGACCGACGAGGTCGAGGCGGCCGCGCTGGAGCTGATGGCCAAGGTCGAGGAGCTCGGCGGCGCGGTCACCGCGATCGAGCACGGCTTCCAGAAGTCCGAGATCGAGCGGAACGCCTACCGCATCGCGCTGGAGACGGAGGCCGGCGACCGGACCGTGGTCGGCGTCAACCGCTTCAAGCTGGACGAGGAGGAGCCGTACGAGCCGCTGCGGGTCGACCCGGCGATCGAGGCGCAGCAGGCGCAGCGGCTCGCCGACCTGCGGGCCGGCCGCGACCAGGCCGCGGTCGACACGGCGCTCGACGCGCTGCGCAAGGCCGCCGAGGGCACGGACAACGTCCTGTACCCGATGAAGGACGCGCTGCGCGCCCGCGCGACCGTCGGCGAGGTGTGCAACGCGCTGCGCGAGGTGTGGGGGACGTACGTCCCGTCCGACGTGTTCTGAGCCGGGCGGCCGGGGGATCGGCGGCCGGTCCGGCGGGCGTCAGCGGGTGGCGTAGCCCAGGACGCGGTCGCTGAGCAGCGACTCCAGGGTGTCCAGGAGGGCGAGGGCCGCCTCGGCGATCGTGCCGGGCGCCTCACTCGCCGAGCTGCGGCGGCCGATCTCGCGGAACACCTCGCTCTGCACCCAGCCGAGCTGGGCGGCGACCAGACGCGGCGTCGGATCGCCGTCGGCGGCGCCGGTCTCCTCGGCGAGCACGGCGGCCAGCGCATCGACCATCTCCCGGGCTATCGCGTCCAGCCGCACCGCGAGCGCCGGCTCGGCCCGGGCCATCTCCAGGAACCGCCCGAACCCGTGGGTCAGCCCGGCCATCCGGTCGCGCTGCCGCATCTCGCCGCGCAGCGCGGCCAGCACCGCGGCGGCGGCGGACACGCCGGGAACCCGGTCGGCCACCATCTGGACCATCCGCTGCGCCGAGGCCTCCTCGGGGTAGCAGACGAGGTCCTCCTTGGACGGGAAGTAGGTGTAGACCGTGTTGACCGAGACCTCCGCGGTCCTCGCCACCTCCGCGATCGTCACCTGGGCGAAGCCGTGGTCGAGGAAGAGGCCGGTCGCGACCTCGGCGATGTGCCGCCGGGTCCGCCTCCTCTTCTCGTCGCGCAGCCCGACCGCGTGGATCTCCTCCGCGCGGGTCGGACGGCCGCGCACGCTGCCGTGGGTGATGTCGGTCACGCTTCCATCGTAAGGCAGCGTTGTCAGCGGCCGGAGCGCGCGCGGCGGCGCCACGACCGGCCCGGGCCCGCCCGCGACGCGGTGTGCGGCACCCGTCCCAAGACGGCCCGGAACGACGGGCGTTCACCCTGCCGCAGTCCAGGCTTCGCCTTCCGGCCCGGTCGGCGTCGTCCGGCTCCGCTGTGATGGGCCACCACCCGTGCGGTGCCACGCCCAACGGGTCACGCGCGTTCAGGCGCGGTACGCACCCCCTCCCGGAGGACCCGTGTCCCCAGCAGCCAAGGCCGCCCCCGACCAGGGCAACCCCGCGAGCACGGCAGGGGAGCAGCGGCCGCCGACCGGCGACGGGCGGACGCGAGGCCTCCAGGGCGCCGGCGCGTGGCTCCTGGCCCGCGCCCGGCACAGCGCCCCGGTGCACGCCGGACTGGCCGCCGCCGTGCTGGCCTGCGTCGTCTTCTGCCTCGGCGGCCTGCTGGCCGGCACCTACCCGCTCGGCTCGCACACCCGCAACATCGTGGACCTCGGCAACCAGTACCTGCCGTACCACGCCTACTGGCGCACGATGCTGCTCGGCCACGCCGACGGCGACCTGTTCGTGAACTGGAACTCCGGGTTCGGCTCGAACTTCCTCGGCGACTTCGGCACCTACCTGAGCAGCCCCTTCGACCTGCTGGTGGTGTTCTTCCCGGCCGACAAGGTCGAGCTGGCGCTGTACGTCATCACCACGCTGAAGATCACCGCGGCCGCCGCCGCGATGGCCGTGCTGCTGCTGCGGCTGCGCCGCGGGCCCTGGCAGGTCGCCGCGGTGCTGGGCACGGCGTACGCGCTGTCCGGCTGGACGCTCGACAACGGCGCCACGGTCCCGATGTGGCTCGACGGCCTGATCGCGTTCCCGCTGCTGTGCCTGGTGGGCGAGTGGGCCCGCACCGCCCGGCGCCCGGTGCTGGGGCCCCTGATCGTCGGCCTGGCCTGGACGGCCAACTTCTACACCGCCTACATGGCCACCATCGGCGCGGCCCTCGTGCTGCTGATCCGGCTGTTCACCGCGGACGAGACGGCCAGACGCCGGCTCGCCGGCCTGCTGCACGCCGCCCGCGGCGTGCTCATCGGCATCGGCCTGGCCACGCCGCTGGTGCTGGTGATCTTCAAGGCCACCAAGGTCGCCGACCCCACGCCCCTGGTGCACTTCCAGCCGGCCGCCTGGCAGGACTTCGCCGCCCGGCTGCTGCCCGCCACCACCAGCACGGCGACGCCCGCGCTCTTCATCGGCACCCCGGCGCTCGTGCTGGCCCTGACGCTGCCCTTCAACCGGGCGGTGGCCGCCCGTACCCGGGCCGTGTGGTCGGCCGCCCTGGTGCTGGTGGCGCTGTCGCTCAACTGGGAGCCCACGCACCTGATCTGGCACGCGGGCGCCTCGCCCAACGGCATCCCGTTCCGGCAGACGTTCGTGCTGTGCGGCCTGCTGGTCATCGCGGCGTGGCTGTCCACCGCCGACGGGCTGCCCGCCCTGCCCGCGCTCGGCGCCGGCGTGGTGCTGGTCCTGGCGCTGGGCGCGGCCGGCCACGGCCGCGAGGTCGTCGACCGGTGGTCCTACCCCGGCTTCGCCGTCGCACTGCTCGTCGGGCTGCTGGCCGCGGCCGCGCTGCTGCTCGCGAAACGCCGGGTCCCCGGCGCGCGGGCGCTGCCGGTGGTGGCGCTCGCGCTGTTCGTCCTCGCCCAGGGCGGCGAGACCGTGGTGACCGGGATGCGTACCGCCGAGCTGCAGCTGAAGGAAGTGTCCTGGTCGCCACGGCTCGGCCCGGCCCAGTACGACATGGCGAAGGCGGTCGCCGCCAAGGACGACTGGCCGCGGTCGCGCACCGACCCCGGCAACGTGCCCGGCGGCAACGACGAGATGGTCGTCGGCGGGCAGGGCGCGGAGTACTACAGCAGCCTGACCGCGGACGACATGTCGTGGATGCTGTCCGAACTGGGCTTCGGCTACTACGCCAAGGGACGGCACACCATGTCCCTCGACAACCCGGTGACCGACGCGATCTTCTCCATCGGCACCCGGATGCACTCCCAGCCGCTCGCCCCGCCGCAGACCGACCAGGTGCCGCGGGCCGTCACCACGTCGACCACCTCCGCGGTGCCGCCGCTGGTGACCGTGCGCAGCGGTCTCGACCTCGCGCACGCCCCGCAGCGCTGGGACGCCTCCGCGTTCGTCAACCAGGAGATGGTGCTGGGCGCCAGGGTCTACGACCCGGCCGCCCGGATCGTGCGGGCCAATCCCGCCAAGGGCGCCGCGGTCCTGACCACCACCTGCACCCCGGGCGCCCAGGTCTACTTCTGGGGACCGCAGTACACCGGCACCGCCACCCTGGACGGCGGCCGGCCGGTCGCCTTCGACGGCCACCTGCCCGCGGTCCGCGGCTCGATGCAGGCCGTCGGCACCGTCCCGGCGTCGGGCACCGTGAAGGTCGCGCTGAGCTTCTTCGGCCACCTGCGGCTGCCGCAGCAGTCGATCGGCTGCCTCGTCAGGAGCCGGCTGGACGCGGCGGTCAAGCAGCTGACCGCGACCGGCGCGACCGACGTGCGGGTCGGCGGGCACACCCTCAGCGCCGACCTGCCGGCCGGCAGCACCGGCACCGCCGTCGTCGCCGTGCCGCGGATCAGCGGCTGGCGGTGCTCGGCCGGTGACGGGCACGCCACGTCCGCCCGCACCTACCTCGGCCTGATCGCCGTGCCGCTCGACGGTAAGGCCACCTCGATCAGCTGCTCCTTCCAGCCGCCCGGGCTCACACTCGGCGGCGCGGTGGGCGTGGCCGCGCTCATCTGCCTGATCGCGACCGGCTGGTGGTACCGCAGGGCCGAGCGGCGGGCCGACGCGCGCGCGGAGGCCGCCGTCGCCTGACGGCACCCCAGCCCAGCCCAGCCCAGCCCCGTCCCTGCCCGGGCCCGCCGACCGACGGCGGCCCGGGCAGGTCCCGTTCTCTCTCCCGCCGTCCGACGACGCGTCCGGCCGTCCCCGCGCCTCCCGCCGCCTTTCGTGCGGAGCCCGAAACGGCGGAACGCCGGCCGGTGGAAGGCGCGTTCGCCTTCCACCGGCCGGCGTTCCGGGCCGCCGGCTTGCGGGCCCGCGGGCCCGCGGGCCTCAGCCGATCGTGGCCTTCTTCAGCGCGCGGGCCCGGCGCGCCACCCGGCGCACCGTGCGGTTGCGCGGCACGAACGCCAGGCGGGCCGGGATCGCGCCCGGCAGACCGAGCGTCGTCAGCCGGCGCTTCTTGAAGTACGGCCAGGTCTCCGCGGTCAGTTCGGTGCTCAGCCAGGCCACGGCCTCGTCGCGCAGCCCCGGGTACGCCTTGGACTGCATGCAGTACCCGACGGTGTGTAGCAGCGGCGTCAGGTCCGCCGCCACGCTCTGCGGCGACGGCGGCGTCCACGCGCGGACGGCGGCCGCGTCGTCGAGGTCCGGCAGCATCGCGTGGACGATCGTCACCGGGATCCGGTTGCTGTTCTGGTACGGCGCCAGGCGCTCCAGGAGCAGCCGGGTGCCGGTGCGCGCCACCGGGATGTCGTAGAGCACGGACGCGGTGAGCAGCGCGGTGGAGAAGCAGCCGACGACCAGCGCGGGACGCATCTTCTGGTAGACGACCTCCGCCAGCACCGGCGTGTTCAGCACCGTCAACTCGGCGCCCAGCCGCCGTGCTTCGACCTTGAGCGGCTCCAGCCAGTGCGCGGGCGCCGTGGGGTGCGGCTTGAAGACGATCTGCCGGTGCCCGAGCGCGACGGCGCCGCGCACCATGGACAGGTGGAGCCGCTCCTCCTCCTCGGCGCTGAGGATGTTCAGCGCCGACAGGTACTGGCCGAGCAGCAGCGCCGAGTCCCGCGGCATCTCCTGCAGGCCCTCGACCTCGGAGACGCCGGCGGCCGCGGCCACCTCGGCGAGCACCTTGGTGAACTCGGCGGTCGGCACGACCTCGGAGGGCACCCCGAACTCGCTGAGCAGCATGGGCTCCAGGCCCGGCACGAGGTCCAGGTGCAGCAGCTTGTCGATCCGGGTGTCGACCAGCAGGCCGAGCTTGTTGCGGGTCGGGCCGTACGACATCAGGCCGTCGGCGTAGACCGTGAGCGGGGCGTCGAGGAAGACCTGGGCGACCGACAGGGCCGGCGGCACCTGAAGGGACTCCACGATCAGCTGGACGTCGCTCTCGCCCAGGTGCCAGAGCATCCGCAGGTGCCGCTCCCACATGGGGATCTCGTTGGTCCGCGGGGTCCAGCCGCCGGGGTGCAGCGGGTGGATGACCTCGTTCCAGGACACCAGGCGGTCGAAGCGGCCGCGCAGGGGTTCGAAGCCCGGCGCCTGGTCCAGGCTCGGGCTGGTCTCCGGGACCGAGGCGTTGTTGCAGACCACCAGGATGCGGCGGTCCGCGGAGGGGATCGAGCCGGCGTCCATCGCGGCGGCCAGCGTGGCGGCGCCGTAGAGGGTGGACGCGAGGAAGATCTGAGTCGTGGCCATCAGGCGACCGCCGATCCGTTGTTGTCGCGGGCATCAGGGTCGTCGTCGTCCAGCGCGGCGGCGGCCGTGGCCGCGCCGGCGGCCTGCCGGGGCAGTTCGGCGGGGTCGGAGCCGTCGGGGCGGGCGCCGATGCGCCGGCGCAGCCGGCGGATCCGCGTGCTGCGCTCGATGTCCATCGAGTCGAGCACGTCGTTGAGCACGTCCTTGGGCACGCGGGAGAGCAGGGCGGCGCAGTTGGACTTCAGACGGCGGGCCATGGCCGGCTCGAACCGGTCGATCTGGTCCAGGTGGAAGACGACCAGCGCGCAGAACTGGCGGACGGCCTTCGGCAGGAAGCGGTCGCCGTCCCGGTCCTTGGCCAGCATGTCGAAGACCATCTCGCACGAGCGGATGAAGTCCAGCTGGCGTTCGTCGCCGATCTGCGTCAGGGACGTCGACACGCTGCGGCGGTAGTGCATGCCCATCAGCCCGACGACACCGACCGATTCGGCCTCCAGGTGCATCCGCCACGACCACAGCCGGTCCTCGGCGGTGCGCAGCGTCTCGGGCATGCGCATCAGACCGCGCTCCACCGCGCGCCGGTGGTACGCGCCGAACGGCAGGTTGGGGTAGTCGACGAGAGAAGGGCGGTCGGCGGGCAGAATGCACGCGCGCGGGTCGAGCGCGACATTGCGGCGGCCCTGCGGAACGCGGATGATCTCGCGCTGGGCGCCGGTGGCCTTGATGTGGTCGGTGCGCAGGAAATCGACGTCGAGGTCGTCCATCGCCTTGACCATCTGCGGCAGATAGCCCGGCGCCATCCAGTCGTCGCCGTCCATGAAGGTGAGGTATTCGCCTTCGGAGGCGTCCAGACCGGCGTTGCGCAGCCTGGACACCCCGGCGTGCTCCTGGAGCAGCACCCTGGCGCCCGGCAGCGTGCGCGCGCCCTCCTCCAGGAGGCGGGGCGTCTGGTCCGTCGACCCGTCGTCCATGAGCAGGAACTCGAAGTCCGAGCGGGCATTGGCCCGGAGGCTGCGGAGAGCGTCGGGAACGTATTGCTGCACGTTGTAGAACGTCACGATGACGGAGAGCTTGACCACTCGCAGAATCCTATGGTCTCGGCGGGCGGTCCGATTGGCGGGCGGGGAACGGTTGGGTTAACGGAGTATGGCCAGAAGATGGTCTACGCGAATTGGCGCCGCGTTGCGAACTGGCGGCATTTTGTTTACCTCTTGTTGGCCCAGGATTAGCCCCTCGAACCCAACTGCTTCCTACCGTCTCCATCGTGCCAAAACGCAAGTCCGACCCGCTGCGGGTCACGGTGATCGCCGATTCGGACACCCGGTGGAAGTGGGGTGCGCTGACCGCGCGCCGAATCGACCCCGAGGCCCGCGTCGACGCGCGCCTGCTGCGCGGCCGGGCCACTCCCACGGCACGGCAGCTCGCCGAACTGGGCATACCTGCCGACTCCATGGTCGAGGCGACCGCCGCCGAGATCCTCGCCGGGACGAACGACGACACCTGTGACGTCGTCGTCATCTCGTGCGTGGGCGGCACGGTCCAGGCCCTGCTGCACGGCTTCAACCGCGCGTGGGAGGGCCGCGCCGGCCGTCCCGTCGTCGTGGCCGGCTACGTCGGCGTCGTCTACGAGAAGCTCGCGGACGGCCTGCTGCTGCGGGCCGGCGCCGACGTCGTCCTCGCCAACAGCGCCGACGACGCACGGCGGTTCGCCGCGGTCTACGAGGGCGTCGGCCACCCGGTCGACGCGATCGTGGAGACCGCCCTGCCGTTCCTCGGCGGCGACCGCTACCGCCCGGACCCCGGCCGCCGGTTCACCGTGACGTTCGCCGTCCAGCCGTCCGCCCCCGAAGGGCGCGCCGACCGGATGCACCTGCTGCGCCGGACCGTCGAGCACGCCCGCCGGCACCCCGAGCG
The DNA here is from genome assembly GCF_900110255.1 of Actinacidiphila rubida. GTDB lineage: Bacteria > Actinomycetota > Actinomycetes > Streptomycetales > Streptomycetaceae > Actinacidiphila > Actinacidiphila rubida. Next base: position 136,380 of record NZ_FODD01000019.1, read on the forward strand.
CGACGTGCTGGTGAAGCTGCGCAGCAAGCCGGGCGAGCACACCACGCACATCGAGGAGCACCCCTACCAGAAGCTGGTCTCCGGCCTGAACCCGCCGGACAACGTCAGCCTGGTCTACGGCAACATGGCCGAGGTCCTCGACCGCACCGACCTGCTGGTGACCGTCAGTTCCACCGCGGCGCTCGAGTCCCTGCACCGCGGCATCCCCACCGCCGTGCTCACCGACCTCGGCATCCGCGAGGCGCTCGGCAACCACCACTTCCTCGGCTCGGGCTGCTACGCCTCCTGGGACGAACTCGACGACGGCCACCTGCCGCAGGCCGACCCGGACTGGACGGCGTCGCACGGCGTCGCCAGCGCCGACCCCTACGCGGCGCTGCGCGCGCGGGTCGACGCCCTGCTCGCCGCCCCTCGACTGCCGCGGCTCGCGCCCTACTACACCCCGCGCACCGCACCCGGGTACCTGCCCGGCGTCCTCGCCCGGCACGGCCTGAACCTCAAGGGCGAGCCGGCCGCCGGACTCGCGACCGCCGAACCGGGCCCGGTCCGGCGCGCGGTGCGCGACCTCGTCCGCAACTCCGCGCGCACGGCCTACCGCCAGGGCGTGCAGCGCGTCGCCCCGGCCATCCGCCGCTGGGGCCAGCTGTGAGGCGCGCGCACCCCGACCTCCGCCGGTCCTCCGGCGGTGACAGCAACCGTCCCTCCGGGGCGGTGACGACCTGCGGCCCGCGCCGGACCGGTCGCGCCGGCGGCACGTCCCGGACGGAGTCCGGGGGACCCCGCGCCCGCCGCAGGACGCAGCCCGGCGCCGGAACGGCGACGCGAGAAGTGACAGGAGCCACCCCATGACCGACAAGCCGTCAGCGGCGAAACCCAGCGTTCTCGCCGTCATTCCCGCACGCGGGGGCTCCAAGGGCGTGCCCGGCAAGAACCTCGCGCCGGTGGGCGGTGTGCCGCTCGTCGCCCGCGCCATACAGGCGTGCACCGGCGCCCTGCGCGTGACCGCCGTCGTGGTGTCGACCGACGACCCGTCCATCGCCGAGGTCGCCCGCTCCGCCGGCGCCGAAGTGGTGCTGCGCCCCGCCGCGATCGCCGGCGACACCGCCACCAGCGAGGCCGCGGTGCTGCACGCCATGGACGCCCACGCGGCCATGTCCGGCACGCCCAGCGACGTCGTCGTGCTGGTGCAGTGCACCAGCCCGTTCATCACCAGCGAGGAGATCGACGGCGTGGTCGCCGCGGTCACCGAGGACGGCGCCGACACCGCGCACACCGTCGCGCCGTTCCACGGCTTCATCTGGCGCGAGACCGGCGAGGCCGGCGGCGGCGTGGGCGTCAACCACGACAAGGCCACCCGGCCGCGCCGTCAGGACCGCCCGCAGGACCTGCTGGAGACCGGCGCCGCCTACGCGATGCGCGCCGACGGCTTCCGCGCCGCCAGCCACCGCTTCTTCGGCCGCACCGCGCTGGTCCGCACCGACCCGGCCCGGGTGCTGGAGATCGACGAGCCCGCCGACCTCGACCGCGCCCGCGCCCTCGCACCGCTGCTCGACCCGCGCGCGGCCACCCCGACCGCCGACGACGTCGACGCGGTCGTCCTCGACTTCGACGGCACCCAGACCGACGACCGGGTGCTGATCGACTCGGACGGCCACGAGGCCGTCACCGTGCACCGCGGCGACGGGCTCGGGATCGCGGCCCTGCGCCGCGCGGGACTGCCCGTCCTGATCCTGTCCACCGAGACCAACCCGGTCGTCGCCGCACGCGCCCGCAAGCTGCAGGTCCCCGTGCTCCACGGCATCGACCGCAAGGACCTCGCACTCAAGCAGTGGTGCGAGGAGAACGGCATCACTCCGGAGCGGGTGCTCTACGCCGGCAACGACGTCAACGACCTGCCGTGCTTCGGCCTGGTCGGCTGGCCCGTCGCCGTCGCCGGCGCCCACGACGTGGTGCGCGCCGCCGCGCGCGCCGTCACCACGGCGCACGGCGGCCACGGCGCGATCCGCGAGATCGCGGCCTGGCTGCTCGGCCCGAACCTGGCCCGCTGACCATCCCCGTCGCTCCTCCCCTCTCTCTTCCCCCTCTGCCCGTCCCGGCTCTCACCGAGCAGTACACGTCCCGACCACGAAGGACCTCCCCCGTGACCTCTTCGCAGAACACCCTGCCTGCCAACCTCCGTCCGGTTGGCTCCCGCCACATCGGCAACGGCCAGCCCGTGTACATCACCGGCGAGATCGGCATCAACCACAACGGCGAGCTGGAGAACGCGTTCGCGCTGATCGACGCTGCGGTCGCCGCGGGCTGCGACGCGGTCAAGTTCCAGAAGCGCACCCCGGAGATCTGCACCCCGCGCGACCAGTGGGAGATCGAGCGCGACACCCCGTGGGGCCGCATGACCTACATCGACTACCGCCACCGCGTGGAGTTCGACGAGAACGGCTACCGGGCGATCGACGAGTACTGCCGCAAGCGGGGCATCGACTGGTTCGCGTCGCCGTGGGACGTCGAGTCCGTCGCGTTCCTGGAGAAGTTCGACGTGCCGGCCCACAAGGTGGCCTCCGCCTGCCTGACCGACGACGACCTGCTGCGCGCCCTGCGCGCCACCGGCCGCACGGTGATCCTGTCCACCGGCATGTCGACGCCGAGGCAGATCCGTCACGCGGTCGAGGTCCTCGGCAGCGACAACATCGTGCTGTGCCACGCCACGTCGACGTACCCGGCGAAGCACGAGGAGCTCAACCTCCGCATGATCAACACCCTGCAGTCCGAGTACCCGAACGTGCCGGTCGGCTACTCCGGTCACGAGGTCGGCCTGCAGACGACCCTCGCCGCGGTCGCGCTCGGCGCGGTCTTCGTCGAGCGCCACATCACCCTGGACCGCGCCATGTGGGGCTCGGACCAGGCCGCGTCGGTGGAGTCGCAGGGCCTGGAGCGCCTGGTCCGCGACATCCGCATCATCGAGACCTCCCTCGGTGACGGCGTCAAGCGCGTCTACGAGGGCGAGCTGGGCCCGATGAAGAAGCTGCGCCGCGTCCCCGGCATCGTCGCCGAGGCCGAGGCCGAGGCCGCCGCGGAGACCGCGGACGCGACCGCCGGCGTCTGATCCGCCACGCGGCGGCCGGCCGGGGAACCACCCGCCCGGCCGCCGCGGCCGCGCCACCGGCGGCGGCACCGACCAGCAGAACCGAGCACACCGCAGCAGCGCAGCACCGACCGGCTGCACCCGGCACGGCCCGCCCGGCGGGCGGACCGGCACGAAAACTTCACGGACGAGGAAACGGGGCCACCGATGACCGAGGGTGCCACGCCGCCGGCCGGCGGACGCCGGCCCGCACCGGGGGCCGCCGTCGCCCTGGTGGAGTCTCCCGTCCAGCTGCTCAACGTCCTGGAATGGGCGCACGTCCACCTGACGTCCGGCCCGGCGATCCCCGCGGCTCGCGCCGGCTCCGCGAGCGAGGCCGAACGGCCCGGGGCAGAGGCCGACGGGGCCGACGGATCCGCCCCGGCTCAGGTTCCCTGCCTGCCCGCCGCGGCCGAGCCCGCCGTGACCCCCGCGCCGCTGCCGCTCACCGTGGTGGTGCTCTCGCCGTCCGACCCGACGAGCCGCGGCCAGCTGCGCCGGATGACCGAACTCGCCCGCGACGAGGGCGCCACGGTCCGCTGGTTCGAGGCCCGCGGCGGACGTGGCGGACTGCTCCGCACCGCGCTGGCCCTGGCCCCGCAACTCCTGCGGGTGCGGCGGCTGGTGATCGGCGACCCGTTCTCCCGGCTGGTGCAGGTGCTGCTGCCGCTGTGCCGCTCGGTCAAGGACATCACCGTCGTCGACGACGGCACCGCCACCATGGAGTTCACCGAGATCCTCACCCGCGGCGGCCGTCTCGTGCGCTGGCACCGCAGCGGGCGCCGGATGTCCCCGGTGGACGTCGCGTTCGGCCTGTTCGCGTCCGCGGCCCGGCGCCGGCTGACGCCCGGCGGACGGCACCGCGTCGAGCTGTTCAGCGCGATGCCCGCGACCCCGCCGTCCGGCATGACGCTCCGCACCAACCGGTTCACCTGGACCCGCAGCCGCTTCGGGCCGCCGCGGACCCTGAGCGGCACCGACCTGATCGGCACCTCGCTGGTCGAGACCGGCGTCGTCGATCCCGAGCGCTACTTCGCGGTGGTCGGCTCGCTCGCCGAACGGCACGGTGCCAAGCGCTACTTCGCGCACCGCAGGGAGGCCGCCGACAAGCTGCACCGGCTGGCCGCGGAGACCGGCCTGGAGATCGTCCGCCCCGACCTGCCGCTCGAACTGGTCGCCCGGCGCGGCCCGATCGGCCGCTCGGTGCTGTCCTTCCCGTCGACCGTCGTGCACACCCTGCCCCTGGCGCTGGCCGGCACCGGCGTGCACATCGTCGTCTGCGACATCGACCAGGAGTGGCTGACGGCCTCCGCCTCGCCGCGTGCCCACACCTTCCTCACCGGGATCACGCACTCCGCCCGCGACCTGCACGGACTCAACGCGGCCGACGAGCCCAGCCCCGCCCAGCTCCTGCCGGACGCGGCCCGCCTGCCCGCACGCCCTCCCGGGCCGTAAGGGCGGAACGGTCGAAACACGGCCCCCTCAGGGGTAGTTCGCCGTCAGGCCAGGCATACTTAACCCTTTGATCAACTGCATAGGGTTGGGTACGGGAATGGCGGGGACTTTACGCGGCTCAGCGCGCGTGGCGGTCGTGTCGGGCGGAGTTCTCGACAGTGACTCACGCGCCCTGCGAGTGGCCGCTGCGGCTCGGGCGGCCGGCTACGAGGTGACACTGATCGGGCGCGCGCCGGCGACGGCGGTGCCCGAGGGCGTCGCGGTGCGCCGCGTGTCCGTGGCGGACGTGATCGGCAGCCACCGCAGGGTGCGCCCCCGGCCCGGCCTGCGCTGGCCGCTGGCCTACCGCAGCGCCGAGGCGTACACGCACCGCACCACCCTCATCGAGGCGCGCCGCGCGCTGCTCGCCACCCGGGGGGCCGAACTCGCCCTGGTGCACCGGCCGTTGCCGCTGCGCGCGATGGCCCGCTGCGGCTACGCGATGGACTGGATGCGGCACGGCGTGCGCGCCGCGTGGACCGGCGCGCGGGCGGCCCAGCACCGCGCCGCCGTCCACCGCAGGGAGCGCCCCGACGCCCGGCTGGACAACGTCGTGACCGAACTGGCCCGGCTGCTCCTGGGCCGCCGCGCCTGGCGCGTGCTGGAACCGGGCCTGCTCGACGAGGAGGTCGCGTACGGACCGGTGCTGGAGTCGGTGCGGCCGCACCTCATCCACGCGCTGGGCCACCGCACGCTGGGGGTGGCGATCCGCGCGGCCCTGCGCTCCGAGGCGGCCGGGCACCGTATCGAGGTGGTGTGGGACGCGCCGCCGCAGGTGCCCGCGGCCAGCCGCAGGTCCACCGTCGCCGCCGACGCCCACGCGCGGACGTTCGCCGCCGAGGCCGACGCGGTGGTGACCGTCGGCGATCGGCTGGCCCACGAACTGCGCGCCCGGCACGGCCTGTCGGCCACGCCGACGGTGTGCCGGAACGCCCCGCCGCTGACCGCCGCGCCCAGCCGTCCCGGGGGCGTCCGCACCGTCTGCCACCTGTCCGAGGACACGCCGCTGCTCGTCCACATCGGCAAGCTGCTGCCCGATCGCGGGCCGGCCACCGTCATCGAGGCGCTGCCCAAGCTGTACGACCTGCACGCGGCCTTCGTGGTGCCCGACGCCGACGACCCGTATCTGGCGGAACTCCGCGACCGGGCCGCCCAGTTGGGTGTCCATGCCCGGCTCCACGTGCTGCCGTACGTGCCGGTGGACGAGATCGCCGGCTTCCTGTCGTCCGCCGACATAGGCGTGCTGCCGGTCCACCAACTGCCGCACCACCAGGCGGTGCTGGCCTCGCGCTACTTCGAGTACGCGCACGCCCGGCTGCCGGTCGTGGTCAGCGACGTGCGGGCGATGGCCGCGGCCACCCTGGAGCTCGGCAACGGCGAGGTGTTCCGGGCCGGCGACACCGCCGACTTCGTCCGCGCCGTCGGCGCGGTGCTCACCAACCCCAAGCGCTACCGCAAGGCGTACGACCGCGACGACGTGCTGCGCCAGTGGTCCTGGCAGACCGAGTCGGCGCCGCTGCTCGACCTCTACGCCCGCCTGCTGGGCCCCCGGCACTGACGACGCGGCGGGGCCGCCGGGAGACGGTGCGCTCCCGGCGGCCCCGCGTGGGGTGCTCCCGTGGGGGGAGGTCAGGTCAGGAGTTCCAGACCTGGAACTCCGAGAGCTGGCCGGCCGGCCAGCCGCTGTTGGCGGTGAACGTCGCCCGGACGTAGCGCTCCGACGCCGCCGGGAAGGTGATCGTGACGGTGTTCTGGTTGGCGCTCGGGTCGAACGAGTAGGACGCGGACGCCTTCAGGGTGGTGAAGCTCGACCCGTCGGTGCTGCCCGACAGGCTGAGCGTCTGGCTGCGCGCGCCCCACGACGCGGGCAGCGTGAGCACGACCTTGGAGACGCTCTGCGCCGACCCGAGGTCCACCTGCACCCACTGCGGGAAGGCGTTGTTGGCGCTCTCCCAGTAGGTGTTCTGGTCCCCGTCGGTGACGTGCGACGACGGGTACACGTCGTTGTGGCTGGACTCGCTGGTGGCCTTGCCGGCCGCGAGGTTGGTGCTGGTCGAGCCGCTGCCGGTGCCGGTCAGGGCGATCGTCAGCGGGTTGTTGGACGCGTTGCCGCTGACCGTCAGGGTGCCCGTGCGGGTGCCGGCGGCGGTCGGCTTGAAGGTGACGCTGACCGTGCAGCTCGCGCCGGCCGCGATCGACGACCCGCAGGTGTTGGTCTGCGCGAAGTCACCGGTCACCGCGACCCCGGACACCGACGCGGCGGCCGTGCCGGTGTTGGACACGGTCACCGTCTGGGCGGCGCTGGTGGTGCCGGGCGCCTGCGCGGCGAACGTCAGGGACGACGGGGCGGCGGACAGCGTCGCGGAGGTGGTGCCGCCGCTGCCGCTGGGGAACACCTCGAAGTCCGAGAGCTGCGCGGCGCTCCAGCCGGAGTTGGCGGTGACGTTCACCCGCACGTACCGCGCGGTGGCGGACGCGAAGGTGATGGTCACCGTGTTGTTGTTGGCGTTCGGGTCGAAGGTGTAGGCCGCCGAGCCGACGATGGTGGAGAACGAGGAGCCGTCGGTCGAGCCCTGTACCGACAGCGTCTCCTGCCGGGTCGCCCACGCCGTGGACGGCGGCAGCTTCAGCACCACCTTGCCGACACCGTAGTTCTGGCCGAGGTCGACCTGCGCCCACTGCGGGAAGGCGCCGTTGGCGCTCTCCCAGTAGGTCGTGGCGTCGGAGTCGGTCAGGTTCGCCGGGATGTACGTGCCGTTGCTGGAACTGGCGGTGGCGTTCGCGCCGGCCGCGATGTTGGTGGAGCTGTCGATGCCGGTGCCGCTGAGGGCCACGGTGGTCGGGCTGTTGTTGGCGTTGCTGGTGACGGTCAGGGTGCCGTTGCGGGCGCCGCCGGCCGTCGGCTTGAACGACACGGTCACCGCGCAGGACGCGCCGACCGCGACGGACGAGCAGTTGTTGGTCTGGGTGAAGTCACCGGTCGCGGAGACCGCGGAGACGGTGGCCGCCGAGGTGCCGGAGTTGGTGAGGGTCACCGTCTGCGCGGTGGCCGTCGCGCCGACGACCGTGCCGGCGAAGGACAGCGACGCCGGGTTGGGGTTCAGCACCGGGCCGGGCGCGGTGCCGGTGCCGGAGAGGCTGACCGTGCTGGTGGTGCCGCCCGCGTTCACCGTCAGTGTCCCGGTGCGGCTGCCGGTGGCGGTGGGCTTGAACGTCACGCTGACCGTGCAGGAGCCGTTCGCCGGGATCGACGAGCCGCAGGTGTTGGTCTGCGCGAAGTCCCCGCCGGCCGCGATCGAGGAGACGGCAGCCGCCGAGCCGGTCGGGTTGGTGACCGTCACGGACTGCGCGGGGCTGGTCGAACCGGTGGCCACCGAACCGAAGTTGAGCGCGCTCGGACTGGCCGACACGCCCTCGTTCGGGTACGGCGGGAAGACCGGGGTGGGCCAGGGGCCGCACACCGGGGTACCGGTGATGCCGGAGTTGCCGCCGCCGTCGGTGACCACGAAGTTGGAGCCCTCGCAGCTGTACACCGGGGAGGAGGCCCCGATGCCGGTGGCGGTGACGTTCGTGAACTTCGCCGCGCCGCCGGTCTGCTCCTGCAGGGCGAAGGTGCCGGCGCCGGCGATCGTCACGTTGCTGAGGTTGACGCCGCTGACGGTGCCCTCGACCCACTGCACGGCCTCGTACGGGCTCTGCTCGATCAGCGCGTTGCTCACGTTGATCGGGCCGGTGATCGCGCCCTGGCTGCCGTCGAACCACAACGCGCCGACGCCGAACTGCCAGTTCGGGTCGAGGCTGCCGTCGCGGATCAGCGTGTTGTCCGAGATGGTGGTGGTGCCGACCGGCGTGGAGGTGAAGCGCTGGCCGACGTGGATGCCGCCGCCCTGCGCGAGACCGGTGTCCTTGACGAGGTTGCCGCTGACGGTGTTGTCGTGGCCGCCGTAGATCGCGATGCCGTTGGCGAGGATCTGCAGGCTCACCGTGTTGTTGGAGATGGTGTCGTTGGCGTCGGCGCCGAGGCCGGAGTCCGCCCAGGTGGCGACGCCGTCGTCTCCGGTGTTGCGGATGTCGCTGTTGGTCACCTTGGAGTTGGTGACCCCGCCGTGGAAGTTGATGCCGTCCGCGGTGGTGTCGCGGATGCGCATGCCGCTGAACGTCAGCCCGTCCATCGGGCCGTCCATCCACGCGCCGACCTTCATGTGGTCGATCCACAGGTTGGACACCGAGGAGCTGGACATCGCACCGCCGATGCCGTTGACCTGGGCGCTGTCGTCGCGCTCCTGGACGTCACCGAAGATCGCGAAGTTCTGCAGGTGCACGCCGGTGCTGGCGGACGGCGCGGAGTTGCCGTAGAAGCCGGGCGCGGAGCCGGTCACCGTCGAGTACCACATGCCGGCGCCGGCGACGGTGACGTTGTTGACCGCGATGTGCCCCGGCACCTTGAAGGTGCCCTGCGGGATCCACACAGTGCCGCCCGAACCGGCGGCGCTGATCGCGGCGTTGAAGGCGGCCGTGGAGTCGGCGGCACCGGTGGCGTCGGCGCCCTTGCTCGTCACCGACACCGAACCCGAGGGCTGGCTCAGTGCCGGGCCGACGTTCTCGAAGTCCGCGAAGTCCACGGTGGTGGCGGTGCCGCCGGAGGGCACCTGCAGGGTGAAGGTGGTGCCCGCCGGATACGTCTGCGACAGCAGGCGGTGCGCCTCGTCGTAGAAGTGGTGCGGGTTGCTGCCCGGCGAGTTGGTGAACGGGTAGCTGCCGTAGTACCAGCTGTAGGCGTTGGTCAGCGTGAAGTCGGACTGCGCGGCGCCGTTGATCGAGAACGACAGCGGCGCGGTGTAGACCGAGCCGCTGCCGGTGTCCGGGATGGAGTACCGGAAGTCGATCGAGTTGGTCGCCACGGGCGTGGTGAACGTGACGTACTTGCCGCTGCCCGACAGCGTGACCGCCTTGCGGTACGAGGCCTCGTCGGCGAGCTGGCCGGCCGCCCAACTCGGGCCGATGACCGTGCCGTTGGTGGCGGAGTTCTCCGCCTGGACCTCGACGTACGGCAAGCTCGCGCCGTTGCCGCCGGTGGCGGCGGCCATCGCCTGCGGCGCGGCGAGGGCGACCACGCCGACGGTCAGCAGAGCGGTGCCACCTCCCGCGGCGACCGCACGCCTGAGCCTTCTGAGTCTGGCGAACACGACTTGCTCCTCTCTGAGGTGGGGGGTGAGGGCGCGCCCGGGCACCACGGACCGCCCCGCCGGCTACCTCAGCAGGCGAGTGGCGAGACGTTCCGTGACGTGATTCGGGGACACCGGGTGGGGGGACGAGTGAGCGACTGCGCGAACACAAGTGGGGGGCTGGACGGTGCAGGTGGACCGTAGCCTCCTGGACACACGCGTGCAATATCCGTATCCACTTTCGTTGAATACAGACGCAACTCTGCAAAATCATGCGTGCGTTTACGGCGGTTGCCGATGTGGGCCCTGGGGCACCGCGGTCCCGGCGCGCACGGCGCCCGGGCCGCCGGCCGGGGCGATGCGGGCAGTAGCCTCACGCCATGGACGCGCCGGGGTACTGGGATCCGATGCCGGAGGCGCGGCGCGTGGTCGCCGCGTGGACGGGAGAGCCGAACCCGCCGTCCATCGGCGAGGGCCGGTGGGAGGAACTCAACTGGCGCAACGTGCCGGGCCCGTTCTACGCGGGGGAGACCGACACCTGCCTGAGCGGGCCGCTCGCCGCACCCGCCAACGTGCTCGGCGACGAGGACGGCACCGAGTTCGTCTTCCGCCAGCCGCGCGACCCCGCCGAGGTGACCGCCGTCCTGCGCGCCGCCTGGGACGAGGTGCTCGGCGGGTACGCCTGGGACGGCGACACGCGCTGGACCCCCGAGGGCGTCCGCGCCTGGTGGTCGCAGGCGGCCCGGGTGCGCGCGTGGGCGGCCGGCTTCTCCGCCCGGATCGCCGCGGCGTCATCCTCCGCGTCCGCCCCGCCTGCCTCGTCACCCCCGTCTGCCTTGTCCTCCTCGGGCGCCCTGGACGCCTCGCAGCTCCCCGCCGTCCGCGCGTACGAAGCGTCCTTCGACGGCGAACTGCCCGCCTATCTGCGGGCCTACGTCTTCTTCCTCAGCGAGGGCCGCGCCCCGCGCCCCGGCGAACTCCTCCCGGACCTCTGACGCGCCGCCGCGGGCCGGTCACCCCGGCGGGCGGCGGAAGAGCGCGGTCCACAGGAAGGACTCGCCGAAGGAGACCGAATCCGGAGGCTGTTCGCGCATGCGGCGCGAGGCGCGTTCGGTGAACGAGGAGAAGATCGCGCGCAGGGACGCGGGGGAGTAGGCGAGGCCGCCGTGCAGGCGGGCGTCGCGGTAGAAGGCGGCGTCGGGGAGTTCGGAGCCCATCGCGCCGGCGGCGAAGCACGTCAGCGCGAGATGGCCACCGGGCGCCAGGACCCGGTCCAGCAGCGCGAGATAGCTGACGCGGCGGTGCGGCGGCAGGTGGTGGAAGCAGCCCGAGTCGCAGACCAGGTCGTACGGGCCCGCCGCTCCGAGCCCTTCCAGCGCGAACGCGTTGCCGCGGTGGAAGCGGACGCGGTCCGCGACGCCGGCCTCGCCGGCCCGCTCACGCGCCCACGCGACCGCCGCGGGGGACAGGTCGACGGCGTCCACCTCGAAGCCCCGCGAGGCCAGGTGGACGGTGTTGCGTCCCGGCCCGCACCCCAGGTCCAGGGCCCGCCCGCCGGAGGCGACCAGCCCGCTGTCCAGGTACTCCACGAGGTTCTCGTCCGGCGTGCCGACGAAGAACGGCACCCCCTTCGTGCGGTCGGCGTAGAAGCCGTCCCACCACGTGCTCCCGCCGTGCTCCGTCCAGCGGTCGGCCTCGGGCGCGAACAGCCCGTCCAGCAGCTCCAGTACGTCCTCGACGGTGCGGATCGACCGGTCCGGCTCCATCCCGTCCCCCTCTCACGCGGTGCCGTCACGCTACCGCCCGCGCAGAGAAAAGCCCAGGTCAGCCGGTATGTGCTGCGGCCGTGAGCGGGTCACTGCGGGCCCGCCGCGACGGATCCGGTCGCCTCACCCGCGCCCCGCGCCCCCCGCGCGCGACGACCCCGCCCAGAGCCCGCCAAAGGCCCATTCCGCGGCGCTCAGCCCCCGGAAATCGCGGCGGTCACCGCTTCCAGCTCCGGACCGCGCAGGCCCACGCAGTCCAGCGCCCAGAACGTCTCGGCGTATACGAACGTCCCCGTCATCCACTCCTCGTACGCCGCCAGCGCGGCCACCTGGAACGCGCCCGGCGGATACCGCAACGTCGGCGCGCGGAAGCCGAGTTCCTCGGCCGGACGGAAGCCGCGGGCGCGGTAGTAGCGCGGCGAGCCCTCCAGGAAGACCAGGGGGACGCGGCGCTCGTCGGCAGCGGCGAGCGCGTGCGCGATCAGCCGCGTCCCGATTCCGCGCCCCTGCGCGTCCGGGTGCACGCCGAGCGGAGAGAGCGAGTACACGTCGACCAGCCGCGGCAGCGCGTCCAGCCGGCACGCGCTCAGCATCACGTGCCCGACGATCCGCCCGCCCGCCTCGGCCACGAACGACAGCGGCGGCAGCGCCGCCGGCGCCGCCCGTAACGCGTCCACCAGCCCCGGCACCCGGTCCTCGTCCCCGAACGCCGCGGCCTGCAGCGCGCGGACCTCCCGTTCTTCGCCGGGCCGTTCGTCCCGGATCGACACCTCGGGCACGGTCTCCGCCTCACCTGTCGCCATGCCCGCGCACGGTACGCGGCCCCCGGTCCCGCGGCCATCCATTTCCGGCCCGCGACGGGCCGCGCCTCACCCGGTCAGCTCGCCCCAGACGACCTTGCCCGGCCCCTGCCGCGCGGTCACCCCCCACCGCCCCCCGGTGACCGCCTCCACCAGCGCCAGCCCGCGCCCGTGCTCGGAGTCGTGCGCGGGCGACCGCAGTTCGGGCTTGCCGTCCGCGCAGTCGTGCACCTCGATGCGTAAGCCGTGCACCTGCCGGACGAACCGCGTCCCGATGCCGCGGCCGGACACGTGCCCGTGCCGCACGGCGTTCGTCATCAACTCCGACAGCACCAGCGCGGCGCTGTCCGCGAGCCCGCCCAACTCCCATGCGTCCAGGGCCGCGAGGAGCGTGTGCCGCGCCCGGTGCACGCTGTGAGGTGTGGCCGGCCACAACGTGACGGGCCCGGCTGACGCCTGTTCCATGGGGGTGCCTTTCGATTCCGGGCACGGCGGTGCCGCGATCTGCGCCTCGGGGATGAGCGCACGCGAGGGCCGGCCTCCGGCCACGGATGGCGACGACGCCGCTGCGCAATGTGAGCAACTGTCGGTAAGCGTGGCAGCGTTCGGGCTACGGTGACACCGGTCAGCAGAATTCGGATCGCCAAACTTCGACGCCGGATTCCGCGGGTGAACGGCAGTCCCTGCCCGTGAGCGGGAGCTCCCGCGCTGGCGCAGAAGTTCCTTGCCGCAACAGAACGTCCCTCGACACACTGGACCTTGCGCAGAGGAGAAGCAGATGATCACGGACGTGGAGGCGGCCACCCCCGCCCTCTGCCGGCTCCAACTCGCCAATGAACTACGCCAACTCCGCTTAGCCTCCGGCCTCAAAGGAGCCCAGGTGGTGACGAAGATGCGGTGGAGCCCTTCCAAACTCACGCGTCTGGAGACGGGCGAGAACTCCGAGGTGCATCCGGAGGACGTGGCCGCCCTCTGCGAGATCTACCGGGCGGAGCCCGAGACGCGCGCCCGGCTGATCGCCTACGCGACCGTGACCAAGACGCGGCGGGACTGGTGGCTGTCGCCCGAATACCGCCCCGTGATCGGCCCCGGGTTCAAGGCGTTCCTGGACCTGGAGGCGAGTGCGAGCGCGCTGCAGAACTACGAGTCCGAGTTCGTGCCGGGCCTGCTGCAGACCGGCGCTTACGTCCGGATCATCCACCAGCGCGCCCACCAGGGACTCCCGGCGGAGGACATCGACCGCCTGGTCGCGCTGCGCACGACGCGGCAGGACGTCCTCAGCCGCCCGGAGTCGCCGCTGAAGTACACGGCGATCCTCAACGAGGCGGTACTCCGGCGGCAGGTGGGGTCGTCGGCGCTGATGCGCGACCAACTCACCCACATCGTCGAGGTCGTGGAGTCCCGACCGAACGTCCGCGTCCAGGTCGTGCCGTTCCGACTCGGCGCGCACGCGGGGATGAACGGCTCGTTCGTGGTCCTCCAGTTCCCGGACCAAGTGGCCTTGAAGCCCATGGTCTACATGGAGAACCTCACCGAGGCGCTGGTTCGGCGTGGTGACAAGGACGTCGAACGGTACTCGGATGCCTTCACCGACCTTCAGGCACTCGCTCCGGGGCCGCAGGAGTCCCTGAGCCTGATCAAGGAAGCGATCAAGGAGCAGTGATAGCGATGACCGTCATGGCTGACGCACTCAACGGAACCTGGTTCAAGTCGAGTTACAGCAACGATCAGGGCGGGAACTGTGTCGAGGCGGCCCGGCTGACCGGGGCGGAGTGGGCCAAGTCGACATACAGCGACAACCAGGGCGGAGCCTGCGTCGAGGCGGCCCGACTGGGGGCCGGGGTCATGGCCGTCCGGGACTCGAAGGACCCGCACGGTCCGGCCCTCGTGTTCACGGCGGGCGCCTGGTCCGCCTTCACCGCGGCGGTGCGGGGCGGTGAGATACCGGGCGCGTAGCGGGCGCGGCTCAGGGGGACGCGGAGGGCGGCGGGTAGTGCGGGTGGAGCTTGCCCGACAGCGGGGCGAGGTCCTTGCACATGGACGTCGGGAAGTCCGGCGCCTTGCGCTGCACCACCGCGCAGCCGCCGGCCGCGCCCTCGGCGATCGGCACCCAACCGGACGTCTCCGCCCGGAAGAAGTACCGGTCGCCCAGGGCGGACGAGCACGCGGGGAGGCTGGTCTCGCCCGAACACGCGGGTCCCGTACGCCAGGTGTAGGCCATGACCATCCACGTGCCGCGGCAGTCCGTGTCGCCCCGGAGGGTGTGCTCCGGTGCGCCGACGGCCAGCAGGGCCTGGTCGTAGGAGCCGGGGGTGCAGCCCGTGGGCGCCGGGTCGCAGCCCAGCTGGCCGCACAGCCGCAGGGCGGGCGGCTTCGCGCCGTCGGCCGTGAAGACGGTGTGGTCGTCGACGACGAGCTGGTTGTCGCCGAGGGGTGCGGGCAGGGTGACGCGGGTCTGCGCGCCGCGCTCCTTGGTGCAGCCCGAACGGCGGTCCCCCGAGGGGGAGCTGTACGTGACCTGGACGTGCACGGTGCCGGGCACGGCGCCGTAGGCGGCGTCCGTGTCGACGGCCTTCAGGTCCCGCACGCAGGGCCGCGGCCCGTCCGCCACCTGGACGTCGAGCGTCACCGTGCGGTGATCGGCGCCGAGTCGGGCGCCCGTGACGAACGAGGGCTCACCCACGACCCACGGAATCGGCCCGGTCGCCGTCTCCGTCGGCACCGTCGTCCCCGTTCCGACCTGCGTCCCGCACCCCGCGAGCAGCACCCCCACGGCGACCGCCACCACGGCAGCCGCCACCCCTCCACCGCGCATCCGCGCCCAACTCCCCCTCGCAAGACCCACCTTGACCGCCACCCACGCTCATCTCCCACGTGCGTACGCGACGGTGCCTCATCGTCGCACTCCCGCATGCGCCGGTGCTCCCCGCGCCGGGCTTCGAAGGTGGGCGGGTCGATCGTCACGACCGAATGTGCCCGATCATGTCGTCTTTTCTCCGCACGAACGAGTGAATCTGCCCAAGCAGGACCGTTTTTGCGCACACATGCCTGCTTACGCTCTCCTCATGGTCAGTTCATCGCACGAGGCGATGCACCGGATCTTCCAGGAAGATCCCGGCATCTTCGCCCGTACCTTCGAGCGCCTCGGCATTCCCTTCACGGAACCCGTGGCGGTCTCCCTGCTCCCCACCGATCTCACCGAGATCAAGCCGCTGGAGCGCCGGTTGGACACCCTGCTCCAGGTGGAGACGGCCGACGGCGGGAGTTACCTCCTGGCCGTCGAGGCGCAGGGCAGGAAGGACCCCGACAAGCACAGCAGTTGGGCGTACTACCTGTCGTACCTGTATGCCAAGTACCGCTTACCGCCCCTGCTTCTCATCGTCTGCCAGGACGAGGCGACCGCGCAGTGGGCCACGATCCCTTTCCACCTCGGGACACCGATGTGGCGCACGCTCACCCTGCGGCCGCTGGTCCTGGGGCCACACAACGTTCCGATCGTCGCCGACGTGGCGTCCGCGGCCGAGGACATTCCCGTGGCGGTCTTCTCCGTGCTCACCCACAGTAGACATCCGCAGGCGGATACGATGTTGAGGGCACTGTCCGGGGCTCTCAGGAAGGCCGATCCCGACACGGCCGACCTCTTCAAGGAACTCACCGAACTCGGTCTGGGCACGAGCCCGGCAGCAGCGATCTGGAGGGATCTCATGGCCATCCCCACCTCCTTCTTCCGTTCCGAGACGGCGGAGAAGGTCCGTGAAGAGGGCCGTGTTCAGAGCCGGGCGGAAGACACGCTGACTGTCCTGGAGAAGCGCGGGCTTTCCGTCAGTGGCGAGGTGCGCGAGCGGATTCTCGGGTGCACGGATGCCGAGGTCGTCCGGCGGTGGTTCGACCTGGCCATCACGGTCGAATGCGCCGAGGACGTGTTCGGCGACGAGTGACGTGCCGGCGGACGGGCCCGGGGGAGCGCGCTCCCGGGCCCGGCCGCCGGGCCGTTCAGCTCAGGCGGTCCAGCACGCGGAAGCGTTCGAGGACGACGGGGGTGGCGTCGGT
Organism: Actinacidiphila rubida; assembly: GCF_900110255.1. Lineage (GTDB taxonomy): Bacteria > Actinomycetota > Actinomycetes > Streptomycetales > Streptomycetaceae > Actinacidiphila > Actinacidiphila rubida. The sequence continues at coordinate 152,776 of NZ_FODD01000019.1, forward strand.
GACGGTGAAGCCGGGGTCGCCCAGGATCTCGCGCATGGGCGCGCTGGTGAAGAAGCGTTCGTGGCCCGCGCGCCACGTCTCCAGGGACGTGTCGCCCTCGCCCTCGTCGACCGCGTGCGCGAGGTCCACCTCGCCGATCGGGACCACCCGCACCTCGGTCGTCTCGATCACGGCCACCGGCCGCCCCGCCGAGTCGATCACGGCGAACCGCGCGCCGGCCTCGGGCAACGCCTCGCCCTCCGCCTCGTAGGCGGCCAGCAACCCCGTCGTCGACGTCTTCGCGCCGCTCAGGATCGCCCCCACCAGCTTGTCCCGCAGCGGCCCCGGGAATGCGAACTCGGCCACGGGCAGCCCCGCGATGTCCTCACTCATGTGGGGGACTCTAGGCGCCCCGATCGCGCCGGCTCCACGCGTTTCCGTCAGGGCGTCAGGGCGTCACGCCGCCGTGGTCAGCAGGACATCGGGCTCGAGGCGGTTGCGTTCGTCCAGCCACACCGTCATGCCCGCACACACGAGGAAGGCGTCGGGCTCGCCTTCGGCTGGAGCGGCGATCAACTGGGACTTCAGGCGGCTGTGCCACAACCGCTGGGGACCCCGCAGGACCAGCGAGCCGTCCAGTACCTCGATGTGACGTGGGGCGTCGGGGAGTCGGTCCAGGTCACCGGCCCGCCAACCGTCCGGGCGGGGCGGCGGAGTCCACAGGTGCGGGCTGAGCACGGGCCGTACGGCAGCGGCCGCGGCGCGGGCGCCCGCGGCTCTTCGCCACGGCGGCGTAACACCGGGGTCGTAGGGTGGGCCCCTGCAGCACCGCGGCAGACGGCCACTCCATTGCCGTACCGCCGAGCGGAGCGGCCCCGCGTTGCCTCGCGACGCGGCGCTCGTTGAGCGACTATGGGTGTCAACAGGCCCGGACCCCAAAAGGGTGGGCATACCCCCGAGGAAGATCCGGTATGCGCCGATCGGGCGACTTCTTCTCCTCCCGCAGCATCTATTTTTTCCGATCATGTAAGAGGAGCCGCTCGTGGGGCATACCCTGACTGAGGTGAACGACTCACCCGCAGCGCCGTCCGAAGATCCTTCCGGCGGGCCGGCCGAGGTCACGCGCGAGGTCATCGCGCGCAGCGCCGCCGCGCCAGGCAAGGCCGCCCGCAGCGCGGGCCGGCCGAGCGGAATCCGGACGGACCCGAGCGCCGACCCCGTCCCGGCAGGCGAGAGCGCGACCGCACCCGGCGGCGTCCCCGCCCCGGAGGGCACGCCCGCCCTGCCCGACCCCCTCCGCGCCGAGCTCGTCGCGTTCCGCCGCGACCTGCACCGCCACCCCGAACTCGGCCGCCAGGAGTTCCGGACCACCGAGAAGGTCAGGGCACGGCTGGCCGAGGCGGGGCTGGAACCGCGCGTGCTGCCGAACGGGACCGGACTCGTGTGCGACATCGGCGCCGACGACCCGGCCCGCGGCCGGCTCGCGCTGCGCGCCGACCTGGACGCGCTCCCGGTCCCGGACACCAAGCAGGTCGAGTACCGCTCCACCGTCGAGGGCCGCGCCCACGCCTGCGGGCACGACGTGCACACCAGCATCGTGCTGGGCGCCGGCCTGGTGCTCGCCGAGCTCGCGGCGCAGGGGCGGCTGCCCCGGCCCGTCCGCCTGGTCTTCCAGGCGGCCGAGGAGGTCATGCCGGGCGGTGCGCTCGACGCGGTGAAGGCCGGTGTGCTGGACGGGGTGGAACGTATCCTCGCCCTGCACTGCGACCCCAAGGTGGACGTCGGCAGGATCGGCCTGCGCCACGGCCCCATCACCTCGGCGGCCGACAAGCTCAAGCTCGCGCTGGACGGCCCCGGCGGGCACAGCGCCCGCCCGCACCTGACGACCGATCTGGTGATGGCCGCGGCCAAGCTCGCCACCGAGCTGCCGGCCGCGCTGAGCCGCCGGGTCGACCCGCGCTCGGGACTGAGCGTGGTCTGGGGCCGGATCGAGGCCGGGCACGCGGCGAACGTCATCCCGCAGCACGCCGAACTGGAGGGCACGGTCCGCTGCCTGGAGCTCGGGGCGTGGCACGACGCGCCGGACCTGGTGCACGAGGTGATCGACCAGATCGCGTCGATCTACCGGGCCAAGTGCGAGATCACGTACCAGCGCGGGGTGCCGCCGGTGGTCAACGAGGGCACGTCGACGGAACTGCTGCGGGACGCGATGACCGCCCGGTTCGGGGCGCACGCCATCGAGGACACCGAGCAGAGCCTGGGCGGCGAGGACTTCTCGTGGTACCTGGAGCACGTGCCCGGCGCGCTGGCCCGCCTCGGGGTGCGCCCGGTCGGCGACACCGCCAAGCGGGACCTGCACCAGGGCGACTTCGACGTGGACGAGGGCGCCATCGCGGTGGGCGTGGAGCTCCTGACAGCGGCCGCGCTGCTGTCGTGAACGGGAGCCGAAGCCGGTTCTGAGCCGGGGTCGAACCCGGGTCAGAACCGGAGCCGCATCCGGAGCCGCACCCGGGCCCAACCCGGAGTCGCACCGCAGCCGGCCGCACCCCCCCGGAGGGGCGTGCGGCCGGCGCATGTGACGGACGTTGCAGCGCTGTTGTGGCCGGAGTGGCGGCACCGCGGTCCCGGACGTGGCACCTTTGTCGTGACGGAGATGCCCCCCGCTCGGGTGGGCTGAGCAGCCCTCCTGACCGGCGTCGTCGCGGCTCGCGGACGCCGGGTGACGCACCGACCACGGGTGCTTCACCTGGCCGAAATGCGTCGATCCGATAACGGGTCTTCATTCGGTCTTTACCTGACATCTACGCGCGTTAAGCTCCGGGCTTAGCCAGCGCCGGACGGGGCGCTTCCGACTGAAGGGGACCCTCTTGCGCCGGGTATCCAAGATCGCTGCCGCGGGCGTGGTGTCCGCGGCCCTCGCGATGACCGCCACCGCGTGCGGCAGCAGCTCCAGCTCCGACAGCAGCAGCGGCGGCAACAAGGGCGTCGGCATGGCCTTCGACGTCGGCGGTCGCGGCGACCACTCCTTCAACGACTCCGCCGCGCGCGGCATGGACAAGGCCGACAAGGAGTTCAACCTCGGCCACAAGGAGCAGACCGCCAGCAACGGCGAGACCGAGTCCGACCGCGAGCAGCGGCTGGACCTGCTGGCGGGTGCGGGCTACAACCCGGTCGTCGCGGTCGGCTTCACCTACGGCGACGCGGTGAAGAAGATCGCCGCGAAGTACCCCAAGACCACCTTCGGCATCGTCGACTCCGTGGTCGACGCGCCGAACGCCGACAGCATGGTGTTCTCCACCGAGCAGAGCTCCTACCTCGCCGGTGTGGCCGCGGCCCTGAAGTCCAAGACCGGCAAGGTCGGCTTCATCGGCGGTGTGCACAACACCCTGATCGGCACCTTCCAGGCCGGCTTCGACCAGGGCGTGAAGGACACCAAGCCGTCCGACACGGTCACCGACCAGTACCTGTACGAGACCGACACCAAGGGCTTCAACGACCCGACGTCGGCGCAGGGCAAGGCCCAGGGCATGCTCGACAACGGCGTGGACGTCATCTACACCGCGGCGGGCCTCTCCGGTGACGGCTCGATCCAGGCGGTGGCGGGCAAGCCCGGCGCCTGGGCGATCGGTGTCGACTCCGACCAGTACCAGGACGCGGCGCTGGCGAAGTACAAGAACAGCATCCTCACCTCGGCCGTCAAGAACGTCGACGTGGCCGTGTACGACCTGATCAAGTCGGTCCACGACGGCAAGCCGAAGGCCGGCACCAACGCCTACGACCTGAAGACCGGCGGTGTGTCGCTGGCCACCTCCGGCGGGTTCACCACCGACATCCAGGCGCAGATCGACGCCGCCAAGGCGAAGATCGTCTCCGGTGAGATCAAGGTCAAGTCGACCCCGTGACCCGGAGTTGAGTGAACAGGTGTGACCGAGAGGCTCGGCGGGGGTGGCTGAAGCACCCCCGCCGAGCCTCCGCTTGCGTGGCGATCGGATCACGCTACGCGCGTAGAGACACCTTTCCGCGATACCTTCACCCCCACCGCCAGAACCACCCCGCCCCGAGCCTTTCCCCCGAGGAGAGTGCGCCATCAACGCGTCCACGAGTCCACCCGCCGTCGAACTGCGCGGCATCACCAAGCGCTTCCCCGGCGTCGTCGCCAACCACGACATCGAGATCACCGTGCGCAGCGGCACCGTGCACGCTCTCGTGGGCGAGAACGGCGCCGGCAAGTCCACGCTGATGAAGATCCTCTACGGCATGCAGAAGCCGGACGAGGGCACCATCGCCGTCAACGGCGAACAGGTGACCTTCGGCGACCCCGGTGACGCCATCGCCCGCGGCATCGGCATGGTCCACCAGCACTTCATGCTGGCCGACAACCTGACCGTGCTGGAGAACGTCGTCCTGGGCAGCGAGAAGCTGTACGGGATCGGCTCCAGGGCGCGGGCGAAGATCCAGGAGATATCCGACGCCTACGGCCTCGGAGTCCGCCCCGACCTGCTGGTCGAGGACCTCGGCGTCGCCGACCGGCAGCGCGTGGAGATCCTCAAGGTCCTCTACCGGGGCGCGCGGATCCTCATCCTCGACGAGCCGACCGCCGTGCTCGTCCCGCAGGAGGTCGACGCGCTCTTCGACAACCTGCGCGAGCTCAAGGCCGAGGGCCTGACCGTCATCTTCATCTCGCACAAGCTCGGCGAGGTGCTGTCGGTCGCCGACGAGATCACCGTCATCCGGCGCGGCACCACCGTCGGCAACGCCGACCCGGAGCACACCACCACCAAGCAGCTCGCCGAGCTGATGGTCGGCAGCGAGCTCCCGTCGCCGGAGACCCGCGAATCGACCGTCACCACCGAGCGGATGCTCACCGTCGACGGGCTGCGGCTCGCCGAGGTGGACCTCGACGGCGTCGAGCGCATCGTGCTCGACGCCATCGGCTTCACCATCCACAAGGGCGAGGTGCTCGGCATCGCCGGTGTGGAGGGCAACGGCCAGGCGGAACTGGTCGAGACGATCATGGGCATGCGCGTGCCGGACGGCGGCACCGTCGTCCTGGACGGCGAGGACATCTCCCGCGTCCCCACGCGCAAGCGCCGCGAGGACGGCATCGGCTACATACCCGAGGACCGCCACCGGCACGGGCTGCTGCTGGAAGCGCCGCTGTGGGAGAACCGCATCCTCGGCCACGTCACCGAGCGGCCCAACAGTAAGGGCTTCCTCATCGACACCGCGGCCGCGCGCCGCGACACCGAGCGGATCGTCGCCGAGTACGACGTGCGCACGCCCGGCATCGAGGTCACCGCGGCCTCGCTGTCCGGCGGCAACCAGCAGAAGCTCATCGTCGGGCGGGAGATGAGCCACCTGCCCAAGCTGCTGATCGCCGCCCACCCCACCCGCGGTGTGGACGTCGGCGCGCAGGCGCAGATCTGGGACCAGATCCGCCAGGCGCGCCGCGAGGGCCTGGCCGTGCTGCTGATCTCCGCCGACCTCGACGAGCTGATCGGGCTGTCCGACACCCTGCGGGTCATGTACCGGGGCAGGCTCGTCGCGGACGCCGACCCGGCGACCATCACCCCCGAGGAGCTGGGCTCCGCCATGACCGGCGCGGCCACCGGCCACCTGGAACACGACCAGCACGCTGAGAACGCTGCGACCGCCGCGACCGCCGAGAACGCCGCAGACTCCGACAACGGCGACGGGACCGGCACCCTGTCCGCCGCGTCCGGGGGAGAGGACCGATGAAGAAGTTCGACAAGGACCGGGTGGTCCTCGGTGTGGCCGCCCCGGTGCTCGCCGTGGTCGGTGCGCTGATCGTCACCGCCCTGGTGATCCTGGCCACCGGCAAGGAGCCGTTCACGGCCTTCCGGGTCATGATCGACTACGGCGACAAGACCGACAGCCAGGTCTACATCCTCAACAAGGCCACCACGTACTACCTCGCGGGTCTCGCGGTCGCGGTCGGCTTCCGGATGAACCTGTTCAACATCGGCGTGGACGGCCAGTACCGCCTCGCGGCGTTCTTCGCCGCCGCGGTCGGCGGCGCGATGTCCCTCCCCGGCGTCATCCAGTTGCCCGTCGTGATCCTGACCGCCATGGCGGTCGGCGCGCTGTGGGCCGCGATCGCCGGCGTCCTCAAGGTGACCCGGGGCGTCAGCGAGGTCATCTCCACGATCATGCTGAACTCGATCGCGGGCATCGTGATCGGCTACTTCCTGCAGGGCGGCAGACTCGGCGTGCTCGACAAGAGCGCCAACATGGTCTCCACCAAGCCGCTGCCGTCCTCCAGCCACCTGTTCAACTTCAGCACCAGCGGCGGCGCGGTCGACGGCTTCATCATCTTCGCGGTGCTGGCCGGCGTCCTGTACTGGTACGGCCTGTCCCGCACCCGCTTCGGCTTCGACCTGCGCGCGGTCGGCCGCTCGCAGTCCGCGGCCGAGGCGTCCGGCGTCAACGTCAAGCGCATGGTCGTCACCAGCATGCTGATCTCCGGCGCGATGGCCGGCCTGGTCGGCATGCCGACGCTGCTGAACGAGTCCTACGACTACGGCACCGACTTCCCCGTCGGCATCGGCTTCACGGGCATCGCGGTCGCCCTGCTCGGCCGCAACAACCCGGTCGGCGTGGCCGTCGGCGCCCTGCTCTGGGCCTTCCTGGAGCGCGCCTCCAACGGCCTGGAGTTCGAGGGCTACGACAAGGAGATCGTCGGCGTCATCCAGGGCGTCATCGTCCTGGCCGTCGTGATCGCCTACGAGGTCGTCCGCCGCTACGGCATCACCCGCCAGCAACGCCAGGTCGGCGCGGAACTCGCGGCCGCCGGCATTCCGAAGCAGCAGGAGGTCGCGGCGTGAGCGACGCACGCGAGGCCACCGGCCTTGGGACGGACGGAAACCGGCACCTTCGCCTCGCGGGCGGAGAAGCGAACGAGGAGACGCTGTGAGCGCCACGCAGACCCAGACTCCGCCGCCGGCCGCCGCGCCGCGTGTCGGCAAGCCCCAGACGAGGCGGCTGAGGTTCACCCCGAGCGTGGTCCTGCTGGTCATCGCCGCGGGCCTGGTCCTCGTGGCCGCGGTCCGCGCGATCACCGGCGCCAACGACGTCACCTCCGCCGGGCAGATCGCCGGCGCCCTGTCGAGCGCGGTGCCGATCGGCCTGGCCGGCCTCGCCGGCCTGTGGTCGGAGCGGGCCGGCGTGGTCAACATCGGCCTCGAGGGCATGATGATCCTCGGCACCTTCTTCGGTGCCTGGGCCGGCTGGCAGACCGACCCGTGGGTGGCCGTCCTGGCGGGCGTCCTCGGCGGCGCGGCAGGCGGCCTGGTGCACGCGATCGTCACCGTCACCTTCGGCGTCGACCACATCATCGCCGGTGTCGCGATGAACATCCTGGCCGCGGGCGTCACCGCCTACCTGGCCAAGAAGCTGTTCACCGGCGGCGAGGCCGCACAGAAGGGCGGGACGCCCAAGCAGTCCCCGCCGATGGACGACATCAAGCACTTCACGGTGCCAGGACTGTCGGACTGGCTGAACAGCGTCGAGAAGCACCACTGGTTCCTGGTGTCCGACCTCGCCGGCATCATCGGCGGCTTCGTCACCAACATCTCGTCGCTGACGCTGCTGGCCATCCTGCTGTTCGCCGGCACGTTCTTCGTGCTGTGGCGGACCTCGTTCGGGCTGCGCCTGCGGTCCTGCGGCGAGAACCCCGTCGCGGCCGAGTCCCTCGGCGTCAACGTCTACCTGTACAAGTACCTGGCCGTGATCATCTCCGGCGCGCTGGCCGGCCTCGGCGGTGTCTTCCTGGCCATCCAGACGCACTTCTACCTGGCCGGGCAGACCGGCGGCCGCGGCTACATCGGCCTCGCCGCGATGATCTTCGGCAACTGGCGGCCCGGCGGCCTGGCCATGGGCGCCGGCCTGTTCGGCTACGCCGACAGCCTCCAGCTGCGCAACGGCGGCTCCTCCGTGCACGCCCTGCTCCTGCTGTTGGCGGTCCTGCTGCTCGGCATGGCGATCTGGAAGTTCCTGCGCGGCGCCCGGATCAGCGCGGTCGTCGCGCTGGCCTTCGCCGTCCTGCTGGCGGTCTGGTACATGACCACCGACGTGGTGCCGGACGAAGTCGTGCAGGCCACCCCGTATGTGGCGACACTTCTGGTGATGGGCCTGTCCGCCCAGCGGCTGCGGATGCCGAAGGCGGACGGCCTGCCGTACCGGAAGGGAGCAGGCGGGTGAGCGATCCCGCTGCCGTGGACTGGGAGGCGCTGCGCCGCGCCGCCCGGGAGGTGATGGAGCGGGCCTACGCGCCCTACTCCCGCTTCCCGGTCGGCGCGGCCGCGCTGGCCGACGACGGCCGCGTCGTCGTCGGCTGCAACGTCGAGAACGCGGCCTACGGCGTCGCGCTGTGCGCCGAGTGCGGCCTGGTCTCCGCGCTGCACGCCTCGGGCGGCGGCCGCCTGGTCGCCTTCACCTGCGTCGACCTGCGGGGCAACACCCTGATGCCGTGCGGGCGCTGCCGGCAGCTGCTGTGGGAGCACGGCGGCCCCGGCCTGCTGGTCGACACGGTGCGCGGTGTGCGCACGATGAACGAGGTGCTGCCCGACGCCTTCGGGCCGGACGACCTCGACCGCTGACGTTCACCCCGCGGGCGGCAGAGGGGGCCGGGCCCGGCCTTCCGGGGCCGGGGGCCCGCCCGGGCCTCCGGGCCTCCGCCCGCGGGGGGCGCGCCCTGATCCACCGTGCCGCCCGCGGGCGGCCGAACCGCCTACGATGACCGGCCACGCCGACCGGCGGAGCCGACCGCCGACCGCCGACCGCGATAACCCGAGGAACTGCCTTTCATGGACGCCATCTCCGTCATCCGAACCAAGCGCGACCGCGGCCGCCTCAGCGACGAGCAGATCGACTGGGTCATCGACGCGTACACCCGCGGCGCGGTCGCCGACGAGCAGATGTCGGCGCTCGCCATGGCGATCCTGCTCAACGGCATGGACCGGGCCGAGATCGCCCGCTGGACCGCCGCGATGATCGCCTCCGGCGAGCGGATGGACTTCTCCCGCCTGACCCGCCCCACCGCCGACAAGCACTCCACCGGCGGCGTCGGCGACAAGATCACCCTGCCGCTGGCGCCGCTCGTGGCCGCGTGCGGCGCGGCCGTGCCGCAGCTGTCCGGCCGCGGCCTCGGCCACACCGGCGGCACCCTCGACAAGCTGGAGTCCATCCCCGGCTGGCGCGCGACCCTCTCCAACGAGGAGATGCTGTCCGTCCTCGACGAGGTCGGCGCGGTCGTCTGCGCGGCCGGCGACGGGCTCGCCCCCGCCGACAAGAAGCTGTACGCGCTCCGTGACGTCACCGGAACGGTCGAGGCCATCCCGCTGATCGCCTCGTCGATCATGTCCAAGAAGATCGCCGAGGGCACCGGCTCGCTCGTGCTCGACGTCAAGGTCGGCTCCGGCGCGTTCATGAAGTCCCTGGAGGACGCGCGCGAGCTGGCCGCCACCATGGTCGGCCTCGGCACCGACCACGGCGTGCGGACGGTCGCGCTGCTCACCGACATGTCCGTGCCGCTCGGCCTCACCGCGGGCAACGCGCTCGAGGTCCGCGAGTCCGTCGAGGTGCTGGCCGGCGGCGGGCCGGCCGACGTCGTCGAGCTCACCCTCGCGCTCGCCCGCGAGATGCTGGACGCCGCCGGGCTCACCGACGCGGACCCCGCGAAGGCGCTGGCCGACGGCTCGGCGATGGACGTGTGGCGGCGCATGATCCGCGCGCAGGGCGGCGACCCGGACGCGGCGCTGCCGGTCGCGCGCGAGACGCACGTCGTCACCGCGCCCGCGTCCGGCGTGCTCACCGGACTCGACGCGTACGCCGTCGGGCTCGCGGCGTGGCGGCTCGGCGCCGGGCGGGCGCGCAAGGAGGACGCGGTCCAGGCGGGCGCGGGCGTGGAGCTCCACGCGAAGCCCGGCGCGACCGTCGTGCAGGGCGCGCCCCTGCTGACCCTCCACACGGACACGCCCGAGCTCTTCGCGTACGCGCTGGAGGCGCTGGACGGCGCGTTCACCATCGCGGCGGCCGGTTCCGGGTTCAGCGCGGGTCGGCTCATCCTCGACCGGATCGCCTGAGGCCCGCAGCCCCAGTCCCGGGCTGCCCGGGGCGGCCAACGGGGTGCCCCCGGGGCTGATTCGGCGTCTGACGGTTCGCCGTGGTTCCTCGCGCTGGGGGCACCTCCCGGCCGAAGGCTGGGGGACCTCGCGCCCCTGGCGGTGCAGGTTCGTGGGTGGGGTCAGGGGCCACTCCGGGAGTGTCTCCTCGAGCTTTGCATGGCGGCTTTTTCCGTCAGGGTGCCCGGGGCCTTGCAAAGCTCTGCGGGGACACACCCGGATCGTCCCCTTCCGCGCCGCCCCCGGGTGGCGGGGGGACACAGTGGTTGAGGTGAGGAAGGTGGAGAGGATGAGCGGGCGGATCGACCAGGAGCTGATCGAGGCGGCGGCGGAGGTCGCGCGGACCCGGTGCCGGGGCGACCAGCACACCATGGCGGCCGCGGCCCGGGCCCGGGACGGCCGGATCTTCACCGCGGTGAACGCCTACCACTTCACCGGGGGGCCGTGCGCCGAGCTCGTCGTCCTCGGCACGGCGGCCGCGCAGGGTGCCTACGAGCTGGACACGATCGTGGCCGTGGGCGACCGCGACCGCGGCGTCGTCCCGCCCTGCGGCCGCTGCCGCCAGGTCCTGCTGGACTACTTCCCGGACCTCCACGTCATCGTCGGCCCGGCGGACGTCCGGCCCGTCGCCGACCTGCTCCCCGCCACGTACGTCTGGTCCGACCACCAACTCCCGGAACAGGACACCTAGTTCGGCCCGTGGTGGGTATACGGCACCCGTGGCCGGGTCACCGGTCTTTGAGGGGGCAGGCGTGGACGGGTCGGACGTGGTGCGCGGGAGCCGGGGCATCGGGCGCCAGCAGCGCAGGGATCAGCGGACCGAGGAGCGGGGCCGGCGCAGAGCCGCGGCCCGGACCGTGGCGAAGTGGACCGGGCGGGCCGCACCGCTCGGGGCCACCTACGACGGCGCGGGCACCAACTTCGCGCTGTACTCCAGCGTCGCGGACCGCGTGGAACTCTGCCTGATCGACGACGGCAGGCACGAGACCCGGGTGGAGCTCACGGAAGTGGACGGCTTCATCTGGCACGCCTACCTGCCCGGTGTGGGCCCCGGGCAGCGGTACGGCTACCGGGTGCACGGCCCGTACGATCCCGGCAGCGGTCACCGCTGCAACCCGGCGAAGCTGCTGCTGGACCCCTACGCCAAGGCGATCGAGGGCCAGGCCGACGGCCACGAGTCGCTGTTCGGCTACCAGTTCGCCGATCCCGGGGTCCGCAACACGGCGGACAGCAGGCCGCACGCCATGCTCTCCGTCGTCGCCGACGAGGAGTTCGACTGGGGCGGCGACCGGGCGCCGGGCCACTCGTACCACGAGTCCGTCATCTACGAGGCGCACGTACGGGGCCTCTCGATGCGCCACCCGGGCGTGCCGCCGGAGCAGCGCGGGACGTACGCGGGGCTGGCTCATCCGGAGGTGGTCGGTCATCTGACGCGACTGGGCGTCACCGCCGTCGAGTTGATGCCGATCCACCAGTTCGTGCAGGACGGGCACCTGCTGGACCGGGGACTGTCCAACTACTGGGGCTACAACACGGTCGGCTTCTTCGCGCCGCACAACGGGTACGCGTCGTCCGGCGGGCGCGGCGGGCAGGTCGCCGAGTTCAAGTCGATGGTCAAAACGCTGCACGCCGCCGGGATCGAGGTGATCCTCGACGTGGTCTACAACCACACCGCCGAGGGGAACCACCTGGGCCCCACCCTCTCCTTCCGCGGCATCGACAACCCCGCCTACTACCGGCTGGTGGACGACGACCCGGCGCACTACTTCGACACCACGGGCACCGGCAACAGCCTCCTGATGCGCAGTCCGCACGTGCTGCAGCTGATCATGGACAGCCTGCGGTACTGGGTGACCGAGATGCACGTGGACGGCTTCCGCTTCGACCTGGCGGCCACGCTGGCACGGCAGTTCCACGAGGTGGACCGGCTGTCCGCGTTCTTCGACCTGGTCCAGCAGGACCCGGTGGTGAGCCGGGTCAAGCTGATCGCCGAGCCGTGGGACGTCGGCGAGGGCGGGTACCAGGTGGGCAACTTCCCCCCGCTGTGGAGCGAGTGGAACGGACGCTACCGGGACACCGTGCGCGACTTCTGGCGGACCTCCGGCTCCGTCCTGCCCGACCTGGCCTCGCGGATCGCCGGTTCCTCCGACCTGTACCAGGACGACAGCCGCCGGCCCCGCGCCTCGGTCAACTTCGTCACCTGCCACGACGGTTTCACCCTGCGCGACCTGGTCTCGTACAACGACAAGCACAACGAGGCCAACGGCGAGGGCAATCAGGACGGCGAGAGCCACAACCGGTCGTGGAACAGCGGCGCGGAGGGCGGAACCGAGGACGCCGAGGTGCTGGCGCTCAGGGCCCGCCAGCAGCGCAACCTGCTCACCACGCTGCTGCTCTCGCAAGGCGTGCCGATGATCTGCCACGGCGACGAGATGGGCCGCACCCAAGGCGGCAACAACAACGCCTACTGCCAGGACAACGAGGTGTCCTGGGTGGACTGGGACCTCGACGCCGACCGTCGCGGCCTGCTCGACTTCACCTGCCGGCTCATCGCGCTGCGCCGCAGCCATCCCGTCTTCCGGCGGCGCCGCTTCCTGCGGGGCGACCCGGACGGCACCGGGCGCGGGGACGCGGTGTGGCTCACTCCGGGCGGGCGGGGGATGCGCGACGAGGACTGGCAGCGGGCGGACGCCCACGCGGTCGCGCTGCTGCTCAACGGCGAAGCCGTGGCCGAACCGGGCCCGCGCGGTGAGCGGATCGTCGACGACTCGTTCCTCCTGCTGCTCAACTCCCACTGGGCGCCGGTGGACTTCGTCCTGCCCCACCGTGCCTACGGCGAGCGGTGGCGCGTCGTGGTGGACACCGCGGAGGAGCCGGACGCCGTGGACGAGGCCGAGATCAAGGCCGGCGGCACGGTCCCGGTGGCGGCCAGAACCGCCGTCCTGCTGACCCGGCCCCACGCCGGTACCGGCGGGCTGGCCCGCCGTGCGTGGGCGAACGCCGTCCGCAAGCGGCGCCCGGACCAGAGCGCGTCCCGGTGACGGGCCGGCCGGCCGACCGCCCGCCCGCTGCCGCCCGGCGAACCCTCAGCCGCGGCTCCGAAGAGCCGCGGGCGCGGCCAGCGCGAGGGCCGCGAAGGCGACCGCGGCCGCCGCGGGCCACCCGCCGTGGTGGTAGAAGGACGCGGCCGCACTGCCGCCGACGCTGTTGCCGACGTAGTACGCCGTCAGGTACAGCGCCGACGCCTGGGCGCGCCCGGCCGTCGCGGTGCGGCTGACCGCGCCGGAGGCGACCGAGTGGCCGGTGAAGAAGCCCGCCGTGATGAGGACGAGGCCGAGGAGGATCACGGGGAGGGGCGCGGCGAGGGTGAGGAGGAGGCCGCCGGCGCACAGGGCTAGGGCGACGGCGAACGCGCCGCGGCGGCCGATGCGGGCCTGCAGCGTGCCGGACGCCGCGGACGTCCCGGTGCCCACGAGGTAGACCAGGAACACCGCGCCGATCGCGGTCTGCGAGAGGTGGTACGGCGCCGCGGTCAGCCGGTAGCCGAGGACGGTGTAGACCGCGCCGAACACGGCCATGAACAGCAGGCCGAGCCCGTACAGCCGGCGCAGCCGCCCGTCGCCGAGGTGGCCGCGGACGGTGCGCCACAGGGCGGCGGGGTGGACGGGCCCGGGGGTGAAGTGGCGGGCGGGCGGGGCGAGCAGGCGGAACGCGACGGCGCAGGCGAGGGCGGTCAGGCCGACCGCGAGGAGGGCGGTCCGCCAGCCGTAGACCTGGGCGAGGGCGCCGCCGGCGACCCGGCTGCTCATGCCGCCGATGGAGTTGCCGGCCACGTACAGGCCGATCGCCGAGGGGACCGCGGAGGGGTGGACCTCCTCGGCGAGGTAGGCCATCGCCGTGGCCGGGAGGCCGGCCAGTGCCAGGCCCTGCGCGGCGCGCAGGACGACCAGGACCGTCAGGTTCGGGGCGAACGGCACCGCGAGCGCGAGCGCCGACGCGCCGAAGACGGAGGCGGTCATGACCGGGGTGCGCCCGTACTTCTCGCTGAGCGCGCTGATCGGCAGCAGCGCGACCGCCAGCGCGCCGGTGGACGCCGTGACGGTCAGGCTGGCCTGCGCGGGGGACAGGTGCAGGCCGGTGGACAGGGCCGGCAGCAGGGCCTGCGTGGAGTAGAGCAGCGCGAAGGTGGCCAGTCCCGCGGCGAACAGCGCCAGATTGGCCCGGCGGTAGGCCGACGTCCCGGCGCGCAGCCGGGTGTCGGCGTCGGCTCGGGTGCCGGCGCGGGTTCGGGCGGCGTCGCGGCGGGTGGGCGAGGCCGCTCCGGTACTGGCGGAGGTCATGTCCCGACCGTAGGACGGCCTCTTCCATGCGTCCAATGCATGAGGGCGGCATGATTGATGCGGACAGGTATGAGGCGAGGTGACGAGGGGTTCCCTGGTGGACGACGAGACGGCACGGACCGGCGCGGAGCTGGCCCCGGACGCCTGGGCCGCGCTGCTCGCGCCGCGCCTGGCGCAGTTCGCGGCGGTCGCACGGCACGAGCATGTGACGCGTGCCGCACAGCAGTTGGGCATGCCGCAGCCGACGCTGAGCCGGTCGCTGGCCCGGCTGGAGGCCGACCTGGGAGTGGCGCTGTTCGCCCGGCAGGGGCGCGCGGTGCGGCTGACCCGGGCGGGGGTCGCGTTCCGCGACGCGGTGGAGCGGGCCCTCGCGGAGGTGGAGCGCGCCGCCGAGTCCGTGCGGTTGGAGGCCGATCCGGGATCCGGGCGGATCGCGTTCGGCTTCCTGCACACGCTCGGCTGGGAGACGGTGCCGGGGCTGCTGCGGGAGTTCCGCGCCGATCATCCGCGCGTGCGGTTCCAGCTGGTGCAGACGTACGGGGAGGCGATGCTGGAGCGGCTCCGGGCGGGCGCGCTCGACCTGTGCCTGACGTCGCCGCTGCCCGACGAGCCCGGGCTGGTGGTGCGGCGCCTGGACGAGCAGCGGCTGCGGCTGGTGGTGCCGGCCGGGCACCGGCTGGCCGGGCGGCGCAGGGCCCGGCTGGCGGAGGTGGCGTCGGACCCGTTCGTGACGCTCGAACCCGGCTACGGGCTCCGGCGGATCACCGACACCCTCTGCGCGGAGGCGGGGTTCGCGCCGCGGATCGCGTTCGAGGGCGAGGAGGCGGAGACGCTGCGCGGCCTGGTGGCCGCGGGTCTGGGCGTCTCGCTGCTCCCACCGCCCGCGGTGCCGCGCCGCGGGGTGACGGAGCTCGACGTCGTCGGCCAGCGCGCGGTGCGGGAGATCGGGCTGGCCTGGCTCGACGGTCAGCCGGACGCGGCGCCCGTCGCCGCGTTCAAACGCTTTTTGCTGTCGCGTGCGGGCCGGTTGCTGCTCGGCGCCCAGGGGGGCGCATCCTGAGCCGTCCACCGGCCGGTGGGTGTTCTCGGCCGGCGGGGTGCCCCGCGCTGCGCGCTGCCGTCTGCGGGTCTCGTCGTGGTTGTTCGCGTTGGGGGCACCTCCCGGCCGAAGGCTGGGGGACCTCGCGCCCCTGGTGTGCGTGCCCTTTGTCCGTGGGGTCGGGGGCGCTCCGGAAGCGTCTCCTCGGAAATGTGCATACGGGTTCGTACGTATCGGCACCCGGGGGCCGCGCACATTTCTCTGCGGGGAGCACTTCCTCCCCACCCCCTCACCTCACACACCGTGCGGCGGGGGACATGGACACAGCCAATGTCCTCCCGCAGACGGGGACGGGCCGGAGGGGGACGATCCGGGTGTGTCCCCGCAGAGCTTTGCAAGGCCCCGGGCACCCTGACGGAAAAAGCCGCCATGCAAAGGTCGAGGAGACACTCCCGGAGTGGCCCCTGACCCCACCCACGAACGTGCACCGCCAGGGGCGCGGGGAACTGCGCGAGCAACCACGACGAGACCGGCAGACGGCAGCGCGCAGCGCGGGGCACCCCGGATGCCGCAGGGGCGCGGGGTCCCCCAGCCTTCGGCCGGGAGGTGCCCCCAACGCGAGCGACCACGACGAGACCGGCAGACGGCGACGGCGAGCAAGGGGCTGGGCGAGTCCGGATGCGCCAGGCCGGCGTCAGCGTAGCTTCAAGCGCGAAGGGAGCGGCCGAAGCCGGAGGCGAGCGGCATGCGGAGGCCGAGGGGAGGGGGGGCCGCGAGCGCGTCGGCGACGGGGCGGGCGAAGGGGCGGTCCAGGAGGTTGCCGAGGACGAAGTCCGTGGTGAGGGCGAAGACCTCGGCGCGGTGCTGGTGCAGGCCGTGCCCGTCCGAGTGGACCTCGAACCTGCACACCTCCCGGTTGACCTTCTTGATCCGCTCGGCGAGGCGGTACGAGAGCTCCGGCACCGTCGAGTCGTCCTCGGTGCCGTGCGCGATCAGCACCTTGCGGCCGATCAGCTGCTTGACCGGCTCCGGTTCGGGACCGCCCGGCAGCCACGGCGCGAGCGCCACCACCGAGGTGACGGCGGGGTGCGCGGCCGCGTGCAGGGCCGCCCGCGCGCCCATGTCGACGCCGACCAGGCACACCGGCACGTCCCCGTACCGGCGCACGGCCTCGCCGACCGCCCACTCGGCATCCTCCGCGGGGTGGGCGTGCCCGCCGTTCCACCCGCGGAAGCGGTAGTGGACGACGTGCGCGGCCAGTCCGTCCTCGTGACCCTCGCGCACCAGGTGCCGGGCCAGCGGCCAGATCGTGGCCGCGGCCAGCGGTGAGCGCCGCCGGGTGCTCAGCGCGTCGCCCCCGGGCAGCGCCAGCACCACCGCGCGCACCGTCGCTCCGGTGTGCGCGTCACGCTGTCGGGGCCCGGGCACCAGACCGGCGGCCACCTGCCGCCCCAGTCGCGCGCCACGCGCCGGTAATGCTTGCGAAGCCATGTCGCAACCTTGGCAGAAGAGTGGGTGTGCACTGTATGGCCCTGCGGAAAATAGTCGGCACGTACGCGATATCTACGCGCGTAGGCGCTATCGTTCGAGCATGCAGAACCCGACTCCGAGCGTCCCCACCGCCGAACAGATCCGCCGCGCACCCAAGGCGCTGCTGCACGACCACCTCGACGGCGGGCTGCGCCCCGGCACCATCGTCGACATCGCGCGCACGACCGGATACACCGAGTTGCCGGAGACCGACCCGGACAGGCTCGGCGCGTGGTTCCGCGAGGCCGCGGACTCCGGCTCGCTGGAGCGCTACCTGGAGACGTTCGCGCACACCTGCGCGGTGATGCAGACCCGGGACGCGCTGGTGCGGGTGGCCGCCGAGTGCGCCGAGGACCTCGCCGCCGACGGCGTGGTGTACGCGGAGGTGCGCTACGCGCCCGAGCAGCACCTGGAGGCCGGACTGACCCTGGAAGAGGTCGTCGAGGCCGTCAACGAGGGCTTCCGGCAGGGCGAGCAGCGGGCCCGCGACAACGGCCACCGCATCCGGGTCGGCGCCCTGCTCACGGCGATGCGGCACGCCGCCCGGTCCAAGGAGATCGCCGAACTCGCCAACCGCTACCGGGACTCCGGCGTCGTCGGGTTCGACATCGCGGGCGCCGAGGCCGGCTACCCGCCCACCCGGCACCTGGACGCGTTCGACTACCTCAAGCGCGAGAACAACCACTTCACGATCCACGCGGGCGAGGCGTTCGGCCTGCCGTCCATCTGGCAGGCGCTGCAGTGGTGCGGCGCCGACCGGCTGGGCCACGGCGTGCGGATCATCGACGACATCGAGCAGAAGGACGGCGAGGTCTCCCTCGGCCGGCTCGCGGCCTACGTGCGGGACAAGCGCGTGCCGCTGGAGATGTGCCCGACGTCCAACCTCCAGACGGGTGCGGCCGAGTCGTACCGGGAGCACCCGATCGGCCTGCTCCGCCGGCTGCACTTCCGCGTCACCGTCAACACCGACAACCGCCTGATGTCCGGCACCACGATGAGCCGCGAGTTCGGGCACCTGGTCGAGGCGTTCGGCTACACGCTCGACGACATGCAGTGGTTCACCGTCAATGCGATGAAGTCGGCGTTCATTCCTTTTGACGAACGTCTCGCCATGATCAACGAGGTGATCAAGCCCGGCTACGCCGAGCTCAAGGCCGAGTGGCTGTTCGCGCCCGGCGCCGGAACACCCCCTGTGGCCAGCGGATCCGCCGCCTCCGGCAGCTGATCCCGGGCCGCGGCACACGCGCCGGGACGGCCTGTCCCGGCGCGCCACGCCGGTTGCACGGGTGGTGAGTTGCTGACTACGTTCCGCAGTTATGCAGACCCGAACCAAGAAGACCCTCACCACGGCTGCCCTCGGACTGGCGGCCGTGGCCGCCGCCGCGGGCTCCGCCTCCGCCGCCGACCTCACCGGTGCCACCAGCGCCCTGGGCGGCCTGCCCGTCGGCCAGGCCACCGGCCTGGTGCCCGGTGCCGCCGACTCCACGGCCGGCGCCCAGCAGGCGGTCAGCAACGGCACCGCCGCGCTGCCCACCAAGGGCCTGCTCCCGTCGGGCAACCACCTGTCGGGCAACCAGGTCGCGCCCGTCTCCGGACTGCTCGGCGGCCTGCCGGCCGGCGGTGGCATCCTCGGCGGCTGACCCGTACCCGACCGTTCTTCCTCCGGGCCGCGCCGTGCGGCGTACGGGACCCCGCGCGGGCGCCCCGTACCAGTACGGCGCGGCCCGACCGCGTCAGTGACGGGGCCCGGGCCCTACGGCACGAGGCTCGCGGGCGCCGGGGCGGGACGTGGCGCGGGGGCGGCGGGCGCGCGGTGCCGCAGGCGGCGCCGGGCGGCCGGCACGACCAGCAGGTGCGCCAGGGCCACGCCCGCGGTGTTGAGCAGCAGCGCGTCGACGTCGAAGAGCTGGCCGGGCACCACGGTCTGGGTGAACTCCAGCGACAGCGACACCATCAGCCCGGCGAACACGGTCCGCGCGAACGACGTGAAGCCCGGCGTGTCCACCCGGCCGCCGGCCATCGGCAGCAGCACCCCGAGCGGCGCGAGCATCCCCAGGCCCTCGCCGATCCGCCGGGCCGCCGGCAGCGGCCCCGCCGCCAGGTCGGAGCGGATCGTGGCCAGCGGCCGCAGGTTCGGCGCGGGCACCCAGGCCGCGTAGTGCGGGCGCAGCAGCAGCCAGGCGACGAAGGACAGGTACGCCGCGGTGAGCAGCAGCCCGCCCGCGCGCACCCTGAACATGGAGCCATCGTGCCGCACGCTGTCCAGGACGCGCTCCGGCACGTCGCGGTTCCGCCTGGCGGTCACGGCTGCCGCACGAGGGTGCCCGCGTCGTCCCCGGCGTCGGGGCGGGTGCGCAGGTCGGAGGTGCAGGTGTAGCTGTGCAGCGGGTCGCCGGCCGCCTGGCCGCCGAGCAGCACCGAGTGGTCCGGGGAGATTCCGGAGTCGGCGGTCAGCGTGCAGACGATCTGGGCGAGCGCGAACGACGGCAGGTCCTCCAGCTCCTGGTTCAGGCGCAGCGCGGACGCGGGGTCGCCGGGGTGGCGGGCGGCGATCTCGGTGGACGCGGGCACCGCGGTGGAGAAGCCGGCCTGCGACTCGGCGGCCCGGGGGCTCTGCTCCAGCTGCCGGATCAGTTCGGTGGCCTGCCCGCCGACGGACGTGCGGACGTTGGCGACGTCGCGCACCTGCACGCTGCGGGCGACCGGCGCGAGCTGCATGCTGCACACCAGGTAGATCTGCCGGCTGACGGTGTCGGGGGCGGGTGCCGCCGTCGCCTTCGGCGGCGCGCACGACACCCGCGAGGGCGCGGGCCCGGCGTCGACCGGAACGGAGGTGGAGCGGATCCCGCAGCCGGCCAGCACCGGCAGCAGCAGCACGGCGAGGGCCGCCGCGGCCCTCGGGGTACGGCGGTTCACCTGGCACCGCCCGGGGTGCCGTTGCCGGGGCCGTCGCTGCGGCCCTCGGACGGGCGGCCGGAGGTGCCGTCGGCGTCGGCGGTGTCGGCTGTGTCGTCTTCGTGGGGCCTGACCGGCAGGCGCAGGGTGAACACAGCACCGCCGGAAGGGGAGTTGGCGGCGGTGATGTCGCCGCCGTGGATGTGCGCGTTCTCCAGCGCGATGGACAGGCCCAGGCCGCTGCCCTCGGAACGGGCCCGGGACGCGTCGGCCTTGTAGAAGCGGTCGAAGACGTGCGGCAGCACCTCCTCGGGGATGCCCGGCCCGTGGTCGGAGACCTCGATCACGATCTCCCCGTCCCCGGCACCGGTATCGCCACCGGCATCGTCGCCGGGGCCACCGTCCCGGTCCCGGCCGGTGCCCTCATGGCCGGCACCGTGCCCGGCGGGCGCCTCCGCGGCCCCCGTGCCGGCGCGGTGCGCGCCGGCGGGCGGGGCCGCCTCCTTGCGCAGCGACACCCGCACCGGGGAGCCGCCGTGCTTGAGCGCGTTGCCGATCAGGTTGGCCATGATGACGTCGAGGCGGCGCGGGTCGAGCGTGGCCAGCAGACCGCGGGGCGCGTCCAGCTCGACGGAGTCCAGCCAGGCCCGCGCGTCCATACAGGCCATGATCATGTCGGCGACGTCCACCTCGTCGACCCGCAGCTTCGCGGTTCCGGCGTCGAACCGGGTGACCTCCATCAGCGTCTCCACCAGCTCGTTCAGCCGCCTGGTCTCGTTGACCACCAGCCGCACGGCCGGCGCGATCATCGGGTCGAGCGCCTCGGCCTCGTCCTCCAGCACGTCCGTCACCGCGGTGATCGCGGTCAACGGGGTGCGCAGCTCGTGCGACATGTCGGCGACGAAGCGGCGGCTGGCCGCCTCGCGGGCGCTCAGCTCCGCCACGCGCTGCTCCAGCGCCTCGGCGGCGCTGTTGAACGTCCGTGACAGGTCGGCGAGTTCGTCGGTGCCGGACACCTTCAGGCGGGTGTCGAGATGACCCTCGCCGAGCCGCTGCGCCGCCTCGCCCAGGCGCCGCACCGGGCGCAGCACGGTCGAGCCGGCGGCCTGCGCGAGCAGCGCGGCGCCGATCAGCGCCAGCAGCGTCGCGATGCCCAGCGACCAGGCCAGGGAGTTGAGGTCCTTGCGCTCGGCGTCCAGCGACTTGAGCATGTAGCCGGTCGGGCCGCCGTCGTTGACCCGGGCGCCCGCCACCAGGTACGGGTGGCCCTGCAGCGAGATCCGCTCCCAGTGCAGGTGGTAGCGGTTGTCGTCCTTGCTGTGCGGGGTGTTGACCGCCCGCTGCAGCGAGGCCGGCACGTCGTCGAGGGTGAACACGTCGCGGTTGGAGGTGGCCGCGCAGGGCGAGTTGTCCGGCGTGGTGTCGATCAGCACGACCTGGTAGGTGTCCGGGCCGCCTATCCGGTTCGCGGCGTTGTTCAGCGACGCGCAGGTCGGCTGCACGGGCAGCGACGCGGCGTTGCGCTGCAGCGAGTCGCGGAAGTCGTTGAGCGCGCTGTTCTGGGCCCGGGTGAGCACCGCGTCGCGGTTGAGCCAGTACGCGATGCCGGACACGGAGACCGCCGCGGTGAGCGCCACCAGCGCGAACACCGCGACCAGCCGCAGTCGCAGCGACGACAGACGCAGCAGACCAGGCACCCGCCTGCGCAGGCCGTGAGCTCCCCCCGCCGGCGGTGGGGCATCGGTCATTGAGGCGTGTCCAGGCGGTAGCCGACCCCGCGCACGGTGCGGATGAGCGTGGGGGACGAGGGGACGTCCTCGATCTTGGCGCGCAGCCGCTGCACGCAGGCGTCGACCAGCCGCGAGTCGCCGAGATAGTCGTGCTCCCACACCAGGCGCAGCAGCTGCTGCCGGGACAGCGCCTGGCCGGGGCGGCGGCTGAGCTCCAGCAGCAGCCGCAGTTCGGTCGGGGTCAGCTGCAGGTCCTGCCCGTCCTTGGTGACCGTCATGGCGCTGCGGTCGATGACGATCGGGCCGAACGCCGCCGAGTCGGTGCTGTCCCGCTCGCCGCGGCGCAGCACCGCGCGGATGCGGGCGTCCAGCACGCGCGGCTGCACCGGCTTGATCACGTAGTCGTCGGCCCCGGACTCCAGGCCGACCACCACGTCGATGTCGTCGCTGCGGGCGGTCAGCAGGATGATCGGCAGCTGGTCGGTGCGGCGGATGCGGCGGCACACCTCGAACCCGTCGATGCCGGGCAGCATCACGTCGAGCACGATCAGGTCCGGACGCTGCTCCTTCAGCAGCCGCAGTCCGTCCTCGCCGGTCGCGGCGGAGACCACGCGGTGGCCCTGCCGGGACAGGCCGAGCTCGAGGCCGGTGCGGATGGCGTCGTCATCCTCGATTAGCAACAGGAAAGGCACGCCGGACATTGTTGCCTACTGCTCCTTCATCTGCGACTGCCTGGGCGGGAGCCGCCCAGGGGCCCGCGGCGGCGCCCCGCAGGGCGGGTGCGGCGGGCAGGCCGGAGGGCTCTGTTGCGTGGCTGTGACATTCGGCGGACAGCGCCATGAAACTGGCCCGGCAGTCTTGTGCCCATCGGAAGAGCGCACGCCACACCGGCTGCGACGCCGATCACCACGCTGACGGTTCCATCGACGGGGGCGCGACATGAACGCACTGCACTCCACCACCACCATCGCAGTCCGGTCCGCGCACGAGCAGCTCCCGGTCAGGACCACCGAGATGTCCGGCGCCGCGAGCGGACGGGGGTACGGTCGCGGCGCCGGACGCCCGTCCCACCAGGGCGGCGTGGCGCGCCAGCGGCCGGCGTGGATCACCCCGGTCGAGGGCAGCGGCGACCAGCGGACGCCCGCGCAGGAGCAGGGCGGGACCGCGGAGCGCACCCCGGAGCAGCGGGCGGAGGCCGAGGCGGCCTTCACCGCCTACGTCCAGGAGCGCCGCGCCTCCCTGTACGCGACCGCCTACCACCTGACCGGCGACCGGTACGCCGCCGAGGACCTGCTGCAGAGCGCGCTGTTCTCCACCTACCGGGCGTGGGACCGGATCAGCGACAAGGCGGCGGTCGGCGGCTACCTGCGCCGCACGATGACCAACCTGCACATCAGCGCCTGGCGCCGGCGCAAGCTCAGCGAGTACCCGACGGAGGAGCTGCCGGAGACCGTCGGCGACACCGACGAGATGGGCGGCACCGAGCTGCGGGCCGTGCTGTGGCAGGCGCTGGCGAAGCTGCCCGAGCAGCAGCGCACCATGCTGGTGCTCCGCTATTACGAGGGCCGCACCGACCCGGAGATCGCCGAGATCCTGGGCATAAGCGTCGGCACCGTGAAGAGCAGCATCTGGCGCTCGCTGCGCCGGATGCGCGAGGACGACGCGCTGAGCTTCGGCCGCAGCGAAGAGGACGCGTTCGGCGAGCTCGTCGCCTGAGGAACAGGGGACCGGGGGGAACACGGGGGAGGCAGGGGGCCGCGGGGGGACAGCGCGGGCACCCGGGGGAAACGGGGACACGGGGGAACGGCGGCGGGACCGGACGGCGAGGGGGAAGCCGTCCGGTCCCGTCGTGCGTGCGCGGGTGCCGTGTCAGCGCAGCAGGTTCACCGTGAAGCCCCGGGTCAGTGACAGCGACGGCGTCCGCACCGTCGTGATCCCGGTCGCCGGGTCGTACCACCAGCCGGAGCCGGCCGCGTCGAGCGCGGCCGCCGAGCCCGCCCGCGGCAGCGGGCCGGTGCCGGAGAGCACCACCTGCCGCGGGGCGGCCTCACCGTGGACGGTGAAGGTGTAGCCGCGGGCCTGCGGCTTGCCCTGGTACGAGCCGTCGCTCGCGCCGACCGCGACGACGGTCGCGCCGCGGTTCTGCGTCACGTCCACCCGCTGCAGGGCCGAGGCGCCGCCGGCGAACTGCCGCGTCGTGCCGTCGTCCTCGTAGAGCGTGTACGAGGTGTGGCCCTTCGGGTACAGGTCCCAGTCCAGCTCGCCGCGGTCGCGGGTCTGCCAGGACGTCGTGCCCTTGGGCCACATCGGGACGACGGCGCCGCCCCGGACGAACAGCGGCAGGGTGTCCAGAGGTGCGTGGTAGCCGTTGACGGTCGTCGGGCCGTGGTAGGTGCGGCCGGTCCAGTAGTCGGTCCAGTCGCCCGCCGGAAGGTAGATGCCGTCGCGGGTGTCGGAGTCCTGGTAGACCGGCGCCACCAGGAAGTCCTGGCCGGCCAGGAACTCGTAGGTGGCGTCGGGGCCCAGCGTGTTCGGGTCGTCCGGGTACTCCAGCCACAGCGGCCGCACCGCGCCCACACCGGTCTTCGCGGCCTGTGCGGACAGCGTGTACATGTACGGCAGCAGCCGCTCCTTCAACTGCAGGTACTTCCGGTTGATCGAGGTGTACGGCTCGCCGTCCCGCCACGGCTGCTGGTCGGCGGGCTTGCCGGTGGTGAGGTCCGACGCCCAGCCGTCCATGGTCATGACGGCCGGCAGGAAGGCCTTCCACTCCAGGTCGCGGGTGTACATCGCCGGGTCGTGCCGGTAGATGCTGCCGACGTCGCCGGTGTCGTAGGCGATGCCGGACATGGTGGCCCCGGCGTACGTCGGGATCTGCCAGCGGATGTAGTCCCACGACAGGCTCTGGTCGCCGCTCCACAGCACGCCGCAGCGCTGCGCGCCGGCCCACGACACGGGCAGCCACACGAAGCCGCGGGCGTCGCTGTTGTCCTCGATCCCGGCCTTGGCGCGGTCGCAGGCGTCCAGGGCGAAGTCGTAGCCGTTGCCCACCCACGCCACGTCCAGCTTCGCCACCCGCTGGCCGGCCTTGACCTGGTCGGCCAGCTTGTCGATGCCGTCCTGCGTCCACAGGCCGAGCTGGGCGTGGTCGTCCTGGAGGCCCTTGGCGGTCTCCGGCAGGTTCTCGTAGCCGCACCCGTAGCCGTCGTTGACGAGCATCCAGCCGAGCGGCATCTGCTGCTGCTGGTAGGTGTCGGCGATCTTCACGGCGTCCAGGGTGTGGCGCTCGCCGCGGTTGGCGTTGTGCAGGTAGCAGTCGGAGTCGCCGGGCTCCAGCCCGTACACCGGCGGCATGAACGGCTTGCCCACCAGCGCGGTGTACTTGCCGATGACCTGCTTGGCGTCGCCGAGGAAGTAGTAGGCGTCCAGCCGCTGCTCCTGCTGGCCGGTGGTCACCGGGGAGCCGAAGGTGTAGACGCCGGGCGTGAACGTGTCGCGGAACACCCCGTACCCGGCGCTCGACAGGTAGAAGGGCTGCGAGTTGTTCCAGCCGCCCTCGTTCCAGTCGAAGTTGTTGCCGACGTGCATGGTCCGGCCGCGGTGCGAGAAGCTGCCGTTCTGCTCGCCGCCGCCGAAGAACTGCTCGTCGGCGCCGCGCTCCAGGCTCTGCCGCATCCCGTGCGTGGACCAGCGCAGCGGCTTGGCCTCCTGCCAGATCACCGTGCGGTCGTCCGCCTTGTAGAGGCCGAAGCGCAGCGGCTTCTTGTAGACCCGCAGCACCGTGCCCTCGGCCCTGATGCCGTAGTACGCGCCCGCGTCGAAGGCGTGGGTGCCGCGGTCGAGCGCGGGCTGCTTGACGATCATCGCGGCGGCGCCGGACGGCTCGGTGAAGTCCCCGCCGGGGGCGGCCTGGAGGCGCAACTGGCCGCCGGCCAGGAAGTCGACCTTCGCCTTGAGGTCGCCCGCGGCGACGGAGTAACTGCCGTCGCCGCCGCCGAACGACGTCAGGTCTCCGGCGTCGGTGGTCTGCGGCAGGTAGGCGGTACCGGTGAAGGAGTTGTCGTGCACGTCGTACGGGACGACCAGCACGTGGTAGGTGCCCGAGGCGTCGGGGATCACGGTCGCCTCGGGGTCGGCGGTCCCGGCGCTCTCGGCGACCTCCTTGCCGTCGTCGCCGTAGATGTAGAGGTCGAAGTCGTCGGTCGGGTGCTGCCACTGGATCGAGACCGGCACGCCGCCCTCGGGGTTGTCGTCCCAGTAGCCGGCCGGCACCGAGACCGTCAGGTCGAACCGGTCGCAGACGGCGTCGCCCGGGTCGCTCCCGGCGGCCGGGCAGCTCTCGGGACCGCCGGACGTGCCCTGGGCGTACGCCGGGCTCTGCCAGGTCACGCTCGTGTGCGTGCCGTCCAGCACGCCGCCGTCGCCGGTGGCCGCGGCGGCCACCGGCGGATGAGCGCCGAGCAGGGCGGCGGACAGCGCCGCCGCCAGTGCGGCGGCGAGCAGGCTCGCCGCCCGGGGATGTGGTCTGAGTCTCCGCACGCAGGTGTCTCCGCTCAAATCAGGGCGCTGAATGCTCAGTTGCGCGTGAAACTGCCGAGAATCGCTCACTTCGGTGCACCAGGGTCACAGTTCGCGCAGGTACATGTCAATGAGGGTTCGCCTGCGGCTTTGCTTTGCGGGTTCGGGGTTGGCCCTGCCCCTTGCGGTGCGTCGCCGTCCACCGGCCGGTGGGTGGTTGCTCGCGCCGTTCCCCGCGCCCCTTCGGCATCCGGGGTGCCCCCGGGGCTTGTCGGCCGTGTGCCGCGCCGTCGTGGCTTGTCGCGCAGTTCCTCGCGCCCCTGGTGTGCGTGCCCTTTGTCCGTGGGGTCGGGGGCGCTCCGGAAGCGTCTCCTCGGAAATGT
>NZ_FODD01000072.1 GCF_900110255.1 Actinacidiphila rubida
TCCACGGCCGCCCCGGCGGCAAGCTCACCTGGGGCCCACCCGCCCAAGCCTCACTGCGACGCCTCATCGCGGCGGACCGCCCCTGAACGTCGGCCGGACGCTCAGGAGACAGGCCATCACGATCCTTCAGTGACACCTCACAACTGGGGAGCGAACAGCACCCCTGGTCGTTTCCACCGTCCTCATCAGCATCGACGAGTCGGTCGATCACCGGGTAGAGCCTTTTGGGGCCGGCTTGTCCTCGCCAAGGAACTTCGCCGTCTGCCGGACGATCGCCAGCTCGGTTTCCAGCTCATGGATCCGTCGGCGAGCGGCCCGCAACTCAGCAGATTCGCTCGACGGCGTTCCCGGTCGCCGCCCGTGGTCGATGTCGTCTTGCCGCAACCACTTTGACAACGTGACGGGATGGGTGCCGAGCTCCACCGCCGTCTGTTTGGCTTGCTTGCCGGCGCGGACCAGCGCGACGGCAAGCGCTCGGAACTCCGGAGGATAGGGACGAGGCATGACTGCCAGCCTTCCGTGAAGGGCTGTCAGTTAGCCATCGGAACTGGAACCTGAGAGGTGGGGCAGGTCAAGACATCACCCGAACCTGCACCAGACCCATGTCAAGCGGTGTGCTTGTGCATCACGTCGAGGTAGTGCCGATCGCGGTGCGGCACGTGGTTGTCCCGCCCAGGCAGGCTGAAGACCGCGCAGACGTCAGCGGGCTGGGTGAGGATGCTCGACTGCTCGCCGAAGGTGAGAGTGCTGTTGACCGCATGTCGGCAGTCAGCTCCGTCGAGGGCGGCGATCAGATCCTCGCGGAGCACGGTGGCCTCGAACGACTCGGAATCAGGCAGGACGAGCGGCGGAAGTTTGGCGGTCGAACCGGGCCAGAGCCTGATCCAGATTCCACTGACGGCCCGCTGAGTGACCACCAGCTGCAGCCCGTCCCAGGAGTAGGGGTAGCCGTCGATATCGGGCCCCTTCATGCGGTGGGCGGGGTGCGGGCGCCCCGGGCCGAGAAGGTCTTCAGCCTCAGCCAGGGACATTCCGCAGTTCAGGGGCCCGATCCGGCCGGTTCGGGCGAAGTCGACGAGCACGTTCAGCAAGGTCACGGCAGTGACTGTGACACTCTCCCGGGCCTGTGCGCACTCCGAAATCAGCGCGATGGGCAACCCGTCTCGCCCTGACGCACGTCGACGACTGGCAGAAGACGGGCCGTCGACGGCACGTCCAGTTCGCGTGGTGTCGGGCCGGCCGGGGTGGGTGTGTCGGCGAGGCGGTCGAGTAGCCGGTCCAGGGCTGCCTGGCCGTCCTCGACGGCTGCCTGCTCGTGTCGGCCGAGAACTGGCTACTTCTTCATCAGTAGCATCGTGTCGCTCAACACATCTCCGTGGTCGCACCGGAGAGACATGATCACCCCGGTAGATTCCACGTAACTTTTAAAATGCTCAAGCGCCAGATGTACGGCCGCGCTGGCTTCTCGCTGCTGCGCAAGCGAGTTCTCCTCGCTTCGTGAGGACGGCTGCTGCTGTCAGCTCCTCAACGGTTCGCGGCTCTGCGAATGGTGACCACGGACAAGAACGGGTCGGTAGGCGGGCACCAGCTCCCTGGAGGAGACCTTTACAAGGTGCGCCGGAGCATCGCCATGCTGCAAGGCGGTCACGTACTCGATGATCTGAGCGTGGGAGAGCGCGGGCACTCTTTGGCGCAGGATGTGCATGGCATGAACCCTCCCACGAGCGCCTGCCACCGCCCGGACCTCATCGTGCAGATCGTCCACTGCGGTCCGCGTGACCTGCTTTCGAATGCGGACGCGGTAGTCCGCCTCCCACGCGTCCGTTACTGCGGAGACGACACCGATCTGATGCAGGCTTCCGTCGACGCGGTCAACGAGGTATGGCCCATTCCCGGCCAGCGCGAAGTCTGGGGTTCGGGTGCGCAGGTACGCCTCTGATGTCCAGGAAATGATCCATACCAGCTCATGCTGCTCTACATGCGACACAGCCATGCGCATTGGAACGAGCCCAAGCGACAGCTCTCGCTGGTAGTCGCGTTCCAGCTCTTCCTCAACGATCTGAACCGCGGCATCTCGTTCAATCATTTTGGCAGCATCTCGTACGGCCCGGATGGCTACCACCAAGTTTCCTGCTCGATTCACGCCTTGGCAGACCGCAGTGGACGCACGCGCATGGCGCCGACGTTGCTGCTCCCCCGAGCTATGGGGCAACGAGACGATCACTCACGGTGACATCGTCACGGAATTTGAGCCAGAGCCCGAGAAGTGACGGCACTGCTGTGTGGTCGGGGCAGACGGGTCGATCGATGTCTGCGTGAGGTTCCCCCGCTGTCCGAGTCCAGTGGCTGCGACCTGGATGGGGGTGCGATGATGCGTTCGTGGTGACAGTTGCCGAGTGGGCTCGGATTCGCAGGGGGCTGCGCTTCGGGCAGGTCTTCGAGGGAACCGTCGTGAACGTTCCTCGGCCCGGTGCGATCGGGATCTTCGTGGACATTGGCCTGAGTGTCGGAGGCTTCGTCGACGTCTTGTTGCTGCCAGAACAGAGTGAGGACTGGCCGGCGGAAGGCACCGTTGGCGAGTTCGAGATCTGGTGGGCCGACAGCCGCCAGCAGATCCGCCTGAAGCCGTCCGATTCCCGGTATCTGCGCGGCGACTTCGCTGACTTCGTTGAGCGCTTCCGTCCCGGTTGGTCGTCCGACGTTGGCCGTCCCGTTCGTGACCCGGGGCCGCCGTCCCTTGAGGAGTTGCAGGCAGTGTTTCGCTCTGACGGGCCTCCGACCAGCTCCCCATGAGGTCCGGTGAGGTGGCCGGCTGCCTTGGTGAGAGTTAGCTGGCCTCGGCTTCCGCTCGTGCTCGCGTGGTGGCGAGGCGGTAGGAGTCGGTGCCGGTCTCGATGATCGTGCCGTTGAAGGTGAGGCGGTCGACGACGGCCGCGCAGAGGCGGGGATCGGTGAAGGTCTTGGTCCAGCCGCCGAAGGACTCGTTGGAGGCGATGGCGACGCTGTTCTTCTCCTCCCGCTCGGTCAGGACCTGGAAGAGGAGTTCGGCGCCGTGGCGGTCGAGTTCCATGTAGCCGAGTTCGTCCAGCTATGCAGATATCGGCATAGGTTGACGAGCTCGGCTACCTCCCGCTGCCCGAGGATGGCGCCTCGGCGCTGTTCCAGGTGATCAACCAGAGGTATCTGAAGTCGTCCACGATCTTGAGCACCAACGTCGGCATTGCTGATTGGGCCTCGGCGTTCGGGGACGCGACGGTCGCCGCGGCGATGCTTGACCGCCTCCTGCACCGGGCCACCGTCGTCGGCATCGACGGCCCGTCCTACCGGCCCCGCCATCACCAAAGCCGCGCCGAGACGCTTCGCCCGGGAGTGAACGCCCGTGTCTCTTGAACCCACCATCCCCGCAACCGAGTTGAACCGCTCCTGCCCCGAGTGCGGCTCCGGGTTCACGGTCGAATCGGTGGCCAGCCGCCGCAAGTACTGCTCGCCGGCCTGCCGTGAGAAGGGATGCGCGCACCTGCCCAAGCAGCGGGTCTGCCCGCAGTGTGACAAGGAGTTCACCACCGACCTGAGCCGGAAGAGGAAGTTCTGCTCGGCCGAGTGCCTGGTCGCCTTCCGTCGCAGCGAGGAACAGGAGGCCCGTCTCTGCCCGGTCTGCGACAACCCCTTCCAGGCACCGAAAACCGTCCGTACCGTCTACTGCTCGATGGTCTGCCGCCAAGAGGCTGAACGCCTGCGTGACCAGGCCCTCAAAGAGGAACGGGACCGCCGCCTCGCCCAGATGGCGCCACCCACGCTGTCGGCCCGGATCGAGTTGCCTCCACCACCGCCACCCGCCCGCGCGAACAACCGTCAGCCGACACCGGTCCGCGACCCGCTGGAGCCGACCGCAACCCGGAACTGCCCGCACTGCCAGCAGCCGATCACGATCGTCGCGCTGCTGGCCACATCGGAAGCCGCTCGGCCGACCATGCCCCATCACCGAACCGACGTCGTCCCACTGCGACGGACCCCATGACCGCCACCTGGAACCTGCGCCAAGCCGATGAGCTGATCACCCGCAGCCGTGCAGACGGGATCACCTACCGCACGAGTTCAGCTGACGGTCACTGACCACAGGGCCCGGCGACCTTCGGTCGCCGGGCCCTCAACATCACGCCAAGACCGGCGAAGAGCCGGTCCCTGCTTACTGCGAGAGCCCGAGTCCCGGGCAGAGTCCCATGATGAAGTCGTCGAATCCAGGGAACTCCTGAGCAGCGGCTTCGATCACGGAAACGGCGGACCGGCGCTGACCTGGTGCGAACTTTTCGGCGATCGCTGCCAACGCCTGGTTGGGGCGCGGGGCACGGTCACACCCGCGCGGATCAGCGGCCTCACGCGGGCCCAGTCCGTCCGCCATCAGCCACAAGAAGTCACCCAGGTCCCGGGCGACTACGCCCGTCTCTCCCTCGGATCCGAGAAAGACCACCGGCTGTTCGACGAGCGCTTGGTCCTGACGGACCAGCCACAAGGCGGCGTATCCGCCAGTGCCGTCTTGACCGAAGATACGGAAGTCATCGCCGCTGAGCGTCCCGTTCCGGGTCCAGCCCCGAAACCAGATGGTCGTCTCCTCAGCGGACAGGAATCCGTCGAAGGGTTCGAACTCAACACCCTTGCCGTCGTCGTAGTCGAACGGGACCGCCATCGCAGCAGCGAGTGCCTCGACGCAGCCCTCTGCTGCTACAAACGCCTCGTCCGCCTCACCACATAGGACACGGTCTTAGCTGCTATCCGAGACCCCTCAGTACGAGGTTGATGCTCTTGAGCACGCCGCGTTCAGCAGCATCGATGACCGGCCGGACCGGGCGGTGCGTGCCGTCGCCGGTGGGCTGACCTGTCCAGTAGCCGTTGAGTTCGTCCTGCGGGATGAGTGCCAGCGCCAGATGCTGCAGCTGCAGGTCGGGTGAACCGTTCTGCAGTTCGGTCCAGGGGAGGAAGACTCCAGCGTCGCGCTGCCATATCGCCTTCATATGCAGCCTTCCGACGAAGGCGGCGCAGGCCCTGTACTGCTGATACAGCTCTTCCGGGATATGCGGCCTGACCAGGCTCACGCGAAGCTGGAGGCGGTCGACGTCATCAGCGTGCCGTACCTCCGTCAGGTGCCCGAGCGCCTCACGAAGACCGGGCCGGGTGATGGCTTCGGGGTACTCGTTGTCGACCAGGATGTCGAAGAGGTACTCGACGCCCCCCATGAGGCGTCGTTGCTCCACAAGGCAGCTCCACAGTTCGTTGACTGCCCTGACGCGTTCCTCGTGGACGATGCTGTTGGCGAACAGTCGCCTGACATCGCCGGAGTTCGCCCTGATGCTGGCCGCGCCTCGTCGAATGAGGATGTCGCCCGAGCGGAAGACGACCGGTTTGTCGTTCGCGATCTGGCCGTCCAGCGCTGCTAGAACGGGCTGGGCGAAGCGGCGCCGAAAGTGGATCACCCCGTACCGTTTTTCCTCGCCCGTGGCGGGATCGGCCAGCTTGTGCTCGGCCGCCGCCACGATGAAGTCGCCGTCGATGAACTTCTCGATCGCCCTGCGGATGGCCGTGGTGTCGATCCGCTCGGCGTCGGTGAGGCCGATGTGATCGAAGTCGTCCGTCACGCCGACGATGATCGTCCCGCCACCGGGTAGGTTGCAGAAGGCAAGAGCGTCCTTCGCAAGGTTGACTCGGGCGTGATTCTTCGTGATATAACCCAGCGTGGCCTTGAAGTCCCACTCATCGCCCTCCCCCCGCACGGACACGAGTTGCTCGAATGCCTGGCGCGAGGTGCGGTCCTGGTAGTCGGTGGCGGGCTGGTACGGCTGGCTGGGCGTGCTCGTCACGGAAGAGCCCTCTCAGGGAGTGTGCGACTGGTCAGCCCTCGGCAGCAGCGGCGATGGTGCGAATGGACTCCGCGCGCCGGTGGCGGTCGAGGATCGTGGTGCGTTTGTCGTCGACGACGGGTCGGCGGCCGCCGACCTTGCCTTTTCCCGGTAACTCGAATGCCGGGAAAGGGGCGTTGTCGTACGGCTGTGGCCGGCCGTTCGCGCGACGTCAGCGTGGAACGCAGTGTCGACATCGACGGCAACCATGTGCCGGTCAGACGTTGACGGTGTCGGAAGCTGCGGCCTCGCCGAAGGTGCTGTGCTCGGTGCTGCGGCTGATCAGGCTAAGTTCCATGTCGCCGGCGGTGAAACGGTCGGTGTAGTAGCGGCCGGTGATAGATCGGGGTGTCATGCCGGCCAGACTGATCCGGCAGGCGCCGGTGTGCACTGGGCTGCGGTGCAGGTGGGCCACTTGGGGGACGTTCTGGTAGAGGAACCGCAACTCGGTGATCCCTGAGCCGTCACGCTTCTCGATGGTCGCGTTAGTGGACCGCGAGGTGCTCTCCGCGGTCCGAAGTGTGGCGTGGAGAGTCCAGTAGGACTGCTCGATGGTCAGGTAGGCGAGGATCGGGCCGCGTTTGCCCCCGGCTGGGATGTGGCTCTCCGGGCTCGGGCGTAGCGTCGCCCGCCAGGTACCGTTCAGGCGCGGATGCCCCGTGAGTCGGTGCACGCCGCGCCATCGCCATGCCCACTTGTCGAAGACCAGGACCGCGTAGCCGAGCAGGGTGGGGACGTACGCGAAGGCGTATTTGAGCTCCTGCTCGGGGTGCACTCCCAGGATGTACAGGAGCCCTCCGTACAGGGTGGAGGCGGTGGCGGCGCCCCACCGGATGGACTGGGCAGGCGAGCTCATCGGGGCACTCCGTAGCCCAGGTAATCCCAGGCAGCAGTAACCAGGTGACGGGCATCGTCCTTGGTCCACTTCTGGCCTGAGCCGAAGAGCTTCTTGATGCCGTTCGGCTCGACCATCGCGTCCGGGGTGGCGGTCAGCGACCAGAAGGTGAACTGCCCCTTGAGGTGCATGAGAGCTGCCTGGAAGGCGAGGTCCAAGGAGAGGGCGTTCTTCAAGACCGGGTCAGGGACGTTGTAGATCAGGCACTCCATGAAGTACGACGGGAGATCCTTGATCACCCCCAGCGCCGCCAGGTCGTTCTCGACCGCCTTCAGAGCGCGGACCGCGAGCTTGTAGCGGCGGCCGGTCCGTGTGTTCTTCGCCCGCCCGTTGTCCAGCTGCTGCTGGGACCAGTTGACGATGTGCTTCCCGTCCTTGGTGAACACGACCGTGCCTCGGTTGGGGGCGCCGAACACGGGGCTGTACATGTATGTAAAGCACGGCACCACATCGGTGTCCGGGCGGCTTCCCGGCACGCTCGGAACGTAAAAGGCCACGTTGTGGCCAGCATCGACGGCATTCGACGTGCGCCTGAGTGCGACCTGTAGCTCGCTGCGAAACTTCTCCGGCGTCCAGAGCCCCGTGTAGCCGCTGTTCTGCAGGGACAGATCCCAGAATGACATCCCTGCTGCGGAACCCCGGAATATGCGCTGGGTGAACTCGACCTTGATGTCCATGTCACTGTCGCTGCTGACGTTGGTGTTGTTCGCCCATGAGCCCTTGGCCTCGACGACCAGCCCTAGCCCCGCGAAGGGCGGGTGCCTCTTGACGGCGTCGGTGACCATACGCCGGGCGCGGTCCAACCGCGCCTCCTCCGCCGCGCTCGGGGGGCTTGTCCAGCGAGCCAGCTTGTTAACCCGCTGCTGTGGCGTCAGTCGCATGCTCTACTCCTCCGACCGAAGGGGGACCGCACCGCGCGGTGTGCCTCCGTGTCCGAGCGCAGGCTACGCGGCCCCACCGACAATCGTCGCCGCCTTTCGTGCGCCAGCCCGAGTCCGAACCTTCGGCCTCCCCTCGGCACTTCGTTCCTGGGGACGGCCTCTGCGGGCTGAGCAGGTCAGAAGTCCAGCTCGATGTAGTCGATGTTGGTGAACTCCACCTCGAGGCCTTGGGCACGGCGGCCGCGGTCCTTGAAGTAGATCTCCTGGAGGCCTTCGGCGGCGATGGCCTGGAGTTGCTGTTCGCTGGCGCCGGCGGCCTGCGCGTCGAACAGCCGGCTGGCGTAGACGGCCGGCAGGTGCTGGGTGACCCGGCAGACCCGCCCGTCGTCCGTCGACCCCGGCGCGGCGATGAACCCGAAGCGGGCCCGGGTCTCGATGACGATGCCGCCGCGGGAGGCGGCGTGCTTCTTCGCCCGCTGCTGCACCCGGGGCTGCCAGTCCTTGCGGACCTCGCGCTCCAGCCGGGCCGCCAGCTCCGCGCGCGGTGCCGGCGAGACATCAGTCGATGAGGTCGGACCGGGTACTGGACCTGGCGCAGGCCGCGCCGCAAGGCGCGCATCAGGTGGGTTGGATCGGTGAAGGCGACGTTGGCCTGGCAGCGGCGCCGGAGCAGGGACCAGACCCCTTCGACTGGATTGAGCTGCGGCGCGTAGGGCGGGAGGTGGTGGGCGGTGATCCAGTCCTGAGCCTCGATGAACTCGTGCAGGCGGCGGTCGCGGTGGACGTTGAGGTTGTCCCACACCAGGACGATCGGTTTGCCGAGTTGCTGGTGGGCGACGATGAGCAGGTCACGGTAGTCGGTTTAGGTGAAGTTGCGGCGCCCACAGGCCTTGTGGTCCGGGTGGACGATCGGCCGGTAGATCAGGCGGGAGCGCTCGCCAGCCCTGTAGCAGGTCAGGGCGCGATGGAAATGCGGCGCTGGGAGCGTCATCATCGGGGTCTGGCCGCGGCTCGACCAAGTGCGGGCGGTAGGCGGCATCATCGAGAAGCCGGCCTCGTCTTCGAAGACGAGGTAGCGTCGAGCGCCGCCGTGGTGCTTCCACGGACGGGCCAAGTGTCCTTCACCCGTCCGGCGACGGCGGCGTCGTCCGGCTCGACCGCGCGTCGGGCCGGAACCTGGTAGCTCCAGCCATGGCGGCGCAGCATCTGAGGGACGCCCGACAACGTGAACGACTTGTGGAAGCGCCGCCCGATCACTGTCTTGATTCGGGCCAGAGCCCAGGTCTGGTCCGGCCAGCCGTGCGCGACGGCGCCCTTGACCAGCTCGACCTCAAGCACAGCGAAGAGCGCGTCGCTCAGCTTCGGCGTGGAGACCGGACCCGCCGAGCGCAGCCCCTCGGGTCCGATGTCCTGCCAGGCCCGGCGCCACCGCTGCACCGAGCGCACGCTCACCCGTAAGTCCTTGGCAACGTCCCCGTTGGAAGCCCCAGCGGCGAAGCCCTCGGCGGCCTCCATCCGGATCCGCTCGCGAAACACCTGACGTTCAGGCGTCAGCCCACCACCGTGCGGATACCTCATACAACCGGCATACCGCGACGATCACGTTCCGTCACACCCCCCGACGACATCACGCTTCGAAGGTCAGTAGCTGTTCTGGGCTGCGAACAAGGGTGGCTGTCGAGAACCCTGAGCGCGTGCCATCGAAGTTGGGCGGCATGCGGGTCAGTGCCCCGCATCAGGAGGTGGAGCAGTGTCACCACGGCGACACCGACGACGAGGGCAGTGCCGAACGACGGGTGCTCGAAGGCGACATACACAGTGAGCCTTTTCCATCATCGGTTTGAGCTGGCCAGATGCAGGGTGAGGATCGCTTGGACGAGGACAGTGATCCGGGTGGTCGAGCACCGGAGTTTGCGCAGGAGTCGCCAGTTTTTGAGGGTGGCGATGGCTTGCTCGACGAGTGCGCGGATCTTCGCGTGGGAGCGGTTCACGGTCTTCTGGCCTGGGGAGAGTGTCGCCCAGCGTCCCCAGTAGGGGATGCGGACTGTGCCGCCTGC
The DNA here is from genome assembly GCF_900110255.1 of Actinacidiphila rubida. Classification (GTDB taxonomy): domain Bacteria; phylum Actinomycetota; class Actinomycetes; order Streptomycetales; family Streptomycetaceae; genus Actinacidiphila; species Actinacidiphila rubida. Next base: position 9,725 of record NZ_FODD01000072.1, read on the forward strand.
GCCTCGGTAGCCCTTGTCGGCCCAGCATGGGACGTCGGCCCGGTCGAGGGCGTCGATGATGCCGTGCTCGCGGGCAGCACGCACGTCGTGGACGGCTCCTGGTAGTGCGGGTGAGGCCCACAGCAGTCGGCCGAAGGGATCAGCGAGGATCTGCACGTTCATGCCGTGCTTCTTGTGTTTCCCGGAGTAGAAGGGCTGGTCCGCGGCGATGCAGTCGATCGGCAGCAGCGTGCCGTCCAGGAGGACGAACGCCTTCGTCGAGGCGACGCGGACGGCATCGGCCAAGGTGGGTGCCAGGGCGGCCAGGAGTTCCACGGCTTCGGTGACGTAGCGGTATGCCGTCGTGGTCCCGACTTCGAACCCGGCCGCGAGCTGGGCATACGGATGGCCGTTGCGGAGATGGGCAAAAGTGAGCAGAGCCTGGCGGCCGGCACTCAGGCGCCGCCAGCGGGTACCGAGCTCCCGGCGGCGCTGACGGAGCTTGGCGGACAGGAAGCGCAGGGCAGAACTGGACACGTCGACACCCGACGGGTAGACAAGCACACGAAGCCTCTGGTGGAGACGGATTTCTTGGTCGAAAACCCATCTACCAGGGGCTTCGCCACGTTGTCACCCCAACTGCGCACCGTCACGGGCAGGTTGGAAAAGGCTCAGTGTCATGAAACGCGCCACCGAATTCGCCTCAGCCCGGCGCGAAGAAGGCCCTGCAGGAGATCTACAACGCCGAGGACCGCGATCACGCCGAGAAGGCGATCAAGGACTTCGACCGCGCCTACGGAGCGAAGTGGCCGAAGGCGACCAAGAAGATCACCGACGAGGCCGACGAGCTCCTCGCGTTCTACGACTTCCCCGCAGAGCACTGGGTGCACCTGCGCACGACCAACCCCATCGAGAGCACTTTCAGCACCGTGAAGTTGAGGACCAAAGTCACCCGCGGCGCCGGCAGCTCGGCCGCGGCCCTGGTGATGGTGTTCAAGCTCGTCGAGTCCGCCCAGGCTCGCTGGCGCGCGATCACCGCACCCCACCTCGTCGCCCTCGTCCGCAACGGCGCCCGCTTCAAGAGCGGTCACCTCGTCGAACGCTAGGAAGCCCGCGCAGCCTGACACACCTCATCCGATCCTGTGTCCGTGTCGACGAATAGTGTTCGAGAACATGCGCGAGTCGGGAGGGGCAGTCATGGCTGAGGATCCGATCGACCTGATCCGCTTGGAGGGGGATGGCAATCGCGTCATTCTCCGGATTGCAGGGAAGGAGGAGCGGAAGCGTCGCACCGAGAACGATGCCCTGGTCGGAGAGTTCCTGGTCGACACGCCCTTCGTCCGTGGCACCCTCAAGACCTGGATCTTCCCCGAGGACCTGCGGCAATGGCAGCAGGCCCTGGACTCGCTCGACGCGGGACAGGACATCGCCTGGCGCGACGGGAAACGCGCTCCGTGGCTGTTCATCGAACTCGACGAGGACGATGACCGGTGCCAGGTCACGATCAAGGACCACTCAATGTCCCTAACGACGGTGACGATCACCGTCCCACTGGTCGATGCCTGGTTCGACAACGCTTACCGACGCCTTGACTTGGTCTGGGAGACCTGGCCCATGACCGAAGACTGAACCATGGCCAACTAACGCGATCGCTTGATTCACAGGTCTTGACTATTGCTCGAGTCAACTCGCTTCCACTGAGCCTTTTTCATCATCGGTCTGAGCTGGCCAGATGCCGGGTGAGGACGGCTCGGACGATGCTGGTGATCCGGGTGGTCGAGCACCGGAGCTTGCGAAGGAGGCGCCAGGACTTGAGGGTCGCCATGGCCTGCTCGACGAGGGCGCGGATCCTCGCGTGGGAACGGTTCGCCGCCTGCTGACCGGTGGACGGGGTGTCCCATCGCCCCCAGTACGGGATGCGGACGATGTCGCCGGCGCCGCGGTAGCCCTTGTCGGCCCAGCACGTGACGCCGGCGCGGGTGAGGGCGTCGATGACCTCGTGTTCGCGAGCCGCCCGTACGTCGTGGACGGCGCCGGGCAGGGCTGGTGAGACCCACAACAGCCGGCCGAAGGGATCGGTGAGGACCTGCACGTTCATCCCGTGCTTCTTGTGCTTCCCCGAGTAGAAGGGCCGGTCCGCGGCGATCCGGTCGATCGGCAGAAGGGTCCCGTCCAGCAGCACGAACGCCTTCGATGATGCTGTCCGCATCGCCTCTGCAAGGGTCGGTGCGAGGCCTGCCAGGACCTCGACGGCCTCGGTGATGTACCGGTACGCGGTCGTGGTCCCGATGCCGAACCCGGCCGCGAGCTGGGAATACGGGTGTCCGTTGCGGAGATGGGCAAGTGCGAGCAGCGCCTGGCGGCCGGCACTCAGGCGCCGCCAGCGGGTGCCGAGCTCCCGGCGACGCTGCCGCAGCTTGGCAGACAGGAACCGCAAGGCAGAACTGGACACGTCGGTACCCGACGGGTAGACAAGCACACGAAGCCTCTGGTGGAGACGGATTTCTTGGTCGAAAACCCATCTACCAGGGGCTTCACCTGTCTGTCAGCCCAACTGACACCTCGCCAAGCAGGTTGGAAAAGGCTCACTGCCTCGTTCTTGCCGATTCACGCCGGATGTCGGTGCCTGCTCCTAGTCTTCCGCCATGACATCAGCGAGGCCCAAGCGACCGGTCAGCGACCTCCCGGGCGATCCCGCCCGTCTTCACCTTCACTACGGGCATGGACATCCCGCAACCCCGTATGACTACCAGGACACTCTGGAACCCTGGCATGTCGCGGTCACCTTCGGGACAGGAGACGAGGAGTGGGAAGAGGAAGAGGAGGACAGCGACAGCCCCGCTCCGGCGGCGGCGGGCACAAGGATCGGGCACCTCGTCTTGTGGAGGCTGCGTGATTACACCGGCGACAACCGGTGGGAGGTCGCCGACGCCGAATCCGGCGACCTTGAGGTCATCGCCGCGGCTGTCCTCGGCCGATCCGGACGCACCGAATACAACGCCTGGTTCGAAAAGGCCATCACACAGCCTGTTGGCGACCTGCTCATCCTCGACCGTGTCACCCTCGACAAGGCATGGAGAGGCTTCGGGCTGGGCCCGTTCCTGGCCGGCGAGGCGATCCGCCGCCTTTCCGGAGGCTGTTGCGCGGTAGCGGCATACCCCGCCATGGGCGAATACCCCGAAGACCGCGAGCAGGTCACCGAGGCCTATCGCCGCCAGGCGAAGAAGAAGATCGCGGCACTGTGGGAGAGCATCGGCTTTCAGCCGTTCCGACGTGGTGTTTGGCTTTTGGACACCGCCCTACAGGCTCCGGAGGAACTCATGTTTGCCCGCCGCGATGACCTGCACGCGCTGAGCGCGGCCTTCCAACAGTCCCGGTCGCTGTGACAACGCCACGGCGAACTCGGCCCGCCCATGCGCCGACACCAAGCACCGGCCCGGTAGCGCACGTCTGATTGTTCCGCGGACACTGCCTCACAGACGGACCCGACACACCGAAGAACACTGCGAGAGGCAACCATGGGGGAGAGGCAACCGGTGGACGAGGACCTCCAAGAGGCGCTGAACTGGGCACGCCAGCGCCTCGGCGAGATGCGCGTCTTCGAAGCGACCGACGGACTGCGATGGGCGGCGGCCCACGGGCTTGTCCTGTCCGTGTGGCGCAACGGTCCAATCGAGGACGCGCACGCTTCCCGGCCGACCAGTCGGCGCAAAGCACTGCACGACGGGGCGATGTTCGCCCGCAACACCTGGCTCACCCGTCAGGCGTTCGACGCCCTGGGCTCCGACAACCAGTTCCGCCTCTATGCGCTGGAGGACCTCCTTTTGGACCGTGACACGGTCTGGCCGGGATGCGAGGGGACCCTGACCGACTACGGCTGGGGCTTCCTGGGAGAGATCAAGAAGCACGTGAAACAGCGCATCGACATGTTCATGCACTACGAGAAGACACTGCCGCCCGACGACTTCCTCGTCTTCGCCGGCGCTCCACGGATCGGGACCCACGACGACCACTACGGGATGCCGAAATGGCCTGCCTGCGTGGAAGCGGCGATACGCCGACTGCGTGGCGACGACGAAGAGTTCCAAAAGGAATGGGGCGACTTGATGCAGCGTGTCGGTCCCGCCCCGGCCACCGTCACGGCGGATCTTGAGCGAACTCGCGAACTGTTGCTTGACTCACCGTGGGACTTGGGCGCAGGGAACCTCGGCTGGTTCGCCTGGAATCCGATCCTGCAACCATCAAGGCGATGAACCTTGATCATGACCCACGCAGGTGGATCGTGACGGGTCCGTCCGGGAGGCTCGTGCCGTCCCACATCGTGGTCACCGTGCCCTGCCCGGGCCATACGCTCGGTGAGCCAGCGCACCGTCAGGTATTCGCGTTCGACGACGCTGCGCAGCAGCCCCGCCACCGTCACCTTGTGTGCCTCGACCCGGTTGCCGCCCGGCATGCCCCGCAGGTAGAGGTGCAGCCACTTCGCGTGCCAGCCGCCGTCCCGCCCGCGCACGAAAGCCAGTGGCAGCGCCGCCCGCCCGGGCCCGCGTAGTTCCGACTTCATCCGCACCGTCCGTGCCTCGAAGGGCTGCCCCTGCTGTTCGCGCTCCCGCAGCAGGAAGCCGAAGAAGGGCTCTTCCACGTCCTCGAAGCCCTCGCCCGCGTAGATGTGGACCTGGGGGACGATGAAGGTGCTGCGCACCGCTCCGAGCCGCAGGTTGATGAACTCCGAGGCGCCGTCGGGCGCTTCGGTGATGTCCCCGGAGTGCTCGCCCTCGACCTGCGTGAGTCGGGTGTACGACAGCCACGACACCGTCCGGTAGCCGGAGTCGAGCAGCTGCGCGGACAGATCGAAGTCCGTGCGCTCCCGGGTCTGCTTCCAGTAGACGAAGAACCGCAGCAGGTCCCCGTCGACCGGCGAGATCGATCCGCGCGGCAGCACGCCGAAGCCGCCCGTGGTCGCCCGGCCGCTCAGCGGCAGCGCCACGTCCAGCACGTGCGGGTCGATCAGCAGCCGCTCCGGTCGCGGCAGCCGCCGGGCGATCTCGGCATCCAGCGCGCCGACCACCTGTTCGCGCGCCGAGACCGGCGCGCGTCGGAGGTGACCCAGGCGACTCCCCGCCGGTTGACGAAGACGCGCGTGGCGGACTCCGGCCGCCCGCGCCCGAGGAAGTGCTCGCGCACCGCCAGCAGCACCCGCCCGGACGCGCCCTGCGCGGCCTGCGAGGCCGCGGCCACCACCGCGTCCCGCTCGGCCTGCGAGGCTGCGCCGCGCAGGAGTCTGTCTAGCGCCCGCAGCAGCCGGCCCGGCGCCGCCCCCAGCATCCGCAGCGTGCCTGCCACATCGCCCTGCGCAAGCATGTGCTCCACGACGCTGTCGAAGGTGGCGGCTGCTACGTCGCCACGGGCGACGGCGAACACCGTCGCGGCGTGCGGCCACTGCGGGTATTCGTGCGGGTGCAGCCGCTCGCCGAGCCGCTTGAACTCCTCGCGGTGCCCGTTCACGTCGGCGAGCTTGGCAGGGTCCGCCGCCACGACCGCGTCCAGCCCCGCCAGCAGAGCCCGCCGCACCGGACGGCCCAGCGCGCGAAAGTGCGTCGGCTCCACCAGCCCCACGTCCCCGTCGCTCAAAGCCGCCGCGAGCCGCAGCACATCGGTCACTGTGTTGAGCAGCAGGTCCGCGTGGACGGCGATCCTGGCCCGGTTGACGACCGCCCGGTTCTCGCGCACGGGGATGTGGTCCGGCTGCGGCCCCGCTGCGCAGTGCCCGGCCAGCACCCCGAGATCACGCAGCCCTTCATCGCTCAGCGGCGTGCTGCTCCCGGCCAGTGCCAGGTATAGTGCCCGCACCTCCTGCTCCAGTGGGCCTCCCAGGTGCAACACCGTCACACGGTCGCCGACCGCAGCCACCAACTCGCCGTGCGCGGCGAGCATCTCCTCGTAGATGTGCTGGTACCGGCCGTAGGCCGGGAGCGTCAGCAGGTCGATGACCCTGGCGCTCATCTGCTCGTACGTGGCAACGCGCGTCGCCTCGTCGGCGAGCGCGCCGGCGACGCAGGACCACCAGAACTCCACGGTGTCCGGCACGTTCGCGGGGAAGTCGACGAAGTACGTGTTGTGCTGCACGTGCGCACCGACCATTTCGCTTACCGCGCCCAGCGTGCGGGTCCCGGCGTACGCGGCCAGCGGCTCGGGAAGGCCCGCCAGATACCGGCGCGCCTGGGCCGACAGCGTGAACCCGACAGCAGCGCAGCATCCAGCTGCCTGACAAGCGGCAATGCCTGCTCCGACGGCCCGGAGCCGTCGAATGCGGGGATGCGGAGGGTGTGCCGTACGACCAGGCGTTCGAGATCCTGGATCACGCGGTCATGCTTCCAGCAGTGTCACCACGGCGCACTCGGATTCTCCGGGCTATGGACGACGCTGGCCGGGCTGGAACGCCTGACGGCAGTGACGGATGCCGGAGGAGGCGTGGGCGCAGGTGCGGCGGGAGGAGCGGTCCAGTGCGCGAGCGGCGTCGTGCCGCGGGCTGCCGACGTGTGTGGGAGTGCGATGAGAGCATTCGCGGGAATGAGGGACCACGTTCCCTTGTCGTATTCCGCCGGCGGGGGCACCTTCGAAGAAGGCAGCTTGTGATGGTTCACGCGGGGACCACACCTCGTATCCTGCTATGAGCGATGGTCCGGTAACTGCTCGCAATGCGCGATGAGTTCGCCGACGCCCTGGGCCGCCAGACGCCGAGGTTATCGACCCCAACGCCAAGAAGACCACCACGACGTACAACCCGGCCGGCAGGGTCCTCACCACGGTCGACCCGCTCGGCGACACGACCAGCTACACCTACGACGATGCCGGCCGGCAGAAGACCGTGACCAGCCCACGCGGCAACGCCGCGGGCGCCGACCCGGCCGACTTCACCACCACGTACGGCTACGACGCCGACGGCCGCACCGCCACGGTGGTCGACCCGCGGGGCAACGCCGCGGGCGCCGACCCGCAAGAACCTCGGGGGGCTGCAGTACTTCGAGGAGACCGGCCATATGGTCGCGGCCGGGCGACCCGCGGCTCGCGGTGGCCGGGCCGGTCGCCGTCGCCACGTTCCGCGCGCTGGCCCGGCTTCCGACTGCCCGCTTTCGGCTCCCGGTGTTCGATTGTCAGAAGTCCGCAAGAGGTCCACACTGAAGGAGAGACGTCTTGAGGAGAAATACGACCAGGTGTCGGGGACCATTTGGGGACCACGCCTAATTCGCGTTGACGAGCGATAGCCGCATAACTGAACCAAGTGCGTGATGAGTTCGCCCCGATTGTCGGAGAAATGAGCTCTTCTGGGGTCAAGGGGTCGCAGGTTCAAATCCTGTCGTCCCGACCAGCGTTTTCGCAGGTCGGAGGCCGTTTCCGCAGAGATGCGGGGGCGGCCTTTTCGGATTCCCCGCCGGGTGTTGTCGCCTGTTGTCGCATCGGCCGTGACTTATCCCGCTGGGCCGTTCGGGCCTGACCTGCACGTTCGTGTTTCGCGTCGGAGATGGGATGCCGCGGGGCCGCTATATCTGACATGACCCGGGCGTTTTCATGGCGGAGTGGATCTCCCGGCCTCAGTGATTGATCCCGATTAGCGCCGATACGCTCGGGTTTGACGCCCTCGGGTGTTGTCGCGTCGTGGCGACAACACCCGGGCAGGTGGGGTGCTGACGTGCCGTTACCCCTTGAGGGCCGCGTTGGTGTCAGGCGGCGGGTCGCAGTGCGCGGGTCGGGTGCTTCGGGTTTTGGGTGCGTTCGTGGTCGGCTTGGTCGAGTGCGGCCGCGAGGGCGCTGGTGGCGTCGTGGGCGGCGTATCTCAGCAGGTGACCGTAGAGGTTGACGGTGGTGGCCAGGGTGGAGTGCCGCAGGGTCTTGGAGACGATGGCGACGGGTACGCCTGAGCTGATCATGATGGTGGCGGCGGTGTGGCGTAGGTCGTGCAGTCCGATGCGGGGGAGTGCCAGCTCCGTGCTGCGACGGCGGAGCTGGTCCAGCACCCATTGGGGTCGCAGGGGCGCTCCGTCGGAGCCGGCGAAGACCAGTCCGCCGAGCGGGGTGCTGGCGGGCTGGAGACGCCGGTGGATCGCGGCTTGCCGGCGGAAGGCGGCTGCCACGCGAGGTGAGAGTGCGATCCAGTTGCGGCTGGCACGGGTTTTGGGCGGGCCGAGGTGCAGCTCGTTGTTGTTGACGGCCGACAGCGACCAGCGGACGAACAGGGTGTGCTCGACCAGGTGGACGTCGCTCCAGTGCAGGCCGAGGATCTCGCCGCGGCGCATCCCCGTGCCGATCATGACCTCGAAAAGGTCGCTGAGCTGGTCGGCGTAGTACGTGGCGTTGTGGTGCAGGAAGGCGGCGGCCTGCTGCGGGTCCCAGCACACCCGCTCGGTGGCCCGCGGGCGGGTGGGGACGCAGTACTGGGCGGAATTGTAGGGCAGACGTCGCGCGCGGACCGCGGAGTTCAGGGCCCTCCGCAGGGTTGCGGCGGCGCGGTAGACGATGACGGTCCCGCGGCGGGCGTTCAGCTGCCCGGCGACCCAGGCTTCGACGTGCCGCGGCCGCAGATCCCCCAGGCGGAGGGCGCCGAAGGCGGGTATGAGATCGCGATGCACGTTGTCCCGGTAGCTGGCCATCGTGGTCGGCTGCAGCCGCCGCTCCCTGGCCGCAAGCCACTGCAACAGGTAGGCGCGCACGGTCAGGTCCGGCTCCCGATACACGCCCGTGCGCTCGCCCTCCAGAAATAGGCCGAGAGCCTCCTCGGCCTGTTGGCGAGTGTCGAAGCCAGTCCTGCGGCGAGTATGGCGCCGGCCATCAGCGGCGGGAAGATCGACCGCGAAAGCCCAACTCCCGTGTACCAGTGTTGCCGCCAGCTCCGGGCAGCGCGGCCCGCGCAGCCGCCTCAGCTCGTCTCTGCAGCCGCATGCCCGATAGATCCGGCCTCGCGAACTGGGTTGCTGCTCCAATGTCCACTCCTTCCTGCGTGGTCCTCCATCGACGATGTGTGCGGGACCGTGGACGGGAAAGGGCGTGGACAACGGCGCAAGAGGCGCCCCACCAGCGCTCGGAGACCTCCGACGACGCATGCTGTTCGGAACCGGAGCTGACCTGCCCCACCTCTCAGGTTCCAGTTCTGGTGGCTAACTGACAGCCCTTCACGGAAGGCTGGCAGTCATGCCTCGTCCCTATCCTCCGGAGTTCCGAGCGCGTACCGTCGCGCTGGTCCGCGCCGGCAAGCAAGCCAAACAGACGGCGGTGGAGCTCGGCATCCATCCCGTCACGTTGTCGAAGTGGTTGCGGCAGGACGACATCGACAACGGGCGGCGACCGGGAACGCCGTCGAGCGAGTCTGCTGCGTTGCGGGCCGCTCGCCG
>NZ_FODD01000044.1 GCF_900110255.1 Actinacidiphila rubida
GGCCCCTGACCCCACCCACGAACCTGCACCGCCAGGGGCGCGAGGAACTGCGCGACCAGCCACGACGAGACCGGCAGACGGCAGCGCGCAGCGCGCGGCACCCCGGAAGCCGAAGGGGCGCGAGGTCCCCCAGCCTTCGGCCGGGAGGTGCCCCCAACGCGAGCAACCCGCCACGGGCCGGGACACGGCGACGGCGCCCAACGGGGAGGACGCGCCCCGCAGGGGCCCGCGAGGAACCACGACGAGACCCGCAGACGGCAGCGCGCAGAGCGCGCAGCGCGTCTGGGCGGCCCGGGTGGAGACAGGGCGACCGCCCCGGAGGGGGGTAGCGTGGGGGCGGTGGAGCCTGTGCTGTTCGTGGACGTGGACGGCCCGTTGAATCCGTATGCGGCAAAGCCGCAGCGACGGCCGGACGGCTACGTGACGATCCGCGTGCCGTGGGAGGCCGGCGCCGGCGTGTACGCCTCGCGGATGCTGCGCGTGTGGCTCAACCCGGCACACGGCGCCGGCCTGCTGGCGCTGGGGTACGAGCTGTGCTGGGCCACGACGTGGATGGATCAGGCGAACCGCTGGATCGGTCCGGTGCTCGGGCTGCCCGAACTGCCCTTCGTCGACTTCGGGAACGACCTCTTCGCCGAGCGGCCCGACGGGGTGCACTGGAAGACGGAGCGCGTCGTGGCCTACGCCGCGGGCCGGCCCTTCGCGTGGATCGACGACGAACTCGGCCCGCCCGACCACGCCTTCGTGGCCGCCGCCCATCCGGCGCCCGCTCTGCTGCACCACGTGAACCCCCGACTCGGGCTCCTCGACGCGGACTTCAGGGCGCTCGCGGACTTCGCCGCGTCGCTGACGTCCTGACACCCGCCGGGGGCGGCCGCCGGCCGCGGGCCGGGAAGTGGCCGCCCCCGGAGGGGCTGTCAGGAGAACGGGTCCAGAGTGATGCTCGCCTGCTGGGGCGAACCGTCGTGGACGAGCGACTCGTGGTTGCCGACGTCGTCGAAGGCGAACGCGTAGGCCCGTCCGTCGGCCATCTGCGCGTGGATGGCGCGCGCGTACTGGTTGGTGACGGCGTCCTGGTAGAAGCCGGAGTCGCTGGTGTCGGGCTGGTTGGGGTTGGCGACGAGCGTCGAGCGGTTGAACGCGGCGCACAGCGTGCGCGAGATCGGGCCGCGGACGAGGTCGTTGGGCGCGTCGAGGAGCTTGTAGCAACCGAAGATGCTGTCCGCGTCGGGCTTCTGGAAGCTGGTGACGACGGCGCCCGAGGGGTCGGTGAAGTTCATCGTGTTGCCCGAGACGTGGCCGAAGTACCGGGTGCCGGGCTGGTCGGCGAACGGGGTGACCGTGAGCGTGGACGTCGCGTACTGCTGCCAGACGCGGTTGATGTAGTCGTCGAGGACGGTGGTGGACAGCGCGCCGGTCTCGATGCCGTGGCCCGGTGCGAGGGCGCGCAGCACGGAGCCGTCGGGCGCGGTCTGGATCAGGCCGCCCCAGCCGCCGGGCTGGGCACGGAGGGCGTTGAGGACGGCCTGGTAGCCGCCGGACTTGAGGTGCCCGGTGGTCTGCGTGCCGCTCGGCGACTGGATGCCGACGGCGTAGGGCGCCGAGAACATGTCCACCTGGGTGCTGTTGATCCACAGGCCGCTGTCGTTGAGCGTGTACTCGGACCAGTTGAAGAGGATGTTGCGGTTCGGGTCGGAGGGGTTCTGCACGGCGGGCTGGACCAGGCCGCCGGTGGCCAGCTTGAAGACGAGCTTCTGGCCGTAGGAGAAGTAGACGCGGCCGGAGAACTTCGGGATGCGGATGGTGACGGTCTGGCCGGGGGCGGGTCCGGTGATGGACGCGTCGGGTGCGGGGGTCGGCGGGTTGCCGCCGGCCGGCCAGGCGTGGAAGCCGCCGCCCGCGTCGGCCCAGCCCTGCTGGCCGCTCGACAGTTGGGTGCCCAGGTCGTAGACGTAGACGGCGTCGCCACGGCCGGAGTTGTTGGTGAGGGTCAGCGGGATGGTGTCGGGGACGGCACCGCCGCCTCCGCCGCCGGTGGTGGTGCCGGTCGTGCCGCCGGTGGTGCTGGTGCCCGCGCTCCCCTGTGTGTAGGTGAACTGCGGGGTGTCGTACTGCGGCCCGTTCTTCTCGTACGTGAACCAGTACGTCAGCACGGTTCCGGTGGTGAGCTGGTCGACGGTGCGGGTCCAGGTGCCCCCGCTCTGGGTCATCCGGAAGTTCTGCTGGCCGGCACCGTTGACGAGGTAGTGGACGTCGACGTACTGCGAGGCCGTGGCCGGCGTGAAACTGATGAGCGCCTGGCTCTGGCTGGTGGCGACGGCGCTCTGCGTGTAGTCGGACGCGTCGGCGGCGGCCTTGCCGGGGAGCGTCGCGAGGCCGAACAGCCCGGCGAGGATCAGCGCGGTGGCGGACAGCACGGCGACGAGGCCGCGGCGGGCGCGCGGGCGACTGCGGGCGTGGGTCGGCGGCGGTGGTTGGCGCATCGGTCGGAGGTCCCTTCAGGTGGGGGGAAAGGGCGTGGGCGAAGGGGTGACCGGGTGCCGAGCGCGGGTGGCGCGGATGGCGCGGTCTCGCCCCTCCTCCCGTAACGCCTTCGAACCATCGACTTGGAAGCGCTCTCAAACACCAGGATCGAAACGGAGTCTCCACTTACGACGCGGACACGTCAAGACACGGAGGCCGGCTCGGATGCCCGGGCTCCGCCGGCTCAGTCGCTGATCGACAGGTAGAGGCGGGTGCCCTCGGGCCGGAAGCCGAGGCGCTCGTAGATGCGGCGCGGCCCGTCGCCGGAGGACTCCAGCCACACCGACCGGGCGCCTCGCGCGAACATCTCCGCGGCCACCTCGGCGGTGACCACCGCGGCGACGCCCCGGCCGCGGAACGCCGGCCGGGTCCCCACGCCGGACAGCTCGCCGGTGCCGGCGGCCGGTGCCGAGCACGAGGCCGCGCCGGCGCATCCGCCGCCGGGTGACGGCACGAACCGGATGACGCCGCCGGCGTCCTGGATGCGCCGCAGCCGGGCGCCGCCCTCCGGCGACGCGTCGAACTCGCTGCCGAACGCCTCGGCCAGCGCGGCGTCGATCGCGTCGAACTCCTCGTCGGTGTGCGGGGTCCGGGCCCGGGGGACGAACGCCGAGTCCCGGGCCGCGGGCGGCGGCATCGTCAGCGTGGCGGGGGTGCACACCAGGTACTCGTGCACCTCCTCGGTGGTGAAGCCCGCGGCGCGCAGCGCCGGTTCGACGGCGGGCGCGGTGGACAGCGCGAACTCCACCCTCGGTCTGAGGCCGCGCTCGCGGAACGCGGCGACGAGATGGGCGACCTCGCGCCGGGTGGGCTCGGCGCCGGGCAGCGGCGAGGCGTAGTTGACGTACGGGCTGGTGGTGGCGGGGTCGAAGCCCGCGACGAAGCTGGGGTTCTCGATGACCACGGGGCGGCGGCGCAGGTTGGCGACGGCGAAGTTCTGGACGGTGGTGTCCACGGTGTTGGCCTCACGATGACGACGGAGCGATACGTACGGTACGGGCCCGGCGGTGCGCCGGGGCTCTCTCCGCGGGAGAGACGGGCGGCGGGCAGGGCGCCGCGGCGTGGGGCCGCCGTGAGGTGCCGGCAGGGCGGTGGCCGGGAGGTTCCGTGCGCGGGCGCGCTCGCCTACCCGGTCCGTTCAGTGCCGGCGGCGGCCGTGAGGGCTCGCCGAGGCCATGGGCGTCAGTCCTTCGCAGGGGTGGGTGCGCTGCGGTGCTCAGCGCAGCTGATCGTGCCACGGCGGCGCCGCGGGCGGCAACGGATTTCCGGTCGCCCCCGGCGCCCCGCCGTCAGGCGGCCGCGGGCGCGGCCGCGCCCGCGGCGAGCGCCTTCTTCTGCCGCCGCCGGACGACGAACGCGGAGCAGACGACCGACACGATGATGCCGCCGGCCGCGTAGACGCCGAGCACCCACAGCGGCCCGGTGGTGTGGTGGCCGGTGAAGTAGACGGTGTTGCGGACCGCGGTGGTGCCCGCGCCCGGCGGCAGCCAGGGCCCGATGTCCCGCCAGAACGGTGGCAGCAGGCTGCTGGGGTAGGCCCCGCCTGCGCTGGGGTTGCCGAGGACGACGAAGACCAGGATCACCAGCCCGATGCCCGCCAGGTCGAGTGCGACCTGCAGGGCGACGGTGGTGGCGGCGGCCGCGAAGACCAGGAGCGTGCCGATGCCGAACAGGGCGCCGAAGTGGCCGGGCAGAGCACCGAGGACGGTGCCGGCGATCAGGGCGCCGCCGAGCCCGGAGGCGATCGCGTAGGGCACGAGCGCGCCGAGCCGGACGAAGGTGCGCTGCAGGGTGGCGGGCCGCGCTCCGCCCGCGATGCCCAGGATGGACCCGGCCAGGTACCCGCCGACCATCCAGCCGACGACCAGGTAGAACGAGGACAGCCCGCGGCCGTCCTGGGGGTTGGGGGCGCGCAGGTCGACGACGGTGATCTGCCGGTTCCTGCCCACCTCGATGCGCTGGGCGATCTGTGTGGTGACGGTGGAGACGGACGGTCCGGCCGCGGAGGCGACGAGGAGCCGGTCCTTGCCGTTGAGCGGGTTGACGACCACGGCCGCGTCGAGGTCGCGGTGCAGGATCATCCGGCGGGCCTGCGCCTCGGTGGGGACGGCCTGGGCCCGGAACGGGGTACCGGGCAGGGCGTTCAGCTCGGCGGTCAGCCGTGCGCTGATCCGCGCGGGGGCCACGACGCCGGACCGGATGTGGTGCGGCTTGGGCGCGTGGAAGGCGCCGATGTACGACAGGATGAAGCCGAGTTGCAGGACGAGGACACCGGTGACCAGGATCAGCGCGCGCAGGCTGAGCGCGTCCTTCATCTCTCCCATGAAGGTGCGCCTCGGCGGCGCGGCGGGTGCCGCGGCCGCCGGGTGCCGCCCCGGGCCCTCTCCGGGCCGGTGCGCCGGGTCGTGCGGGGTGTCCGACGGCATCCTTGGTCCTCCTCGCTGTCCTGCGGGACCGGGCACGACGCCGCGTTGGGCACCGTGCCGGGGATGCCTGCCCGGTCGGAGGGCGATCCGGACGGCGCACCGCCGGAAATGCCTTCCGACGGGTGACGTCCGGCGGCAGGTGGCAGGCGCCGGAGCACCCGCGGGGCGAGGAGACCGGTCGGCTACAGTTCCGGCTCGGCGGTGCCGACGGTGGCCTCGAACAGCGCCACGCAGCCGTGGACGGTGACCGTGTGCTCCTTGAACGCGCCGCCGAGGCCGGCCTCGAGGTCCTCCAGGGTGTCGGCGCTGTTGTGGAAGACGCCCTTGGAGTTGTAGAGGCCCATCAGCCGCCGGGCCCGCCCGGTGACGGTCACCCCCGAGGCGAGGATGGTGGCCCCGAAGACCGTCCCGCCGGGCCGGACGACCCGGCCCAGCTCCTGGAGCAGCACGCCCTTTTCGGCCAGGGTGCCGGGCATGCAGTGGAACAGGAAGTTGGCGCTGGCGGAGTCGAACGCGGCGTCGGCGAACGGCAGCGGCTCCAGCGCGTTGCCCTCGACCGTGGTGGGCTGAAGGTGCTTCAGGCGCTGCGAACTGGCGTGCAGGGAATGGCGGTTGGCGTCGAAGAGCGTGACGTGCGTGGTGTCCGGGCCGGCACCGCGGGCGGGCAGGTAGCCGGTGCCGACGCCTACGTCGAGGTGGCGCCCGCCCATGCCGCGGCGGAACATCCCCACCAGGTGGCTCTTGCGGCAGCCCCAGACGTACCGGCACGACAGGCCGAGGACGAACAGGTCGTACAGGGCGAGTGTGAACGGGTTGTAGGTTGCCTGTCCTTCGTGCACCTGCTGGTCCATCGGACTCCTTTCCCAGAGACACCGCGTGCCACGGCCGGCTCATCATGCCGGTCCCCCGCCGTCCGCGACCTGTGCTTCCGGAAAACCGGCGGGGAAGTTCGCGTGCCCGCCAGGTGGCCGCCTCCCCACGCGTCGGCGGTGGATCGGCGGCGCGCCGGGAGCCCGATCAGCGGGCGTTCCGGGCCCGGCGGCCTACCGCCGCCGGGCCCGGGCCCCGTTCAGCGTGCGCCGACCAGCACCTCGGCGGCGGCGACCCCGGAGGCGGCGGTGGCGCCGTGGGTGAAGATCTGCACGGCGCCGGGCGCGTTCGGGCCGGGGATGCCCATCTCGACGACGATCGCGTCGGGGCGCGCGGCCGCCAGGTCGGCGAGTGCCGCGCCCATCCACTTGTTGCGGGCGGCGTCGCGGACCACGACGACCATCGGGCGGCCCGCCGCGGGGGCCAGCGCGAACTCCCGCAGGACCTCGGGACGTTCGGCGAGGTCCTCGTGGTGGACGCGCACGAAGGTGGTCCCGGGCAGCCGCTCGCGCAGCGGCACGGCGACGCCCCACGGCGTCTCCTTGGCGATGGCGAGGTTGGTGGTGGGGACGAGTTCGACGACGTGCGGTGCGGCGGTGAGCGGCAGGACGTCCTGCGCGGACCCGCTGAGCCGTATGGCGCGGCGGGCGGCGACGTAGCCGATGTCACCGCTGATCGGGTTGACGGGGACGGCGCGCCCGATCCGGCTGGACCAGTCGGCGAGAGCGGTCACCCGCTCCGACGCCTCGACCAGCCGGTTCTCGCTCAACTCGCCGTCGGTCACGGCCCGTTCGAGAGCCCTGGCCAGCAGGTACGCGGTGCCCTCGTCGGCGTGCTCGCCGCCCACGCAGACAGCGTCGGCACCCGCCGCGAGGGCCCGGACCGTGGCGCCGTCGATGCCGTAGCGGTCGGTGACCGCGCCCATCTCGATGGCGTCGGTGACGATCACGCCGTCGAAGCCGAGTTCCTTGCGGAGCAGGTCCTCCAGGATGCGGCGGCTGAGGGTCGCCGGGACGTCCTGGTCGTACGCCGGCACGAGGAGGTGCCCGGTCATCACCACGCGGACGCCGGCCTCCAGGGCGGCGCGGAACGGCGGCAGCGCCTGCGCCTCGATCTCCGCGAGGCTCGCGTCGTAGCTGGGCAGCCCGTGGTGGGAGTCGACGGCGACGTCACCGTGGCCGGGGAAGTGCTTGGCGCAGGCGGCGACGCCCGCGGACTGGAGTCCGGTGATCCAGGCGCCGACGTGGCGGGAGACGACGGCGGGGTCGACGCCGAACGACCGGACGCCGATGACCGGGTTGTCCGGGTTGGAGTTGACGTCGGCGCTGGGTGCGTAGTCGAGGCTGACGCCGGTGGCGTGCAACTGGCGGCCCAGGTCGCGGGCGACGGACTCGGTCAGTTCGGTGTCGTCGACGGCGCCGAGGGCGAAGTTGCCGGGCCGGGTGGAGCCGGTGGCGGACTCGATCCGGGTGACGTCACCGGCCTCCTCGTCGATAGCGATGATCAACGACGGGTTCTCGGCGCGCAGTTGAGCGGCCAGCCGGGCGACCTGCTCGGGTGAGGCGATGTTCCGGGAGAACAGCACCACGGATGACAGGCCGTCAGCGATGGCGCGCAGCACCCACTCCGGGGCCTCGGTGCCGACGAATCCCGGCTGCAGGACCGAGAGCGCGAGCCGTCGCAACTCCTTGCTGTGCTTGCTGGAGGACATCGGCTGGGGCCTTCCGGATAGTGCCGACACATCGGTCGCACCGATGAGCTGTGGTACAGACCAATCGATAGTCGCCTAGCCCGATCGGCAGTGTCAAGAAGATCGCCGGCCGCCGGCCGGCGGGTGTCTCGCAGGCCCCTCAACTGGCAACGGACGTAAGGGAATCGGTCACGGGATCTCTTCATGTCGTTGGTTGACACGTGACGTTGGTCTAGTCCAGTTTAGTGAGGCGCAAGTTCAGCAAGGGGTGTGGGTGACGCACTCTGCCGGGGGACGGGCATGCCCGGGAGCGGCGAAAACCGCCCCTCGCATGGTCCGGCAACGATGTCCATCACCATCCGTGATCACTCCTGTGCCGAATGCGCCGACGCACACCCGCACTTCGCTGGAGCAACCGCATGGCGCCGAACCACCCGTATCTGTTCCGAGCCCCTTCCGACGTCCCCTACTTCAGCTCGGACGGGGAGACCTATCTCGCGCGGACCCAGCTGCGCGATCTGGAGAAGACGAAGCAGCTCCGCGTCCTGAGCGAGGAGGACTTCGCGTTCTGGCAGACCTACGGCTACGTCGTGGTCAAGCAGGCGATCCCCGCCGAGGCGGCGGCCGCGCTGCTGGACTTCACCTGGGAGTTCCAGGGCCTCGACCCGGCCCGTCCCGACACCTGGTACGACGAGCGGGACTTCCGCACCGACCTGGACCGCGAGCTGCACATCTACGGCTTCGTCGAGGCCTACCAGCACCAGCTGATCTGGGACAGCCGTCAGACGCAGCGGGTCTACGACGCGTTCGCCGACGTGTGGGACTGCGACGAACTGTGGGTGACCCTGGACCGGCTCAACCTCAACCCGCCGAACATCAAGAACCGCGACCGCGGGCTCATCACGCCCACCGAGCGCGGTTTCGACATCAACCTCCACTGGGACGTCGACACCATGCTCGGCATCCTCCCGCAGCGCGTGCAGGGCATCATCGCCCTCAACGACACCGAGGAGGAGCTCGGCGGCTTCCAGTGCTCCCCCGAACTGTTCCGGCGGTTCGAGCGGTGGCGGGCGGTGCAGCCGGAGGACCGCGACCCGATCAGGCCGGCCGTCGACCGGGCCGAGTTCCCGGTGGTCCGGCCCCGCCTGGAGGCGGGCGACCTGCTGATCTGGAACGGCCTGCTGGCCCATGGCGTCGCGCCCAACACCTCCCAGGAGGGCGTGCGGGCGGTCCAGTACCTGTCGATGATGCCCGCACTGGAGTCGCACGCCGAACTGCGCCGCTCCCGCGTCGACTCGTGGCGCACCCTGAGTACTCCGGAGTGGAACGGGACGCTGGTGGGCGACGCCACCCGGCACGAGTCCCTGCGCTACGGGCCGGCCAGGCTGACCGGGCTGGGCGAGCGGCTGCTGGGGCTGACGCCGTGGCACGAGCAGGACGACACCACGCCGAGCGGGGAGCGGATATGCGGCGCATCTGCCTGACCCTGCCGACCAACCGGGCGTGCGTCGCGGCCATCAAGGCGGTGGGGCGCGAGGCGGTCTATGCGGCACGCCGGTTCGGCGTCGAGGTCCACCTGCTGGTGCTGGACTCCAGCCAGGCGCCGGACTTCGCCGAACACGCCCGCGCGGTCCGCGAACTGCCCGCGGAACCGGGCGTGGTGGCGCACCACCTGGGCGAGGCCGAGCAGGGGGAGTTCCTGCGGCAGGTGGTGGAGCGCTCCGGCGTCGCCAAGCCGGAGCTGGTCCTCGACCTGA
The DNA here is from genome assembly GCF_900110255.1 of Actinacidiphila rubida. Lineage (GTDB taxonomy): Bacteria > Actinomycetota > Actinomycetes > Streptomycetales > Streptomycetaceae > Actinacidiphila > Actinacidiphila rubida. Next base: position 9,267 of record NZ_FODD01000044.1, read on the forward strand.
TGCTGCCCGGCGCGTCGTCCTACGGGGCGTGCACCAACCGGGCGTTCCTGATCGCCGCGGCGCTGGGCTGCGAGTCGGTGCACCGCCGCGACTCCGACAGCCGGTTCCAGGAGCTGGACGGCGCACCCGTCTTCCCCGTCCACCACGAGCTGATGTCGCTGGGCCGGCGGGCCGGGGACGCGGTCGACGGCGTGGACGAGTCGCGGGTCGCGCCGGCGGACGCCGGCAAGCCGGTGGCGATGGTGGGTGCCTCGTTCGTCGGTGAGATGTCCGTGGACATCGAGGAGATGCACCGCCTCGACCCCGACGTGTACCACGAGGTGGTCGGCCTGTGGGCGCCGGCCGGCTGGCCGGCGGCGCGGAAGCACGAGCTGGCCGTGGAGTCGTTCCGCGGCGCCGGCTCGGAGGCGTTCACCGCGGACCACTCGGTGCTCGGGGCCGTCGACCCGATGCGGGTCGACATGTGCAACATCGCGTTCCACCAGGTGCACGAGGAGGTGCCGCTGCCGCCGGCCACCGACACCATCGGCAGCGACTACTTCCTGATCCACCTGGTGCACGACGCGACGCTGCCGGGCGTGCTGCACAACCGGCACATCGTCAACTACTACACGCCGGAACGCAGGACGGACGCCGGCTTCAGCGCCTACCACCTGCGGTTCGCGAAGTTCTTCCTGTCGATGCTGTACTTCAATGCCGTCTACGCGGACATGGCGGCGGCCGGCGGCGCCCTGCTCGACGAGCACCATCACGTCCGGGCCCCGCACGTCGCGGAGTTCGTGCGGGCGAGCACCCTGCTCGACCGGACGGAGAACGTCGAACGGCTCGACTGCCTGGACCGCTCCTACCGCACGCTCGGCGGCCGGTACGCGGAGTTCGCGGACCTGCTGGCGTCGCGCCGCGAGCGGCTGCTGGACGAGGCACTGCAGGACGCGAACGACTTCGCCCTGCTCGTCGAGTGCTGGCCGGCCCTGGTGGCGGCGAGCAGGGAGACCGTCCTGCGTCGGTCACAGCGGATTCCCGGCTGATCCGTCGATGACGCACGACGACGCGGCCCTGCTGGCCGCCCTGGCCGATGCCGACGAGGACCGGATCGTCTTCGACCTCGCCGGCATCGAAGCCCGCTACGAGAGCCTTCTGCGTGAACTGCCGGGCGTCGCCGTCCGGTTCGCGATGAAGGCGTGTCCCCTGGACGAGGTGCTCGCCTGCCTGGCGCGCAAGGGGTCCGGGGTGGACGCCGCGAGCCCGCACGAGATCGCGCAGGCGATCGCCGCCGGAGTGCCGCCCGGGCGGATCCACTACGGCAATCCCGTCAAGTCCGACACCGACATCGCGGAGGCCCACCGTCTGGGGGTGACGCTCTTCGCGACCGACAGCCCGGAGGACGTCGCGGCGATCGCCCGCCACGCCCCGGGCGCGCGGGTCTTCTGCCGCCTGGCCACCGACGGGTTCGGCGCGCTGTGGGGCCTGAGCGACAAGTTCGGCTGCTCGGTCGAGGACGCGGTGCTGGTCCTGCGCGCGGCCCGGCAGGCCGGGCTGACGCCGGCCGGCCTGTCCGTGCACGTCGGCTCGCAACAGATGACCACCGAGGCCTGGCAGCGCGCCTTCGACCAGCTCACCGACGTCCTGGAGGCACTCGCCGAGGACGGCGTCGCGCTGGATCACGTGAACCTGGGCGGCGGCCTGCCGGCGCTCGGCTACCTGGACGGGCACGGCACGCCGCTCGACCCGCCGCTGGACAAGATCTTCGCCGTGGTCCGGGAGGGCATGGAGCGGTGCGCCCGAGTGGCGGGACACCGCCTGCACTTCGTGGTCGAACCGGGCCGCCACCTGGTCGCCGACCACGGCGCGATCCGGGCGCACGTGTCCCGGCTCACCACCCGGCGGGGGGCCGACGGCCGGCTGCGACGGTGGCTGTACCTGAGCTGCGGGAAGTTCAACGGCCTGTACGAGATGGACGACGTACGGTTTCCGCTGGTCTTCCCCACGCACCCGGACGGCCCGCTGGTGCCCGCCACCGTCGCCGGCCCGACCTGCGACAGCGCCGACACCCATACGCCCGGCCGGGCGCCGGTGCCGGTCCCGGCGGCACTCGCGTCCGGCGACCCGGTCTGGGTGCTGTCCAGCGGCGCGTACGCGATCAGCTACATGTCGCAGGGGTTCAACGGGTTCGCCCCGCTTCCCCACGTCTGCGTCGGCGGCGGGAACGGGAACGGGGACACGAGCGGGGACGGGGATCGACGCGGCGGCGCAGGTGGGGGCTCATGAACGCCGACGTCCGCGTACGCCGGGTCAGCGAGGGCGACTGGCCCGGGATCATCCGGCTGGAGAGCCGCGCGTACGCGCCGCTGGGCCTGTCCGAGGAGCCGTCCGTGCTGCGGTCCAGGGCCCAGGCGTCCCCGTCCACGTGCTTCGTGCTGCACGTGGGCGACCGGCTCGCCGGCTACCTGCTGGCGCTCCCCTACCCCGCGTCCGCGTACCCCGACCTGGCCCGCGCCGAGGCGGTGGCGCACCGGTCGGCCAACCTGCACCTGCACGACCTCGTCGTCGCCGAGGATCTGCGCGGCCGCGGCCTGGGCCGGCGGCTGCTGCGGCACCTCACGGCGGTGGCCGCGGCGTCGGGCTTCGAGGAGATCTCGCTGGTCGCCGTCGGCGGCAGCGACTCCTTCTGGTCGGCGAACGGCTTCGCCGCCGGGGGCACGGCGCCCCCGGCGGAGGGCTACGGCGCCGATCCGGTGTACATGTCCCGGCCGGTCCCCGCGGACCGGACCGGCGCACCGCATCCGGCCAGCGGTCCGCTGCGCGGGTGGTCAACACAACACGAGGTGGTCTGAATCCGATGTTCCGCGTGCACGATCCCTTCCGCAGAGGCCAGTTGGCCATCGCGGCGCTGTTCTGCTCGCTGGGGTTCCAGTACGCGACCTGGGCGTCCCGGCTGCCGGCGATCAAGGCGCACCTCGGGCTGAGCTCGGCCGAGGTGGGCCTGCTGCTGATGGCCACCGGCGTGGGCGCCGCGGCCTCGTTCCCCCTCGTGGCGTGGCTGATGCGGCGGGTCGGCTCGCGCCGCCTGTCACTGGTGTCGGCGCTGGGCCTGACGCTCCTGCTGTTCGCGATGGCCGCGGCGCCCGACTATCCGGTGGCACTGGTCGTGATGTGCTGCGACGGGGTGCTCGTGGCGTGCCTGAACGTGGCGATGAACGCGCAGGGCGCGGCGCTCGAGGCCCGCTTCGAGCGCAACGCGATGGCCCGGCTGCACGCCACCTTCAGCGGCGGCTCGCTCGCGGCGGCCCTGCTCGCGTCGGCCATGAACGCGGTGACGTCCACGGTGGCCGTGCACTTCGCCGTCGCCGCCGTGCTGCTCCTGCTGGTACTCGCCTCCTCCCGGCCGGGGCTCCTGGTCGACGAGGTGACGGCGCCGGACCAGCCGGCGGACACGGCGAAGCCCGCCGGCCGCACGTGGTCGCTGCCCGCGCGGATGACGCTGTGGATGGGCCTGGCCATGGCGTTCGGCACCGTGACCGAAGGCGCGATGAACGACTGGTCGGCGCTGTACATGAAGGACGTGGCGAAGGCCTCGGCGGAGGTGGCACCGCTGGGTATCGCCGTGGTGTCGGTGATGATGGTGCTGGCGCGGCTGTTCGCCGACGGGTGGCGGGCCCGCTGGGGTGACGGCCGGGTCGTCCGCACCGGCAGCGCCGTGGCCGGGCTCGGCCTGGCGCTCGCCCTGCTCAGCGGCGGTGTGGGGCCGGCGCTCATCGGTTTCGCGTGCGTGGGCCTGGGCATCGCGGCGGTCACGCCGTGCGTCTACGTGGCGGCGGCGGGTCAGGGCTCGGACGCGCTGACCCTGGTGGCCACGATGGGCACCACGGGCCTGCTGGCGGGACCGCCGGTCATCGGCTTCGTCGCCAACGCGAGCAGCCTGGTGTGGGGGCTGGGCGCGGTGGCCGCGTCGGCGGTCGTGGTGTCGCTGTGCAGCACGCAGATCCGCTGGACCGCGCCGGAGCCGGAGGTCGCTCCGGTGGCCGCCGCCGCGTCGGCGCCGTGAGGCGCACCTCTCCCCTCCGAGGCCGGCCCCGCTCACGCCGTGGGGCCGACTCGTCACGCGACGGGACGGCTTGCGCGGACAGGCCGACCGCCGGCCCCGGGCGGCTTGCCGCGCGGACCGCACGCTCGCGCCGTGAGCGGCCGGCTGGCCGTGCCGGCTCGACGCGCCGCGCGGAACGGTTCGCTCACTCCGTGGGGTAGATGTCGCCCGCCGCCATCATGCTCTCCTGCTCGTTCTCGAACTCCAGCTGCTTGACCCGCTCCTGGAGCCGCCTGCGCTCCTCGGGATCCGTGCTGCGTTCGGCCTCCGCCTCCATCTCGGCGGCCCGCCGGCGCATCTGCCGCAGGTGCTGGTGGCTGTCGCCTGTCGCGTCCATGATCGACCCTCGCTCCGTGCCGGGAGACCTGCTCCTCCCAGCCAAACAGGCCCGGCGCCCCGGTGCCACCCGGCGGCTCTCGGCCGCGGCCGCGGGCGCCGGGACGCGGCGGCCGGCCGGACCTTGCGCCGAGGTTGTTGCCGCGTCCCCGTGCCGCTGCGAGGATCTTGGCGATGCCCGCCTCCCCACCGGACGAAGGACGGCTTCCCCATGAGGATCCTGGTACTCGGCGCGACCGGCCTGACCGGCACGGAGGTGGTGCGGCGGGCGCTGGCGGCGGGCCACGAGGTGACGGCGCTGGTCCGCGATCCGGCGCGGATGCGCGTGCGGGACCCCGCGGTGACGGTGGCCGTCGGCGAGGTCACCCGCGACCGGGCCGCCGTGACGGCGGCCGCCGAGGGATGCGGCGCCGCCGTCAGCGCGCTGGGCTCGGGCCACAGCCTGCGGAGCGTGCTCGCACCGACGGTGATGTCCGAGGCGGTGCCGGTGATCGTCCGGGCGTTGCCGGACGCGGGTGTCGGGCGGCTGGTGTTCCTGTCCTCCCTCGGTGTCGGGGAGTCCTGGGCCGTGACGCCACCGTCCCTGAAGGCGCTCTACAAGCCGTCGTTGAGCCGGGTCTTCGCCGACAAGGCGGCCGGGGAGCGGGTGTTGCGGGCCAGCACCCTGGACTGGACCCTGGTCTGTCCGCCGATGCTGTCCAACGGCCCGCTGACCGGCCGCTGCACCGCGGGAACGGACCTGCGTCTGCGCGGTGTCCCGCGGATCAGCCGCGCCGACGTCGCGGACTTCATGGTCACCGAGGCGGCCGCCGGCGCGCACCCGCGGTCGACCGTCGTCGTGGCGTCGAGGTAGCGCCGTGGACACCGCCGCCGACGCCGAGGACCGATGGCCCCGCATGGCGCGTCAACTGGCCGCCGTCGAGGGCGTCGTCGGGGTGTGCCTGGGCGGCAGCCGGGCCCGCGGCGCACACCAACCCGGCTCCGACGTCGATCTGGGCCTCTACTACCGGGCGCCCCTGGACACGGCCACGCTGCGGCGGCTCGCGACCGAACTCACCGGTGCGGCCGTCGAGGTGACGGAGCCGGGCGGCTGGGGTCCGTGGGTGGACGGCGGCGCGTGGCTGGCGGTCGGCGGCCGGGCCGTCGACTGGATCTACCGGGACGTGGACCGGGTGCGTCGGCTGTGGGAGGAGTGCGAGCGGGGCCGATTCGAGATCGGCACGCAGCCGGGCCATCCGCTGGGCGTGTACTCCCACGCGTACCCCGGCGAACTGGCGCTGGGGCGCATTCTCGCCGACCCCGAAGGCGAACTGCGGGCGCTGCAGGAGCGGATGTCCGCCTACCCCGAGCCCCTGCGCGACGCCCTGATCGCCAACGCGCACTGGGAACCGGCGTTCATCCTGGGCGGCGCACGCAAGGGTGCGGCGCGCGGCGACGCGTTCTACGTGTCCGGCTGCCTGTTCCGCGCGGTCGGCGTGCTGGTCCAGGCGATGCACGCGCACGACCGGCGGTGGCTGGTCAACGAGAAGGGCGCGGTCGCGTCGGCCGCGCGCCTGCCGTCCGCACCGCCGGACTTCGCGTCCCGCGCCCACGCCCTGTTCGCCTCGGCCGGTGCGTCCCCCGAGGCCCTGGGCGCCGTCCTCGACACCGCGGACGCGCTCGTCGCGGAGGTCTGCGCCCTTCTGCCGCCCGCCGGCTGAACCCGCCCGGCCCGCTCCGTGCCCGGTGGCGGCACCACACGGACGGCCCCGTGACGTGCCGTGCGCGCCGGGGCCCTCCCTGCCAGACTTCCGCCATGACCATCGCGTCGCGCCACATCAGCACCTGGATCGACCGGCCCGCCAAAGAGGTGTACGAGTACGCCTGCCGCCCGGAGAACCTTCCCGCCTGGGCCGCGGGACTCGGCAGCAGCGTCGAGGAGGTCGACGGCACGTGGATCGCCGACTCCCCCATGGGCCGCTGCGTCGTCGTCTTCGCACCGCGCAACGACTTCGGCGTCCTCGACCACGACGTCACCCTCCCCTCCGGTGAGACCGTCCACAACCCGATGCGCGTCCTGGCCGACCCTCCCGGCTCCGAGGTCGTCTTCACCCTCCGCCGCCGTCCCGACGTCTCCGACGAGGACTTCGCCCGCGACGCCGCCGCCGTCACCGCCGACCTGGCCACCCTCAAGCGCCTCCTCGAGGAACGACGCTGATCGCCCGGACGCGGGGGCTGTCGGTCAGGGAGTGAAGACGTGCTGGCCCGGGGCGAGGAGGTCGAGGGGGTCGTAGCGGTGTTTGGCGGCGCTGAAGGCGGGCCAGGCGCGGGCGTACTGGGTGCGCCAGTCGGTGGGGGTCATGGGGATGGTGCCGACGGGGTACTGGGTGCCGCCGGCGGCGGCGACGGTGCGGTAGGCGGCGTGGTTGGCGGCGGTGCGGGCGGTGACGGCCGCGGGGTCGGCGGGGTCGAGGGTCCACAGCACGGCGAGGAGGTAGGGGTGGGGGTCGTCCGGGACGCGCAGCAGGGGGGCGTGGAGGCGGGCGGCGGTGAGGGGGTAGAGGAGGACGACGCCGCCGGGACCGGTGTCCTGGCCGGCGAGCTGGTCGAGGAGGGTGCGGGCGAGGCCGGCGGCGCGGTCGCCGGGGAGGAGGAGGTTCAGCCACGGGTGGGCCCAGGCCCACAGGCCGGCCTGTTCCAGGGCGGCGACGCCGGGCGCGAGGCGGTTGAGGAAGTCGAAGTAGCCGAGGGTCTCGGCGGTGACCGCGCCGGAGGTGTCGTAGCGCAGCCCGCTGAGCAGCGCGGCGTCGTCCGGCTCGGGTCCGGCGGGCGGGCCGTAGGCGACCGCTTCGAGGACGTAGCCGGTGAACGCGCCGTCCGCGTCCGGCACGACCTCGCCCTCCACGTACGCGAAGCGCTCGTCCCCGGCGAGCCGCCGCTGGTCGTCGAGGAAGGTGTCCAGGTCGGTGTACGGCAGGAGGAAGTGCCGCACGGACGTGGGTGCCGTGACGAGCTTCAGGGTGGCGGCGACGATCACCGCGCACTGGCCGAGCCCCGCGCGGACCGCGTGGAAGAGGTCGGCGCGCCGTCCCGGCGAGCAGCTGACCAGTTCTCCGGCGCCGGTCACGACCTGGAGCTCCGTCACGTTGTCGACCTGGGCGCCGTGCAGGCGTGACTGGCCGCCGAGCCCGCCCACGGACAGCGTGCCGCCGACGGACAGTTCGAGGTAGTCGGTGAAGACCGGCGGGGTCAGGCCGTGGGCGAGGGTGGCGTGGACGACCGCGCTCCACAGGGCCCCCGCGCCGACCGTGACGGTGCCGGTGCCGGCGGGGCCGGGGGTGACGGGCCCGATGGCGTTCAGGGGCGTGGTCTCGATGACGAGGCCGCCCTCGACCTGTGCCTGGCCGTTGGTGCCGTGTCCCTGGCCGCGCGCGGCGATCCGGATGCGGTGGGTTGCGCAGAACCGGACCATGGCCACGACGTCGGCGACGGATCCGGGGCGCAGCACCGCCGCCGGGCTCCGGTGGACGGTGTGCCCGAAGTCGTCGGCGTCGGCCGCGAGCGTCGCGGGGTCGGTGAGGAGCGTCCCGTCGAGCGGGGGCACGTGGGCGAAGGCGCCGCCGCCGGAGGTGTCCCGTGGCGCGTCGCCGCCGGTCCGCCAGCTCCGGGTGAGCGGGTCGAAGGCGATCACTCCGACGCCCGCGGCAAGGCCGTGGAGAACGTTCCGTCGGGTGGGCTGCGGCAGCATGGCTTCCCCCTCCTCGGCGGGTCGCGACCCGCTCACGTGGCGTACGGCGGCGGCCCGGCGCGCCGGCGCCGGAGACCAGCGTGATGCTACCGGCGTCGGGATCATGACGGGGTGTCATGTGGCGGATCGGGGTGGGCACATCGGCCCGGGAGTGCGTCGGCGGGGGTCCTGGTGGTGCCACTCGCGCGGCGCCCCGACCCGCACGGCCCGGCTGCCCGCCGGCCTCCGGATTTGCCGAACCGGCAACTTCGGTGGCTCGCGTCGCGGCCCGCACCGCATCCTCGGAGGCGTCGCCGGGCCGGCGCGCACCGCGCGCCCGCTGCCGCCGCCCGCATGCCGCCCGCCGGCAGCCCGTCGACGCCAGGTGAACCGAGGAGGTCCCATGCCCCAGCCCGCCGCTCCGACCACGCAGCCCGCGCACCGGCTGCTGCCCGGCCCCGCCGGACGCATCCACCTCGTGGAGCAGGGCGAGGGACCACTGGTGCTGCTCGTGCACGGGTTCCCCGAGTCCTGGTACTCGTGGCGCCGCCAGCTCCCCGCGCTGGCCGCCGCCGGCTACCGCGCGGCCGCCGTCGACGTCCGCGGGTACGGCCGTTCGTCCCGGCCCGCGGACGTGGCGGCCTACCGGATGCGCGAGCTGGTGGCGGACGCCGTCGCCGCCGTGCACGGCCTGGGCGAGGAGACGGCCGTCGTCGTGGGCCACGACTGGGGCGCGGGGATCGCCGCGAACGCCGCGCTGCTCAGGCCCGACGTGTTCCGCGCGGTCGGCCTGCTGAGCGTGCCGTACACGCCGAGGGGCGGCCCGCGGCCCAGTGAGGTCTTCGCCCGGATGGGCGGCGCCGACGCCGCCGAGGAGTTCTACGTGCCGTACTTCCAGCGGCCGGGCGGCGCCGAGGAGGAGATCGAGCCGGACGTCCGCGGCTGGCTGGCCGGTTTCTACGCCGCGCTGTCCGCCGACACGATGCCCGGACCCGGCGCGCCCGACCCGCACTTCGTGCCGCGCGGCGGCACGCTGCGTGAGCGCTTCCCGTCCGGTGCACGGCCGGGATGGCTCGGGGATGAGGAACTCGACTTCTACGCTGGTGAGTTCGAGCGGACCGGCCTGACCGGGGCGCTCAACCGCTACCGGAACATGGACCGTGACTGGGAGGACCTCGCGGAGTTCGACGGCGCGCCGGTGCCCCAGCCCTCCCTGTTCGTGGGCGGGGCACTCGACGCCTCGACGACCTGGCTGGCCGACGCGATCGCGGCGTTCCCGGCGACGCTGCCGGGCCTGTCCGGGTCGCACATCCTCGACGGGTGCGGCCACTGGATCCAGCAGGAGCGCCCCGAGGAGCTGAACGGACTGCTGACCGCCTGGCTCGACGCGCTCCCCCGCCGGCCATGACGGCGGTGGGCTGCCGCCGGCGATGGCGAGACGGCCCACCGGGGCAGGGCGGGCCTGCCGCACCCGCCGCGCGACGGCCCCGGCCGGCCCCCCTCAGGCGGCCGGCCGGGGCGTCGGCTCAGTCCACGTGGAAGTGCCAGGTCCCGGACCCCACGCGGTACGCCGCCGCTCCGGCGCCGGAGCCCGGCGCGGGCCGTGCGCCCGCCGGTGCGTGGACCGCGCGCCCGGCCCCGGTCAGCGGCACCCGCACCACCGCCGTGGTGTTGGCGGGCAGGGTGACCGTGAGGTCGAACGCCGTGCCGTCGTGCGCCCAGCTGCTGGTGATCCGGCCGCGCACCGTGTCCTGGGTGACGGTGACGTGCCGCAGCCCGGCCGGCACCTGCGGGGCGACGGTCACGGTGCCGTATCCGGCGGACGTCGGCCGGATGCCGCCCAGCACGGTGTACAGGGACGCGTTGACGCCCGCGAACATCGCGTGGTCGTGGGTCTCCATGCCGGAGCTGTACAGCCACTCCTCCCACGACGAGGTCGCGTTGTGGGCGATCTCGAAGCCGAAGCCGGGGTAGTCGGTCTTGTCGAGGGCCGCCGTCGCGAGGTCGACGCGGCCGATCGCGGCGAGCGCGTCGACGAGGTAGCGGGTGCCGAAGATCCCGGTGTCGAGGTGGCCGCCGTTGGTCACCGTGATCGTGTGGACCAGCTGGGCGCCGACCGCGGCGACCTTGTCCTGCGGAACCATGCCGAACGCGAGCGGCAGGATGCTGGTCACCTGGCGGCCGTCGCCGTAGGTGTCGCCCGCGCTGTTGAGGAAGTGGGCGTTGAACGCCTGGCCGATGTCCGCGGCCAGTGCGGTGTAGTGCGCGGCGTCGTCGGAACGGCCCAGCGCCTGGGCCGACTTGGCGACGTCCACGGCCTGGAGGTACGACAGCGCGGTGTTGACGAGGGACACCTCGCTGAAGCAGCTCCCCGCGCCGGGACTGCCCATGCCGTCGTTGGTCCCGGGCCCGTAGTACGGCGGGCACCAGTCGCCGAAGCCGTGGTCGTCGGGCCAGATGTGCCCGGGCACGTTCGCGGCGTTGGTGTCGACGAACGTGCGCATCGCGGGGTAGTTCGCGGCGAGCGTGTCCGTGTCGCCGTACTGCTCGTACAGGGTCCACGCGAGGGAGATCTGGTCGCCGCCCATGTCGGGCTGCTGCGCGTTGCCCGCGTCGTTGGGCAGCGCGGTGCCGGGCGGCATGTCCTGGAGGTACTTGGCGTAGAAGCCGTCCATGCCGAACTCCCTCACCGCGGCGTCGTGGTACGCCTGCACGTCCATGCCGGGGGGCGTCCGCTCGTCGCGTACGGGGTTGTCGGTGGGGGTGCTCATCGAGTTGTTGAGCATGCTCCACCGGTTGTTCTGCCAGATCTGGTCCAGCAGCGCGTCGGAGGAGTCGAAGCTGCCGGTGGAGGCGACGTCGGCGTGGACGACGCGCCCGGTGACGTCGGCGGCGGTGGGGGTGCCGGGGTAGCCGGTGACCTCGAGGTAGCGGAACCCGTGGTAGGTGAAGCGGGGTTCGTAGGTCTCGGTGCCGCCGGTTCCGGCGAGGACGAAGGTGTCGGTGGAGGCGGCGTTCCGGTTGGTGGTGGTGTCGAGGGTGCCGTCGCTCCTCAGTTCCTCCGCGGTGCGCAGGGTGAGGGCGGTGCCGGCGGGTCCGCGCGCGCCGATCCGCTCCCAGCCGGCGAAGTTCTGTCCGAAGTCGTAGACGAAGGTGCCGGGCCGGGGCTGGGTGACCTTGACGGGCCGCAGGTCCTGGACGACCCGGACCGGCGGCATGGTGTCGGCGGCGAGGGTGGCGCTGGGGGCGGTCGCGGTCGTGACGGGGTGCCAGGCGGTGTCGTCGAATCCCCCGGTGTCCCAGCCGTGCTGCTCGGCCCGCGCGTCGTACGTCTCACCGTTGTAGAGGTCGTCGGCGAGGACGGGACCGGTCGACCACTTCCACGACGGGTCGGTGGTGATGTCGGCCGTGGTCCCGTCGGTGTAGGTGACGTGGATCAGCATGATGGCCTGCGGGGGGCCGCTCCAGCGGAAGCCGTACGGACTGAAGTGCGCGCCGTAGCCGGTGCCGAGCCAGATGCCGACGCCGTTGCTTCCCTGGCGCAGCGCGGAGGTCACGTCGTAGGTGTCGTACAGGTTCCGCTGCGTGTAGGGGGTGTTGGCCGGCGCGAGCACGTGGTCGCCGACCTTGGCTCCGTTGAGGTGGAGTTCGTAGAGGCCGAGTCCGTAGACGTAGGCGTGCGCGTCGGCGATCTTGCGGTCGAGCGTGAAGGTGGTGCGCAGCATGGGCGCGGCGGCGTCCCGGTCGAGCAGGGTCGGGTCGCCCGAGGGTTCCAGCTGGCCGCCGGTGACGGGCGTTCCGGGGAACGACGGGTCGGGTGAGGCGGAGAAGTCGTCACTGAACAGGGTGGTGCCGTCCAGGGCGTGGACGCTGAGGTTGTCGTAGAGGCTGTCCTCCTGACGGCCGTCGGTGGTGGACGAGCGGAAGCCGATGGTGCCGCTGGTCAGGGAGCTGTCGGTGAGGGTGTCGACCTGGGTGCCGTCGATCCATGTGGTGAGGGTGCTGCCGTCCGCGGTGATCCGCAGGTGGTGCCGGTCGCCGGCGTTGGCCGGGGTGATCACCGGGCTGAGGTCGACCTCCTTGAGGGTGGTGAACCGGCCGCCCACGTTCACGTGCGGGCGCAGCAGCACCTTGCCGGGTGAACTCGCGGTGTTGATCTGCCACATGTAGTAGTCGGAGGCGTCCTTGGCCCGGAACACGACGGCCGCGGCGGCGTACTTGACGGTGAAGTCGGTGTCCAGGGTGAAGTCGGACCAGGACGAGGTGCCGCTGCGGTCGGGCGTGATCCACTGGGCGCCCTTCCAGTCGGCGGCGCCGGCCAGCGCGGTGTCGAAGGTGGCCGGGCGGCTCCAGCCGGAGGTGGCGCCGTGGTTGTCCCACACGCGCACGGTCCAGTAGTAGTGGTGCCCGGGCGCGAGCTGCGGGCCCCCGTACGGCACGCTCACCGACTCGGCGGACGCGACCTTGCCGCTGTCCCACACGTCGGCCCGCCCGGGTGCCAGCCGGCTGGGGCTGTCGGCGACGAGGATCCGGTAGGCGGTCTGCAGTTCGTCGCTGCGCTGGGCGCTCACCTGCCAGCCCAGGCGCGGTGTCCGGCCGGTCACGGCCACCGGGTTCGCGGTGCCGTCGACGACGGGGCCGCGCACCTGGAGGCCACCGGAGTCGGCACGCGCGGACGGCGCGGTCAGCAGCGCCGCCGCCACGACGGGCACTGCCGCCAGCAGGGCGGCGGCACGGCGGCGCAGCAGCGGGGGGCGGGGACGTGGCATCGGGGGCTGCCTTTCTGGGGGCGAGCGCTGGAGGCGGACGCTGCGGGAGTGCCGCCGGGGTGGCGGGAGGGGCGCCGGGGCCCGCGTGCGGCGGGCCCCGGCGCCGTGACGGGTCAGGGCGTCAGTTCGGCTACCCGCGTGAAGCCGTCCTGCGTGGCGGTCACCGTGAGCCTGACCTGGGTGGTGGTGACGGCCGAGGTGAACGGGACCCACCGGTAGACGGACGAGTTGCCGGTGACGGTGGCCTGCGTGACCCATGCACTGCCGTCCCAGGTCTGGACGGTGAAGTCGACGGGCACGCCGTCGCTGAAGGACGCGAAGCCGACTCCGTGCAGCGCGACGGCGGCGGGCGCGGTGACGGTGAGGGTGTCGGGGTAGCTGCCCTGCGTGTCGTCGTTCCAGAACGTCGTGAGACTGCCGTCGACGGCGTTGGACGCGGTGTAGGTGCGGGTCGCGCCGTCCACGACGTTGGGGGCGTGCTCGCTCGACGCGGAAGCGGTCGTACCGGGCGCCCACCGGCCGAAGACGGGAACCTCGACGGTGGTCGAGGCGGTGGTCCCGTCGGGGGCCGTCACCTTGACCGTGACCGGGTAGCTGCCGCCGGGGGTGCCGTCCGGGACGGTGACGCGGAGCGTGGTGCGGGCCTGCGCGGTGGCCGGGGTGAGCGGGATCTGCGCCGGGGTGGCGGTCGCGGTCCAGCCCTGCGGCACGTCGGCGGTGACGGCGGCCGAGCCGCCGCCGGTGGAACGCTCCTCCACCAGCGCCGTCAGGTCTCCGCTGCCGCCGGGGGTGACGGGCGCCGCCGACGCCTGCGCGGCGGTGACCGACACGCGGGTGAACGGCTGGGCGGGCGGCCGCACGGTGAAGGTGTAGTCGCCGGAACCGGCGGTCATGGTCAGCGTGTCGTCGGTCGCCGTGCCGACGGTCAGCCCGGGATCCTGCTGCGCCGGGCCGCCCGCCGCGTAGACGGTGCGGCCGCTCTCCTCGACGGTCGAGCCGGAGCCGCCGAGGAGCGGCAGCTTGACCGTCGCGGTCGCGCCGACGGGGACGACGGCGTGGTAGGTGAGCGTGGCCCCGTCCCGCGTCCAGTCGCTGACGACGGTGCCGCGGGCGGTCTCCTGACGGCCCGAGGCGCTGGTGAGGTCGCCGACGACGCCGGGCGCCAGGGTGAGGGTGCGGTAGCCGCCGCCGTCCGTGCCGGGCTGGATCCCGGCGAGCTGCTGGTAGAACCACTGGCCGATCGAGCCGCCGAGCCCGATGTGGTCCTTGGACGAGGTACCGTCGGGGGCGCTGGAGTTGGGCCACTTCTCCCAGATGGTGCCGGGGCCCTGCTGCACCATGTAGCCGAAGCTGGGGTAGTCGGTGCGCTCGGCGACGGCCAGGGCGACGTCGTTGCGGCCGTAGGCGCCGAGGGCCTGGAAGACCATCGTGGAGCCGACGAATCCGGTGGTGAGGTGGTCGTCGTGGGCGGCGATGTCCTGCACCAGCCGGTCCACGGTGGCCTGTTCGCGACCGGCCGGCACGATGCCGAGCATCAGGGGCATGGCGTAGGCGAGTTGGGTGCCGTTGGCCCAGACCCCGGTGTCCGCGTCGTAGTACCGCTTGGTGAGGCCGGCCGCGATCTGCCCGGCGAGGGCGCTGTAGTGGGCGGCGTCGGCGGTGTTGCCGACGACGCCGGCCATCCGCGCCAGCAGGCGGGCGTCGAGGTACGCGAAGCCGGTCTGGAAGTACTCGTGCGGGGTGCTGACGGAGGCGACCCAGTCGTCTCCCCACGACGTCGGCGCGTGGACGACGACGTGGTCGGCGTCGCTGATGGTGCCCAGATAGTCCACCCACGCCTTCACCTGGGCGTAGTTGTCGGTGACGGGCCGGGTGCTGCCGTACGCCTGGTAGGCGTCCCAGATGATCTGCGGGTAGGCCGAGCCCCACGCGGGGTCGGTGCGCCAGGAGTTCTGGCCGCCGTTGGCGGGCGCGACCGACGGGATGCTGCCGTCGGCGTTGGCGCTGGTGACGACGTCGCCGAGCCACTTGTCGTAGAAGGACTGCATGTCGTAGTTGGCCATGGCCTCGACGTCGGAGTCCCCCGCGTCGCCGAGCCAGCCGTGCTTCTCGCGCGTGGGGCAGTCCAGCGGGATGGACTGCAGGTCGTTGAGCTGCGTCGCGGCGACGGCGTCCTGGATGGAGTTCAGCAGCGGGTTCGACGTGCTGAAGCCGCCGGTGGTCGCGACGTCGGTGTGGACGACCTGGGCGGTCACGGTGACGTCGGCGTCGTCGGGCAGACCGGTGACCTCCGCGTACCGGAACCCGGAGTAGTTGAAGTGCGGGGCGTAGCTCTCGGAGCCGGTGCCGGCGAAGGTGTAGTGGTCGGTCTGGCGCGGCGGATCGCTCGCGGAGAAGCTGATGTTGGCGGTGGTGACGTGGCCGGCGGAGTCGAGGATCTCGCCCTTCTTGACGGCGACGGCGGTGCCGGCGGGCTGGGTCGCGGTGAGCGTCACCCAGCCGGTGACGTCCTGCCCGAAGTCGTAGACGCGGGATCCGGCGGCGGGCCGGGTCTGCTTGACGGGGGTGAGGGTGCGGACGATCCGCGTCGGGGGCGCGGTGTCGGCCTCCAGCCGGGTGACGGCGGAGTAGCCGGTGTCGGGCTGCGCCCCGTAGACGCCGAGTTCACCGAGCCGGAAGGTGCAACTGGTGCCGATGCAGCGGAGTTTCGTGGCGGTCACCCGCACGTAGCGGGCGGTGGTGGCGACCGTGGCCGTCACGGGTGCGGTGCCGGGTCCGGGCTGGTCGGCGGTGGTGCGGTCGACGACGGTGGTCGCGTGGGCGAACGTCGGGTCGTCACCGGCCTCGATCTTGTAGCGGACGGGGAAGCCGGCGCCCTTGAAGTCGCCCGCGGGGTCGTTGGTGGGCCGCGCGGGGAACAGCGTGATCTGCCGGATGGCGCGGTCCTGGCCGAGGTCGGTCTGCACCCACTTGGTGCTGTCGTCGCTCTGTTCGATCGCCGAGTGGTAGCCCTCGGAGGCGTCGGAGGAGCCGTCGACGCCGTCGGTGAGGGCCGCCGGCGACCAGCCGCAGCAGGAGGTCGTGTCCAGGGCGGTCACCGGCCGGCCCTGCGCGAGGCTCAGCGGGTGGGCCGCGGGCGCGATGGCGCGGGCGTCGGCCCAGCCGCTGTCGTCGAGCCCGGCGGAGTCCCAGCCGGGCACGGCCCTGCGCGCGTCGTACGTCTCGCCGTAGTAGAAGTCGTCGCCGGTGACCGGTCCGGGGGTCGTCTTCCAGTCCGGGCCGGTGCCGAACTGCGTGTGGGTGCCGTCGGTGTAGGTCACGTCGAGCTGTCCCACGAACGCCGGCCGTCCGCTCGCCTGGCCCTTGCCGGCCATGAAGGCGAGGGCGTTGCTGCCGTGGCGCAGCAGGGTCGTCACGTCGAGGTCGCGGTACAGCGCGCGTGACGCGTAGTCGGTGACCGAGGAGTCGAGGACCTCGGTGGGGTCGACGACGGCGCCGTTCAGGTGCGGTTCGACGAGTCCCTGCGCCGCGAAGTACAGGCGGGCGCGGGCGACCGGCTTCACGATGTCGACGTCCCCCCGCAGCAGGGCGCCGTCGTCGGCCTGGATCCACCACGCCGACCAGTCGGAGGGATGCAGCAGTCCGGTGTCGAACGTGGTGGGCGCCGACCAGGGCGACGGCACGCCCTGCCGGTTCCAGGTGCGCACCGACCAGGTGTAGCTGTGGTCGCTGCTCAACTCGGGCCCGCCGTAGGTGACTCCGGTCGACTCGGCGGACACCACCCGGCCGGAGTCCCAGTCCGCCGCGTGGTCGCGTGCCCGGTTCGGGCCCGGCGCGGCGCCCAGCCGTATCTCGTAGGCGGTCTGCGCCTGGGCGCGTCCGGTGTCGCGCACCGTCCACGCCAGGAGGGGGCGGGACTCGCCGGCCGGCAGGCCGGCGCCGTGCCCGTCGACGCGCAGGCCGGTGGGGGCGAGCGGGCCGGAGCCGGCCGCGGCGTCGCGCGGGGTCACGGCGCCGGCGGGCACCGCCGGCGCGGTGGCGAGCAGCGCGGCCGCCGCGGCGACGCCGGTGACGGCGACCGTCACGGCGTGTCCGGCGGTACGCGACCGCCGCCCTGGTCGAAACCCGGGCCATGGCATGGGGCACCCCTTCCTCGGAGGTACGCGATCTGCGGAGATGCAAACGTTTCAGCGGGAGTGCGGACCCGCGGTGGCACTACGGCGAGCGCCCCGGCGGGCGGGCGGACGGCGAGCGGACCGCCGACCGGTCGTGCGGTGACGCATAGAACGATTCAAGACTGCCCGCGACCATAGGTGGCGTTCTGACAGGTGGTCAAGAGGCATGCGGTGAGGAAAAGCCGGCCGGGATCACGTCTTCGAATTGAAACGTCTTCAATTCGCGAGCGGGATCTCTCGCCGCATCCGACCCGGGGAGCGCGCCGGTGTCCACGTGTGTGCGACCACCTCTGCCGCACCTATTGACGGCCCCGATTCCCCTCCGTATATTCCCCGGCGTATTTCTGGGAATGAAACGATTCATTCCCTGTCCCCGCTCTTTGGGAGCTGCTGATGGCCACGCCACACCGTGCGGTCCACCCTCGCGGCCGCAGACGTCTCGGCTTCTGCCTGGCGCTCGCCGGCATGACGCTGGCCGGGCTGCCCGCCGCCGGCGCCACCGCGGCCGCGACGACGACCGCCGGATCCGCCCTGCCTGCCGGGACCGCGGCCGCGTCGCACGACCGCCCCGGCGACGCCGACAACTTCGCGCCCGCCACCCGCACCGTCGCCCCCGTGCGGGTGACCCGCACGACCGGGTCGGTCACCGACCCCGGTGGCCTGCTCGACGGGAGGCCGACGGCCCTGACGGGCGCCGACTCCTCGCTGACCCTCGACTTCGGCAAGGAGGTCGGCGGCCTGGTCACGTTGCGCTTCACGAACGGGGCCACCGCGGGCAGCCGCCTCGGCCTGGCCTTCACCGAGTCGTCGCAGTACATCGGCACCACCAGCGACGCGAGCAACGGGGGCGGCGGCAGCGACGGCGCGATCTTCGCCGACGTCGCGCCCGGCGCGTCCTGGACGATGCCGGCCGCCTCGCTGCGCGGCGGATTCCGCTACCTCACGCTGTTCGGGACGTCCGGGACGCCCGTCGCCCTGGACCAGGTCTCGCTCGCGATCAGCTTCGCGCCGACGATGACGGACCTGCGCGCCTACGCCAACTCCTTCTCCTCCAGCGACCCGCTGCTGAACCGCATCTGGTACGCGGGCGCGTACACCGTGCAGACCAACACCATCGCGCCGACGACGGGCCGGGTGTGGGGCCCGCCGGCCACCGGCTGGGACAACTCCGCGACGGTCGGCACGGGCGACACCGTCCTCGTCGACGGCGCCAAGCGCGACCGCACGGTGTGGCCGGGCGACCTGGGCGTGTCCGTGCCCACCGAGTACGCCTCCCTCGGCGACCTCACGCCCACCCGCAACGCCCTGACGACGCTGTACCAGCACCAGGCAGCCTCCGGCGAACTCCCCTTTGCGGGGCCGCAGGTGAACTTCTACGGGTCGGACACCTACCACCTGTGGACGCTGATCGGCACCGCGAACTACTACCAGTACGCGCACGACAGGGCGTGGCTCGACGGAGAATGGGCCGGCTACCGGCGCGCCGTGGCGTTCTCCCTGGCCAAGGTGCAGCCGGACGGCCTGATGTCGGTGACCGGCACCGCCGACTGGGCCCGGGGCGGGCAGGGCGGGGAGAACATCGAGGCGAACGCGCTGCTGTACCAGGCGCTGGTGACCGGCGCCGCGCTCGCGGACGTCGAGGGCGACGCGCAGTCCGGCTCCGCGTGGACCGCCGCCGCCGCGAAGCTCAAGGAGGCCGTCAACTCCACTCTGTGGGACGAGGCCGCGGGGCAGTACCGCGACAACCCCGGCAGCGACCTGCACCCCCAGGACGGCAACTCCGCCGCGGTGTGGTTCCAGGTCGCACCGGCGGACCGCGCCCTGCGGGTCAGTGCCGCGCTGAGCCGCAACTGGAACGCCTACGGCGCCACGACCCCGGAGAAGAACGGCGAGATCGCCACCTTCCCCGGCTCCATGGAACTCCAGGCGCACCTGCAGGCCGGTGACGCGACGCGGGCGCTCGACCTGATGCGGCGCGAGTGGGGATACATGCTCGACTCCCCCCTCGGCACGGGCAGTACGTTCTGGGAGGGCTATCTCGCCGACGGGCGGCTCGGCTACGGCGGCGCCTACATGAGTGCCGCGCACGGCTGGGCCACCGGACCCACCTCCGCTCTGACCTTCTACGTCCTGGGCATCCGGCCGCAGTCGGTCACCGGCGGCTACGCGCTCCGCCCGGAACCGGGCGACCTGGCCTCGGCGCAGGGGTCGCTGCGCACGCCGCTCGGCGACATCCGCCTCGCCTGGCACCACGACGTCTCCGCGCGGACGTTCACCGAAAAGGTCGACGCTCCGGCCGCGGCGGTGACCGAGGTCGACGTGCCGACGTTCGGCGCCAGGACCCGGGTGACCGTCAACGGCAGCGTCGTCTGGAACGGGCGCAGCGGATCGGCGTACGGCGCGCACACCGACGGCGGCTACGTGGTGCTGCGTGGCGTGCCGTCCACGGCGGACATCGGCAGCCAGGCCCTCGGGCGCGTGACCACGGCGCTGAGCGCCGCGGTGACGGCCGCGCCCAGCACGCCGCTGCGGGCCGGCCAGACGCTGACCGTGCCGGTCACGGTCAGCGCGACGGGTGACACGGTGCTGCACGGCTCGGTCACCGCCGGCCTGCCCGCAGGCTGGACCGCCGACCCGGCCGCGTTCACGGTCGACACCCGCGACGGTCCGACCGACACGGTCGTCCCGGTCACCGTCCACGCGCCGGCCGGCGCCGCGGGCGGTCCGCAGTCCCTCACGTTCACCGCGTCCGCGGGCGGCGCGTCCGCGCACACGGCCGCCCAGGTGCTGGTGTTCGGCGTCTGGCCCGAGGGCACCACGGCGGCCGCGTCCAGCTTCCACGCGCCGAACGTGTACGAGGGGCAGCAGCGCACGTACGACCCGGCGAACGCCCTCGACGGCGATCCTTCGACCTTCTGGAACGACGACACACCGGGCGCGTTCCCCGACACCCTGACCGTGACCTCGCCCGCCGACGTCACCCTGCACGGCGTCGGGTTCGCGTCCATGGTGGACGGCGTGCCGACGGACTTCGCCGTGCAGACCTGGGACGGCACCGCCTGGGTGACGCACGCCCAGGTGACCGGCAACACGGCGGTGGACCGGTGGGTCGCGTTCGACTCCCCCGTCACCACGACGTCCGTGCGGATCGTGGTGAACGCGGCGCAGACGCAGAACGGCGACTTCTCGCGGGTCGCCGAACTCACCCCGTAACACAGCCGCTTGTGCGTACCGGTCGCCGGGCCCGCCGCGTGCAACCACGCGGCGGGCCCGATCGTCATGTCGGGCAAGCGCGTCGGCGTGGCACGCCGGCGCGCGTCGAGGGGGACACGGCGCGCCCGAGGGGAGCGGACGGCGCACGGGGGCCGTGCCGGTGTGCCCGTCACCACGAACAGGACGGAACGGACCCATGGTTGTACGTTCGACAGCACGCGGCGCCCGCAGAGCGCTGCCCCTCGCCATAGCCGCCGGCGCCCTGGTGCCGCTCTTCGCCGCGGCCGCACCCGCCGCGGCCGCGGCACCGCAGGTCCTGTGCACCTCGCACCGGGCCCGGATCGCCCCCAACCTGGGCAGGGACATCACCGGAGCCCTCGGCGGCCGCCACAGCACCACCGCGATCGCCCTGTACGACCGCACGACCGGCACGCAGTGCACGCTCGACTCCGGCCGCCACTTCGACTCGGCGAGCACCGTCAAGGTCACCGTCCTGGGCGCGCTGCTGCGCCAGGCGAAGGAGGCCGACCGGTCGCTGACCGCGCGCGAGGTCACCCTGACGACGGCGATGATCACGAAGTCCGACAACGACGCCACCACCGCGCTGTGGAACCAGCTCGGCGTCGGCCGGATCCAGCACTTCCTCACGCTCGCCGGCATGACCCACACCACGCCCGGCGCGAACGGCTACTGGGGCCTGACGCAGATCACCGCGGGCGACGAACTCAAGCTGATGGCGCTGCTCACCTCCGACAACACCGTGCTCGGTTCCGACTCCCGGGCCTACGCACTCAACCTGATGAACAGGGTCGTCTCCTCCCAGCGTTGGGGCGTCCCGGCCGGAACTCCCGCCGGTGTGACCGTCCATGTGAAGAACGGCTGGCTCCCCCGGTCCACTCATGCGTGGCGCGTGCACAGCGTCGGCGCGTTCACCGGGGGCGGCCGGGACTACGCGATCGTGGTCCTGACCCAGGACGACAGCACCATGGACTACGGCATCGCCACGATCGAGGCGGTCGCCCGCGTCGTCCACCGCGACCTGGACCCCGCCGCCCCCGTGAACAAGCTCGTCACCCGGCCCAGGATCCCGGTCCACACCCCCGGCACGCTGACCCGTCCCCTTGGGACCGCGGGTGCCTGACGCACAGGCGCACGAGCCGCTCCACCCCGGATTCGGGGTGCCGTTGGGACGGCTGCTGCGCCACCGCGGGCTCACTGCCGGCACGTTGGCGTCGCGAGCCGGGTCCGAGCCGGCCGAGATCACGGCGTTGCTGGCCGGCGGGACACCGGACGCGGGGTTGCTGCGGCACCTCGCAGCAGCGCTCGGATACCACGCGGTCGACCTGTTCGTGCTGGCCGGCGCACCGGTGCCGGAGGATCTGGCGCCGCTGGACGCGGAGGCGCACAACGGGGTGCGGCAGATGATCTACGACGTCGCGATGCGCCTTCCCGCGGACGATCGCCGCGAACTCCTCCTGGCCGCGCGCTCGCTGCCGCAGACGGAGCGGACCGCGCCGTTCGACCCGCCGTGGCTTCCCGCATCGATGGGCAACCCCGGCAACTGGATCATCCGCATGCTCCGGTACCGGAACCTCGGCCCGACGGGCCTGATGCACTTCATGGCCCTCCTCACACCGACCTGCCTGTCGGCCTCCACTTATTTCATGATCGGCGTCGAACGGGTCGCGCTGTCCTCCCGACGCGTGGCGGACTTCGCGCTCGCACTGGACATCGACGCACTCGAACTGGCCGCGATCGCGGACATCGTCCTCGACGAATCACCTCCGCCACCCCCGCAGAGGGTCGTGGACACACGCGAACTCCTGTGGGAGGCCAGGCGGTTGTCGGCGGGGCAGACCAGGCAGCTCGCGGAGACGGCGCGGGCCATGGCCGAGGACGTGCCTCCTGGCGCACCGGCGGGGTGATTCGAACACTTGTTTGACACCGTGCGGCGTGGCAGGCTGCCGCAATGGCCACGGACCCCGCATCCCTGCCGGAACAGCTCGTCCGGACACGACGGTTCACGCTCGGGCAGCCGGCCCGGTTCACGGTGTCGGCCGACGGCGGGACGGTGCTGTTCCTGCGGTCCCGGGCGGGGCACGACCCCGTCGCCTGCCTGTGGGCCCTGGACGTCCGGTCGGGGGCGGAACGGGTGCTCGCCGACCCGGCGGAGCTGTGCCCGGACGCGCCGGGCAGCGGCATCGGCTGGTACGGGGCGGACTCGGACGGCCGCGTCGCGGCGTTCGCCCTGGGCGGGGCGTTGTGGACGCTGGAGGTCCACGGCGGGCGGCCGCGGAAGCTGGTGACCGCGGGACAGGTGGCCGAACCGCGCCCCGATCCGGCGGGGCGGCGGATCGGCTACCTCGCCGGCGGGGCACTGCGGGTCGTCGACGTGGCCGGGGGCGGCGACCGCGCGGTGGCCTCGCCGGACGGCCCGCACGTGGAGTTCGGCATCGGCGAGCACACCGCCGCGGTCGCGGCGGACGAGGCGCGCGGGTTCTGGTGGGCACCGGACGGCGGGCGGCTGCTCGTCGCACGTGTGGACTCGGCCCGGGTCCCGCTCTGGCACGTCGCAGGCTCGGACGATCCCGCCGAGCCCCCGAAGAAGGTGCGCTGCACCGCGGTCGGCGAGCCCCATGCCGAGGTGTCGTTGTGGATCGCCGGGTTGGACGGGACGCGGATCCGCGTGGCCCACGACGCCGACGCGTTCCCGTATCTGGTCGGCGCCGTGTGGGACGCGCACGGCCCGTGCGCCGTGGTGGCGTCCCGTGACCAGCGGCGTGTCCGGACGCTGGCGATCGACCCCGCCGACGGCGCCACTTCGGTGCTCGCCGAGCAGCACGACCCCCGCTGGGTCGCGCTCGTTCCCGGCCTGCCGGCCCGCACTGCGTCAGGCGTCCTGCTCGGGCACGCGGACGGGGACGGCACCCGGCGCCTCACGGCGGACGGCCGGCCGGTCTCCCCTCCCGGGCTCCATCTGCGGGCCGTGCTCGGCACGGAAGGCGACGATGTCGTGTTCACCGCGTCGGACGACCCGGCCGAGACCCATCTGTGGGTCTGGCGGGCCCCGGACTCCGGCCCGCGGAGGCTCAGCGGAGGGCCCGGCGTGCACTCCGGCGTTCGGCGCGGCGGCACGCTCGTCCGGGTCGCCGCCGGCACCCGTCCGCACGGGCGGGCCCAGGCGGTCCGGGAGGGGCGGCCGCCACTCGATGTGCGGTCCGCCGGCGAGCCGCCGGCGCTGGAGGCCCGGCCGACGCGGCTGGTACTGGGCCCGCGCGAACTGCGCGCCGACCTGTACCTGCCGTCCTGGCACCGCCCGGGCAGCGGGCGGCTGCCGGTACTGCTGGACCCGTACGGGGGCCCGAAGCGGCAGCGGGTGACGGCGGCGCCGGACTGGCGGGCGCCCGTCTCCCAGTGGTTCGCCGAGCAGGGCTTCGCGGTCCTGGTGGCCGACGGGCGCGGCACGCCCGGGCGGGGGCCGGACTGGGAACGCGCCGTCCACGGGGACCTGTTCGGGCCGGTGCTGGACGACCAGGTCACCGCGCTCCACGAGGCGGTCCGGCGGTGCGCGGACCTGGATCCGTCCCGCGTCGGCATCCGCGGCTCGTCCTTCGGCGGGACGCTCGCCGCCCTGGCCGTCCTGCGGCGGCCGGACTGCTTCCACGCCGCGGTCGCCGCCTCGGCGGTCACCGACCAGCGGCTCTTCCACGCCCGGTCACGCGAGCGCTTCCTCGGACACCCGGAGGCCTTCCCGGAGCGCTACGACGCCTGGTCGGTGGTGCGGGCGGCGGGCGGCCTCGACCGGCCGCTGCTGCTGATCCACGGCCTGGCCGACACCACCGTCCATCCGGCGAACGCCGTCCGCCTGTCCAGGGCGCTGCTCGCCGCGGAGCGTCCGCACGAGCTTCTCCTGCTGCCGGGCGTGGGCCACCAGGTGGTGGGATCGTCCGCCACGGTGGAGGTGCTGCGGCGTCAAAGCGCCTTTCTGCGGGGCCACTTGGGGGTTCGCGGCCGGGACGGCCGACCGCCGCTGGGGAGCGGTCAGCAGCCGTCGCTGCCGGCGGCCGGCACGGTGTCGGAGGGCTCGCCGAGCGTCGCCCGCAGGACCAGTTTGTAGGCCTGCCAGGTCAACGCCGGTGAGTACGAGGTGTATTCGTAGCAGCCGCCCTGGTGCAGGCCGCCGATGAGGCCGTCGACCTCCGTGAGTCCGGTCCCCGGGACCTTCGCGAGCCAGGGGCTGCCGCTGCTTCCGCCGACGAAGCCGTGGCAGTTGAAGCCCGGGAAGCCGTCGGTGTAGTAGACGGTGGTCGTGCAGGTGACCGGGCGGTCGTCGATCCCCGAGTTGTACGCCACGTCCGTGATCGTCCGGCCGGTGCGTGGGGCCCGGCCGAGCACGTTCGCCCCGGTGACGGCCTGGATCGCGGTCCGCCGCCCGTCGACCGACCGGTCGGCGACCTGGAGGATCGCGTAGTCGTACTGCGGGTCCTGGCCGCTGGACCAGCGGGGATCGACGTAGGCGCCGACGACGGTCCACACCCCGTACGGCGTCTGGCCGTTGCGGTACCCGGGGGCGAACTGCCAGCCGGACGCGGTCCCGGACACGCAGTGCGCGGCGGCCAGCAGGAGGTCGCCGCCCGGGCTGGCCACGACGCTGGCGGTGCAGCCGTGGTTCTGGTCGAGGCCGTGGCGGAACAGCGGGCCGACCGTCGGTATGCCGTCGGACGCGGTGGCGGTGGGGGTGCCGGGCGGGGCGGGGGGATCGGCGAGGGCGGGGGCGGCCATGATCCCGAGGGCCACCAGGGCCGCGGCGAGCACGGTGACCGCTCGCGCTCCGGAGAACGTGTGCATGCGGGGCCCCTTCGTCGGACGGTCGCCTCGGCGTGGCCGCGACACGACCGCCGGAGGTCCGGCGCCCTGCGGCGGCACGATCGGGGAAGGCTACCCCCGCGGTCCGGCCCCGGAACAGAGGTGCGGGCTTCCGTTCACCGCGCCGCGGCGGCACGTCGCATGGCGCGGCCGTACTGCACGGCGACTGCCCGCTGCAGCCCGCGCCCGAGAGGGCCCGCGGCGCGCGCGTACCAGGCGGCGGGCCGGCTGACGGCGACGATGGTGAAGGTGACCGGGCCGCCGGACGGGTCGCGGCGCAGCACGAACGCCTCCTCGCCGCACTCGGGGTGGCCGGGCAGCGTTCCGTAGGCGAACGCGGCGCGGTGCTCCTCGCGCTCGGCCCACACCACACGGCAGGGCGCCGCGAGGGGGCCGAGCCGCAGCACCACGTCCACGCCCGGCGCGGCCGGCGGCTGCTGGGGCGCGATGGTGAGCAGCGGCACCGCGCGGTGCATGCGCCACCCGAAGAGCGCGTCGGCGGCGGCGTCGAAGCTGCCCTCGGGCAGTCGCGTGCTCAGCCGCAGCGTGTGGAAGCCGGGCGGGGCCGGCGGGCCGTTCTCGGAGGTGAGACCGGGCTGGGGGTAGGTCAGGTCCTGCATGCCGGCACGGTACCCCCTGCCCCCGCTGTCACTCCTGTGGGTGATGTCGCGACACGGGATGGACATGACACGCTCCGGTTGCGCCGTCGCGATCACCGGAGGCTCGCACGGGGCGAACGGGCGACGGCGGGCAGGCGACGGCGGACCCGCGGGTGCGGGCCGGCGGGTGCTCCGGGCAGGACAGGCAGGACGGCTGGAAGGGGCAAGGCATGGCGGACAACGGCGAGGCCGGCGACTGGGTCGGCAGGGGTCACGGCGTCGGACGCCGGACCTTCCTCGGTTACGTGCTGGCCGCCTCGACCCTCACCGTGGCCGCCGAGTTCGGCGAGGCGGCGACCGCGCCGTCGCGCGCCGCCGCGGCGATACCCTCCCCGCCCGAACCGTCCGAACTGTACGACCTCAACGACCTGTTGACGGACGCGACGCTGCCCACCGCGAACCTCATCAGCATCCAGGTGCACGCCGACGGCACGGCGTCGTTCGCCCTCCCCCGGGCCGAGGTGGGCCAGGGCGTCACCACCTCCTCGGCGATGCTGATCGCGGAGGAGCTGGACCTGCCGCTGGACCGCGTCCACGTCACCCTCGCCGACGCGCGCCCCGAGCTGCTGTTCAACCAGCTGACCGGCGGCTCCAACACGACCATCTCCACGTACACCCCGATCCGGGTGGCCGCGACGCTCGCCCGCGGCCGGCTGCTTGCCGCTGCGGCCGAACAACTCAACGCGTCCGTCACGGAGTTGACGACCAAGGCGGGGACGGTCCTGGGGCCGGGGGGCGCGGTCGTCGGCTACGGTGAACTGGCCGTGAAGGCCGCGAGCCCCACCATCGTGCCCGTGCCGGTCACGCTCAAGGACGCCGGGCAGTTCACGGTCATCGGCACGCCGCGCAACCGCATCGACGCGCTGGAGGCCGTCACCGGACGCAAGCAGTTCGCGATGGACCTGGCCGTGCCGGGCGCGCTCCCCGCGATGATCTGCCGCCCGCCCACCATCAACGGCACCGTCCGGTCGGTGCGCAACGCCGACACGGTGCGGGCGATGCCCGGCATCACGGACGTCGTGCCGGTCACCACCGGAGTGGCCGTGCGGGGGCGGACGTTCGGGCAGTGCATCGACGCGGTGCGGGCGCTGGACGTCGACTGGGGGCCGGGCACCGAGGAGGGCACGTCGGAGGCGGACGTCCTGGCAGAACTGCGCCGCGCCGAACTGCCCCTGGTCATCCCGCCGTTGCCGCTGCTGACGAAGGCCGTCGACCTTCGGTTCACGTTCCACTTCGCCAGCAACAGCGCGTTGGAGACCAACTGCGCGGTGGCCGACGTGCGCCCCGACCGGGCCGAGATATGGGGGTCGCTGAAGTCCCCGATCGTCGCCCAGGAGACGATCGCCGCGGATCTCGGGCTGCCGGTGTCCGCGGTGACCGTGCACGTCACCCAGGGCGGCGGGTCGTTCGGCCGCAAGCTGTTCTTCGACGGCGCGCGGGAGGCCGCCGAGGTGTCGCGGGCGACGGGGAAGCCGGTCCGCCTGATGTGGCACCGCACCGACGACTTCCGGCAGGGCCGCACCCACCCGATGTCCCTGTCACGGGTGCGCGCCACGTACACGCTCGGCCAGGTGGTCGGTTACGAGCAGCGGCACACGTCCGTCGGCACGGACTTCGGGCACGGGCTCGGCGAGATCGTCACGGCACTGGCGGCGAAGCTGCCGGTCGGCGACCTGGGCTTCTCCGAGACGATCTTCGAGCTCACCCAGCAGACCCCGTACGAGTTCGGGGTCACCACGCAGCTGCTCGCCGAGGCCGACCGGGGCTTCAACACCGGGAGCATGCGCAACATCTACTCGCCCAACGTGCGGACCGCGCAGGAACTGGTCGTCGACCAGCTGGCCAAGGGCATGGGCCAGGACCCCTACGCCTTCCGCCGCCGCTTCCTGAAGGACGCACGCGCCCGCGCGGTGCTGGACGCGGTCGCCACGGCGGGGAACTGGGGCCGGGCGATGCCGGCCGGGACGGCGCAGGGCATCGCGCTGCACCCGGAGTACCACGGCGTCGTGGCAGTGCTCGCGGAGATCGACTGCCGGCCGCCGACCACGGGCCGCAAGATCCCCGACGCGTACACCGGGCCGCGGGTCACCAAGGTGGTGTGCGCGGTGGACGTGGGCCTGGCCGTCAACCCGCGCGGCCTGCAGGCCCAGATGATGGGCGGCATCATGGACGGCATCGCCGTGGCCCTGACGTCCAGCCTGCATCTTGAGAACGGCCGCTTCCTCGAGGGAAGTTGGGACCACTACTACTACACGCGGCAGTGGAACTCCCCGCCGGAGCTGCAGATCGTCGTGATGCCGCCGACGACGGGGGCGCCGGGCGGCGCGGGCGAGCTGGCCGTGGCGGGCGCCATGGCCGCGGTCGCCTGCGCGTACGGCCGGGCTACCGGCACCGTGCCGACCACGTTTCCCGTCAACCACGGCGAACCGCTCGGCTTCGAGCCGCTGCCCGCCGTGCCGCCGATCCCCGCCTCCCCCACCGACGGCCTCAGCCGCGTCTCCTAGGAGTGCCCGTGCCCCAACACACCTTCGTCCTCAACGGCGAGCCGGTGACCGTCGAGGTGGAGAGCGACGTGCGGCTGCTGTGGGTGCTGCGGGACGTCCTCGGTGTCACCGGCCCCAAGTACGGGTGCGGTCTCGGGGTCTGCCAGGCGTGCACCAGCCACATCAACGGACGCGCGTTCAACCCGTGCTGCGTGCCCGTCGGCGACCTGGCGCCGACCGACGAGGTCACCACCATCGAGGGCCTGCCCGCCACGGTCGGCAAGGACCTGCACCCGATGCAGGAGGCGTGGCTCGACGCCGACGTGCCGCAGTGCGGCTACTGCCAGCCCGGGCAGATCATGGCGGCGGTCGCGAAGGTGCGGCAGGCCCGGGAGGCAGGGCACGAGATCAGCGGTCTGGACGACGCGGTCTTCGACGAGATCCGCAACATCTGCCGGTGCGGGACGTACCACCGCATCCGGGAGGCCGTCCTGGCGGCCGCCGACCGCTTCTGAGCCTCCGCTTCCGAGCCAGGCGCTTTCGTGCCGGCCGCTTCCGAGCCGGGCGGCGAACAGCGGGCGGCGCCCGGCCGGTGCGGGAGGAGCCTGCTCCCCGCGGGGTGTGGTCGCGGGGAGCAGGCTCCGGTCTCGTGGCCGACCGCCGGAGGGGCGGGCGGCCCTATCAGGCGGCGGTGGCCGACGGCGGGCGGGGACGCTCGGCCCCCGCCCGCCCGCGGTCATCCGCCGTAGCCCAGGGCGAACAGGTGCACGGTGCCGCTGGCGCCGGTGACCGGCAGCGTGATCGACGCGACCGTCTTCGAGGCGTCGAGCGGTACCTTCACCGCGAAGACGTACGCCTTCACGGTGTCCGTGCCGCCGCTGGCGGTGTTCCGGTAACCGGTCGTGACGGCCGCGGTGTTGCCGGCCACCGGCTGGGTGCCGCCGCCGTTGAGCGTCCAGTCGGAGAAGGTCACGGTCGCCTTCGACGTGCTGCCGTCGGTGTAGGTGACCGTCAGCTCGCCGGGGACGCCGGTGCCGTCCGTGGGCGCGTTGGTCGCCGAGCCCAGCAGTCCCAGGAACGCGCCCGAACTGCCCGCGGGCTGCGGGAGGTTCTGGCCCGCGACCTCGAGGTTGTCGGCCTGCCCGGAGGCCGGGGTCGGCCACGTGTACGTGATGCCGTCGGCGGTGACCTTGCTGCCGCCGGTGGCTCCGGCAGCGGCCAGCGCGTCCTGCGAGTACGCCCAGCCGCCGTCGTCGAAGCCGCCGGAGAAGTGCGTCCCGTCCGGGTAGATGCCCTCGTTCGTCTCGTACGGCCACAGCTCACCGGGCTTGGCGACGGCCACCCGCAGGGTCGCCCCGCCGAGGTTGGAGCCGCCCGCACGGTTGGTGAGCGAGAACGTCACCGCGTACGAGCCCTCGCTGCCGCCGGCGGTGACCGGCACCTGCGCCTCGGCGCTGCCCGCGGCCGGGACCGTCACCGATCCGGAGGCGGACCCCAGGGACACACCGTCAGGTGCGCTGGCGGCCCAGTCGACGGTCACCGGGGCCGAGCCGAGGTTCGTCAGCTTCAGCAGGCCCTGGCTGCTCGTGCCCGGAGGCACGATCAGCCCGTCGCTGGTGGGCCCGGTCGCGGCCAGCACGCGGCCTCCGCCGGTGGTGTCCGACGGCGGGACGGAGTCGGCGGACGCCGCCCACGAGGTGTTCGCGGTGGTGCCGAGATCGAAGTCGAGCGTGCCGGCCTTCTGCAACTGGCCGAACGTCAGCCACGAGTTGTCCGACGCCTTGCCGCCCACGTTCAGCGACTGCACGTAAGGGGCGTCCGGGGCGGCCTTCGGCGCGTTGATCCGCACCTGGCGGCCGTTCGCGAAGGTGACCTGCGCGACCGGGAAGGCCGGGCTGCCCAGCGCGAGGGTGTCCGTACCCGGGGTCTCCGGGTACATGCCCAGCGACGACCACACGTACCAGGAGCTCATGGCCCCCAGGTCGTCGTTGCCGAACGAGCCGACCGGCGCGTTGAAGTACAGCTTCTGCTGCGCCTGCCGGACCGCCGCCTGGGTCTTCCACGGCTGCGCCAGGTAGTCGTACTCCCAGGGGATCTCCAGGCTCGGCTCGTTGCTCAGGTCGGCGTTGGTGCCGCCCGGGTTGGCGATGTTGCCGAGCAGGCTGTCCAGGTACGAGGAGTACGCGGCCGTGCCGCCGCGGGCGGTGACCAGCTGGGCGATGTCGAACGGCACCATCGGCGTGTACTGCGCGGAGGTGCCCTCCACGAAGCCGTTGGACGTGCCCGGCGTGAAGCCGCCGGCGAACTGGCCGTTCTTGTCCTTGCCCTGCAGGTAGCCGGTCTGCGGGTTGAACACGTTCATCCAGTCCTGCGCCCGGGTGGCGAACTTCTGGTAGTCGGCCGCCTTGCCCAGCGACTTGGCGAGGGACGCGATGGCGTAGTCCGCGGTGTCGTACTCCAGTTGCGTGGACACCGGGCCGTAGAAGTTGCAGCACGGGTAGCTCGACTGGTCCAGCGGCAGGTAGCCGTACTGGTCGCGCACGGCCTGGCCGGGCCGGTTCTGGCTCGCCGCGGAGGCCTCGTGCTCCATCGCCTCCAGGGCGTGGGCGCTGTCGAAGTCCCGGGCGCCGAAGGCGTACGCGTCGGCGATGATGCCGTCGGCCGGGTCGCCGACCATCACGTAGCTCTCGCCGTTGTTCGACGCCCACTTGGGCAGCAGACCGGTCTGGTCGTAGCCGTTCAGCATCGAGGTGACGATGTCGCTGGTCTGCCGCGGCGCGACCATCGCGATGGCCTGCGTCTGCGAACGGTAGGTGTCCCAGCCGGAGTAGTTGGCGTACTGCGCCAACTGGCCCTTGGCGACCTTGTGGACCTGGTCGTCCATCCCCATGTACTCGCCGTTGACGTCGGAGAACGTGTTCGGGTGCAGCAGCGTGTGGTACAGCGCGGTGTAGAACTGCACCTGCTGGTCGTGGCTGCCGCCGCCGATCTTCACGCGGCCCAGGATCGCGTTCCACGCGTCGTGGTTCGCCTGGCGCATCGCGTTGAAGTCCCAGCCCTTGACCTCGGAGCTGAGGTTGGCCGCGGCGTTGTCGTCGCTGGTGTACGAGATGGCGACGGCGGCCGTGACGGTCGCGTTCTTCGACGTGTCGAACGTCAGGTACATCCCGTTGGCGCCGGTGACCGGCGCGGCCGCGGCGGTCTGCGCCGCCCCGTGCACGGTCGGGGCCGGGTGGTCCGGGACGGTGAAGTGCTGCTCGTGGAGCGGACCGCCGGCGTGCTTGGCCGACGTCTGCGGGGCGCGCCCGAGGGTCTGCGACGTGGCGTCCGGGTTGATGGTGCTTCCGACCCAGGTGCCGCTGCCGGTGAACGACTGGTTGAACCTGATGTCGAAGTGCAGCGTGTAGTGGTTCTTCGCGCCGCAGAAGTGGCCGCTGTCGACCGAACCGCTGACCTCGTGGTCGCTGACGGCCTTGACCCGGGTCGCGTCCACCGTGGTCGCGCCGCTGCTCAGCTTGAGCAGCAGGTTCGACTGGGCGCCCGCGGGGAACGTGAACCTGCCGAGCCCGGACCGCGTGGTGTCGGTCAGTTCGGTCTTCACACCCGACGCGTCGGTGACGCCGTAGTAGCCGATCCCGGTCTGCTCGTCGGCGTGGCTGAACCCGGCGGAGGTGTCGGACAGGTTGCCCGACAGGGCACCGGTCACCGGCAGGATCGGCACGTCTCCGGCGACGTCGCAGCCCGGGCCCGACACATGGGCCAGGCTGAAGCCGGAGATCTTGCTGTCCTTGTACTCGTACCCGCCGCCCTGGGTGCGGTGCGGCGTGGTGTCCGGTCCCCACTGCATCATGCCGAACGGCATGTCGGGGCCGGGGAAGGTGTTGACCGCGCCCGAGGTGCCGATGACGGGGTTCACCAGCGACGCGGGGTCCTTCACGAAGTCCGGCCCGGAGGCGGCGGACGCCGAGCCGAACGAGCCGAGGGCCTGGAGCGGCAGGGCCATGATGCCCATCACGGACACCACGGCCAGGCGCCGCCGGAATCTGCCGCTGGAACCTGGTGCACTCAAACGCCGTTGTCTGACCACAGATTGCCTCCGCACAGAGTCGTGCCTTGCGCATGGCGGTGCCAGGGGCCGGACGGCCCGGGATCGGACAACGTTGTCGACGACGCTGAAGAACCCGACAACGTTGCCAACCTGCACGAGCGTTGAGTACAACGCGGATGGTGAGGGTGTGTCAATGGCGGCGGCAGTGAAACGTGGGAGCGTCACCCGCGTGGCGCCCGGAACTGCGCCGACCGGGTCCGGGCGGCACGGAACGCTCCCGCGGCGGGGCGTCCCGTGCCGCAACTGCCGTGCGCGGGGCCCCTGGCCGACGGGCGCGACACGCCGGGCGGCGGACGTCCGGGCGTCGTCGGCGCGAGGAGGACACGCCCGGGATCGGCACCGCCGGCGGGGCGGGGACGCGGCGGTTCACGAGGACCGCGGCGGCTGCCCACGAGCGGGCCGCCGGTTCCGGGGCGGGCGGCGACGGGTGGCGGCGACCGGGGGGCGGACCGCGGCGCGCTCTCGTGGAATGCCGCGGCGAGCATCTTCGTGCGCGCGCTTCGAGGTACTCGAGGTACTCGACGGCCGGCGGGACGAGTTCGGCGCACTCGTCCTCGCGCTGTGCCGGCAGGCGGACGGCGAGGCCGGCCCGCGGACGTTCCGCGTTCGGGGCCGGGGACGGCGCCTCCGTGGCGCTGGAGGAGTACGCCGACGAAGCGGCGGCCGTCGGCCACAACGAGCGCGGCGCCGATCCGCGGGCCCGTGTGGACCGCTGCGCGCGGATGGTGGGAGCCGAGGCGTGCGGGCCGCTGGGTCCCGTGCCGCACGCCTGGGTCAGCGCGCACCCGCAGGTCACCGCCTTCCCGGACGTCCCGGACATTCCGCGGCACGGCGGCGGGGGCTGACGCGCCGCCGCGCCGACCACGCGGCCCGCGGTCCACGTACGAT
This sequence comes from Actinacidiphila rubida, assembly GCF_900110255.1. Lineage (GTDB taxonomy): Bacteria > Actinomycetota > Actinomycetes > Streptomycetales > Streptomycetaceae > Actinacidiphila > Actinacidiphila rubida. The sequence goes on from NZ_FODD01000044.1 coordinate 42,554, forward strand.
CAGCCAATGGCTGACATGACCGAGACCACGCCCGGCTGGCTCGCGCCCGAAGAGCTGGAGATGACGCGCGCCCGCATGCCGATCCTGTACGTCGACGCCGTGCCCGTACGGGTCGACGACAGCGGGGAGGTGACGCATGTCGGCCTGCTGCTGCGCATCGGCCCGGACGGGACGGTCAGCCGCGCTCTGGTGTCCGGCCGGGTGCTGCACCACGAGCGGGTCAGGGACGCGCTGCTGCGCCATCTGGAGAAGGACCTCGGGCCGGTGGCGCTGCCCAGGATCCCGGCGTCGTTGCAGCCGTTCACCGTCGCCGAGTACTTCCCGACGCAGGGCATCACGCCGTACCACGACCCGCGCCAGCACGCGGTGTCCCTCGCCTACGTGGTGCCGGTGGCCGGGGACTGCATGCCGCGGCAGGACGCCCTCGACCTCGTGTGGTTCACCCCGCAGGAGGCGTCGTCGCCGCAGTTGCAGGCGGACATGCCGGGCGGCCAGGGGTTCCTGCTCAAGCAGGCGCTCGCGCACGTCGGATGCGCGCCGTGATCGCACTGCGCGAGGTGCGCGACGGCGACCTGCCGGCGTTCTGGGCGCACCTGTCGGACCCGGAGGCCCAGCAGGTGGCCGCGGTGACGCGCGACTACCACTACGACCGGGAGGCGTTCGAGCGCCACTGGGCGCGGGTCCGCGGCAACCCGGAGGCGCTGACCCGCACGGTCGTCCACGGTGACGTGGTCGCCGGAAGCGTCGCGGCGTTCGGGCCGCCGGACGAGCGCGAGGTCACCTACTGGATCGACCGCGGCCTGTGGGGCCGCGGCATCGCCACCGCGGCCCTCACGGCACTGCTCGAACTCGATCCCACGCGGCCGATGTTCGCGTGGGCGGCGGCCGACAACGCCGGGTCGGTCCGGGTCCTGGAGAAGTGCGGTTTCGTCGTCATCGGACGGGACCGGGGCTTCGCCCGGGCCAGGGACGGCGAGATCGACGAGGTGCGCCTGAAGCTCGGCTGACGCCGGGCCGTGCACGGACTGCGCTCGGCGGTGGGTGGCGTCGGGCGGGGCGGCAGGCTGCGGCCTCGGCCGCCCTTCAGGCGGAGGCGCGGCCGGGACGCCCACCCCCGCGTTCGCTCCCGGCGCCCCAGGGCCGCGCTCCGCCTCGAACCACCTGCCTGGCGGGCGCCGCCCTGTGCGCCCCTGCCCTCGCGGGGAGCGTCGCCGGCCGTGGGGCGCGGCGAACGGCCCAGCTCCGGTGGCCGTCGACGGCACGCGGGCCGTCCTCGCCCCAACTCCCTGCTGACGTCGGCTCGCACGACGCCCCGCTCCCCCACCCGGGTACCCGCCTGAGCCGCTCAGCCCGCTCACGCGCTCACGCCGCGCGCCCCGGCCGCACCGCGGGGGCTCCTTCCACCGCGCGCCTCCTCCCCCGCCACCGGGCACCTCCAGGCCGATATTCACTAAGGCAGATTGATAAGGTAGCTTTACGGTATGACCGTGGAACCGGATGCCGAGCACCTTGCCGCCTCCCTGCTGGCCGCGGTCAGCGTGCTGGTCAGGCGGGTGCGGACGGTGGCCGCACAGGGCGAGTTGACGATGCCGGAGCGGCGCGCCCTGGGCCTGCTCGACCGCGGCGGCCCGACGACCTCCTCGGCACTCGCGCGCCAGGAGCAGATCACCGCGCAGGCGATGGGCGCGACGCTGGCCGGCCTCGAGGCGCAGCGCCTGATCGAGCGCAGCCGCGACCCGGAGGACGGCCGGCGCGTGCTGCTGGCCCTGACCGGCGCGGGACGTGCCGCTCTCCAGCGGCGGCGGGACGCGCGGACGGAGATGCTCGCCGGCGCCCTGACCGGCGGGGCGTTCACGCCGGAGGAACTGGCGCGGCTCGCCGCGGCCGCCCCCCTGCTGGAACGGCTCGCGCAGACCGTCTGACACCGACCCCGCAGCAGCCCGGAGGGACCCTCGCATGACCGCTCCTGCCCCGGCGAAGTCCGCGCGGCCCGACCGCTACAAGTGGACGGCGCTCACCAACACCACCGCCGCCGTGTTCATGTCGGCGCTGGACGGCTCGATCGTGCTGATCGCCCTCCCGGCCATCTTCCGCGGCATCCACCTGGACCCGCTCGCCCCGGGCAACATCGCCTTCCTGCTGTGGATGATCATGGGCTACCGGCTGGTGCAGGCGGTCCTCGTGGTCACGGTGGGCCGGCTCGGGGACATGTACGGCCGGGTCCGCATATACAACGCCGGGTTCGCGGTCTTCAGCTTCGCGTCGATCCTGCTGTCGTTCGATCCGTTCGACGGCGGGCACGGCGCGATGTGGCTGATCGGCTGGCGCGTCGTGCAGGCCGTCGGCGGGTCGATGCTGACGGCGAACTCGGCGGCGATCCTCACCGACGCGTTCCCGGAGGAGCAGCGCGGCTTCGCCCTCGGCATCAACCAGGTCGCCGCGCTGGCCGGCATGTTCATCGGCCTGGTCGCGGGCGGGCTTCTCGCGGCCTGGGACTGGCGCGCGGTGTTCTGGGTCAACGTCCCGGTGGGCGTGTTCTTCACGGTGTGGGCGTACCGGACGCTGCGGGAGACCGTGCGACGCGACGGCGGCCGCATCGACTGGTGGGGCAACATCACCTTCGCGGTGGGCCTGAGCGCCGTGCTGGTCGCCGTGACGTACGGTCTGCAGCCGCACGGCGGGCACAGCATGGGGTGGACGAACCCGCCGGTCGTCGCGCTGATCGTGGCGGGCGTCGGGCTGCTGGTGGCGTTCGTGGTCATCGAGCGGCGGGTCGCGGCGCCGATGATCCAGCCGGCCCTGTTCCGGCAGCGCGCCTTCACCTTCGGCAACCTGGCGGGCCTGGCCATCTCGATCGGCCGCGGCGGGATGCAGTTCGTCCTGATCATCTGGCTGCAGGGCATCTGGCTGCCGCTGCACGGCTACGACTACGCCGAAACTCCGCTGTGGGCGGGCATCTTCATGCTCCCGCTGACCGCCGGGTTCCTGGCGGCGGGTCCGGTCTCCGGCTACCTGTCGGACCGGATCGGGTCACGGGGCCTGGCCACCGGCGGCGCGCTGCTGTTCGGCGCGAGCTTCGTGGGCCTGATGCTGCTGCCCATCGAGTTCGCCTACTGGTCGTTCGCACTGCTCATCGCGCTCAACGGCATCGCCAGCGGGATGTTCGCGTCCCCCAACTCCTCGTCGATCATGGGCAGCGTGCCGGCGGAGCTGCGGGGCGTCGCGTCCGGGATGCGCGCCACGTTCCAGAACTCGGGCACGGCGGTCTCGATCGGAGTCTTCTTCTCGCTGATGATCGCCGGGCTCGCGGGCACCCTGCCGCAGAGCCTCACCGCCGGGTTGCAGCAGCAGGGCGTGCCGGCGCACGTGGCCGCCCAGGTCGGCTCGCTGCCGCCCGTCTCGTCGCTGTTCGCCGCCCAGCTGGGCGTGAACCCGGTCCAGCACCTGCTGGAGCCGAGCGGGACGCTGAGCCGTCTGACGGCGGGGCAGCGGCAGGCGCTCACCGGCCGCGAGTTCTTCCCGAACCTCATCGCCGGGCCGTTCCACTCCGGCCTGGTGGTGGTGTTCGCGTTCGGCGCCGTCCTCGCGGTGCTGGCGGCGCTCGCCTCGCTGCTGCGCGGCCACCGTCCCGCGCCCGCCGGCGGCGCGTCCGCACCGGCGCCCCTGCCGCCGGCCGACCGCGGACAGCGGGCGCCCCGCCGCTGAGCGTCGCCTCCCGTGAGTGCCTGTTTTCGATCCCCGGTTTTGAGTGGCTCGAGTGAGGTTCCGCTCTACGGCATGTCCGTGTCAGGCGGGGGCGTCGGGACCTGGGGCTGCGCAAGCGGGTGGGTGCAGAACCGGGTGGTGCGGCCGGGCCGTGCGCCCGGAGTGCGGGACTGCCTGGGTTGCGGGAGTGGATCGCCGACGACCGGCGGGGGCGGGCATCCCGGCTCTGTGTCCGGGCGATGCGCAACGTCGCAGGCCAACGCACATGCCGTCCCGTGTTGAGCTCACTTGCGACCGAATATCGCGGGCGACGGGCTTGGCGTGATGGCATGGACGCAACCGGACGAACAGGGCGGCCACCAACAGCCGCCTCCAAGGGAGGGAGAGAACGATGTCGACCCGTTCACACTCAGCGCCGCCGGTCGGTTTGCCGTCGCGGACCACCACGTTTCTGGCCGTCGGTCTGTTGGCGGCAGGAGCGGTGGTCGCCGCCGGGGGGCAGGCCAGTGCGGCTCCGGCGGCCGCCCAGTCGTGCCTCGGCGGTGCCCGTAGCTACAGCACGGGTTATGACGACTGGCCCAGCCCCGGATTCGCCACCACGACCTCGAACTGCTCCGACATCAACGTCAAACCCAGCAAGACCGTTTCCGTGCGGACCTGCTTCCGCAGTACCGGCGCCTGCAACGCCTGGCGCACCATCTCCGGCGGCACCTGGGGATTGGCCGCCACGGGAGTACTGGACGGCACGTCCTTCCACCTGTCGTTCAACCAGGACAACAGCGGGTACGTGGCCTACTGACCGCCTCGACCGCGGCCTGCGGTCGACGACTGACGGTTGGTGATGAGCGGTCCCGTTCCTGACCCGGAAAGACGCCGAGACCCCACGGCAGTCCCCTCATGAACCGCTCACGAACGGGTACGGGCGCTCGCGCAGACTCGTACGCGGCGGCTGTCGATGAGCGGGCCGCCGGTTCGTCGTATGGGTGAGGGGCCCGGCAAGGGGGCCCGGACGAAGGGATGGACGGCATGGCGCAGTACATGGTCCTCATCTACGGCGACGCGCAGCGCTGGAACAGCATGTCGCCGGAGGAAGGCCGGCGGCGCCGTGCTGGCCTCGGGCGAGCTGGAGCCCGCCACGACCGCGACCAGCCTGCGGGCGGGTTCCGGCGGACGCCCGGCGATCACCGACGGGCCGTTCCTGGAGAGCAAGGAGGTGCTGGGCGGCTTCTACCTGCTGGAGGCCCGGGACCTCGACGAGGCGATCGCCCTGTCCGGCGGTCTGGCCGAGGTCGCCCACGACCACAGCGGGGTCGAGGTGCGGCCCCTCGTCCGGCACTGACGCGGGGCGGTGACTGAGATGGCGGGGACCGCCGGGCCCCTCCCGGCCGGTGAGGGTGCCGACCCCGGTGCAGGTGCCGGTGCAAGTGCCGGTGCCGACCCCGGTGCAGGAGCCGGTGGGGGTGCCGGGGCCGTCGCCGAGGCCGTGGCGCGGGCGCACCGGCGGGACTGGGCCGCGGTCCTGGCCTCGACGGTGCGCCTGACCCGCGACCTCGACCTCGCGGAGGAGTGCGCGCAGGACGCCTACGCCCGCGCCTTGCGGACATGGCCGCGCACGGGTGTGCCGGACCGGCCGGCGGCGTGGCTGACGACGGTCGCCGGCAACCGGGCCCGGGACCTGCTGCGCCGCGAGTCGGCGTGGCGGCGGGCGATGCCGCTGCTGGTGGTCGACGACACCCTTCCCGGTCCCGAGGAGACCGCAACGGCCGACGAGGCCGCGCCGATCGGCGACGACCGGCTGCGCCTGGTGTTCACCTGCTGCCATCCGGCGCTGTCGCCGCAGGCTCAGGTCGCGCTGACGCTGCGCCTGGTGTGCGGGCTGTCGACGGCGGAGGTGGCGCACGCGTTCCTGGTGCAGGAGACGACGATGGCGGCGCGCATCACGCGGGCGAAGAAGAAGATCGCCGCCGCCTCGATCCCGTACCGGGTGCCGTCCAGTGAGGAGTTGCCGCAGCGGATCGACGCGGTCTGCGAGGTCGTGCACCTGCTGTTCACCACCGGGCACGCGCCGCCCGTGGGTGACCGGCTGGTGCGCGCGGACCTGGTGGACTGCGCGATCCGGCTGGCCCGCATGCTGCACGGGCTGCTGCCCGCCACGCCCGAGGTGGACGGCCTGCTCGCGCTGCTGCTGCTCGTCGACGCCCGGCGCGACGCCCGCGTTTCGGCGTCGGGCGAGTTGGTGCTGCTCGCCGAGCAGGACCGCACCCGTTGGGACGGCGACCGGATCGCCGAGGGCGTCGCCCTGCTCACGCGTGCGCTGGGCGCGGGGCCGCCGTCGCGGTACGCGGTGCAGGCCGCGATCGCGGCGGTGCACGCCGAGGCGCCGTCCTGGGAGAGCACCGACTGGGGCGAGATCGTCGCGCTGTACGGCGTGCTGCGCCGTCTGTGGCCCTCCCCGGTCGTGGAGTTGAACCGTGCGGTGGCGGTCGGTCTGCGTGACGGACCGCGGGCCGGACTCGAGGCGCTGGCCCCGCTGCTCGACGACCCGGCACTGGCGACCTACGGCTATCTGAGCGCCGCCCGCGCGGACTTCCTGCGCCGGCTGGGGATGTGGCCGCAGGCGGTGACCGCGTACGAGGAGGCGCTGACGCTGACCGACAACACCGTGGAACGGGACTTCCTGGTCCGCCGCCTCGACGAGGTCCGCGGCCGGCTGGCGGGGGGCTGACCGCTCGCCGTGCCGGACGCCGGTGCGAGGGCGGGCGGTTCAGCCGGTGACCGACGCCTGGCCGTGCTCCAGGTGCCCGGTGAACCGCTGCGACCAGGTGGTGTCGACGTCCGCGGTGACGGTGACGTCGTACCAGCCGTGCGCGTACGCGACGGCGTTGAAGTAGACGTGGGCGGACTCGCCGGGCTCGACGGGGTACGTCCAGGGGCCGTCGGTACGGTAGTTGCCCGCAGTGACGGTGAACGTCGCCCTGCCCGCAGCGCCGTTGGTCAAGGCGAGCCACAACGCGAGCTTGCCGGTGCCCTGTTCGACCGCGTAGGACGGTGTGACCCGCAGGTCCTTTCCGGTCTTGGTGGCGTCGCCGCGGAACCGGCGCAGGAACCGGTTGGGCCCGACGACGGACAGGTCGTAGCGGCCGCCGCCGAAGCCCGCGCCGCAGTCGAAGGCACCGCTGGCGGTGCCGCCCGCGTCGAGGGTGTACTGCCAGGGTCCGCCGCCGCGGTGGGCGTTGGCGTACACGGCGAGGTGGGCGGCCCGGGTGGCGGGAGCGCCCTGGTTGGCCATCGGGATCCGGGCCAGGATCCGGCCGTTCGCGCCGGACCGGAACGCCGTGAGCCAGGCGTTGGGCTGGTAGGGCAGGGCCCGGGCCGGCCGGGTGCCGGGCTCCTGCCGCGGCAGCGCGTTGTGCACCGGCACCGGGTTGGGCAGCGGCCCGCAGGCGGACCGCCCGATCTCCGCGCCGGTGGCGGGCAGGGCGGGCAGCCCGTACACGGGGTGGGCGAAGTCGAACATCCCGGTCAGGTCGCCGCACACCCTGCGGCGCCAGGCGGAGATGTTCCGGCACCGGGCGGGCCTGCCCAGTGCGGCCGTCCAGCGCTCCAGGAAGCGGATCACCGACGTGTGGTCGCTGACCTGCGAGGTGACCCAACCGCCCCGCGACCAGGGCGAGATGGCGATCATCGGCACCCGGGCTCCCAGGCCGATGGGGGCGCCCTCGCAGAACTCGTCGGCGGTCCCCGGCGCGGGGACGGGTGGCGGCACGTGGTCGAAGAAGCCGTCGTTCTCGTCGTAGGTGAGGAAGAGCACGGTGGAGTCGCGGACGTCGGGGGCGGCGGCCAGTGCGTCGATCACCATGTGCACGAAGTGCGCGCCGTCCTGCGGGGTGGCGTACGGGTGCTCGGAGGAGCCCTCGTCGGCGACCACCCAGGAGACCTGCGGGAGCGTGCCGGCCAGAGCGTCGGCGCGGATCGCGGCGGCGATGTCGTCGGGGGTGTGCCCGGTGGCCCTGGGCACCGAGCCCATGCCCTTGACGGCGAGGGCGCTGCCGGCGGGCGCCGAGGTGAACCGGGTGAAGTAGGCGAGGGCGTTGTCGCCGAAGTTGTCGGACGCGTTCTGGTAGACCTTCCAGCTGACCCCGGCCGCCTCCAGCGCCTCGGCATAGGTCCGCCAGCGCAGCCCGGACTCCTCGGCGCCGTCGTATGCCGGTCCGCCCGCGGTACCCGCCGGGTCGATGGTGCCGCTGAACAGATAGGTGCGGTTGGGTCCGGTGGCGCTGAGGGCGGAGCAGAAGTAGGCGTCGCAGATCGTCCAGTTGTCGGCGAGCGCGTAGTGGAACGGGATGTCGGCGCGGGTGAGGTGGCCCAGGGTGCGGACGTTGCCCTTGGCCGCGACCCAGGCGTCGAGCCGGCCGCCGTTCCACGCGGCGTGCTGGTCCTTCCAGGAGTGCGCGAGGTCGCCGTTGCACTGCGCGAGGCGCTCGGGATCCGCGCCGCCGGCCCGGTGCGTGGCGCTGAACTGCCACGGGTACTGGCGCCGCGGCCCGTTCGGCTGGTCGAAGACGCCGTGGCCGCCGGCGAGCAGGATCCCGCTGCGGTCGGCGAAGCCGCGCACGCCCCGGAGCGTGCCGAAGTAGTGGTCGAAGCTGCGGTTCTCCTGCATCAGCACCACGACGTGCCGGACGTCCGCGATCGTGCCGGTCGCGGCGCCGGCCGCGGGACTCGCGGCCGGCGGGTGGTCCGCGCTGCCATGGCCCGGCCCCGCGCCCCCTACCGTCGCTCCGGCGGCGGCTCCCGCCGACATCGTCACGAACCGTCTCCGCGTGACCTGCGCTTTCATGGACGCTCACCGTCCTCTCCCGATCCGGTGGAGAGCGGGGGCCGGATCGACGCGGGTGGTCGGACACGCGGGCGGCGCGCGCTGCCGGGCGCGGTGCGGCGGTGCGGGGCGGCGGCGAGCGTCGGCCAGGGGTTCGCTACGGCCACGATAGGTGGGGGTCCCCTCCCGCCCCGGCGGGCGCGCCGGGGCAGGAGCACGCGAGGCGCCGGCCCCCGCTCGGGGGCCGGCGCCTCGCGGTGCGCACCAGGCGGGATCGGCGGCCGGGTGCGCGTGCCTCGGATGGCGTGGATCGCTGACAACGCTTCGATGCCGTGGGGGCGATGTCATGGGTGGATGTCGTCGGCGGATGCCCGCGTCCTCGCGGTGGATCGCCTGGCCCGAACGGGTGTCGTGGACGGGTGTCCTGAGTGGATGGACGGATGGGTGGGTGGGGAGTGGCTCGGCGCGGTGGCGGCCGCCCGCCTCGGCCTCAGTGGCCGAACAGGTGCCGCTGCCGCCGGTGGGCGGGGTGCTCCGGTTCGCCTGCGGGCGTGCCGGCCGCGGTCTCCGCCGGTGCGGACACAGGGCCCTGCCCTGCGGCTTCGACGTCGACATCGCCGTCCGCCGGGCCCATGGCCGGCGTGTCGCGCTCCGCGGCCTCGTGCTCGGCGTGGACGCGGTCCAGGCGCTCCGCGAGCTCGTCGCGCTCACGGGCGGCCTCGGCCGCCTGCCGGCGGGCGGCGTGCAGCTTGCGGCCGGTGCGCCGGCGCATCTTCATGCCGGTCATCGCCAGCACGACGCCCAGGGCGAAGACGAGGGCCAGGGCCAGTCCGGCGCAGAAGATCGCCAGCCCGTCCATCGTCGCGATGTGGTGGCCGAACACGGTCACCGAGTAGTCGGGGCCGCCGCCGAGGTTGTCGGCGATCACCAGCCCCACGAACGCTGCCGTACAGGCCAGCAACAGCAAGCCCAGGATCAGCATGGGTGTCACCTCCACGTGCTCTGCTGCCGGTTCGGCTACCCCCGATGCACGGGCGCATACACAGCGGTGCGACACGCCCGGCAGGAGCCTCCCCACCAGCGCGTGTCCCCGGCGTCCGGCCGCCGCAGCCCGCTGTGCGTCGCCCCGAGGCGAACCGGCGTCGTCGCGCGCGGGTACCGCCAGGCCGATCGGGTACCCGCAGCGGGTACGGCGGAACGGGACGAACGGAACGCACGCGACGGAGGCGACGTCATGGCCGAGAGGGCATCGCTGGCCGAGTACCACCGGCGCCGGGACTTCTCCAGGACCGGGGAGCCCGAGGGCGGCGACACCGGTCCGGCCGCGGACCGGTCCAACTTCGTGGTGCAGATCCATGACGCGACCACGACGCACTTCGACTTCCGGCTGGAGGTGGAGGGCGTGCTGAAGTCCTGGGCGGTCCCGAAGGGCCCGTCGGCCGATCCGCACGACAAGCGGCTGGCGATGCCCACCGAGGACCACCCGCTGGAGTACCGGGACTTCGAGGGGATCATCGCCCAGGGCGAGTACGGTGCGGGCGCGGTGATCATCTGGGACGAGGGCACGTACCGGAACATCACGGAGGACCGCCGGCACCGCCCGGTCCCGTTCGCCGAGGCCCTGGAGAACGGTCACGTCTCCTTCTGGCTGGACGGCAGCAAGCTGCACGGCGGCTACTCGCTGACGCGCATCCGGAACAACCGGTACGGCGATCGCGACGCGTGGCTGCTCGTCAAGCGGGGCGACAGCCGCGCCTCGCACGGCCACACCCCCGATCCGCGCCGGGCCCGCTCGGCCCGCAGCGGGCACACCCTCGGCCAGGTGGCCGCGGAGGGCGGCCCGACGTGGACGAGGGGCGGCGGCTCGTGACGGCCGGCGGGCGGACCATCCGCGCCGGGGGGCGCACGGTCGAGATCCACCGCCCGTCGAAGGTGCTCTTCCCCGGGGACGGCTTCACCAAGGGGGACCTCGCGGACTACTACCGGGGCGTGGCCCGGCGGATGGTCCCGCAGGTGCGCGGCCGGCCGCTGATGCTGGAGCGGCATCCGGGCGGCATCGACGACCACGGGTTCATCCAGAAGGACGTGCCCCGTTACTTCCCGCGCTGGGTGCACCGGGTGGAACTGCCGAAACAGGAGGGCGGCACGGTCACGTACGCCGTGTGCGACGACAAGGCGACGCTGGTGTACCTCGCCGACCAGGCGTGCATCACCCCGCACCGGTTCCTGTCGACGGCCGGTCACCCCGACCGGCCGGACCGGCTGATCGTCGACCTGGACCCCGCCGGCCACGACTTCGGGCCGGTGCGGACCGCGGCGCTGCTGCTGCGGGACCTCCTGGACGACCTGGGGCTGCCGTCCACGGTGATGACGACCGGGTCGCGGGGCCTGCACGTCGTGGTCCCGCTCGACGCACGGGCCGGTTTCGACGAGACCCGGGCGTTCGCCCGCGACCTCGCGACGCTGCTGGCCGCACGCCACCCGGACACGCTGACCACGGAGACCCGCAAGCAGGCGCGGCGCGGACGTCTGTACCTCGACGTGCAGCGCAACGCCTACGCGCAGACCGCGGTCGCCCCCTACGCGGTCCGCGCGCTGCCCGGCGCGCCGGTCGCCGCTCCCCTGACGTGGGAGGACGTCGAGGACCCCGATCTGACGCCCCGGCGCTGGACCATCGACTCCGTCGACGAGCTGCTCAAGGGCAACCCCTGGCGCCACGCCCCGCGCGGTCGCTCCCTCGCTCCCGCCCGCGAACACCTCGACGCGATGCTGCGGGAGGAGTGAGGCCGTCTTCCGGTCGCCGGCCTTCCCGGGATACCGGCCGGGTCGGCCGCCGCGCGGGACACGTGGTCCCGCGCGGCGACGGAGCGTGGCCCCGGTTGGAGCGGCCGTGCACGAACCGGCCACGCCCCACTCGGCTCAGGGCACCCGGCACCCGGCTCCGGGCCCCGGGCTCCCGGGCTCCCGGGCTCCCGGCGGATCAGCCCGCCGAGGGCCGCAGGTCCGTGTACCCGGGCGCGTCGACGAGCGTGAGCGGCACGCCGCCGGCGGCGCTGCCGAGCAGGGCGAGGGAGACGCCCGCCGGCCCGGCGGGAGTGGTGCCGTCGGCGAGCACGGCCAGCGCCAGTGTGTTGCTGCCGCGGGGCCGCAGGATCCCGTTGGGGAGCACGAACGTGTGCTGCGGGCCCGCGTCGTTGATGTACTGCCCCATGTTCCAGCCGTTGACGAAGATCTGCACGCGGTAGGCGTGCGCCGGGTCGTCGTCCAGCGTCAGGCCGACCGAGGCGTCGACACCGCGGTCGATGTCCAGGCGGAACTGGGTGCGGTACCAGGACACGCCCTGCCGGGGCCCGGCCTGCAGGGTGTCCGCGGATGCCCAGTCGCGGTCGGGGAAGCCCGGCAGGTGCCAGCCGGCCCGCTCGCCGTACAGGCCGCCCGTGTTGAGCGGGCCGCGGGCGGCGTCTCCGCCGGTGCCGCCCTGGATGCGCCAGGCCGACGCGACCGGTGTGCCGTCGAGGTTCGCCGCGGTGAGGCCGCGTGCCGACTTGAACGCGTCGTTGGCGCCGCCGTCCTCCTCGTGGGCCATCCTGCGCACCAGCACCGCCACGGTGTGGCTGCCGGCCGCGGCGAGGTCGCCCGGCACGGGGAACGCCGCGGTGGCCGCCCACGTGCCCTGCGTGTCCTGGGACTTGGCGGGCACCGGCTGGCGGTGGGTGCCCAGCGGCCGGCCGTCCCACCAGGCCATCAGCATGCCCTGGGTGCCGCTGGAGTAGGACAGGTTCAGCGTGGCCGCGGTCCCGTCGCTCTCGACCTGGGCGCGGTACCAGACGTCGCCGTAGTGGAAGCCGTAGTCGTCGGCGAAGAGCACGGGCGTGCCCGCGGGCACGGGGGTGGTGCTCGCCGACGCCGTCAGGTCGCAGGCGCGCCAGGCACTGTCGTCGAACGCCGGCTCCGACTCGGGGTTCTCCGGGGCGTACCGCCACCCGGTGAGGGCGGGGAGGTCGACGGCCGGCGGGCCGGCGAGGGGTTCGCGGGCCTGGAGGCCGCCCGAGGCGGTCGGGGCGACGGCGACGTGCCGGCCGTTCCAGAACACCTCGCGTACGGCGGGTGCCGCCCACACCTCCAGCGGGCTGTCCTGGGTGGTGTCGCCGGTGAGCCGCAGCACGGCGCCCTCACGTTCGGCGGACCTGACGAGGGCGGGGCCGGTGACGACCACCGGTTCGCCGTCCGCGGTGAGCGAGCTCAGCACGGCGGACGCACCGTCGTCGGCGAAGAGGAACAGCATCGGGGTGGCGGTGCCGCCGCCCTCGACCAGGACCCGGGTGAGGCCGTCGAGGACGGTGTTGATCCGCAGGGTGCCGGCGGACGCGTCGTAGACGGTGTCGGCGGTGCCGTCCAGGACGGTCGCGGTGGGCGGCGCGGACACCGCGAGCACGGCCTCGGCGGGGTCGCCGGGGCGTCCGGCGAAGGCGGTGACGTCCAGGCGCTCCCCCGTGGTGCGCAGCATCGGCTGGACGGTGGTCCAGCGCAGGGTGCGGCGGCCCAGGGACAGCTCGGTGGCGACCACCGCCATGTCCTTGGCGACGACCCGCAGCCCGCCGGGGGCGGCGGGGACGGTGACCGTGCCGGCGGCGGTGACGACCGGCAGCGTGCAGGTCGCGTCCGCGGAGGCGTCGTTGCGCAGGAAGTAGACGTGCGCGCCGCTCCCGTCGGCGGTCAGGTGGTACACCCGCACGGCGCTGCCGGCGGCCACCGTGTCCGCTGCGCGGTCGAGCGCCGAGAACTCCGGGAACGAGGCGAGCATGGAGCCGGTCTGGCGCATCGGCACCACCTTGGAGGTGGCGTTGCGGGCCTCGTCGATGGCGGCGCCGTAGTCGTAGGACGTGTAGACGACGGGGGCCGGCAGCCAGCCCCACGACGTGCCGCCGAACGTCATGTAGACGTTGTGGATCTTGACGCCGTTGGCGAGGTTGGTGAGGTAGAAGCGTCGCTCGTAGGCGGCGTCCCGGGTGCGGCGGGACTCGGCGTACCCCTTGCCCGCGAACTCCGCGCCGCCCCACGGGTCGAACCAGCCGCCGCCGAACTCGGCCATCAGGCCGGGGGTGGAGGGGCTGGCGGTGGAACCGCCCTTGGCGCCGCCGGAGCCGAAGTAGCCCCAGTCCGGCGGGAGTCCGGTCGGCGAGGGGTAGCCGTCGAAGCCGTACAGGTAGCGGCCCTGCTCCCCGGCCGTGTCGAAACTGCCAGGGATCCAGTAGCCGTTGCGGCCCTTGTCGTTGTGGAACAGCGGCACGTCGATGCCGTCGGCCCGCACCTTGGCGTACAGGTGCGCCATGTACCCCTGGCCGACCGCGTCGGCGGTGTGGGACGCGTACTCGTTCTCCAGCTGGTACAGCACGACGCTGCCGCCGCCGTCGGTGTGCAGGTGCTGGGCGATGACCGCGTTCACGGCGGTCAGCCACTCGTCGACATGTCCCAGGTACGTGGGGTCGTTGCTGCGGGCGCGCCCGGGCGTGGTGGCGAGCCAGCCGGGATAACCCCCGGCGTCGACCTCGGCGTTGATGTACGGACCGGGGCGCGCGATCACGTACAGGCCCGCGTCGGCGGCCATCCGCAGGAACAGCCCGAGGTCGCGGACTCCGGAGAAGTCGTACTGGCCGGGCGCGGGCGAGTGGTAGTTCCAGGAGGCGTAGATGCTGACGGCGTTGTAGCCGTTGCCGCGCATCTTCTCCAGGACGTCCCGCCACAGCGAGGGGCTCGGCAGCCGGAAGGGGTGCACCTCCCCCGACCACAGCGGGACCCTCACCCCGTCGATGATCATGGAGTAGGCGTCGAAGGTGACGGTGCCGCCGGCGCCCGGGCGGGCGGGCCGGGGCACGGCGTCCGCGGCCATGGCGGCGCCGGCGGGCAGGGCGAGCGAGAGGAGCGCGGAGCCGGTGAGGGCTCCGAAGGCACGACGAGACAGATCCACTGCGGTCCCCTTGGGCGGATGCGGCCGGTGAGGGCCGATGCGAACCGATGCGATGTCAACAGAGCTCAGCGTTCGAAAGTGTCGAAGAATGTTGGAACGTGAGCGTGTGAACGCTAACGGCGTCATGGGGGTCCGTCAATGCCCGTGCACCACCTTCACAGCGGACGCGCGTAGACCGCGCTCACCTGCTGATACGCATGGGGTGCAAGGTTGCTGACGGGACGGCGGGGAGTCGCCGTCCCGATCGCCCGGCGGCCGGGGATGCCGAGTCGACGGGGCCGGGCAGGCGAACGCGGGCCGGAGGACCAGGACCTCCGGCCCGCGTCGCGAACGGTGCTCGGGTCAGCCGCGGCTCCAGACCTGGCTCGCCCGGCCGTCGCAGGTCTGGAGCTCCACGCCCGTGCCGTTGCCGGTCGCGTTGCCCACGGGTCCCAGGCACAATCCCGACTGCACGCCGCGCACGGTGCCGTCGGCGGCGAACGTCCACTGCTGGTTGGTGCCGCCGTGGCAGTCCCAGATCTCGGCCTTGGTGCCCGGGGTCGTGCCGCCGGCGGTGGCGTCCAGGCACATGCCGTTCACGGTCAGCTCGTTGCCCCCGGGCTGGGCCCACTGCTGGTTGGCGCCGCCCGTGCAGTCGTAGAGGATCACCGGATTGCCGTCGGTCGTACCGGAGTTGGCGTCGTCCAGGCATCGGCCCGAGGCCTGGTGGGTCAGTGCCGCCGCCGCGCTGACGAAGCCCCGGGTGACGTGCGTGCCGCTGCCGACCTGCTGGGCCTGGTAGCCGGACTGCCCGACGCAGTCGCTGTACTCGTAGTCGGCCGTGCTGGTGCCGCTGAGCCCGCCGGCGTCGGTGCTGGTCGGGCCGCCGAAGACGGCGTCGGAGCGCGGCATCGTCGCGCAGCTGGGGATGCCGAGGTAGTACTCGACGAACCCGCCCTGCGAACCCTGGAGGTTCCCGCTGCCGGCCGGCACGGTGTACGTCCCGATGTGCACGGAGGTGCCCGTGACGGTGTCGGTGGCGCTGCCGCTCCAGGTGTCGGTGCCGGTGCGGGCGACGTTGAGCGCGTACTGGTGCCCGTAGACGCCGTCGAACTCCACGGCGCAGCTGACTCCGGAACCTCCGTCCGCGCCCGCACTGCAGTGGGGGTCGCTGGTCGTGGTGCCGTCGCCGAAGACGGAGAAGACGCCGTGCAGCCGCTCGTGCCCGCCGCTGTTCGCCCGCGGCTGCAGGCCGGTGTACCCGGCGACGTTCTTCTGGAAGCTGAACTGCTGGGCGAAGTAGATGCCGTCCTGGTGGGCGGTCGCGGGGTTGACGGTCAGGGGGAAGGTGAGGGTGGTCAGGCCCGAGGCGGGGGTGTTCGGGATCGACCAGCTGATCGACACGTTGCCGCCGCCGACCGACGCGCCGGCCGGGTGCGGGGCCGCGAGGACAAGTCCCGTGGCGGCCAGGGCGGTTGCGGCGGTGCGCAGGTACCTGTGCTTCGACATGGGCGTTTCCGTTCCGTGGGGGGTGGGTGCGGAACTAGCCGAGGGTCCAGTGCTGGAGGGCGGATCCGGTGTCGGGCTGCTGGGTGACGAGGGCGCCGTCGGCGGCCGAGGCGGTGGTCAGCAGGAGCCCGGACTTGACGGAGGCGAGGGTGTAGGTGCCGTCGCTCCGGAGGGTGGCCTTCCAGTGCTGGTTGGTGCCGCCGGTGCAGGTCCACTGGATGATCGCGGCCCCGGCGGAGGTCGACCCTCCGTCGACGTCGGCGCACAGCCCGGACTCGCCGTTGGCCAGTTGGTACGAGCCGTCGGCCTGCTGGGTGAACGTCCAGGACTGGTTGGGACCGCCGTTGGGTCCGTAGGTGATGAGCCGGGTGCCGGTGGCCGTGCTGTGGCCCGGGTCGTCGAGCGCCTTGCCGGAGGCCGTGAGGGTGTGGGCGCCGTCGAGGTTCTGCGTGGCGGTGCCCACGGGGGTGAGGGTGAGGGTCTGCTCGGCCGCCGTGCGGCCGCCGCCGACGCTGGTGCCGCTGGTGTCGGTCCAGGCCCGGGTGGGGGTGGTCTCGGCGAGCCGGCCGGAGGTGGCGGAGAGGCCGATCACCAGGCCGCTGTAGCGGTTGACGAGGCGGTAGGCGCCGGTCGGGCTGCCGTCGCCGGACGCGGTGCCGGGGATGACGAACCACTGCTGGCCGACGGTGGGTCCGCCGGTGCCGACCGCGGTGACGGTGGGTGCGGTGCCCCAGGCGCGGCGGGCGGTGGAGGTGGCGTCGACGCCGAGCAGCTGCCCGGTCGAGGCGTTGGAGATGCGGTAGGAGCCGTCGCCGTTGGACGCGAACGCCCAGGCGTCCAGGCCCGTTCCGGTCGCCGCGGCCAGCGAGGTGGTGGCGGCGCCGCCGGAGACCTGCGCCAGGACGCGGCCGTTGCCCGCGGCGATGCGGTAGGTCTTCGCGGGGTCGAACGGCGCCGGCGCCGGGGCGGACGAGCCGACCGTCACGTTCAGGTACTCCGAGGAGGAGGTGCCGGAGCAGCCGAAGGAGCAGTAGGAGCGGAAGGACTTCCCGACGATGGTCGAGCTGGTCCTGTTGGCGCTGTCGAGGAACCAGCGGTACCAGGAGGCGGTGTGGTAGCCGCCCGTGTCGCCGATCAGCGTCCACTTCTGCGTGGCGAGGTCGTCGGTCGCGTAGAACTGCTGCGGCGCGTTGCCGCTCTGGTCGACGGCCTGCGGTTCGCCGATGTACAGGCCCAGGTAGGCGTCGTAGGTGACGTCCATGACGAACAGGGGTGACGTGGGCGGCATCGTGCCGGCCGCCACCTGCTGGTCGGCGGTGCCGGCGTTCGCCGGGTCGTACTCCTTGGATGTCGGGGTCCAGCCGGCGGAGTTGGCGGCGTCGACCGGGACGACGTTGCTCTCCTTGCCGCCGACGCCCGGCTGGGACCACGTGCCGCCGTACCACTTCTGCCAGGAGCCGGTCGCCATCTTCGACGAGAGCGGTGCGCGGGCCACGTGCTCGTAGAAGGTCTTCCAGCCGCCGTTCTTGTCGATGACGCGGGAGCCGTAGTAGGCGTAGAAGTAGCCGGAGGCCGTGTCGACGAACAGCCGCTGGTCGCCGTCGCCGTAGGAGTACGTGCTCTGGGGGAAGGCGGCGGT
Organism: Actinacidiphila rubida; assembly: GCF_900110255.1. Taxonomy (GTDB): domain Bacteria; phylum Actinomycetota; class Actinomycetes; order Streptomycetales; family Streptomycetaceae; genus Actinacidiphila; species Actinacidiphila rubida. The sequence goes on from NZ_FODD01000044.1 coordinate 60,173, forward strand.
GTCGCCGCGCTTGGTGCTGAACGGGGACGTGATCGCGTGTCCCTTGATCGTCCAGTCCTTGCCCTGGTCGGTGGACACGGCGTAGTCGATCGCGTCGTAGTGCGAGCTGTCGCCGAAGGGCTGCGGGGTGAACTCGTTGTGCACCAGCCCGTACCAGTCGCCGGTGTCGGGGTCGACCCACACCCCGGAGAGGTCGCAGAAGTTCCGCTGGGAGTAGCCGGATCCGGCCGGCGCCGCGGTCGCGCCGAGGCCCGTCGGGCTGTTGTCGCAGAACGCGGTGGTGTCGGCGTTGGTGCCCGCGTTGCTGATCGCGCTGGACCGGGTGGCCGTGTCGAAGGTGCTGCCGGTGAAGAAGCTCCACTGGCGGCTGTCGCTCGCGCCGTAGAGGGAGTGCGACTGCTGGTAGTAGAACGTGCCGTCCTTGTCGAGGTACCCGCTGGCCGGGGTGTCGTCAGGGTTGGTCCAGGTGCCCTTGGCGCCGACGGTGACGGTGTACGTCGGGGCGGCGGCCGTGGCCGTCGCAAGGACGCCGGTGGCGGGTCCGCCCGTAGTGAGGGCGAGCACCGCCGCAGCGACGGCGCCGAACAGTCTTGCCCGAGGAGCTGACACGGGTACTCCTTGATCTCGCGTGATCGCGCGGGCGGCTCACGGCGGCACGACCCCGGCACACGAGGTGCCGGGGTGCCGCGTAAGGCGCCCGAGACCATGGGGGGATGAAAGGGCTCGCCGGGAACTATGGCAGAGAGTGTTATCGATGCCAATACGTCGGCAGGGCAACGCGCCGGACATGACAGGCGCATTGACCGCAACCTCCGCCTCGAACCCACCGCTGGAACCCGTCAACCGCACCTGCGTCCCGGCCGATTGGCATCGATAACATGACACAAGGACGACGGCCGCGGTCCGCCGATGCGGACCGCGGCCGTCGGGAGCCGGAGCGGGGAGGAGCGGGGATCAGCCCTGCGTGCGGGCCAGCTCCGCGTAGTGCGGGGCCAGTTGGGCCCAGCGGTCGCGCCAAGGCGTCCGGTCGCGGCCGTCGAGGTGCGCGATGAGGTCCTCCACGTGGGCCTGCCAGCCGGCTCCGTGCTTGGAGTACTCACTCAGGGGCAGGCCCCGCTCCTCGATCACCAGGCGCGTGCCGCCGTCCTCGGGGGTCAGCAGCGCCTCGATGACGGTCTCGTCGGGCAGGCCGGGGTTCATGGTGACCAGCAGCCGCCGCGCCGGCTCGCAGACGTCCACCCGGCCCGGTCCCTCCCAACTGCTGGTGAAGACGGCCTGGAACGTTCCGCCGAGGTGGAGGTCGCCGTCCACCTCGGCGAGCCACGCGGCGAGCCGCCGCGGTTCGGTCAGGGCGGTCCACAGGTCGTCGGCGTCGGTGGCGAACAGGTCCTCCATGCGGACCACGCCCGAACCGTCCTCGGACCGCAGGCTGCCCACGATGCGGGTGCCGGTGTCATGCGTCATCTGGTGCTCCCTCAAGCGTCTTCGTTCGGGCGATCTCGGCGTGCAGGGCGTCCAACCGCCGCTCCCACAGGGCGCGGTAGCGGTCGAGCCAGTCGTGGACCTCCGCGAGCGGCTCCGGGCGCAGCCGGTACACGCGCCACTGCGCGTCCTGGCGGACCTCGACGAGACCGGCCTCGCGCAGCACCCGCAGGTGCCGCGAGACGCCGGGCCGGGCGATCGGCAGCAGCGCGGCCAGCTCGCTGACGGTGGCGGGTCCGCGCAGGAGCGCTTCCATGACGGTTCGTCGGTTCTCGTCCGACATCGCTTGCAGTACGGCATCCACGGCGTGAATGTACCTACCCGGGTACGTACCCGTCCAGGTACATAGGGAATCCGTCCCGCGCGCCGTCCCTTCGGCCGTGCCGCACCCCCCGTCGCGGCACCACAGGGTGACGCCTGTGATCGCCGCCACCTGTCCCGCACCGGACTCCCCCGTACGCCGCACGTGCGTCATGCTGGCCAGGCGCCCGTCCCCCGAGCCCGCGAGAGGCCCCGCATGCCCACTCTGCCCGTGCACATCGACGACGCCGTGCTCGCCGAGACCCTCGCCGAGGGGATGACGGAGGTCGAGGAACGGCTGCTGAAATCGGTGGAGTCCAGCAAGGACCTGCTCGACACGGCGGCCCGGCACCTGGTCGACGCCGGCGGCAAGCGGTTGCGGCCGTTCATGGTGCTGCTGGCCGCGGAGTTCGGCGACGGGCGCAACCCGGACGTGGTGGCGGCCGCCGTGGCGACCGAGTTGACGCACATCGGCACGCTCTACCACGACGACGTGATGGACGGCGCGGCCACGCGGCGCGGCGTGCCGAGCGCGCACTCCGTGTGGGGATCGCGGGTCGCGGTGCAGACCGGCAACTTCCTGTTCGCCCGCTCCAGCCAGCTGCTGTCGGGGCTCGGTGAGGCGGCCATCAGGATCCACGCGGAGACGTTCGGCGACCTCGTCGACGGCCAGTCGGCCGAGGTCTGCGGGCCGGGCGGCGAGAGCGACGAGCTCGACCACCATCTGCGGGTACTCAACGGCAAGACGGCGTCGCTGTTCTCGGCCTCCGGCAAGCTCGGCAGTCTGCTGTCCGGGGCGCCGCCGGAGGTCACCGAGTGCCTGGGCCGGGCGTGCGTGGCGTGGGGGCTGGCGTTCCAGCTGTCGGACGATGTCAGGGACGTCACCAACGAGACGGCGGTGTCCGGCAAGGATCCGGGCACCGATCTGCGCGAGGGCGTCGCCACCCTGCCGGTGATGTTCGCGCTGCGGTCGGCCCGCCCGTCGGACGCACGCCTCGTCCAGCTGCTGGAGCCCGGGCGGGAGTTGACCGATCCCGAGCTGCTCGCGGAGGCCCTGGGCCTGTTGCGCCGGCACCCGGCGATCGAGATGGCGCGCGCCGAGGTGCGCAAGTGGTCCGACGTCGCCCGGTACGAGATCCGTGCGCTGCCGGAGGTGCCGGCCCGCGCCGCCTTCGAGACGCTGTGCGACTACGTGGTCGAACTCACCCACTGAGCAGGGGCCGTGCCGCTCGCGGCACGCACGGTGGCACGGCGGGCCTTACCGCCGCGCCACCGGACGAGGTCAGCCTGCGCTGCAGGAGACCGTGGGCCAGGTCCAGGTGCCGTTGGTCTGGATCGTCACGCCCCAGTTGCTGCCACTGCCGTTCGGCTTGGCCA
>NZ_FODD01000023.1 GCF_900110255.1 Actinacidiphila rubida
TCCTCGAGCTTTGCATGGCGACTTCTTCCAGATTGGTGGGCCGGGGCCTTGCAAAGCTCTGCGGGGACACACCCGGATCGTCCCCTTCCGGCCCGTCCCCGTCTGCGGGAGGACATTGGCTGTGTCCCATGTCCCCCGCCGCACGGTGGATCAGCGGGAGGGGGTGGGGAGGAAGTGCTCCCCGCAGAGAAATGTGCGCGGCCCCCGGGCAAGCAGACGGACGAACCCGTATGCACATTTCCGAGGAGACGCTTCCGGAGCGCCCCCGACCCCACGGACAAAGGGCACGCATATCAGGGGCGCGAGGAACTGCGCGAACAACCACGACGAGACCGGCACACGGCAGCGCGCAGCGCGGGGCACCCCGGAGCCCGAACACACCACCGGCCGGTGGACAACGAGCAAGCCCCGGGGGCACCCCGGAGCCCGAACAGGCCCCCGGGGGCCACCCCGCCCCCTGACCCCAGGTGGAACCGTCACGGCGTGGACAGGAACTGCGCGATGCCCGCCGGTGAGAGCAGGTGGTGGACGGCGCGCCGGCGCGCGCCTTCGATCCCCGCGCGCCGCCCCAGAATCGTCGCCTCGATCGCGACCGTCCGCGTCGCCAGCGGCAGGGCCCTCCGGTAGACGGCGGCACGGATGTCCGCGAGCAGGTCGTCGTGGAGGCTGGCGATGCTGCCGCCGAGCACGATCGTGTCGGGGTTCCAGAAGCTGACGAGGGACGCCAGGACGTCCCCGATGCGCTGGGCGGCGAGCCGCACGTGGCGGCGGGCGGTGGGGTCGCCCGCGGCGACGAGGCGGACGACGTCCGCGACGTGCTCGACGGGGAGCCCGGCGTCGCGCAGCGCCGCGGCGATGGCCGCGCCGGAGGCGACCGCCTCGACGCAGCCGGTGTTGCCGCAGTGGCACAGGACGTCGTCCTGGCCGGGCACCCGGATGTGCCCGATGTCGCCCGCGGCGCCGGAAGCGCCGCGGTGCACGCGGCCGCCGGAGGAGACGATGCCGCAGCCGATGCCGGTGCCGACCTTGACGTAGAGGAGGTGGTCGGCGGCGGGCCGGTGCGCGTACTCGCCGAGCGCCATCATGTTCACGTCGTTGTCGACGAGGACGGGCGCGTCGTAGCGGCCCTCGAAGAAGCCGGGGACGCGGTAGCCGTCCCAGCCGCGCATGATCGGCGGGCGGACGACGGTGCCGGTGCTGGCCTCGACGGGGCCGGGCACGCCGATGCCGATGGCGCGTACGTGGGACGCGGGGTGGCCGGCGTCGGCCAGCAGGCGGCCGAGCTGGTCGTGGAGACCGCTGAGGACGGCCTCGGGGCCCTCGTCGATGTCGAGTTCCTCGGTGGCCTCGGACAGGACGGCGCCGCCGAGTTCGGCGACGGCGACGGTGCTGTGGGTGGCGCCGAGGTCGACGGCGCAGACCACCGCGGCGTCGGAGGCGAGTTGCAGGGCCAGCGGCGGGCGGCCGCGTTCGGTGGCGACGGTGCCGGTCTCCACCAGGAGGCCCTTGGTGATGAGCAGGTCGACGCGCTGGGCGACGGCGGCGCGGGACAGGCCGGTGGCGGTGGCGAGCTGGCTGCGCCGGGTGGTGCCGCCGGCGACGAGTCCGGCGAGCTCGCTCAGTGCGGTCAACTGCCGGTCGCCTGCTGCGCTCACGTGGTCGTCGCCCCTCTTCCGCCCGGCTTATTTATGACAGAAGTTAGCCGAAATCTTGCCATTGTCAACCGAAAGAGCGGTGGCTAGCGTCTTTGGGGAACCGAAAGGGAGGGCCACGTTGGGAGCTTCGGGTCACACCTCGCACGCATCGGCAGGTGCGTCGCGGCAAGGACCACCGCGGTCGCCGCTGCGCACGGCCATCGCCGGGACGGGCATGATCGGCCGGGTGCACCTGGACGCGGTGCGCCGCACCGGCGCCCCCGTCGTGGGGATCAGCGCCTCGACGCCGGCCCGGGCCAAGGAGGCCGCCGCCGCGCTCGGCGTGGAGCGGGCCTTCGACTCCTCCGAGGAGCTGGTCACCAGCGACGACGTCGACGTGGTCCACCTGTGCACGCCCAACGACGTGCACGCCCGCCTGGCCGAACTCGCCCTGCGCGCCGGCAAGCACGTGGTGTGCGAGAAGCCCCTGACGACCTCGGCGGCGACCGCCGACGCCCTGGCGGCGCTGGCCGCGGAGAGCGGGCGGGTGGCCGCGGTGCCGTTCGTGTACCGGTACCACCCGATGGCGGCCGAGGCGCGCGCCCGCGTCCGCGACGGCCGGGCGGGAGAGGTGCGCCTGGTGCACGGCCACTACCTGCAGGACTGGCTGTCCGAGCCGGGTGACACCAACTGGCGGGTGGACGCGGCGGCCGGCGGCCCGTCGCGGGCGTTCGCCGACATCGGCTCGCACTGGTGCGACCTGGTGGAGTGGGTGACCGGGCACCGGATCAGCGAGCTGACCGCGGTGAGCCAGACGGTGCCGCGCGACGGCGGGCTGCCCGCCACCGAGGACGTGGTGCAGCTGCTGTTCCGCACCGACCTCGGCGCGACCGGCTCGGTGACGGTGTCCCAGATCTCGCCGGGCCGCAAGAACCGGCTGTGGTTCGAGGTCGACGGCACCCGCACCGCGCTCGCCTTCGACCAGGAGAACCCCGAGTCGCTGTTCGTGGGCAGCCGCGGTGAGAACGCGGCGGTGCTGCGCGACCCGGCCGTGCTGTCGCCGGACGCGGCCCGCCTGTCGGTGGTCCCCGGCGGCCATCCGATGGGGTACCTGGACTGCTTCGCCGCCTTCGTCCGCGACGTGCACGCCGCCATCCGCGGCGACGGCACCGGGGGCGCGTTCCCCACCTTCGACGACGCCGCCCGCATGGTGCGCCTCACCGAGGCGGTCCTGGACTCCGCCGCGAACCGCTCCTGGAAAGAGGTCTCCTGAGATGAAGCTGGGCTTCCTGACCGCCTGCCTTCCGCAACTGCCGCTGGACGAGATCGCGGCGTGGGCGGCGGCGCACGACTACGAGGCGCTGGAGGTGGCGACGTGGCCGTCGACCGGCTCCCGTGACTTCGAGGCCAGCCACATCGACGTACGGGCCTTCGGCGCGCGCGAGGCCGAGGACGTCCGGGCGCTGTTCGACAAGCACGGGCTGCTGCTGTCGTCGCTGGCGTACTACGAGAACAACCTGCACGCCGACGAGGCGCGCAGGGCGGAGATCGCCGATCACGTGCGGGCCAACGTGGACGCCGCGCAGCTGCTCGGCGTGGAGAGCGTGGGCACGTTCATCGGGCGGCACCCGGGCCTGTCGGTCAAGGAGAACATCGCGCTGGCCGAGCGGGAGCTGCCGCCGCTGGTGGAGTACGCCGGCGAGCGCGGGGTGAAGATCATCATCGAGAACTGCGTGATGGAGGGCTGGCACCCCGACGGCTACCCGGGCAACCTCGCCTACTCCCCCGAGCTGTGGGAGTGGATGTTCGACCTGGGCCTGTACCTCAACTACGACCCCTCGCACCTGCTGTGGCTGGGCATCGACCCGGTCACGGCGCTCAAGCCCTACCTGGACCGCATCCCGCACGCCCAGGCCAAGGACGCCCAGCTGGATCCGGCCGCCCGGAACCGGTACGGCTTCTTCGGCCGGACCGTCGAGCGCAACGACGGCTGGGACAGCGGCTGGTGGCGCTACCGCGTACCGGGGCTCGGCGACGTGGACTGGCGCCGCGTCGTCGACACCCTGTACGAGGGCGGCTTCACCGGCGTGCTGTCCGTGGAGCACGAGGACCCCGTCTGGAGCGGTGACGTCCAGCGGGTCACCCAGGGCCTGGAGATCGCCCATCGCACTCTGCGGCCCCTCATCGTCGGCTGACTCCCACCACCGGCATCCGTACACACCCGCACCGACGCCGTAGTGCGCGCACCGTCCTGCCGCACTGCTGTTCGACCGAGGAGGCATCCGTTCGATGACCCACCCCCTGAGCATCCAGCTCTACACCCTCCGGGACCAGATGGCCGCCGACCGCGACGGGACGCTGACCCGGCTCGCCGGGATCGGCTACCGCTCGGTGGAGCCGTACGACCCGACGGCGGACCCGGCCGGTTTCCGCAAGATCGCCGACGACCTGGGCATCAGCGTGACCAGCACGCACGCGTACGCGCTGTTCGACAAGGACGCCGGCGAGGTGTTCGACGCGGTCGCCACGGTGGGGACCGACCGGGCGATCATCCCCGGCGGCATCGCCCACGAGGAGTTCACCACGCTGGAGGGCCTGCAGCGGACCGCGGACCTGCTCAACGGCTTCGCGTCGAAGGCCGCGGAGCGCGGCATCCGCATCGGCTACCACAACCACTGGTGGGAGATCGAGCCGCGCTTCGAGGACCGCACCGCGCTGGAGGTGCTGGCGGGCCTGCTGGCGCCCGAGGTCTTCCTCGAGGTCGACACGTACTGGGCGGCCGTTGGCGGCGCCGACGTGCCGCAGCTGCTGCGGAGCCTCGGCGACCGGGTGCTGGCCCTGCACGTCAAGGACGGCCCCGGGGTGAAGGACGAGCCGCACACCGCGGTCGGCAAGGGCGTCATCGACGTGCCGTCGATCCTGGCCGCCGCGCCGGACGCGGTGCGCATCGTCGAACTCGACTCGTGTGCGGGCGACGTCTTCGATGCCGTCGCCGAGTCGCACGCCTATCTGACCGCGCTGGAGGGGCGTTCATGAGCAGTGGTCCGGTCGGCGTGGCGCTGGTCGGCGCCGGCGTCATCAGCACGCAGTACCTGACGGCGCTGTCGACGTTCCCCGACGTCCGGGTGTTGTCGGTGGCGGACCTGGACGTGGCGCGGGCCCGCGCGCAGGCGGAGGCGTACGGGGTGCCGGCGCACGGCGACCTGGCGTCGGCGCTGGCGATCCCCGAGGTGGAGATCGTCGTGAACCTGACGATCCCGGCCGCGCACGCCGAGGTCGCGACCGCGGCACTGCGGGCGGGCAAGCACGTCTACGGCGAGAAGCCGCTGGCCCTGGCGCCGTCCGACGGGGCGAAGATCCTCGCCGAGGCCCAGACCCGGGGCCTGCGGGTGGGCAGCGCGCCGGACACCTTCCTCGGCGCGGGGCTGCAGTCGGCGGCGCGTGCGCTGCGGGCGGGCCTGATCGGCGAGCCGGTCAGCGCGACGGCGGTCACGCAGGGCCCGGGCCCGGAGAGCTGGCACCCGAGCCCGGAGTTCCTGTTCCAGTACGGCGCGGGGCCGCTGTTCGACATCGGCCCGTACTACCTGACGGCGCTCGTCGCGCTGTTCGGCTCGGTGGACCGGGTGGCCGCGACCGCCCGGCAGGCGCGGGCGCAGCGGGTGATCGGTTCCGGTCCGAAGGCCGGCACCGTCTTCGACGTCGAAGTGCCCACGCACGTCCACGCGTTGCTCGACTTCGCGAACGGCCCGAGCACGTCGGCGACGTTCAGCTTCGACTCGTCGGTGCCGCGCCGCATGATCGAGATCACCGGCACCGAGGGCACGTTGTCGCTGCCCGACCCGAACACCTTCGACGGTCCGCTGCAGGTCCGCGCACTCGGCGAGGAGGAGTGGCGGGACCTGCCGGTGGAGGGCACGACGGCCGGGCGCGGTATCGGCGTGCTCGACATGGCCCGGGCCGTGCGGGGCGGCGACCGTCACCGGGCGTCCGGTGAACTCGCGCAGCACGTGCTGGAGTTGATGGCGTCGATCACCGACTCGGCGGAGCGGCACGGGTTCGTGGGCATGGAGTCGGCGGCTCCGGCGGTGGAGACACTGCCGGACGGCTGGGACCCGGTGGCGGCGACGTTGACCTGACGCGCGTCGCGCCACCGAGCGGCCGGGCACGATCCCGGCCACCTGGCCGGCCCACCCGTGGGGGGATGGGTCGGCCAGGCCTTTCTCCGGGCCGTCCACGGCGACGGCGGAATGCGGCGGGTCCGGCCCTTGCGCGCGCACGGGTGAGGCCGGCCGGCAGGATGCGCCCCCTGGGCCGGCCGGCCCCGTACCTGTGCGCGGCGGTGTCACCCGCCGGCGTCCCCCCGGGACTCCCCCGCGGGGGTGTTCCGGGCGGGCGCCCGCCCCCGGTCAGGGGTAGGTGGTCCAGGTCTCGTGGTTGTGGCTGGCGGTGACCTGGGCTCCGGTGGTGTCGACGATGTGGTTGATGGTGCCGGCGCCGCCCAGCACCGTGGTGACCATGTCGTGGAACTTCACGTTGGTGCTGGTGGGCGTCTCGATGGCGTGGCCGAGCACCAGGGACGGGTTGTCGCGCAGGTAGGCGTAGATGCCCACGCCCCATGCCTCGTGCGTGGTCACGGAGTTGGCGACCTTGTAGGAGGCGTAGCCGAGGTCGCCGCCGCTGGTCGTCCAGCTGCCCTGGTCGGGCACGTCGTACGGGGTCTCGCTCTGGTAGAAGTACACGCGGCCGCCGTTGGCGTTCCAGGTGGTCTGGTACTTCTCGTAGTGCTCGACGGCGAGGCCGTACATCGTCACGTCGGCGCCGTTGACGACCAGGCCCTGCATGGCCGGGTTGGTGTTCCAGCCGACGCCGTTGGAGTGGTCGCCGCGCCACAGCCACAGGTCGTCGCCGACGACGTCGGCGCTGTTGACCACCAGGGTGGTGGTGGCCTTGCCGGCGATGTCGCCGCCGACGCGGAAGAACACGTCCTGCAGCACGGTCGGGTCGGCCGAGTGGTCGGCGGTGGAGCCGCTCGGGCCGACCTGCATCAGCGTCGCCGAGTTGGTGGTGTTGGCGCTGATCAGCAGGCCCGCGATGTCGATGCCGTCGACGTCCGCGGTGGTGATGGCGGTGACTCCGTTGTCCGGCACCAGCGTGGCCATGCCCATGCCGAGCACCACGGTGTCGGGACGCGTGACGTTCAGCGGCGCCGACAGGTGGTAGACGCCGGGGGTGACGAGCAGGTTCTTGCCCGCGGCGAGCGCGTTGTTCATCGTCGTCGCGGTGTCACCGGGCTTGGCGATGTAGAAGTCGCCGATCGGGATCGAGGTTCCGGCGGGGGTGCCGTTGACCCAGTCCGGTCCCTGGGCGTTGGTGCGCACCGCGGGGTTGAAGACCTGCCAGGCGCCGGCCGAGTCCACGTAGAGGAACGGCTTCTCCTTGGAGACCGGGCTCTGCGCGACCGTGGTGTTCGGCGGGTTGGGGAAGCTCTGGCCGGGCGCGCCGGTGTCGCCGACGAACACCATGTTCCAGTTGCTGCCGCTCCAGCCGCCCATCGCGGTGTTCTTGGTGAGGAACTGCTGCTGGGTGCCGGAGCTGATGGTCCCGGAGATCCGGGAGTCGCCGACGTAGCCGCCGGACGACCAGTTGCCGCTGGTGCCGTGGGTGTTGTCGTACAGCAGCATGCCGCCGTGCACGTCCATCCGGCGGAACGGGTCGGCCTGGGAGACGGCGTACATGGTGCTGCCGGAGCTCGGGCTCAGTTCCATGTTCTCGACGTCGCGCCAGAAGTTCTGCGTCGCGTTGCCGTCGGCGGTGTGGCCCTCGACCCGGATGCCGCTGCCGGTGATGTCGACCTGGTCGGGCGACAGGCCGAGGCCGGAGACCTGGGTGTTGTAGCCGACCGGGATGCTCACGTTGTAGGTGCCCGGCATGAACAGCATGGCGTTGCGCTGGGTGCCGAACTCGTTGTTGACCTGTGCGTTGTAGACCGACGTGATCTGCGACTGGATGGCGGACGTCGACATCGACGGGTCGAACACGGTCACGTTGGGGCCGAAGTCCGGGGTGCCGGGCGGCGGTGTGGTGGTGCCGCCGCCGCTGCCCCCGACGTTGAACGACTGGGCGGCGGTGCCGTTGCAGGTGTACTGCTGCAGTTGGACGCTGTCGGCGGTGGAGGCCGAGGGCACGTCCAGGCACTTGCCGCTGTTGCGGTTGACGAAGTGGAAGGAGCCGCCGGACTCGGCGACCGGCAGCCACTGCTGGTTGGCGCCGCCGCCGTACAGCCACAGCTGGGTGAGGGCGCCGTCGGCCGTGGACACGCCGGTCTCGTCCCACACCTGGTCGGGCGCGGTGGACACGCCGATCCGGTAGTAGCCGCTGTCGGTCGCGGTGAACTGCCAGGACTGCGCCGAGGTGCCGTTGCAGGTGTACTGCTGCACCGCGGTGCCGTTGCCGGTCGCCGCGGCGCGGGCGTCGACGCACTTGCCGCTGTTGACGTTGGTGACGGTGGCCGGTGCGGTGGGGATCGTGGCGGCGCCCGCGTCCCTGGCGGTGACCAGGGCTATTCCGAGCGAGGTCGGGAGCAGGATCGCCACCGCGAGGGCGGCCGTCCGTCTGCGGCGGCGGCTCGCCGGGGGTGGTGTGCCGGGCACGGCAAGGACCTGTGTCACAGGGTCTCCTTGGTCGCGTTGTGGGGGTCGCGATGCGCTGTGGACGCTAGGGGCCGCCCGCACGGGAGTCAATACACATCAAAAAATAAGTCGTGAACTATGCACGGGAGTTGGCCACGCGAAGGGGCCCGGCCAGCACGGCCGAGCCCCTCGGCGCGTGGCGGGACCGGCTCCTGGCCAGGCCGCGTGACGCGCGGAAACGTACCGGTCCCGCGAGTGCGCGGGATACCTCGGAGCGCCCGGAACCTGCCGGGGTCAGGAACTCAGCAGGCGCCGAGGTCCTGCCAGACGCCCCACTCGCCCGTGGTGCCGGGCTCCTCGTTGGTCGTCCACCACTTCGCCTTCCAGGTGTGGCCCTTCCACGAGACCGTGTTGCCGCCGACGTAGATCGCCGAGGAACTCCACTGGGCCGCGGTGCAGCTGGTCGTGCCGCCCGTCACCGTCAGGGTGTAGGTGGCGGTGTGCACGGCGGATCCCTCGGTGCCGGTGACCGTCAGGGCGTAGGTGCCGCTGGCCGCCGCGGCCGTCGTGGACACCGACAGGGTGGCGCTGCCGCCCGCGGTGACCGAGGCCGGGCTGACGGAGGCGGTGACGCCCGCGGGGGCGCCGCTGACCGACAGGGCGACGGACTGCGCCGACCCGGCGGCCACCGCGGTCTTGATGCTGGAGGTCGCGGACGAACCGGCGGCGACGCTCGCCGACGACGGCGTCAGGGAGAGCGAGAAGTCGTTCGCCGGCGGCGTGGTGGTACCGCTGGTGAACGGCTCGAAGGTGTGGCTGAACTGCCAGGTGCTCTGCGTGGTGCCCGAGCAGCTGTCGGAGCCGCCGGTGCCCGGGCAGCCGCCGTTGTCCCGCTGGAGGGCCCAGAACGACAGGGTGTTGATGCCCTTGCCGACCGCCCAGTTGTACACGGTGGTGGCGTTCGCCGTGGTGAAGGTCTCCGCGGCGCCGTAGTCGTCGATGCCGGGCATCTCGGTGACGCCGATGGAGCCCCACAGCTGCGCGTCGGTCTTGGACGGGTACAGCGTCTTGAGCTGGTCGTGCAGGCCCTGCGCCGCGGTCTGCGTGTCGGTGGCCATGTTGTGGGTGGCACCGTCGTAGTAGTCGAACGTCATGATGTTGACGACGTCGATCCGGGCGTTGTTGGACACCGCGTTCTGCAGCACCTTCAGGCCGCTGTCGGCGAGGCCCGTCGTGGTGGTGGGCAGGGTGTACGAGAACTGGATGCTCCGGCCGTTGGCCGCAGCCCAGTCCTCGACCGCCTTGACCGCCTTGTTGCGGCGGTCGATGCCGGCCGTGTTGGTGAGCGAGTTGTCCTCGGTGTCGAGGTCGATGCGGCTGATGTCGTAGGTCGTGATGACCTTCTCGTAGGCCGCGGCGATCGAGTTGACGTCGGTGCAGCTGTCGGCGATCTCGGTGCCGGTGTCGTCGGCCGTGAAGCCTCCGAAGGACGGGATGACGTCGCCGCCGGAGGCGCGCAGCGTGCTGATGTCGCTGCCGAAGTTGGCCGAGGCTATCGGCATGCCGCTGTCGCCGTTCCAGTACGGCGTGCAGGAGCCCTTGGTGGCGGCCTGGATGAACGCCATCGTCAGGTACTTGTTGCCGGACTGCGAGGCGAGGCCGGACAGGCTGTCGCCGTTGTAGGCCTCGAAGTAGGGGGCGAAGACGTGCGCGGGCAGTGGGGTGGCCGCGTGCGCGGTACCGGCGCCGGTCAGCGCCAGTCCGGCGGACGCGACGGCGGTGACGACACCGGTGAGCAGGGTGCGGAGGACGGGTCTGCGAACGGGTCCGGTCATGGACCGCGCTCCCTTCGACGGTGGGGGGCTTCAGCATCCGGAAGCACATATTTGGTCTGGACCAATAGTGCTGGTCTGGACCACCCGACTGTCAAGGGTCCTAACAGACAAGGTTGTTGACAGTCTCCCGTCCGAACGGAGGGAACCGGCCACCGCCGCGTCCTGTCGGGGACGCGGCGGCGGCCGGATTCAGCGACGGCGGCCGGCCTCGGCGCCGCTCGGCGGTCGGTGCCGCTCCGCGGACGGTTCCACGGTCGGCGCCGTCAGCACGATCAGCGCGGCCCGCGAGGTCAGCGCGGCCAGCTCGTCAGCGCCAGCGCCGGGACGAAGCGCGCCGCGTCGAGGGTGCCGACGCCGGTGGCCATGTCGTAGCCCTTCACCGCGGTGTAGCCGGTGACGCCGTCGTAGGAGTTGTTGGTGCCGTCGGCGACGTCCACGATGCCGCTGAACTTCGCCGTGCCCTTGGCGAGGGCGTACAGCGCCTGGTGGATGTCGCCCACCCGGTGCCCGGCCAGCTGGTCGGCGAGCGCGACGATGCCGGAGAACAGCGGGCTCGCCTCGCTCGTGCCGCCGTAGACGTCCCAGCCCACCGCTGTCGGGTCGAAGCTGGAGTACACCCACGCGCCGCCGTCGACGGCCGCCGACATGGAGATGTCCGGAGTGCCGCGCTGTGCGCCGACGACCTGCCGGACGCCGTTCTGGTAGAGCGGCCTGGCGAAGACGTGCGACTGCCCGCCGCCGCCGGCGCCGTAGTCGTTGTACACGCTGTCCGGCGCCGTGCGGTCGCCCGCGTCGTCCAGGTGCAGCTGGGTGCCGCCCACCGAGGTGACCAGCGGGTCGGAGGAGGGCCAGGAGTTCACCCGGTACGGGTAGTTGGTGCTGCCGTCCTCGGTCGCGTCGGTGGCACCGCCGTCGCCGGAGGACGCCAGCACCGTCACCCCGTGCCGCTGCGCGTCCTTGAAGGCGTAGCGCAGCTTCCCGATGCTGGAGAAGTCGCCCTGCGCGAAGCCGGGGAAGGTGTTCTCCGTCGCGCCGAAGCTCTGCGTGATGACGTCGCCCACGCCGTGGTCGATCATGGCCTTCTCGGCGTCCATCATCTCCGGCAGGCCGGTGACGCCCTCGGTCTCCGCGACGCCCGTCTCCACCAGCACGATGTGCGCGTCCGGCGCCGTCGCGTGGGCCATCTCGACGTCCAGCGTGCTCTCGCCGGCCCACCCGGTGTGGTCGGGGTTGGTCGGGTCGAACGGCGGGACGTCGCCCCACTTGACGACCTGGACGTGGGTGCTGGCCATGCCGAACTGCGCGCTGTAGACGTCGAGGTCGTGCTGGATCGTCGGCGAGCCGAACGAGTCCACGATCACGATGGTGCGGCCCTTGCCGGTGACGCCCGCGCGGTACAGCGGCTTCAGGTCGTACGCCTGGCGGTACTGCAGGGGCGTGTAGCAGTTGATGCCCCATTTGGCCTGGCACTGCGCGATGGTCAGCGGGCTGCCGACGCCCTTGATCAGGCGGTGGCCGGCCACGGCGGGCACCGCCTTGACGGCGCCGGTCACGTGGCCGGCCGCGGCGGCCGCGCCGCTCATCGGGGCGGCGATCAGGGCGGCGGCGGTGAGGGCGGTGGCCCCGGCCGCGGCGGCCACGGCGCGAGGCCGCGGGCGAGATCTGCGCATGGACCCTCCTTGAGTGAAGCTCTCCGGTGGGTGGTGCGGCCGCACGAGGACGGCTGTTGTGATGATCTGATCTGTGGATCATGCGCAGAACAAGTGAATTGGCCGTCTGCTGCCCCCTGCTTTACCCGGACGGCCGAATCCTTTGCCGGGTCATCGACAGGAAATGGGGGTACGCCCGAGGAATACAGCGGGACGCAGCGGGACCCAGCGACCCGCCGGTGACGGGCGGTCAGGACACGATGTCCTTGGAGCGGAAGCCGCGGAACGCCAGCGCGACGAGCACCAGCGCGTAGGACAGCGACACGGACGTCCCCTGCAGCATCCCCGACCATTCCATGGTCGGCTGCAGCGCGTCCGCCCAGGAGAACTGCCAGTGCGCCGGCAGGACGTCCCGCCAGGAGCCGAGCGCGGTGACCGCGTCCAGCACGTTGCCGAGGATCGTCAGGCCCACCGCGCCCCCGACCGCGCCCAGCGGCGCGTCGGTGACCGTCGACAGCCAGAACGCCAGCGCGGCGGTGACCAGTTCGCTGACGAAGATGAACGCGACGGCGATCGCCAGCCGCGGCAGGGCGGCGCCGGAACTCAGCGTGCCGCCGGTGGGCAGCTCCAGGTCGCCCCACCCGTAGGCCACGGTGCCGGCCGCGAGCGCCACGGCCGGCAGCAGCACGATGGCGACCGCGGAGAACAGGAGCGCCACCGCGAGCTTCACACCCAGCAGCCGGGCCCGCGGCACCGGCGCGGCCAGCAGGTACCGCAGGCTCGACCAGCCGGCCTCGGAGGCGACGGTGTCGCCGCAGAACAGCGCGACCGGCACCACCAGCACGAACCCGGCGGACACGAACAGGCAGGTCGCGGCGAAGTTCGCGCCGGACGCCGTGGCCGTGTCGATCAGCGTCGGCCCGTTGCGCCCGTCGCCGCTCGGCGTCCCGCCGATCGCGAAGGCCGCGATGAGGATGAACGGCAGCGCCACGAGCAGGGCGGCCACGATCATCGTGCGCCGCCGCAGCAGCTGGCGGCGCGCCTCGACCCGCAGCCGCAGGGTGCGCCCGGCGCGATAGCCGGGCGCGGTGGCCGCGGCCGGGCCGGGCGGGACCGGCGCGGGGACGGGGGCAGCGGGTGCGGTGCTCATGCCGAGCCTCCGATCAGGGTGAGGAAGGCGTCCTCCAGGCGGCGGTGCGGCCCGACCTGGGACACGGGGATGTCGAGGCGGACCAGTTCGGCCACCAGCCGGGACGCCGACATGCCGTCGAGCACGGCCAGCAGCCCGTCCTCCTCGCGGACCACCGTGGCGACGCCCGGCAGCGCGGCGACCTTGTCGACCGCGGACTGGGGCACCTCCCCGTCGACGCCGACGAGCACGGTGTCCGCGGAGCCGACGATCTCGGCGACCGGGCCCGCGGTCACCAGCCGGCCGCGGTCCATCACCACCAGGTGCGTGCAGCTCTGCTCCACCTCGGCCAGCAGGTGGCTGGAGACGATGACGGTCCGGCCGGCGCCGGCGTAGCGGATCATCACCTCGCGCATCTCGCGGATCTGCGGCGGGTCGAGGCCGTTGGTCGGCTCGTCGAGGATCAGCAGGTCGGGCAGGCCCAGCATGGCCTGGGCGATGGCCAGGCGCTGCCGCATGCCCTGCGAGTAGGTGCGCACCGCGCGGTCCAGCGCGTCGCCCAGGCCGGCGATCTCCAGCGCCTCCGCGAGGTGGGCGTCCTCCGCCGGGCGCCCGGTGGCCTGCCAGTACAGGTCGAGGTTGGCGCGGCCGGTCAGGTGCGGCAGGAATCCGGCACCCTCGACGAACGCGCCGACGCGGGACAGCACGGGCGCGCCCGGGCGCACCGCCTCGCCGAAGATCCGGATCTCGCCCTCGTCCGGCCGGATGAGGCCCATCAGCATCCGCAGGGTGGTGGTCTTGCCCGCGCCGTTCGGCCCGAGCAGGCCCAGCACCTGGCCGGGTTCGACGCGGAACGACAGCTCGCGCACGGCGTACCGGTCGGCGGCCTTCGCGTACTTCTTGCTCAGCCCGGTGATCTGCAGCGGCACCGCGGCGAGCGCGGGGTCGGCCGGGCGGGGCCGGCCGCGACGGCGGCCGGTGAGCAGCAGTGCCGCCGCGGCGGCGACCGCGAGCGGCGGGAGCACCCACACCCAGACCGGGAGGGGGGTCGCGTCCGCGGTCAGACCGGGGTCGGTGGGCACGGTCAGCCGCGGGTCGGCGAGGGAGACGGTCAGCACCGAGGGCGCGGCCGGGGAGGCGTAGCCGAGGTCGGTGGTCGACAGCACGAGGCGCAGCCGGTGGCCGCCGGCGAAGGCGTGGTCGACGGCCGGGAGGTGCAGCCGCACGGTGGTGCCCTGGGGCGAGCCGGCGACGCGCACCGGGGTGGCGAGCGAGGCCGGCAGGGTCTGCTTGCCGTCAGGACCCAGGTCGTACAGCTTGGCGAACAGCACGGCGTCGGGCGCGTCGGTGGCGACCTTCACCGACACCTCGGGCGCACCGGTCAGCGTGACCGCGTGGCGCAGCTGCGCGGAGTCGAACGAGGCGGACTGCCCGGGGAAGTCCAGGGCGAGTCCGGCGCCGAACTGGGAGAGCTGGGTGAGGCCGCCGGCGCCGGGCACGGCGGAGATGCCGGGCGGTGAGCCGCCGGCGGGGCTGGTGACGCGCTGCGCGCCGCCGCTGAGCGCGTACCGGCGGGTGCGGGTGCCGTGCAGGCCCGGGTAGGCCGCTCCGCTCGCGCCGCGCAGGACGACGCTGCCGTCGGTGGAGTTGAGGCCGCCGGTGCGGGTCACACGGAACGCGGGCCCGGTGCCGGTCGCGGTGTCGCCCTTGAGGTAGTGGTCGAACCAGGCGGTGACGCGGGCGTCGACCCGGGCGTCCTCGGTGTCGCCCCCGTCGTGGCCGCCGGAGATCCAGTCGACCTTCACCGGGGCGCCGTTGGCCCGCAGGGCGCGGGCCATCGCGTCGGACTGGTCGAGGGTGAACAGCGAGTCGGTCTGGCCCTGCACGATGAGCGCGGGCACCTTGATGCGGGCGCCCACCGCGGCCGGGCTGAGCGCGGTCAGCTGCGCCTCCGCGGCCGCGTCGGGCCTGCCCGCCTCGGCGACCCGCTTGTACAGGTCGCAGATGGCGGCGGTGAAGCGGCCGCACAGCGGGTCCGCCGCGGTGGCGCCGCTGCCCGCCGGCTGCCCCGCGGACGGGTTCGCCGGGCCCGAGGTGGAGTCCGGGGAGCCCGACGCCCCGGAAGGCGCGGGCGTCGGTGCCGTCGCGGGCGCGCCACCGAGACCGCCGGTCAGCGGGGTGGCACCGCTGGTGAAGAAGATGCCGGCCCACAGCTTCTTGTAGACGTCGCCGGGGAACAGGGCGTCGCTGAGGTTCCAGTACGTCTCGCGCGGCGCGATCGCGTCGATGCGGTGGTCGTAGCCCGCGGCGAGCAGCGAGATCGCGCCGCCGTACGAGACACCGGTGATGCCGACCCGCGGGTCGCCCGGCGCGTCGAGGCGCACCTCGGGCCGGGTGGCGAGCCAGTCGACGAGCTTGCGGACGTCGGCGACCTCGCCGTCCGGCGCGTTCAAGCCGATGCGGCCGGTGGAGCGGCCGAAGCCGCGGGCCGACCAGGTCAGCACCGCGTAGCCGTGCCTGGCCAGCGTCTCCGCCTGGCCGCGCACCTCGTCCTTGCTGCCGCCGAAGCCGTGGCCGAGCAGCACCGCGGGTCTGCGGCCGGGGCCGCCGGCCGTGAAGTACGACGTGTCGAGCCGCACCCCGCCGGCGCCGGCCAGCATCGCGTCGCTGCGGTGCACCGCGGACCCGCGGCCCTCGGCCGCGCTGCCGACGGCGACCGCGCCGCCGGCCGCGAGCAGCACGAGCGCCCCCACGACCGCGGCCCGCCGCTTCCACCCCGGCCGGCGCAGCGCCCTTCGAAGATCCATCCCCCGATCCTAGGTGGCGGCCGCGCCGGGCCCGGCGCACCGGTCCCATTCCCCGGCATTTCCCAGACACCGGCAGGGCGGCACGGCAGGGCCGGCCCTTCCCCGCGCGGCGGGACGCGGGCGCACGGCGGTGACCGTCGGTGGCAGCGCCTACAGTCGGAGCCATGGGCAAGGGGCTGGGCGCGGCGGGACGCAGGGCGGTGACGGGGTCCGACCCGGCGACCGGCCGGGTGCGGGCGTCGGCCGCGGTGTGCGCGTCGCTCGTCGCGGCGGGGCTCGCGGTGCCGCACGGTCGCGGCGGCCATCACAGCCACTACCTGACGACCGAGGGCCGGCGGCTGCGGGCCGAACTCGCCGCGTCCGGCGCTCCCCCGGACGCGGCGCAGCCGGTCCCCTCCCCCACTACCGGGTCGTTCACCGCGGACGACGGCACGGGGAGGCTGCCGCCGGTCGATCCCGCCCGGCGGGCCGCCGAGGTCGCCTCGGCCTGGGAGGGCCTGCTGCAGATCCGGTCGGTACTGGCGGACGGCGAGTCCGCGCTGCCCGCGCCCTGGGAGCGGGAACGAGTGGTCCACGCGGTCGCGTTGGCGCTGGAGGCCGCGGGGTGCCCGCCGGCCCGGGCCGGCTCGCCCGGCTACCGGGTGACCGCGTCGGCCCATCCGGACACCGCCGAGATCGCCTGGTCCGCAGCGTCGCCGGCCGACGCCCTGGCCCGCTGCGCGGAGCTGCTGGCCGCCCGCGGATGGCAGTCGACCCGGCACCGCACCCGGGCCGGCGACCCGTTCCTGCTGACGAGCCCGGCCAAGCGCTGAGGCCCGGTCCCCGCCCCCCGGCGTTCGAGCGCGCTCTACCGTCGCACCAGGCCAGGGCCACGATCTAGAGTCCTGGTCATGGAATACCGTCATCTCGGCCGCAGCGGCCTGATCATCAGCGAGATCGCCTACGGCAACTGGCTCACCCACGGCTCCCAGGTGGAGGAGGACGCGGCCACCGCCTGCGTCCAGGCCGCGCTCGACGCGGGCATCACCACGTTCGACACCGCCGATGTCTACGCGCAGACGCGAGCCGAGTCGGTGCTCGGCCGCGCGCTGAAGGGCGAGCGCCGCGAGGGCCTGGAGATCCTCACCAAGGTGTTCTGGCCGACCGGTCCGGGCCGCAACGACCGCGGTCTGTCCCGCAAGCACATCAGGGAGTCGATCGACAACTCCCTGCGCCGCCTGCAGACCGAGTACGTCGACCTCTACCAGGCGCACCGGTTCGACCGGTTCACGCCGCTGGAGGAGACGATGGAGGCGTTCGCCGACGTCGTGCACTCCGGGAAGGCGCACTACATCGGCGTGTCCGAGTGGACGGCCGACCAGATCCGCCGGGCGCACGCGCTGGCCCGGGAACTGCACATCCCGCTGGTCTCCAACCAGCCGCAGTACTCGGCGCTGTGGCGGGTCATCGAGGGCGAGGTCGTCCCGGCGTGCGAGGAGCTCGGCCTGGGCCAGATCGTGTTCTCGCCGATCGCGCAGGGCGTGCTGACCGGCAAGTACCAGCCGGGCCAGGAGCCGCCGGCCGGCTCGCGGGCCACCGACGACAAGGGCGGCTCGGCCATGATCGGCCGCTACATGAACGACGACCTGCTGGAGCGCGTGCAGTTGCTGCAGCCGCTGGCCGCCGACTCCGGTCTGAGCATGGCGCAGCTCGCGGTCGCCTGGGTGCTGCAGAACCCGAACGTGTCGGCGGCGATCGTCGGCGCCTCGCGGCCCGAGCAGGTGGCGGAGAACGCCAAGGCGGCGGGTGTGCGGCTGGACGCGGAGGTGATGGCCGGGATCGAGGCGGCGCTCGCGCCCGTCGCGGTCGTCGACCCCAAGCGCGTGCACGACAACGTGCCGGTGCAGCGCCCGTAGTGGGCCACCGGCCTGCCGTCACGCTGCCCCCGGCGCGCCGGCTGGTGCTGCCGGCCGTCCTCGCCGTCGCGTTCGCGGCGCTGGCCGCCGTCGTGCTCGCACGGCACGGCACACCGTACGGTGTGGACACCGGACCGCACCACTGGTCCGTGCGGCACCGGCCGCACGGCTGGGCCGTCGCGGCGCGGGCGGTGACGGCGGCGGGCACCGGGCCGTACCCGTATCTCGCGGCGGCGGTCGGGGGCTGGCTGGGCGGCGGCCGCGACGCGCGACGCGGTGTCCCGGCCGCGCTGCTGGCCCTGCTGGCGCTGCTGGCCGGGCAGGTGCTGCGCACCGCGCTGATGCTGCTGCTGCACCGGTCCCGGCCGCCGGTCGTGGACTGGGCGGCGCACGCCTCGGGTCACGCGTTCCCGTCCGGGCACAGTGCGTCCAGCGCGATGGCCGCGGGTGTTTTGGCCTGGGGCCTGCTGCGGACGTTCCCTGGCGCGGTGGGCCGCGTGGCCGCCTGGGCGTGCGGCGCGGTCGCCCTGCTGATCGGGCTCACCCGCGTGTACCTGGGGGTGCACTGGCCCACGGACGTGCTCGGCGCCTGGCTGTTCGCCGGCTGCTGGATGGCGGTGGTGCTGCCGGCGCTGTCCGCTTACGCGGACGGCGGCGACGGCAGCAGCGGCGACCGCATGGACGGCCCCGGCGGCGCGGCCGGCCCCGGGCGGGACGGCCGCCCGGGGACTCAGACGGACACGCCGTGATCGCGCAGGTATCGCAGCGGGTCGATGTCGTCGCCGTAGTCGGGGCCGGTCCTGATCTCGAAGTGCAGGTGCGGGCCGGTGACATTGCCGGTGGCGCCTGAACGCCCTATCCGCTGGCCCTCGTTGACCTGCTGGCCGGCCTTCACCGAGATCTGCGAGAGGTGGGCGTACTGGCTGTAGCGGCCGTCGGCGTGCCGGATGACGACCTGGTAGCCGTACGACCCGCCCCATCCGGCGGTGACGACCCGGCCCGCGGCCACCGAGTGGACGGCGGTGCCGGTGGACACCAGGAAGTCGACGCCGGTGTGGTAGCCGCTCGCCCAGTGGCTGCCGGACGCGTGGTACGCCGTGCCGATCGGGGCGTGTGCCACGGGGAGCGTGTATCCGCTACGTACGAGGGTGTGCGCGGGCGCCGTGTGGTGCTCCGGAGCGCGGCTCCCGCCCGGCTCGGCGGCGGGCTTGGGCTTGGGCTTCGGTTTCGTCGTGGAGGCCGGACGGACGGCCGGGGCCGGTGCGGCCTTCGCCGGGGCGGCCTCGGGCTTCGGCCGGGCGGCGGGCGACGGCACCGTCAGGTGCTGGCCGGGCAGGATCAGGTCGGGGTCGCCGCCGACGACGCCCCGGTTGTCGGCGTACAACTGCGGCCAGCCGCCGGCCACATGGTGGTCCTCGGCGATTCCGGACAGGGTGTCGCCGGACACGACGGTGTAGTGGTCGCGGCCCGCGGGGCGAGCGGGCGCCGGGTGCGGCGACTTCGCCGGAGCCGCCGCCGGGGGCTTCGCGGGCGCCTTCGCCTGCGGGTGGGCGGCGGGCCGCGGCTTGGGGACGGTGGCGTGCGCGGTGTACGAGGCGGCCTGCACGACGTGCGAGGCGGTGGCCGCCTGCCGCGTCAGTCCGGCGCGCACCGAGCACACCGGCCAGGCGGCGGGGCCCTGGCTGCGCAGCACCCGCTCGGCGACCGCGATCTGCTGGTTCCTGGTGGCGAGGTCCGCGCGCGGCGCGTAGGCGGTGCCGCCGAAGGACTTCCAGGTGCTGGACGCGAACTGCAGCCCGCCGTAGAAGCCGTTGCCGGTGTTGATCTGCCAGTTCCCGGAGGACTCGCAGGTGGCGACCTTGTCCCACACGTCCGACGCGGCGGCGTGCGCGGTACTCAGACCCACCAGCGGCAGGGCCAGCCCGGCTCCGCTCGCGGTGACGGTCAGCGAGGCCTGCGACACCCGGCTGGGACGGTAACGGCGGTGGCGTCCGCGTAAGGGCATGGTTGGCGTCCTCTCCAGGACCCGGCCGGCAGTGGTCTGTGGCTGCCGAACACCCGTGTGCCGGGCGCGCCAAAGATAGGCCCGCGTGCCGCGGCGCCACAAGAGTGCCCGCGCGCGTACGGAACGTGACGGGGAATGGCCGCGCGCGGGCGGTGTTGACACCGGCGTGAGCTCCGTACTGCGCGACACGCCCTTCTCCGTGCTGGACCGCTCGCGCACCCGCGAGGCGCCGGACGGTGGCGGTGCGGCCGCGGCGTCCGGCGCCGCGCGGGCGCGGGTGCCGGACGGGCCGCGGGCGCTGCGCGACACGGTCGCGTTCGCACGGGACGTCGAGGCGCTGGGCTACGACGGGTTCTGGGTGTCGGAGCACCACAGCGTGCCCGGCGTGGCGGGGTCGGCGCCGACCGTGCTGGCGGCGGCGGTCGCCGCGGCCACGTCCCGGATCAGGGTCGGCACCGGCGGGGTGATGCTGCCCAACCACCGGCCGCTGGTGGTGGCCGAGCAGTTCGGGGTGCTGGAGTCGCTGTTCCCCGGCCGCATCGACATGGGCATCGGCCGGTCGGTGGGCTTCACCGGCGGGATCAGGAAGGCGCTGGGCGCCGGCCGGGACGAGGCGGAGGCCGAGGCGTTCGGCGGTCGGCTGGAGGAGCTGCTGGGCTGGTTCACCGGTGGCCAGGACTCCTATCCGCAGGTGCACGCGTGGCCCGCGGAGGGCCTGCGGCCGCGACCGTTCCTGCTGGCCGTCGGGAGCGGCGCCGACCTGGCCGCCGCGCACGGCCTGCCGCTGGTGATCGGCGGCCGTCACGAGGACGCCCTGCTGCGGGCGGTGGACCGCTATCGCGACCGTTTCGTGCCCTCGCCGTGGCGGGCGGAGCCCTACGTGGTGCTGTCGGGAACCGTGGCCGTCGCCGCGACGGGTGAGCGGGCCGGGCGGCTGCTGGCGCCGGAGGCGTGGGCGACCGCCCACTCCAGGACCCACGGCGTCTTCCCCCCGCTCGCGCCCGCCGACGCGATCGCGGCGCGCACGATGACCGGGCCGGAGCGGGAGCGCTTCGAGGAGGCGCTGGAGGGTCACGTGGCCGGCACGCCCGAGGACGTCGCGAAGGCCCTGGAGTCCCTGCTGACCCGGAGTGCGGCCGACGAGTTCCTGGTCACCACCAGCACGTACGACCGGGGCGAGCTGCTGGAGTCGTACCGCCTGCTGGCCGAAGTGCTCGGCAGGGCGCCGGGTAGGGTCGTCGGATGACCGCATCCAAGCCGGCCGGGCTCGATGTGCGCTGGCACGCGGGCTGGCCGTCCCCCAAGCACGACCCGGCGCCCGAGATCCAGGTCCACGCCGTCGACGAGAGCACGCTGATCCTGCGGCAGAACATGTCGGTGCACTTCGAGGCGCCGTTCCTGTTCCTGCTGTTCGGCGCCGAGCGGGCGCTGCTGCTGGACACGGGGGCGACCGCCGACCCGGCGTACTTCCCGCTGCGCGCCACCGTCGACGCGGCGGTCGCGGACTGGCTGGACCTGCATCCGCACCCCTCCTACGCGTTGGTGGTCGCGCACACCCACGGGCACGGCGACCATGTCGCGGGCGACGCCCAGTTCGCCGGGCGGCCGGACACGGTGGTGGTCGGGGCGGACCTGGACGCGGTGACCGCCTTCTACGGCCTGCCCGAATGGCCGGGCGGCAGTGCGGAGTTGGACCTGGGCGGCGGCCGGGTGCTGGACGTGCTGCCCGGCCCCGGGCACGAGCGCGCGGCGACCGTCTTCCACGACCGGCGCACGGGACTGCTGTTCACGGGCGACACCCTGTACCCGGGTCACCTCTACATCCGCGACCTCCCCGCGTACACGGCGACGGTCGACCGCCTGCTGGCGTTCTGCGAGCACCATCCGGTGACCCATCTGCTGGGCTGCCACGTCGAGATGACGACGAAGCCCGGCGACGACTACCCGCGCGGCACCACCCACCAGCCGGACGAGCCCCCGCTGGAGATGTCCGTCGGCCACCTGCGGGCGCTGCGCACGGCGCTGGCCGAGGCCGGCGGCCGCCCGGGCACCCATCGCTTCGACGACTTCCTGCTGCACATCGAGGACGCGGGGTGAGCGGCACCACCGGCACGGACACCGGCACCGGCGCCGGCGCTGACACCGGCACCGGGAACGCGCCGGGTACGGTCAACGTCGGCATCGTCGGGGTCGGCAACTGCGCCTCGTCCCTGGTGCAGGGCGTGGAGTTCTACCGGGGCGCGCCCGCGGGCACGGCGGGACTGCGGCATCCGGTGTGCGCGGGGTACGCCGTCGGTGACGTCCGGTTCACCGCCGCCTTCGACGTCGACACCGGCAAGACCGGCAGGGACCTGTCGGAGGCGATCTGGGCGGCGCCGAACAACGCGCGTGCGTTCGCCGACGTGCCGTACCTGGACGTCCCGGTGACGGAGGGCGCGCTGGGCGACGGAGTCGGCCGCAGCGCCTCCGGCCGGCTCGAGGCGCGCGGCGCCGCCTCGGCCGAGGACGTCGCGGAGCGGCTGCGCGCGTCCGGCACGCACGTCCTCGTCAACTTCCTTCCGGTGGGCAGCCAGTCGGCATCGGAGCTGTACGCGCGCGCCGCGCTGCTGGCCGGGTGCGCGTTCGTCAACTGCATGCCCGCGGTGATCGCGCGGTCGGCCCCGTGGGCGCGGGCCTTCGCCGAGGCCGGGCTGCCGCTCGCCGGCGACGACCTGAAGAGCCAGTTCGGCGCGACGCTGGTCCACCGGGCGCTGCTGGAGGTGCTGGAGCGCAACGGCGTCGCCCTGCACAGCACGTACCAGTTGCTGGGCGGCGGCAACATGGACTTCCTCAACCTGCAGGACCCCGAGCGGATGGCCTCCAAGAAGGCGACGAAGACGCAGGGCGCGACGGCCGGCAGCGGCTCTGGTCCGGGCGCGCGCGGACCGCGGATGCATGTGGGGGCGGACTTCATCCCGTTCCTCGGCGACCGCAAGGTGGCCTTCATCCGCGTCCAGGGCGAGGCGTTCGGCGGCACGCCCGTCGAGGTCGACCTGCGGATGGAGGTGGACGACTCGCCGAGCGCGGCGGGCAACGTCCTGGACGCCGTGCGCTGGATGAGGGCCGCGATGGACCGCGGGATCGGCGGTGTGGTGGACCCGGTCTCCGCGGAGCTGATGAAGGCCGCACCGGTGCCGCTGGACGACGAGGCGGTCGCGGCGGGCCTGCGCGGGCTGTCCGGCGACGGCGGTGCGGCGGCGGGCTGAGCCGAGGGGACCGCCGGCCGGGCACGCGACCGGCCCTTCACGCGACCGCCCGACATCCGACCGCCGCGGACCCCACTACCGCGCACCCCGGCACCCGGCGGCCCGCACCCGCCCCGGCCTGCGGCGTGCTGACGGGCCCTCACCCTGGCTCCCGAGCACCGCCGGCCGCTCTCCCGGCGGCCGTCCCGGCACCGATCCGGGAGGGGATGTGACGGCGTGTCGGCTTGCCCCGACGGGTCGTCAGCGTCCCGCACGCCGGACCTCATCCGGATGGCGCCCGCCACCGCGCCAGGCCACGGAGGCGTTCATACGGTAATCGCATGAATGCCTTCCGTCCCCCATTTCACCGCTCGATCCTGGCTCTGACCAGGCCGTTTCCCCGCACCGCCGCGACCTTGGCCGCCGCGTGCGGGCTGTGCGCTCTGTCCGTGGTGCCCACCGCCGGCACGGCCGCCGCCGAGGACGGCGGCGGGCACGGCTCGCAGGGATCCCCGTCCTCCGTCGCGATGGCCGGGGGCGGCGCGCTGCTCTTCGAGTCCGGCGTCCAGGCGGAACCGGACGCGGGTGTGCCCGACCCGCCGTCCGGCATCTCCGCACTGTCCTGGCTCGTGTCGGACGCGACCACCGGGCAGGTGCTGGCCGCCAAGAACGCCCACCGCCAGCTGCCGCCCGCCTCGACCCTCAAGACCCTGTTCGCGGACACCGTCCTGCCGCGCTTCTCCCGCGAGACGACCCACAAGGTCACCGACGCGGACCTGGCGGGCATCGGCGCGGGCAGCAGCCTGGTCGGCATCCAGGTGGGGCAGACCTACACGGTCGCCGACCTGTGGCGCGGGGTCTTCCTCGCATCGGGCAACGACGCCGTCCACGTGCTCGCCCACATGAACGGCTCGGTCGCGGAGACCGTCAGCGACATGCAGGCCAAGGCCAGGATGCTCGGCGCGAACGACACCCACGTCGTCTCGCCGGACGGCTACGACGCGGAAGGGCAGGTGTCGTCGGCGTACGACCTGGCCGTGTTCGCCCGCGCCGGCCTGCAGAACACCGACTTCGCCGAGTACTGCTCCACGAAGGACGCCGACTTCCCCGGCGGCTACGACGCGCACGGCAACTACGTCCAGTCGTTCGGCATCCAGAACACCAACCGGCTGCTGACCGGCGCCAAGGGTGTGACGCCCTACCCCGGGCTGGTCGGCGTGAAGAACGGCTACACCACCAACGCCGGCAACACCCTGATCGCCGCGGCCCGCCACAACGGCCGCACGCTCATCGCGACCGTGATGAACCCTCAGTCCGGCATCCAGAACGCCGTGTACGACGAGGCGGCGAAGCTCCTCGACTGGGGATTCGAGGCGGCGGGGCAGACCACGTCGGTGGGCACGCTCAACACCGTGCGGTCCGCGGCGCTGCAGGACGCCACCGGTTCGGCGGCGGAGCCGGACCGGCAGGCCGGTCAGGCGGAGCAGCCGCGAGCGGCCGGGCACACCGGAAGCGCGGGCACCCCCGCCGCGACGGGGCGCGCGGACGAGGCCGCGGAGGCGGCCACCCCGCGCGACCAGCCGGTGTCACCGGCCTCCGCCAAGTCCTCGACGACGTCGGCGACGGCCTGGTACATCGGCGGCGGCCTGGCCGTCGTGGCCGTGGTGTCCGTCGTGGTGCTGCGCCGACGGCACAGCGCCAAGGCGCGCTGACGCGGGCCGCGGCACTCCGCGGGCCGGCCGTCGCCCCGGTGGCGGCGGCCGGCCGGCGGCGCCCGGACGGCGGGTACGGCGACCGCCCCGCGTCGGGCCCGCGCGCCAGGGGAACCGCCGCGGTGACGTGGCCGTTCACCCGGCGATAAGGTCGGTTGCCCGGCTGCTTCCGGGCAGGTGGTGCCACCGGCCCGCCGTCCGCGCCGAGAGGGAGCCGCCAGCGCATGAGCCGTCGTTCGACCGGGGTGGGGTCCGCGTGGGCGGAGGTCCAGCGCCAGCGGCAGCGCCAGGAGGAGGCCCAGCACCGCGCGCGGGTGCAGCAGCAGCGTGACGCGGAGCGGCAGCAGCGTGCGGCCGAGCGGGCACTGGCCCGCAGCCGGCGCGAGCAGCAGGCCGAGTACCGGGCGCGCCGGGAGGCGGACGCCCGCCGGCGCACCGACGAACTCGAGGCCAGGATGGCTGAGTTGGCCGACCTGCTGCGCACCGGGTGCGCGGTGGCGGCGTTCACGCCCGCGGACCTGATGGCGGACGAGCGGCTGGAGCCGTTCGCGCCCGGCCCGCTCGCCGTGCCGGTCCCGATGCCCCGGTCCGAGCAGTACGCGCCGCAGCAGCGCGCCGGCTGGGGCGGCCGGCGTGCCCAGGAGGACGCGGCCAGGGCGCAGTACGCCGCCGACCTGCGGGCGGCGCAGGCCGCAGAGGCGCAGCGGCAGCGGCAACTGGCCGCCTACCAGGAGCAGTACCGCCGCTGGGCCGACCAGCGGCTGGGCGAGATACGCCGGCACAACGCGGGGGTGCGGGATCTGCTGGACGGCGTGAGCCGCGGCGCACCCGACGCCGTGCAGGAGTACATGAGCGCGGTGCTGTACGCCTCGCGTGCCTGGCCGCAGGGGCTGCCCCGGCAGCTGTCCGCCTCGTACGAGGGGCCGGAGCGGCGGCTGGTGCTGTCGTGGGAACTGCCGGGCCCCGCGGTGGTGCCCGAGGCGGCGTCGGTCCGCTACATGCCGGGCGTGGACCGGGACAAGGAGGTCGCGCGTCCGGTGGCGGAGCGCAGGACCGCCTACCGGGACGTGCTCGCGCAGTGCGTGCTGCTGGTGCTGCGGGAGGTGTTCGGCGCCGATCCCTCGGGGACGGTGGAGTCGGTGGCGCTGAACGGCTTCGTGGACGAGACCGATCCGGCGACCGGGCACCGCACCCCGGTGTTCCTGGCGTCGGTGCTGGTGAACCGGGAGGACTTCACCGCGCTCAACCTGGCGCAGGTCAACGCGGTGGACTGCCTGGAGCAGGCGCTGGCGGGCCAGTTGTCGGCCCGGCCGGACCGGCGGGCCGCGATCACCCCGGTACGGCTGCCGGGCGCCGGCGGTCGTGCGGTCGCCGCGCAGGGCGGTGACGACGAGCCCGATCTGCTGGCGATGGACCCGCTGGTGTTCGAGGAACTGGTCGCCGAGCTGTTCCGGGCCATGGGGATGCAGGCGGTGACCACGGTCCGTTCCGGCGACGGCGGGGTGGACGTGGACGCGCTGGACCCCGATCCGATCCGCGGCGGCACGATCGTGGTGCAGGTCAAGCGGTACCGCAACACCGTCTCACCGAGTGCCGTGCGCGACCTGTACGGCACGGTGCAGAGCGTCGGCGCGAACAAGGGCGTGCTCATCACCACGTCGGGGTTCGGCCCGACGTCGCACACGTTCGCGCACGGCAAGCCGCTGACCCTGGTGTCCGGCACCGATCTGGTGGAACTGCTGCACCAGCACGGTCTGCGCGGGCGGTTGGGCCCCGGGGCCTCCTCTCCCGCCGCCGCGCCACCGGCCGTGTCCGGCCCGGACGACGAGCCGGACGCGAGCGTGCTGGGCATGTGGTGGGCCGGCGGGGTGCGGCTCGACGTGTGCGCCGTGGTGTGCCGGGGCGGCCGGGCACTGGACGACGACCGGTTCGTCTTCTACAACAACCCGCGCACGCCGGACGGCAGCGTGCGGATGATGCCGGGCCTCGGCGAGGACAAGGCGGCGATCTGGGTGGACTTCGACCGGCTGCCCGCGGAGGCCGACCGTGTGGTGCTGGTCGCCGCGGTCGATCCCGTGGCGGATCCGGACGGGGACCTGACCGGCTTCACGGACGCCCGCATCAGGCTGACCGACCCGGCGGGCCAGGAGGTGGACCGGCTGCCGGTGGCGGACGGCAGGCCGGGCGAGACCGCTCTGGTGCTGGGCTCGTTCCGCCGGCGCGGCGCGGACGACTGGGCGTTCGTGTCCGGCGGCAAGGGCTACGGCGGCCCCGCCGCCCTCACCGCGCTGCTGCACGACCACGGCATCGAGGTCGAGTAGCGCACGGCGGGCGGTCCGTTCGCGGCGCCGGCCGTCCTTCCGGCCGGGCGTGACGGGATGTCAGCGGTCGACGAGCACCGCGGATCCCTGGCCGACGCCGACGCACATCGTCGCCAGACCGCGGCTCGCGCCGGTCCGGCGCATCCGGTGCAGCAGCGTGGTGAGGATGCGGGCGCCCGAGCAGCCCAGCGGGTGCCCGAGGGCGATGGCGCCGCCGGTGGGGTTCACCAGGTCGGGATCGATACCCAGTGCGCGGACGCTGGCCAGGGCCTGGGCCGCGAACGCCTCGTTGAACTCGGCCTCCTCGACGGAGTCGATGCCGCGGCCGAGCCGGTCGAGCGCCCTGCGGGTCGCGGGA
The DNA here is from genome assembly GCF_900110255.1 of Actinacidiphila rubida. Taxonomy (GTDB): domain Bacteria; phylum Actinomycetota; class Actinomycetes; order Streptomycetales; family Streptomycetaceae; genus Actinacidiphila; species Actinacidiphila rubida. Next base: position 27,199 of record NZ_FODD01000023.1, read on the forward strand.
ACCGGCCCGACGCCCATCACGTCGGGGTGGACGCCGGCGCTGGCGCCCGCCGCGTACCGGCCGAGCGACTCGAGTCCCAGATCGTCCAGGGCCTCCTCGCTGACCAGCAGCAGCGCGGCCGCGCCGTCGTTCATCGGCGAGGAGTTGCCCGCGGTGACGGTGCCGCCGGCGCGGAAGACCGGCTTGAGCGCGGCGAGGCGCTCGGCGGTCGTGTCCTCCCTGATGGACTCGTCCTCGCTGACGACCACTCCGTCGGGCCGGGTGACGGGGAGGATCTCGGCGTCGAAGAGGCCGTCCTTGCGGGCGGCGGCGGCCAGCCGGTGCGAGCGGAGCGCGAACGCGTCCTGGTCGGCGCGGGTGACGCCGTGGCGCTCCGCGACCTCCTCGGCGGTCTCACCCATGGACAGCACGCCGTGGAGCTCGGCCATCCGCGGGTTGGTCAGCCGCCAGCCCAGGCGCGTGTCGTGGGTCTGCAGGCCGCGCGGCAGCGCCTCGTCCGGGCGGGGCAGCACGAACGGCGCGCGGCTCATGGACTCCGAGCCGCCGGCCACCACGATGTCGGCCTCGCCGGCGGCGATCATGCGGGCCGCACTGGTGACGGCCTCCATGCCGGACGCGCAGAGCCGGTTGACGGTCGCGCCCGGCACGCTGTCGGGCAGGCCGGCGAGCAGCACGGCCATCCGGGCCACGTTGCGGTTGTCCTCGCCCGCCTGGTTGGCGGCGCCCCAGTAGACGTCGTCGACGCGCGCGGGGTCCAGCGCCGGCACATCCGCCAGCAGGCCACGCAGCACGGTGGCGGCCAGGTCGTCCGGGCGCACGGTGGACAGCGCGCCGCGCAGCCGGCCGATCGGGGTGCGGCGGGCGGCGGCGAAGTGGACTGGGCGCATCGGGTGCTCCTCGGGTGGCGGGTCCGGCGTGATGCCTGCTGCGGTCGTGCCGCCCTCGCAAACTAGCACTGCAAGTTTACGGGGTCGAGGACTCTTCGATTCCGGCGTACACCCTGCTCAGCAGGGCGTGCAGGGTGGCCTGCTCCCGGGCGTCCAGCGGAGCGAGAACCGCACCGCCCACCTCCTGCGCCGCGTCGTTGAGCTCCGCCAGCGCCGCCCGCCCGGACGGGGTGAGGGCGACGCGCACGCGCCGGCGGTCGGCCGGGTCGCGGGAACGCTCGACGTAGCCGGGCGCGGCCAGCTCGTCGACCACCTTCACCACGTCGCTGGGGTCGATGCCCAGCCGGGTGGACAGCTCCCGCTGCGCGTGCGGCCCGAAGTCCGCGAGCGCGGCCAGGACCGCCATGTGCCACAACCGCAGGCCCCGGCGCGCGAGCCGCGCGGCGAGCGCGCCGCGAGCCGCCTTGCCGGTCCGGGACAGCAGGTAGGTGGTGAGCCCGGTCAGCGTCGGCGGTGTCGTCCGGCCCATGGCGTCCATGGGACTATCGTAGGGTCGTTCCCATCATGGGTGCGCACCCATCATTTGTGCACCCATTTTCCGCCTGTCAGGGGGTTCCGTCCCGAGCCCCGCCCCCGCACGGCCCTCCCCCGTTATGAGTCCCACCCCGACCCGAGTCCCGAAACCCCGGAGGTCCCTATGGACGCACTCCACCCGCGCCTGCTGGTCAGCGACTTCGCGGCCTCCTTCCGCTTCTACGACGCGGTGCTGCCCGACCTGATCGGCGCCTCCCGCACCAGGGGCGACGTGCGGGGCCCGTACGCCAGCTGGGACGTGGGCGCGCAGGGCGCGGTGATGCTCTTCGACCGTGCCGCGATGGCCGCGGTGGTGGGCACCGAGCACCTGCCGGCGCGGACGCCGGCCGCACAGGACCGGGCGATGATGGTGAGCCGGGTCGCGGACGTGGACGCGGGCTACGCGCTGTGCCTGGCCAACGGGGCGCGGCCGGTGGTCCCGCCGACCGACCGGCCGGAGTGGGGCCCCACGATGCGCACGGCCCACGTGCGCGACCCCGAGGGCGTGCTGATCGAGCTCCAGTCGTACTGACCGCTCCGCACGACGCCTGCCGCACGCAGCGCGCCGGGAGCGGGCCCTCAGCCCGCCGAGGGGCGCGGCGGGCGGCCGCCGGAGTGGCCGAGCAGCCGTTCCATGTCGCGCCGGTCCCGCTTGGTGGGACGACCGGTACCGCGGTCGCGCACGCCGAGCGCCAGGGCCTCCGCGCGCGGGGCGGGCGGCGGGCTGTTGTCCACGAAGCACTCGGCGGCCACGGGCGCGCCCACGCGCTTGGCGATCAGCCGGGAGACCACCACGACGCGCTCGCGCCCGGCGTGGAACAGCCGCACCTCGTCGCCGACGCGCACGGTCTGCGCGGGCTTCACCCGCTCGCCGTTGACCCGCACGTGCCCGGCCTTGCACGCGGCCGCGGCCAGCGACCGGCTCTTGGTCAGGCGCACGCACCAGATCCAGCTGTCGACGCGGACGCTGCCGCTGGGCTCTCCCTCATGACCGGCCATGCGTCGAGCCTACGGCCTGGCCCCGCCGGAGCGGGAACGGTTTCCGCCCCTCCGGCGGCGGGGCCCGCCGCCGGACGGGGCGGGTCAGCGGCCCAGGACCGTGCCGCCGTTGATGTGCAGGATCTGCCCGGTGACGTAGGCGGCGGCGGGCGACGCCAGGTACTGGATCGCCGCGGCGATCTCCTCGGGCCGGCCGGGCTGCCCGGTGAGCGTCGCGTCGACGCGGGTGGCGACGAACTCCGGGGTGGCCCGGTCGCCGAAGAACTCGGTCCCGCCCACGAAGCCGGGGGCGACGGCGTTCGCGGTGATGCCCTCCGCGCCGAGCCTGGCGGCGAGTTCGTAGGTGTAGGCGTGGACGGCGGCCTTCGCGCCGCCGTAGGAGCCGGGCCCGCGGACCGCGGCGATCGAGGACAGGTGGACGATGCGGCCGCCGGGACGCCGCAGGTGCGGGAGCAGGGCCTCGGTGAGCAGCACCGCCGTCAGCACGTTGGCCGCGAAGTTGCGGCGGTAGCCGTCGGCGATGCCCTCCAGGGAGCCGTCGTCGCCGGTGGCGACGTTGCCCCCGGCGTTGGTGACGACCACGTCGACGGGCCCGCCGCTCGCGACGAACGCGGCGGCCTCCCGCACCTGCGCCGGCTCGGTCAGGTCCGCGACGCGGTAGTCCGCGGCGTCCTTCCCGTACTGCGCGCGGAGCTCCTCGGCCGCGGCGCGCAGCACCTCCTCGCGCCGCCCGAGGACGACCACCTGTGCGCCGTCGGCGGCGAAGGCGGCCGCGGTGGCCCTGCCGATGCCGGTGCCGCCGCCGGACACCACGACACGTCGCTGCTGTGTGCTGGCTGTTGTCACCGGGTCACCCTATGCCGGAAAGGATCACCCGCGCGTGCGTACGATGCGGCTCAACGGGCGTACACGGCGACGAAGTCACGGGTCGCCTGGACGTAGTAGCGGTCCGGCGGGTCCTCGAAGTCGAGGATGTTGGCGGGCTTCGGGTTCGACGGGTCCTTGCTGCCGTCGTAGGACATGAACGACGGCCAGGCGCGGTTCATGTCCAGCGGCATGGCCCGCACCGCGCCCGCGCGCTGCATGAGCTCGGCGAGCGAGCGGGCGTTCAGCGCCTGCCCGACGACCATGATGACGTCGCCCTGCGCGGTCACGCCGACGCCGGAACGGGGCACGTACATCTTGCTCTGGTCGCTGACGCCCCACTTGGAGTCGTCGTCGATGTCGGGCACGACCCGGCCGCCGTCGACCATCAGTTCCAGGCACTGGCGGACGCCCACCACGTCGGGCGTCATCCGCACGTCACGGCCCCAGACGCCGAGCTTCATCGAGCCGTCGCGGTAGAAGACCTCGGACGCGGTGCCGTCGCGCAGGTCGCCGGCGGTCTGCCCGTCGAGGTAGAACCCGCCGCGGGAGCCGCCGTCGGTCACCCGGAAGCCGCCGTTCCAGGTGGCGACCAGGCCGGTGCGCTGCCCCTGGGGGATGGTCGGCGGCACGTCGAAGGTGCCGCCGGGTTCCTTGAAGCCCGGGTGCAGCTGGAAGCGCGCGTACTTGCCGCTGATCCAGGCGACCGCGGCCTCGTACGAGGTGTGCTCGCTGTCGGGCCGCACATAGGTGCCCTGCACGATGGGCTCGCCATGGGCGCTGGCCAGCGTCCGGTACACCCCCTCGCCGGGCAGGCCCGGGCTGACCATCGGCTTCATCGGCGCGCGCAGCGGGACCAGCGGTCCGGCGGCGAGGTGCGCGGGCGCGGGGACGGCGGGCGCGGTGTCGTTCATCCGCGCCAGGGCCTCGGGCGACAGGGTGCCGCCCACCTTGGGCGGGTTCATCCGGTACTGCCAGTCCTCCAGCTTGTTCACCACGAAGCCGAGTTCGTGGTCGCGCCCCCATTCGGCGAGGCGGGCGGCGGTGCTGTCCTTGCCCGGGTACGTCAGCGCCCGGCCGACCGACCAGCCCAGGCTGCCCAGGCAGACGAGCAGGACCGCGAGCAGGCTGCGCACGGTGAACCGGCGGCGGCGCAACTGCGCCGGGTCCAGGTCGCGCTTGTGCTTCCACGGCAGCAGCCTGCGGCGCCGGCGCCTCCGGCCGTCCGCGGCACCGGCGCCGGTCTCCTCCTGCGGCTCGGCGATCTGCCCGCCCTGGGTCATGGCGCTCCTTCCGGGTCCGGAACCCGACGCCGGAACGGGCGGCGCCGGCACCCTGAAACGGGTGCCGTGTCTGCGTGCCCGGGTGCTCGGGGTGTTCGGGACGGCTGTGTCTCTCCCTGTCTTCTCTACGGACGTTGCGGGCGCGCCGCCACAGCATTAGGCCGTGTGGCGGGCACCCGGTCCCGGGGCGCGGGCGGCGATGCCCCTACTCCCCCGGGCGCAGTGCCGGCGCCTCCCGTGCGACGACGACCGCGGTGCCGTGCCCGCCCTAGGGTCGGGTGTCCGGCCGGTCACCGGCCGCCGATGCCGCCCTCGCGGGCGCAACCGCGCTCTTCGGCGGCCCCGCTCGCGGGGCCCCGCCGCCGGTATGTGCCGGCTCGACGAGAAGGAGCCGCCGCGTGTCCGCCGTGTCGCCCGTGCCCGAGGTCCCCGCCCCCGCACCCACCGGTGCCGCCCCGTTCCTGACGGCGGCGCACCGCGCCCGGCCCGTGGAGCGCGTGGCCTGGACGGTGGGCGCGGCGCTGATCGTGTCGGGGCTTTTCCACCTGGTCGTGTTCTTCGTGGCCGGCGGCCCGTGGGACGGCCCGGTGTCCTGGCGCAAGCCGTTCACCTTCGGGGTGTCGTTCGGGCTGACGCTGCTCGCCGTCGCGTGGGTGACGTCGTACCTGCGGGTCGGCGCCCGCGTCCGGGCGGTGCTGCTCGGGCTGTTCGCCGCCGACTGCGTGCTGGAGGTCGCCGGCATCACCGTGCAGGCGTGGCGGCACCGCCCGTCGCACTTCGACATGGAGACGCCCGTGGACACCGCGATCGCCCTCTCGCTCGCGTTCGGCGGCGCGCTGCTGGTCGTGGTCCTCGGTGTGTTCGCCGCGGCCGCGTTCAAGCACCGGCCGGACGGCCCGGCGGGCATGCCGCTGGCGCTGCGCGCCGGGTTCGCGCTGCTGCTGGTGGGGCTGCTGTCGGGGGCGGCGATGATCGCCCGCGGCGTCGTCCTCACCCGCAGCGGGCACCAGGACGCGGCCTACCACTCGACCGGCGCCCTCAAGCCGCTGCACGGGGTGAGCCTGCACGCGGTGCTCGTGCTGCCGGCCCTGGCGTGGCTGCTGTCCCGCACCGGCTGGTCCGCGCGGCGGCGGGAGCGCCTGGTGGGCGTCGCGGCCGCGCTCTACGTGGCCGCCGCGGCCGCGGCCCTCGGCTGGGGCCTGCTCACCGCGTAAGGTGACGGGCCGGACGGCGTCGGGGAGGGGCGGGACGATGACGGTCACGGACGAGGGGGTCGCGGCGTTCCTCGCGCGGGCCGCGGAGGCCGGCGCGCGGGGCACCGGCGGTCCCGTGCGGGAGGTGACCGCGCTGACCGGCGGCACCTACAACGCCCTGTACACGGTCGAACTCGGCGGCGGCGAGCGGCTGGTGCTCAAGGTGCCGCCGCCCGCGGACCGTCCGCGCCTGCGCTACGAGGCGGAACTGCTGTGCGGCGAGGCCCTGTTCTACCGTTCGGCGGCCGCGGCGGGAGTGCCCGCGCCGCGGGTCGTGCACGCCGAGACCGCCGAAGGCCCGGGCCGCGAGCCGTTCCTGCTGATGACCCACGTGCCCGGGGTGCCGTGGTGGGAGGTCGCCGAGCGGATGGCGGACGCCGAGCGCGAGCGCCTGCGCGGTGACCTGGGCGCGCTGGTGGCCCGACTGCACACGGTGACCGGGCCGGGCTTCGGCTACCCGGCGCCGTCGGCCGGCCCGCCCGCCGCGCGCTGGGCCGGCGCGTTCGCCGCGATGACCGGGGCGGTGCTGGACGACGCCGAACGGTACGGCGCGTGGCTGCCGTTCCCGGTGCCCGTGGTGCGGGCCCGCCTCGCCGCCGCCGCGGACGTGCTGGACGCGGTGGACGTGCCCGCGCTGGTGCACTTCGACCTGTGGCCCGGGAACGTGCTGATCGACGGACCCGTGGGCAGCCGCACGATCAGCGGGCTGATCGACGGGGAGCGGATGATGTGGGGCGATCCGCTGGCGGACTTCGCCTCGCTCTCGCTGTTCGTCGGCGACGCCGAGCGCGACACGGCGTTCCTGGCCGGGTACCGGGCGGGCGGCGGGACCGCGGAGCTCGACGGACCCGCGCTGCGGCGGATCGCGCTGTACCGCTGCTACCTGTACCTGATCATGCTGGTCGAGGTGGTGCCGCGCGGTTACGGGCCCGAACGGGTCGCCTGGGCGCGGGAGTACGTCGGCCCCCGGCTGGCGGCGGCGCTGGAGGGCGCGGCCGGCTGACCGGCGGCTGCCCGGATCCCTGCCCGGAGCGCTCTTCGGACGGCGCTCCCCTCCGGTCGCAAGCCGCTGTCCGTCCGGCCCCGTAGACGCCCCTGAGGGCCCGCCACGGCGCCCGTGGCGGGTTTCGGCCATCGCCCTCGGCGACGCCGCTCCACCGGGCGCGTACGGCTCCGTCCGCCGCGACCTGCCGCCGACCTGTCCGGACGTGGCGTCAGGGACGTCGGACGGCGGGAGCGGGCCGCCCATGGAGCGCTGAGAGCGCGATCACCCTGGCCGGTTCTCGCCTCCTGCCCGTGCGGCTCTGGGAGGATTCGAGCGCGGCCAGCGCGGGCCGGTCACCTTCCGGGATCGCGTATCCCCAGGCATGACACGGACCCGGCCGGCGCGCTCCAGGACACCTGGACCGTCCGCCGTCGTACGGATGTGCCCGCCGCGCAACCCCCGGCTGAGGCGGGGTCCCGGGCGTCGTGCGACCTGACAGCGCCCGCGGCCGGCGGCCTCCTTCCCCTCGGGGGTGACCACACAGGGCGGCGGTGGAGGTGGACCACCGCCGCCTCGTGCCGGCCGGGAGCGCGGACGCCCCGGCCCGGCCGTGCCGTCCCGTCAGGGCAGGACCGCGGTGACCGCCGCGTACGACAGCCCCGCGCCGTAGCCGAGCAGCAGAGCCGTGCCGCCCGAGACGGCGGCTCCCGAGGACAGCACCTGGTCCATGGCCATCGGGATGGAGGCGCCCGAGGTGTTGCCGCTGGTGACGATGTCCTTGGCGACGGTCACATGGGCGGGCAGGCCCATGGCGCGGGTCATGCTGTCGATGATGCGGACGTTGGCCTGGTGCGGGATGAAGGCGTCGAGCTCCTCGGGCGCCACGCCCGCCGCCCGGAGCGCCTGCCCGGCGACCTTGGACATCTCGTACACCGCCCAGCGGAACACCCGCTGGCCGTCCTGCCGGAGCGCGGGGAACGGGTGCCCGGGGTCCTTCTTCAGGGTGTCCCACGGCACGCTCTGCCGGATCGCGTCGGCCTGCGACCCGTCGGCGCCCCACACCACCGGCCCGATGCCCGGCGTCTCGGAGGGACCGACGACCACCGCGCCGGCGCCGTCGCCGAAGATGAAGGCGGTCGAACGGTCGGTCAGGTCGAGGATGTCCGACATGCGTTCCACGCCCACCACCAGGACGTGGCCGCCGCGGGCCCGCACCGCGTCCGAGGCCAGCACCACGCCGTGCACGAATCCGGCGCAGCCCGCGGAGACGTCGAAGCCCGGGGCGCCCGTCGCACCGATCCGGTGCGCGATCTCGGTGGCGATGGCCGGGGTCTGCATGAGGTGGGTGAAGGTCGCCGCGATGACACAGGTGATGTCGCCGGGCGTCAGGCCCGCGGCCGCGATCGCCTTGCTCGCGGCCTGTTCGGCCATCACGCCCAGCGTCTCGTCCGGTTCGGCCCAGCGGCGCGACACGATGCCGGTGCGCGAGCGGATCCATTCGTCGGACGAGTCGATGTGGCGGCACACCTCGGTGTTGTCCACGACGCGGCGGGGACGGTACGCGCCGACCCCGAGGATCCGGGTGTACGGGGCGCCTGCGGGCGGGGCGAACTCAGCTTTCATGGGAGCCTTTCGGGCGTGGATCCGGGCGCGGGGAGGCTCGCCGGCGGCGGCCGGCGGCCGCTTCGGTGCGGGTGTCCCCGGATGCATGATCTCTCCCTTCGGCGCGATTCGGGCGCCGGATCGCCCTTTGTTCGGCGGGTGAGCCGCGGATTCGTGCGCGGACAGCCGTGCGCGCGGCCGGAAACGCCGTCACCCGGGCCCTCGCGAACGCCGTCGGAAAGCCGTCGGAAACAGCCGGAAACAGCCGGAAAGCAGCCGGAAGCGGCCGGACCCGCGGTCAGGCGGCACCGCACGGCGTGCGGCAGCGGCGTGCGGCAGCGGCGCTACGCGGCGCGGGCGGCAACTTCCCTCCCGGCCCATTGCCAACTCCCGCGTCCGACGTCACTTTGGTGCCGTCCTCATCGGTCCCGCGGGTCCGGCACCCGCGGTCGGAAAGGAATCGATGTGCCTCGCAGACCTCTCGCACTCCTGACGGCGGCCGCCGCCGTCGCGGCCGCCGTGCTCGGCGCGGCCCTCCCCGCGGCGGCGTCCACCCCGCCCGCCACGGGCACGCCGCCCGCCTGCTCGGGCGGCGCCGGGCTGACCGGCCTGTCCTTCGACCCGGCGCAGATCGCGCCCGGCCAGACCTCCACGGCCACCGCGACGGCCGTCAACTGCACGCAGACCACGCAGCAGGGCTCCGAGACCTGGCAGGCCTCCTGGACGTCGGCCGCCGGCACGGGCCTGCCCGCCGGCTGCCCGGTCCTCGACCCGCTCGTCCGCCAGGTGGCGCTGGCGCCCGGCGCGGTCGTCCTCACCTCGACCGGCTACCTGGTCCTCCCCGGCTGCACCGCGAGCGGCCTGCACCTGACGGTGACGCTGCGCCTGACGTCGGGACAGGTCTCCGTCCGCGCCGCGGATCTGGCCATCCTGTCGCCCGCACCTGCCTGAACCGCACATCGGCGCACCCGTCCGAACCGGCCGCCACTCCCCCTCGACGTGAGGGGAGTGGCGGCCGGTACGTTTGTGCTTCGGTCACGGACCAGGTCCCTGACGGAAGCAAACATGTTCCAACACAGGCGGCACATCACGGTCCGGCAACTCATCCGGATCAGGGCGTTGACGACCTTGTGCATGTGGCGTAGAACTACCCCTGCAGTTGCGATGGCGTTTCATCTTGGTGACTTCTGTTGGAAACGGATCGGTGCTGGAGCCGCCAGAAACCTCCGCTCCGCCAGAGCATTCGCCTTCGGCCCCCTGATACGCCCACACACACATGGAGGCACCATGTCGGACGTCGAGTCGTCGGGAAGCAACACGCAGGGACTCAGCTCCCCGACGCGCAGGAACCTGCTGCGAGGAGCGGCCGGAGCGGCGGGCCTCGCCGCGGTCTCCGGGGGCCTGCTGACGGCCTGCAGCAGCTCCAGCAGCTCGGACGACAAGAAGAAGTCCGGTTCCACGCCGGTCGCCGGCAGCACCGTGACGTTCGGGTCGAACTACTCCGACCCGGCGGCCAAGTCCGCGTTCGCCGCGCTGACCACCGCCGCCGCCGCGTCGACCAAGGCGAAGATCAACGTCAACACGGTCGACCACAACACGTTCCAGCAGAACATCACCAGCTACCTGCAGGGCACCCCGGACGACCTGTTCACCTGGTTCGCCGGCTACCGCATGCAGTACTTCGCGGCCCAGGGCCTGGCCGAGCCGATCGACGACGTCTGGGAGACGATCGGCAGCAGCTTCGGCCCCGCCGCCAAGCAGCTCTCCACTGGCCTGGACGGCCACCAGTACCTGGTGCCGATCTACAACTACCCGTGGGTCGTCTTCTACAACAAGAGCGTCTTCCAGGCCAAGGGCTACACCGTCCCGACCACCTGGGACCAGTACGTGCAGCTGGCCAAGAAGATGAAGTCGGACGGCATCATCCCGATCGCGTTCGCGGACAAGGACGGCTGGCCCGCGCTCGGCACGTTCGACATCCTGAACATGCGGATCAACGGGTACGACTACCACATCAAGCTGATGAAGCACGAGATCCCCTGGACCGACCAGGGCGTGCACACGGTCTTCCAGCACTGGGCCGAGCTGATGCCCTACCTGCAGACCGGTGCCAACGGGCGCATCTGGCAGGACGCGGCCAAGGCGCTGGAGGCCAAGCAGGCCGGCATGATGTTCCAGGGCACCAACCAGGTCGCCGCGCAGTACGTGTCGGACAAGGCCAACCTGGACGACCTGGACTTCTTCGTCTTCCCCGAGATCAACCCGCAGTGGGGCCAGGACTACATGGACGCCCCCACCGACGGCTTCATGCTCAGCAAGAAGGCGAAGAACCCCGACGCCGCCAAGGCGATCCTGAAGTACATCGGCACCGGCGCCGCCGAGTCCGAGTACCTCAAGACCGACCAGTGGGACGTCGGCCTGGTCAACGGCCTCCAGGTGCCGACGTACAACGCGATCCAGAAGAAGTCGGTGGCGGAGATCGCCAAGTGCAAGTCGGTGGCCCAGTTCATGGACCGCGACTCCGACCCGGCGATGGCGAACGCGATGATCTCGATCATCCAGAAGTTCATCGACGACCCGAGCACGGGCAACATCGCGACGCTGCAGAAGAGCGCGGAGTCCCAGGCGAAGGCGATCTACTCCTGATGAGTTCCGCCTCCCAGGCGCACGACCCGGCGGCGGCGGGGGCCAGGACCAAGGTCCCGGCCCGCCGCCGCCGGCGCATGCGCAAGATGACCACCCGCGACCGGATCGTGGTCGCGCTGCTCCTCGGCATACCCCTGCTGCTCGACCTGGCCTTCGTGTGGTTCCCGGCGATCGGCACCGTGCTGCTGTCGTTCACCAAGTGGAACGGCGTGGGCAGCCTGCACACCAAGTCCTGCGTGCCCAACATGCCGTCGATCCTCAACAACGGCTGCGTCTACGGCGTGCAGAACTACCATCAGGCCGCCACGATCTACCCGGAGTTCTGGCCGGCGGTCCGGCACAACCTGATCTGGCTGGCCGTGTTCGTGGTGATCGCCACGCCGCTGGGCATGCTGTTCGCGGTGCTCATCGACCGCGGCATCCGCGGCAGCCGGATGTACCAGAGCATCCTGTTCCTGCCGGTCATGCTGTCGCTGGCGCTGGTCGGCATCATCTGGGAGTTCGTCTACTCCCAGAACTACGGCCTGATCAACACCGTCATCGGCCGCAACGGCAATGACAACGCCATCGACTGGCTCGGCAATCCACACCTGAACCTGTGGGCGGTGCTGCTCGAGGCGACCTGGCGGCAGGCCGGGTACGTGATGGTGCTCTACCTGGCCGGGCTCAAGGCCGTCGACCCGTCGCTCCGCGAGGCGGCGCTGGTGGACGGCGCGAACGCCTGGCAGACCTTCTGGAAGATCGTCTTCCCGGTGATGCGGCCGATCAACATCGTGATCATGGTCGTCACCGTCATCGAGTCGCTGCGGGCCTTCGACCTGGTGTACATCACCAACAAGGGCATCAACGGACTCGAACTGCTGTCGGTCCTGGTGACGACGAACATCGTCGGCGAGACCCAGCGGGTCGGCTTCGGCTCGGCGCTGGGCGTGGTGCTGCTGGTCATCTCCCTCGTGCCCATCAGCATCTTCCTCTACCAGACCTTCCGCCGGGAGGAATCATCATGAGCGCCGAGACCCTGCCTCGGATCGACGCCCCCGCCCGGCCCGCCTCGGGCCCGGGCACCAAGTCCAGGCCGTGGGGCCAGATCGCCTCCCAGGTGTTCCTGATCGTCGCCTCCGTGCTGTGGCTGCTGCCGATCGCGTTCGCCCTCTACGTGGCGATCCGGCCGTACTCCGACACGCGCAAGTACGGCTACGTGTCGATGCCGCACCACATCACGTTCGACAACTTCCGTGAAGCATGGACCCAGTCGGACATGCTGCACTTCTTCTGGAACTCGGTACTCATCACGGTCCCCGCGGTGATCATCGTGCTGTGCCTGGCGTCGGGTGTCGCCTTCGTGCTGACCCGGGTCAACGTCAAGGTCAACATCGCGCTGCTGATCGTCTTCACGGCCGGCAACCTGCTGCCGCAGCAGGTCATCATCACCCCGCTGTACCGGATCTACCTGAAGATCACGCTGCCGCACTTCCTGTCCAGCAGCGGCCTGATGTACAACTCGATCTTCGGCCTGATCGTCATCAACGTGGCCTTCCAGCTGGGCTTCTGCGTCTTCGTGCTGAGCAACTACATGAAGTCGATCCCCGGCGAGATGTACGAGGCCGCGCTGGTGGACGGCGCCTCGCTGTGGACCCGGTTCTGGCGGCTGACGCTGCCGCTGTGCCGGCCCGCGCTCGCGGCGCTCGCCACCCTGCTCACCACGTGGATCTACAACGACTTCTTCTGGGCCATCACACTGATGTCGTCGGGCGACAAGCGCCCCGTCACCTCGGCCCTGGCCAACCTGCAGGGCCAGTTCGTCAGCAACCAGAACCTGATCGCGGCCGCGGCCATGATCGCGGCGGTGCCGACGCTGGTGGTCTACATCCTGCTGCAGAAGCAGTTCATCGCGGGTCTGTCGCTGGGGTCCAGCAAGGGCTGACGTGCACGGCCCCGGCTCGACGGGGGCGGCGGCCTGCGGGCCGCCGCCCCCGCGGGCTTTCCAGCGGCGGGTGCCGCTGTGACGATGGGAGCGCTCCCATACCCCCCACCTCCGGAGGAGCGCCATGAGACTTTCCCGACCGCACGGCCTGCTCGCCCGCTTACGGCGCCGGCCCTGGCCGCTCGTCCTGGCGGCGGTCGCCCTGATCGTGCCGGCGGCGCTGGCCGTACCCGCGAGCGGCGCCGCGGCCGGCTGCTCGGTGACCTACACGGACAACCAGTGGAGCGGCGGCTACACCGCGCAGATCCGTGTCACCAACCTCGGCGCACCACTGACCGGCTGGCAGCTGGCCTGGGCCTACGGCGGCGACCAGCAGGTCACCTCGGCGTGGAACGCCCAGGTGACGCAGACCGGCTCCCAGGTCGTCGCGGCGAACCTCGGCTACAACGGCAGCCTGGGCACCGGGGCTTCGGCCGACTTCGGCGTGCAGGGCACCTGGCACGGCTCGGATCCCGCGCCGGCCGCGTTCACCCTCAACGGGACCGCCTGCGACGGCGGCACGACCTCGCCGCCCACCTCGCCGCCGACGACACCCCCGGCCACTCCCCCGACCACTCCCCCGAGTTCGCCGCCGAGTTCGCCGCCGGCCGACTGCGCGGGCGCGGTGATCTGCTCCGGCTTCGAGGACCAGACCGGCACCTCGCCCGGTGGCGACTGGCAGGCCGCGGCGCCGGACTGCCAGGGCACGGGCAGCGTCTCGGTGGACTCCGCCGTCGCCCACTCCGGCACGAAGTCGCTGCGGGTGGACGGCAGGGCGGGCTACTGCAACCACGCGTTCGCGGTGAGCTCGCGGGACCTGTCGGGTGTCGGCCCGGTGGTCTACCTGCGGATTTGGGTCCGGCACACCACGGCGCTGCCCGTCTCGCACGTCGCCTTCGTCTCGATGCCGGACGCCTCGCAGGGCGGCAGGGCCCTGCGGATCGGCGGGCAGAACGGGGCTCTGCAGTGGAACCGGGAGTCCGACGACGCGACGCTGCCGGCGCAGAGCCCGGCCGGCGTGGCGCTCAGCAGCCCGCTGCCCACCGGCCGCTGGGTGTGCCTGCGGTTCGCCGTCGACACCTCGGCGCCGCACGCGGACACCTGGCTCGACGACCAGCAGGTGCCGGGGCTGCACCTGGACGGCGTGCCCACCCAGGACGTCGACCAGCAGTGGCTGAGCAGCACGGTGCCGCCGCGCCCGACGGCACTGCGGCTGGGCTGGGAGAGCTACGCCACCGGTGACGACACGCTGTGGTTCGACGACGTGGCGGTGGGTTCGTCCCCGATCGGCTGCTGAGGCCGCACGCGCACCCGCGGGCCGTGAAGGGGCCCGGACCGCCACCGCGCCGGCGGCGGCCCGGGCCCGTGCGCGTCAGGACGCGGAGCACACCGGCAGGCCGAGATCCTGGCTCGTGCCGGACAGCGTCATGCCGAAGGTGGTCGAACCGCCCGCCGGGACGGTGCCGTTGTAGGCGGCGTTGCGCACGGTGGCCGGCGGGGCCGACGAGTCGACAGCCGCGTTCCAGACGGTCGCGATCGCCGTTCCGGACGGGAGCGCGAGGCGTACCGCCCACGAACCGACCGGCTTCGTCCCGGAGTTGAGCACGGTGACGTCCGCCTGGTACCCGCCGGGCCAGGAGTTGGAGACGTGCACGGTGGCCGTGCAGCCGCCCGTGCCGGGCGGGGTCGTCGGCGGCGTGGTCGGTGGGGTGGTCGGGGGCGTCGTGGGCGGCGTGGTCGGGGGTGTGTCGCCGCCCTGTGTGGTGTACGTGACGGCGGTGTAGGCGGGCCCGCAACTGCCGGAGCACGAGGCGGGCAGCGAGAAGTCGTACTCGCGGCCGCCGAACAGGTAGGCGTCCGAGGCGTCCTTGACGCGGACGGCGAAGTCGGTGCCACCGGAGGAGGTGGGCGCCAGCACGAAAGCCTGGCCCATGTCGCCGTCCATCTGGGCGTCGTGCCAAACGCCGTCGGCCAGGTACTGCACGCCGTGCACCCCGTTGGGCAGGTGGGACACGGAGACGGCGGGCCACCAGCGCTGGGCGCCCTGCAGGAACCCGATCCTGATGTCGCCGGTGTAGCCGGGAGCGGGCACGTAACTCCAGGACACATGGCGGTTGTTCCAGTGGTCGGGCAGGCCCGTGACGGGAACGCCGTCCTGGGTGAAGCGGTTGAGGGACGCGGTGGCGAGGTCCAGGTGGTTCGGGTCGTCGCGGCACCAGGCGTTGGCGTCAGCACAGCTGTCCGCGACGAGCATGGTCAGCGTGGCGCCGTCGTAGGAGTCCGCCGTCCACACGCCGTTGCGGCAGAACGGCTGCCCGGGGGCGCCGTCATTGGTGCCGGTGCAGTAGTCGCCGATGGTGACCCGCACCCATCGGCCGCAGTTGTGCCCGTTGTCCCAGGCGCCGATCCGCGATGCCTGGTCGGGCGGCACCGGGCGCGGGTACGTCGCGTAGTCGCCCGGGGTGTCGAAGACGTTGAGGGCCACGAAGTCCTGGGTCTCCAGCTCGGACTGCGGCATGCCGCAGCCGCCGTAGGGCTGGCCGAGGCCGTCGAAGTGGGTCGCGTTGCCGGTGACGTCGGCGGCAGCCGCGGCCGACTGGCCCCGGGCGGACGCGCGTCCGCCGCCCGGGGTCGCGGCGGGAGCGGGAACCATGGTCAGGGCGCACACCAGCGCGGCGCCGAGGAGCGCGGCGAGGACGGCGGGCAGCGGTCGGGAGGCGCGGCGCGGGGGGCGCGGCGGATGGTGCTCGGTCGGGCTCATGGGGGTCTCCGGAGTGTGGGGGGACGGAGTCCGTGCGGGGGTGCGCGACGGGGACGCACCGAGAATGGGAGCGCTCCCATAGTGCGGGCGGCGGCTGGTGCTGTCCAGCGTCCGGCCGTCACCGGGACCGGGCGTGCCGCCCCGGGCGGTGATCGGCGCGGTCGTAGGCTGGCGGCAAGGCTCCACTCGGCGGCGTGGCCGTCCGGCCAGGACCGCCGAGCCCGACGACGAGGACGTGAGGGTCAACTCCATGCCCGTGGTTCCGGTCCACTCGCTCAACGACGGCACCTCGCTGCCCGGCCTCGGCCTCGGCACCTATCCGGTGTCCGACGCGGAGGCCGAGCGCGCGGTCGCCGAGGCCGTCGGCGCCGGGTACCGGCTGGTGGACACGGCGGTGAACTACCGCAACGAGACCGGCACGGGCCGCGGTGTCGCGCACAGCGGGGTCGGCCGCGAGGAGGTCGTGGTCACCACCAAGCTGCCCGGCCGCGACCACGGCTACGAGGAGACGCTGGCCTCGTTCGAGCAGTCGCGCAAGCGCCTCGGCCTGGACTACGTCGACCTGTACCTGATCCACTGGCCGCTGCCCCGCCTCGACCGCTACGCCGACTCCTGGCGGGCGATGGTCAAACTGCGCGAGGAGGGCCTGGTCCGCTCGATCGGGGTCTCCAACTTCACGGCGGAGCACGTCGACCGGCTGGAGCGGGAGACCGGCGTGCTGCCGTCGGTGAACCAGATCGAGATGCATCCGCTGTTCCCGCAGGAGGAGTTGCGGGAGCAGATGGCCGCCAGGGGCGTGGTGGTGGAGAGCTGGAGCCCGCTGGGCCGGGGCGGCGACCTGCTCGGCGCACCGGCGGTCACCGCGGCAGCGGCGGCCCATGGTCGCACCCCGGGTCAGGTGGTGCTCCGCTGGCACACCCAACTGGGTGTGGTGCCGATCCCCAAGTCCGGTGACCCGGCGCGGCAGCGGGAGAACCTCGACGTCTTCGGCTTCACGCTCGACGCCGAGGAGTTGACCGCGATCTCCGCGCCTCCGCACCGGCGGCTGGGCGGGAATCCCCGCCACCACGAGGAGTTCTGAGCCACCTATGCTGCCCAGGTAACCATCCGAGGGGTTGTCGAGGGGCCCGGGAAGCCCGGGCGAAGGGACAGGGGTCGCCATGCGGATCGCGGTCGTCGGAGCGGGTGGCGTCGGCGGGTACTTCGGAGCGCGGCTGGCAGCCGGAGGGGACGAGGTCACCTTCGTCGCCCGCGGCGCCCACCTGGAGGCGATCCGGGCCGGCGGGCTGACCGTGCGCAGCCCGCTGGGCGACCTGCGGGTGGCGCCCGACGCCGTGGTGCCCACGATCGCGGACGTCGAGGCGGCCGACGTGGTGCTGGTCGCGGTCAAGCTGTGGGACACCGAGGACGTGGCCCGGCAGTTGCGGCCGCTGGCCGAGGGCGGCGCTGCGGTGGTCTCGCTGCAGAACGGGGTGCGCAAGGACGACGTGCTGCGGGCCCATCTGCCGGAGTCGTCGGTGATGGGCGGCGTCTGCTACATCTCGGCCTTCATCGAGGAGCCGGGCGTCGTCCGCCACAACGGGTCCCTGCAGAAGCTGGTGTTCGGCGAGTTCGGGGCGCGCGCCGCCGAACCGTCGCTGCGCGCAGGCGCGTTGCTCGACCGGTGCGCCGCGGCGGGCGTCGAGGCCGAGGTGAGCGCGGACGTCGAGCGGGTGATCTGGGAGAAGTTCGTGTTCCTGGTGGGCCTGTCCGCCGCGACGTCCGCGGTGCGTCAGCCCATCGGGGTGGTGCGGGGCACGCCCGGCTCGCGTGCGCTGCTGCTCGACGTGATGCGGGAGGCGGCCGCGGTCGGCCGGGCCAGGGGCGTGGACCTGGACCCGGGACTCGCGGACGAGCGGCTGGCGTTCTGCGACACCCTGCCGGCGGGCATGGCGGCCTCGATGTTCACCGACCTCAGGCGCGGCAACCGCCTCGAACTGCCGTGGCTCAGCGGCGCGGTGGCCGAGCTCGGCGGCGAGCTGGGCGTGCCGGTGCCGCGCAACCAGGCGGTCGCCGACATCCTCTCCCCGTACGTCATGGGCACCCCGGCCGGCATCGATGCCTAACCGTCCCAGCGGTTATCGCGGTCACGGGTGCGGGAGATGACACCGGCGGAGTCCGCGGTGCCGGCGCCCCGCACGGCCGACGGCGGGTCGCGCCCGGAGGGCACCTCCGGCGGCGCTCCCGAGCGCATCACGGACAGCGCCCCGCGCCCGGCGCCCCGTGTCACCGACCGGGTGCGCGACCTGCGCTTCGACGGCGGCAGCCCGGCCCTCGACCTCGTCGCCACCCTCGGCAGGCGCCACGGGTCCCCGGTCGAGCGCCTGGACGGCCCCGACCGGCTGCGGGCGTGGTGCCACGGCGTCTCGCTGCGGCTGGCGCCCGAGGAGGCCACCGAGGTCCTCCTCGGTGAGCTGCGGCTGCTGCGCGCGGCACTGTACGACGTCGCCCGCACGGACCTGCACGGCACTCCCCCCGCGCTGCCGTCGGTCGCGCTCGTCAACGAGTGCGCGCACCGGGAGCCGCCGGCGCCGCGCCTGGACGCGGGGCCGGACGGCGTGGTGGTGGAGCGGCCGGAGCTGACCGGGCGGCAGCTGCTGTCGGTGCTGGCCCGCGACCTGATCTCCCTGATGGCCGACCCGGAGCGCCGCGCGGGGCTGCGCGAGTGCGGGGCGTCCGAGTGCCGCATGCTCTACCTCGACTCGACACCGGGACGGCGGCGCCGCTGGTGCTCCATGCGGCGCTGCGGCAACAACGCGAAGGCCGCCCGGTACCGCGACCGCGCGGCCGCGGACTGACCGCTCGCCGTCCGGCGCGCGGCGCGGCGCGCGGGCGGCCCGGCGAAGCCACCTGCGGGCCGGGGACGGCGAGGCCGGGAAACCCGGTGGCCGGAGCGCCGGCCGGAGCCCGAGACTGGGGGGTCGCCCGCCGCCTGCCCCGAAGGGACCCGCCATGCAGATCCGCGCCACGCGCGAGGCCGACCGCGAACGTTACGTCACCACGGTGCTCGCCGCGTTCGGCAATACCGCCGAGACCCCCGCGGAGGGCGAGGGGGCCTGGTGGTCGGGCTTCGAGATGGACCGCGGCCTGGTGGCGGAGGGCGACGACGGCCGGATCGTGGCGACGGCCGGCGCGTACACCTTCGAACTCACCATGCCCGGCGGCGCCCTGGTGCCGGTCGCCGGAGTCACGGCGGTCGGCGTACTGCCCTCGCACCGGCGACGCGGCCTCCTCACAGCCCTGATGCACCGGCAGCTGGACGACGTCGTGGCCCGCGGCGAGTGCATGGCCGTACTGCTGTCGTCGGAGTCGGTGATCTACCGGCGGTTCGGCTACGGCCCCGCGACGTTCGCCCAGCGGCTGACGCTGCCGCGGCACCGCGCCCGGCTGTCCGGTCCCGCGCCCACCGGGTCGGTCAGCGTGCTGCAGCGTGCGGAGTGCGGCGACGAGCTCGCGTCCGTCTACGACGCCTACCGGCGTACCCAGCCCGGCGCGCTGTCCCGCCCCGCCGGGTCCTGGCGAACCGGTGCGGGCCAGCCGCCGGTGGCACTCACCAAGCGCCTCATCGCCCTCCACCACGACGAGGAGGGCGTCGCCGACGGGTACGCGAGCTACGTGGTCGGCGCCGTCGACCCGGTGACGGGCGGCCGGACGCTGTCCGTCGACGAGTTGGTCGCCGCGAACCGCGACGCCTACGTGGCGCTGTTCCACTTCCTCACCGGCCACGACCTGGTGAGCGAGGTCGCCCTCAAGTCCCTGCCGCGGCAGAGCTGGCTGCGCTGGCTGCTGGAGGACCACCGGGCGGCGGCGCTGACCCGGGACACCGACTGGCTGTGGGTGCGGGTCCTGGACGTGCCCCGCGCCCTCGCCTCCCGTACGTATCCCGTGGACGGCCGGCTCGTCCTGGAGGTCGCGGACACCGTCCGCACCGAGGTCGCCGGGCGCTACGCGCTGACCGTCGAAGGCGGCACGGCGGTGTGCGAGCGCACCGGCGACGAGCCGGACCTCCGCATGGACGTCAGTGACCTGGGCTCGGTCCTGCTCGGCGGCACGCCGCCCTCGACGCTCGCCGAGGCCGGACGCGTCGGCGCCCGCGACCCGCGTGCCCTGGCCCTCGCGGACGCGGTGTTCCGCAGCGAGCGGACCCCGCACACCGTCCACTGGTTCTGACCCGCGGGAGGTCCGGAGGTCCGGGTCGCACCGCGTGCGGGCCGCGGGTCCGCACGCGGCGGCACCCTTCGGGGACGTCGCACTCCTGGGGACCCCGCCCTCGGGGAACCTCCGACTTTGACCGTATCCCCCGTGCGCCTTTCGGACACCGTGGCGCACTATTTGACGAACCGGCACTCCGGGGCGGGGCAACTCCACCTCGGGAGCGCGTTCGAGTCCGGCAGGAGGCAATTCTCGTGCTGTCGGCTTATTGACGCGCGGGCGGCCGTGCCGATTGACTCGCCGTCACTTGGGCCGTGGTGTTGCGGCCCTGTCCCGGGAGGCAGCGTTCGATGACCGCGTTGAGGCGTCGTGTGATCGTGGGGACGGCCGTGGTGTCGATGGCACTGGCACTGGCCGCGTGCGGCAAGGCCGGCGACAAGAAGTCCGATTCCGCGGGCTCCGGAAAGGCGATCGGCATCCTGCTGCCGGACACGGTCACCGCCCGGTACGAGCGGTTCGACCGACCGCTCATGGAAGCCAAGATCAAGGAGCTGTGCGCGGACTGCACGGTGACCTACGCCAACGCCACCGGTGACGCGTCCAAGCAGGCACAGCAGGTGAACAGCATGATCACCAGGGGTGTCAAGGTGCTCATCCTGGACGCGCAGGACTCGGTCGGCGTCAAGTCCTCGGTACAGGCCGCGGTCGACAAGGGCATCAAGGTGGTGGCCTACGACCGGCTCGCGCAGGGCCCGGTGTCGGCGTACGTGTCGTACGACAACGAGAAGGTCGGTGAGCTGCAGGGCCAGGCGCTGCTGGACGCGCTCGGGGCCAAGGCCACTCCGCAGTCCAAGATCGTGATGATCAACGGCGACGACGCCGACCCGAACGCCGCGCAGTTCAAGGCCGGTGCCCACAAGGTCCTCGACGGCAAGGTCGACATCGCCTACGAGCAGAGCGGCCAGTGGAAGGACACCGTCGCCAACCAGAAGGTGACCGCGGCGATCACCTCCATCGGCGCGAAGAACATCGTCGGCGTGTACTCCGCCAACGACACGATGGCCGGCGGCATCGCCACCGCCCTCAAGGGCGCCGGGCTGCACGTGCCGCTCACCGGGCAGGACGCCGACCTCGCCGCCATCGAGCGCATCCTGGCCGGCAGCCAGTCCGCCACCGTCTACAAGGCGTACAAGCCGGAGGCGGACGCCACCGCCGAGATCGCCGTGGACCTGCTGCAGGGCAAGGCCGTCACGTCCGTGGCCGACACGACCGCGACCAGCGGATCGGGGCAGAACGTGCCGGCCAAGCTGCTCACCGCGGTCTCGGTGACGACGGCCAACATCAAGGACACCGTGGTCAAGGACGGGATGTACACCATCGCGCAGATCTGCACCGCGGAGTTCGCCCAGGCGTGCAAGGCCAACGGTCTGCAGTAGTCCGTTCGGACGCGCCCGACCGAGCGCCGTCCCGCTCGCCGATCCCCGGCCCGGGGTCCGCCACTGCGGCGGACCCCGGGCCTTCGTGCGGCCTCGACCGGGCGATCATGCGCGGATCAGGGCCTGTCGCACGGGCGCCGGAGCCCCATAGGGTGCGGCAGACCACATCCGGGGCTGCTTGTGTGGCGCGGGGCGCTCCTCCACATTCTTGGGGGACGGCCCGCAACCCACCGGCCGCCCCGGATCGTTGTCCCTGCCTGTCGACCACCGATGTCCACCTCCGTTCGTGTCAGCCCACGTCACCCCATGTCAGCCCACTTCTGTTCACGTCTGTTCGTCCTAACGACCGATGTTCCTGTTCGTCGTCCCATCACCAGGTGAGAGGGGATCACGATGTCTGAAGCAGCAGCACAGCAGATCGGCGTCGTCGCGGAGTCCGGAACCGGGGAGACCCGCGTGGCGGCCACGCCGCAGACCGTCAAGCAGCTCCTCGCGCTCGGCTACGAGGTGGTCGTCGAGTCGGGGGCCGGCACGGCCTCCGGTTTCTCCGACGACGCCTACGGCGAGGCCGGCGCCCAAGTGGCCGACGCCTGGCAGGCGGACGTCGTCCTGAAGGTCAACGCGCCCTCGCACGAGGAGATCGCGCGGCTGCGCGAGGGCGCCACCCTGATCGGGCTGATCGGTGCCGGCCAGTCGCCCGAGCTCGTCGAGGAGCTGGCCGCGCGGCCCATCACCGTGCTCGCGATGGACGCGGTGCCGCGTATCTCGCGGGCCCAGTCGATGGACGTCCTCAGCTCGATGGCCAACATCGCCGGGTACCGGGCGGTCATCGAGGCCGCACACGTCTTCGGGCGCTTCTTCACCGGCCAGGTGACGGCGGCCGGCAAGGTACCGCCCGCCAAGGTGCTGGTGGCCGGCGCCGGCGTGGCCGGGCTCGCGGCGATCGGCGCGGCCGGCAGCCTGGGCGCGGTGGTGCGGGCCACCGACCCGCGCCCCGAGGTCGCCGACCAGGTGCGCTCGCTGGGCGGGGAGTTCCTCGCGGTGGAGGTGGCACAGGAGGAGAGCACCGACGGCTACGCCAAGGCGACGTCGGAGGACTACGACCGGCGGGCCGCGGAGATCTACCACGAGCAGGCCGCCGACGTCGATGTCATCATCACCACCGCGCTGATCCCGGGCCGTCCCGCGCCGCGGCTGGTCACGGCCGAGGACGTGGCGGCGATGAAGCCGGGCAGCGTCATCGTCGACATGGCCGCCGCGCAGGGCGGCAACGTGGCGGGCACGGTCGCCGGCCGCGCGGTGGTCACCGAGAACGGCGTCACCATCATCGGCTACACCGACCTGGCCGGCCGGCTGCCGGCCCAGGCGTCGCAGCTGTACGGCACCAACCTCGTCAACCTGCTGAAGCTGCTCACACCGGGCAAGGACGGGCAGCTGGTGCTCGACTTCGACGACGTGGTGCAGCGCTCGGTGACGGTCGTGCGCGACGGCGAGAAGACCTGGCCGCCACCCCCCGTCAAGGTGTCGGCCGCGCCCGCCCCCGCGCTGGCGGCGGCCGCCGCTCCGGCGCCGGAGAAGAAGGGGCTGACCCCGGCCGCCCGGTTCGGGCTGATCGGTGCCGGCATGGCCGCCCTGTTCCTGCTGATCGCCTTCTCCCCGGCCCAACTGGTCGGGAACTTCACGGTCTTCGTGCTGGCCGTGGTCATCGGCTACTACGTCATCGGCAAGGTGCACCACGCCCTGCACACGCCGCTGATGTCGGTGACCAACGCCATCTCGGGCATCGTGATCGTCGGGGCCCTGCTGCAGTTCGGCCACGACCGGGTCGCCGTCTCCGTGCTGGCGTTCGCGGCGATCCTGCTGACCAGCATCAACATCTTCGGCGGTTTCGCCGTCACCCGCCGCATGCTCAGCATGTTCACGAAGGGCTGAGGGGAAGCCATGGACGCAAGCACAGCCATGCAGGCCGCGGACGTCGTCGCCGCGCTGCTGTTCATCCTCAGCCTCGCCGGGCTCTCCCAGCACCGCACCTCGCGGGCCGGGGTGGTGTTCGGCATCTGCGGCATGGCGCTCGCCCTGCTCGCCACCATCGTGTTCGCCGGACGGCACATCTCCGGCGGCGCGGTCCTCCTGATCCTCGTGGCGATGGCGGTCGGCGCCGGGATCGGCCTGTGGCGGGCCCGGGTCGTGGAGATGACCGGGATGCCGGAGCTGATCGCCATGCTGCACAGCTTCGTCGGCCTGTCCGCGGTGCTGGTGGGCTGGAACAGCTACCTGGACGTCGAGGCCCGCGGCTCCGCGCAGACCGAGATCGCCTCGAACCTGCTGCGGATTCACCACGCCGAGGTCTTCATCGGCATCTTCATCGGCGCGGTCACCTTCACCGGGTCCATCATCGCGTTCCTGAAGCTGTCCGCGCGGATCAAGTCGAGCCCGCTGATGCTGCCGGGCAAGAACGCCCTCAACCTGGGTGCCCTGGGGGTGTTCGTCGGGCTGACGGTCTGGTTCGTGGCGAGCCCCGGCCTCGGCCTGATGATCGCCGTGACGCTGGTCGCGCTGGCCCTGGGCTGGCACCTGGTCGCCTCGATCGGCGGCGGCGACATGCCGGTCGTGGTCTCGATGCTCAACAGCTACTCGGGCTGGGCGGCCGCGGCCGCCGGGTTCCTGCTCGACAACAACCTGCTGATCGTCACCGGCGCGCTCGTCGGCTCCTCCGGTGCGTACCTGTCGTACATCATGTGCAAGGCGATGAACCGCTCGTTCGTCTCGGTCATCGCCGGCGGCTTCGGCATCGAGGCGCCTTCCGGCGGGGACGGGGAGACCGGGGAGCACCGGGAGACGACCGCCGAGGAGGCGGCCGAACTGCTGGAGAGCGCCACCTCGGTGATCATCACGCCCGGGTACGGGATGGCGGTGGCGCAGGCCCAGCATCCGGTGGCGGAGCTGACCCGGGTGCTGCGGGAGCGGGGCGTCGACGTCAGGTTCGGCGTGCACCCGGTGGCGGGGCGGCTGCCGGGCCACATGAACGTGCTGCTGGCCGAGGCCAACGTGCCGTACGACGTGGTGCTGGAGATGGACGAGATCAACGAGGACTTCGCCGCCACGTCGGTGGTGCTGGTCATCGGCGCCAACGACACGGTCAACCCGGCCGCGATGGACGACCCGGGCAGCCCGATCGCCGGCATGCCGGTGCTGCGGGTGTGGGAGTCCGAGACGGTCATCGTCTTCAAGCGGTCGATGGCGTCCGGCTACGCCGGCGTCCAGAACCCGCTGTTCTTCCGGGACAACAGCCGGATGCTGTTCGGCGACGCCAAGCAGAGCGTCGAGGGCATCCTGCGGGCGCTGCACCTGCCCGAGAAGAGCCTGGCCTCCTCCTGAGGTCCCGCCGCCCGCGCCCCGGACCGGTCCGCCGACCGCTGTCCGGGGCGCGGCGCTTCCCCCGCCGGGGGGGCGTTCCGCACCCCTGAGCAAAGTCTTGACTGAACATGACAACGGTGTCTCAATGTGCCGTACAACGTTGGAAAGCAACGGAGTTGACGGCCTGAAGGGGGCACCGTGCGGATACCGGCGTTACGGCGGACTGCAGCGTCACGGACCCGATCGTCCTCGTTACCGCCGGCGGCGCTGTGGTGCGCGCTGCTGACGGCCCTGCTCCTGCTGGTGGCGCCGGCGCCCCGCGCCGCGGCCTCCGGGCCCGCCGCCGGGGCGGCCCCGCAGGCTTCGGCCACGGTGTGCGCGCTGGCCTGCGACACCCTCGATCCCTCGAAGGCGGCCCAGGAGACCTTCCCGGTGCCGAACGTGGTGGTCAACGGGCGCGTCGTCGAGCTGCACGTGGACGACGTGACGGGAATGGCCTGGGCGAGCATCGACGACGGCCTGCTCAACGACTCGGTGTGGCTGGACCGCTCCTGGGACGGCGGCGCCACCTGGGACGGCCTGCTCGGGAAGGCGTGGATCCCGTCGACGTGGACCGGGACCCGCACCCTGATGTACAACCTCTACGACCCGTCGAACCACCGCCGTGCCGTGCTGCGCGCCTGCGGCGACGGCGCGGGCGTCAGCTGCACGCAGTGGGCTCACCTGAAGGTCTGCGCGGCGGCGTGCGACGGGGCCGGCACGGCCGGCGGCGACAGCCAGCCGGTCGCCCCCACCACGCTGAGCGGCCGGACCATCGCCCTGCACACCGACTCCTCGGGCATGGCGTGGGCGACGATCGCCGCGGGCAGGGCCGGCGACGAGGTGTGGCTCGACCGGTCCTGGGACAGCGGCGCCGACTGGCCGGACGGCTCCTCGCTGGGCCGCACCAGCGTGCCGTCCGGCGGCAGTGCGACCGCCACTGCGAGGATCAACACCGACGACCCGCTGGGCAGGTTGTACGGAGGCGCGGTGCGGGCCTGCGGCCGCGCCGTCGAGGGGCAGAACGGCAGCTGCACCGCCTGGGCCCGGCCCGCGGTGAGCCGTCCCGCGGCCGCCGCGGACGCCCTGATGTACTCCTACGACCCGAACACCGCCTACTGGCCGTCCAGTTGGTGGAACTCGGCGGTCGCGCTCGCCACCGTCGTGGACTACATGCGGCAGACCGGCGACACGCGGTACTCCTGGATCGTCGACCGCACCTACCAGGTCGACCGGGTGGCCTTCCCGGCCGGCGCCCGCAGCTCCGACCCGATCGAGGGCGACTTCATCAGCCGCGCCACCGACGACTCCGAGTGGTGGGCGCTGGCCTGGCTCGACGCCTACGACCTCACCCATGACGCGCGCTACCTCGACGAGGCCGTCACCATCGCGAACTACGTCAACGGTCTGTGGGACACCAGCACCTGCGGCGGCGGGGTGTGGTGGGACCGGGAGCGGACGTACAAGAACGCGGTCACCAACGGGCTGTGGGTGCGGCTGACGGCCGAGCTGCACAACCGGATGAGCGGCGACACGCTGTGGCTGGGCCGGGCGACGACCGCCTGGAACTGGTTCACGTCCAGCGGCCTGATCAACTCCTCCGGCCTGGTCAACGACGGCCTGACGGGGTCGTGCGCCAACAACGGCCAGACCGTGTGGAGCTACAACCAGGGGCTGGCCATCGGCGCGGGCGTGGAGATCTGGCGCGCCACGGGCGACGCGGGGGCACTGGCCACCGCCAGGCGGCTGGCCGACGCCGCCGTCGCCTCCCCCGCGCTGGTCACCAACGGCGTGCTCACCGAGCCCTGCGACACCGCTACCTCCGGCTGCGACGACAACGGCAAGCAGTTCAAGGGCGTCTTCATGCGGTACCTGCAGGACCTGGACGCGGTGACCGGCAACGCCTACCACTCCTTCGCGACCACCCAGGCGAACTCGCTGTGGAACGCCGACCGCGACAGCCTCGACCGGTTCGGCGAGCGCTGGGCGGGCGGCGGGACGTCGTCGGCGCCGAACGTCAGCGACTGGCGGACCGAGGCGTCCGCCCTCAGCGCCCTCCTGGCCGCCGGGTAACCGGTCCCCGTCCGGCGCACCGGGCCGGCCGCTCCCCCGCGGGCGGCCGGCCCGTCCCCGCGCACCACCCCTCTCCCCGCACGGGCCGGGCACCGCAGGGGAAACCGGGTCGTCCGTACGGCCCAGCACCGCGCGCCGCGCTGGACACGACGTGTTTCCGTGTGAGTCAGGACCCGAGGCCTGACGCACCAGGCGCAACCGTTCCCCGGGAGCATGCCCGCGCGGGACGTGGGCGAGCTCCCTCCACGAGAGGCAGCAGCATGGCGGACTTCGTCGGCGCGGTGGACCAAGGAACCACCAGCAGCCGCTTCATGATTTTCGACCACGACGGCAACGAGGTGGCCAAGCACCAGCTCGAGCACACCCAGTACCTGCCGAAACCCGGCTGGGTGGAGCACGACCCGATCGAGATCTGGGAGCGGACCAACGTCGCCATCCAGAACGCGGTCCGCTCGGCCGGCCTCCAGGCCAGCGACCTCGCCGCGATCGGCATCACCAACCAGCGCGAGACCACGGTCGTGTGGGACCCTCGCACCGGCCGCCCCTACGGCAACGCGATCGTCTGGCAGGACACCAGGACCGACTCCATCGCCAAGGCGCTGGAGCGCGACGGCCACGGCGACCTGATCCGCCGCCGCGCCGGCCTGCCGCCGGCCACGTACTTCTCCGGCGGCAAGATCAAGTGGATCCTGGAGAACGTCGAGGGCGTGCGCGCCGCGGCCGAGCAGGGCCACGCGCTGTTCGGCACCACCGACTGCTGGGTGCTCTGGAACCTCACCGGCGGCCCCAACGGCGGCATCCACGCCACCGACGTCACCAACGCCAGCCGCACCATGCTGATGGACCTGGAGACGCTGGACTGGGACGACGAGCTGCTCAGCATCTTCAACATCCCCAGGGCGATGCTGCCGACGATCTACCCGTCCTCGCACCCCGAGGCGTTCGGCACCACCCGCACCTCGCGGCCGCTCAGCGCCCCGGTGCCCATCGCCGGTGTGCTCGGCGACCAGCAGGCGGCGACCGTCGGCCAGGTCTGCTTCGCCCCCGGCGAGGCCAAGAACACCTACGGCACCGGCAACTTCCTGCTGCTCAACACCGGCACGGAGGCGGTGCGTTCGGAGCACGGCCTGATCACCACCGTCGCCTACAAGTTCGGTGACGCGCCCGCGGTGTACGCGCTGGAGGGCTCGATCGCGGTCACCGGCTCCGCGGTGCAGTGGCTGCGCGACCAGCTGCACGCCATCTCCGACGCGGCCGAGAGCGAGCGGCTGGCCAAGACGGTCGACGGCAGCGACGGCATCTACTTCGTGCCGGCGTTCTCCGGCCTGTTCGCGCCGTACTGGCGCTCCGACGCCCGCGGCGCCATCGTCGGCCTCGCGCGCTACCACAACAACGGCCACCTGGCCCGGGCCACACTGGAGTCGATCTGCTACCAGAGCCGCGACGTGGTCGTGGCGATGGAGCAGGACTCCGGGGTGCACCTGGACGTGCTCAAGGTCGACGGCGGCGTCACCGCCAACGACCTGGCGATGCAGACCCAGGCGGACGTGCTCGGCGTCCCGGTCAGCCGCCCGGTGGTCGCCGAGACCACCGCGCTCGGCGCCGCCTACGCCGCGGGTCTGGCCGTGGGCTTCTGGCAGAACACCGACGAACTGCGCCAGCACTGGCACGAGTCGAAGCGCTGGGACCCCCAGTGGACCGAGGAGCAGCGCGAATCGGGCTACGCCGGCTGGAAGAAGGCCGTGGACCGGACCCTGGACTGGGTCGAGGTCGAGTAGCCGCGGCCGAAGGCACCCGCCCCTCCCCGCGGGCAGCTCCCCCGTCCCCGCCCGGCCCCCGGCCGGCGACGCCGCCACCGCGCGGCGCGCCGGCCGGGGGCCTCGCTCGTGGCCCTCCTCGCGCGGCCGACCCTCCTGGTTCCGCCGGCCTTCCGGCACCGCCGGCCTTCTCACGCCACTGGCCTTCCCGCCCCGTGGGCGCTTCTCCGGCGGTCACTCCCGTCCCCGATCCAGGCGCCGATCCCTGCGCCACTCCCGGCGTCACTCCCGGCGTCACTCCCGGCGTCACTCCCGGCGTCGATCTTGGGGAGATCGTGACACACCGTGACTGTACGGCGGTGCGGGCGGGGTGCGAGACTGCCGCACACCGGAACATGCGCGATACACGTATTCCCGGTCGGCGCCGGCGGGGACCCCGTCGGCCGGCACTCGGACAGGAGGACCATGGCGGATCCGGTGATCATCGGCAGTGAGCGCAGCGAGGCCGGGCTGCCGGCCGGGATGGAGGTGCTGCGCCGCGGTGGCTCCGCCCTGGACGCGGTGGAGGCCGCGATGCGGCGCTGCGAGGACAACCCGGCCGACCACTACGTCGGGACCGCGGGCCTGCCCAACGCGCAGGGCGTCGTGGAGCTCGACGCCTCGCTGATGCTCGGCTCGGGGAGGCAGTTCGGCGCGGTCGCGGCCCTCAAGGGCTACCCCAACCCGATCTCCGTCGCCCGCGCCGTGCTGGAGCGGCTGCCGCAGCACAGCCTGCTGGTCGGCGAGGGCGCCGCGCTGTTCGCCGAGGAGTGCGGGTTCACCACGGCCGACCTGCTCACCGACGCCTCGCGCGAGCAGTGGCGCAAGCAGGTCACCGACTCCAAGGAGGCGGTCGAGGGCGAGAACACCGCGGCCACCGACGGCGACCAGCGCTACCGCGAGAGCGCGCTGTCCCTGATCCGCAGGCTCGCGCCGCACGACGGGCCGTGGGGCACCATCAACATCATCGCCCTGGACGCCACCGGCGAGATGTGCGTCGGGGTGTCGACGTCCGGCTACCCCTACAAGTACCCCGGCCGGGTCGGCGACTCCGCCCTGCCCGGCGCAGGCAACTGGTGCGACCTGCGGGCCGGCGGCGCCGCGTGCACCGGCCGCGGCGAGCTGAGCATGCGCGGCGGCACGGCCCGCACCATCGTGGACCTGATCGCCGGCGGCCAGGACCCGGCGGAGGCGTGCCGGGCGGCGCTGGCCGACGCGGCGACGCTGCCCGACGAGTTCCGCTCCGAGCTGCGCGCGCTGGCCCTCACCCCGGACGGCCGCCACGGCGGCGCGGCCGGTCAGGAGGGCAGCGTGTACGTCCTGATGACCGAGGCCTCGACCGAGCCCGAGTCCCGGCCGCGGGTGGTCCTGTGAGCGACGCACACCGGACCGCCGGGCCGGGGACGGCGGCGCGTCCACTCCCGCGCCGAGTGGGCGGGCAAGCGAACGGAGAAGCACGGTGAGCAGCCAGGAGAAGGCCCTGAGGATCTTCGTCTCCTCCGACATGGAGGGCACGGCCGGAGTCGTCGACTGGGCGCAGTGCCGCCCGGGGCAGCCGGAGTACACCTACTACCGCACCCTGCTCCAGGCCGAGGTCAACGCCGCGATCGAGGGCGCGCAGGCCGGCGGCGCCGGCAGCTTCCTCGTCAACGACTCGCACTCCACCATGGCCAACCTGCGTCCGGACGAACTGGCCGGCCGGGCGCGCTACCTGTCGGGCCGTCACAAGCCGCTGTACATGATGCAGGGGCTGGACGCGTCCTTCGACGGCGTCTTCTTCGTCTCGTACCACGGGTCGATGTCGGGCACGCAGGCCACGCTCTCGCACACCTACAACCCGCTGGCGATCAGCGAGGTGCGGCTCAACGGGGTGCCGGCCGGGGAGAGCGGCATCAACGCCCTGGTCGCGCTGGCTCACGGGGTGCCGGTGCTGCTCGTCACGGGCGACGCGACCACCGCCGCCGAGGCCGCGCCGTTCTGCCCGGAGGCGGTCCCGGCCGTGGTCAAGTCGTCGGTCTCCCGGTTCGCCGCGGACAGCCTGCACCCCGAGGACGCCCGCGAGGTGATCCGGGACGCCGCCCGGCGGGCCGTGGCAGGACTGGCGTCCGCCCGGCCCCCGCGGATCGACCTGCCGGCGACGCTCACCGTCCGCATGCGCAACCCCGACCTCGCGGAGATGGCCACCTGGATCGCCGGCGTCGAGCCGGTGGCCGGCGACCCCGTCACCGTGACGATGACGGACGGCGACCCGCTGCGGCTCTACCGCACGTTCGTCACCGTCGTCCTGCTCACCCGCGGCATCGCGGAGTGAGCAGGAGGGCCGGGGCCTCGGCCCCGGCCCGCGGCGGGCGGGTCAGAGGCTCAGCCCGGACTGCACGGTGAAGGCGCACTCGGTGTAGGTGTAGCCGTACCGCAGCGGGACCGAGTCGCTGCCGGGCGTGGTGCTGCTCTTGCCCGACTTGTGCAGGAAGTACACCGTGCCCGGCGGCAGTTCGATGGTCCTCTTCGGGTAGGTCCTGCCGCTCTTGCACGCGGCGGACCTGGCCGTGGACTCGTTGGAGTACAGGTGGCAGCTGCCGCAGCCCGGCAGTGAGAAGCTGCCCGTGACCGGGCCGGTGTACAGCACCTCGACCGGCTCGGGGCTGTCGTTGCTGATGGTCACCGGGATGCCGCCGCCGGACGCGGTGGTCGGCATCCGGCGGCCGGCGGCCGGATCCGTCTCGGCGATCTCCGCGGCGATGGCGATCTTCTGCGCGAGCGCCCGGTGCGTGTCGTGCGGGTACTTCTTGGCGAAGGCCTGCATGGTGTCCGCCGCGCTGCGGAACTCGGCGCTCCGGTACTGGTCCACGCCGCAGGCGTAGGTGCCGGACTCGACGTAGCCGCCGGCCTGCCGGGCGTCCTTGGCCAGCGCTCCGGTGATCCCGGCGTTGTCGCCGGGCAGCGCCGATGCCCTGGTGGCCAGCGCCCGCAGCCGGTCGGTGGTGCCGCACGGGTCGTTGCCGTGCACTGCCCTGGCGGTGCTCGTGATCTGCGCCCGGACGGCCGCCTCGACCTTCGCGGCCTGGGGCGAGCGCGGGAACATGGTCAGCAGCTCGCTCAGGTGGTCGCCGCTGCCCCCGGACGCCGCGGGGTCCTTCGCGAGGTCGGACACCCCGCACTCGTACAGCGACGTCGCCAGCCGGTCGTCGGGCCATGCGGCCAGCGCGCCGACACCCGTCCTGCCGAACGAGGCCGGGACGGTGCGCAGGTACGTCAGGGGCGCGATGGCGTCGCAGTACTTCTTCTGCTCATAGGGCGCGCCCACCGTCTTGTAGTACGCGGTCAGCCGGTCCGGTACGTGCTTCGCGGCCCGGGAGCCCGCGTGGTTCTCGCTCAGGTCGCGGTAGGTCGACAGCGCGCTGCGGTAGTCGGGCTGGGCCTTCGCGAACGGCTTGGCCTTGGCGGCCGCCACGAGGTGGTCGGCCTTGTCCAGCCGGTCCAGCAGCATCTTCTGGGTGGCCTCGTCCTGCGCGCCGTTGTAGGCGACGGCCGCACCGGCGGGCGCGGCGAGCAGCACCAGTCCGAGCAGCAGGGCGAGGGGGGCCCGGGACGGCCACAGCAGCCGGGTGCGGTGGCCCTTCACGCCGCCGTGCACGGCGGCCAGCACCAGGAACGCGCCGTAGGCGGCGAGCGCGCCGCTGGAGACGCCGTCGGCGTCGGCGGGCAGCGCGGTGAAGAGCAGCGCGGCGGTGGCGGCCCAGCAGGCGACCATGGCGAGCCAGCGCCGGGTCAGGGCATAGCCGAGGCCGAGGCCGCTGAGGTTGAGCAGGGCGACCGCGACGGCGCGCAGGCCGTTCGGCGGCGCCGGCGGCGCGGGCGGCGCGGGCGGCGGCCCGGCCGGCGCACCGAAGGCGGACAGGGCGGGCGGAGCACCGAAGGCGGGCGGGGCGGGCGGAGAGTCGAAGGCGGGCGCGCCGTAAGCCGGCGGCGCGGTGGGCGGCAGCGGCGGCGTGGGAGCCGCGCCGAAGGCGGGCGCCGCGGCCGGCGGCTGCGGCGGGGCCGCCTCGGGCGGAGGGCCGAAGGCCGCCGGTGCGGCCGGCGGCCGCGCGGCGCCCGGCAGGGCCGGCGCGGGGAACGCCCCGCCC
Organism: Actinacidiphila rubida; assembly: GCF_900110255.1. Lineage (GTDB taxonomy): Bacteria > Actinomycetota > Actinomycetes > Streptomycetales > Streptomycetaceae > Actinacidiphila > Actinacidiphila rubida. Next base: position 60,031 of record NZ_FODD01000023.1, read on the forward strand.
GTCGCGCTCGGCGCGGGTCCGAACTCCGCACCGCCGGAAGGCGGTTCGCCCCCCGGCGTACCCGCGCTCCCCGGTGCGTCGTCGCGCGGCGCGTCGTTCCCCGGTGCGTCGTCGCGCGCTCTCTCGCCGTCTCCGGCCGTAGGATCCCAGGCCACAGCAGCCCCCTCACTTCCGGCCCCCGGCCGGTCCCGCCCCCTGCCCGCCCGCCGGTGTCCGGCGTCGGGCCTTGAAAAAGAGATGCGAGAAGGTTGCCTCGGGTTCCCACCTCGCGCACGTACTTTATCGGTCTCGTAGGACCTCGGATCACCGGAGGCGACGGGCCCGCGGGGCCCGCGAGCGGACCCGGGGACGCCGAACCGCCGTGCACGGGACGGATGTCCCGCGCACGGCGGTGAGGGCCGGTCCTGGCCGGCGGGGCCGGACGCTCGCCCGGACCCGGGGTCGTGTCCGGCAGGACCTACGCGGCGCCCTGGCAGGTGAGCACGGGGTTGACCCAGTCGCCGTGGTCGTTGCCGTTGCCGTCGCCTCCGTCGCCGACCGACAGGTCGAGCACCTGCCCGCCGGTGACGGGCACGTCGACGGCGACGGGCGCGGACTTGCCGTTCAGCACCGGTGTGGTGGTGAGCACCTTGCCGTCGAGCACGACGGAGAAGGTCACGGTGCCCGGATCGCCGTTGTCGACGCCGACCGTGGCGGTGAAGCGGCTGCACGTTCCGCCCACGTAGATCTGCACGTCGCTGGGCGAGTTGGTGCCCAGGCCCTTGGCGTAGGTGGTGCCGCCGAGCTTGAGCGGGGTGCCGTCGTTCGCGGCGGTGTTGCCGACGCTCTGGTCCCGTTCGACCGGGCCCCAGCCGTTGGTGGCGGACAGGAACGTCAGGTCGCTGACCTGGTCGTCGCCCGCCGGCGGCACCGCGGGCACCGAACCGACGAACCGGGTGTCGGCCGGGTTCGCCGTCCCGCCCGCCTGCCGCAGGGTGGCCGTGGCGGTGAGCGGGCTGGTCTTGGCCGGGTTCTGGGGCGCCGTCACGTCCCAGCTGAACGTCGCCGAGGTGCCGCCGTCGATCTTGCTGACGGAGGGCGGCGTGGACGCGCCGGCGACGGTCCACCCGTCGGGCGCGGCGAGGGCGGCGGTCACCGCCGTGGCCGGCGGGGCGCCGGCCGGCACCGCGACGGTCGCGGTGGCGGTGAAGTGCTGCCCGGCGCCCACCGATCCGGGCACGGACAGGGACACCGAGGAGCGCGGCGCGCTCGGCATCCGGTAGGCCGCGGGGTCGTACCGGGGGCTGTCGTTCTGCGCGACGGTGAGCGACGAGGCGTAGCTGCCGTAGTTGGTCAGCGCGACCTTGCCCAGCCCGCCGGTGGAGCCGTCGAGGTTCCAGACCGCGATGGCGATGGTGTTGTCGCCGTTGGGGTTCAGGATGCCGTTCGGCACCGGGAAACTGTGCTGCGGACCCAGGTAGTTGACGTAGTTGCCGACGTCCCAGCCGTTGACGTACAGCTCGGCGCGGTACTTGCGGGACGCGTCGTCGGTGAGGGTCAGGCCGAGCGAGGTGTCCTGCCCCTTGGGCAGGTCGAGCGCGGCATGGGTGGTGTACCAGGAGACGCCGGGGGTGGTGTCGGTCGCCGGCAGCGTGACCGGGGTCCAGCCCTCGGTGGGGTACCCGGGCAGCATGTACCCGGCCCGCTCGCCGTACAGGCCGCCGGTGTTGAGGGGCCCGCGGACGGTGTCGACCGGGGTCTCGCCGCCGCGCACGCCCTGCAGGCGCCAGGTGATGGTGCCCAGCGGGTTGCCGGTGAGGGCCGCGCCGGTCAGACCGCGTGCGGCCTTGTTGCCGTTGGACTCGTTGTAGTCCTCCTCGTGGCCCATGTTGACGGTGAGGACGGACAGCACGTTGTCGGCGCCGTTCTTCACCAGGCCGGCCGGGAAGGTGTAGGTCTTCTGGCCGTCGGCGGTGGCGCTGCCGAGGAAGGTGCCGTTGAGCCACACCGATGAGGCGGCGGCGCGGCCGCCGCTCTGCGCGGACAGGGTGACGCCGGTCTCCGTGCCGGTGCCGGTGAACCGGCCGCGGTACCAGGTGCTGCCGGTGTGGAAGCCGTAGTCGTCGGCGAACAGCACGGGCAGGCTGCCCGGCCCGGTGGTGCTGTTGGAGGTGGTCTTGTCGGCCACCTGCCAGCCGGAGTCGTCGAATCCCGGCTGGGACTCAGGGGACTCCTGGACGTGCTTCCAGCCGGTGAGCGCCGGCAGGGTGATCGGCGCGGCGGTGGCGACGGAGCCGGTGAGGCTGCCGGTGGGCGTGGCCGTGGTGTGCAGCGTGCGGCCGTTCCACGTGACCGTGGACGCGTCGGCGAACACCTCGATGCCGGGGTCGGTGCCGTTGTCGCCGGTCAGCGCCAGGGTCCCGCCCGCGGCGGTCGCGCCGCGGAGCAGGTGCGTGCCGCGGACCAGGACCGGTCCGGCGGCGGTGTCCTGCCGCCAGAACGTCTTGGCGGTGGCGGTGTCGGCGAGCAGCAGCAGGAGCGGGTGGCCACCGCCGCTGATCTGCACCCGGGTCAGGCCGGTGTGGCTGTAGTTCAGGCGCAGGTCGCCGGTGGCCGCGTCCCAGGTGGAGGCGACGGTGCCGCCGGTGGCGGTGACGGTGGGCCTGGTGGCGTACTTCAGGACCGTCTCGCCGTCGGAGCCGTGGTCGCCGTAGAGGACGGCGACGTCCCGGCCGCCGATGGTGGCGTCGGTCATGATCTCCGAGGTGGAGTACTGCAGGTGGTTCCCGCCGAGGTCGTAGCCGGCCACGATGATCTTGCTCTCCCGGCCGTTGAGGCCGATCGAGGTGCCGGGCTGCTGCGGGATCGTGTAGACGGGGGCGGTGGACGCCGAGCCGGTGGCCACGTCGATGGCGTCGATGGTCACGAACGTGCCGGTCGACGACGGGTTCTTGGCGCCGGTGGCTACGATCTTCAGGGTGTGTGCGCCGGACGCGAGGCCGCTCGCCTGGTAGGCCACGTACTGGTTCTGCTTGGTCGCGGCGTACAGGTCGACGGTCTTGACCTTGGTGCCGTCCAGGTAGACGTCCGCGGTGCCGTGGTTGCCGTCGAGGTTGCTGATCCACTTCACGCCGGTGCCGGTGAAGCCGACGCTGACGCTGTCACCCGCGGTGCTGCTGAAGGACTCGGTGTGCTGGTAGTCGCCGCCGGTGTAGTTCTGCTCGGAGCCGACGTGCGACCAGCTGCCGGTGTAGGCGAGCGCGCCGTCCCGGTCGTCGTAGGTGTAGCCGGGGTGCGCCCCGAGGTCGAGGGTGAGGTGCGCGCTGTCGGTGCCGGTCGAGGTGGAGTCGGCGTGCCGCAGCACGTGGAACTGGGTGCCGGTGTCGGTGTTGACCCGGGCGGTGTCCACGATCGCCGCGTTGTCGGTGGGCGTCGCGGGCAGCGGGTCGGTCTTGGTGAGCGGGGCGACGGCCTGGGTGAAGTAGCCGATCAGCTTGTCCTGGTCGTACTTCGGGTCCAGCTCCCGGTTCTCCCGGATCGCGGCGCCGTAGTCATAGGAGGTGTAGTTCTGCGGCTCGCCCAGCCAGCCCCAGTTGGTGCCGCCGTAGGTCATGTAGAAGCTCTGCGACGTCGCGCCGACCGCGATGTTCTGCTTGTAGAACACGTCGGCGAACTGGTCGTTGATCAGCTGCGCGCACTTGTCGTAGCCGGGGCCGCCCCACGGGTCGAAGGCGCCGCCCTGGAACTCGGCGGTCTCCAGCGGCTTCCCGGCCGGGTGGTCGTAGCTGAGGTCCGGGACACCGTTCCACTTCGTCGGGTTGCTGCAGTTGAAGCCCTGCGGGTAGGAGTCGGCGCCGTCCACCGCCAGCGCGGCGTCACCGGAGTTGAACGTTCCGTTGTTGTTGCCGACCAGGGGCACGGTGATGCCGTCGGCGGTGGCCTTGTCCTCCAGGTGCTTCATGTAGGTGCGGCCCGCGGCGCTGCCGTTGTAGTACTCGTTCTCGACCTGGTACTCGATGACCGACCCGGTGCCGTCGGTGAGCTGGTGGCGGGCCAGGATCCGGTCGATCTGGGTCTGCCACTCGTCGCTGTACTTCAGGTACTCGGGGTCACTGGTGCGGGTGTTCCCCTTCTTCGTGGACAGCCAGCCCGGGAAGCCGCCTCCGTCCACCTCGGCGTTGATGTAGGGGCCGGGGCGGGCGATCACGTAGATGCCCAGCTGGTCGGCCATGTCCAGGAGCTTGTCGACGTCACGGACGCCGGTGAAGTCGTACACCCCCGGAGCCGGCGAGTGGTAGCCCCAGTCGAAGTAGAGGGAGACGGCGTTGAAGCCGGCCGCCTTCATCTTCTCCAGCACGTCCCGCCAGAGGTCCTGGCTCGGCAGGCGGAAGTAGTGGAACTCCCCCGACCACAGGTACGTGCGCTTGCCGTCGATCATGAACGAGTAGCCGTCATAGGTGACGGTGTGCTTGGCCGCCGGCGCCGCGGCGGCGGCCGGGGCCGTCCGCGGGGTGGCGGCGTAGGTCGCGGCGGTGGCGCCCAGGCCGAGGACAAGGGCGAGGGCGGCGCCTATCGCCAGGCAGCGCCGGAGGACCCGGCTGCCTGTGCGGTGAGCTGTCATGCGAGACCTCCACGGGGGTGCGCCCGGCGCCGTGGGGCTCTGCGACAGCCCCGACACTCACCGGGAACACTCAGGCTTCAAGGTGGGGGGATGCGCGAATTCGTTGGATTGCGTCTGGGAGTGTGGCATCAGGCGTTGGCACCCGCAACCATTCGGACAGAAATCATCGCCCGTGCGACTCCTCCCCCTGCCCACTAGGCTGAACCGGGGACGTGCGCGGCCACCTTCACCTGGAGAAAACCCCCGCGCAGGCCACAACTGGGGACGGGGATGCCCATGACAGCACCGGACAGCACTCGCCGCGCCGTGCTCCTCACGGTCGACGACGACCCGGGGGTCTCGCGCGCGGTGGCACGGGACCTGCGCCGGCGGTACGGCGAGCGCTATCGCGTCGTCCGCGCCGAGTCCGGGAACTCGGCGCTCGAGGCGCTCAAGGAGATCAAGCTCCGCGGGGACCTCGTCGCGGTCATCCTGGCGGACTACCGGATGCCGGAGATGAACGGCATCGAGTTCCTCGAACGCGCGATGGACGTCCACCCCGGCGCCCGGCGGATCCTGCTCACCGCCTACGCGGACACCGGCGCGGCGATCGACGCGATCAACGTCGTCGACCTGGACCACTACCTGCTCAAGCCGTGGGACCCGCCGGAGGAGAAGCTGTACCCGGTGGTCGACGCCCTCCTGGACAGCTGGCTGAACTCCGACCACCGCCCGGTGCCGGAGACCAAGGTCGTCGGCCACCGCTGGTCGGCCCGCTCGTCGGGCGTCCGCGAGTTCCTCGCCCGCAACCAGGTGCCGTACCGCTGGTACCTGTCGGACCAGGCCGAGGGCCAGCGGCTGCTGGACGCGGCCGGACACGACGGGATGCGGCTGCCGCTGGTGATCGCCCCGGGCGGCGAGGTGCTCGTCGAGCCGTCCGACCAGGAACTGGCGGCCCAGGTGGGCCTGGCCACCAGCCCCACCGAGGACTTCTACGACCTGGTCGTCATCGGCGCCGGGCCGGCCGGTCTCGGCGCGGCCGTCTACGGGGCCTCCGAGGGGCTGCGCACCGTGCTGGTGGAGCGCACCGCGACCGGCGGCCAGGCCGGGCAGAGCACCCGCATCGAGAACTACCTCGGCTTCCCCGACGGTGTCTCCGGCGCCCAGCTCACCGACCGGGCCCGCCGCCAGGCGAGCCGGTTCGGCGCCGAGCTGCTCACCGCCTGCGAGGTCACCGCGCTGGAGGTCAACGGCCCCAACCGCACCGTCCGCTTCGCCGACGGCTCGGCGGTCTCGGCGCAGAGCGTCATCCTCACCACCGGCGTCAACTACCGCCTGCTGGACGTGCCCGGCATGGCCGAGTTCACCGGCCGCGGCGTGTTCTACGGCTCGGCGCTCACCGAGGCGGCGGGCTGCGAGGGCCAGGACATCTACATCGTCGGCGGCGCCAACTCCGCGGGACAGGCGGCCGTGTACCTGTCCCGGGGCGCCAAGTCGGTGACCCTGCTGGTGCGCGGGGCGTCGCTGGAGGCGTCCATGTCGCACTATCTGATCCAGCAGATCGCCGCCATCCCCACCATCACCGTCCGCACCGGCACCCAGGTGTCCGCGGTGCACGGCAGCGACCACCTGGAAGGTCTGGCGCTGCGCGACCGCGAGTCCGGGCAGACCGAACTCGTCGACGCCCAGCGGCTGTTCGTCTTCATCGGGGCGGCGCCCCGCACCGAGTGGCTGGAGGGCGTGGTGCTGCGCGACGACCACGGCTTCGTCCTCACCGGCCCGGACCTGTCCGGGGAGGGCCACCGGCCGCCCGGCTGGGAGCCGGACCGCCCGCCCTACCACCTGGAGACCAGCGTCCCCGGCGTGTTCGCGGCGGGCGACGTCCGGTCGGAGTCGGCGAAGCGGGTGGCCTCCGCGGTCGGCGAGGGCGCGATGGCCGTGATGCTCGTGCACCGCTACCTGGAGGGCCTGTGACCCCGAAGACGCTGCCCTGCGACCCGTCCGAGCTGCGGACGCTGTTCCTCTTCGAGAAGCTCACCGCCGACCAGCTCGGCCAGCTGTGCCAGGCCGGCCGGATCCAGGAGGTCGAGCCGGGCCCGGTGTACGCCGAGGGCGACCCGGCGACGTGCTTCTACGTGCTGCTGGACGGCACCGTCGTCACCTCCCGGCGGGTCGGCGCCGATGACGTGGAGATCACCCGCACCTCCCAGCGAGGCGTGTACGCGGGCGCGTTCCAGGCCTACCTGGGTGACCGGGTGCCGCAGCTGTACACCAACTCGATGCGGGTGACCGAGCGTTCGCGGTTCTTCCTGCTGTCGTCCGACGAGTTCTCCCGGATCGTGCACGAGTGGTTCCCGATGGCCGTGCACCTGCTGGAGGGCCTGTTCTTCGGCAACCAGGCGTTCCAGCAGCGGGTCAACCAGCGCGAGCGGCTGCTGGCGCTGGGCTCGCTGTCGGCGGGCCTCACCCACGAGCTGAACAACCCGGCGGCGGCCGCGCTGCGGGCCACCGCGGCGCTGCGCGAGCGGGTCGCCGGGATGCGCCACAAGCTGAAGATCCTGGCCGGCGGCCCCTACCGGCAGGCCGACCTGGACTCGCTGGTGGCCATCCAGGAGCGGGCCGCCGAACGGGTCGCCAAGGCCGAGGAGCTCAGTCCCCTGGAGACGTCCGACCAGGAGGACGCCGTCGCGGACTGGCTCGACGACCACGGCATCGCCGGCGGCTGGGACCTGGCGCCGGTGTTCGTGCAGGCCGGCCTGGACGAGGAGTGGCTCGACCAGGTCGCGGCCGCGGTGGAGGGCGAGCTGCTGGAGAGCGCGCTGCGCTGGCTGAACTACACGGTCGAGACCGAACTGCTGATGAACGAGATCGAGGACTCCACCACCCGCATCTCCGGTCTGGTCAACGCGGCACGGCAGTACTCGCAGCTGGACCGCGCGCCGTACCAGGTGGTCGACATCCACGAGCTGCTCTCCAGCACCCTGCAGATGCTCGCCGGGAAGATCGGCGACGGCGTCAGCGTGGTCAAGGACTTCGACCACGCGCTGCCGCGCATCCCGGCCTACCCGGGCGAGCTGAACCAGGTGTGGACCAACCTGATCGACAACGCCGTGTCGGCGATGGACGGCAGCGGCACGCTCACCGTGCGCACCTGGCGCGAGCACGGCAGGCTGGCCGTGGAGTTCCAGGACACCGGTCCGGGGGTCCCGGCGGAGATCCGCGAACGGATCTTCGAGCCCTTCTTCACCACCAAGCCGGTGGGCCAGGGCACCGGCCTCGGCCTCGACATCTCGTGGCGCATCGTGGTCAACAAGCACCACGGCGACCTGCAGGTCGAGTCCGAACCGGGCGACACCCGCTTCCGGGTGCTGCTGCCGCTGACCGCCACGGAGTCCGACGCCGAGGAGGCTGCCGAATGACCATGCCCGACACCCCGGGAATCGACCCGACCGTCCCGCCCAGCGGTGTGGGCTGCGCGGACTGCGACGCCGCCGGCGGCTGGTGGTTCCACCTGCGCCGGTGCGCGACCTGCGGCCACATCGGCTGCTGCGACAGCTCTCCGGCCCAGCACGCCGACGCGCACGCCAGGGCCAGCGGCCACGACGTGATCCGCAGCTTCGAGCCGGGCGAGGACTGGTTCTGGAACTACCGCACCCAGTCCTACGTGGACGGTCAGGAGCTGGCCCCGCCGGCCAACCACCCCGTCACGCAGCCGGCGCCCGGTCCGGCGGACCGCGTCCCGGCCGACTGGCAGCGGCACCTGCACTGAGGTCCACCCGGGCGTCCGGGCGGTGAGGAAGGGGCCGGGCCCCGCGGGGTGTTCCGCGGGGCCCGGGTCATGAGGCGGTGCCCGGCCGACGCCCGGTGGGCGCCGGCCGGGCCGTGGTTGGCGTCCGCCGAGCCGCCTAGTGGGCGAGGATCTCCAGCTCCGCCAGCGAGGTGGTGGCGGCACCGCTGTTGCCGGTCACCACCAGCCGGTAGGAGGTGAAGCTGCCCGGATCGGCGATCTCGAACGGGCGGGTCTGCAACCGGTCGGTGAAGGTCTCACCGCTCCTGCTGTCCAGCGTCTTCCAGTGGCTGCCGTCGTTCGAGCCCTGGAGCTGCCAGCTCTTCGGGTCGGCTCCGGCGGTGGCGCCGGAGGTCAGGGTGTAGAACGCCGCCTTCCGCGCGACGGCCGGCCCGCCGTCCTTGCCGGCGTAGGCGTAGTCGATCACCGGGGTGGCGGTGGAGAAGGTCACCCGGGTGGCCGAGGTGTCGTCGAACAGGCCGGAGACGTCGGTGCCGTCGGCGGCCTTGCCGGTGCCCAGCCCGGTGCCCGTGGTGTCGGTCAGCGGGTCGGGGGTGCGTCCGGCCGGCGTCAGGGACGGCGGCAGGGCGCTCTTGCCGGTGCCCCACGACGACGGCGCCGACCCCATGGTGAAGTCCAGCACCGCACCGTTCCTGAGCTGGTCGCCGTTGAGGTACGTCTTGTCCCATGCGTCGCCGTTGACCTTCAGCGACTGCACGTAGACGTTGCTCCGGCTGTTGTTCGGGGCGTTGACGACGATGCTGCGGCCGTTGTCCAGGTGGACCGTCGCCTTGGTGAACAGCGGCGAGCCGATCATGTAGTTGTCGTTGCCGACCTGCAGCGGGTAGAAGCCCAGCGCGGAGAAGATCTGCCAGGTGGACGTGGCGCCGTTGTCCTCGTCACCGGGGTAGCCCTGACCGATCGAGCTGCCGGTGAACAGCCGCTGCTGCGCCTCGCGGACGACCGCCTGCGTCTTGGCCGGCGCGCCCGCGTAGTCGTACATGTACGGGATGCCGAACGACGGCTGGTTGCTCAGGCCCAGTTCGCCCATGCGGACGTCGCGGGCCTCGATCATCTCGTGGATGGTGCCGCCGTAGCCGCCGGCGTCGCCGTCGGCGGTCTCCTGCGTGGCGAAGAACGTGTCGAGCTTCTGCTCGAGCTTCTGCTGCCCGCCGTAGAGCGCCGCCAGACCGTTCGGGTCCTGCGGCACGGTGAAGGCGTAGTTCCACGCGTTGGTCTCGGTGTACTCGTTGCCCCACTGCTGCGGGTCGTAGCTCGCGTCGGGCACCCGCCACGAGCCGTCGGCGTTGCGGCCCTCGAAGAAGCCCACGTTCTTGTTGAAGATGGTGGTGTAGTTCAGCGCCCGGGCCAGGAAGTAGTCGGACTCCTCCTGGTAGCGCTGCCGGTCGGCCTTCGACGCCTTCGGGTCCTTGGCCAGCTTGGCGGCCATCGTGCCGATGCCGTAGTCGTTGATGTAGCCGTCCAGCGACCAGGAGACGCTGCCGCCCTGGGCGGTGTTGGTGTAGCCGGTGAACTCCGAGGTGTCCAGGCCCTTGCGGCCGACACCGGACTGCGTCGGCACCACGGTGGCGTTCTTCACCGCGGCCGCGTAGGCGGCCTTGGCGTCGAAGGTGTCGACGCCCTTGGCGAAGGCGTCCGCGAAGGCCACGTCGGAGCTGGTGCCGGTCATCAGGTCGGCATAACCCGGCGAGGACCAGCGCGACGTCCAGCCGCCGTCCTTGTACTGCTGGACGAAGCCGTCGGCGAGCTTGCCCGCGGTGTCCGACTCCAGCAGCGAGTAGGCCGGCCACTCGCTGCGGTAGGTGTCCCAGAAGCCGTTGTTGACGTACACCTGGCCGTCGACGATCTTGGCGCCGGTCTGGGTGGGCGTGCTGGAACCGGTGGCCGGCGAGAACGGGCTGGCGTACCTGTACACCGGCTTCGCGGCCGTCCCCGTGTTCTCCGAACCGGAGTTGGGGTACAGGTTCATCCGGTACAGGTTCGAGTACAGCGTGGTGAGCTGGTCGTCGCTGGCGCCCTGCACCTCGACCTTGCCGAGCTTGGCGTTCCACTGCCGCTCGGCGTTCTTCTCGACCGTGTCGAAGGAGGTGCCCTTCGGGATCTCCAGGTCCAGGTTCTTCTTCGCCTGGTCGGCGCCGATGAACGACGTGGCGATCCGGAGGGTCACGGTCCTGGAGCCGGAGGTGTCGAACTGGGCGTAGCCGGTGACGTTGTCGCGGCCCTGTCCGGTGACCTTGGTGGCCGTGCCGGGGGTCCGGTCGAACTCGCCGTGCACGTACATCCGCGTCGCGGCTTCGCCGCCGCCGGTGTTGACGTCGGAGTAGCCGTCCAGGGTGCCCGCGGCGGCGTCGAAGGTCAGGCCGCCGTTGTTGTTGACATTGTCGAACAGCACGTCACCGGTGTCGCCAGGGAAGGTGAAGCGGAACTCCGCGGCGTGGTCGGTGGGCGCGATCTCGGCCTTGATGCCGTTCTTGAAGGTGACGCCGTAGTACTGCGGCTGGGCCACCTCGTCCTTGTGCTCGAACGCCAGCGCGCGCTTGCTCCGGTCCAGGTCCGGGGTGCCGGTGGCGGCGGAGGGCATCACCTGGAAGGTGTCGCGGTCCCCCATCCACGGGCTGGGCTCGTGGCTGATGCCGAGGGCCTGCAAGGTCGGCAGGTTGTCGGCGTTGTTCTGCGCCGCGTAGCTGTACTCCCAGCTCGTCGAGCCCGCGTCGGTCACCGGCGTGAAGAAGTTGAAGCCGTTGGGGACCCCGGTCAGCGGCAGGTTGTTGCCGCGGGAGAACGACCCGGAGGAGTTGGTGCCGCGCCGGGTGTCGACGTGCCGCGCGTAGCTCGCCGAGGTGTTGGCCGGCGGCGCCGTCCCGATGGTGAGGTCGTCGATCCAGCCCTTGAACTGCGTGGCCGTGCCCTCACCGGCGCTGCCCTGCGGGTCGTCGTAGCCGAGCAGGATCCGGTCGATGGTCTTGCCCGCGGCGACCTGGCCGACGAGCGAGGCCACCGTGTTCCACTGCGACGCGTAGAGGATCTTCGACGTGCCCTGCGCCTTGGGGTTCAGCGCCACGCCGTTCTGGTCCTGCGCCTGGTGCGTCAGCCCGCTCAGGTACGTGCCGTCGGTGAAGTGCAGGTCGACCGACGCGTAGGTGCTCGGGTACTTGAGGTCCCCGCCGGTGAGTTCGGGGAAGATGTCGTACGACAGCCGGGTGTCGCGCGCCACCGGGATGTGCACGTCGTACAGCTTGTTGTAGGCGTGCACGGCGCCGGCGGCCGTGTGCGTGCCCGCGTACTCCAGCGCCTTGACGCCCGTGAAACCGGTGTTGGGCCGCACGTTGGGGCCGGACGACGGGCCGCTGCCGACCGCGGTGGTCATGCCGGCCACCGGCGGCGGCGGGGCGGAGCCGTCGGAGAGGATGAGGTCGGCGAGCTGGGTGCCGTCGCTGCCGTTGTTGGCCGTGACGTTCAGCCGGTAGTAGCGGTAGGCCCCGGGGTCGGTCACCTGGTACACGTGCGGGCTGAAGCGCTTGTCGAACGTCTGCCCGGTGCGCGAGTCCACCGTCGTCCACGTGCTGCCGTCGGACGAGCCCTGCAGGGCCCAGTCCTTGGGGTCGCGGTTCGGGAAGTCGTTCGCCGAGGTGAGCGCGTACTTCTTGACCGTCACGTCCTCGGACAGCCGGTACTGCAGCCAGCCGGTGGACGCGAACGTCAGCCACTTGGTGTTCGGGTCCTCGTCCGCGGCCTTCTGTGCGGTCTCGTTCGGCGGGTTGTCGCCGCTCGTGGTGACCTCGGCGATCTTGTCCTTGACGCTGCCGCCGAGCACGGGCAGGGTGCCCGCGGTCACGCCGGAGAGCATCGCCTTGCCGTCGGGGCCGGTCTCCGCGGTGCTGGTCCAGTCCGGCTGCTGCTGCCCGGACTCGAACGACGTGGTGAACGCGGGCGCGTCACCCGCCCCGCCGCTCTGGGCGTGGGCGAGTGCGGCCGCGGGGACCGTCAGGGCCAGGGAAACCGCTCCTGCCAGCAGGGATCTGGCGAGGGTACGGCGGGCACGGCCATGTGTCATGGGTGCTGCCTCTCTCCTTCGGGGTGCGGCCGGTGCTCCGGCCGCGGTGCCGGCCGCCGCGCCCGTCCCGAGGGCGCGGCGGCCGGCCTGGATGCGGACCGGGGTCCGTCAGGCGTTGCGCCCGCTGAGCGCGTACAGCGACAGGCGGGTGTCGTCGGGCAGGGTGATCGAGACGGCGGTCCTGCCGCTGTCCACCGGGACCGTCAGGTGCCAGATGTTCACCGCGACACCGTCCGGCGCGCCCTGCGCGTTGTAGCGGCTGTCCGCGTGGATCGCGGGATCCTCGCCGAGCCGGGGCGAACCGGACGCCCAGTCGGTCGCGTTCAGCGGCACGGTGCCGGAGGTGCCGTCGGAGTAGTGCACGGTCGCGGTGCCGTTCACGTCCCCGTGGTGCGCGGTGAGCAGCACGTCCAGCGCCGAGTAGCTGCGCGGGACCAGCGCCACCGTCTGGCCGTGGGCGGGCGCGAAGTTGGCCGCGCTGCCCGTCGTGTCCGGGAACTGGTAGGCGTGGCCGCCGAGGACGCCGGGGCCCGGCGCGGGCAGCTGCTCGGCCGGGAAGCTGGTGCCGGTGCCGTCGAAGTCGGCGCCGGTCTGCCCGGCCGCGCTCACGCCGTCCACCGAGTACTGCGCCGACAGGTCCTCCAGGCACGAGCCCTTGCTGCCCTGGCAGCTCGCGGTGGTCACCGAGACGGGCAGGGTCCGCGTCACCGACGGCCCGTCCTCCTGCGTGACCTTGACGGTGACCTGGTACGTCCCGTCGGGCGTGCCGGCCGGCGCGGTGATGTGCACCGGCACCTCATGGGTGGCGGGCGCGGTGTTCGAGCGCACGGTGAACGACGTCCGCGCGGGCGAGACCGTCAGCGGCGCGGGAGCGCTGACGCTCACGGTGCCGGCGGCCGTGCCGGGTGCGGTGAGGATCGCGGAGACCTTCACGTCGGTGGCGGTCCCGCCGCCCAGCACCCCGACCGCCGACGGCGCGACGGCCGCCGCGGTGTGCCGCTGGGTGTCGGGCGCGTTGTCCAGGGTGGGCGGCGCGTCGGACGCGGCGGTGCCCCAGCCGGACGGCGAGGTGCCGAGCGTCAGCGCGATGTCGCGGCCCGCCCTGATGTCCCCGGTCGTCAGGTAGGTGTGCGTGAGCTTCTTGCCGCCCAGGGACGCGGTCTGGATGTACCGGTTGCTGTCCGAGCTGCCCGGCGCGGTGATCGTCAGGTGGCCCTTGGGGTAGAAGTGCGGGTCCAGCGTCACGTCGACCCGGTCGAACAGCGGCGTGGACAGCCCCCAGAGGTCGGTGCCCGGCGTCATCGGGTAGACACCGATCGCCGACAGCACCTGCCAGGACGACATGGTGCCCAGGTCGTCGTTGCCGGTCACGCCGTTGGGCGCGTCGGTGAACAGGGTCAGCGCGGCGTGCACCACGTCGGTGGTCTTCCACGGCTGCCCGGTGGACAGGTACGTGTACGGGGCGCTGAGGTCCGGCTCGTTCTGCGGGTTGTACTTGTCCTGGTTGTAGTACGAGTACGGGCCGTTGACCCACACGTTCCTGGCGGTGCCGGCCGGGTCCTTCAGCAGCTGGTCGTACGCGAAGAACGAGTCCAGCCGCGAGTTGGCCGTGCTGGTGCCGCCGACCATGTCGACGAGGCCGGGCACGTCCTGCGGCACCAGCCACATGTACTGCCACGACGTGCCCTCGTGGAAGCCCACGCCGGACGCCGGGTCGGACGGCCCGACGAAGGCGCCGTCGTTGTCCCGGGCCCGGAAGAAGCCGGTCGACGGGTCGAGGATGTTGCGGTAGTTCTGGCCGCGGGCCAGGTACTTCCGCGCGTCGGCACCGTGGCCGAGGTCCTTGGCCATGCCGCCGAGCGCGGCGTCGGCGAGCGCGTACTCCAGCGTCGCGGACGGCCCGTGCTGGTAGTCGTCGTCACCCGGCTTGGTCTGCGGGCGTCCCGGGTCGTACGGGACGTAGCCGTTGGCCAGGTACTCCGGATCGGCCTGGCGCACCGCGGACGGCGACGAGTCGGGAGCCGCGCTGTCCACGTGCTTCCGCAGCGCCTGGTACGCCTCCTCCTCATGGCCCTTGAGCAGGCCCTGCCGGTAGGCGTCGACGAGCCACGGGGTGACCGGGTCGCCGGTCATGATGTTGGTCTCGGCCGTGGCGTAGCCCCAGCGCGGCAACTGCCCGCTCTGCTCGCCGACCTTGAGCAGCGACAGCGCCATGTCCCTGGACTCGCGCGGCGCCAGCAGCGACAGCAGCTGCTGCTGGGTGCGGTAGGTGTCCCACAGGGACCAGTTCTGGTAGTACGTCGAGCCGTCCCCGGCGTGCACCTTGGCGTCCCAGCCGGTGTAGCGGCCGTCCACGTCGCTGCCGATGTTCGGCGCGAGGAACGACCGGTACAGCGACGAGTAGAACGTCCGCTGCTGCTCGTCGGTGCCGCCCTGGACCCGGATCTGGCTCAGCCGGTCCTGCCAGGACTGCGTGGCCGCCGACCTGGCGGCGTCGAACGTGCCGCCGCCCTCGGCCGCGAGGTTCTTCGCGGCGCCGGCCGCGTCCACCCACGACAGCGAGGTGACGGCCGTGACGCTGTGGTCCGTCGTCGCGTCGAACCGCACGTAGGCGCCGTTCAGCCCGGTCGAGGTGGAGGTGTGGCTGCCGGCCGTGACGTTCGAGCCGCTCCACGTCCCGTACGAGGCGAACGGCCGGTCGAACCTGGTCTCGGTGTACACCGTGTACGGCTGCGTGTCCTGGCAGAACCCGCGGCCGGTGATCGCGGTCACCACCGTCCGGTCGTCCAGCACGGTCACGGTGCTCGACGTCACCTTGTGCAGCGCCTGCCCGCTGTTGAGCAGCACGTTGGCCTGGTCGGTGGCCGGGAACGTGTAGCGCTGCCAGCCGGTGCGCGCGGTGGCGCTCAGCTCCGCGGTGATGCCCGTGCCGAGCTTCACCTTGTAGTAGCCGGGCGACGCGGTCTCGTCGCTGTGGCTGAACGGCGCGGCGTACGCGGCGTCGTCGGTGGCGGTGACGGCCCCGGTCGTGGGCAGCACCGGCAGGTCGCCGCCGAGGCCGCAGCCCACGCCGGACAGGTGCACGGAGCTGAAGCCCCGGATGTGGTCCTGGTTGTAGTCGTACCCCGTGTTGTGCCCGGTGTCGGGCGACAGCTGCACCATGCCGAACGGCACCGCGGCGCCGGGGTAGGTGTTGCCGTCGTTCTGCGTGCCGATGAAGGAGTTGACCAGGTGGGTCAGATCTCCGGTCGCGGCACCGGTCGCCTGCGCGGACTGCGCGGGCAGCACTGCCGCGACGGCCGCGGCGAAGGCGGCGACAGCCACCCCCGCCGTGGATCTGCGGCGTTGCTTGCTTCCGGTCATGCTTGCGTCTCTCCTCCGTTGACAACGTTGTCAGATCATCAGGTACACGGGGCACCCAAGAATGCGGGGCACGGGACATGCCAATGGGACGTCTGGGACGTCAGGAATCTTGTCCGCCGGGCCATCCAGCGTCAATGGCAAGGAGCGAAGCGATTTATCCGTACGGTATAGGGGATCCCTGCCGGCGGCCGGACGAGGCGTCAATCACCCCAGGTCACAGGGGTGTTCGCGGCGACCGCGCGGCCGCGGACCCGAGGCAGTGGTGTAGACCACTGACGGTGGACCGTCTCACATGGCGTCAGCGAGTCCTCGTGGGCGTGCGGGACGGTTCGCGGGTGGTTCCGCGATCGCCCCTGCGGGTACCTCCGCCACGGGCGGGCTGATGGCCGGTCTCCAGCGGAGCCGGCGCGGCTTGCTGGCGCGGGCGCGGGGACCGTGCGGGATGTGTGCGGCTCCTCGCGCTGCCCGCCTTGCCCGCACGGCCGGGGTCTACGCCTACTACTCCCCCGTCGTACCGTCCACTGCTTCGCGGATGAGGTCGGCGTGGCCGTTGTGACGGGCGTACTCCTCGATCATGTGGCACAGGATCCACCGCATGTTGGGGGACCACCCCTTGTCGTTCCGGCGCTTGGCGCTCTGCCCCAGGTCGCCGGCCGCCAGCGCGTCGGCTACGCGCGCCCTCGACCGCTCGACGGCCTCCTGCCAGAGCCCTTCCAGCTCCTCGGGCGTGTTCTCGGCGGCCGAGTGCCAGTCCCAGTCCGCATCAGCGTCCCAGTCCACCGTGTCCCACGGCGCGGGCTCCGGCAGCCCGGCCAGCCACTGGGAGAACCACCAGTCCTCCACCAGCGCGAGGTGCTTCATCATGCCGCCGAGCGTCATGCTCGACGCGGCGACCGTCGCCGCCAGCCCCTTCGCGTCCAGCCCTCGGCACTTCCACGCGAACGTGGCCCTCTGGAACTCCAGGAACCCGAGGAGTGTGTCCTTCTCATCAGCCGTCGCGGGCGGCTCTGGGCGCCCCTGCTCGTCCAGTTCAGTCATGCGACGTGAGTCTAGGGGCGCGGGTCCTGTCGTGAGCCATGCATTTTTTCCCCCGCCCCTCAGCCCTGCGCGGCGGCGCGGCGCCATTCCGCGGCGGCGGGCGTCAACGGGGTGCCCCCGGGGCCTGCTCCGGCGTGCGCCGCACCGTCGTGGCTGGTCGCGTTGGGGGCACCTCCCGGCCGGCAGGTCTTCCGGACGAGGCCATCGACGTCCGGCGCCCGCGGCGGGTCAGCCCATGTCCTGGTTATGCCCGGTCGGTCCGGCGTAGTGACGGGACAGACCCGCCTCGTGCTGCCGCCGGGACTGCGTCATCCGGTGCGCCTCGGGAAATTCGTAGCGCTTCATCCGGTCCCGCTCCGACACAGCGGCGCGCATCCGCCGCACCAGCCACTTCCATGCCGACGTCACGGCAACTCCCCTCAGCCGTCATACCCACGCCGGCCCACCGCCGGCCGGGCGCGCCTCGAGAACGCGTGACCGCTTTGTGCCCGCCCCGGCCCGCGTCATACGGGAGTTGAGCAGAACGTGAGCATGCTCCGCACGCAGGCGGCTGACCGCCACGATCGGGACACAGCGGCTTGGCAGCGGCGCGCCAGGTCGTACACGCGCTGAGCCTTGGCTGGGAAGCTCATTCCGCAGTCCTGGGATCGCGTGGCGTCACTCGAGATCGTTTTCACGGGTCAGCGAATTCCGTCGGTGGCCCGCCCCGTCCGCGGGGAGGACACAGGTCACGCCCGAACCGTGCGGGCCCTGTCCGTGTCCATGTCCCCCGCCGCACGGTGGATCAGCGGGAGGGGGTGGGGAGGAGGTGCTCCCCGCAGAGAAATGTGCGCGGCCCCCGGGCAAGACTGCGTACGAACCCGTATGCACATTTCCGAGGAGACGCTTCCGGAGCGCCCCCGACCCCACGGACAAACGGCACGCACACCAGGGGCGCGGGGTCCCCCAGCCTTCGGCCGGGAGGTGCCCCCAACGCGAACAACCGCAACGAGACCCGCAGACGGCAGCGCGCAGCGCGGGGCACCCCGGAGCCCGAACGCACCCACCGGCCGGTGGACAACGGGCAAGCCCCGGGGGCACCCCGTACGCACCCCGTACGCACCCGGGAGGCGAACGCCGGCGCCGCGGGAAGTGGCGCAGGGGATCAAGGGCGAACTGGCCCACGTGGACGGTCCGGCTGGCGCATACGGTCGAGATCAGGGCGCGCCGCGTGGCCCCGCCGGTCAGACGGGGAACGTGTGCGCCGGAACTGCCATGACCCGCGTTCCCGGAGGAACTGCCATGCAAGCCATCACCGTCAGCGATCCCGACGCCGGTACCGGCGGATTCACGCTCGCGGAGCTGCCCCACCCGCACGCGTCCGAGAACGACGTGATCGTCCGCGTGCACGCCGCCGGCTTCACCCGCGGCGAACTCGCCTGGCCCGCGACGTGGACCGACCGCGCCGGCCGCGACCGGACCCCGAGCGTGCCCGGGCACGAGCTCTCCGGGGTCGTCGCCGAGCTCGGTTTCGGCACCACCGGTCTGACCGTCGGGCAGCGCGTCTTCGGGCTCGCCGACTGGACCCGCGACGGAACGCTCGCCGAGTACACGGCGGTGGAGGCCCGCAACCTCGCGCCGCTCCCCGCGGACATCGACCACGCCACGGCCGCCGCGCTGCCGATCGCGGGGCTCACCGCGTGGCAGGGCCTGTTCGACCACGGGCAGCTCAAGGCGGGGCAAACGGTCCTGATCCACGGCGCCGCCGGCAGCGTCGGCTCGCTCGCGGTCCAACTCGCCCGGGAGGCGGGCGCTCGGGTGATCGGCACCGGCCGCGCGGCGGACCGGGACACCGCACTGGGCCTGGGCGCGGACACGTTCCTCGACCTCGACGCGGACGGTCTGGCGGACGCCGAGCAGGTCGACGTCGTGTTCGACGTCATCGGCGGCGGGATCCTCGACCGCTCCGCGGCCCTGGTACGCGCCGGTGGCACGCTCGTCACCATCGCCGCGCCGCCCACGGTGAAGCCCGAGGACGGCCGGGCCGTCTTCTTCGTCGTCGAACCGGACCGGGCCCGGCTCGCCGACCTCGCGGAACGCGTCCGAAGCGGGCGGCTCACGCCGATCGTCGCGGAGGTGCGTCCACTCGCCGAGGCACCCGAGGCCTTCGCGCCCGGGCGGCGCACCCGTGGCAGGACGGTCATCAGCGTGGCCCCGGCATCGGCTGCCCGGTGACCCCCATAACGCTCGGCACCCTCCCCGTGCCCGATGGCGCGACCGCGGCCGCCGCACTGGACGTCGCCGCCGCCCACCTCTCCCCCGCGCTGCTCAACCACTCGCTGCGCGCCTACGTGTGGGCGGCGGCCCGCGGCGTGGCGGACGGCATCCCGTTCGACCCCGAACTCCTCTACGTCGCCGCGCTGTTCCACGACATCGGCCTGGAACGGGCCTTCGACAACCACACCCTCCCGTTCGAGGAGGCCGGCGGCCACGTCGCCGGCGTCTTCGCTGCCGGTGCGGGCTGGCCGGCCGAGCGCCGGCAGCGCGTGGCGGACGTGATCGTCCGCCACATGTGGCGGGAGGTGGACGTCTCCGCGGACCCCGAGGGGCACTTGCTGGCTCGTGCCACGGCGACGGAGATCGTCGGCCGGGAGGCCGACGCGTACCCGCGCGGATTCCGCGCGGAGGTTCTCGAACGGTATCCGCGGCTGGACCTCGCCGAGCAGTTCCTGGCGTGCTTCCGGGCTCAGGCGGCGCGCAAACCCGCCAGCTCCGCGGCCGGCGCGCTGCGCGCGGGGCTCCCCGGGCGGATGTGCGGCAACCTCCTCGACGAGTCCACCGCGTCCGCGCCCTGACAACGGGGTGCCCCTGGGGCTTGCTGGGTGCGGCGTCCGGGGTGCCCCCGGGGCTTGTCGGCCGTCCACCGGCCGGTGGGGTGGGTTCGGCCAACGGGGTGCCCCCGGGGCTTGTCGGCCGTCCACCGGCCGGTGGACGGGTTCGGCCAACGGGGTGCCCCCGGCGCTTGTCGGCCGTCCACCGGCCGGTGGACGGGTTCGGCCAACGGGGTGCCCCCGGCGCTTGTCGGCCGTCCACCGGCCGGTGAATGGGTTCGGCCAACGGGGTGCCCCCGGCGCTTGTTCAGCCGTGTGCCGCGCCGTCTCGGCTTGTCGCGCAGTTCCTCGCGCCCCTGATATGCGTGCCCTTTGTCCGTGGGGTCGGGGGCGCTCCGGAAGCGTCTCCTCGGAAATGTGCATACGGGTTCGTCCACCAAGGCACCCGGGGGCCGCGCACATTTCTCTGCGGGGAGCACTTCCTCCCCACCCCCTCCCGCTTATCCACCGTGCGGCGGGGGACATGGAGCACGGCCAATGTCCTCCCGCAGACGGGGACCGGCCGGAAGGGGACGATCCGGGTGTGTCCCCGCAGAACTGTGCATCCACCCGCCCAGCCGAACGAAAGAACGGTGCACGCACAGTTCGAGGAGACACTCCCGGAGTGGCCCCTGACCCCACCCACGAACCTGCACCGCCAGGGGCGCGGGGAACTGCGCGAGCAACCGGCCACCGGCCAGGTGACGGCGACGGCGAGCAAGGGGCAGGACGAGCCCCGCAGGGGCGCGGGGAACTGCGCGACAAGCCACGACGGCGCGGCACACGCGATAAAGCCCCGGGGGCACCCCGTCGGCACAGGACGGAGCAAGCCCCGGGGGCACCCCGTTGGCGGCCCGCCGCGGCGGGGACATTGGGGGCGACCCGGACGCCCCCGGCTCCCACCCCCGCGGGCGGGACGCGCCAAAAAGCGACCCGCCCGGGTTCCGCCAATCCCCTTGACGCTCCAGGATTCCCGGCCCAAAATGGACGAACTTTGACAACGTTGTCAGCTCGTCGTCGGACCTACAGGAGCCCTCACCGTGCACGACGAACACCGTGTCCTGGCCGTTCCGGCCATCCCGGCCGTTCCGGCCAGCCCTGCGCTTCCGGCCCCGGCGCGGGCCCTGGCGGGCGTGGACCTGGAAGGGGCCGATCTGACCGGGTGCGATCTGAGCGGTGCCGACCTGGAGTCGGCGCATCTGGGGAGCGCGGACCTCACCGGGGCGCGGCTCGTCGGGACGGTGCTGCGTGACGCGGACCTGTCCGGCGCCGACCTGACCCGCGCGCTGCTGCGCGAGGCGGACCTGCGGGGCGCCGACCTGTACGGGGCGAACCTGTCCGGCGCGGACCTGCGGGGCGCGCGTCTGGACGGCGCCCTGCTCGACGGCGCGGACCTGCACGGCGCACAGCTCGACGGCGCCGGGCTGGACGGCACGGACCTGCGGACGGCCCTGCGTCTGGAGCGGCGGCAGCTCATGGCCGCGCTGCCGACCGCGCGCACACTGCTGCCCGCCGCGCCCGTCGTCGACCCCGCGGTCTACGCGGTGTCGCTGCGGTCGGAGCCGGCGAGCGACCCCTCCCACCGGTAGGCCCCGGACGGCACCGGCGGGGGGCGCGGTCAGCCGGCCGGCACGGTACGGACGGTCACCCCAGCGGCGGCGAGCGCCGCCACCTCCTCGCCGGGCGCCCGGTCGTCGGTGACCACGGTGTGCAGGGCGGTGACCGGTGCCACGTACGCGAGTGCCGTGCGGGAGAACTTGGCCGCGTCGGCGACCGCGATGACCTTGCGCGCGGAGGCGATGGCGGCCCGTTTGACGGCCGCCTCCGCGAGGTCGTACGCGGTGAGGCCGTCCGCCGCGGTGAGGCCGCAGCAGCCGAGCACCGCCGTGTCGAACCGCAGCGCGGCCAGCGCCGACTCCGTGAGGGGCCCGGTCAGGGCGAGTTCACCGGGCCGGGGCTCGCCGCCGGGGATGATCAGGCGCAGCCGCGGCGCCGCGGTCAGCGCGTTAGCGGAGTGCAGGGAGAGCGGCATGACGGTGAGCCGCCGCTGCTCCAGCGTGCGGGCGACCTCCAGGCAGGTGGTGCCGCTGTCGAGCACCACGGTCTCGCCGTCCGCGACGAGGGACGCGACCTCCGCCGCGATCCGCTGTTTGACCGCGCTGTTCTCGGTCGCGCGCAGCGCGAACGGCGGCTCCTCGCCGCGCAGCAGCAGGCTGCGGGCACCGCCGTGGTACCGCTCCAGGACGCCCTGCCCGGCGAGGATCTCCAGGTCCCGGCGGACGGTCATCTCGGACGCGCCGGTGAGCGCGGCGAGTTCGGCGACGCCGAGCCGGCCCTCCACGCGGACGGCCTCGACGATCCGCCGGTGTCGGTCGGTGCTTGCCATGGCCCCTATTGAACACCACGCACATCAGTACTGTGCGAATGGTGGACTAACGAACACGTCAAATGTTTGTTATGTTCGCGGCCATGCAGCGAGCTCTTCGTGCCGCCCGGGCGGCCACCTTCGCGTACTTCGCGCTGAACGGCTTCGTCCTGGGCATGTGGATCGTGCACATCCCCGCGATCGAACGGCGGGCGGGCATCAGCCACGCCGTGCTGGGTTCGCTGCTGCTCCTGCTGGGCGCGGGCGCGTTCGCCGGCATGCAGCTGGTGGGCCCGCTGGCCGACCGCTTCGGCGCGCGCCGGGTCGTGCCGGCGAGCGCGGCACTGTGCTCGGCGGCAGTGGTCCTGCCCGGCCTCGCCACCAGCGGCTGGGCCCTGGGCGCCGCGCTGCTGGTCCTGGGGCTCGGCAACGGCTGCCTCGACGTGAGCATGAACGCCCACGCCGTCCAGGTGGAACGCGGGTACGCGCGTCCCGTGATGTCGGCGTTCCACGCGGTGTTCTCCCTCGGCGGTGTCGCGGCGTCGCTGGTCGGCGCCCGGACGCTCAGCTGGGGCTGGAGCGCGTCCGCCACGCTCGCCGGCACCGCCGCGGTGTGCCTGGCCGCGTCGCTGCTGGCCGCGACGGCCCTGCTGCCCCGCGAGTCCGCGACGGCCGGTGACGCCCCGGCCGGGAGGAAGGCCCCCGAGGCGGGGCGGCCGCGGCGCCGTACTCCCGGCCGGATCTGGGCGCTGGCGGCGATCGCGCTGATGGTGATGCTGAGCGAGGGCGTCGCGAACGACTGGAGCGTGCTGGCCACGCGGGACGTGCTGCACGCGCCCGCGGCCACCGCGGCGTTCGCCTACGGCGCGTTCGCCACGGCCATGACGATCGGGCGGCTGCTCACCGACCGGGTGGCGGGGCGCTTCGGGTCGGTCGCCGTCGTCCGGTGGGGCGCGGGCACGGCGGCCGCGGGCATGACCGCGGTGGTCTGCTCGCCGTGGATCCCGCTCGCGATCGCCGGCTGGACGGTCTTCGGCATCGGCCTGTCCGGCTGCGTGCCGCAGCTCTTCAGCGTCGCGGGCCACGCCGACCGCGACGCCGCGGGCGCCAACGTCTCGAAGGTCGCCGGACTCGGCTACCTGGGCATGCTCGCCGGCCCCGCGGCGATCGGCGCGCTCACCCGCATCGTCCCGCTCAACGCCGCGTTCCTGCTGCCGCTGGGCTTCTGCGTCCTGGCCGCCGCCGGGGCCGGGGTCCTGCACACCCCCGCCGCCGGTGAGGCCACCCCCGCTCCGGACCCGTCCGTCACCGACGACCCGGCAGACGCCCCCGCCCACTGACCCGCGGCACACGACGCACCGCCCGCCCGGCGCATGCCCCCACGGCACGCGCAACGCGCCCGCGCGCCCCGCGCGGCAGCGCACGCGTCCCCGCAACCGCGGGCGCAGCCCGCTGCCCGCAGCTCGGCGCGGGTGGCAGACTTGACGTGTCCTTGGCACGATTGTCATGCGGCGGGCACCCGAACGTCACGCCGGGCGGGGGCGGTTGTGGCGTGGGGGTCGCACGGGGTGACTTGAATGCGGGTCGACCATGCACCTCCCCGTCTTCCGAGGAGTTGAGTTGACGCCTCTGTCCCGCCGTGGTTTTCTCGGCGCCGCCGCAGGAACGTCCGTCGCCGCCGCTGTCGGTGCGCTGCCCTTCGACATCCAGCAGGCGATGGCGGCCGCGTCGCCGGCCGGCACGCTGGACGACGTCGAGCACGTCGTGATCTTCATGCAGGAGAACCGTTCCTTCGACCACTACTTCGGGACGCTCAAGGGCGTCCGGGGCTACGGCGACCGGTCGAAGCTGCGTTTCCCGAGCAACTCCGACGTGCTGCACCAGACCACGCTCGGCCCGACGGGCGGCAACCTCGTGCTGCCGTGGCACCTGGACACCGCGACCACCGACGCGCAGCGGGTCCGGGACCTGGACCACGGCTGGTCGGGCACGCACAGCGCGTGGAACGGCGGCCAGTACAACAACTGGGTGCCGGCGAAGAGTTCCTACGCGATGGGCTACTACCAGCGCGCCGACATCCCGTTCCAGTTCGCGCTGGCCGAGGCGTTCACGGTCTGCGACCAGTACTTCTGCTCGGTGCAGGGCCCGACGAACCCCAACCGCCTGTACCAGTGGACCGGCACGATCGACCCGGCGGGCAAGGGCGGCGGCCCGGTGACCGACAACTCCGAGAAGGGCTACAGCTGGACCACGTACGCCGAGCGGCTGGAGGCGGCCGGCATCTCGTGGCGGGTGTACCAGCAGCAGGACAACTACGACGACAACCCGCTCGCGTGGTTCAGGAACTTCCAGAAGGCGTCGACGACGTCGTCGCTGTACGTGAACGGCATGCAGCGCCGTTCGGCCGACGCGTTCAACGCCGACGTGGCGGCCGGCACGCTGCCCGCGGTGAGTTGGGTGGTGGCCCCGGCCTCGCAGAGCGAGCACCCGGACTACCCGCCGGCCTACGGCGCGGACTACACCGCTCGGTACGTCCTCAACTCCCTCGCCGCGAACCCGGCGGTGTGGGCGAAGACGGTGGTCTTCCTCAACTTCGACGAGAACGACGGGTTCTTCGACCACGTCGCACCGCCGGTTCCGCCGGCCGGCACCGCGGACGAGTTCGTGTCCGGCGCGCCGATCGGCCTGGGCCCGCGCGTCCCGATGATCGTCATCTCGCCCTGGAGCCGCGGCGGTTACGTCAACTCGCAGGTCGCGGACCACACGTCGCCGCTGCGGTTCCTGGAGAACTGGACGGGCGTGAAGGAGACCAACATCTCCGCGTGGCGGCGGACGGTGTGCGGCGACCTGATGTCGGCCTTCGACTTCACGACCAAGAACACCACGTTCCCGTCGCTGCCCGACACCGCCGCCCTGGTGGCGGCGTGCGACGCGGAGAACTCCCTGCCGGACGCCGCTCCCCCGGCCACTCCGGTGGCGCCGGTGCAGGAGCCGGGCAGCCGCCCGGCGCGGAAGCTCGGCTACTTCTTCGACACCACGTCGTGGACCGACACGTCCACCGGGCGGATCTGGTTCAAGACGGTCGGCACCGGTGCCCTCGGCGGCGGCTTCGCGGCGTACACCGTGAACTACCGCACGTACGACAACTGGCGGTACACGCTGGCGGCCGGCGGCTCCGTCTCGGACTACTTCAGCGCGCAGACGTACGGCGGCGGCCTGTACGACTTCGACCTGCACGGTCCTGACGGGTACCTGCGCGGCTTCAAGGGCGACGTCCGCACCTGGACGAGCACCACGAAGGCGCACCCGGAGGCGGCGCTGTCCATCGCCCCGGCGGCCCCGCTGTCGCTGGTGCTCACGCTCACCAACTCCGGTTCGGTGGCAGCGGTATTCACCGTCGGCGCGAACGCTTACACCGGCACCGGCGGCTCCACCGTCACCGTGGCGGCCGGCGGCACCCGGACGGTCACCCTGGCACCGGCCGCCGACGGCCAGTACGACTACACGGTGACCGCCGACGTCGGCGACGGCTTCGAGCGGCGGTTCGCCGGCCGCACGTACGCCTGACGGACGGCACCGGCAGGGGGCCCGCGCTCACCGGACGGTGAGTGCGGGCCGCGCCGCCAGCGGGAACGCGGCCCGCAGGCGGGCACCGCCGGAGTGGGGCACGACGAGGAGCGAGCCCGCGTGGGCGGAGGCGATGTCCCGGGCGATGGGCAGGCCCAGGCCCGATCCTCCGGTGTCCCGGGGCCGGGCCTGGTCGAGGCGCGCGAAGCGGTCGAAGACGGTCGTGTGGTGCTCGGCCGGGATGCCGGGACCGTCGTCGGTGACGTCGAGGACGGCCCGCCCGCCGCGGACGTCGAGGCGGACGGTGACGGAGGCGGCGGCGTGCCGGACCGCGTTGTCGACGAGGTTCGCCACGAGCCTTCTCAGGTGCTCGGGCGATCCGTGCACGGGCACGTCCGGTGTCACGTCGAGGGCGACCGTCACCTCCGGCCGCGGCCGCGGGCGGGCCGCCTCCTCCGCCGTGACCTGGGCGAGGTCCACCTCGCGTGCCCGCAGCGGCTCGCGGGCGTCGAGCCGGGCCAGCAGCAGCAGGTCGGACGTCAGGGACTGGAGCCGCGCGACGTCGTCGAGCGCGTCGCCGGCCAGGGCCTTCTCGGCGGGTGCGGCGAGTTCGAGGCGGGTGCGCAGGATCGCCATGGGGCTGCGCAGTTCGTGGGCGGCGTCGGCGACGAACTGCCGGTGCGCGGCGACCGCGGTGCTCAGCCGGTCGAGGGTCGCGTTGACGGTACGGGCCAGCGCGGCGACCTCGTCGCGGGTGGGTGGTTCCGGGACCCGCTCGTGGAGGTCGTGCGCGGTGATGTCGGCGAGCTTGGCCCGTATGGCGGAGACCGGCCGCAGCACCCGGCCGACGGCCAGCCAGGTGAGGAGGGCGACGAGGCCGAGCAGGGCGGGAACCCCCGGCAGCAGGACGTCGGTGAGGGTGTTCATCGCGGCGCGGGCCGGTGCGAGCGAGGCCGTGCCCTTGACGGTGACGGAGCCCTGGCGGGTGGTCACGACCTGGGTGACGACGATCCGCCCGCCCCCGCGCTGGGAGGTGACGGGTCCGCCGCCGGGTCCGGGCGGAGCGCCGGGACCGCCGCCCCCGACCGTCACGAGGGCGGGCGGCCCGGCCACGCCGACGCCGGTCCCCGGTGCCGGGGCGCCGCCGGCGGCCCTGAGCTCCGCGGCGGCCCGGTCCCGCGCGTCCTGCAGCGCCGACTCCTTCGTGGACGCGGCGAGGCTGGCGTCGAGCGCGGCGAACAGTGCGAACGAGGCGAGGCACAGGGCCACCGCGACGGCCGCGGTCGCGGTGAGCGTGGTGCGCAGGCGCACTCCCATGTCAGGCCTCCAGCCGGTAGCCGGCACCGCGGACGGTGGTGAGCGTGGTGCGGCCGAACGGCCTGTCGATCTTGCGGCGCAGGGCGCTGATGTAGACCTCCACCACGTTGGAGTCGCCGTCGAAGGCGAAGTCCCAGGCGCGGGCGAGCAGTTCGGACTTGGGCACCACCTCGCCGGCGCGCCGGGCCAGGCAGTGCAGGATCGCGAACTCCTTGGGCGTCAGCGGGATCCGCACGTCGCCCCGGCTGCAGCGCAGGCCCGCGGGGTCGACCCGCAGGTCGCCCACGGCCAGGACCGCGGGCCGTTCCCGGGCGCCGCGCCGCACCAGGGCCCGCAGCCGGGCGAGCAGCACGACGTAGGAGAACGGTTTGCTGAGGTAGTCGTCGGCTCCGGTGTCCAGCGCCTCGGCCTCGTCGTACTCGCCGTCCTTCGCGGTGAGCATGAGGAGGGGTGTCCAGTTCCCTGCTTCGCGCAGCCGCGCGCACACCCCGTAGCCGTGCAGGCCCGGGAGCATGACGTCGAGGACGATGACGTCGTAGGGCTGCTCGGTCGCCATCCACAGTCCCTCGAGCCCGTCATGGGCGAGGTCGACCGCGAAGCCCTCCCGGTTCAGGCCGTCCCTGAGGAGTTCGGCCAGCCGGTGTTCGTCCTCCACCACGAGTATCCGCACGCCGTCAGGGTGCACGCCCGTACCTAAGGCGAACATGAAGATCCACCACGGGCTCTTCAGTCTGCCTTCAGCCGCGCCCGGCGACGCTGCGGGGCGTCAGATCGTCCGATCTGCGGCAACCGATCGATGGCTGGTCCATCAACGGGAGTGACCCAGCATGAAGAGCAACAGGATCCTGGTGGGCGCCGTCCTCACCGCCGGTCTCGGCCTGACCGGCGTGGTGGCGGCGTCGTCCAGCGGTGCGTCCACGCCGGACTCGGCGGCGTCGTCCGGTGCGGTGGCATCGGTGGCGTCGCGGGCGGCGTCCGGTGCCTCCACGACCGCCGTGACCTCGGTCGGCGCCGGCTCCGCGCCGGTGCTGACGCGAGTGGGGAAGCCGAGCAGCGGACCCGTCGTCGTCTGCTCCGTCATCCGGGCTCCGGGCGGCGCGAAGCCGGGCACGCCGGGTGGGCCGGGGACGCTGCCGCTGCCGAAGCAGGGCAAGGGGCTGCCGCTGCCCGACCCCGGGCAGAAGCCGGTGCGGATCACCGTCAAGGTGGTGGACGGCAAGGTCTACGTGAACGGCAAGCGCGTTCCCGGGGCCAAGGTCGGCAAGGACTGCCCCGCACCGCCCGCGCTCCCGCCGCTCCCGGGCGGCCTGACCGGCAAGGGCGGCGGCAAGGCCGGCGGCGTGGTCCTCCAGGGCGCGCCGGGCGGGGCCGAGGCGGGCCTGACCACGAGCACGCTGCGCGGCTGAGCACGCGGGGGCGCCCCCGGACCGGCCGGTCGGCCGGTCCGGGGGCGCCCCGGTGCGTGCTGCGGCAGGTGTGCCGCGGGGGTCGCCGTCTCAGGCGGTGGCCACCGCGAACACGTGCATGTCACCGCCGTCGGTGGTGGCGGGCAGCGTCACGCTCGCCAGCTGCTTGCCGGACTCCAGCGTGATCGGCGCGGTCGCGAAGACCTCGGTGCCCACCGGGTCCACGCTGCCGCCCATCACGTCGCGGTACGTCGTGTGCACGGCCACGGTGTTGCCGAACGAGGGCTGGTCGGTACCGCCGCCCAGGGTCCAGTCGCTGAAGCCGATCTGGGCCTGCTGCGTGGTGCCGTCGGTGTACGTCAGGGTGACGGTGCCGCTGCTGGGACCGTCGCTGGCGCTGCCCAGCAGGCTCAGCCGGGTGGCGCCCTGCGCGGAGGCGCTGACGTCCAGCACCTGGTCACCGCCTCCGACCTGGACGTTGTCGGGTGCGCCGGGGGTGACCTGCGGCCATGTGAAGTCGAAGCCGCCCGAGGAGATCGTGCCGCCCGGTGTCGCCCCGGCCGCGGCGAGGGCCTTGGCCGAGTAGCTCCAGCCGCCGCCGTCGAAGTCGGCCGCGGGGCTGGTGTCGTCGGCCGAGATGCCGGCGTTGTTGACGTACCAGGTGAGGGTGCCGCGTACGCCGACCGTGACCGAGAGCCATGCCTGGGGAACGGAGGTGCCGTCGGCGGACTTCAGGGTGAGCGGCACCGTGTACACGCCGGCCTTGGTGCCGGCCGCGGCCGACACGGTCAGCGGCACGGAGGTGCTGCCGCCGGCGGGCACGGTCGCCTGGCCGGACGCCGGCGACACGGTGATGCCGTCGGGCGCCGCGGCGCTCCACCGCACACCGGTCTTCTCGTCGCGCAGCGTCGAGAGCTTCAGCGCGCTGTCCGCGGAGTGGCCCGGCTCGATCTTCACCTGGCCGGGCGCGGTGGCCGCGAAGAACGGCGCCTCGCCCTGGCGGTAGGACGGCGGCGCGTCCTTGGCGGCGGCGCCCCACGAGGTGTTCGGGGTGCTGCCGAGGGTGAAGTCCAGGGTGCCGCCGTGCGTGGCGAACGACGCGGGGACCCAGGGCTGCTGCGAGGTGTGGCCGTCGGTGCGCAGACCCTGCACGTAGATGTTGCTGGTGGAAGCGCCGGGGGCGTTGACCGTGATGGTCTTGCCGAGCCCGGTGTGGATCACCGCGTGCGGGAAGACCGGCGCGGACAGCACCAGGTCGGCGCGGCTGGGCACCTGCGGGTACATGCCGAGCGCGGAGAAGACGTACCACGAGGACATGGTGCCGGCGTCGTCGTTGCCCGGGATGCCGCCGGGGGTGTTGGTCCACAGGCCGTCGGTCTCGGCGCGGACGGTCGCCTGGGTCTTGTAGGGCGCGCCGAAGTAGTCGTACAGGTAGGGCGCGTTGATGTCGGGCTCGTTGGTCGGGTCGTACTTCGTCGGGTCGTTGGCGGAGAAGTCGAAGGCTCCGTCGGATCCGTGGAAGAAGTCGTCGAGCCGGGAGATCGCGGCCTTGTCGCCGCCCATCGCCTGCGACAGGCCGGCGATGTCGGAGTACACCATCCACGTGTAGCGGGCGCTGGTGCCTTCGACGAATCCGCTGCCGGTGGCCGGGCTGAACGTCGCGCCCGCCCATGTGCCGTCGCTCTTGCGGTCACGCATGTAGCCGCCCTGCGCGGTGGCGTTGGGGTCGAAGACGTTCGTCCAGTTGCCGGCGCGGTCGCGGAACTGCTGCTGCACCGTGTGGTTTCCGACCTGCCCGGCGAGTTCGGAGATGCCGAAGTCGGCTGCCGCGTCCTCGAGGGTCTCGGCGGCGCCGGCCCAGCAGTGGCAGTTGTCGGCCGGCACGTAGCCGAGCTGCAGGTACTTGTCGAGGGCGGGGCGCTGGCCCACGCACTCCACGTTGCAGCCCGCGCTGTCCGAGTCGTTGGCGGTCGGCACGGTGGCCGCCTTCACCAGCGAGTCGAGGGCGCCCTTGACGTCGAAGTTCCGCCCGCCGAAGGCGTAGATGCCGGCGAGCGCGGCGTCCGACGGGTCGCCGGACATGATGCTCGTCTTGCCGTTCTCCAGCAGCCAGCGGTCCCACTCGCCGCCGCGCTGGCCGGCGTAGTTGAACAGGGACTGGGCGTAGTCGCTGCCGACGCCGGGCTGCAGCAGGGTCAGCAACTGCACCTGGGCGCGGTACTGGTCCCAGCCGGAGAAGGTGCCGTACTGCGCGTGCTGGCCGCGCTCGACGTGGTGGACCGTGCGGTCGCCGCCGAGGTACCGGCCGTCGACGTCGCTGGTGAGGGTCGGTTCGAGCATCGAGTGGTACAGCGCGGTGTAGAAGGTGCTGCGCTGGTCGTCGGTGCCGCCGCCGATCTGGATGCGGCCGAGGTCGCTGTTCCACGCGTCGGCGGCTTGGGCGCGCACCGAGGCGAAGGAGCGCGACGGCGGGTTCTCCGCCCGCAGGTTGGCCTCGGCGTTGTCCGCGCTGACGTAGCTGATCGCGACCTTGGCCTGCACGTGCTGCGTGCCGGGGGCGAACGTCACGTACGCGCCGGAGCCCTTGCCGGCGACCGGGCCGCCGCCGGAGGAGTAGCCGGTGCCGCCGGAGGCGGTGGTCGACCCGGCGTTCAGCGTGCCGTCGGTCCAGGTGCCGACCTTGGCGAACGGTGAGTCGAAGTGCGCGGTGAAGTACAGGGTGTAGACGTCGTGCCGGTTGTTGGCGCTCTGCGGGCCGCAGAAGTTGCCCGCGCTCACCGAGCCGGTGACGGTGTGGGCGGCCGCGTCGACCGCGACGTCCGCGGCGGTGCTGCCGCTCTCGGAGTTGGAGGTGCGGAACAGCATGCTCGCGGGCTTGTCGGCCGGGAAGCCGAACTCACCGGTGCCGGTGCGCGCGGTGGTGGTGAGCTCCGCGCTCGCGCCGCTGTCCAGCGCGACCTTGTAGTAGCCCGCCTGGGCCGTCTCGTTGGCGTGCGAGAAGGTGCTGGTGTACTTGGCGTCGCCGGTGTCGGAGGTCGGCGACGAGTCGACGTCGCCGACGTACGGCATGATCGGGATGTCGCCGTTGGCGCCCGAGCAGCCCACGCCGTTGAGGTGCGTGAGGCTGAACCCGCGGATCTTCGTGGCGTCGTAGCGGTACCCGCCGGGGGCGGGGGTGGACACCTGCTTGCCGGTGGAGTTCTGCGGACTCCAGGCGAGCATGCCGAACGGGGTGACGGCGCCGGGGTAGGTGTTCCCGGCGTTGGACGTCCCGATCAGCGGGTTGACGTACGACGCGGGGTCGCCGGCGGCGCTGCCCGGGGTCCCGGCCGAGGCCGGCGCGGCCCCGAAGCCCAGTCCCAGCAGCGCGGTCGCCGCCGCAACGGCCGTGGCGATCCCGCCGCGCCTGCGGCGCGTACGGCCCGGCCGCCGCGAGGTTCTGTCTGACACTATTTCCGCCCTTCCAGCCCGACAACGTTGTCAAGATTCGGCTTACGATGTTTTCCCGAAGGGCTCGCGGGTGTCAAGAGCCTGTAAGCGAGCACAGGTTGGAGATTCGCCGGGCCGCGGGCCCGGCCGGCGAGTGACAACGGGCGCGCCGCGGTGCAGAATGGCCCGGCCCCCGCCCCTGGAGGAAACGATGCCGCAGCCGGAACCCGGC
Organism: Actinacidiphila rubida; assembly: GCF_900110255.1. GTDB lineage: Bacteria > Actinomycetota > Actinomycetes > Streptomycetales > Streptomycetaceae > Actinacidiphila > Actinacidiphila rubida. The sequence goes on from NZ_FODD01000023.1 coordinate 92,038, forward strand.
CCCGAGGTCACCGCCCTGCTCAAGAGCCTGGCCTCGCAGCGGCGGCACGTCCTGTCGATTCTCGACGGCCTGGACGACGAGGCGCTGCGCCGGCCGGTACTGCCCTCCGGGTGGAACTGTCTCGGCCTGGTCCGCCATCTGGCGCTGGACGTCGAGCAGTTCTGGTTCCGCGGGGTCGTCGCCGGCGAGGCCGACGTCATCGCGTGGGCGACGAGCGAGCACGAGGAGCCGTGGGAGGTCGGAGCCGGCGTCCCCGCCGCGGACGTCCTCGCGCTCTACCGGCGGGAGGCGGCCCTCGCCGACGCCGTCATCGCGGCCGCGTCCGCGGACACCCCGCCCGCGTGGTGGCCGACCGACCTCTTCGGCCCCCGGTTCCACCACACCCTGCGCGAGGTCCTGCTCCACGTCATCACGGAGACGGCGTGCCACGCGGGCCACCTCGACGCGGTCCGCGAACTCATCGACGGACACCAGCGCCTGGTCCTCACCTGACCTGACGCACCGGCACCGTACGGGAGTTCACCGCGGGACCCCGCGACGCCCGAGCATGACACCCGCGCGTCACGACTGGCGCCACCGCGCGAGGCGGCCGGGCACCGGATCCGCCACTCCCGGGACTCATGCGGAGGGCACTATTCCCCGTCATGACCATGCCTAATGCATTTGACATGAACGGCCGGTTGCCTTTTGGGTAGTCCTTGACGCCTCAAAGGCTTGGAATTATCGGGGCATATAGGACAGGAAAACTCAATCTTTCCCAGGCTCTGACCTGAGGGACGCCGCTCTCGCGCCCGCGCGCGTGCGCGGTCCCGAGGGGCCGAGCCGGCGGAAAACTCACCAGACGACCGAGCTGTTGATATCTCTTACCTCACGGGTGACCTCGCGCAGAACAACCCGAATATCGCTCTCCGCACTGCGCCAGCCGCGGGTGATGCTGTGGGCCGCCGTCTCCGCGGTGGCCCTCGTGTTCCTCGTCACGATGGAGATCGCCGCGCGCCACTACGGCCTGCCCGGACCGATCACCACCCAGGCGCAGGAAGTGGTGTTCGCCCCCAAGTCCGGTGCCCTGCTGTACGCCAGCCTGGGCCTGATGATGGTGGTGCTCACCTGGCGGCAGCGCTTCCTCGCCCTCGGGGCCGCGCTCGGCATCGACGTCGTGTTCCTGGTGGTGCGGCTGGCGGTCGGCGCGGGGCCGACCTTCGGCAACGGCGCCCTCTGGGTCGTCCTGGGCTGCGCGCTGCACGCCCTCGTCCGGCTCACAGGCCGGGACCTCACCCTGAGGCTCAAGGGCGTCGGCCTCGCGCTGGTGCTCGTGACCGGGCGCAAGACCGGGGACGCGTGGCTACTGATCACCTCCAAGGCGCGCCCGGCGGTGTTCGACCCCTACACGGAAGCCGCGGACCACGCCCTCGGCAACCCGTCGTGGCTGGTCGGCCGGCTCGTCCGGGCGAGCGGCCCGGTCGGCACCCACCTGCTCGACTACGTCTACATCCAGCTGGCCGTGGCCGCGGTGGCCGTCACCCTGTACCAGCTGCGCAACGTGTCGGTGGAGCGCCGCTTCCCGCGCCACCACCTGGTCCGCACGTTCCTGCTCATCGGCCTGCTCGGACCGGGCATCTACATGCTCTTCCCCACCGTCGGGCCGGTCTTCGCCTACGGCGCCGACGGCGGGCACTGGGCGGTCGCCACGTTCTGGCCGGACACGACGCCGCCGCTCGGCGCGCTGCGACCGCTGCCGTTCGACGCGATCACCCCGCGCAACTGCATGCCGAGCCTCCACACGGCGTGGGCGACGGCGATCTTCATCCACTCCCGCACGGGCCCCCGCCTCCTGCGCTACGCGGGCACGTTCTGGCTGGTCGCCACCCTCGGCGCGACCCTCGGGTTCGGCTACCACTACGGCGTCGACCTGGTCGCCGGAGCGGTGTTCGCCCTCACGATCGAAGGCGGGCTGCGCGCCCACGACCGCGGCTGGGACCGCCCGGGCATCCTCCTGGTCGCCCACGGCACGGGCGTCTTCGCCGTGATGCTGGTGTCCTACCGCTACCTGCCCGGGCAGATGGCCGCGCACCCCTGGCTCTTCGGCCCCCTGCTCCTGTTCGCGACGGGCTCCGTCATCTACGACTTCGTGCGGACAGCGAACCAGGACGATCCGCTGCCCGGGCCGCAGCTCCGGCGCCGGCTCCAGCCGGAACTGGTCTGACGGCCCGCGCCCGCGTCAGCTCTTTCCGTTTTCCCCCCACCCGCCCACCCTCCCCCAGACTCCGTCCGGGGGTGCCCCCTGCCCTTTTCCGTCAGGTGCGGACGGGCGGGTGGGTGAAAAACGGACGAGCGGAGCTACGGGCGGGGGACGTTGCGAAGGTTCGCCCGGGCGAGCTGCACCATCTTGCCGACACCTCCGTCGAGAACGGTGCGGCCCATGGAGAGGGCGAATCCGCCGATCTGCTCGCCGGTGATCTTCGGGGGGATGGACAGGGCGTGCGGGTCGGTGACGACGTCGACGAGGGCGGGGCCCCGGTGACGGAACGCGTCCTTGAGCGCGCCGCGCAGGTCCTTCGGCTTCTCGACGCGGACGCCGTACGCGCCCGCGGCCCGCGCGAGGGCCGCGAAGTCCGGGTTGCGGTTGGTGGTGCCGAACGCGGGCAGCCCCTCGACCATCATCTCCAGCTCGACCATGCCGAGCGAGGAGTTGTTGAACAGCACGACCTTCACCGGGAGGTCGTACTGCACGAGGGTCAGGAAGTCGCCCATGAGCATGCTGAAACCGCCGTCGCCCGACATCGAGATCACCTGGCGGCGGCGGTCGGTGAACTGGGCGCCGATGGCCTGCGGGAGGGCGTTGGCCATCGAGCCGTGCGAGAAGGAGCCGATGACCCGGCGTCTGCCGTTGGGCGTGAGGTAGCGGGCCGCCCACACGTTGCACATGCCGGTGTCCACGGTGAACACCGCGTCGTCGTCGGCGACGTCGTCGAGCACGGACGCGACGTACTCGGGGTGGATCGGCGTGTGCTTGTCGACCTTGCGGGTGTAGGCCTTGACCACGCCGTCCAGGGCGTCGCTGTGCTTCTTCAGCATGCGGTCGAGGAACTTGCGGTCGCTCTTGGGCCGTACCTTGGGCGTCAGGCAGCGCAGCGTCTCGGCGACGTCGCCCCACACGGCCAGGTCGAGGCGGGAGCGGCGGCCCAGCCGCTCGGGCCGCACGTCGACCTGGACGATCCGCACGTCCGTGGGCAGGAAGCTCTGGTAGGGAAAGTCGGTGCCGAGCAGGACCAGCAGGTCGCACTCGTGCATCGCCTCGTACGCGGCGCCGTAGCCGAGCAGGCCGCTCATGCCGACGTCGTACGGGTTGTCGTACTGGATCCACTCCTTGCCGCGCAGGGCGTGGCCGACGGGTGCCTTGACGCGTTCCGCGAAGGCCATCACCTCGTCGTGGGCGCCGGCGGTGCCGCTGCCGCAGAAGAGCGTGACCCGGCCGGCGGCGTCGACCAGGTCGGCGAACTCGTCGATCTCCGCGTCGCCGGGCCGGACCTGGGGGCGGCGGGAGACCATGGCGTGCTCGGCGGCGCTGCGCGGGGCGGTCTGCGCGGCGATGTCGCCGGGGAGCGCGACGACGGACACGCCCCCCTGGCCCACCGCGTGCTGGATCGCGATCCGCAGGACGCGCGGCATCTGGCCGGCGTTGGAGATCAGCTCGCTGTAGTGGCTGCATTCCCGGAACAGCTGGTCGGGGTGGGTCTCCTGGAAGTAGCCGGTGCCGATCTCGCTGCTGGGGATGTGCGAGGCGAGGGCGAGCACCGGGGCCATCGAGCGGTGCGCGTCGTACAGCCCGTTGATCAGGTGCAGGTTGCCGGGGCCGCAGGACCCGGCGCAGGCGGCCAGCCGGCCGGTGAGCTGCGCCTCGGCGCCGGCCGCGAACGCCGCGGTCTCCTCGTGCCGCACGTGCACCCATTCGAGGGACCGGTTGCGGCGCACGGCGTCCACCACGGGGTTGAGGCTGTCGCCCACCACCCCGTAGAGGCGCTGCACGCCGGCCCGGACGAGCACGTCGACGAACTGTTCGGCCACGGTCTCTTTCGCCATGTAGACCATCACGCCATGGGCCCGGGCATCCCGCATCCCGGGCCCGTCCGGCCGCCAGGCGCGGGCCGCCGCCGGGCGGCAAGCGAGCGGGCGGCCCGGTGGCGGCCGGGCGGGCGGCTCAGCGCAGCACGGTCTCGAAGCTCCGCCCGTACGCGTGCCGGGTCGTGACCTCGACGCGGGTGCCGCCCGGCACCCGGCTGACGGTGACGCCGCCGTCGGCGGACACCGCACGCAGCGCGCGTCCGTGGAGCAGGACGGTGACGGTGTCGCGGCCGGTCGTCGGGTCGGCGACGGCGATCGACGTGGTGCCGTCGGCCTCCTCGCGGACGATGACGGACGCGGGACCGTCCAGGGTCAGCCGGTCCGCGTGGTGGGTGCCCTCGGTGAAGGCGTTGGCTGCGAGCAGCCCCAGCCCGCTGTGGCGCACGGCCTGCAGCCGCACGGTGTTGGCGATCACGGAGAGCGGCCCGCAGGAGTAGCGGGCGAGGGCGTCCTCGGTGGCGTGCGGGACGAGCGCGTACGCCAGGGCGGTGTGCGGCGCCCCCGCCGCCTGGGCGACGGTGACGGAGAAGACCTGCTTGGTGGCGGTGGTGTCGGGGTTGGAGGTGCGGACCACGCGGCGGCTGCGGCTGACGGTCTGCAGGGCCACCGCGGGGTCGGGGCCGTCGAGGAACGCGTAGCCGACGGCGACGCCCTGGGCCGCGTCCTCGTAACGCAGCCACTCCAGCGGGCCGGTGCCGGTGCCGGACCAGGCGGCGCCGCCCCGCAGGCGCCCGGTGAGCGCGACGGTGTCGGAGGGGCCGGCGATGCGGGTGTCCAGGGTGGTGGTCACGGCCCGTCCGGCGCTGTCGCCGACGCCCGCGGCGAGCACCACGATCTCGTCGTCGAGCATGAACCACGACTTGGTGGCGTCGGCGTTGCGGTAGGCGACGAAGTCGGCGGGGAGCAGGCCGGCCTGCCGGGCGGTGTACGCGACGTCGTCGGACTGCACGTAGCCGGCACTGCCGTAGGCGCCGAGCCGGGCGCCGCCGGAGTACGCGTTGGTGGACAGCGGGAAGTAGACGTAGGTGTTCTGCGACACCGACGAGGAGGTGAAGCCGAGCGCGGGGTTGTCGTACCAGGCGGTGCCGTAGAGGTCGGGGACGGACCTCCTGGTCTCGACGGGCGCCGTGACGCCGCCGAGGGCGTAGGGCGACACGGTGGTGACGTGGTCGATGCCGAACGCCTGGGTCTGGTCCTGGCCGGCCAGGTACAGGTAGTGGGCGCCGGCGCCCTGGAACCAGGGCAGCAGGTTCTCGCCGCTCATGTACTCGTAGCCGCTGATCCGGGTGGAGCTGCGGGACAGGGCGAAGGCGTAGCCCGGTCGGCGGTGGACGCTGCGGTCCATGGCGGTGAACGCGGTGTGCTGGGCGGGTGCGTTGAGGTCCCGGGCGGGCGTCGCGGTGTCGGCGAGGAGGTCGGCGTAGCGGACGACGCTGATCGGGGAGGTGAACTTGGCCGGGTCGGGGGCGCTGCGGGAGGTCTGGCGGACGTACTTGACGTATCCGGCGAGCGCGCCGGCGTCGGCGCCGGTGGCGTAGCCGGTGAGGTCGACGACGGCTTCGACGATCGCGGCGACGTCGGCGTACCCGGTGGTGGTGCGGGATATCGCGCGGCCCTTGACGATCTCCATCATCCAGCCCTCGAAGATCAGCGGGGCGAACGCGCCGGAGACCCAGCCCTGGACGACGCCGACGAGTTCGCGGCTCTGCGTGTAGCCGGTGCCGTCGAGCATCTTGATCGTCTGCACGATGCGGGAGAGCAGGCCGCTGCCGTAGGAGCCGGTGTAGGCGACGGAGGCGTGCTGGATGAAGGAGCCGTCGGCGTAGAAGCCGTCGGTGACTCCGTGCTGGAGGTCGTACGGGTCGACGGCCGCGTACACGGTCAGCTGGTCGGCGAGGGCCTTGGCGATCCTGGCGTCGTCGCCGAGCACCGCGCCCTGGAGGACGCGGTTGGTGGTGATGTCGGCGAGGTTGGCACCGGTGTGGAAGCGGGAGTCCAGGTCGACGTCGCCGTCCTTGCCGTTGCGCAGGTAGGCGTCCATGGCGGCGACGTAGGTGGCGGCCAGGCCGGGGTGGCCGGCGGTGAGGACGTCGTCGAGCAGGACGAGGGTCCTGCTGACGTAGGTGGAGATGCCGATCTCCCAGGTGAACCAGTTGCCGTAGTAGCCCTGGGCCTGGTCGCCGTAGAAGTGGTCGTAGAGCCAGGCCAGGCCGTCGGCGACGCGCGTCTGCACCGCGGTGCTGCCGTAGAGGTCGGCGGCGCCCGGAGTGCGGGTGGCCAGCGCCGTCTCGTACAGGTACTGGAAGGAGGTGCTGAGGTTGGGGTCGCTGGTGCCGAGGGTGACGCCGTGGAACAGTTCGGAGGGGCCGGACGCGGCGTCCATGGCGGCGAGATGGCCGCGGGCCGTCGACACGACGGCCGCGATCTTCGAGGCGGCCTCGGGGCGGGCGTTGGACTCCGAGGTGCCGGCGAAGATCGCGGTGGTGTTCGCGAGCAGGCCCGCGCGGTCCCCGGCGGCGTCGGCCGGTTCCGCCGAGGCCGGTTCGGCGGCGCGTGCCCGCAGGGGCGGCACCAGGGCCAGCAGCGTTGCGGCGGGGACGGCGGACAGCAGGGCGCGACGCGATATGTGCACGGCTCAGGCTCCATTCACCGGGACGGTAAGCGCTTGCGGCATTGAAGCAACCGCACTCCTTCGTGTCACTAGAGCGGACGTCGCGGGCCTGCGACCTGGGACAGCCTTTACGTGGTGCGTGCAACCGCCGTGATGGGATACGAGTCCCCTTAGGGTGGAGCAGGCTGAAGCAGTGACATGGTGGGGAGTGCGGACATGGGGCGCGGCAAGACAGGCATAGCGATCGCTCTGGTGACGGGGGCGGTGCTCGCCGCCACCAGCGCGTGCGGCGGCGGGGGTTCGACCTCCGCCGACTCGAAGCCCGGTGCGGGCGCGTCGGGGACGCCGTCGGCGACCGCGAAGCCCGCTCCGACCACCACCAGGCCGGCGCCGCCACCGATGCTGCTGGACACCATCACACCGTTGACCGGAACCACGGTCGGGGTGGCGATGCCGATCTCGGTGGTCTTCACCGACGCGGTGGCGACGTCGGCACGCGCCGGCATCGAGCAGCACCTGAAGATCACCACGTCGGTGCCGGTGACGGGCGCGTGGCACTGGTTCAGCGACAGCCGGGTCGACTTCCGGCCGCAGGGCTACTGGAAGGCCGGCACCAAGGTGTCCCTGGACGCGGCCATGACGAACGTGCCGAACGGCCACGGCCGGGTCGGCGTCCACGACTACCGGCACTCGTTCACCGTCGGCGACGACGACGAGGCGACGGTGGACGTGCCGGGCCACACGATGCGGGTCACCCGCGGCGGCAAGGTGGTCAAGACCATGCCGATCGACGCCGGCAGCCCGGACTGGCCGTCCTGGGACGGCACCATGGCGGTCATCGACAAGCAGGCGAAGGTCCGGATGACCTCGTGCAGCGTCGGTATCAGCTGCGACAAGAAGAGCCCCAACTACTACGACCTGACGCTGCCCTGGGACGTCCACCTGACGACGTCCGGCACGTACATCCACTACTCGACCGGCGACCCGCAGCCCGGGCACGGCAACGGCTCGCACGGCTGCGTCCACCTGTCGCTGGCGAACGCGAAGTGGTTCTACACCTGGGCCCGGCAGGGCGACCCGGTCACCATCACCGGCTCCCCGCGCGGCAAGGCGGCCGGCAGCAACGGCTACGCCGACTACAACCTGAGCTGGTCGCAGTGGCTGCAGTCCAGCGGCGCCGGGCAGATCAGCACGACCGTCGGGACCTGACACCCGGGACGTGAGCCCCGGGACGTGACGGGCGGCGGTGTGACGGGCGGCGGTGTCGCGGGCGCACCGCCTGCCGGGGATCGGCGGGCGGCCGGGCTACGGTGATCACCGCAGGACCGACCGCCCGCGCACCTCGTCCGCGGCCGGCGGGGCGCGCCCCGCCGGCCGCGGCGGATGCGCACGACCCGAGGAGCCGACCCGTGTCCGCACCCACGCCCACCCCGCCCGCGGTCCGCCGGATCGGCCTGGGCCTGGCCGCGGTCGGCCGGCCCGGCTACATCACGCTGGGCCGCGACCGCGACCTGCCGCAGGACCGCAGTGTGGACGCGCTGCGGCAGCGGGTCCACGAACTCCTCGACCTGGCCTACGCGAGCGGTGTCCGCCGCGTCGACGCCGCCCGCTCCTACGGGCGGGCCGAGGAGTTCCTCGCGGACTGGCTCCACGACGTGGGCGACCGGCCGGGGCTGGTGGTCTCCAGCAAGTGGGGCTACACCTACACCGCGGACTGGCACGTGCACGCGGAGGCCCACGAGATCAAGGACCACGGCGTCGCGACGTACGAGCGGCAGATCGCGGAGACCCGCGCCCTGCTCGGCGACCACCTGGACGTCTACCAGATCCACTCGCTGACGCCGGACAGCCCGGCCCTGACGGACACGGAGCTGCACCGCAGGCTCGCCGAACTGGCCGCGACGGGCGTCACCGTGGGGGTGTCGGTGAGCGGGCCGGGACAGGGCGAGGCGATCAGGGCGGCGCTGGCCGTCGAGGTGGACGGGCGGCCGCTGTTCCGCAGCGTGCAGGCGACCTGGAACCCGCTGGAGCCGTCTGCGGGGCCGGCGCTGGCCGAGGCGCACGCGGCGGGCTGCACGGTCATGGTCAAGGAGGGTGTCGCCAACGGCCGCCTGGCGGTGCCCGATCCGGATCTCGACCGGGTCCTCCTCCCCCTCGTGGAGGCCACCGGCACCTCCCGCGACGCCGTCGCCCTGGCCGCCGCGCTGCACCAGCCGTGGGCCGACGTCGTGCTCTCCGGCGCCGCCACCACGGCCCAGCTGACCTCGAACCTCCGCGCCGCCGACGTCCACCTGTCACCGGTCCAGCTCGACGACCTGGCGGCCCTCGCCGAACCTCCGGCCGCGTACTGGACGCACCGCTCGCGGCTCCCCTGGCACTGACCGCCGGGTCGTGGCGGGGCGGGGACGGGCGGATCACGGCGCCGCGTGCGCGGTGGGCCACGCGGGTCGGGCGATGACGCGTGCGCGCGCGTGGCTTCGGAGGTCGGAGACCGGGGACCTGATCGGCCTCGGCGATCACCCGTGCGCGCGCGTGGCTTCGGGTCCGGCGCCCCGTCCGCTAGCGTGCGCGGAGGTCTTGCTCGCCCCGGACAGGAGGCCCCCGCGTGCCGCTCACCGATCCCATGCCCGTGCTGACCGGCGCCGAACTGACGGCGCGCCTGGCGGATCTCACCGGCAACGGCGTCCGGGTGCTGGTCGGTTCGGTGGTGGACATGGCGGGCGTGGCCCGCGCGAAGACCGTGCCGCTGCGCCGGGCGGCGGCGTTCCACGTGGCGGGCATGGGGGCGTCCCCGTCCTGGAACGTCTTCTGCGCGGACGGCGCCATCGCCTTCACCGACCGCCTCGGCGTCGTCGGGGACCTGCGGCTGCGGGCGGACCTGACGGCCGCGCGGGTGGTCGGCGGCGGGTACGCATGGGCGCCCGCGGAGTTCTTCGGGCAGGACGGCGAGCCCTACGCGCCGTGCGCGCGCGGCCAGTTGCGCCGGGTGCAGGCGGCTGTCGAGGCCGCCGGGCTGTCCGCGACGGTGGGCCACGAGCTGGAGTTCGTGCTCACCGGCCCCGACGGGGCGCGGCTGCCCGAGCGTCACTGGCAGCCGTACGGGCTGGGCGCGGTCATGGAGCGGGGCGGCTTCGCGGCCGATCTGACGGAGGCCCTGGAGGAGGCCGGGCTGCCGGTCGAGCAGCTCCACGCGGAGTACGGGACGGGGCAGTTCGAGGTGTCGCTGGCACCGGCGGAACCGCTCGCGTCGGCCGACGGCGTCGTGCTGGGCCGGCTGGTGATCTGCCGGGTGGCCCGCGAGCACGGCCTGCTGGCGTCGTTCTCCCCCCTGCCGTTCGCCGGTGGTGCCGGCAACGGCGCCCATCTGCATCTGTCCCTGGAGCAGGACGGCGTGCCGTTGCTGTCGGGCGGCTCCGGGCCGCACGGCCTGACGCCGCAGGGCGCGTCGGCGATCGCCGGGATCGTGCGGGGACTGCCGGGCACCCTCGGGGTGTTCGCCGGGTCGGCGCTGTCCCCGCTGCGGCTCCGACCCGGGCGCTGGTCGGGGGTGTTCGCGTGCTGGGGCCTGGAGAACCGGGAGGCGGCGGTGCGGTTGGTGGCGGCGACCCGCGGCACGCCGCACGGCGCGAACGTGGAGCTGAAGTGCGTCGACCCGTCGGCGAACGTGTACCTGGCGACGGCCGCCCTGCTGGGCCTGGCCCTGGACGGAATCGCGCGGGGCGCGGAACTGCCGCCGGAGGTGCGGGTGAACCCGGTGCAGGACCCCTCCGCCGAGCTGCTGCCGCGGGACCAGCCGGCGGTGCTGGACGCGCTGGCGGCCTCCGGCACGGCGCGGCGGATCCTGGGCGACGAGGTGATGGCCGCGCTGCTGGCGGTCCGCCGCCACGAGGCGGCGGCCTACGCCGACACGGGTGTCGGCGATCTCGCCGACCGTTTCCGGTTCGCCTGGTCGGTGTGAGGACCCGCCACAGCGGGCGCGCGGCAGCCCGCCGTCCGCTCCCCCGCCCGGCCCCGGCGGAAGGACACCACTCGTGACGCCAGACGGCCTGACCCCGGACCCCGGACTGCCCGACGACCGGACGAACGACGACCGGCTTCTCGACGAGTGGCTGCCAGGACTGCGGCTGGTCGACCACCATGTGCACGGCGCGTTCGCCGCGTCGCCGGACCGCGCCGGGTTCGAGGAGTCCCTGCGTGAGGGCCCGCACGGCCCGGTCCCGTCGTGGATGTCCGCGTTCGACTCCCAACTGGGCTTCGCGGTACGGCGCTGGTGCGCGCCGCTGCTCGGCCTGCCCGCGCACGCCTCTCCGGACGCGTACTGGCGGCGCAGGGCCGAACTCGGCGAGCGGGAGGTCACCGGGCGGTTGCTGCCGGCGGCGGGCGTGGAGCACTGGCTGGTGGACACCGGGTACCAGGGAGATCGGCTGCTGACGCCCGGCGCGCTGGGCGAGCGGGCCGGCGGCACGGGCCACACCGTGGTGCGTCTGGAGTCGCTCGCCGAGCAACTGGCGGCCCAGGGAACGGGCGCGGACGCGTACCCGGAGGCGTTCCGCGAGCTGCTGCACGCCGCGACGCGCGACGCCGTCGCGGTGAAGACCGTGGCCGCCTACCGGACGGGCCTGGACCTGGACTGGAGCCGGCCGGAGCCCGAGCGGGTGCGCGCGGCGGCCGCACGCTGGCTGGCGGAGGCCGGGCCGCTGCCGCGGCTGGCCGATCCGGTGCTGGTGCGGCACGCCGTGCACTGCGCGGTGGACCGCGGCCTGCCGATCCAGTTCCACACCGGGTTCGGCGACCGCGACCTGGACCTCCACCGGGTCAACCCGCTGCTGCTGACCGGACTGCTGCGGCAGCCCCGCGTGGCCGCGGTCCCGGTGATGCTGCTGCACTGCTACCCGTTCCATCGCGAGGCCGGCTATCTGGCGCAGGCGTTCGACCAGGTGTACTGCGACGTGGGGCTCGCCGTGAACCATGTGGGCGCGCGGGCGGCCGCGGTGGTCGCCGAGTCGATGGAGCTGGCCCCGTTCGCGAAGCTGCTCTACTCCTCCGACGCCTGGGGTCCGGCCGAACTGCACTTCCTGGGTGCCGCGTTGTGGCGCCGCGCGACGGCGGGCACGGTGCGCGCATGGGTGGCGGCGGGCGACTGGTCGGAGCCGGACGCGCGGCGCGTGGTGCGGATGATCGGCCGGGACAACGCGCTGCGCGCCTACCGCCTCTGACAGCGCCTGCCTGGCGAATGCTCCGAAGCCGCACGGCCTGAAGGCCGTCGCACCTCGAAGCGGTCGTCCACCGACCGCGGTCGCGCCCTGAAGCCGTCCCGCCCTGCGGCGTGGTGGCGTTGCGGACCGGGTCGGCCGCCATGACAGTGGGGGCATGGACGACACCGCGGCGGCACTGGACCCGGCGGCGATGCTGGCCGTCGCCCTGGAGGAGGCGCGGACCGGGCGCGCCGAGGGCGGCGTGCCGGTCGGAGCGGCGCTGTTCGGCCCGGACGGGCGGCTGCTCGGCCGGGGCCGCAACCGGCGTGTGCAGGACGGCGATCCGGCGGCGCACGGAGAGACGTCGGCGTTCCGTGCCGCCGGACGGCTGCGCGGCTACGGCGACACGACGATGGTGACGACGCTGTCGCCGTGCTGGTTCTGCTCGGGACTGGTGCGGCAGTTCGGCATCGGCGCGGTCGTGATCGGCGAGGCGCGTACCTTCCAGGGCGGGCACGAGTGGCTGGCCGGGTTCGGCGTGCGGGTGACGGTCCTCGACGATCCCGAATGCGTGGCGCTGATGCGGGACTTCATCGCGGCCCGGCCCGATCTGTGGGAGGAGGACATCGGCCGCTGACGCCGGGGGGACACCGGCCGGTGGGTCCGCCCCGGCGCCGGGGTATGCGGCCGGCGCCGGGGCGGGTCTGGGGGCCCGCGGCGCTCGCCGCGGGCCGGGGGGTGGTGGCGGGTCGTCAGCTCCGCGCCACCGTCCGCGGGACGTTGTAGCCGTCGACGCGCAGCGCGGGCCGGCCCTCGGTCAGGGCCGCCGCGGGCCAGGACAGGGTGACCGTGCGGGACTCGCCGGGCAGCAGCCACAGGTAGTTGTCGCCGTACAGCGTCGGCAGCACCCGCTCGCCCGTCGTGCCGTGCAGCAGGGAGAGCCGCACCATGGCGGCGACGGCGTTGCCGCGGTTGCGGACGGTCGCGGTCGCGGTGCGGCGGTCGCCGGACCCGGTGACCTTGCCGAGTTCGGCGGTGACCTTCACCTGCGCGGCGCTGTTGAGCGCCTTCATGTCGGCCGTGGCGCGGTAGCGCCAGTAGGTGTTCTCCGACAGCGTCGCGCCCGCCGCGTCCTGGAGCGTCAGCCGGAGCAGGTGCAGGCCGGGCAGGCCGTTGCTCCACCCCGCGGTGAACGCGGCGGCCGTGGCGGACGCGCCGACGTCCAGGGTGGTGCGCAGGGGCGTGCCGAGCTGCCGCCCGGTCAGGTCGAAGACCCGTGCCGTGACGGTCGCGCCCTTGAGCGCGTGCGGGGTGTGGTTGACGGCGACGACGTTCCAGTCGACGGAGTCGGCCTGGACGTGTACGGCCTCGCACGCCTTGCGGGCGCCGTAGTAGGTGCCGTTGACGTCGAAGTCGTAGTCGTAGGTCTGCCACACGGTGCTGTGCCACGCGGGGTGGGACATCCACAGCATGAGGCCGCTGGCGTCCTGCCACAGGCGGGCGTTCCACGCCTCGAACATGGCGCGCGTGTTCTCGTAGTTGACGAACTGGGCCTTGCGGGCCAGGTCGTCGAGGTCCTGGACGGTGTCCAGGCGGGCCTCGACGGCCGCGAGGTAGTTCTGCGGTGCCTGGTTACCGCGAGTGCTCCAGTCGTGGTAGTACCAGGCGTCGCCGATCGGCCACTCCGGGGTGCCCTCCAGCATCGCGCGCAGGCTCTCGGCGGTGGAGACGACGGGCATGCCGATCTCGGTGTGGAAGCCGAAGCTGCCGCTGCCGTAGGTGGCGGGGTCGAAGTAGCGCTGCGGTTCCACCCAGCCGTAGGGGCCGCCGCCGGAGATGATCCCGCCGGCCGAGTTGTTCTGGTAGAGGATGCCGGGGGCCTCCTGCTGGACGGCGGTGCGCATCCCGGTGTCGATGGCGGCCGGCGGGTTGCCCTCGTTGGCACCGCACCACACGACCACGCTCGGGTGGATGCGGTAGCGCAGCACGGTGTCGCGGGCCTGGTCGTTGAAGGCCTGGTGGTCCGGCGGGTCCATGCCCCAGGCGTTCGGGAAGTCGTTCCACACCAGCAGCCCGTGCTCGTCGCAGCTGGCGAAGAACTCCTCGCGGTCGCTGCAGCCGACCCAGTTGCGGATCATCGTGAAGTTCATGTCGCGGTGCATGCGCACGGCCGCGTCCATGCGGGCGGCCGGCATCCTGCGCAGCAGTTCGTCCCAGCCCCAGTTGCCGCCGCGGCAGAACACCCGTACGCCGTTGACGCTGATCTTCAGCGGGACGGGCGCGTTGTCGACGGTCTTCACGTCCGTCCAGGCGGAGCCGTCGTCGGACACCTGGATGGTGTAGGTCTTCGGGTAGGCCGCCTCCCAGACGACGACCAGCCGGTCGAAGGTCCGCGACGTGCCGAGGTCCACCTGGATCCACTGGTCGTCGAGGTAGTCGGAGGACCAGCGGGTGCCGGTGTTGCCGTCGGTGGCGTTCGCGGCGGGGTTCGACGGGTCCTGCGTCGAGGCGGTCACCGCCTGGTGGAGCGCCAGGTCGGTCCCGGGGTCCGCGGTGTCCAGGACGGACAGCGTCCACAGCGAGTTGCCCCAGCTGGTGGCGCGGCTGTGGCACTGGAGGCGCACGTAGCGGGCGGTCCGCGCGGCGAAGTCCTCGGTCTGCAGGCTCGCGTCGCCGGTGTTGAACGGCAGCGGAACCGCGGAGTTGTCGACGGTCTTCGCGTCGGTCCAGGTGCTGCCGTCGTCGGAGACCTGCACGACGTAGGTGCGCGCGTACGCCTGCTCCCACGTCAGGTCGACCCGGTCGAAGGAGACCGTCGCACCGAGGTCGACCGCGATCCACTGGTCGTCGTCGAAGGAGGACGACCAGCGGGTGCCGGCGTCGCCGTCGGTGGCGTTGCCGGGCTGGTGGTCGTCCTCGTCGACGGAGGACGACGTCGCGGTCCGGTGCAGGGCCAGGTCGGTGGCGGGGTTCGCGCTGTCCAGCACGGACAGCGTCCACAGCGAGGAGCCCCAGCCGGTGGCGCGGGTCAGGCAGCGGATCCTGACGTGGCGGGCCTGTCGCGGGCCCAGGTCCACGCTCTGCGTGTACGCGTCGCCGGTCGCGACGAACGGCAGCGGGGTGTCGTACTCGTAGCCGAACTGGCGGATGCCGAAGCGGGTGGTGCGCCGGTCGCTCTCGGCACCGCCGGTGGCGGCGGTGAGCGTCAGGTCGTGCAGCTCGGGGCTGCCGTAGCCGTTGGGCCACCACAGGCGGGGGTTGCGGATCCGCAGCGCCGCGTAGGCGTCGGGGGCGAACGTGACGTCCGTGGTCGCGCCTGCCGCGACGGTGACGGTGCGGGAGACCCGCACGCCGTCGAACGCGGCGGTGACGGTGACGTCGTGGTCGGCGGTGTCGGCGTTGCGGACCGGGACCACGACGGTGAGTTCGGCGGTGCCGGTGTCGGGGAGCGCGGGCAGCGCCGTGTCGACCCGCGGGTCGCCGATGACGGCGTGGCCGGTGGACCGCAGCCGCACGTGGTTCCAGATGCCGGCTGCCCGGTCGCGGACCGCGGGCATCCAGTCCCAGCCCGAAGAGGCCAGGTATGTCGGGGAGTTGCGGTTCATCGTGTTCGCGCCGGCGTCGACGAAGGACAGGCCCTCCGGGCCCTTGTCGGCGGGGCTGCCCGGGTAGGGCATGGGGGTGATCCGCACGGCCAGCGCCTGCTCGCCGTCGGCGGCCAGCAGGCCGGTCACGTCGAGGGCGGCGCGGGCGAACGGGTGCGTCAGGCCCCCGGCCTGCTTGCCGTTGAGCCAGACGTCCGCCTGGTGGTTGACGCCGTCCAGCTCCAGCCACACGTGCCGGCCGGACCCGGTGCGCAGCGCCGCCGGCACGGTGAACGCCCGCCGGTACCACCAGGAGTGGCGGGACAGCGCCTCGGGGACGTGCAGGTTGTTGAACCCGGCCACCGGATCGGGCAGGTGGCCCTGGTCCACCAGCGTGGCCAGCACCGTGCCGGGCACCGTCGCGGGCAGCCAGGCGCTGGTGTCGACGCCCGGCGCCGACAGCGCGGCGCCGTCGGCCTCGACCCGGTCGTCCATCGTCAGCGTCCAGCCGGACTCCAGCGGGACGGTGCCGTCGGCGGCGACGGTGAGCGCGGGCGGCCGGTGGTCGTGGGTGCCCCAGTCCGTCCAGCCGGTGGCGTCCGGGCGGTGGCCGCCCGGTGTGCCGTAGACCTCGAAGCCGTTCAGGCCCAGGGGGTTGGCGTTGGAGCGCTTGCGCACGGTCAGCCGCACCCAGCGGGCCGGGACCGGCTGGTCGAGGACGATGTCGACGACGCCCCCGGTGCCTGAGGTCGTGCGGTGGAGGGTGGTCCACGAAGTGTGGTCGAGGGACGCCTCGACGGTGAAGTCGACCGCGCAGCTCGACAGGATCTCCTGGCCGGTGGTGCTGTCCCGCGGGTTGCCGCTCGAGGAGGGCACGAACACCGGGTCGCCGGCCGTCGCTTCGAACGTCAGGCGGACCGCGTCGAGCTGGCACCGGGCCTGCAGGTCCACCGAGATCCACTGCGGGTCGCCTGCCGCGGCCCGCCACCCCGAGCCCTTGACCCCGGGCGTGGTGAGCGTGTCGACGGCGAACTCCCCCGGCGTCGGCGCGTAGTCGGTCGACGACACGGCGACCGGCCGGTAGGCGGCGAGCTCCTGCCGCCCCGGCACGGGCGGCGCCGGCTCCGCGGCGGACGCCGCCGATGCCGCGGCGGCGGGCAGTGCCACGCCCAGCCCCAGCCCCGCGAGGAGCGAGGAGCCGGCGCTGACGACAGCGCGACGGGAGGGGCGGGGCGGCTGGTTCGGCATGTGCGGCGTTCCATTCCCGAGGGGGCACGCTCCCGCGCCCTGACAACGTTGCCATAGGCTGGTCCCCCGCCCCCGCCCGTGTCAAGACCTTCCCTGCCCGGCGGGGCCGGATCACCGCGCTGTACCGCCAACTCGCCTGCTGTGAGGGGCTGTTCGGGCCGAAGCGACGCGGGGCGGGGCAGCTGCCGCGGGTAGAGCGGGCGCGGCTGGGCGTGTACCGGGGTGTCCGTGGCCCGGTGAGGTGCGGAGGGCATGCGGGGCCGAGGGGCGCGGAGGGCGGACGGACGGCCCGGACCGATGAGTTCGGCGCGGCCGCGCGGTCTACCCGGGGACGTGCACGCTCCCCGATGTGATCAGTGAGGGACCATGAGCAGCAGCAACGCCCTACCGCCCGTCGTCGACTCCGGCACCTGGCAGAGCCGGCTCGACGAACTGCGGGCGCGGGAGAAGGCCGCGACCCGGGAGCTCGACGCCATCGCCGCGCAGCGCCGGCGCCTGCCGATGGTCGAGATGCCCGGCTACACCCTGGAGGGCGCGGACGGGCCGGTGCGGCTCGCCGACGTCTTCGCAGGCAAGAGGCAGTTGATCGTCTACAGCCACATGTGGTTCCCCGGGAAGGAGTGGCAGTGCCCGGGGTGCACGGGGTTCACCGCCCAGTTCACGCGTCTGGAGTTCCTGGACGGGTACGACGCCCGGTTCGTCATCGTGACGCAGGGCCCGATCGGCGAGGCGCTCGCCTACAAGCGGCGGGTCGGCAACGCCATGGACTGGTACTCGACCGCGAACAGCCCGTTCGGCGACGACGTCGGGGCGCCGCCCGGCGGCGGCTTCGCCGTGAACGTCTTCCTGCGCGACGGCGAGAAGGTGTACCGCACGTGGCACACCGACGGCCGGGGTACCGAGCAGCTCACCCACACCTTCCCGCTGATCGACCTCCTGCCGTACGGACGCCAGGAGGAGTGGCAGGACTCGCCCGAGGGGTGGCCGCAGTCGCCGACGTACAGCAGGTGGGCGACCTCCCAGGACGTCGCGGCGCTGTACGGTCCCGACAAGTCGTAGGAGGGCGCGGCGGGTTGGCGCTTGCGGCATGGGGGCCCGGCGGGTTGTCCGGCCGGGCCCCGGCGGACGGTCCCCGACGGGTCCGGGGCGGCGGGGCCGAGGCGGCGGGGCCGGGGCGACGGGGCCGGCGGCGGGTCGGGCGGCGGGACACCGGGCCGAAGGTGCGTCAACGGCAAGGCGTTCAGGCAGAGTTCGGTTTGGGGCCGTAGTGGCGGATGGGGCGCGACGGCTAGGGTGCTGGTGCTTCGGGCCGCGGAGCAGGCGGTCCACCACACCCTTGGGGGTTTCCTTGAGCGCACGCGCACTGGGTCGCCGCACCGCCGTCCTGCTGGTCGCGGCCGCCGCGGTCACCGCGGCAGGGCCCGGCACCGCCCGGGCCGACTCGCCCGGCGGATGGCAGGGCACCGGCTCCTCGCTGGTCAACTCGCTCACGGGCGGCGAAGGGGTCGCCACCCGCGCGGACGGCTCCGTCCTCACCCGCGGCCTCGGCTCGATCCCGCTCGGCCTGCGGATCAAGGGCTGGAACCACGTCGGGGACCCGGACATCGCCGGGGGCTACGTGTTCGACGCGTACCAGGGCGGTGACGGCGCGACCTCGAAGATGTTCGAGGTGACGACGCCGGGCGGGCAGGCGTACGACTACACCCACCCGCTGGACGCGGGCGAGGCCCTCAACAACTCCTTCGACGCGGTCTCGCCGGACGCGCAGTGGATGGTCGCGGGCGAGTGGGGCACGATGAGCCGGCTCCAGGTCTTCCCGGCGCCCGTCACCAACCCGGCCACCCCCGCGACGGGCGGCACCCTCGCCCAGGCCGGGCAGATCTCCCTGGACCAGCCCGTCCAGGACGTCCAGGGCTGCGACTTCGTCTCGGCGACGCGTCTGGTCTGTGCGTCGGACGACGCGGCGAAGGACGTGCTCCAGGTGGACCTGCCGCACGCGCTCGACGGCTCGGCCGTCACCGCCCACGTGAGCACGCTGTTCCAGCTCCCCCAGGACAGCATCTGCTCGGGCACGTTCGAGTCGGAAGGCATCGACTACGACGCGAACGCGCGCGTGCTGCGCGTCGAGATCGTCTCCCCCAGCGTCTGCGCCGCCGCCACCACGATCTACACCTACCGCCCCACCACGGGCTGACCCCGCGCCGCCTCGGGGGCGCATGCGACCCCGAGGCGGCCGGCGACCCGGCCACCACAGCAACCGCCACCCGGCCGGTGACGGCCCGCGCGTCCGCACGCGGCAAGCGCGCGGGCGACACCCTCCAGGCGTAGCCCGGGGCCCCCGCGCACCGGGCAGGGGCCACCCTCCCAGGGGAGCGAGGCACGGCGCGTGCGGCCCCCTCACCGGCCGGCGAGCCGGCCACCGCCCCACGCGGCCGGGGACGAGCCGCGCCCCGGCAGGGGCACACCGCGGGGGCCCGCCACCGGTCGGTGGGTGGCGGCGGCTACGCCGCGAACGCGTTGACGCCCGTGAGCTCGGCGGAGAGCGCCCACAGGCGCTCCGCCTGGGCCGGGTCGATCGCGTAGTCCTTGACGCCCCCGCGGGTGCCGTTCGCCGCCGCGGGCGACGCGATCTCGCAGTCCTCGAGGAAGACGCCGCCCATGCCGTCGAGCTGGGGGGACGTCGCGGCCCAGGTCTGCGTCGCCGCGCCCTGCTCGGGGGTCTTGAAGCCGGCCGGGTTCAGCGGCTTGCCGTCCTCGTCGATCCAGCCGCGGTCGACCATCTCGGACTTCTCCAGGTGCCGCTGGAGCGGCGTGAGGATGCCGCCGGGGTGCAGGGCGAAGGCCCGGACGCCGCGGTCCCTGGCGAGCGCGTCGAGCTGGACCGCGAACAGCACGTTGGCCGTCTTGGACTGCCCGTAGGCAACCCATTTGTCGTAGTCGCCCTGGGTGAACTGCGGGTCGTCCCAGCGGATACCTGAGATCTGGTGGCCGCTGGAGGACACCGAGACGACCCGGCCGCCGCCGCGCTCGATCGCCGGCCACAGGCGGTTGACCAGGGCGAAGTGGCCGAGGTGGTTGGTGCCGAACTGGCGCTCCCAGCCGGGGCCGACCCGGCTCTCGGGGCACGCCATCACGCCGGCGTTGTCGATCATGAACCGGATGTCGCGGCCGGAGGCCAGGAAGCGGTCGGCGAACGCCTCGACGCTCGCGAGGTCGCCGAGGTCCAGCTCGTCGACCTCGACGCCGTCGATGCCGGCCACCGCCTCCCGCGCGGTCTCCGGCCGCCGGGCCGGCACCACGACGTGCGCGCCGGCCCGTGCCAGTGCTCGCGTGGTCTCCAGGCCGAGCCCGGAGTAGCCGCCGGTGACGACGGCGAGCGTGCCGGTCAGGTCGATGCCGGTCAGGACCTCGTCCGCGGTGGTCTGCGCGCCGAATCCCGATCCGATGGGCTTCTGAGGTGTGGTCATGGCACCGAGGCTAGGAGCTGGAGCCCACTCGAAGGCAAGGGGCCTTGCCGCGCGGGGGGCGCGCGGCGCTCCGCTTCCCGCCCCTCCTGCCGGGTGACCCGGCGTGCGGCGCGCCCTGGTGAATTGAAGGAAGGTTCCGGTGGTGGCAGGCTGACATCAGTACGGCACCGCCCAAGCACGACGAGGTGAGACGGGCGTGGTGGACAAGCACGCCGAGCAGGTGATCGGCCGGGTCATGGCCGCCCGCGCGGCACTGGAGGAGGCGGCCGAAGCGCCGGACTCCCCTGAGCTGCGCGAGGCGCTGGACGAGTTGGAGAGCGCCCTGCGACTGGCCCGGGAGAGCGGAGTGGAGGTCCCGCCGGTGGGCGACGTCCCGCAGAGCGCCGGCGGGGCAGGGAACTGAGGACCCTGCCGGTGCCGTGGCACCGGCAGGAACCGGCCCCGTGACCTCCGGATCCGCTGCCAGTACCCCGGGATGCCCGGGGTACTGAGTACCGTGCGGCCCGGACCGGGGCCCGGGCCGGGACCGGACCCGGATCAGCCCCGAGGTCAGGGCAGGTTGCGGGCCATGACGATGCGCTGGACCTGGTTGGTGCCCTCGTAGATCTGCGTAATTTTCGCGTCGCGCATCATGCGCTCGACGGGGTAGTCCCGCGTGTAGCCGTAGCCGCCGAGGAGCTGCACCGCGTCCGTGGTGATCTCCATGGCCGCGTCGGAGGCGTAGCACTTGGCCGCCGCGCCGAAGAACGTCAGGTCCTTGTCGCCGCGCTCGGACTTCGCGGCGGCCGCGTAGGTGAGCTGCCGGGCCGCCTCCAGCTTCATCGCCATGTCGGCGAGCATGAACTGGATGCCCTGGAACTCGGCGATGGCCTTGCCGAACTGCTTGCGCTCGGCGACGTAGCCCTTGGCGTAGTCGAGGGCGCCCTGGGCGATGCCCAGCGCCTGCGCGGCGATGGTCACGCGGGTGTGGTCGAGGGTGCGCATCGCGGTGGCGAAGCCGGTGCCCTCCTCGCCGATCATGCGGTCGGCGGGGATGCGGACCTGGTCGAAGTACACCTCGCGGGTCGGCGAGCCCTTGATGCCGAGCTTGCGCTCGGGCGCGCCGAACGACACGCCCGGGTCGTCCTTCTCGACCACGAACGCCGAGATGCCCTTGGAGCGCTTGTCGGGGTCGGTGACCGCCATCACCGTGTAGAACTCGGAGACCCCGGCGTTGGTGATCCAGCGCTTGACGCCGTCGAGCACCCAGTGGTCGCCGTCGCGCACCGCGCGGGTCTTCATGCCCGCGGCGTCCGAGCCGGCCTCGGGCTCGGACAGGCAGTAGGAGAACATGCCCTCGCGGCGGGCCAGGGCCCCCAGGTAGCGGCTCTTGAGCTCCTCGGAGCCGGACAGCTGCACGGGCAGCGAGCCGAGCTTGTTGACCGCGGGGATCAGCGACGAGGAGGCGCAGACCCGGGCCACCTCCTCGATCACGATGACCGTGGACAGCGCGTCGGCGCCGGCGCCGTCGTACTGCTCGGGGACGTGCACCGCGTGCAGGTCGGCGGCCTCCAGCGCGTCCCGCGCCTCCTGCGGGAACCGGCCCTGCTCGTCCACCTCGGCCGCGAACGGCGCGATCTTCGACTCGGCGAGGGAGCGCACCGAGTCCCGGAGCATCTCCTGCTCCTCCGAGATGCGGAAGAGGTCGAACGGTTCGGACATGAGGGGCTCCTCGTCGGGGGTCACGGGTCCACGGTCATCCAGGGTCGCCCTCAGGGTACTCAGTTCCCGCCGAAAAGCACACTCAGTGTCGCTTTTCACGGTCGCGCGGGCCGTCCTGGTGCTACGGTCCAGGCATGACGCCGGCACCCAAGCCCCCGATGCGCGACACCCTGGTCGCCGCCGCGCTCCAGCTCTTCACGGAGCACGGCTTCGAGCAGACCACGGTCGACGACATCGTGGCGCTGGCCGGCGTCGGACGACGGTCGTTCTTCCGCTACTTCCCGTCCAAGGAGTCGGTGGTCTTCCCCGACCACGAGGGCTGCCTGCGCCGGATGACGGAGTTCCTCGCCGACCCGGCGGGCGACGCGGCCGACCCGGTGGACCGGGTCAACGACGCGGCCCGGCTGGTGCTGCGCATGTACACCGGCGACCCGGAGTTCTCGGTGCGCCGCTACGAGCTGACCCGGCAGGTCCCGGCGCTGCGCGCGCACGAGCTGTCGGTGGTCCGCCGCTACGAGCGCACCCTCGCCAACTACCTGCGGGCCCGGTTCGCCGCGCGGGCCGACGGCAGGCTGCGTGCGGACGTGATCGCCGCGGCGGTCGTCGCCGCCCACAACCACGCGCTGCGGACGTGGTTGCGCTCGGCCGCCTCGATCGACCCGGAGGCCGAGGTCGACCACGCGCTGGAGTACGTCACGGCGACATGGTCGGACCGGGAGGACGGGGAGGCCGCCGACGGCACCGGGCCGGCCGACGACGTGGTGGTGATGGTCGCCCGGCGCGGCACTCCGATGTGGCGCGTCGTGCAGGGCGTGCAGGGCGTCCTGGAGTAGCCCGGGGGCCCGCGGTCCGCGGGGCCCCGGGTGCTCCGTGGCGTCAGTCGACGTCGACCGGCCCGTCCGAGGACGAGGATGTCCCGTTGTTCCGGGAGTCGCCGCGCGGGTCCTTCGGGCCCAGGTAGCCGCGCAGGGCCACCGTGCCGGCACCGGTGCCGGCCGCGCCGTCCTCCCCGTTGAGGTTCTTGCGGACCGAGTCCAGGATCGTCAGGCCCTGGCTGACGAGTCCGGCGGCGATCTCGCTGAGCCCGTCGGCGCCGTTTAGCACGTTGACGTTGGCGCCGGACAGGCCCGCGGAGGCCTCCTTGACGATCTGCGGCAGCTGGTCGATCAGCATCCGGTCCAGGGCGACGCGGTCGTGCGAGGCGGCCGCGGCGGCCTGGATACGCATCCGCTCGGCGTCGGCGACGGCCAGCACCCGGATCCGCTCGGCCTCCGCCTCGGCCGGCTTGACGATCTCGGCGACCAGCTGCTGCTGGCGCAGTTCGGCGGCCCGCAGCGCCAGTTCGGTCTGCGCCGCGAGGACCTCCCGCTGCGCGTGGGCCTGGGCGAGCGGGCCGGCCTGCGCGGCCTGCGCCTGCGCGCGGTCGACCTCGGCGCTGTACTCGGCCTGCACGACGGCGGTCTGCCGGGCGTACTCGGCCTGGTTGCGGGCCGCGACCTGCTGCGCCTCGACGGAGGCCTGGGTGGCCTGCGCCTGGGCGATCTGCGCCTGGCGCTGGATGGCCGCCTTGTGCGGCGCGGACATCGCGTCGATGTAGCCGGTGTCGCCGTCGTCGATGGACTGGATCTGCAGCGAGTCGACGGTGAGGCCGATCTTGGCCATCTCCGCCTTGGAGGTCTCCAGTACCTCGGTGGCCAGCTTCTGCCGCTCGGTGACGATCTCCTCGACCGTCATCGAGCCGATGATGGACCGCAGGTGGCCGGCGAAGATCCGGCCGGTGAGGATCGACATCTGGTCCTGGTCGGACAGGAAGCGCTGGCCGGCGTTGACGATGCTCTCGTGGTCGTTGCCGACCTTGAAGGCGATGACCGCCTTGACGGTCAGGCCGATGCCCTGCCGGGTCACGCACTTCTCGGAGACCTCCGCCTCGCACATGGCGAGGGTCAGGAACCGGGTCTTGCGCAGGATCGGCAGCACGAACTTGCCGTGTCCGGTGACGACGCGGAACGGCGCACCCCCCAGCCCCCGCCGACCGCCCGAGATGAGCATCGCCTCGTCTGGTGCGGGAACGCGATAACCGAACATCCTTCGTCTCCTTCGTGTGCGCGGCTCAGCCGGCCGGCGCTTCCAGGGGGTCGAGCCACTCGATGACGTCCACCTGACGGGTGCCGCGGGACTCCACCACCAGCACCGGAGTCCCCGCCACCAGGGGCGCGTCGGACCAGGCGAGGAACGCCTCGCTGCCGCCCCGGACGCTCACCAGCACCTCGCCGGGGCCCTCGGGGCCGCGGGTACCCACCAGCAGCCTTCCGCTGCAGCCGATCACGGCATCGTCCCGTGCCATCGACGGCCGCCCCTCGTCCTCGGGGATCCACGAGGGATCCGCATGATTCGACCCCGACCATCCTCCCACCTGGGAGGGCTCCCGGGAGGCGGCCGTCGCTACCGAATACGCGCGGCGGGCACCGCCGGTTCCAGCGGCGGGGGTACGTTCCGTGCCATGATCCCGACGCGCCGGGTGGGGGCCCGTCGTGCCAGGGTTGAGGCAGCGAACGGCATTGCGAGGAGGCTGGATGTTCCGGGGGTTCACGGCACCGTGGTCCGGGCGGACCGAACGCGAGGGTCCGTCGTCCACGTCACCGTGGGCGTTCATCCGTACCGAGACCGGCAGCGCCGCGGTGCTGCTGGCGGCGACGCTGGCGGCGCTGGCGTGGGTGAACATCTGGCCGCACGGCTACGCGTCGGTGTGGTCCACGCGCCTGTCGGTGGAACTGGGCGGGCACGGCGTGGACATGGACCTGCGCGAGTGGGTGAACAGCGGTCTGATGACGCTGTTCTTCCTGGTCGTGGGGCTGGAGGCACGGCGCGAGTTCGACATGGGCGAGCTGCGTGACCGGCGGCGCGTGCCGCTGCCGATGCTCGCGGGCCTGATCGGCATGGTGGTGCCGGTGGCGCTCTACCTGTCGCTGAACGCGGGCCACTCGACGAGTCACGGGTGGGGCGCCGCGATGTCGACCGACACCGCGTTCGCGCTGGGCATGCTGGCGTTGCTCGGCTCGCGGTTCCCGCGCCGGCTGCACACCTTCATCCTCACCGTGGCCGTCGTCGACGACCTGCTGGCGCTGGTGGTGATCGCCGTGGCGTACAGCGAGCACATCTCGTGGCCGGCGCTGGCGGTCGGCATCGGCGTGATGCTGATCGTGTGGGGGGTGCGCAGTGCCGGGGTGCGGCGGGGCGCGGTGTACGCGTTCCTGGGCGTGGTCGCGTGGGTGGCGTTCGTGCACTCCGGCGTGGACCCGGTGGTGGTGGGCCTGCTGATGGGCCTGATGTCGTACGCCTATCCGGCGCCGCGGGACGCGCTGGAGCGGGCCAGCGGCCTGTTCCGCAACTTCCGCGAGCAGCCGACGGCCGAGCTTGAGCGGGAGGCGCGGCTGGGCATCGCCTTCGCGGTGTCCCCCAACGACCGGCTCCAGCGCATCTGGCACCCGTGGAGCAGCTACGCGATCGTCCCGGTGTTCGCGCTCGCCAACTCGGGCATCCAGCTGAGCGGCTCCGTGCTCGCCGACGCGTTCACGTCACGGATCACGCTGGGCATCCTGCTGGCCTATGGGATCGGCAAGCCGGTCGCGATCGTCGGCACGTCGGCGCTGGCCACCAAGCTCAGCCGGGGCCGGATGCGGCCGCCGGTGGGCTGGGGGGCGGTGCTGGGCGGCGGCACGATCGCCGGGATCGGCTTCACCGTCTCGCTGCTGATCGCCACGCTGGCCTTCCACGGCGAGCAGCTGGCCGAGGCGAAGATCGGCGTGCTGACCGCCGTGGTGCTGGCGATGGTCGACACGACGCTGGTGGCCCTGGTCATCGAGCGGATGCCGAAGGCCCGCCGGGCGCGGGCGCTGCTCGGCACGGCGCAGTCGGTGGTGGACCTGTCGGATCCGGTGGACCCGGACTGCGACCACGTCCGCGGCCCGATGGACGCTCCGGTGACGATCGTGGAGTACGGGGACTTCGAGTGCCCGTACTGCGGTCAGGCCGAGAGCGTGGTCCGGGAGGTGCTCGCGGACTTCGGCGACGTGCGCTACGTGTGGCGCCATCTGCCGCTGACCGACGTGCATCCGCACGCGCAGCTGGCCGCGGAGGCCGCGGAGGCGGCCTCGCTGCAGGGCCGGTTCTGGGCGATGCGGGACCTGCTGTTCGAGAACCAGGACGCGCTGGGCATCAAGGACCTGCTCCGCCACGCCGAGGAGATCGGCCTGGACCTGGACAAGTTCCGCGAGGCGCTGCGGGCCCGCAAGGGCGCCGCGCGGGTCGCGCGGGACGTGGAGTCGGCGGACAGCAGCGGGGTCGCGGGCACGCCGACGTTCTTCGTCAACGGCCGCCGCCACCAGGGGGCGTACGACGTCGACAGCCTGTCGCACGCGGTGGTCGCGGCGCGGGACCGGGCGCTCCTGCTGGACGACTGACGGGGACGGGTGCCGTGGGCGGCCGGCGCCCCGAGGACGGGCGCCGGTCCCCGGACACGGTGCGGGGCGGACGGGCAGGTGCCCGTCCGCCCCGCGCCGCTGCGCCGGGGATCCGGTGTCAGGGCTCGTCGTCGGGCCGTACGGCGGTGGGGAGCCCCGGTTCCTGGTGGCCGCCGCTGGCCATCATCCGCACGTCGCCCTCGGGGCTGATCTCCGCGCGGACGATTCCGGAGTCGTCCTCGTAGATGGGGTTGCCGCCCGCGCCCGCCCTGTCGGTGCGGTGCACGACGATGGTGTCGTCCCCTGCGGCTTGGGCAGGGAAGACCAGTTCGTAGCGTTCGGGAAATTCCATGCAATGCCTCCCGACCAGGTCGTGAGGGGCCGTGCGCCCCTCCACCCGTCTCGCGGCCCCACCCATCATCCCCCCGACGTCCGCGGGACGCACATCTCCGTCACGAATGGTGTCCGAGTCGTGACACGCCGCGTTCGGTCAGGGAGTTGCGCCTGGTGGGAGGGCGTGCGGGAGGGCGCGCAGCCAGGCGGCGGCCTCGGCGGGGGTGCGGGCGACGGGCACGCCGGACGGGGGCCGCGGGCGGCGGACGACCAGCACGGGCAGGCCGAAGGCGCGGGCGGCGGCGAGCTTCGCGGCGGTCGCGTCGCCGCCGCTGTCCTTGGTGACCAGTACGTCGATCCGGTGGTCGCGCATCAGGCGCAGCTCGTCCTCGACGGTGAAGGGGCCGCGGGCGAGCACCAGGCGGTGGTCGGCGGGCAGCGGCGGGGCGGGCGGGTCGACGGAGCGGACGAGGCAGAAAAGGCGGGTGGCGGCGAAGGCGGCGAGGTCCTGCCGGCCGACCGTGAGGAAGGCCCGGGTGCCCAGCGCGGGCAGGAGGGCGGCCGCCTCGGCGAGAGTGTCCGCAAGGTGCCAGCGGTCGCCGGGGCCCGCGTTCCATCCGGGCCGGCGGACGGCGAGCAGCGGGACGGCGGCGGCCGACGCGGCGTCGGCGGCGTGGCGGCTGATCGCGGCCGCGAAGGGGTGGGTCGCGTCGACGAGGGCGCCGGCGCGTTCGGCGCGCAGCCAGCCGGCGAGGCCGGCGGCTCCGCCGAAGCCGCCGCTGCGGGTGCGCCCGGCCGCGGGCAGGGGTGCGGCGGTGCGGCCGGCGAGCGACAGCGTGACGTCGAACGCGGTGTCGCCGTCGAGGAGCCGGGCCAGTTCCCGGGCCTCACCCGTGCCGCCGAGGATCAGTACCCGCCGCATCGGCGGGCCCGCGGGCCGGCGGCGGCGTTCACTGCCGGCCCGCCGGGCGGCGCAGGAGGTAGGTGTCCATGATCCAGCCCTTGCGGGCCCTGGCCTCCTCCCGGACCTGGGAGATGCGGACGGCGAGCGCGGTGTCCAGGGGGCCGGAGAGCAGGATCTCGTCGGGTGTGCCGAGGTAGGCGCCCCAGTAGATGTGCAGGCCCCGGCCGGCCAGGGCGGCGAACGCCTGGCGGGCGTCGAGCATGACCACGATGTCGTCGGGACCGTCGGGCAGCCCCTCCTCGGCCAGCCGCCGCCCGGTGGTGATCCGCACGGGCCGCCCGACCTGGTTCAGCGTGGTGCGGTGCCGGGCGGTGAGCGCCGACACGCTGCTCACGCCGGGCACGACGGCCCACGTGAAGTCGGCGGTGCCGCGCGCGTGCACCTCCTCCAGGGCGGCGAGTGTGCTGTCGTAGAGCGCCGGGTCGCCCCAGACGAGGAACGCGCCGCACTCCCCCTCGGCCAGCTCGTCGAGGACGAGCCTTTCGTAGGCGTCGGCGCGGCGGCGCCGCCAGTCGTCGACGGCCGGGGCGTACGCGGGCGTGGCCGCGGTCCGGTCCCGTGCGGGGTCGGGGACGACGGCGACGCGGTGCGGCTGCCGGGCGTGCTCGGCGAGGATCGTCCGGCGCAGGGCCGCCAGATCGTCCTTCTCCTCGCCCTTGTCGAGGAGGAAGAACACGTCGGTGGCGCCGATCGCCCGGACCGCCTGGAGGGTCAGGTGCTCCGGGTCGCCCGCGCCGATTCCGATGACCTGGATCCGTTTCACGGACGGGAGTCTGGCACAGGCGTGCGGCCGGCCCGCACGCCCCCGTGCCGCTTCCGATGCTCCCGGCGGGCGACCGCGGCCCGCGTGGCGCGCGCATGAGGGCAGGTCGCCGGGGGTAGTCAGATCACGGGCCGCCTTATTGCAAGTGAGTTGCAACTAGTAGTGTGTGGCGCGAACGACGGCGACGGTGTGACCACGGAGGACGACACGATGACCACCACCCTCGGGGACCAGGCCGTGGAGGCCTCCGGCCGGCGCCGCCTGGCGCTGTCGATGTCCCGCGCCGAGTGGACGCGGCTCGGCGGCATGGCCGCGTTCATCGTGGCCCTCCACGTGATCGGCTGGTTCACGCTGGTGGCGATCGTCGCGCCCGAGCACTACAGCGTCGGCACCAAGTCGTTCGGCATCGGCATCGGGGTCACGGCCTACACGCTCGGCATGCGGCACGCGTTCGACGCCGACCACATCGCGGCCATCGACAACACCACCCGCAAGCTGATGGGCGAGGGCAAGCGCCCGCTGTCCGTGGGCTTCTGGTTCTCGCTCGGCCACTCCAGCGTCGTCTTCGTCCTGGCGTTCCTGCTCTCGCTGGGCGTGCGGGCCCTCGCGCACCCGGTGGAGGACGACGGCTCGCAACTGCACAACGTGACGGGCTGGATCGGCACCACGATCTCCGGCGCGTTCCTCTACCTGATCGCGTTCCTCAACCTGATGATCCTCGCCGGGATCTGGAAGGTGTTCCGGCGGATGCGGCACGGCGACTTCGACGAGGCGGCGCTCGAAGAGCAGCTGGACAACCGCGGGTTCATGAACCGGCTGCTGGGCCGCGTGATGAAGTCGATCACCAAGCCGTGGCAGATGTACCCGCTGGGCCTGCTGTTCGGGCTGGGTTTCGACACGGCCACCGAGATCGCCCTGCTGGTGCTGGCCGGTTCCGGGGCCGCGTCCGGGCTGCCCTGGTACGCGATCCTGTGCCTGCCCGTGCTGTTCGCGGCGGGGATGTGCCTGCTGGACACCATCGACGGCTCGTTCATGAACTTCGCCTACCAGTGGGCCTTCTCCAAGCCGGTCCGCAAGGTCTACTACAACCTGACGATCACCGGCCTGTCGGTGGCCGTCGCGCTGCTCATCGGCACCGTCGAGCTGCTCGGCCTGGTCGCCGACAAGGCGGGCCTGCACGGGGCGTTCTGGGACTGGGTCGGCGGGCTCGACCTGAACGTCGTCGGCTATGTGATCGTCGGGCTGTTCTTCGCCACCTGGGCGGTCGCGCTGGCGGTCTGGAAGTTCGGCAACATCGAGGAGAAGTGGTCGGCGGGGCTGCGGCCCGCCGACCAGCAGGCCGACTGAAACCCGGACCGGTCCCGCCGCCGGGCCCGGCCCACGGGCACCGGCGACGCGAGCGGTCTCAGGGGGTCCTGACGCCGGTCACGACGGTGGCGCCCCGCTCGTCGTCCTCCGCGAGGTGCGCCTCCAGCCCGGCGCCGCGCACGGCGGCGACCGCCGCACCGGCCTGCCGTTCGCTGACCTCGCACAGCACTGCCCCGCCGGGCGCCAGCCACTGCCGTGCCCCATCCGCGACCCGGCGCAGCAGGTCGAGGCCGTCCGTGCCGCCGTCCAGCGCCATCAGTGCCTCGTGCTCGCGCGCCTCGGACGGCAGCAGCGGGACCTCGCCGGTCGGCACGTACGGCACGTTGGCGGCCAGTACCGCCACCGTGCCGCGCAGCCGCCCCGGCAGCGCGGCGAACAGGTCGCCCTCGTGGACGCTGCCTCCGGCGGGCAGGACGTTGCGGCGGGCGCAGGCCACCGCGGCCGGGTCCAGGTCCGCGGCGTGCAGCTCCGCGCCGTCCAGGTGGGCGGCGAGCGCGACGCCCAGCGCGCCGGACCCGCAGCACAGGTCGACGACGACCAGCGGTGCCGGCCGGTCCTGCGCCCGGGCGAGCGCGATGCCGCGTTCGACCAGGAACTCGGTACGGCGCCGCGGCACGAACACCCGGTCGTCGACGGCGATCCGCAGGCCCATGAACTCCGCCCAGCCGACGACGTGTTCCAGCGGCACTCCCGACGCCCGCCGATCGACCTTGGCGGCCAGGTCCGCGGGTCCTTCGGCGGCGGCGGTCAGCAGCCGCGCCTCCTCCTCGGCGAAGACGCAGCCGGCCGCGCGGAGCGCCAGGACCACCTCGGCCTCGGTGAGCACGGGCGGCTGGAGCCGTTCGGCGGAGATGTCGGGCATGGAGTGGTGAGGGCCTTTCGGGACGGGCGCGGCGAGCGTGGTGCGGCCGCGAGCGTACCGAACGTCCCCGGGCCCGTGCCGCCCGCCAGGCCAACGGGCCGCGGTGGCCTCACGAGCGGCCTTGAGGGTGGCCCCACGAGTGCCCTCGCACGTGGTCCCGCGGGTGGGCGCGGCGGGGCGGCCGGCGCTCGCCGGGAGCACCGGGACCGGGCCACCGCACCTCCGCCCGACTGCCCGGACGTGGGCTCCCGTTGGCGGCCGGGTCAGTAGCGCTGGGCCTGGGCGACGCGCGGGAACAGCGGCTTGTCCACGTCCTTGATGGTGAAGGCGACGGGCGACGCCTTCTTGCCGGCCTTGACGTCCTTGGCACCGACGAAGGCGGTGTCGACCACCTTGCCGCCGGAGTCGGTGAACTCGACCTTCACCGCGTAGGAGGCGGTGGACCCGCCGTGGTTGGTGATGGTCACCAGCGCGGCGTGCAGGCCGCCGGTCTGCTCCGTCGGCAGCCCGGTCAGGTGCACGTCCTGGCCGGCGTTGCCCGGCCCCGACACCTTGGCCAGCTCGGCCTTCGCCGCCGCCTGGTCGCCGGTCGCCTTCGCCTCGACGGACGCCGCGAAGCTGGAGGCGACCGCGCCCGCGGAGGAGGCCGCCGTCGACGCCGCCGCGGACGCGGCCGACTGCGCCTGCGAGGCGAGCGACTCCAGGCTCGACGGCAGGCCGCCGGCGGGCTGGGAGGCGGGGCTGGCGGATCCGCTCGCGCCGCCGCCGGAGTCGTCGCACGCGGTGAGCCCCGCGAAACCTCCGGCGGCGAGCGCGACGAGGGCCGCGGCGGTGGCGGAGCGCAGCCGGAGACCGGGGCCGGCGGGGGCGGGCGAGGGGCTCACGGCGGGCTCCTGGGGGTCGGCGGGCGGTCCGGACGGCCTGGATGGCCTGGATGGCCTGGATGGCCTGGTCTCGACGATCCGGACGGCCTGGGCGGTCCGGATGTCCTGGATGGCCTGGACGTTCCCACGGTGGGGCCGCCCGCCGCGCCGCGCAGCCCCGGTGGGCCGGGCGGGTGACCGGGCGGTCCCCCGCCCGCCGCGAAGCCGCAGGTGGACGGGCGCTGCGGCTGCGGAAGTCGGCGGGGTGCGCTATCCAGGAAGGGACAGAGCGACCCGCGCCGCGCGCCGCGCGGCTGTGCGCGGCGGCCACGTCCGCGGTCGCCCTCGCGGCCGCCGCCGCCGGAAAGGTGTCCCCCATGCCGTCCCTGCACCAGCCGCTGACGCCCGCCGTCCTCGCCGACCTCCGGCGTCCCCGCAAGTACCCCGCGGTCTCGGTCCTGCTGCCCACCCATCGGCGCGAGCCCGACAACGCGCAGGACGCGGTCCGGCTCCGGAACCTCCTGGAGGAGGCGAAGGAGGCGGTCCACGACGATCCGGAGGTGTCCCGGGCCGATCGCATCGACGTGATCGGCCAGCTGGACCAGGCCCTCGGCGAGGTGGACCTGGTGCACGCGGAGGACGGCCTGGCGATCTTCGCCGCGCCGGGCGAGCACCAGGTGTGGTCCCTGGGCCGGTCGGTGCCGGCCCGCGTCCTGCTCGCGCAGACGTTCCTGACCCGCAACCTCGTCGCCGCGCACGCGGCGAACCAGCCGTACTGGGTGCTCGCCCTGGACTCGGAGATCGCGACCCTGTGGAGCGGCGGCCGGCAGCACATGCCGGAGGCGGCCGACGAGGGCCCGTTCCCGGTGCGGCGCCCGGAGGTGGACTTCGACCCCGAGCGGCAGGAGCAGATCGGCGACACGCCCAGCACGTTCAGCGACGAGGAGACCCGCAGGTTCCTGCGCGAGGTCACCGAGGCCGCGGGCACCGTCCTGGCGGCCGACCCGCGCCCGTTGTACGTGGTCGGTGAGACGGAGGCGCTGAGCGCCCTGGACGACGCGGGCCCGGTGGTCAGGGAGGCGGTCGCGAGGATCGCCCAGGGCGGCCTGGCCCAGGGCCCCGGCAGGGCGCTCGGCGACGCGGTCAGGACGGCGGACCGGGAACGCGACGAGCGGCAGCTCACCGACGTGCTCACGGACCTGGACCGGGCGCGCAGCCGCAAGGCGTTCGCCGGCGGCGTCGACGAGGTGTGGAGCAGCGTCTCCGAGGGCCGGGCGTCGCTCGTGGCGATCGAGGACGGGTACCGCGTCACGGTCCGCGACAACGGCGAGCACCTGGTGCCGGCGTCCTCCGACGAGCGGGGCGCGCGGGACGACATCGTCGACGAGATCGCGGAGCAGGCGCTGGACTCCGGCGCACGGGTGCACTTCGTCCCCGACGGCAGCCTCACCGGCTCCGGGAACATCGCGGCGGTCCTGCGCTACTGACGGGAGCCGCGGACGAGACGTGCGTCACACTTGCCCCGGCGATGTCACGCAGGAGCCCCCGCGACCGCTCTTAGGGGAAACGCTCCTCGGGAGGCTCATCGTGACCGACACGCTCGCCCAGCACCGCGCGGCCGACCAGGGCGACCGCGCGACCGAGGTGTTCGTCGGCCACCGTGAGCTGCTCTTCTCCGTGGTGTACAACATGCTCGGCACCGTCTCGGACACCGAGGACGTGCTGCAGGAGACGTGGCTGGCCTGGTCGCGGCACAGCGTGCGGCCGTCGCGCGAGGAGATCGACAACCCGCGGGCGTACCTGGTGCGGATCGCGGTCAACCAGGCGCTGGCGCGGCAGGCGAGCATCAGCCGGCGCCGTGAGACGTACATCGGGCCGTGGCTGCCGGAGCCGCTGCTCACCAGCGCGCCGGAGACCCACGACAGCGCCCAGGCCGAGCGGGCGGCCGACGCCTCCGAGTCCGTGCTGCGCCACGAGTCGGTGTCGATGGCGCTGCTGGTGGTGCTGGAGACGCTGACGCCGCTGGAGCGCGCGGTGTTCGTGCTGCACGAGGTGTTCGGCTACCCGCACACCGAGATCGCCGAGATCCTCGGGCGCAGCGCCGCCGCGATCCGGCAGCTCGCGCACCGGGCCCGGGAGCACGTGCAGGCCCGCAGGCCCCGCTACCGGGCGGACCCGTACCTGCGGCAGCGGGTCACGGAGCGGTTCGTCGCGGCGGCCGTCGGCGGCGACCTCGGCGCGCTGATGAGCCTGCTCGCGCCCGACGTCACGCTGTGGACGGACGGCGGCGGCAAGGCCCGCTCGGCGCTCCGTCCGGTGCAGGGCCGCGACAAGGTCGCGCGGCTGCTGAACGGGTACGCGGACAAGCGGCTGCCGCGCAGCCTCGACGTCCAGTACCGGCACGTCAACGGCGACCCGTCGGCCGTGGTGTTCTCCGGCGACTCGCCGTATGCCGTGATGATCGTGGACCTCAGTCCGGACCACGACCACGTGACGGACGTCTACCTCGTCACCAACCCCGACAAGCTGCAGGGCGTGCGCCTGGAGAAGGACCAGGACGCGCCCGGCCCCGGAGCCGGCGGTGCCGGGTCGGCCGACGGCCGCCCGGGCACCGCTGACCCGGGGGCCGCCGGGTGAACCCCCGTACCGGAGCGTCGCGGCCCGAACCTGACGGGACGCACCCCGGTCACCCGGCGGCCCCCGACCCCGCCGCCCGCGCGGCCGGCGCGGGGCGTCTCCGCGCCATGTGACGGTCCGGCGGGTCCGGCGCGTGGGCACCCCACCCCGCCGCCATCGTCATATGCCCGGCGGATAATATGACACTCGTAGTTCAGACGGCCGGACGGCCGGCAGCTGGTACCACGGGGGTGACGAGCTGCCGGGCCGTCCGCGCGTCCGACGGCGGCGGCCGGGGCCGGTCGCCGCCGGTTCCCGGCCGGCCCGGCCCGCCGTCAGACGCGCGCCGCCAGACGGGCCGCGGGGACGGCGTGCGCGGCCTCCAGGTGGCCGTGGTGCCGCACGAACGTCCGGACGTGGCGCAGCATCCGGTACTCGTACCGGGTGCCCCTGCGCACCTGGAGCAGCGAGGCGTCGGCGAGCTCGGCCAGCAGGCACATCGCCTCGGTGCGGCTGAACTCCGCGTCCAGCGTGTCCAGTTCGGGGCCGTCGCTGGCGACCGGGCCGGGCAGTGCGGCCAGCCGTGCCATCAGCGTCTGCTGAGGGGCGGTCAGCAGGTCCCAGCTCCAGCGCAGGCTGCCGGTCAGCGAGCGCTGGTGCGGCAGCAGTGAGAGGTCGGGGAACCCCAGGAGTTCCAGGCCGTGTTCAGGCGCCAGGAGCGCCGAGACCGGCACCGAGCGCAGCCGGTGTGCGGCGAACTCCACCAGGCGCGGCAGGCCGTCCAGTTCGCGGCACAGCGCGCGCACGGCGTCGGCG
The DNA here is from genome assembly GCF_900110255.1 of Actinacidiphila rubida. GTDB lineage: Bacteria > Actinomycetota > Actinomycetes > Streptomycetales > Streptomycetaceae > Actinacidiphila > Actinacidiphila rubida. The sequence goes on from NZ_FODD01000023.1 coordinate 127,011, forward strand.
GAGACCGTCACCTCCTGCTCCACACACCCGCTGGCGATCCGCTGCTGCATCAACTGCGCGGCGGCGCCCGGATCCAGCGGCGCCGTCTCCCACAGGCCGGCGTCGGCCAGCGCCGGGGCACGGCGGCTGGTGAGCACCAGGCGCAGGTCGGGCCAGGTGCCGCGGAGTTCGTCCACCAGCAGCGAGGTGACCTGCGGCAGGTGCTCGGTGGTGTCCAGGACCAGCAGCGCCGGTGCGCCGGCCTGCCGGGTCGCGACCGGGCCCAGCACCGCGTCCACGGCCTGCCGGGCGGCCGAGAGCCGCACGGCGATGTCACCGGCGAACGCGGCCGACGTGCCGGGGACGCGGCCGAGTTGCGCCACGGCGACACCACCGGGGTAACGGCGGGCGGTGCGTTCCGCGGCGGCCAGCGCGAGCCGGGTCTTGCCCACACCGCCCGGTCCCGTGAGGACGGTGACGGGATGGGCGTCGACGAGCGCGGACAGCCGATCGAGCTCCGCGTCCCGCCCGATCAGCGGTGTCCGGGGCGGTCGTGGCCCGCGCCAGTGCGCCGGCGCGGGCGGTCCCGCCGGGCGCGGCACGCCGGCCGGGGCCCGTCCGGTCCGGGCGCGCGGCTCCGGATCGAGGACGGAGAACAGCAGGTCGAGGGAGCTGCGCCGGGGGCTCTGGATCCGCCCGCGTTCCAGGTTGCGTATGGTCCGTACGCTGATCCCCGAGCGCTCCGAGAGTTCTTCCTGCGTCCAGCCCTTCTGGGTCCGTAACGCCAGGAGTAAGTCCTGCCTCATCCCCGCACCTCGCCGGGCGGCCGCGACGCGGCGGCCGTCGGGGCGGGCGGGGCGGACGCGTGCTGCCGGCCCTGGCAGCACGACCCGAGTTGGAGTGACACGTGGTCACGCCCCCCTTGTCGTCGCTCGCATGTCGGTCGGTCGGTCCGTTCTGGTCGATGCTGCGCCGCGGCGCGCCCAGGTCCCCGTCCTGCATGGCGCCGCCGGCCGATGCGGCCGCCGCCCGCGGAAAGCGCGGGTCGGCCGCGCCGCATCATGGCACGGCGGATCAAGCAACGACGAGTGGCACTCGGCAACCGGTTTTCCACCGCGCGTGACGGCGGACGCGCGCGGCAACGCTCCCCTGACCTGTGCGGACCGGCCGATCCCGGGCGATCTCCACCAGCCGCACCCACGGTATCCCTTGGTGAAGTTTTTACCTGGGGCCGAGTGGTGACGGTCCGTCAGTAGCGCGTGACCGCGGTGCTGCCGCCGGTGGTGCCGATCGCGATGTGCGGCTTGGCCGACGGCTCGAGCCAGGCGGTGAGCGCGGTCATCGCCGAGGCCGGGACCGACACGCAGCCGGCCGTGGCTCCGCTGCCGTTGACGTGCAGGAAGATCCCGGCGCCGCGGCCCTTGACCGGCGCCGCGTAGTTGAAGTCGATGACGACGGCGTGCGCGTACTGCACGGGGTACCGGTCGAGGTGCTCCGACTCGCTCGCACGGCAGTCCGCGGGCAGCGGGCTGACCCAGCGGTTGTACGAGGTCGAGGCGACGTCCTCGCACCACCACGAGGACGGCGTGACGGCCCGGTAGGGCAGCGTGGTGCCGGCCGGGGCCGCCGTGTTGCCGAACGCGAAGGGCAGCCCGTACAGGCCGGTCGGGGTGGTGTCCGTGTCCTGCCGGCGGGTGGCGCCGTCGGCGAGCCCGCGGGCTCCGAACCGGGCGGGGGCGCTGCCCACCAGCCGCCAGCGCGAGCCGGACCTCGCCCACCAGCCGACCGTCCCGGTGGTCGCGGACAGGCTGCTCGCGACCGCGGTGACGAGCTGGGTGCCGCCGCCGGTGTCGGCCATCGTCACCGGCAGGGTGACCGGCTGGGCCGCGGGGGGCGTGCGGTGGACGGTGCCGCCGGGGCCTGGGGCCAGCACGAGGCCCAGGGCGGCGGCCGAGGCGAGGGCGAGCGGGGCGGCGTTGAGCACGGGAGCCTCCAGCGGGTCCGTACGGGCAGGGGGAGGCCCGCTCGGCGCGCGCCGGTCCCCGTTGCCGCAGATCTATCACGCGGCCGCCCCGCCCGGGGTGCGACCGCGGTCAGCCGCGCGGTGCGTCCAGCTCCGTGCGCCAGTCGTTGCACCGGATCGGGTTGCCCTTGGGGTACTCGAAGTCGCACTCCCCCATGAGCGCGAAGCCGGCCTTGCGGCAGACGGCATTGGACGCGGTGTGCCGCACCTTCGGGAAGGCGTGCAGGCGGCGGCGCGTGCCCTGGGCCGCGGCCTGCGCGGTGACGGCACGGGCCGCGGCGACGGCCACCCCGCGCCCCTGGAACTCCGGCAGCACGCCCCAGCCCGTCTCGAACACGGGCTCGTCCTGCCAGGTGATGCCCCAGAAGCCGATGGACCCGGCCACCTCACCCGTCTCCTCGAGCAGGACGGCGTACATCCGGCCGTCGTCCCCGCCGATGCGCTGGTAGCGCGCGTGGCGGTCGAGCAGGGCCTGCTCGCTCTCGGGTCCGCCGAGGTGCTCGGTCATCTCCGGGGCGTTGGTGCGGCGCAGCAGCCACAGGTCGTCCGGCGACCACGGGCGGAGCCGGACTGCGGCAGGCGTGCGGCCAGGTGAGTTCTCCATGCCGCGCACGGTACGCCGGGGGTCCGACAGCGGACCCGGGCAGGCGGGGCGGGGTCCTGGGGCGCAGGACGGGCGTCCGGGCCGCACGAGGGGCCCCGGACAGAAGAGTGCCCCGGCCGGGACGGGGGGACCAGGCCGGGGCAGACAGGGGGAGGACGGTTCGGCGCCGCCACTCGTCTTTAGTTTAACACTCAATGAGCGTAGTCGAAGCCGTGCGGCGCGGCACTGGTCCGCATCGCGGTCCCGGCGGGCACGGCGGGCCCCCCCGGGGCTCCGGCCGCCTCTCCCGCGGCTCCCTGGGCGGCGGCGGCCGGCGGGGCGGCGAGGGGGCCGTGCAGGGGCGCCGCGGGGGTGAGGACGCCGCCGAGGACGTCGCAGAACTTGCGGCCGTCGGCAGGCAGGTCCCGCCGCCAGGCCATGGCCACCAGGGGGGCCATGAGGACCAGGGCGGCACTGAGCGAGCTGGTGACCGACAGGCGCACCAGCGTCCCGTCGGCGTGCGGCAGGAGGTCGAAGGCGTACAGGGGCACCTGGGTGCCGAACGGGCTCCACATGCGCTCGCCGCGGAACGCTATCCGCCGGCACGGCTCGAAGTCCGCGCACACCAGGACGTGCGGACGGCGCCTGCCGGGGAACCGGTAGTGGTAGACCGCGTGGGGGCCGGGGGTCACGAAGGTCGCTTCGACGGAGGCGACGCCGGAGCTCCAGAGGGCGAGATTGCGGGCGTCGGCGAGAAAGTCGAAGACCTCCGCGGCGGGCCTAGACACGAACACGTTCGTGGACACGCTCGGCATCACAAACCTCCCCGGTAGCGGCGTGGACGGCGTGCCGCGCGGGCGCAGGACCGGGTGGGGCGGTGCGTGCGCCGGGCGGCGGCGAGCCGCCTGTTTCACTCCTCTCGAAAAGCGTGCCCCGCAAAAGGTCACATGTCGTGGCAATGAGCCCATTCGGGTGAGAACGCCCAGTGATCGGAGTGGGGTGGGCCGGGCCGGGGGCCGATAGCCTGACCGCGTGGAGGAACAGCAGGTACCGGCGCGGTTCGAGCGCGGTACGGACGGCCCCAAGATGATCGTCGCCGGCCTCGACGGGTCCGAGTCGTCCTGGCGGGCGGCCGCCTATGCCGCCGGACTGGCCCGCCGGCAGAACGCCACGCTCGCACTGGTGTACGTCCAGCCCTACCTGCCCGGCGGCGCGGCACTGGGCGTGCCGGTGTCCGAAGCGGAGACCGGGGTCGCCGAGCAGCTGCTCGCCCAGATAAGGGAGTCCGTGGAACGGGTGCGCGACACCTTCCGGGTCCGGTGGGAGTTCCACACCTTCCGCGGCGACCCCTACAACGGCCTGGCGACGGCCGCCGACCAGCTCACCGCGGACGCGGTCGTGGTCGGCGCCTCGGAGCGCGCCGGGCACCGGTTCGTCGGCTCGGTCGCCGTCCGGCTGGTCAAGACCGGGCGGTGGCCGGTCACCGTCGTCCCGTGACCCGGCGCGCTGGGCGGGCCGGCTAGCCCGCGGCCGGCGCGGGGGCGTACTTGTAGCCGACCCGCCGCACGGTCACGATGCTCCCCCGGTGTTCGGCACCGAGTTTGCGGCGCAGCCGGGCCACGTGAACGTCCACCGTCCGGCCGTCGCCGATGTGGCCGTATCCCCACACCGTGGTGACGAGCTGGTCGCGGGTGTGCACGCGGTGCGGGTGGGCGACCAGGTGGGCGAGCAACTCGAATTCCAGGTAGGTGAGTTCGAGCGGCCGGCCGTCGACCTCGGCGATCCTGCGCTCGGTGTCGACGCGCAACGGGGAGGCGTCGTCGGGCGCGGGCGGCGGCCCGGCCGACGCGGCGGCACCGGGCTCCGCGGGCACCAGGACGAGGTAGCCGACCATCGGCGTCCCGCCGGCGACGGCGGCGAGCACGTGGCCGGGGGCGGGCATCCAGGTGGCGCCGGGCGGCAGGAAGTCCGGAGCGGGCGGCGCCTCGTCGCCGCGCACGGCACGCAGGTGCGGCCGGGCGGCGGCCTGGCCCGGCGCCGTGAGGGCGCCGGGCGCGGACGCGTGCGGGCCCGCGGAGCCGGCGGGGCGGGAGGGCCGGGGAGGGCCGGCCGGAGCGGTCAGGGGCGGGATGGAGGTCACGTTCGACATGGGTTCGGCTCTTTCGCGCGAAGGGTCGTGGGACTCCGTGTGCGCGGGACCGGGGTGCTGACGGCGGCGGCCGGTGCGGCCGCGGGCGGGTCAGCGGGAGGTGCGGGTCCGCGCGGGGATCGCGCGGCAACACCAGCGGTCGAAGTGGTACTCCTGCCGGGACGGCCAGAAGGGCTCGAGGTCGAGTCGACCTGTCCCGGTGTCAGTAGCGCTGGCCATGCCCCCCATTGAACCAGACGGGGCACGCGGGATGTGAGGGGTCCGGCCGCACGGGCCGGTGGTGGCGGACGCCCGGCACGGGCGGGACGCGGCGCTCGGGCGGCGCGCCCCGGGCGCCGCGCGGGGAGAGCGCGGGTTTAGGCTGGGTCGTCCACTGAAGGAGACCACCATGCAGATCCACCACCTGATGAGCCTCGCGGTCGACAACTCGTCGGGCCCGGGGCCGGTGATGCGCACCGTCCTCGTCGGCTCGGTGGTCGGCGTCGTGCTGCTGGCGTGGTTCGTGCTGCGCGGCTACGGCAAGAAGGACTAGCCGGAACGACGGGCGGGGACGGCGCCGGTGCGCCGCCCCCGTTCCTGTGCCGTCTCGTGTACCGGTTCCCGTACCGCCGCGGAACGGTCGCTCAGCGGATCGGCAGCCCGGACAGCGTGCGGGCGATCACCAGCCGCTGGATCTCGCTGGTGCCCTCGAAGATCGTGTAGATCGCGCTGTCCCGGTGCATCCGCTCCACCGGGTACTCCCGGGTGTAGCCGTTGCCGCCGAGGATCTGGATGGCCTGGGCGGTGACCTTCTTGGCGGTCTCGCTGGCGAACAGCTTGGACATCGAGCCCTCGGCCGAGGTGAAGGGCCGGCCGGCGGTCGCCATCCACGAGGCGCGCCACACCAGCAGCCGCGCGGCGTCGATCTGGGTGCGCATGTCGGCCAGCTGGAAGGCCACGCCCTGGTTGTCGATGATCGGGCGGCCGAACTGCTCGCGGCCGGTGGCGTATTCGAGGGCGTACTCGTAGGCCGCCCGGGCGGTGCCGACGGCCATCGCGCCCACCGCGGGCCGGGACGCCTCGAACGTGGCCATCGCGGCGTTCTTCACACGCTCCCCGTCGCCGCTGCGGGCGCGCTCGCGAGCCCGGGCGAGGCGCTCGTCGAGCTTGTCCTTCCCGCCGAGCAGGCAGTCGCCGGGGACCCGGACGCCGTCGAGCACGACCTCGGCGGTGTGCGAGGCGCGGATGCCGTGCTTCTTGAACTTCTGGCCCTGGGAGAGGCCGGGGGTGCCCGCCGGGACGATGAAGGAGGCGTGGCCCTTGGTGCCGAGTTCCGGGTCGACGACGGCGACGACAACGTGGACGTTGGCGATGCCGCCGTTGGTGGCCCAGGTCTTGGTGCCGTTGATCACCCACTCGTCCTTGGCCTCGTCGTAGACGGCCCGGGTGCGCATCGCACCCACGTCGGAGCCGGCGTCGGGCTCGGAGGAGCAGAAGGCGGCGACCTTCACATCGTCCGCGTCGCCGTACATCTGCGGGACCCAGGTGCCGATCTGCTCCTCGGTGCCGTTGGCGAGCACGCCGACGGCGGCCAGCCCGGTGCCGACGATGGACAGGGCGATCCCCGCGTCGCCCCAGAACAGCTCCTCCATCGCCATCGGGATGCCGAGGCCGGTGGGGTCGAAGAACTGCTGGGCGTAGAAGTCCAGGGAGTACAGTCCGATCTTGGCCGCCTCCTGGATGATCGGCCAGGGGGTCTCCTCGCGCTCGTCCCATTCAGCGGCGGCCGGGCGCATCACGTCGGCGGCGAACCCGTGGATCCAGTCCCGCACGGACTTCTGGTCGTCGTTGAGCTCGAGCGAGAAGTCGCCCATGGTCCCCTCCACGTGCTGGTTACTTGCGGTAACAGCAGTCTGTTACCGACGGGTAAGGAATGTCAACTCCCCCCTACCCGGACGAACGGGACCCTGTGGGGTGTTACGTTGCGCAGACCAGCGGATATCGAAGCTGGATTCGAACACCACAGGGAGGCGTCGGTGGAGACCGGCCAGCGCGGGGACCAGCGGACGGCCAGCGAGCGGCGGCGACACGAGCTGCTCGAGGCGGCCGAGCGCGTGGTACTGCGGGACGGCCCCGAGGCATCCATGAACGCGATCGCCGCCGAGGCGGGGATCACCAAGCCCATCCTCTACCGGCACTTCGGCGACAAGAGCGGCCTGTACCGGGCCCTGGCCCGCCGCCACACCGACGCGCTGCTCGGCACGCTGCGCGCCGCCCTGGACTCCCCCGGCGACCGCAGGGACCGGGTGGAGGCGACGCTGCACGCCTACCTGTCGGCGATCGAGTCCCGGCCGCAGGTCTACCGGTTCCTGATGCACCCGGCGGAGACCCCGGCCGGCGACGGCGAGAAGGGTTTCGACGTCGGACGGCACACCGCCCCGCTGCTGCGGCGGATGGGCGAGGACCTCGCCGAGGTGATCGCCGAGCGCCTGGACCTCGGCCCGGACGCCCCGCTGGTGGCCCGCGTCTGGGGCCACGGCATCGTCGGCATGATGTACGCCGCCGGGGACTGGTGGCTGGGTGAACGCCCCTGCACGCGCGACGAGTTGGTGCGCAGTCTGGCCGACCTGCTGTGGGGCCGGCTGGCCGCGGTCGAGGACCGGGCAGGCAGCCAGGGCTTCTGAGCCGCCCGCGGCCGACCCGGCCGGGCGGACGCCCCCACGACTCGGCGCCCCGGCCGCGCGCCGGCCGGCCGCGCCCGCTGCGCGCCGGCTCACACGCCCCCGGACCGCTCGGCCCTGCGCGCCCCGCGCAGGGCTCGGTAGCGGCGCAGGCCGCGCAGCCGGTCGGTGTAGACGGTGCCCTCCAGGTGGTCGTACTCGTGCTGCAGGCACCGGGCGAAGAACCCGGTGCCGCTCACGGTCAGGGCGTTCCCCATCGCGTCGAACCCCTCGAGCGCCGTCTCGTCGTAGCGCCGGGTGCCCGCCTCCACCCCGGGCACCGACAGGCACCCCTCGGCGCCGGTGACCTCGACGCCGTCGAGGAGCACCAGCCGCGGGTTGACCAGATGGCCGAGGTGCCGGACGTCCTCGTCGTCGGGGCAGTCGTAGACGAACACCCGCAGCGGCACGCCGATCTGGTTGGCGGCCAGGCCCACTCCCCCGGCCGCGTACATCGAGGCGAACAGGTCCTCCACCAGCCGCAGCAGGGGGGCGCCGAACTCGGTCGCCGGGCCGCAGGGAACGTGCAGCACGGGGTCGCCGAGCAGCCGAACGGGGTGAACGGTGCCGGTGCTGCCGGGAATACTGCCGCGTCGCATGCGGCTCAGCGTATGCGGCGGCCGGGGCGCCGCGGTGCCAGGTCGCCGCGCGGAGTCGATAGGCTGAGCCCGACCGGAACCCGCAGGCCGGGCGATCGGCCGAGGGAGCGGAGGTCCGGCCCCGCCAGGGCAGCGGCGCGGCCGGGAGTCGAGGAGGAACACAGACGATGTCAGGCAACTCTGAACCGCTGTCGCCGCGGGCCAAGCTGGCCGTGACGGCGGGCAGGGCCGCGGCGGCGGTGTCGCGTGTGGCGGGCCGCGGCAGCGGATCGGTGATCGGCGGCCGGGTGGCGCTCCGGTTCGACCCGGACCTGCTGGCCAGACTGGCCCGGCACCTCGACGTCGTGCTGGTCTCGGCGACGAACGGCAAGACCACGACGACCCGGCTGCTCGCCGAGGCGCTGCGGGCCAACGGCCAGGTGGTGTCCAACGCGCTGGGCGCGAACATGCCCGCGGGGATCACCTCGGCGCTGGCCGGCGGCTCGGAGGCGCGCTACGGCGTCATCGAGGTCGACGAGAAGTACCTGGCGGGCGTCGCCCGCGACGTCTCGCCGAAGGCCATCGCGCTGCTGAACCTCTCGCGCGACCAGCTGGACCGGGCCGCGGAGACGCGGATGCTCGCGGAGAAGTGGCGCGAGGGCCTGGCCGGCGTCGACGCGATCGTCATCGCCAACGCGGACGACCCGCTGATCGTCTGGGCCGCCTCGTCGAGCCCGACCGTGGTGTGGGTGGCGGCCGGGCAGGAGTGGAAGGACGACGCCTGGTCCTGCCCGTCCTGCGGCGGCGTCCTGCAGCGCCCGTCCGAGGACTGGTACTGCGCCGAGTGCGGGTTCCGCCGGCCCACGCCCACCTGGGCGCTGTCCGGCGACCACGTCGTCGACCCGTACGGCGTCGCCTGGCCGATCCACCTCCAGCTGCCGGGGCGGGCCAACAAGTCCAACGCGGCCGTGTCCGCCGCCGCGGCGGCGGCCTTCGGCGTCGACCCCAAGGTCGCGCTGGAGCGCATGTACAAGGTCCAGGCGGTGGCCGGACGGTACGACGTCGTCACCTACCAGGACCGCCAGCTGCGGCTGCTGCTGGCGAAGAACCCGGCCGGCTGGCTGGAGACCTTCTCCCTGATCGACCAGCCGCCCACCCCGGTGATCCTGTCGGTCAACGCGCGCGGCGCGGACGGCACGGACACCTCGTGGCTGTGGGACGTCGACTACACCCGGCTCGCCGGGCACCCGATCCTGGTCATCGGCGACCGGAAGATGGACCTCGCGGTGCGGCTGGAGGTCGCCGGCCTGCAGTTCATGGTCTGCGCCGACCTGGACGAGGCGGTGCGCTCGGCGCCCCCCGGCCGGATCGAGTCGATCGCCAACTACACCGCCTTCCAGGACCTGCGCCGCAAGGTCGGCAACTGACCCTCGCCGACCGGTGCCGGCACCCGACAAGGAGAAGCACGCATGAACGAGTCCAGCCTCCGTCTGGTCTGGGTCTACCCCGACCTGCTGAGCACCTACGGCGACCAGGGCAACGCGCTGGTGGTCGAGCGCCGCGCGCTGCAGCGCCGGGTGCCCGTCTCCCGGGTCGACGTCCGCTCGGACCAGCAGATCCCCACCTCCGGTGACATCTACCTCATCGGCGGCGGCGAGGACCGGCCGCAGCGGCTGGCCGCCGAGCGGCTGCGCCGCGACGGCGGGCTCAACCGTGCGGTGGCCAACGGCGCCATCGTGTTCTCGGTGTGCGCCGGCTACCAGATCCTCGGCCACGAGTTCGTCAACGACCTGGGCCGGCCGGAGCCGGGCCTGGGCCTGCTCGACGTGGTCAGCGTGCGCGGCGAGGGCGAGCGGTGCGTCGGCGACGTGCTGGCCGACATCGACCCCCAGCTCGGCCTGCCGCCGCTGACCGGTTTCGAGAACCACCAGGGCGTCACCCATCTCGGTCCGGCCGCCCGCCCGCTGGCGCGGCTGAGGGTCGGCAAGGGCAACGGGACCGGGGACGGCACCGAGGGCGCGTTCAACGACACCGTGTTCGGCACGTACATGCACGGTCCGGTGATGGCCCGCAACCCGCACATCGCGGACCTGATGATCAAGCTGGCCCTCGACGTCAACGCCCTGCCGCCGGTGGACGACCAGTGGTACGACGCGCTGCGGGCCGAGCGGATCGCCGCCGCGGTGCAGCCGGCCTGACCGGCCTCCCGGCCCGCGGCCGGGATGTTCATCCGGCGGTCCCGATCATGGCAGGGCGCCGTCGGTCCGTGTTCGGGTCGTGTTCGGGCAATCGTCAGGCGTCCGCACTGCGGTCGCCGTGGAGGCGGGCCCGCACGGCTCGGTAAACTTGCCGCGATCCATCCGGACGACGGGGTCCGGCCGTCCGGTCGAGGTGCAGGAGTAGCGAGAGCAATGCGTATTGGTGTACTGACCAGCGGCGGCGACTGCCCCGGACTCAACGCCGTCATCCGGTCCGTCGTGCACCGCGCCGTCGTGGACCACGGCGACGAGGTCATCGGCTTCCACGACGGGTGGAAGGGCCTGCTGGAGTGCGACTACCGCAAGCTCGATCTGGACGCGGTGAGCGGCATCCTGGCCCGCGGCGGCACGATCCTGGGCTCGTCCCGGGTGCAGCCGGCGCACCTGCGCGGCGGTGTGGAGCGGGCCAAGGGCCACGTGACGGACCTCGGTCTCGACGCGATCATCCCGATCGGCGGCGAGGGCACGCTCAAGGCGGCCCGGCTGCTGTCCGACGCGGGCCTGCCCATCGTGGGCGTGCCCAAGACCATCGACAACGACATCGCCTCCACCGACGTCACCTTCGGTTTCGACACCGCGGTGATGGTCGCCACCGAGGCGCTGGACCGGCTCAAGACCACCGCCGAGTCGCACCAGCGGGTGCTGATCGTCGAGGTCATGGGCCGGCACACCGGATGGATCGCGCTGCACTCGGGCATGGCGGCCGGCGCGCACGCGATCCTGGTGCCGGAGCGGCCCTTCGACGTGACGGAGCTGGCGCAGGTCGTCGGCGAGCGCTTCGAGGCGGGCAAGAAGTTCGCCATCGTGGTGGTCTCCGAGGGTGCCAAGCCCCGTGAGGGCACGATGGACTTCACGTCGGGCGCGACCGACATGTACGGCCACGAGCGGTTCACCGGCGTCGCCAACCAGCTGTCCGTGGAGCTCGAGGAGCGGCTGGGCAAGGAGGCCCGCCCGGTGATCCTCGGCCACGTCCAGCGCGGCGGCACGCCCACCGCGTACGACCGCGTGCTGGCCACCCGCTTCGGCTGGCACGCCGTGGAGGCCGTGCACAACGAGCGGTTCGGCATGATGACGGCGCTGCGCGGCACCGACATCACGCTGGTTCCGCTGGCCGAGGCCGTCGAGCACCTGAAGACGGTGCCGGCCGAGCGCTACATCGAGGCCGAGTGCGTGCTGTGAGCCGCTGACCCGTCCGGGCCCGCATCACCTCGGACCGCCCCCGGCCGCGATGGCGGCCGGGGGCGGTTCTACGCTGGTGCGGGCACAACGGTCGAAGGGATGACAGATGGATCACGGCGGACACGGCATGCCGGGCATGCACTCGGACCTGCCGCCGTTCACCCTCGGCCGGGGACTGGCCTTCCACGGCGGCGACCCGTTCTTCCTGGCCGGCTGCGTCGTGCTGCTGGCGCTGTACGGCTGGGGGGTGTTCCGGCTGCGCCGGCGCGGCGACCGGTGGCCGGTGGGCCGCACGGTGGCCTTCGGGCTGGGCGTGGTGACCGTCGGCGTGACGATGTGCACCGCGCTGAACGACTACGGCATGGTCATGTTCAGCGTGCACATGGTCCAGCACATGATCCTCAGCATGCTCTCGCCCATCCTGCTGCTGCTGGGCGCGCCGGTGACGCTGGCGCTGCGCGCGCTGCCCACCGCGGGCCGGGGCAGGACCGGGCCGCGCGAGCTGCTGGTGAAGCTGCTGCACAGCCGGTACCTGCGGGTGATCACGCACCCGGCGTTCACCCTCCCGCTGTTCGTCGCGAGCCTGTACGCCCTGTACTTCTCGCCGCTGTTCGACCACCTGATGGGCAGCCGGGCCGGCCACATCGCGATGATGCTGCACTTCCTCGCCGTCGGCCTGGTGTTCTTCTGGCCGATCATGGGCGTGGACCCCGGCCCGCACCGGCCGGGTTACGTGATGCGCATGCTGGAGCTGTTCGCGGGCATGCCGTTCCACGCGTTCTTCGGCATCGCGCTGATGATGGCCAGCGAGCCGATGGTCTCGACGTTCAAGCACCCCCCGGCCTCGCTGGGCATCGACCCGCTCAACGACCAGACGGCGGCGGGCGGAATCGCCTGGGCGTTCAGCGAGATCCCGTCCGTCATCGTGCTGGTGGCGCTGCTCTTCCAGTGGTACACCTCCGAGCAGCGGCAGGCGCGCCGCACGGACCGCGCCGCGGACCGCGACGGGGACGCGGAACTGGTGGCCTACAACGCGTATCTGGCATCGCTGGAGGCGCGCGGCCGCGGCTGACGGAAGGGGGGCCCTGGATGGGGCAGGTACGGATCTCGGGTGCGGCACTGGAGTTGCCGGGCGGCGCGACGGTGAGGTTCATGCGGACGCTGCGGCTGCCGGAGACGGGCACCCATCCGCTGCCGCCGGGCCTGGGCACCTTCCCGCTGCGCCGGGTCGCCGACCAGCAGGACCGCGCTCCGGCCGCGTGGCGGGAGCGCGGCGGCGTGCTGCTGCCGGTGTACCAGCGCGAGGCGATGTGGCTGAGCTTCTCCTCCCCCGTCCCGGTCGCCCTGCAGGTGGGCGTCGGCAAGGTCTGCGCGGTGTCCGGACGGCCGTGGAGCGACCGGCTCTCCCAGGACCCGCAGAACTACGTGGTGCTGCCCCGCCAGCCGTGGCTGGACGGCATCAACTCCGGCTCGGGGACGATCCGCCAGTTCGTGGCGGTCCCGCTGGGACTCGGCGCCACGGTGGAGGGCCAGGTCTCCGGCGAGGAGGTGTGGGGCGGCGTCCAGCTGCAGGCGTTCGAGCTGCGGGACGAGGCGCTGGAGCGGTGGCACGCCGCGCAGGCCGCCCGCCACGAGCGGGCCCGCGGCGGCTGGGCGGGCGCGTTGCCGGCCCCGATGGCGCCCGGCGGCAAGTACGGGATGCAGGCCATGGCCGCCCCGGGGGCCGCGCCCCCGGCGCCCTCGATGGGGCTCGGCGCGGGCGGCCGGATGCGGCAGGAGGTCTTCCGGGACGAACGGCCGCCGGCGGACTGGCGGCAGGAGCCGTCCGGCCGGGTGTTCGTGCACCTGGCGACCGCGCCGCAGTGGCGGGAGATCACCGGGGAGCCGGCCCCCGACTCGCCGGTGGACCGGTCGGCGTACAACGCGGCGGGGCTGCCCTGGTTCACGTACTACGACGCCGACGCCGAGGACCTGGCGCCGGCCGGCCCGCTGGCGGACGTCAAACCGGTCGGGGACTGGCTGGGCGACGACCAGCAGCCGTGGACGCCGGTGCAGCCGGGCCAGGTCAAGCCGCTGGGTGACGATCCGGGCACGGTGGCCGACGGGCAGTGGTAGCGCGGCGCCACGGCGGGCGGGCTCGGCGCCGCGGACGGCTCCCGGCCGTCGCCCGCCCGCGGCGCCGACCGGCGCCACGCGCGGGTGCGTCGGCCCTGGCACGGGTCGGGTGTGGCGCACTACGCTGCCGGGACGTCCCGGGCGGTCCGGGTCCGGTCGTGTGGGGAGGCAGCCGCGGTGTTCTACGGGGTGCTCAAGTACGTGTTCCTCGGGCCCCTGCTGCGGCTCCTGTTCCGGCCGCGGATCGAGGGCATGGAGAACATCCCGGAGACGGGCGCGGCCATCGTCGCGGGCAACCACCTGTCGTTCTCCGACCACTTCCTGATGCCGGCGATCCTGCCGCGCCGGATCACGTTCCTGGCGAAGGCCGAGTACTTCACCGGGCCCGGTCTCAAGGGACGGCTGACCGCCTGGTTCTTCCGCAGTGTGGGCCAGATCCCGGTGGACCGCTCCGGCGGCAAGGCGTCCCAGGGGGCCATCGCCGCGGGTCTGGAGGTGCTCTCCAAGGGCGAGTTGCTCGGGATCTACCCGGAGGGGACCCGCTCGCACGACGGCCGGCTGTACCGGGGCCGTACCGGCGTGGCCGTGATGGCGCTGCGGGCGGGCGTGCCGGTGGTGCCGTGCGCGATGGTCGGCACGTTCGAACTGCAGCCGCCCGGCCGCGTGGTGCCGCGCATCGGCCGGGTCACCATCCGGTTCGGGCAGCCGATGGAGTTCGGCCGCTTCGCCGGTATGGACGACCGCCGCGAGGTGGTGCGGGCGGTGACCGACGAGATCATGTACGAGATCCTCGGGATGTCGGGCCAGGAGTACGTCGACCGGTACGCCGGCGACGTGAAGGCGGAGCAGGCGCAGCAGGCGCAGGGGGTCGCGGCGCGGCTGCGCCGCAAGCCCTGACGCCCCCTCGCGCGGGAGCGCCGCCCTGCCGAACCGCCTCCTGGTGGGATGCGCAAGGCCCCGGCAGCACGCCGACAGCGAATCCGCGATCGGCGAACGCCCCTGGCCGGGGCGGCTCCGGCGCCCGTAGCGTCGCGGCATGACGGGAACCGCGTTCGTGATCGGCGCTTCGGGACAGATCGGACGGCAGGCGGTACGCGCCCTGGCCGAGGACGGCTGGGAGGTGACGGCCGCCTCGCGTGGCGGCGGCACGGATCCGGGGTGGCCGCGGGACGTGCGTACCGCGCGGGTCGACCGGGCGGACACCACCGCCCTCACCGCGGCGCTCGGGGACGGCGCCGACGTGGTGCTGGACTGCGTGGCCTACGACGGCGGGCACGCCGCCCAGCTGCTCTCGCTCGCCGACCGGATCGGCTCGGCCGTGGTCATTTCCAGCGCCGGGGTCTACGAGGACGGCGAGGGCCGCAACTTCGACACCCAGGAGGAACCGGACGGCTTCCCGCGGTACCCGGTGCCGCTGCCGGAGACCTGCGGCACGGTCGCGCCGGGTCCCGCGACCTACGGCACGCGCAAGGCCGAGCTGGAGCAGGCGCTGCTCGCGGCCGGCGACCGGCTGCCCAGCACCCTGCTGCGGGCGGGCGCGATCCACGGCACCTTCAGCCCGATCCCGCGCGAGCTGTACTTCGTCAAGCGGGTGCTGGACGGGCGTGCGGTGCGGATCCTCGCGTACGGCGGCGCGAGCCGGTTCCACCCGGTGCACGCCTCGAACCTCGCGGAGCTGGTGCGGCTGGCCGCACGCCATCCCGGGTCGCGGGTGCTCAACGCCGGTGACCCGGTCGTGCCGACGGCCGCGGAGATCGCCGCGGCCGTCGACGCGGCGATGGGCGCGGCCGGCCGGACCGTGGCCGTGGACGGGCCGCCACCCCTCCCGACGGTCGGCGAGAGCCCGTGGACGATCCCCTACCCCATCGTGATGGACATGTCGGCCGCGGCGCGGGAGTTGGGGTACCGGGCGGTCACCACGTACGAGGACTCGCTGCCGGCCACGGTGGAGTGGCTGGCGGACACGGTTCGGGGCGGGGACTGGCGGACGGCGTTCCCGCTGGTGGCGGGGATGTCCGAGCACACGGACTGGTTCGACTACGCGGCGGAGGACGCCTGGCTGGCCGCGTCGGGACGCTGAGAGCCGTGCCGGGGTCCGGACGCTGAATGCCGGAGTCCGGATGCCGGAGAGGCGGTTCGTGTCGCCGACCGGAGGGTCAGGGTCGCTGACCGGGAAATCGGGTCGCCGGCGGCGGGCGAGCGGCCCTAGTGTCACGGGACATGAGTGCGCGACTGAGGCACATCGCCAAGGAGAACGAGCGGATCGTGGCCGACGGGGGCTACACCGCGCCCGGTGGTGCCTGGGTGCCGCTGGCGGCCGCGGTCACCGCGGCCGCGGACGGCACCGCCGTGTTCGGGCCGGAGCCCGTGCCCGTGCCGGACGCCGCCTTCTCCGGCGGCCCGGCCGCCCGCTGCACCGTGACGGGCGAGAGCAGCACGGAGGCGGCGAGGCGGCTCACCTCGGTGCCGGGCGCGGGTCCGGTGGCCGTGCTCAACTTCGCCTCCGCCCGCAACCCCGGGGGCGGTTACGTCAACGGGGCGCAGGCGCAGGAGGAGGCGCTGTGCCGGGCGTCGGCGCTGTACCCGTGCCTGCTGCGGGCTCCGGAGTACTACGCGCACCACCGCGAGGTCCGTGACGCGTTCTACAGCGACCGCGTGATCCACTCCCCCGCCGTGCCCGTGTTCCGGGACGACCGCGGGGCGCTGCTCGACCGGGCGTACGCGGCCGGGTTCCTGACCTCGCCCGCGCCGAACGCCGGGGTGATCGCGCGGACGGCGCCTGAGCGCGCAGGCGGGATCGGCCCGGCGCTGGACGCCCGCGCCGAGCGGGTCCTCGAGGTCGCGGCCGCCCACGGCTACCGGCGGCTGGTGCTGGGCGCGTGGGGGTGCGGGGTCTTCCGGAACGACCCGGCGCGAGTCGCGACGGCCTTCGCCCGGCTGCTCACCGGCGAGGGGCGGTTCGCCCGGGCCGTGGACGAGGTGGTGTTCGCGGTGCTGGACCGGCGGGCGGACTCCCCCACGCGGGCGGCGTTCGAGGCCGTCTTCGCCGGCCCGCCCCGGGGCGCCGAGCTTGCACGGTGAGCGCGATCCGACGACTGTAGGCGGGTATGAGCGAGCAACAGACGCAGGACGCCCCCGTGGGCGGCGGCACGGGCACAGGCACGGACGGCGGTTCGGCGGCCGGGGACACGCACGCGATGTACGAGCGGCTGGTCGCGCTGCTGGACGAACAGGGCGCGCGGTACCGGACGATCGACCACGCGCCCGAGGGCGCCACCGAGGTGGTGAGCGAGCTGCGCGGCAACTCCCTTGCCCAGGCGGCCAAGTGCATCGTGGTGATGGTCAAGGTCGGGAAGAAGGTGACCCGTTACGTGCTGGCGGTGGTGCCCGGCGACCGGCGGGTGGACATCGGCGCGGTGAAGGCGCTGCTGGAGGGCACCTACGCGTCGTTCGCGTCGCGTGACGTCGCGGAGCGGCTGGCCGGCAGCGTGAGCGGCACCGTGCTGCCGTTCTCGTTCGACGAGCGGCTCGAACTCGTCGTCGATCCGGGCCTGCTGGAGCACGACGAGATCTTCTTCAACGCGGCCCGGCTGGACCGCTCGCTGGCGCTGTCGGCGAAGGACTACGCGCGGATCGCGGCGCCACGCGTCGAGGCGATCGCCGGCTGACGCGGCGGCCGGTCGCGTCCGCCACCGGCCGAGACCGGCCGAGACCGGCCGAGACCGGCCGAGACCGGCCGAGACCGGGCTGCCCGCGGTACGGGCCGTGCACCGCCTCGGGCGGTGCACGGCCCGTCGGCCGTCCCTGGCGGCTACTTCGCCGCGGGCACCGGCGTGGCGTGCGGCCCGCACACCACGTCCTGCGCGTCGAGCGTGCCGCTCAACAGGTAGGCGTCCACCCGGGAGTTGATGCACGGGTTGACCAGGTTGGTGACGCCGTGCGAGCCGGCGTCCTTCTCGGTGATCAGCCGCGATCCGGCGAGCCTGCCGTGCAGTTCGAGCGCGCCGTCGTACGGGGTCGCCGCGTCGCGGGTGCTCTGCACGATCAGCACGCCCGGCAGCCCGCGGTGCGAGCGGACGTCCACGGGGTGCTGCTGCCGGACCGGCCAGGTCGCGCACGGCAGGTTCAGCCAGGCGTTGGACCAGGTGAGGAACGGGTACCGCGCGTCGAGTGCGGTGTTGTCGCGGTCCCAACGCTGCCAGCTGGTGGGCCACTTGGCGTCGGTGCACTCCACCGCTGTGTAGACGGCGTTGCCGTTCTCCGCCGTCGCGTTGCCCTTGGTGTCGGACATGTCCGGGCCGGCCGCGTCGACCAGGGCCTGGGTGTCCCCCGCCTCGTAGCGGCTCCACACCCCGGCGACGGTGGCCCAGGTGGAGTCGTAGTAGGGCGCGTTCTGGAAGAACCCGAGGAGCTCGGACGGGCCGACGACCCCGCCGATCGGCTGGGCCTTCGCGGCCGCGCGCAGCTGCTCCCAGCGTGCCTCGACCTGGGCGGCGGTGGTGCCGAGGTGGTACACCGAGTCGTAGGACGCGACCCACTTCTGCCAGTCGTTCCAGCGGCCCTCGAAGGCGACGTCCTGGTCCAGGTTGTTCTGGTACCAGATCTGGTCCCGGGCCGGGTTGACGACCGAGTCCACGATCATGCGGCGCACGTGCGTCGGGAACAGGCTGGCGTAGACCGCGCCGAGGTAGGTGCCGTAGGACACGCCGAGGTAGTTGAGGCGCTGCTCGCCGAGGCCGGCCCGGATGACGTCGAGGTCGCGGGCGGTGTTGGCGGTGGTCATCTGCGACAGCATCGCGGCGCCGGTGCGCTCCAGGCAGCCGTCCGCGTACTCGCGGGCGAGCTTGCGCTGCGCGAGCTTGTCGGCCTCGTCGCCGGGGACCGGGTCGGCCTTGGGCGCCGCCACGAACTCCTGCGGGTCCTCGCAGGAGATGGGCGCGGAGTGGCCGACGCCGCGCGGGTCGAAGCCCACGAAGTCGTAGGCGGCCGCGGTGTTCTTCCACAGCGCCGACGCGCCGGTCAGCCGCAGCGGGAAGCGCAGCCCCGAGCCGCCGGGACCGCCGGGGTTGTAGATGAGGGCACCCTGCCGCTGCTCGGCGGTGCCGGTGCTGGTCGCCCGGTCCACCGCGAGCTTGACGGTGGCGCCGAACGGCCGGGAGTAGTCGACGGGCACGGTGACCCAGCCGCACTGCACCGGCGCCGCCAGTCCCCAGTCGGCCGGGCAGGCCGCCCAGTCGATCCCCTGGCGTGCGGCGCTGTCCGCGGCGATCATCTCGCCGACGGACTCCGGTACGACGACCTCGTGAGCGGGCCGGGCGGTGGCGGCCGGCGCGGCGGCGAACGCGCCGGCCAGTAGGACACCGGTGGAGACGAGCACGATCGTGCGTCTCATGGTTCGGACCTCCCCCTGACGGACCGTGGCTTGTGGCCACGGCGTTCACAGTGATGAGGTGCGAATCTTTTCCCCTGTGTGCCGGCCGTGAACAGGCCAGGTGGGTGATTCTTCATCAAAGCGTGATTCCGTACCGGAGTTGGCCTGGGCCGCATGGGTGACGGCGCCTGCCACGAGCGCCCGCGCCTGTCGGGTGCGGGACGCGGCGGTCACCGGCCGGCTCGGGCTGGAAAGGGTGGCGCGCCAGAACGGGTGTCCGGGCGGTCCGGCGCCGTGTGCCGCGCCATCGGCGCCGTGTCCGGTGTAGCGACGCTCGGCGGCCACCATCGGCCGTGGCGTACCCCAGCGGCGCGTGGGATCCGGCGCCGCTCACGCCGCGCCCCGCCCCGGGCGGGCAGGTGTCGGTCAGGGGGCCGTGGCGAGTGCCGGGCGGGGGTGCGGAGAAGGCGCGAGGGCGGCGTGGAGGGTGCGGATGAGGAGGGGACGCAACTCGCGGGCGTCGGGGGCGAGCGCGGTGACGAGGGTGGCGGGGGCGCCGGCGAGCGGGGTGGCGGCGGCCTGCACGGCGTCAGCGCGGGTCGTGAGGACGCGCGGGAGGAGGGTCGCGCCCTCGGCGCCGACGAGGAGGAGCTGGCCGGCGGCACGGTGGCCGGCGAGGCCGGCGGGGCCGTCCCAGCCGGGGGCGGCCCCGCGGCCCGCGGCCAGCTCCTGGTCGAGCACGGTGCGGCCGTCCACGGTCAGGGTGAGGCGGCTGACGAGCCGTCCGGGGGGCTCGCCGTGCCGGCCGAGGACCAGTTCCTCGCGCAGCACGAGGAGCGCGCCGGGCGCGACCTCGGCGCGCATCGTCATGCGCAGGTCGCTGCCGGCCGCGGCGATCACGGGTTCGGGAAGCCAGTGCAGGACCGCGTCCTCCGCGAGGGTCAACCGCACGTCGTACGCGGCAGGTCGCCTCTCCCGCCCGGGCAGGGCGACGGTGGCGGCCGCCGAGCCCACGGTGAGCCGGGCCCCGGCCCCGACCTCGACATCGACGCGCAGCCGGTCGCCGCCCAGGGGTGCGCTCATCGCGCCGACCAGCGTGACGGCGGCGCCCGGGGGCGCCGTTCTGGTCCTGCGCACGGCGAGGGCGCCCTCCCCGGTGAGCAGCGGGAGTGCGGTGCCACCGCGGCCGTCCGGGACGGCCCTGATCCGTGCGGCGCCCGTCACGCCGCTCGCCGTCCGCACGCCGCCCGCCGTCCGCTCGTCGCCCGTGGCCGCCGCGCCGCGCTCGCCGCTCACGCCGCTCCCGCCGCTTTCCGGGCGAGCCGTTCGCGGATCCACGCGGCGACCGGCTCGATGCCCTGGCCGCGGGCGACGGACGTGAACACCGTCGGCAGGCCCCCGCGTTGGGCCGCCGCGTCGGTGGCCATGCGGTCGAGGTCGGCGCCGACGTGCTCGGCCAGGTCGACCTTGTTCACCACCAGCAGGTCGGACGTGGTGACGCCGGGTCCGCCCTTGCGCGGGATGTCGTCGCCGCCGGCCACGTCGATCACGAAGATCTGCACGTCCACCAGGCCCTTGGAGAACGTCGCGGTCAGGTTGTCGCCGCCGGACTCCAGCAGCACCAGGTCCAGCGGCCCGGCCTGCTCCTCCAGGTCCTCGACGGCCTCCAGATTCGCCGAGATGTCGTCGCGGATCGCGGTGTGCGGGCAGGCCCCGGTCTCGACGGCGGTGATCCGCTCGGGTGCGAGGACCGCCTGCCGCAGCAGGAAGTCGGCGTCCTCGCGGGTGTAGATGTCGTTGGTGACGACGCCGATCGCCACCTCGTCGCGCAGCGCGCGGCACAGCGCCGCGACGGTCGCCGTCTTGCCCGATCCGACGGGCCCGCCGAGGCCCACCCGCAGGGCCCGGCGGCCGCCGCCGGACGCGGACATCGTGTGCCGCTGGGGGAAGACCTCGGGATGGTCCTGGTGCATGGTCGGCTCCTCGGAGGCGCTGGTCGTGGGGTCGGCTGCGCGGTGTCGGCGCGTCATGAGGTGAACAGCCGCGTGGGCCAGGCGGCATGGCGCTCCGCGCCGATGTCCAGCAGGGGTGCGGAGGCGGCCGGGAGGGCGTCGAGGCCCTCGCTGAGGGCGCGGCGGGCCGCGGCCTCGGCGGCCTCGGCCACCGCGTCGACCTCGGGGCCGAGCCGGGCGAGGACGGCGGCGGACTCGAAGGGGTCGAGGGCGAGCAGCCGCACGGTGGCGGTGGCCGGTGAGGACACCGCCTCGTAGGCGGTGGCGCGCGCGGCGTCGAGCGGGGTGAGGCCGGCGGCGCGGGCGGCGACGCCGAGGACCACGGGCTGGTGGGCGCCGCGCGGGCGGGCGGCCCCCAGCCGGTCGAGGGCGGGCGAGGGCCAGGCGGCGCGGGCCGCCCGCAGCAGCTGGCGTCCGAGGCGGCGGGAGACCGCGCGCAGCACGGGCGAGGGCGTGCGGGCGTCGGCCGCCCCGTCCAGGGCCAGGGGGTCGGCGCCGGCGGTCGCCGCCGCGGCCAGTGCGGCGGCGACCAGTCCAGTGGTGTGCAGCCGCCCGCGGCAGAACTCCGCGAGCGTGGCGGCGTCGGTGATCCGGCCCTCGGCGACGGCGGTCTCGGCCCCGCCGGAGTGGGCGTGGCCGCCGGCCGGGAACCTGCCGTCGGCGAGGAGGAGCAGCGCGGCGCTCATCGCCCGCGCCCCCTCGCGGCGGCCTGGTCGGCGCGGTGCGTCACGGCGACTCCATCAGAAGAGGAAGTACCGCTGGGCCATGGGGAGTTCCGCGGCGGGCGCGGGCTCGACGACGTCACCGTCGATCCGCACGGTGAACGTGTCGGGCTCGACCTCCACGCGCGGCAGGGCGTCGTTCTCCCGCATGTCGGCCTTGGTCACGGCCCGGGTGCTGCGGATCGCGGTGAACGGCTTGGCGAGGCCGAGCCGTTCGGGCAGGCCGGCGGCGAGTGCCGTCTCCGTGGTGAAGTTGACGGAGTTGCGCGCCGGCGCGGCGCCGACCGCGCCGAACATCGGCCGGGGCAGCACGGGTTGGGGCGTGGGGATGGAGGCGTTGGCGTCGCCCATCTGTGCGTAGGCGATCTGCCCGCCCTTGAGGACGAGGTGCGGCTTGACGCCGAAGAACGCCGGATCCCACAGCACGAGGTCGGCCAGCTTCCCGGCCTCCACCGAGCCGATCTCGGCGTCCATTCCCTGGGCGGCGGCGGGGTTGATGGTGTACTTCGCCACGTAGCGCCGGGCCCGGTGGTTGTCGGCCCGCCCGTCGCCGGGCAGCGCGCCGCGCCGTCGCTTCATGACGTGCGCGGTCTGCCAGGTGCGCAGGGCGATCTCGCCGATCCGGCCCATGGCCTGGGAGTCGGAGCTGACGATGCTGATCGCGCCGAGGTCGTGCAGCACGTCCTCCGCGGCGATCGTGGACGGCCGGATGCGGGACTCGGCGAACGCGAGGTCCTCCGGCACGGCCGGGTTGAGGTGGTGGCAGACCATCAGCATGTCGAGGTGTTCCTCGACGGTGTTGACGGTGTGCGGCCGGGTGGGGTTGGTCGACGAGGGCAGGATGTGCGGCCGTCCCACCACGGTGATGATGTCGGGGGCGTGGCCGCCGCCGGCGCCCTCGGTGTGGTACGCGTGGACGCCCCGGCCGGCGATGGCGGCGAGGGTGTCCTCGACGAATCCCGCCTCGTTCAGCGTGTCGGTGTGCAGGGCCAGTTGGGCGCCGCTGTCCTCGCACACCCGCAGGCAGGCGTCGATCGCGGCGGGGGTGGCCCCCCAGTCCTCGTGGATCTTGAATCCGACGGCGCCGCCGGCCAGTTGGTCGTGCAGTGCCCGCGGGTTGACGGTGTTGCCCTTGCCGAGGAGCCCGATGTTGACCGGGTAGGCCTCGAGCGCCGCGAACATGGCCGCCAGGTGCCAGGCACCCGGGGTGACGGTGGTGGCCTTGGTGCCCTCGGCGGGGCCGGTGCCGCCGCCGACGAGGGTGGTGACGCCCGTGGCGAGCGCCTGGTGCACCAGGGTGGGCGTGATGAAGTGGACGTGCGCGTCGACCGTCCCGGCCGTCAGAATGCGGCCGTTGCCCGCGATCACCTCGGTCTCCGGGCCGATCACCAGGTCCGGGTGGACGCCGTCCATCGTCTCGGGGTTGCCGGCCTTGCCGAGCGCGCTGATCCGGCCGTCGCGAATGCCGACGTCCGCCTTCACCACGCCCCAGTGGTCGAGCACCACCGCGCCGGTCACGACGGTGTCGGGCGCCCCTTCGGCGCGGGTGGCGCGCCCCTGGCCCATGGACTCGCGGATGACCTTGCCCCCGCCGAACACGGCCTCGTCGCCGGCGAGTCCGGGCCCGCCGGCCAGGTCCCGTTCGACCTCGATCAGCAGGTCGGTGTCGGCCAGCCGGATGCGGTCGCCGGTGGTGGGCCCGTACAGGTCGGCGTAGGCGGCGCGGGTGAGCTCAGGCATCGAGGGCGCCACCGATCCGTCCGCGCAGCCCGGCCACCACGCGCTGCCCGGCGAGGGGCACGAGGGAGACGTCGACCGGGATGCCGGGTTCGAAGCGCACGGCGGTGCCGGCCGGGATGTTCAGCCGCAGGCCGCGGGCGGCGGCCCGATCGAACTCGAGACGGGGGTTGCATTCGGCGAAGTGGTAGTGGGAGCCGACCTGCACCGGGCGGTCGGCGGCGTTGACGACGGTCAGGCGGGTCACGGGCCGTCCGGAGTTGAAGGGCACGGGAGGTGCGTCGTGCAGGATCTCGCCGGGGATCACGCCGCCCCCTCAGACGATCGGCTCGTGCACGGTCACCAGTTTGGTGCCGTCGGGGAACGTGGCTTCGACCTGGACGTCGTGGATCATCTCCGGGATGCCGTCCATGACGTCGTCGCGGCTCAGCACGGTGCGGCCGGAGGCCATCAGCTCGGCGACGCTCCGGCCGTCACGGGCGCCCTCCAGCACGTGGGCGGTGATCAGCGCCACCGCCTCGGGGTGGTTGAGCCGCAGTCCGCGGGCCCGGCGCCGCTCGGCGACGTCGGCCGCGACGTGCACCAGCAGCCGTTCCTGCTCGTGGGGGGTCAACTGCACTGCCGCACCTCGCCGTCGTCGGGTCCCGCGACGGTAGAGCGGCCGTGGTTCGACGGCGTTTCCGGTGTGTGTCCGCGCTGTTACACGGCGTCAGCGGTCTCCGGCCGCGGGTCCGCGGTGCTCGGCGGCGATGCCGAACCTGCGCCGTTCGCCCGTGGCGGACGCACCGCCACCCACCGACGACACGGTGCTGATCACCTGCTCCTCCGGCTGCGCGTCGAGATCACGCAGTCGCTGCAGGTCAGCGGCGGAGACCAGGGCGACCAAGGGCTTGCCGTGGCGGGTCAGCACCACCTGCTCGCCGCCGTAGACGACGCGGTTGATGAGGTCGGCGAGCTGCGCACGCGCTTGTGTCACCGGGACGTCATGGGTCATGCTCCCCATCATAACGGGACGTACGTCCTGTACATTTTGTGCATACGGAGGTGCCTGCCATGTTCCGACCGACCGCCCGCTACGTGCTGCCGGAGTTCACCGAGCGCAGCAGCAACGGCGTCCGGACGATGGATCCGTACTCCAAGCTCCTGCAGGAGCGGATCGTCTTCCTGGGCACCCGGATCGACGACACGTCGGCCAACGACGTGATGGCCCAGCTCATCCACCTGGAGAGCGCCGCACCCGAGCAGGACATCCACCTGTACGTCAACTCGCCCGGCGGCTCGTTCTCGGCGATGACCGCGATCTACGACACGATGCAGTTCGTCACCTGCGACGTGGCGACGGTGTGCATCGGGCAGGCGGCGTCGGCCGCGGCGGTACTGCTGACCGCCGGCGCCCCCGGCAAGCGCATGGCGACGCCGGGCGCGCGCATCCTCATCCACCAGCCGTCCATGGGCGAGGTGGTGCAGGGCGACGTGTCCGACCTGGAGATCCAGGCCAGGGAACTGCTGCGGACGCGCGAGCAGTTGGAGACGATGCTGGCCCGGCACACCGGGCAGGACCTGGAGCGGATCAGGACCGACATCGAGCGCGACAAGGTGTTCGACGCGCAAGCGGCCGTGGACTACGGGCTGGTGGACCGCCTGACCAGCAGCAGGAAGGCCAACAGCGCCCCGTACGGCCCGCGGTGATCGAGGGTGGTGCCGGAACTGCCGCCGCTGCCCGCGCTCACGCGTTCCGAGGGCGAACTGGTGGACTGCTACCTGGAGGTCGTGGACCTGCTGGGCCGGATCAACCCGTGCCGCACGACCGACACTTACGGGGCGCTGCGGGCCGCCCAGGCGCTGGTCACCAGGGCGGCGGCACTCAGGGACGCGCTGACCACGATGCACCTGCGCGGCGAGACCGAACTCCACCACGCCACGCTGGCGCGGGCACTGCGGGTCCTGGAGGGTGAACGCCGTTCCGCACGGGTGACGGTGACGCCTGATCCGAACGCCGGACCGGCCGCCCGGCCGTGAGATCCGCGGCGGCGGCGGCCGTTCGGGGCGGACACGCCCGACACGGTGACGCAATCGGTCAGTCCATTGGGCGTATCCGACGGGGTTTGACGGGGCTTGTCAATTCGGGTCGGAATTGCGCATGTCGGCTGGACCCCTGCGACCGGCGCGACATCGGGCCAGGTCAGCGGCACGGACGTGGCGTCAGCGAACGTGCGCCGAGGGCCCGTTCACTCGGATAGGTGAAACGTGACGAGACTCACATAGCGCGTTTTCAGCATCACATCGGGCGCTTTCGTGCGTAACCATCCGTGGTGACGACAAGCCCCCGTCGCCGTGACGGGGCGGTCCGCGCGGACGCCCAATCCTGCCGCCGCGCGGATGCCAGGTCGACACGAGTGCACGCGGCAGGAGCGGAGGACCCAGCAGTGCGGGGCCGGCCCGGAGCACATCCGGGCCGCCTCTAGGGGTGAAGCCGCTGGTCAGCGGCCGGGCATTCTTCGCCTGCCCGAACCCGACAGGTCATCCTTCGCAGGCTGACGACGAAGGGTCGCGCATGCTCGCGCTCCACCACACCCACGCTCATCCCGTCTCCGCACGGCTGTCCCGCTTCGGGGCCGCGTCCGTGCTCACCGCCGCGGCCGTCGCCGCACCGGCCCTGATCCCCGGGGCCCTCTCGTCCGCGCAGGCCGCCTCGCTGGCCACCCACGCGCTGGACGTCGCCGCCTCCAAGCAGGGCGCGCCCTACCAGTGGGGCGCCACCGGCCCCTACCGTTTCGACTGCTCGGGGCTCACCCAGTACTCGTTCAAGCGTGCGGGCAAGAAGCTGCCGCGCACCGCGGCCGCCCAGTACAACAGCACCCGGCACATCGCGGCCTCCTCGCGACGCATCGGCGACCTGGTGTTCTTCCACGCCGGCTCCTCGGCGTCGTCGGTCTACCACGTCGGGATCTACGCCGGCAGCGGCCGCATCTGGCACGCGCCGAGGACCGGCGCCACGGTCCGCCTGGAGCGGATCTGGACCAGCAGCGTCTGGTACGGCCGCGTCAGGTGATCTCCACCGGTCCCCAGGGGCCAGGACCGCTCGACGGCCTCCTGGCCTTCCTCCTCGGCGGCCGCCCCGGCGTCTTCCCCGGCGTCGAGGCCGGCCACGCGGCGGCACGCGGCGGAACCGCCGCGACCGCCCCCGGGCCCTGCGGCCGGTCCGACGTCATACCGCCGACGCCCGGCCCCACCCGCGGGCCACCCGGCGGCAGGCGACCGCACCGCACGCGACCCCCACGGCCAGCAGCACGGCGGCCCCGCGCAGCGTCGGCCCCGTGTCGCCCGCGGCGGCGTGCCGCAGTGTCCGGGCCGCCCAGTACCCCGGCGACGCCGGGCTGACCGCGCGCAGCCAGCCCGGCAACGTCGACAGGGGGACGAGGGCGCCACCCAGCGTGGTGAGGAACAGCGACCCGATGTCGAAGGTGGTGCTCAGCTGCCCGTAGCTGCGGACCGTCACCCCGACCGCCGACCCCATCCCCAGGAGCGCCAGCCCCCAGGCGAGGCAGGCGGTCACCAGAAGCCCCGGCGCGGCGACCGGCATCCCGAAGACGAGGACGCCGAAGCCGAGCACCACCGCCTGCTGCAGCAGGAGCACGCCGAGGACCGGGACGGCCTTGCCGACGAGCAGTTCGGCGGGCCGGACGGGTGTGGCGCGCAACCGGTCCCAGGTGCGCCACACCCGCTCGGACAGGATCGAGCCGCCCACGATCGACAGGGCCAGCAGCGAGAACGTCACCAGCGAACCGACCACCGCCTGGGACGTCCCGCCGGGGCCCTGCGCCTGCTCGTACAGCGGCCGAAGGGCCAGCAGCAGGATGATCGGCATCACCAACCGGCCGACCAGCGGGCCGGGTTCGTGCAGCAGCACCGCGGTGTTGTGCCGGACCAGCACGCCGGTGCGGCGCAGGGCGTCGCGGGTTCCGCGGCCGGGCTCGGGCGGCCGCGAAACCCGCGGGGTGCCCAGGGCCGCGGGCACGGCGGTCCCGCCCAGCTGGACGTCAGCGTTCATGGCGATCATCCCCTGTCCCTTGTGTCAGGTGCGTCAGGTGCGTCAGGTGCACGGGCGTCACGGGGAGCCGGGTGGGCCCGCCGCGCGTGCCCCTCGGGGCGCGAGGCCGGTGCCACGGTGGTCCACACCGATGCGCGCCTCCGTCCGATCAGGCGGCCGCGTCCGCTGCGAGGTCACGCGTCGCGAGCGACCGGTACAGGTCGTCGAGGTCCGGGCGGCGGACGTCGACGCTCAGCGGCGCGCAGCCGGCCGCGAGCAGCGTGGCGAGGTCCGCCGACGGGTTGCGGGTCGCGACGCGCAGTGCATGGGGGCCGTCGTCCCGGGCGCGGCCGGCGATCTCCGCGGGCAGGGCCGGGCGTGGCCGCGCCGGGTCCAGGCTCAGCCGGATCTCGCCGGGCAGGTCCGCGGTCAGCTCCGCCCGGCCACCCCTGGCCACCACCCGGCCGCGCCGGGCGACCGCCAACGTGGCGTCGAGGTCGACGAGTTCGGGGAGGTAGTGGGTGGTGTAGAGGACGGCCGCGCCGGCGGCGGCACGCGCCCGGACCGCGGCCAGCAGGGCCTGGCGCGTCTCCGGGTCGGCACCCGCCGTCGGCTCGTCGAGCAGCAGGACGCACGGGGTGCCGACCATCGCGGCGGCCGCCTGGGCCCGGCGGCGCTGCCCGCCGGAGAGCACCCCGCAGCGCCGGTCGAGGACCTCGCCGAGCATCAGCTCCTCGGCGACGGCGCCGACCGCGCGCCGGGCGGACGCACGGCGGATTCCCGCGAGGCCGGCGAACAGCCGCAGGTGCTCGCGGACGGTGACCGTCGGATAGAGGGCGAGCTCCTGCGGGGCGACGCCGAGCAACGCCCGTGCGTCACACGGCCGTTCGAGCGCGTCGACACCGCAGACCCGCACCCGGCCGGACGCCGGCCGGACCAGCCCCGCGACGACCTCCACGAAGGTGGACTTCCCCGCTCCGTTGTGCCCGATCAGCCCGGTGACCTCACCGGACCGCACCTCCAGGCTGAAGCCGTCCAGCGCCCGCCGGTCGCCGTAGCGCATCACCAACTCCTCGGCCGAGAGCATCGGCCACCACCCCCAATTGTTGATCTACACTGTATAGATCTACAGTGTAGAGGCATGAGCGGGAAACGGGAAGAGATTCTGGACGCGGCACTGGCCATCGCCGACGAGCGCGGGCTCGCGGGAGTGTCCATGCGGTCGGTCGCCCAGGCCGTCGGCGTGACGCCCATGGCGCTGTATCCGCACGTCGGGGACAAGGCGGGGCTGCTCGACGCGATGCTCGGGCGGATGCTCGGCCTGGTGTTCCAGTCCGCGCCGAAACTGGCCGAGGTCACCGACTGGCGGGACCGCGTACGGCTGTTCGCCCACACCGCGCGCTCGCTGTCGCAGGGCCACCCCTGGGTGACGGGGCTGCTGTTCTCCCGGCCCGCGGTCACCCCCGACGCCGTGACGACCGTCGACCTGCTCTACCAGGCGCTTCTCGACGCGGGCGTGCCGCCGTCCGAAGTACCGCGCCTGGAGCGGCTGGTGAGCACGTACATGCTGGGCTGGATCGCCTCCGAGTCCGGCGGGCGTTTCGGCCCCGGCACGCTCGACCCGCGCGGCCGCCGCGGCCAGCTCCCCGACGGGACGCTGCCGGGGCACGACGCGGTCATGCCGTGGCTGGCCGAAGGAGTGGACTGGGACGCCGAGTTCGACGCGGACCTGGACGACCTGGTGATGATGGTCGAGTCGCTGGCAGCGAAGGCCCGGGCATGACGGGCGGCGGCTCCGGCGGGCTGGCGGCCCTGCTCGACGGCGCCGCACGCGGTGTCTTCCCGCCGGCCGACGGTTCGGTGACCTTCCTCCCCCAGCCGTCGGACCGCGACGCGGGCGTGATCGCGTTCACCGCCCACGCCGTGGTGTTCACCGACGCGGACCACGCCGAACTGGCCGCGCTGCTCCCGGCGGACGACCTCGGCGCCCCGCTGTCCCCGCCGTTCCTGACCGCGCTCAGCGCCCGTTCCCGGCGCGACGCCCACTCGATCGATGTGCTCACCGTCGCCCAACCGCTCTCCGGACCGCCGCCGTTGGACCTGCGCGAGACGCTGGACCGCTCGCATCCGCGGATCGCCAGGGCCCTGCGGCACCGCGACGACGTGCGGGCGTGGACCGTTCCGGGCGGCACACTGGTGATCGGCCGGGGCGTGGCGGGGCGTTGGGAGGCGGCGCTGGAGGTCGAGCCCGACGCCCGCGGCAGCGGCCTCGGCCGGGCGCTCGCCCGCGCGGCACGCCATCTGGTGCCCGGCGGCGCGCCGTTGTGGGCGCAGGCCGCGCCGGGCAATGCGGCAAGCCTGCGGGCGCTGCTGTCCGCCGGCTTCGCGCCCGTCGGGGCGGAGGCGCTGCTGGTGCGCCCGGGCGGTGCCGGCTGAGGACCCCTACGCCACGGTGACGGCCCAGGGGATGGTGATCCAGACGGTCTTGCCGCCGTCCGCGGTCGGGCTGACCTCCAGGCGCCCGCCGGACTCCTGGGTGAGGTGACGCACGATCACCATCCCGCGGCCGTTGTCCTGCTGCGCCGCGGCCGTCTGCCGCTGCGGGCGGCGCGGATGGCTGTCGGTGACGCCGATGTAGAGCTGCTCGCTGCGTTCCAGCCGGACGTCGACGGTGAAGGTCGGCGACAGCCCGGAGGTGTGCAGCACCGCGTTGGTGGCCAGTTCGGAGACGATCAGGCGGACCGCGTCCACCGCTTCGTCGCCCGGTGGCAGCCCCCAGTCGGCGAGGAGCCCGCACACATAGCGGCGGGCCGTCGTCACCGACGCGGGGTCACTCGGCAGCGTGACGGTTGCTTCCTGGAGATCTGCCATGGCGACGCTGTTCCCTTTCCCGCCCTGACCGGCCTCCGGCGCCCGTCCGGTTCCCGAGGAGCGGACGTGCCCCGCTGCGAGACGAGTGGTTCGCGCCAGAGTGACACCAATCGTGCCGCTGTCCGGGCCCGTTCACAGCCTTCTGCATATATCTGTCGCCCGAACCGGTGAACTCTGCTCCTCGGACGCATCCGGGAGAGGCAGACTGGTGTGACGCATGCCCGCCCCGCGGACAGCCGGAGTGCAGGAGGCGCGAGTCACGATGGAGCGAGTTCCGGCCGTGCGCCGGCGTCGTCTGGGCGAGGAGTTGCGGCGGCTGCGGGACTCCGCCGCCCTCACGAGTGGCGAGGCGGCCCGCCGGGCCGGCTGGCACCAGTCGAAGGTCAGCCGGATCGAGACCGGCGCGAGCACCGTCACGGTCGGCGACGTGGGCGTGCTGCTGGACGTGTACGACGTGCGCGACCGGCGGGTGCGGGACCTGCTCACGATGCTCGCCGGCCGCGCCCACCGGCGCGGCTGGTGGCACGAGTTCCGCGACCTCCTGCCCGAGCAGTACCGGGACTTCATCACCCTGGAGACCGGCGCCGGCCGCATCCTGTCGATGGAGAACAGCGTCGTGCCCGGGCTGCTCCAGACCCCCGCCTACGGGCGGGCGCTCACCTCGTCGGTGATGCCCGGGCTGACCGCGGAGGAGGTGGCGGCGCTGGTGGAGGTCCGCACCGCGCGGCAGGCGGTGCTGCGGCAGGACCCGCCGCTGGAGTTCCTCGCGGTCCTGGACGAGGCGGTGCTGCGTCGCGACGTCGGCGGCCCGCAGGTGATGGACGGCCAGCTCGCCCATCTGGAGGCGGCCGCCGGGCTTCCCCACGTCCGCCTCCAGGTGGTGCCGTTCACCGCCGGCGGTCACACGGGAGTGACCAACTCCTTTGTCATCTTCGTCTTTCCGCAGATGCCGGAACTTGATGTTGTCGTTGTGGACCATCTGACGGGTAGTCTCCACGTCGATCGCACAGAGGACGTCGCGGCCTACACCGCGGCGTTCACCGGACTGCGCGCCCGCGCCCTTCCGTGCGAGGAGTCCGTGGCCCTCATCGCCCGGATCCGCGCCGGGTGGACGCGGTAGCGCTCCCGCATCGAGGAGGCATCATGACGACCGCCGGTCTGACGTGGCGGCGCAGCAGCTACAGCACCGCGGCCAACAACTGCGTGGAGACCGCCCTGCCGGCCCCCGGGCACCTGGCCGTTCGCGACTCGAAGGACCCGCACGGCCCGACGCTGCTGTTCACCGCGGACGCCTGGACGGAGTTCGTCCGGGCGCTGTCAGGCGGGCCCGGCCCGTCCGGTGGCCTCCGCCACACCTGAGGTCATCACCCGCGGGGGGCTCTCCCCCCGCGGGTCACTCCCCCTGCCCCTCGGCCCCGCCTCACCCCTGGGGCGCCGTCCGCACGATCACCCCGACCGCGGCGTCGATCTCGGCGTCGGTCAGGTCGCAGCGCGCCGTGAGCCGCAGCCGCGAGACGCCGTCGGGCACGGACGGCGGCCGGAAGCAGCCGACGGCCAGACCCTCGTCACGGCACCGTGCCGCCCAGGCCACCGCGTCCTCGGGCGAAGGGGCGCGCACCGACACCACGCAGGCGTCGGGCGCCGTCGCGTCCAGGCCCGCCGCGGTGAGCCCGGTGTGGAATGCCCGTGCGACGGTCCTGGCCCGCCCGGCGCGTTCCGGTTCGCGGCGCAGCACCCGCAGCGCGGCGAGCGCGGCCCCCGCGGCGGCCGGGGCCAGCCCGGTGTCGAAGATGAACGTGCGGGCGGCGTTGACCAGGTGCTCGACGACCACGGCCGGACCCAGCACCACACCGCCCTGCGCGCCCAGCGACTTGGACAGGGTGGCGGTGCACACCACGTCGGGCGCCCCGGCCAGGCCGGCGGCGTTCAGGGCACCGCGCCCTCCCTCGCCGAGGACGCCGAACCCGTGCGCGTCGTCCACCAGCAGTCCGGCCCCGAACTCCCGGCAGACAGCGGCCAGTTCCGCCAGGGGCGCGGCGTCGCCGTCCACCGAGAACACGGAGTCGCTGACCGCGAGCGCGGGTCCGCGGTGCCCCGACAGCACCTTGCGGGCCGCCTCGGGGTCGGCGTGCGGGACGACCTCGGTGGCGGCCCGGGACAGCCGGCAGCCGTCGATCAGGGACGCGTGGTTGGCCGCGTCGGACACCAGCAGGGTCCCGGCGCCGGACAGCGCGGTGACAGCCGCGAGGTTCGCCGCGTATCCGGAGGCGAACACGAGCGCGGCCTCGGCGCCGGTGAAGTCGGCGAGTTCGGCCTCCAGCTCCGCGTGCAGCGCGGTGCTGCCGGTGACCAGGCGGGACCCGGTGGACCCGCCGCCCCAGCGCAGGCAGGCATCGGCGCCCGCGCGGGTCACCTCGGGGTGCCGGGTGAGGCCCAGGTAGTCGTTGCCGGCGAGGTCGACGAGCGGCGAGTCGGCGCCGCGCGGCCGCAGTTCGCGGCGCAGCCCGGCGCGGCGGCGCAGCGAGGCCTGCTCGGCGAGCCGGTCGAAGGGACCGGGTCCGGATCGGTGGACGTCCGGCGGCGTGCTGTTCACGGCGGTCCTTCGTGTCGGTGTGCGGGGAGGTGAGGAGAGGTGGGGCGGCGTCGCGGGCAGGGCC
>NZ_FODD01000029.1 GCF_900110255.1 Actinacidiphila rubida
CACGTGTTACTCACCCGTTCGCCACTGATCCACCCCGAAGGGCTTCACCGTTCGACTTGCATGTGTTAAGCACGCCGCCAGCGTTCGTCCTGAGCCAGGATCAAACTCTCCGTGAATGCTTCCGGGCTATCCCGGCAACACACGAAAGAGCGGCACCACGAGGAGGAATAGTCCCCGCAGTGCACAGCGTCCTCGCTGTGTCTCGCCTTCCCGCTACAGGAAGGACTTTTCAAAGGAACCACATCCACCACGGCGAACCGTGAGGGACGGGGTATCAACATATCTGGCGTTGACTTTTGGCACGCTGTTGAGTTCTCAAGGAACGGACGCTTCCTTCGGTTCCCTTTCGGGCCCCTCCGGCCTTCCCTTCGTTGTGTTCCAACCTTAGCAGATGCTTTCCGGTCAGAATTACCAGCCCCTTTGCCGGTAAAGGCTCCGAGACGCACGTTTCCGCTGTCTCGTCGAGGCGGTTGTGCCAAGGTACTGGACGCCCCTGCGGGGAGCAAATCGGGGGTGGGCCGAGGACGCGGCGGGTGCCGGGCCGAATCCGCACTTGACATGACTTAGGCTGCTCTCGCGGCTCGCCGTCCCGTGACTGTCAGTGACGGCGTCTAGATCTCCGCACTTGAGGAGGCTTCTCATGACGACCGTTTCATCGCCCCTGGCCGGTCGGGTCATCGGACTCGAAGCGGTGCCGGACCCCGTGTTCTCCGGCGCCATGGTCGGCCCTGGCACGGCGGTGGACCCCGCGCGCGAGCCGGGCGAGGCGGTGTCTCCGGTGGACGGTGTCATCGTCTCGCTCCACCCGCACGCGTTCGTCGTGGTGGACAACGAGGGCCACGGGGTGCTGACGCACCTCGGCATCGACACCGTGCAGATGAACGGCGAGGGCTTCGAGCTGCTCGTGTCCAAGGGGGACAACGTCACGCGCGGTCAGGCGGTCGTGCGCTGGAACCCCGCGGCGGTCGAGGCGGCGGGGAAGTCCCCGATCTGCCCGGTGGTGGCCCTGGAGGCGACGGCCGAGGTGCTGGAGAACGTCAGGGACGGCGGCACCGTCGCGGCCGGCGAGACCCTCTTCGACTGGAAGTAGGGACATGGAGACAACGCTGCGAGGCGTCGGTGTCAGCCACGGTGTGGCCATCGGCGAGGTCCGGCACATGGGCACCGCTGTCCTGGAGCCCCCCGCCAAGCAGATCGGGCGCGACGAGGCCGAGCGTGAGCAGGGCCGCGCCCGGCAGGCCGTGGAGGCGGTCGCCGCGGATCTGACCGCGCGCGGGCACCTGGCCGGAGGTGAGGCGCAGGCGGTACTGGAGGCGCAGGCGCTGATGGCGCAGGACCCGGAGCTGATGGCGGACGTGGAGCGGCGGATCGCCGTGGGCAGCACCGCGGAGCGCGCCGTCTACGACGCCTTCGCCTCCTATCGCGCGCTGCTCGCGGGTGCGGGCGAGTACCTGGCGGGACGCGTCGCGGACCTGGACGACGTGCGGAACCGCATCGTGGCGCGGCTGCTGGGTGTGCCGATGCCGGGTGTGCCGGACAGCGACGAGCCGTACGTGCTGATCGCCCGGGATCTGGCGCCGGCCGACACCGCGCTGCTCGACCCCGCGCTGGTGCTGGGTTTCGTGACCGCGGAGGGCGGGCCGACGAGCCACAGTGCGATCCTGGCGCGGGCGCTCGGGGTGCCGGCCGTGGTGGCGCTGCCCGGTGCCGAGGAGCTGGCCGAGGGCACGGTGATCGCCGTCGACGGCAGCACGGGCGAGGTCTTCGTGGAGCCGAGCGAGGAGAAGCGGTCGGCGCTGACGGCCGCGGCCGCGGAGCGCAAGGCGGCGCTGGCCGCGTCGTCGGGGCCGGGCGCGACGTCCGACGGGCACAAGGTGCCGTTGCTGGCGAATGTCGGTGGGCCCGCGGACGTGCCGGCGGCGCTGGCCGCGGGCGCCGAGGGCGTGGGCCTGTTCCGTACCGAGTTCTTGTTCCTGGACGACTCGGCGAAGGCACCGTCGGAGGACAAGCAGGTCGAGGCGTACCGGCAGGTGCTGGAGGCGTTCCCCGAGGGACGTGTCGTGGTGCGGGTGCTGGACGCGGGTGCGGACAAGCCGCTGGACTTCCTGACGCCGGGCGACGAGCCGAACCCGGCGCTGGGTGTGCGCGGTCTGCGGACGCTGCTGGACCACCCCGAGGTGCTGCGGACGCAGCTGCGGGCGCTGGCCAGGGCGTCGGAGGGGCTTCCGGTCTACCTGGAGGTCATGGCGCCGATGGTGGCGGACCGGAGCGACGCGAAGGCGTTCGCCGACGCGTGCCGTGAGGCGGGTCTGGCGGCCAAATTCGGCGCGATGGTGGAGATCCCGTCGGCGGCGCTGCGGGCACGGTCGGTACTGCAGGAGGTGGAGTTCGTCTCGCTGGGGACGAACGACCTCGCGCAGTACACCTTCGCGGCCGACCGCCAGGTCGGTGCGGTGTCGCGGCTGCAGGACCCGTGGCAGCCGGCGCTGCTGGACCTGGTGGCGATGGCCGCCGAGGCGGCGAAGGCGGAGGGCAAGGGCTGCGGCGTGTGCGGCGAGGCGGCGGCCGATCCGCTGCTGGCCTGCGTGCTGACGGGTCTGGGCGTCACCAGCCTGTCGATGGGTGCGGCGTCGATTCCTTACGTGCGGGCGACGTTGGCGAAGTTCACGCTCGCTCAGTGCGAACGTGCGGCGGCGGCGGCGCGTGCCACGGACAGCGCGGACGACGCGCGGCGGGCGGCGCAGGCGGTGCTGTCCGGCGAGTAGCGGCCGGCCTGCCCGGCCGCTGTCGAAGGGCCGGGCGGCGAGGGGCGTTCCACCGTGGGGTGGGGCGCCCCTCGCCGTTTCCGGCGGTGCGGTTCAGGCGAGGTCGCCGGGCAGCGGCGGGGGCAGCGGGATGCCGGCGGCGTAGCGGACACCGGGTTCCGGGGGTACGGGGTCTCCGGTGTCGGGGTCGGTGCAGTACGCGTTGAACACCTCCGGTTCGGTGAGGGGGTGCGGCACCGCGCCGCGCAGGGTCCAGCCGCGGACGGTGTCGGTGCCGTCGGAGGCGGTGGTGCGGATGACGAGGCCGCCGGGGTGGACGGTGGCGGCGCAGGCGGCCATGACCGTGCACAGCAGGAGGGCGTCGGCCTCGTCGAGGTGGAGTTCGCCGTCCTCGTCGGAGCCGATGCGGGCCGCGGCGAGCAGCGGCGGACGGCTGTCCTCGGGCAGGCTGGCGACGACGTGGTGGCGGCCCGGGCCGACGGCTTCGACGAGGCGGATGAGGGTGTGCGAGGCGCGGTCGAACGCGCAGTGCACGAGTTCCTCCCCGCAGTCGGTGCAGCGGCCGGCGTCCATCAGCAGGTCGGTGGCCCGCTCCCAGGTGGCGCGGTGTTCCGCTTCGCGGGCCAGGGTGCCGCGCAGGGTGTCGAGGGGCTGCCGGGCGTAGGGGACGGCGGGGCCCGCGGTGGTGGCTTCGGCGGTGTACCGGGTGCGGCTGCCGGGTCTGTCCGGTGGCTGTCGGGTGCCGGTGCAGTAGGCGGCATAGGCGGCGGGGTCGAAGAGGGTGACGGCGACGTGGGTGCCGCGCGCGTGCAGGCTGTGCAGCAGGGCGTCGACGTGGTGCAGGTACCGGCCGTAGTCGGTGAAGGGGAAGCTCGGGTAGCCGGTCATGGCGGTGAAGTCGCCGTCGTCGACCAGCAGTCCGAGGATGGTGGGGGCTTCGGCGCGCAGGGCGCGCCGCTGGTCGGTGCGGCCCGCGGGCCTGGTGCGGCGAGTGGCGTGGCGCTTGCGGGCGCGGTCGTGGCGGCGGTGTGCGGTGCTGCGGCGGGTGCCGGTGCGGGTCATGCTTCCCCCTCGGGTCCGGGACCGGATGCGATCCCTGCGCTGTCTGATGCTCACTCACCGTAACGGGAGCCTCTGACAGTCCCGGCCGTCCGGGCCGTGAGCACGGCTACGGGCGGCCGCCTCCGGAGCGTTCGGCGGCGAGCCGCTCGTAGAAGCGCAGCACGCCCAGGTCGTCCACCGAACCGGGGTTGACCGCCTTGTCCAGCGCGGTGCCCTGCAGCAGGCGCTTGACCGGGACCTCGATCCGCTTGCCGGTGAGCGTGTGCGGGACGCCGGGGACCGCGATCACCTCGTCGGGCACGTGCCGCGGCGACAGTTCGGCGCGGATCGCGGTGCGGATGCGGTCGATCAGCGCCTCGTCGAGTCGCGCGCCGTCCGCGAGCTGCACGAACAGCGGCATCCAGTAGCCGCCGTCGGCCAGTTCGATGCCGATGACCAGCGACTCCCGGATCTCCGGGAGGCGTTCGACGACCTCGTAGATGTCCGCGGAACCCATGCGCACGCCCTGGCGGTTGAGCGTGGAGTCGGAGCGTCCGTGGATCACGACGGTGCCGCGCGAGGTGAGGGTGATCCAGTCCCCATGGCGCCACACGCCGGGGAACATCTCGAAGTAGCTCTCGCGGTAGCGGACGCCGTCCGGGTCG
This sequence comes from Actinacidiphila rubida, assembly GCF_900110255.1. Lineage (GTDB taxonomy): Bacteria > Actinomycetota > Actinomycetes > Streptomycetales > Streptomycetaceae > Actinacidiphila > Actinacidiphila rubida. The sequence continues at coordinate 4,472 of NZ_FODD01000029.1, forward strand.
TTCCAGAAACCGATCGGCATCGACGGCATCGGGTTGGTGACGACCAGCTCACCGACCTCGTCGACGACCGGCCGTCCCTGCGCGTCCCACGCCTGCAGGTCGGTGCCCAGGCAGGGTGCCTGCAGCTCGCCGATGTACACCGGCAGCGTCGGCACTCCCCCGGCGAAGCAGCTGCACACGTCCGTGCCGCCGCTGACCGAGGCGATCCACAGGTCCTCCTTCACCTCGTCGTGCAACCAGCGGAATCCGTCCGGCGGCAGCGGCGAGCCCGTGGTGGCCACGCAGGTCACGGCGGACAGGTCGTGGTCGCGGCCCGGATGGACGCCGGTCTTGCGGCAGGCGATCACGTAGGCGGCGGACGTGCCGAACACGGTGGTACCGGTCCGCTCGGCCACCTGCCACTGCGCGTCCACGGTCGGGTGGCCGGGGCTGCCGTCGTAGAGGACCACGGTGGCGCCGGCGAGCAGCCCGGACACCAGGAAGTTCCACATCATCCAGCCGGTGGAGGTGTACCAGAAGAAGCGGGCGCCGGGGCCGAGGTCCAGATGCAGCCCGGTCTGTTTGAGGTGCTCCAGCAGGATGCCGCCCTGGGACTGCACGATGGCCTTGGGCAGCCCGGTGGTGCCCGAGGAGTACAGCACCCACAGGGGGTGGTCGAACGGCACGTGCGCGTAGGCCGGTTCGGGCGCGTCCGCGGTCAGCCCCTCCCAGTCGAGGGCGTCCTCGGGCGCCGCGGTGCCGAGCAGCGGGATGTGCACGGTGGCGCGCAACGAGGGCAGGCCGGCGCGCAGTTCGGCGACGGTCGCGGTGCGGTCGTGGGTCTTGCCGCCGTACCGGTAGCCGTCGACGGTGAACAGCACGACCGGCTCGACCTGCTGGAAGCGGTCCAGCACGCTGCGGGCGCCGAAGTCCGGGGCGCAGGAGGTCCACACGGCGCCGACCGCGGCGGTCGCCAGCAGGGCGACGGCGGCCTGCGGGATGTTGGGGAGGTAGCCGCTGACCCGGTCACCGGGTGCCACGCCGAGCCGCCGCAGGGCCGCGGCCAGCGAGGCCACCTGGCGGCTGAGTTCGGCCCAGGTGACGGTGCCGATCTCGAGGCTCTCGTCGAGGTGCAGCAGTGCGGGGGTGCCGGCGCGGGCCGGGTCGAGCGCGGGACGCAGCGCGTGCTCGGCGTAGTTGAGGGTGGCGCCGGGGAACCAGCGGGCGCCGGGCATCCCGGGGTCGGCGAGGGCCCGGCTGTAGGGGGTGGCGAACCGCACGTCGAACCATTCGGCCACCGCGCGCCAGAACGTCTCGGGGTCGTGGACCGACCAACCGTGCAGCGCGGTGTAGGCGGCGAGCGGGTCGCCGGTGTCGCGCGCGGGGGCGCCGTGCCGCTCGGCGGCCCAGTCGTGGAAGCGGGTCACCTGCGCGCGTGCGACGCGCTCCGGGCCGGGGCTCCACAGGGGACGCGGCTCCGCGGCCGGCTCCGGGGCGCTGGCGGGCTCGGGCGTGGTGGTCATGCGGCGGCTCCCGGACGGTTCGCGGCTGTGCGCGGCTGCAGGGTCGGCCGGTGCACGGTGTCGCCGGGTCGGCGGGCCGCGCTGTCGGCCGGCTCCCGGGACGGGGTTCTCCCACCGCGGGGGCTGGGCAGGACGATGCCATGTGATCGTCTGCGGCGCCAGAGCGGGCCCGGGCGCGGCGGCCGGATTCGCGCGCTCCTCCAGGTGAACACCGCCCGAACGGGCGGCGCCGCCGCGGGAGCAATGAAAGGCTGGAGGGCATGGACGCTCGGGACCTGCTGCGATCGGTACGAATGGCGGGTTCCGCCACGGGCTTGCGCACGACGCGCGCGGCCTGGCGGACGAGGCGCCTGGACGCCCGGGACCTCCCGCGGCCGGGCCCTGAGCGGGCCCGGGTGCCGGGCGCCGCGGTGGACGCGCAGCCGCTGCCCGGCGGTGGGGTGGTGGCCTTCGGCCGGTCCCGGCTGCTGGTGCGGGTCTCGGTCGGCGGCGCCGTGTTCTGCGGGTGGGACGGCGCGGAGCCAGAGCCCTCGTACGCGCTGGCGCCCGCCGGGTCGCCGCACGGCGGCGCGGGCGGGGGCCTGCCGGCTCCCGACGTCCGGGCGCTGCTGGAGCCGGACAAGGACGGCTGGCGGGTGGTGTCCGAGCGCATGACCGTGCTGGTCTCGCGCCACGGCGCCGTGGAGTTCCGCACGCCCGGCGGCCTGCTGCTGCGCCGCGAGCTGCCGCCGCGCTGGTGGGACGCGAGCGGGCACGAGGGCGGGGCGTCCCGCTGGGTGCAGCGCTCGCAGACTCCGGCCGACGCGCGGGTGTACGGCCTGGGCGGGCGGGCCGCGGGACCGCGGCTGGCCGACGGCACGTACCGGCTGTGGAACACCGACCCGGGCGGCGCGTTCGCTCCCGGGGACGACCCGTTGTACATCACGATGCCGGTCCAGCTCGTGGTGGCGGACGCCGGCTGCCACCTGCTGTTCCACGACAACACCTGGGACGGGCAGGTCACCCTGCGCGACGGCGAGGAGGGCGAGGGGTCGGGCCACGACCGGCCGGGCGGCTGCGAGCTGCGCATGGAGGGCGGCCCGCTGCGCTACTGGGTCATCGCGGGCACGCCCGCGCGGGTGCTGTCCGGCTGGACGGCACTGACCGGGCGGCCCGCGCTGCCGCCGCGCTGGGCGCTGGGGCACCACCACTCGCGGTGGGGCTTCGGCAACGAGCAGGAGGTGCGCCGGATCGCGGCGGGCTACCGGGAACGCGACCTGCCCCTGTCCGTGATCCACCTGGACATCGACCACTACGACGGGCACCGGGTGTTCACCGTGGACCGGGAGGCCTACCCCGATCTGCCGCGCCTGGCACGGGAGTTGGAGGACCGGGGCATCCGGCTGGTGTCGATCGTGGACCCGGCGGTGAAGGCCGAGCCGGGGCTCGCGGAGTACGACTCGGGCCTGGCGGCGGGCGCGTTCGTGCGGGACGCGCGCGGCCGCGAGGTGGAGGGCGTGGTGTGGCCGGGCCCCGCCGTCTTCCCCGACTTCACCGACCCGAAGGTCAGGCACTGGTGGGGCGGGCTGTACGCGGAGCGGCTCGGGCAGGGCTTCGCCGGGGTGTGGCACGACATGAACGAGCCGGTGTCGTTCGCCGCGTTCGGCGATCCGACGCTGCCCCGCTCGGCCCGCCACCACCTGGAGGGCCGCGGCGGCGACCACCGCGAGGCGCACAACGTGTACGGGCTGGCGATGGCCAGGGCCGCGTACGAGGGCCTGCGCGAACTGCGGCCCGAGCAAAGGCCGTTCCTCTTCTCGCGCTCGGGGTGGGCCGGGATGCAGCGGTACGGCGGCACGTGGTCGGGCGACGTGGCGACCGGCTGGCAGGGACTGCGTGCCTCGCTGGCCCTGGTGCTGGGGCTCGGGCTGTGCGGGGTGCCGTACTCGGGCCCGGACGTGGGCGGGTTCACCGGCTCGCCGTCGCCCGAACTGTATCTGCGCTGGTTCCAGCTGGGCGCCTACCTGCCGCTGTTCCGCACCCACTCGGCGCACGACGCGGGCCGCCGCGAGCCGTGGGAGTTCGGGCCTCGGGTACTGGAGCACGCGCGGGCCGCGCTGGCCGAACGGACGCGGCTGCTGCCCTACTTCGAGACGCTCGCGCACATCGCGCGCGGCACCGGCGCGCCGTACGTGCGGCCGCTGTGGTGGACGTCGCCGGCGGACCGGGCGCTGCGGGAGTGCGGCGACGCATTCCTGCTGGGCGATGCCCTGCTGGTGGCGCCGGTCATGGAGCCGGGATCGGCGAAGCGCGCGGTGCGGCTGCCGCGCGGCCTGTGGTACGACACGGCGACCGGGGAGGCGCACCGCGGCCCCGGCCAGGTGCTGCTGGACGCGCCGCTGGACCGGATCCCGGTCCTGGCCCGGGCCGGCGCGGTGCTGCCGGTGGCCGGACCGGACGGCGGGATCGAGCTGGAGGCGTGGGCGCCGCGGGCCGGCCGCACCGGCGGCGGCGTGGTGTTCACCGGCGACCCGGAGGGCTGGGAGCCGCCGCGGATGACGCGCTTCGTCTCGCGCTGGGCCGGCGACCGGGTGGTCGTGGAGGCCGACGGAGGCGGCGAGCCGGACTACGCGGTGCGGGTGCGGGGTGCCGGCGGGTAGCCGCCGGCGAACCAGCGGCGGACCGCCTCGGTGTGCAGCGGGAAACCCAACTCGACCGGTTCGTGGATGAGTTGGTGTCCGTCGGTCTCGTCGGTGACGATCGGGGGCGGCAGTGCGGCGGCGGGCCGCTCGGGCAGCAGCCCGAACAGCAGCAGGTAGCCGCCGGCCTCGTCGGCGAGGGCGTCGGCGAGCGCCACCTGGCCCGCGTCGCCCGGGATGCCGGTCTCCTCGGCCAGTTCGCGCACCACGGCCTGCTGCCAGCTCTCGCCGACCTCCATGAAGCCGCCGGGCAGCGCGAGCCGGCCGCGGCTGGGCTCGATGCTGCGGCGGATGACGACCAGGGCGGGCCCGGCGGCGTCCCGCACCGGCACCAGGGCCACGGCGACCGGCAGCGGGTTGCGATAGGCCCAGCGGCCGCACTCCGCGCATCGGCGCGGCCAGCCGGCGTCCGAGGGGTAGCGGGCGCCGCACCAGGAGCAGTGCGAGTCCTCGACCGCCGCGGCGGCGGCCGGCGCGGCGGCCGCCCGGGCGGCACGGGCCGGGGGGACGGACGGGAGGTCACGGTCGGCGTCGGGCACGCCCGGACTGTACCGGATCGCCCCGCGATCTCCGGCGGATGTCGCTGATCCGCCGTCAGGTCGTCCTTCCCGCCGGGACCTCGTTGCTGGTAGGCAGTGGGAGCATGCCGAAACTCACCACGGTGCTGCGCACCCTCGCCCTGCCCGTCGCCGCGCTGATCGCGGTCGCCGCCGGCGGTCCCGCACAGGCCCGCCCGGAGCCCAAGGCGCCGGCGCAGTTCACCGCCCTGCACGACGTCGACCCGACGATCATCCAGGAGATCCGGTACATCACCCCGCACAACTTCACCGGTGCCCCCATCGACGGCTACCGCAAGCCGATGTGCATCCTGACCCGGCCCGCTGCCGAGGCGCTGCACCGGGTGCAGACGGGCCTGCTCTCCCGCGGATACTCGCTGAAGGTGTACGACTGCTACCGGCCGCAGCGCGCCGTGGACAACTTCGTGGCATGGGCCGAGGACCTCAACGACCAGAGCATGAAGCCCGAGTTCTACCCGCACGTCGACAAGACCCGGTTGTTCGACGACGGTTACATCGCGGCGAAGTCGGGGCACAGCCGGGGCAGCACCATGGACCTCACGGTCGTCCGGCTGCCGGCGACGCCCACCCGCCCCTACCGGCCGGGCGAGACCCTGGAGCCCTGTTACGGGCCGCAGGACCAGCGCTTCCCCGACAACTCGATCGACATGGGCACCGGGTTCGACTGCTTCGACACCCTCGCCCACACCCTCGACCCGCGCATCCAGGGCGTGCAGCTCGCCGACCGGCTGCTGCTGAAGAACGCCATGGAGGCGCAGGGGTTCACCAACCTGCCCGAGGAGTGGTGGCACTACACGCTCAACGGCGAGCCCTTCCCGGACACGTACTTCGACTTCCCCATCGACCGCAGGTCCCTGAGTTCCTGACGCGCCGGCCCGGAGGACGCCACCAGCACCGGCGCGCCCAGCAGGGCGGACAGCGCCGCGGTCCAGTCCTCCGGGTCGGGCCCGGGGGTGTCCCAGACGGCGGGCGCGGCCCCAAGCAGGCGCCCGGTCAGCTCCGCCTGGTGCACCAGGTCACGGGGCGGGCCGGGCGCCAGCCGTTCGACGAGCGTGCCGTCGAGGCCGTAGCCGCGGCAGATCCGCAGCGTGCCGACGCGGGCCGCGGCGTCGAGGTGCGTGACGGCGAGGGCGTCCACGCCGCCGCACACCTCGACCGCGTAGCCGTGCGCGACGGCGTCGAAGTGGCCGACGCGGAAGGCGCCCTGCCAGCGGCCGTGACCGTTGTGCGGTTCGGGGAGCAGCGCGGCCAGTTCGGGGTCCTCGGTGACCAGCGGCCCCGGGCCGTGGCGTGTGGTGAAGGTGCGCACGACGCCGAGCCGCCGGGCCGAGCCACCGTCGCCGGCCTCCTCCAGGAGCGTCTCGGCGTGGGCGAAGGTCGTGGTGGACCAGGTGGTGTACGGGTGGAAGCCGTGCCACTCGTCGAGCAGGACGCCCTGGGCGCCCTCGAAGAGCAGCGGCCCGCGCCGGGCGAGGTCCCGCAGGTGGTGCTCGCCGGTGAGCGTCACCGTGCGGGCGAACGCGGTGCAGGCGTCGACGCAGTCCTCCGGCGGCGGGGCCGGCAACGGGCCGAGCTCGTCCGCCAGGCGGTCCCGCAGCAGGCGCAGCAACCGCAGCAACCGGGGCCGTGAAGCGCAGTCGCCCGCGGTGGGCGCGTCCCGCGGGTGGGCCAGGGCGTAGGCGGTGGTCTCGCCGACGCCCATGCCGCACGAGCCGTGCCGCGCGGCGCCCCTGGCCTGCTCCCGCAGCCGGTTCGCCGCGGCGTGGTACGGCGTGGTGAGCAGCGCCCGGCGGTCGACGGTCAGCAGGCCGTACGGGTCCGGCACGCCCAGCGCCCGCAGGTGGTCCGCCTCGGCGGCGAGCGCCAGCGGGTCGACGCAGGTGAAGCGCGACAGGTGGCCGGGCACGCCGCGGAGCGTGCCCGAGCCGAACTGGGCGAAGGTGTGGTGCCTGCCGTCCTCGGTGACGACGTTGTGGGCGGCCTGGGCTCCCCCGTTGAAGCGCACCACGGCGGTGAACTCCCCGGTGCGGCTGAGCCGGTCCACGACGGCGCCCTTGCCGGCGTCGCCGTAGCCGAGGTCGACGACGATCGTGTGCGGGCTCGTCGGCGGGCCGCCCGGTCCCCGGCTAGCGGCGGTCACGGTCGGCCACCGGCCGCAGGGCCCGCGCCACGCTGGCCCCGGCGTCGGAGCCGATCGCGTCGAGGTCGGCGAGGCCGGACGCCAGGTCGATGGCCTCCTCGCCGAGGCCGACGGTCAGCGCGATCGTCTCGCAGACGGCGTCGAGGTCGTCGAGTTCGATGACGTTCTGGCCGAGCAGCCGCCGCCACACCCCCAGGACCTCGGGGTTGCCCGCGTAGGACGCGCCGGCCGGGAGGATGTAGAAGACGTGGTAGGTGCGCTGGAGTTCGGCCACGATCTCGGTGACGGGGATGTCCCGCTCGGCGGGTTCGCCGAGCACCGCGCTGATCTCGCGGGCCTTGACCTTGCCGTACGGCATCTCGTCCCCGATGAGGAACAGGTAGCCGCGGCGCCCGCGCTTCTCGTGGCAGTCCAGCGAGGTGTGCCGGGCCATGGCGTACAGGGCGAGTTCGTAGGACTCGGTCATCTGGCCGCCGCCCCCGCCCTCCAGCAGGATGTTGCCGAGGTCGTCGTCCATGCGGTTGTCCGACTCGAACTGCCCGAGCTGCAACGGCACTTGGTCGCAGGTCGCGTCGCCGACGGCGCCGAAGAGGATCTGCGGGTGCGCGGTGTAGCCCCGCGCGAGCAGCAGCCCGAACAGGTCGGGCAGCTTGGTCTGCAGGACCCGCGGGACGCCGCCCATGGAGCCGGTGACGTCGAAGAGCACCGCGATGGCGAGCGAGGTGGGGTGCTCGGCGGAGTCCCGGCTCTCCCTGACGGTCAGTCCGCGCGGGTCGAGCGACGGGTGCGCCCTCCAGCTGCGGCGCGGCGAGGTGGTCCTGACGTGGTCGTTGTAGGCGAAGGCGTCGGTGCCCGACGCGGCGCGGTAACGCGCGGCGGCGTCGTAGACGTTGCTCGACCAGCGTCCGCTTCCCATGATGGTCCCCCTGTGGTGTCGATGACGATGCCGGCGTTCCTTCACCGGTGGTGGTGCGGTGACGGTTCGGTGGTGGCGGTGGCGCCGGTCGGCGGTGGTGGTGCCGGTCGGCGGCGGTTGGTGACGGCGGCCCGGCCGCAGCCCTTGGCGACAGGCGGCGGGTGCCGTGCCGCGGGTGCCGTGGCGCGTTCAGCGGACGGCGGCCTCGTGGTCGGGGCGCAGCAGCGCCGGGTGCAGCTGACGGGCGTCGCCTGCCCGGTAGAGGCGGGCGCGGGGCCCGCCGCGGCTGCCGGGGCGGGAGCCGGTCTCGCCGGTGGACTCCACGAAACCGGGTACGGACAGCACTTTGCGGTGGAAGTTGCCCGCGTGCAGCGGGGCGCCCCAGACCGCCTCGTAGACCGCCCGCAGGTCGCTGATGGTGAAGGTCTCGTCGAGGAAGGCGGTGGCCAGCGGGGTGTACTCGATCTTGGCGCGGGCCCGTTCCAGTCCGTCGGCGACGATCCGGTCGTGGTCGAAGGCGAAGTCCGGGGCGGGGGCCTCGGCCGAGGCCGATGACGCGCCCGGCGCGGAGTCGCCGGGGGAAGGGGGCCGGCGGCCGGTACCACCCCCGTAGGTTCCGGTCCGCCGACCCTGTTCGATGGGACGCGGGGGCGCCGCGTCAGGTTGCCCGGCCAGGTGCAGGGACTCCACCGGCAGCCAGTCCGCCCCCGCGGCGTCGCCGCCGGCCGTGGCGTCCGGCAGGTGCGGGGCGAACGCGAGGTACGCCACCGACACGACGTGCATCCTCGGGTCGCGGTCGGGCTGCCCGTAGGAGCCGAGCTGCTCGAGGTGGACGCGGCCCAGCGCGCCCGCGTCCAGGCCCGTCTCCTCGGCGAGTTCGCGTGCCGCGGCCTCGTCCAGCGACTCCTGTCCGGCCTGCACGAAGCCGCCCGGCAGCGCCCACGCGCCGGCGAACGGCGGTCCGCCGCGGCGGACCGCCAGCAGGTGCAGGGCGCCCCCGCGGAGGGTCAGCGCGACCACGTCCACGGTCACGGCGATCGGCGCGAAGGCCCGCGGGTCGTACGCCGCGAGGAACTCCCGCTCGTCGTCCGGCCGGCGCCCGTCCATCCGTGTCCCCTCCCCGCGGGTGAGTTGTTCCCGACTGGTCGTTCTCGGTATGAGTTTTTCTCAATGTGAGTCTTTCTCAGTACGAGAAGAACGTACCACGACCCCCTGACAACGTCCAGGGCCGGCGCTACGGTGCGGTCATGACCAAGCAGACGCAGCAGGAGTTCTCGTCCTTCGAGGAGTTCTGGCCCTACTACGTGGCCATGCACTCGAAGGCCGCCACACGCTGGGTGCACCTGGCCGGCACCCTCACCGGGCTCGCGGTCACCGGCTACGGGCTCGCCCGGGGCCGGCTGAGGTACGCGGCGGCACTGCCCGTGATCGGCTACGGCACCGCGTGGCCCGCGCACTTCCTCATCGAGAGGAACAACCCGGCGACGTTCGGGCACCCGGCCTGGTCGCTGCGCGGGGACGTCAGGATGATCACGACGATGCTCGCGGGACGCGACGCCGAGCTGGCCGAGACGGCGGCCAAGTGGCTGGCGGAGAACCCCGATCACACCGCGGGCGCCGTCACGGCGGTCGAGGACGCCGAGGACGACGAGGACGCCGAGGAGATCGAGGTCTGAGCCGCGGGGCGGCCGGCGGAATCGGCCCCGCTCCTTGACGCTCTCCCGGCCCGGGACAACATTTCCGGCACACGCCTCAGAGGTGAACCCCACGAGGGTCCCGGGCAGGGAGCGTTGACATGAGCGACCCGCGCTACGTAGCCGCCATCGACCAGGGCACCACGTCCACCCGCTGCATCGTCTTCGACTCCGCCGGCCGCGTCGTCGCCGCCGACCGGCGCGAGCACCGCCAGATCCTGCCCCGGCCGGGCTGGGTGGAGCACGACGCGACCGAGATCTGGGCCAAGGTCCAGGCGGTCGTGGCGGGCGCGCTCGCCAGGGCCGGGCTGCGGCCCGACCGGCTGGCCGCCCTCGGCATCACCAACCAGCGCGAGACGGTCGTGCTCTGGGACCGCGCGACCGGCCGGCCCGTGCACAACGCGGTGGTCTGGCAGGACACCAGGACCGCCGCGCTGTGCGCCGAACTCGGCGGCGCCGACGGGCAGGACCGCTTCCGCGAGGCCACCGGCCTGCCGCTGGCCAGCTACTTCTCGGGGCCCAAGGCCGCCTGGCTGCTGGACCACGTGCCGGGGCTGCGGCGGCGCGCCGAGCACGGCGAGATCGCCTTCGGCACGCTCGACTCGTGGCTGATCTGGAACCTGACCGGCGGCCCCGACGGCGGGGTGCACGTCACCGACGTCAGCAACGCCTCACGGACGCTGCTGATGAACCTGACGACCCTCGACTGGGACCCGGCGATCCTGTCCGTGATGGACATCCCCGAGGCGGTGCTCCCGCGCATCGCGTCCTCGGCGGAGGTCTACGGCACCGCGACCGGGCGGCTGGCCGGCGTGCCGGTGGCCGCCGCGCTCGGCGACCAGCAGGCCGCCCTGTTCGGCCAGACCTGCTTCGACGTCGGCGAGGCCAAGAACACCTACGGCACGGGGAGTTTCCTGCTGCTCAACACCGGCAGCCGCCTGGTGGCCTCCAAGAGCGGGCTGCTGACGACCGTGGGCTACCGGCTCGGCACCGACCGCCCGGTGTACTGCCTGGAGGGGTCCATCGCCATCACCGGAGCCCTCGTCCAGTGGCTGCGCGACCAGCTCGGCCTCATCAGGTCGGCGGCCGAGATCGAAGCCCTGGCCGCGAGCGTCCCGGACAACGGCGGCGCCTACGTCGTTCCGGCCTTCTCCGGCCTGTACGCGCCCTACTGGCGCTCCGACGCGCGCGGCGTGATCACCGGCCTGACCGGCTACGTCACCCGTGCCCATCTCGCGCGGGCAGTGCTGGAGGCGACCAGTTGGCAGACCCGCGAGGTGGTCGACGCCATGCACCACGACTCCGGGGTGCCGATCACCTCGCTGCGGGTGGACGGTGGGATGACCGCCAACTCCCTGCTGATGCAGCACCAGGCCGACGTGCTCGGCGTGCCGGTGACGCGTCCGGTGGTCGCCGAGACCACCAGCCTGGGTGCCGCCTACGCGGCCGGGCTGGCCACCGGCGTGTGGGACGGGCTGGACGCGCTGCGGGCGCACTGGGCGCGCGACACCGAGTGGGCGCCGCGGATGGACGCCACGACCCGGGAGCGGGAGTACCGGCGGTGGCGCAAGGCCGTCGAGCGCAGCTTCGGCTGGATCGACGAGGACGAGCACGCGGCCGCCGCCGCCCGCTGACCGCCACGTGCCGCCCGCCGCCGGCACGGAGCGCTCAGGTGGCGGCCGGGTGCCTGCGGCTCTCGGCCACCTTCGCCGCGTGCTCCACGACCGTGATCAGCACGTTCTTCGCCGACTCCCGCTCGCGCGCGTCGCACAGCACGACCGGCACGCCGGAGTCGAGGTCGAGGGCCTCGCGGACGCTCTCCGGGTCGTGCAGCCGGGCGCCGTCGAAGCAGTTGACGGCGACGGCGAACGGGATGCCGCGGCGCTCGAAGTAGTCGACGGCCGCGAAGCAGTCCTCCAGCCGGCGGGTGTCGGCGAGGACCACCGCGCACAGCGCGCCCTGCGCGAGCTCGTCCCACAGGAACCAGAACCGGTCCTGTCCGGGCGTGCCGAACAGGTAGAGCACCAAGTCGTCCTTGAGCGTGATCCGCCCGAAGTCCATCGCCACCGTGGTGGTGGTCTTGGACTCCACGCCCTCGGTGTCGTCCACCGGGCGGCCGACCTCGCTCAGCGCCTCCTCGGTGCGCAGCGGGCGGATCTCGCTGACGGCGCCGACGAGCGTGGTCTTGCCCACGCCGAAGCCGCCCGCGACGAGGAGCTTGAGCGCCACCGGTTCTGCGGTGGGCGTCGTGCGACGGCTGTCCGAGCGCGCGAAGGCCATGGTCTCTTCTCTACTCTCTACTTCCCGATCACAGCGCGCGCAGGCCGGCGATGACCTCGCGCAGGATGCTCTCGTCCGGCAGTTCCGCGGGCGGCACGGGCTTGTGGATCTGCACGTGCGCCCCTTCCAGCAGATCGCCGACGAGCACCCGCACGACCCCGACCGGAAGGTCGAGGTCGGCGGCCAGTTCGGCGACGGACACCGCCTGGTACTGGCAGCGCTCGACGATGTCGAGATGCTCGGGCGACAGGGTGTGGTCGTCCAGAGCCGCGGAGTCCCCGGCCTCGTGCCGGGTCACCACCAGCGCGATCAGGTCGATCTTCGCGTCTGCGGCATGGCTCGTCCGGCCGCGCGTCATCGCGTAGGGCCGCACCACCGGCCCCGCCGCGTCGTCGTACCACCGGTCCGACTCTGAAGTCATTCCCCGTCACCCCGTCATTCGCGCCCGCTCATCGGTCAGCCGCTGAGCAGCGTGCCGCCGTCGTGCCGCGGTGCGGTGCCCAGGTGGGCGCCTACCCGCTTGACCAGGAGAGCCATCTCGTACGCGACCTGGCCGACGTCGGACTCGGCGTCGGTCAGCACCGCCAGGCAGCTGCCGTCGCCCGCCGCGGTCACGAACAGGAAGGCGTCGTCCAGTTCGACCATGGTCTGCCGGACGCTGCCGGCCTTGAAGTGCCGTCCGACGCCCTTGGCCAGGCTGTGGAACCCGGACGCCACGGCGGCCAGGTGCTCGGAGTCCTCGCGCGTCAGCCCGTCGGAGGCGCCGATGGCCAGCCCGTCCCCGGAGAGGACCAGGGCCTTGCGGATGCTGGCCACGCGGGTGACCAGATCGTCCAGGAGCCAGCTGAGCTCACGGGTAGGACTCGATGGTGCGGTCATCGACCGTTCCCCTCAGGTGTCGTTCGCGGTACTGATGTCGACGTCGGGTCGCCGGGCCCGGAGTGGGGGCCGGGACCGGACTCGGGACCGCCGGGTTCGGCGGCCGGGCCGGGCTCGGGGTCGGCGGTCCGCCGACCCCGCTGCCAGCCGCGTTGCAGTGCGGCCATCCGGTCCCGCACCTCGTCCGCGGAGCGCTCCCGGCCGGCCGACGCGGCGTCCGGGCCCGGATCGGCCTGGACCTCCCGCAGTTGCGGGGCCAGGCTGGCCTGGCGGACACGGCGCGGCAGGACGGCGTCGGCCGCGGCCTGCGGAGCCGGTGCGCCGCCCGCGGGAGCGGGGGCCGCCGGTGCGTCCGGGTCCCGGTGCGGCCGACCGCCGCCGCGGGAGGCCGGGAAGGGCTGCACCGGCGCGGGCGGTTCCTGCTCGTACGGCGGTCGTGCGGTGGGGGGCGCGGCGGCCGCCGCGGGGGTTTCCGGCTGCTGCCGGGCGGCGTGCCGGCCGGCGACCGGTACGCCGTTGTCGGTGACGAGCACGGGCGCGGTCCTGCGCCGCCGCGGCAGCGGCAGCGGGTCGTCCAGTTCCGGGTCCTCGTCCGGCAGCGCGGACGGCTCGTCGGGATGCGCGACGTGCTCCTTCTGCGACTCGTCCCCCACGCCGTCCATCCCCCACTGGCGGAAGGTGTGCTCGGGGTCGCCGGCGGGTGCGGCGGGCTCGGCCCCGGCCAGGTCGCCGATCCGGGTCGAACCGGTGTCGTCGCCGGTCTCGTTGAGCAGCACCGAGGGGATCAGCACCACCGCGGTGGTGCCGCCGTACGGGGACTGGCGCAGCGAGACCCGCACACCGTGCCGCTGGGCCAGCCGGCTGACCACGAACAGGCCGAGGCGGTCGGTGTCCGACAGCTCGAACTCCGGGGTCTCGGCGAGCCTGAGGTTCGCCTCCAGCAGTGCGTCGGGGGTCAGGCCGAGGCCGCGGTCGTCGATCTCCAGGACGAAGCCCTTGGACACCGGCTCGCCGTGCAGCCGCACCTGGGTGTGCGGCGGGCTGAACACCGCGGCGTTCTCGATGAGTTCGGCGAGCAGGTGGGTGAGGTCGGCGACCGCGGCGCCGGTCACCGCGAGCCGCGGCAGCCGCCGCACCTCGATGCGCTCGTAGTCCTCGACCTCGGCGACGGCCGCCCGTACCACGTCCATCAGCTGGACGGGCTTGCGCCACTGCCGGGACGGAGCCGCTCCGGACAGGATGACCAGGCCCTCGGCGTGACGGCGCATGCGGGTCGTCATGTGGTCGAGGCGGAACAGGTCCGAGAGCTCGTCCGAGTTCTCGGTGCGGCGCTCCATGGCGTCGAGCAGGGTCAGCTGCCGGTGCAGCAGCACCTGGCTGCGCCGCGCGAGGTTGACGAAGACGTCGGAGACGCCCTTGCGCATGTCGGCCTGGCGGACGGCGGCCTCGACGGCTGCCCGCTGCAGGGTGTTGAGCGCCTTGCCGACCTGGCCGATCTCGTCGTCGGCGTACTGGAGCCGCGGCACCTCGGTCTCGACGTCGACCTGCTCGCCGGCCGCGAGCCGCCGCATCACGCGCGGCAGCCGGGTGCCCGAGACCTCCTGGGCCTCGCGGCGCAGCCCGGTCAGGTCGCGGATCAGGCTGCGGCCGATGCGCACCGACACGATCAGGGTGGCGATCACCGCGATCAGGCCGAGGCCCGCGGTCACGGACGTCTCGAAGACCAGCGTGGTCGGCAGGGTGCGGGACTTCTTGTAGAACGCCGAGGTGGACGTGGCGTCGATCCGGCCGAGGTCGTCGAACGCGGTGGCGGCGACGGTCTGCCACTGGAGGCGGTTGGCGACGATCGGTGCGTTGCCCGCGCCCGCGGCGACGATGGCGTTCTGCGCGGAGCGCAGCGTCTTCCCGCCACTGCCCTGCCAGTAGGTGTCGTACGGCGAGCGGACGCTGTCGTCCAGGACCGTCAGGTTGTCGTCGTAGTCGTTGCGCTCCTGGGCCACCGCGAAGGTGAACGAGGTGAGCTCCGCCGGGCTCATGTGGCCGGTGCTGATCGCCGCGGCCATCAGCGCGTCCTGCCGACTGAGGTCCTCGCGCGCCCGGTTGAGGTCGATCACCGCGCGCCGCTGCCCGTCGAGCGAGGAGTCGCTGAGCGGCAGCATCTCGTTGAAGAACCCGTAGGCCGGATCGACGAGCGCATTGTACGCGTCGAAGGTGTCGTTGCGGGTTATTCGGCTGTTGTCGATCCGCTGCCGCAGCGACGTGAGACCGTCGACGGTGTTCAGGAAGACGTCGAGCCGGTCCCGTGCCCGGAGGTTGAGGTTCGTGCGGATGCCGGAGGCCGATACCTGGGTGCGGAGCTTGGCGATCGACGCGTCGGTCGTCTGCACCTGCTTGTTGAAGGCGATCCGTGCCTGCGAGTCCCGGGTGTTGGCCACGTAGACCATCGCGACCCGGCGCTCCTGCTCCAGGCTGCTCACCACTTCGTTCGTGGGGTAGCCGACACTGTCCACCGTGCGCTGGATGTCCGGACGTCCGAACACCGCGCGACCGGTGAGAGTGGCGGCGAACGCCCAGATGGCGGTGAGTGACACCAGCGGGATGAGCAGCAGCGCCACGATCTTCCGGCGGATCGTCGTACCGCGAAAGCGCATGGCCTCCCCAACGTCTCCCCCGAAACGGGGTTCGTCTGTCGCGTTTAAACGGCGTGAGCCTACTACTGTCACAGTCGTAACTCGAAAGTGTGTCTGTGAAGTTGGGCTGGTCTGCGACGAAACGTACCGCGCTGGGGCACCGGAATGGAGGGGGAATCTTTGGGGCAGGCACGTGGCATGGAGTTCGAACGCCGAACGATGTGGGAGTACGAGCCCGTCGCGACCCCCCGGATGCCCGATCCGGTGCGGGCGGCCGCGGTGCGGGCCCTGCTGTGCACGGCGCTGGCCCTGGTGGAGGCCGTCGTCGACGTCCTCCTGGCCCTCGGGCACTCCTGGCTCTCCGCGCCACTGCTGCTGTTCACCGTGTTCACCTGTGTCGTCGCCAGCTGGTCCGTGCTGGACGTGTGGGTGACGCGCCAGGTGTGGAACCAGCGCAACGGCGTGGTGTCCAGCCCGAGCAGCGCCGCGCGTGCCCTGCGCCGGGAGCGCCGCAGGCGACGGCGGGCCGCGCGCCGCGCGGACCGGGAGCCGGCCGGCGGCCGGGCCCGGATACCGCGGGCGCACGGGGTGTAGCCGGAGCGGTTCCGCCACGGCGACGGCCAGGGCCTACGGGCGCGGTCCCGCCGGGGACCCGGACCCGGATCCCGCCGGACTCCCGGCCGCGGGTTCCGCCTGGGCCGGGACGGGCGACGCCGGTGCGGGTTCGCCGCCCTTCCGCACGGCGGGTCCGCCGCCCTTCCCCGGAGCCGTGTCCGAGGGGCGGCGGAACATCCGGGTCGCCGTGATCTCGCCGTGCACCGGCTCCCCGTCGGGGTCGGGCACCGGCAGGCCGGGCCGCAGGTGCTCCTCGACGCTGATGTACTTCAGGCCCGCCCGCAGGTCCGCGTCGTTGCGCAGCCGCACCACCAGCGGGAACTCGGCGAGCGCGGTGGTGTCGAACAGCCCCGTGGTGTAGATCAGCTGGACCCCCAGGGCGTCGGCCACGGCGCGCTGCAACTCCAGCAGGTACGTGGCGTTGGCCCGGCCGATCGGGTTGTCCAGGAAGAGCGTGCCCGCGTGCCGCTGCCGGTCCCGGCCGCGGTCGTTGCTGCGCAGCGCCGCCATCGTGCAGTACAGCGCGATCGCCGCGGTCAGCAGCTGACCGCCGGAGAACACGTCGCCCATCTGCCCGACCGGCACCCGCTCGGCGCGCAGCACCGCGTCGGGCTTCAGGATCTCCACGGCGACGCCGCGCGGTTCGAGGGCCGCGCCGACGCCGCGCAGCAGCAGCGTCATCCCGTCGCGGCGCAGGTCGGAGTTCTTGCGCACGGCGGCCCTGGTCGCCTCGTCGATGACCTCGCCGAGCCGTTCGGTCAGCAGCGCCTGGTCCGGGTCCTCGAAGCGGATGCGCAGGAACTCCTGTCCGGACCACTCGCCCAGGCCCTCCGGCAGGCGCGACAGCCGCTGGGCGGACCGCAGGGTCGCCAGCGAGGTCTCGACCAGCCCGCGCAGCCGGTCCACGATGCTCTCCCGGTTGCGCTCCAGTTGACCGAGCTCGTCGGTCAGCACGCGCAGGCGCGGGGCGAACGCGGCGGCCCAGGCCGCCGCGTGGTCGGGCAGCGCGGCGCCGGGCAGCTCCCTGATCTGCTGCCGGGCGGGCGTGCGGACCTGCTCGTAGCGGACCGCGTTGGCGTGCCGCACCAGCACGTCGGCGGCCTCCCGCACCTGCCCCTCCGCGGCCGACAGGTCGGCGGCGCAGCCGCGCAGGCCGCGCCGCGCCTCGGCCGCCTGCTGCCGCGCCTCCTCGGTACTGCCCGGATACGGCTCGGGTTCGTTCTCCTCCGGGTGCTGGCCGGTCTCCCTGAGCAGGTCCCGGAGCATCGCGGCCAGCTCCTCGAAGCCGCCCGCCGCGTCCTCGGCCGCCCGGTGGTCGCGCACCACGTCCGCGTGGGCGGCCCTCGCCTGCTCCAGCGCCTCCGTGCGGGAGCCCAGGTCGGCGTTGGCCGCGCGCAGCAACTGCTGGGCGTGCTCGGCGTCCCGGGGCGTGAGCTCCTCGGGCAGCTCGGCGTGCGCGCCGCCGTCGGCCGGCGCGAGCCGCTCGGTCTCGCCGCGCAGCCGGCCCAGTTGCTCGCTCGCCGTGGACTGCCGCGACTCCAGCGTCTGGACGAGCTGATCGGCGCGGGCGGCCGCGGCCTGGCGGGACGGGCCGTCGGCGCCGTCCGGACCCTCCAGCAGCTGGGCGGCGCGGCTGCGCACCTTGTTGGTGAGCCGCTCCAGCTCGGTGAGCGCCGCGCTCTCCGAACTCTCCGCCCGGGCCTGCTCGGCCCGCAGGTCGGCGCCCACGCCGACCTTCTCGTAGACCTGCGAGGCCGCGCGGTACGCCTCGCGGAGCGCGGGCAGCGCCTGCGGGGACGCCGCCCCGTCGGCCACCGCGTCCGGGGCGTCCTCGGGCGCGCCGGCGATCTCGGAGCGCTCGGCCCGCAGCACCCGGGCGGTGCGCCGGGCGTCGTCCGAGGCGCGCTGGGCCGCGCGGCGGTCCTCGTCGGCGGCGCGGGCCAGCCCGAGGCACGCCTCCGCCCGGGCCTCGGCCTCCGCCGCGTCGGCGGCCAGTTCGCGGCTCCTGCGCTGCCAGTTGGCCCGTTCGCGCAGCCGGTGCGCGAGCCCGGCGAGGGCGTCGGCGCGGCGGCGGGCCTGCTCGGCGGCAGCGCGGCGGGTGTCGTTCTCGGCCGCGGCCGCGGCGGCAGCGGCCTCCGCCCCGGCCCGCTCGACCCGCGCCTCCGCGAGGGCGGCGCGCGTCCGTTCGGCGGCCTGCCGGGCCGCGGCGACGTCGTCGGCCAGCTCCGCGAGGCGCCCCTCGGGGCAGCTGGACCGCCACGAGGCGAGCCGGGCGACCAGCGTCCTGTCGTGCGCGAGCCGGGCGGCCAGCACCCGGATGTCCTCCTCCCGGGCGGTGGCCCGGCCCCGGAGCTCCTGCCGCTCCCCGTCGGCGGCGACCTCGTCGTGCATCGCCGGGTTCGGCGGGACGAGGAAGACGTCCGGGGCGCCGCCGGCGGACGGCGGCGGGGCCAGCAGCGCGGCGGACGTGCCGACGGCCACGGTGGAGCGCGGCAGCAGCGCCGCCTGGCCGAGGACCTCCTTGGCCCGGGCGTAGGTGTCCGGGTCGGTCACCACGACGCCGTCGACGAGTTCGGGCCTGGCGGCCAGCACGACGGCGTGGTCGACCGGGTCGACCGCCTGGGCCAGGTACCGCCAGCCGGGCAGCGCGGGAATCCCGTGCTCGCCCAGGAACTCGACGGTGGCCAGCACGTCGGGCCCCGGCGGCAGCAGGCCGCCGTCACCGAGCGCGGCCAGGATGCGCGCGTCGTCGGCGGCCGCGGTGCGCAGCTCGAACAGCTGCCGTTCGGCGGCCGCGACCGAGTCGTCCAGGAGCTCCCGCAGCGACTCCGCGAACCGGTCCAGATCACCCGGTGTCATCCCGGCGTCGTGCGACGTCCGGTCCGGGCCTGCCGGATCGGCGGCACCGGTACGGGAGTTGGCCCGGCCCCGGGACGAGGCGGCGGCGCCCTCACCCGAGGGGCCCGCGCCGTCGGCGCGGCCCGCACCCGTCCCGGCGGTCCCGTCCGCGCTCTGCTCGGCGTCGGCCGGGCGCGCGGTGGCCCGCGGGGCCGGGATGGCGGCCGCGGGCCCGGCAGCGGGCGCGGGGATGCTCAGCAGGGCGGTGAGGCGGGGGTCGGCGGCCAGCGCGGTGGCCGCGACGGTCGCGACGGAGTGCGCGGCCTCGGCGGTGGCCAGGCCGTCCGCCGCGCGGGCCGCGGCGAGTTCGGCGCGGGCCTCGGCCGAAGCCGCCTCGCGGGCGCGGGTCGTGGTGGCCGCGGCGGCCCCGGCAGCGCTGCGGGCCAGGGCGTCGGCCGCCTTCTCCGCGTCGGCGGCGGCCAGGGCGGCGCGCGCGGGGTCGGCGTCGGGCGCGGTGTCGTCGAGCCAGCCGGCCCGTACCGCGTCGGCGGTCTCCTGCTCGACCTCGGCGAGCCGCTGGGTGAGGTGCCCGCTCTCGCTGCGGGCGCGCTCCGCCTCGGTGGCGGCCGCGGTCGCGTCGCGGTGCGCGGTCTCCGAGCGGCCCTGGAGGACGGCGGACCGCTCCTCCTCCGCGTCGGCCTGCTCCTCGGCGCGGCCCGCGGCGGCGTGGAGCGCGCGGACCAGCGCGGTGGCGGCCCGGGTGCGGGCGGCGAGCGCGGGCGCCGCGTCGCGTTCGGCCTCCCGGATCGCCTCGGTGACGCGCTGCAGCCGGTCACCCGCCGCCCGGTGCCGGAGCACCGTCTCCGCGGCCTGCCACGCGGCGTGCAGCGTGCGGGCGTCGCCCAGTTCGCGGCGCAGCGCGGTGGCGCCCTTGTCGGCGGCGGCGAGGGCCAGCGACGCGTGGCGGTACGCGAGTTCGGCGGCGATGCCGGCGCTGCCGCCGCGCGCCTGGTCGGCGTCGGTGACGGCGTGCGCCGCCCGGGCCATGTGCTGGGCGAGTTCCCCGGCCCGGGCCCGTTCCTGCCGCCCGCGGGCGGACAGCCGGTGCGCGAGGTCGCGGGTGCGGCGCTCGGACTGGGCATGGACCGCGCGTGCCCGGTCCCTGGCGGCGGCGCTCTCGACGATGCGCTCCAGCAGGTCGAGGGAGCCGGCGGTGAAGTCACACTCGGCGGTGAGCTCGGCACGGCGGCCGAGCTTGCCCGCGAAGCCGTGGACGAGGTCGGCCAGGCCGTCGGTGTCGCGGGTGTCGGTGACCGCGCGCAGCAGCAGGTCGGTGAAGTCGGAGTCCTTCTTGACCGCGAAGAGGCCGGCGGCCTCGCCCTCGTCGGCGTTCATCTCCCGCTGGTAGCGGAAGAGTTCGGGGTCGAGGCCGAGGTCGCCGAGGTGCTCGTTCCAGCGGTCGTGGACCTCCTCCCAGACCACGTCGAGGTGCGGGTAGGTCTTACCCGCCTCGGTGAGCGCGTCGCGGAAGCCCTTCATGGTGCGGCGGCGGCCCCGCGCCCCGGAGATGCCCTCGGCCGCCGCCCGGACCGCGGTGGCCTCCGCGACCGGCAGCGCGTCGAGGCTGAGCCCGGGACCGGGCCGGAACGAGTACCAGGCCTCGGCGAACTTCCGCGGGTCGGACGAGACCTGGCGTCCGCGCCACTCGCTGACCTTGCCGACGACGACGAGTTCCCCGGTGAGGGTGTGCTGCCACTCCAGGGCGACGTGCCCGCAGTCCTCGGCGAGCAGGAACTTCCTGAGCACGCCGGAACTGGCGCCGCCGAGGGTGTTGCGGTGGCCGGGCAGCATGACCGAGAAGATCAGCTTGAGCAGGACGGACTTGCCGCCGCCGTTCTCCAGGAACAGCACGCCCGCCGGGGCCGGCCGGCGCGGTGGCCCGGCCGGCTCGTCGGCGAAGAAGTCGCCCTGCGCGGGCGCCGGATGGGGCACCACGTCGCCCACGCCCCGGAGGTCGAGCACGGTGTCGGCGTACCGCGCGCCCGCGGGCCCGATGGAGTACAGGCGGACTCGGGAAAGCTCGTACATGCAAGGCTCTCGTGCTCGGGAGGCGGAATCGGGTGGGGGGACCGGCGCCGCGGCGGGGCGGGCCGGTGCATGCTCAGGACGGGACGGGACGGGACGGGTGGGGTCGGGTCAGGACGAGGGCGCGGCGTGGAACGGCAGTCCCGCGTCGGCGGCCAGGAAGTCGTCGTCGGCCGCGGCGGGCGCGAGGCTGGCCGAGCCGTCGCTGACCGGCACCACGCCCAGGTCGAGCAGTTCGGCCATGGCCGCCCCGCCCGCCATGTCCCGGACCTGGAGCTGGTAGCGGGCGGTGGTGCGGTAGGTGCCGCCGTGCTCGTCCCCGGTGCGTTGCAGGAAGCCGGAGTCGACGAGGAAGGCGACGGCCTTGCCGATGATGCCGGTGGTCGAACTCGCCAGCCGCCGGGCGTCCTTGGTGGCGCCGGTGGCACTGCGCCGCACGTACACCCGCCAGGCCGCCTCCAGGCCCGGCGCGTCGCTGGCCGGGTCGGTGTTCTCACCGGCCTCGTCGGCGCGCTCCTCCAGGCGGCGGCACGCCTGCCGGACGAAGGCGTCGACGCCGTGGACGGTGATGCGGCCGATGTAGCCGTCGTCCGCCAGGTCCTCGGGGCGGGGGAAGGCGAGCGCGGCGGCGGCCAGGTGGGCGAGGCCGTGCAGGAAGCGGTCGCCGGTGTCGGACGCGGCGCGGCGGGCGTAGTCGCCCATGCGCACGGCGAAGACGGAGTCCTCGGCCGCGGCGACGGCCATGCCCGCGCGCGGCGACACCTCCAGCACGATCAGGCCGAGGCCGGCCGCGACCGCGTCGGCGAGGCGGGCGAAGCCGGGGTCCTCCCGGTGCCGCCGGATCAGCTCCGCGTACTCCGCGTCACGCGCGGGCAGCAGCCGGGGCTGCAGCCCGAACCCGACGAGGCGCGCGGCGTCCGCCACGTCGCCCGCGGTGGGCGCGGGCCGCGGGGCCGCAGGCTCCCGGAGCTCGGCGCCGTCCGCCCGTTCCTGCCGTTCCTCCCGCTCCTCGGTCACGTCCCGCACTCCTCGCTCCGTACTCCCCACTGCACCCGACTCCTCACACTCCGGCGGCGCGGCCCCGCCGTCCCCGGCCGGCCGCGCCCGCGCGCGGCCGTCATGACGCGACCGCGGCGGCCAGCCGCGCGGTGCCGACGATCAGGTCGGCGCCGCCGAACTCCGGGTCGTCCAGCTGCGTGCCGTCGTCGACGGCGAACAGCAGCTGCGGCTCGCCCTGGCGATGGGCGGTGCCGACCGGCGGCGACGCGGCGTGGACCGCCAGCAGCGCCACGAGGTAGGGCAGGTCGGGGTCGCGCCTGCGGGCCTCGGCCAGCAGGCCGGACAGCCGCCGCGGGGCGTCCGCCGGCAGGTCCAGGAGTTCGAGCGCGGACTCCAGCTGCTCGTCGGAGAAGCGGGAGTCGTCCGGAGTGGCCACCAGGTCGGGCTCGGGCATCTCCGCGCCCAGGTGCTCCCGTTCGACCGGCGGCGTCAGCAGCAGGTCGACCAGGTCGCCCACGCGCACCGCCGCGGGCGTGCGCAGTCCGGTGCCGCGGGCGAAGTACGCGTCCGTGACGCGGGCCGCCCGCTCGACCGGCAGCGGCAGCACGGGGGCGACGAGCTGCCCGTACAGGTCGAGGCCGGCCCGGGCCGGAGGCGCGGCGAACGCCTGCCGGTCCTGCTCGGCGCGGAACAGCGGCCCGGCTTCCAGGAGGCGGGACTGGAGCTGGGTGTGGCGGCGGATGCAGTCCTTGACGATGTCGACGAGTTCGGCGGCCCGCCGCTTGTGCTCGGGGTCCTCCGCCTCGTCGCGCGCCTTGCGGATGTTGGTGAGGATCGCGTTCTCGTGGCGGTAGCGGTCGGCGACGTGGTCCAGCGCCTCGGCGATCATGTCGGGCACCTGGCGGAGCCAGTCGACCGCGCGCACGTTGCGCCGGGTCGCCTCCAGGGTGCGGCGCAGGGTCTCCGCGTACTGGACGGTGCGGTAGCGCGCCTGCTCGGCGGCCAGTTGGGCGTCGGCCAGCCGCCCGCGGCTGATCAGCACCTCGAGCTTGACCTCGGCGGCGATCTGGGCGCTGGTGACGTCCGTGTCGAGCGCGCCGACCAGGACGTTGACGGCCTCGTCGGTGGTGCGCAGGTAGACGCTGCCGCCGGGGCCGGGCACCTCCTCGATCAGCTTGAAGTCGTAGTCGCGGCGCACGTAGTGGCCGTCCGCGCCGAACGTGCCGTAGACGGCGCGGAACCCGCGGTCCGCGCTGCCGACGTTGATCAGGTTCTCCAGCACCCAGCGGGCGACGCGCTCGTGCTCGGCGTGCGTCCGGTCCGGGGCCTGGGCGGCGACGCGCGGCAGCAGCCTGGCCACTATCTGGTCGTGGTCGGCGCCGGTGTCGAAGTCCATGTTCAGGGTGACCAGGTCGATCGCGGCGAGCGCGATCTCCGCCATCGCGTACACCGAGTACTCGCCGGCCAGGTTGGCCTTGCGCGCGTCGAGGTCGTGCAGCGGCGCGGTGCAGGCGAGTGCCTTGAGCCTGCGGGCCAGGCCCTCGTCGGCCGCCGGGCCCGGCGCGGGGCGCGGGGCGCCCGGCAACGCGTGCGGCACGTGGGGTGCGTGCGCTGCGTGCGGCGCGGAGGGGACGGTGGTGGTCACGCCCCACACCCTAGGCGCTGGCACCGACATCACACGAAACGGCACGGATGCGCACGGGGCGGGTCAGGCACCCTCATTGCGCCCCGCCGGGGTGCGGACCGGCCCGGGCCCGGGGCCTCGGGCACGGGGCATCGGCCCACGACGCTCAACGTGCCGCCCGCCGTTCCCCGCCCGCCGCATGCTGCCCGCCGCATGCCGCCTGCCGTCCGCCCCGCGGTGCCCGCGCGGCCGCCTGCCATCATCGGGCTACGGCACAGCGGCGACGGACACCGGGCGGTCATCCATGGCGGACACGGTCATCGATCTCAACGCCGATCTCGGCGAGGGCTTCGGGCGCTGGCGGTTGACGGACGACGAGGCGCTGCTGACGGTGGTGACGAGCGCCAACGTGGCGTGCGGGTTCCACGCGGGCGATCCCGC
Organism: Actinacidiphila rubida; assembly: GCF_900110255.1. GTDB lineage: Bacteria > Actinomycetota > Actinomycetes > Streptomycetales > Streptomycetaceae > Actinacidiphila > Actinacidiphila rubida. The sequence goes on from NZ_FODD01000029.1 coordinate 28,371, forward strand.
GACGATGCGCCGGGTGTGCGAGCTGGCGGCGGCGCGCGGCGTGCGGATCGGCGCGCAGGTCTCGTACCGGGATCTCGCCGGGTTCGGGCGGCGCGCGATGGACGTGCCCGCCGGCGAGCTGGCGGCGGAGGTGGCGTACCAGATCGGCGCGTTGGAGGTGTTCGCGCGCGCGGCGGGCTCGCGGGTGTCGTACGTCAAGCCGCACGGCGCCCTGTACAACCGGGCGGTGCACGACGCGGAGCAGGCCGCGGCGGTGGTCGCGGGCGTGCGGCTGGCCGGGGACCTGCCGGTCCTGGGCCTGCCCGGCTCGCGGCTGCTGGCCGCCGCGGCGGACGCCGGACTGCCGCGGGTGGCCGAGGCGTTCGCGGACCGCGCCTACACCGCGGAGGGCACGCTCGTGCCGCGCTCCCGGCCCGGGGCCGTGGTCGAGGACCCGGACGAGGTGGCGGCGCGTGCCGTCGCCCTGGCGCGGGACGGGCGGGTGGTGGCGGCGACGGGCGAGCCGGTCGCGGTGCGGGCCAGGTCGCTGTGCGTGCACGGGGACACGCCGGGTGCGGCCCTGCTGGCCGCGGGCGTGCGGCGGGCGCTGGAGCGGGCGGGCGTGAAGGTGGAGGCCTTCGGATGAGCGGGGGTGCGGCGATACGGGTGCTGCCGGCCGGCCGGTCCGCGGTGCTGGTGGAGGTGGCGGACGGCGAGCGTGCAGCGGCCCTGCACGCGGAGCTGCTGCGGCGGCGCGCGGCGGGTGGACTCCCGGGCGCGGCGGGGGCGGGAGCGGGCGGCACCGCCGATCCCGGACCCGAGATCGTCCCCGCGGCCCGCACCGTGCTGGTGACGGGCCTGGCCGACCCGCGGTCGTTCGCGGCCGCGGTCACCGGCTGGGAGCTGCCGCCGGTGGCGGTGGAGCCGGGCGCGGAGGTCGAGCTGCCGGTGCGGTTCGACGGGCCGGACCTGGACGGGGTGGCGGCGCTGTGGCGGACCACCGCGCCCGAGGTCGTCCGGATCGTCACCGCCGCCCCGCTCCGGGTCGCCTTCTGCGGATTCGCGCCCGGATTCGGCTACTTGACCGGCCTGCCGCCGGACCGGCACGTGCCCCGGCGGGCGACTCCGCGCACCGGGGTGCCGGCGGGGTCGGTCGGGCTGGCCGGCCCGTACGCGGGCGTCTACTCGCGGGCGTCGCCGGGCGGCTGGCAGATCGTGGGGACGACGGAGGCCCTGCTGTGGGACGCCGCCCGCGAGCCGGCCGCGCTGCTCGCGCCCGGCCGGGCCGTACGCTTCGTGGCGGTCCGGTGAGCGCCGGGGCGCCGGCGGCGCTGCGGGTGGTGCGGGCCGGGCCGCTGACCACGGTGCAGGACCTGGGGCGGCCGGGGTACGCGCACCTGGGCGTCCCACGGTCGGGCGCGCTGGACCCGCCGGCGCTGCTGCTGGCGAACCGCCTGGTCGGGAACGCGCCGGGGGCGGCCGTCCTGGAGACGACGGCGGGGGGCTGCGCGGTGCGTGCCGCGCGGCCCGCGGTCGTGGCGGTGACCGGCGCGGCGTGCCCGGTCCGGGTCGACGGGCGGCCCGCGGCCTGGGGCGCGCCGGTGCGGGTTCCCGCGGGCGCGGTGCTGGACGTGGGAGCGGCGACGTTCGGCCTGCGGTCCTATCTGGCGGTCGCCGGGGGTGTGGCGGTCGCGCCGGAGCTGGGGAGCCGGTCGGCGGACCTGCTGTCCGGGCTCGGGCCGCCGCCGCTGGCCGACGGTGACGAACTGCCGGTGGGCGCGCCCCTCGGCCGGGTCCTCGCGGCCGACCCGCAGCCGTACCCCGCGCCCGGCACCGAGTTGGTGCTGCCGGTGGTGCCCGGGCCGCGCGACGACTGGTTCGCGCCGGACGCCCTGGACACGCTGGCCACCGGCCGCTGGCAGGTCTCCCCCGCCTCCAACCGGATCGGCCTGCGCACCCTCGGCCCGCCGCTCGTCCGGGTCCGCACCGGGGAGCTGCCGAGCGAGGGAATGGTGCAGGGCGCCCTCCAAGTACCGCCGGACGGGCGCCCCGTGGTGTTCCTGGCCGACCATCCGACCACCGGCGGCTACCCGGTCATCGGCGTCGTGCCCGAGACCTCGCTGCCCGCGGCGGCCCAGTCGCCGCCCGGCACCAGGATCCGTTTCGTGCCGGAACGGGCCCCGCGCCTCGCGTAGTCGGGGGCCGGTACCCGGATCAGGCCGAGGGACGCCAGCGCGTCGGCGGTGTCCTGGTCGGAGGCCGCGTCGAGGAGTCCGGCGGTGCCGTGCGACTCGCTGCGGTACTCGGCCCAGGCCAGCCGCAGCAGGTCGGGCAGCAGGTCGGTGCAGCGGTCGGCGACCCAGCGGGTCCCCCGGGTCGCCATCCACCACACCGACGCCGCCCTGCCGGGCGCCGGGCCGTCGGTGGTGAGGCCGGGCGCCGGTCCCGTGGCGAGTCCGGTGGCGGCCAGCAGCGCGTGGAAGTCGCGTGCCAGCAGCCGGTGTCCGGCCTCGCTCGGGTGCAGCTTGTCGGCGCTGAGGCTGCCGGGTGTGGTCGACCACGGGTGGGCCGCCGCGTGCAGGTGGACGGTTCCGTGGTGGTCGGACAGGGCGTGCACGGTCTCGTTGAGCGCCCGCATGCGACGGCCCAACGGCCGTGCCAGCGGCCACGGCAGGCCGAGCACGGTGCCGGGATCGGGCAGGCAGGCGGTCAGCACCTCCGCGCCCGCGGACCGCAACGCGCCGATGGTGGCGTGCAGTTCGGCGGCCACCCGCTCGATGGCGAAGCCACCGCGCAGGGTGTCGTTGCCGCCGACCAGCACCGAGGCGAGATGCGGCCGGTGCCGCAGCGCCTCCTCCAGCTGCGGGCCCGCGACGTCGCCGGACAGGGCGCCGCTGCGGGCGGAGTTGAGCAGCAGGACGTCGTCGCCGAGCGACTGGGCGAGCAGGCCCGCCCAGCCGCGCCACCCGCCGCCGGGCAGCGGGTCGCCGACGCCCTCGCTGAGCGAGTCGCCCAGTACGGCGAACCGCAGCCCCCCGGGCTCGCTGTTCACCGTGCACCCCCGCGCGCGGGAAGGCCACCGCACCTCGCCGCCGTCCCCGCCGTGGCACCGCCCGCACCGGCCCGGGGGTCCGGGACCGGCGCGGGGCGGCGACGTGCCGCGGCGGGCAGGGGTGTGCGGTTCATCGCCGGAACTCCGCGGCCGCCGCGGCGGGCAGCAGGGCCGCGCCGTGGGCGCTGAGGAAGGCGTTGACCGCGGCCGGCCACGTGTAGCGCTCGGCCTGCGCGCGGGCACGGGCGCGCCGCAGCGGCTCGGGCATGGCGGCCAGGCGCTGCACGGCGGCGGCGTACTCCGCCGTCGTCCGGGCGGACGCGCCGGCCGCACCGACGATGTCCGGCAGCGCGGACCGGGCGCTGACCACCACGGGCGTGCCGCTGGCCAGGGCCTCCAGCGCGGCGAGCCCGAAGGTCTCGACCGGCCCGGGGGCCAGGGCGACGTCGGCGCTGGCGAGCACCGCGGCCAGCTCGGAGCGGTCGGGCACGTGGCCGAGGAACGTCACCGGCAGCCGGGTGGCGCGCGCGTGGTTGGTCAGCCGGGTGCGCAGCGGCCCGTCACCGGCGACGACGAGCACCGCGTCGACGCCGGAGCGGCGCAGGTGCGCGAGCACCTCCAGGGCGGTGTCCGGCTTCTTCTCCGGCGACAGCCGCGAGCACATCACCAGCAGCAGAGTGCCCCGCCGGGCGTACCGCTCGCGGACGGACCGGTCGAAGCTGTCGGGCCGCCAGCCGTCGAGGTCGACGCCGAGCGGGGCGCGCACCACGTTGCGGGCCCCGATGCGCTCGAACTCGGCGGCGGCCCAGCCGGTGGTGCACACGACCTTGGTGTAGGAGTTCGCGGTGCGCCGGTTGAGGGCGTCCGCGGTGCGGCGGGCGGCCCCGGGCGGCAGGCCCCAGGTGCCGAGGACGCCGTCGGCGCTCTCGTGGGAGACCATGACGGCCGGGACCCGGTGGCGGCGGGCCCACTCCCCCGTCCAGCGCAGGGTGGTGCGGTCCGAGACCTCCAGGCGGTCCGGCGCCAGGGACTCCAGGAGGGCCTCGACGCGGCCGCGGCGGGCCAGCAGGCGGTAGCCGCCGGTGCCGGGGATCTCCGGCCCGGGCAGGGTGACGACCCGGCCCTGCGGGGTGAGTTCGTCGGTGGCCCGCGGCCCGGGGACGACGAGCACCGGCTCGTGCCCGGCGGCCGCGTAGCCCTCGCCGAGGTGACGCAGCGCGGTGCGCAGGCCGCCGGAGACGGGGGTGACGAAGTTGGCCACGCGGACGATGCGCAGCCGGTGTCCGGGGGTTGCGGCGGGGATCGGTGCGCTCGTCATGCCACGGCCGCCTGACGCTCGCCGATGACCTGGTCGTAGTGGTCCAGGAGCTGGTCGCCGACGGCCTCCCAGGTGCGCTCGGCCACGGCGGCGCGCGCGGTGGTGCCGAAGCGGACCCTCAGCCGCGGGTCGTGGTGGAGCATCTGGACGGCGCTGGACAGCGCGAGCCCGTCGAGCGGCGGCACCAGCAGGCCGGTCCTGCCGTGGTCGACGAGGTCGAGCGGTCCGCCGGCGGCCGGGGCGACGACCGGCACGCCGCTGGCCATGGCCTCCTGGACGGTCTGGCAGAACGTCTCGAACGGGCCGGTGTGGCAGAACAGGTCGAGGGAGGCGTAGATCCGCGCGAGGTCGTCGCCGGTCCTGCGGCCGAGGAAGACCGCGCCGGGCAGGGCGGCCCGCAGGCCGGGCGCGCTGGGCCCGTCGCCGACGACGACCACCCGCACGCCGGGCAGCGCGCACGTCTCGGCGAGCACTTCGACGTGCTTCTCCGCGGCGAGGCGGCCGACGTAGCCGACGATCAGCTCGCCGCGCGGGGCGAGTTCACGGCGCAGCGCCTGGTCGCGGTGCGCGGGCTGGAAGCGCACCGAGTCGACGCCGCGCGGCCACAGGAACACACGCGGCACGCCCTGCTCGCTGAGGGCGGTGACGGAGGCGCTGGAGGGCGCCAGGGTGCGGGCGGCGGCCGCGTGGACACCGCGGATGCGCCGCCAGGCGGCGGCCTCCCCGGCGTTGAGGTACGTGCGGGCGTAGCCGGCCAGGTCGGTCTGGTAGACGGCGACGGCGGGGATCCGCAGCCGGGTGGCGGCGGCCAGGCCCCGCACGCCGAGCACGAACGGGCTGGCCAGGTGGACCAGTTCGGAGCGGTGTGCGGCGATGGCGGCGGCGGTGCGGCGGCCGGGCAGCGCGACCCGCACCTGCGGGTAGCCCGGCAGCGGAAGGGACGGGACCCGGACGACCGGGCAGGGGTCCTGCGCGGGGTCGACGTCGTGGGGACCGGCGGGGGCGACGACGAGCGGTTCGTGCCCGCGCCTGACGAGGTGCTCGGCCGTGCGCAGGGCGCAGTGGGCCACTCCATTGACGTCCGGGGGGAAGGACTCGGTGACGATGGCGACTCTCATACGGTGGTTGTCGCCGTAGTGGGAGTTGTCAGGACCACGTGGATCTTTCCCCTGGGGGAACGGCCCGTGAGCGTTAGAACTCCCGGTTCACCTGGTGGAACCTCCGGAGCTCAGCCGGCCTCGCACGGCCGTCTGGACATCGTCCTCCTCGGCCGGGTCTGCGGCGAGGCGTCGCAATTGCGCCAGCACCCGCACGTCTCCGGACGCGGCGCGGTGCGCGGCGAGCTCCCGGGTGGCCTCCTCGCAGTCCCACAGGCACTCGACGGCGAATCCCGCGCCGAATCCGGGGTCGGCGGCGGACAGCGCGTGGGCGGTGAGGCCCCGCACGTGTGACGACGACGTCTCGCGGTAGACGTGGCGCAGCACGGGGGCGGCCCGGCAGGCGGTCAACTGCCCCTGCCGGCAGTCGTCGCCGCCGGTGGCGCCCTCGGCGAGCCGGCCGACGCCCTCCACGAGGGCGTCGAGCCCGTCGGCGTCGGCGCCGCCGGACTGGACGGTGCGGCGCAGCGCGGCGAGCACCAGGTCGGCGTCCTGGGGTCCGCCGTGCCGGGCGAGGCTGCGCGCGGCGGCCGCGCCGAGCGCGTCGGGGCGCGGCACCCAGGCGCGGGCGCGGGCCAGCGCCTCGTCGTCGCGCAGCCGCTCGAAGGACTCCAGGGCGGCGCGGGCGACGCGCTCGTCGGGGTCCGTCGCGGCGGTCTCGATCAGGTCGAGGCGGTCGGGGTCGCGGCGGTCGGTGAGGTGGCGCAGGGCCGCGGCGCGGGCGGCCGACGGGCCGCGCAGCGCGGCCTCGACGAGCGCGGGCCGGTCCTCGGGGCCGGCGACGGCGGCCAGGCAGCGGGCGGCGGGCTGGTCGCGCTCGACGGCGGGATAGGCCGCCAGGCCCTCCTCGGCCCACGCGAGCACGGCGGCGACGCTCCACCCGGGGGTGGGTCCGGCCGGCCGCAGTTGGCGCTGCCAGCGGTCGAAGGAGACCTGCTCGGCGGCTTTGGCGACCCGCTCGGCGGTGTCGGGGTGGGCGGCGTCCTCGGCCCACAACTGCCAGGGGCGCGGCTCGTACGCCTCGCGGACCGCGCGGGCCAGCTCGGCGTCGCCCTCCGGGCCGCGGGGGAAGCGGGCGACCACGGCGGGGCCCAGGGCGCGCAGCCCGGCCTCGTCGTCACGCAGTGCCAGTTCGTCCAGGGCCCACTCCCAGCAGCCGCCGGCGGCGGCGTAGCGGCGCAGCAGCCGCATCGCGTCGCGGCGCCCGTAGCCGGCCAGGTGCCCGAGCACGGACAGGGCCAGGCCGCAGCGGTGCTCGTCGGGGGCGACGAGGTCGTCGGGGTGGAAGAGGTGCTGTTCGATCCCGTCGAGCGGCCCTTCCAGGTCGGAGTAGAGGCGCGCGTAGTAGAGGGAGCGCGACTCGACCCGCCAGTCGAGGCGGGGGTCGCGCAGCACGCACTGCTCCAGGGCGGCCAGGGCCTCCGCCCGGTCGGCCGCCAGGGCATGCAGGGGCCCGTCCCCGCGTCCTCGCTGAAGGAGGCCGAGAAGGGTGCCGCTGGGCGCTATGTCTGGGTCGAACATGAGGTCAGCATCCGGTGCGGGGGATTCCATGGCAACGGGATTTCCGCTGCCGGTGCCCGGCATCCTTACCGGCCAGCGGGCGTTCCATACCTGGCTGGAGCGGGGGATTCCGTGGGGACGGGCGGCGGCAGCCTACCGATTCGGCGGCGCGATGTCGCTTCCGGGTTGTTGGTGGAAGCCCACAACCCGCAGGCCGGCCGGGGCGGTGGCAGCGGTGCGGAGGCACGGGCGGGTGCCGCGGTCCGGCACCCGGTGACGCACGGGTGTGCGGCACGCCACTCGGACGGAGCTGCGTCCGGCATATGTCCCGAGCACCACCGGATCGGGTATCGAAGAAACCCTTACGGCCCATCGCTCCCTGTGCAACAGTCGTTACCGGTCCTTTGCTCACCGAGGCCGCCCAGGCCGCACAAGCGCCTGCCAGCAGACACGTTCGGAGTGCGTCATGCCGTCCCCCACGCACGCGGATCACACCGCAGCTCAGGCGCCGGACCCCGGCGCCGTGGACGCGCTGATCTCCCAGGCGCGCCAGCTCAGGACGCGCGTCGACGCGGTGCTGCGCGACGGCGACGGATCGGCCGAGGACCCGCAGCAGCGCTGGCAGCGGGCCCTGTGCGACCTGGCCGTGCACCAGCTGGACGACCTGGACTCCCACCTCGGCCAGCTCAGGGACGGCTTCGAGCTGGACGCCGAGGCGGGCGAGCTGCTGCTGGACGCCCCGCTGCGCGAGCGGGTGCCCGACGCCGCCACGGTCGGCTCCCTGGGCCGCGCCGGCAGCGCCGAGTGGGACCTGCTCACCGACGACGTGCAGTGGTCGGACGAGTTGTACCGCATCTTCGGCCGCTCCCCCGCCGACGGCCCGCTGACCCTGGACGAGCTGCCGTCGTGGCTGTTCTCCGAGGACCAGCAGCTGCTGACCGGGATGGTCACCGGCTGCCTGGTCGACGGGCGCCCGATCGACGGGGAGTTCCGCATCGTGCGCGCGGACGGCTCGGTGCGCACGGTGCACATGGTGGGCGAACCGGTGCTCGGCGCCGACGGCGGCACCGTCTCCATGTGGGCGGTCGTCCGCGACGTCAGCGATCTGCGGCGCAGCCAGCGGACGCTCAGGGAGACGCGTGACTCCCTGGAGCGCCAGCGGCAGATCGCGCAGACCGAGCGCCGGCTGGCGGTCGAACTGCAGGAGGCCGTGCTCCCCCCGTGGCGCGGCACGCAGCAGTTCCCGCTGGACGGTGGACCCGTGACGATGGACCTGGCGGCGCACTACCTCCCGTCCGCCACCAGCGCCCTGATCGGCGGCGACTGGTACGACGCGATGCAGCTGCCCGACGGCGCGACCTTACTGACGGTCGGCGACCTCACCGGGCACGGGGTCGCCGCGACGTCGGGCATGGCGATGCTGCTCGGCGCGCTGCGCGGCATGGCCGTGGCCGGGCTGCAGCCCGGCCCGCTGATGGGCTGGCTCAACGAGCTGCTGGACACCTCCCCCCAGCCGGCTCTCGGCAGCGCGCTGTGCTGCCGCTACGACCCGCGCAGCCGGGTGCTGCACTGGTCGCAGGCCGGCCACCCCGCCCCGCTGCTGTTCCGCGGCGGGACGGGGCGCGTGCTGCAGACGCCCGACGGCGTGCTGCTCGGCGCCACCACGGGCGCCGCCTACGCGCAGGCGAGCGAGCAGCTGGCCGCGGGCGACCTGCTGGTGCTGCACACCGACGGGCTGATCCCGCGGCGCGCCGCCGGCGCGGCCGACCCCGAGGCGAGCGTCAGCCGGCTGCTGGCCCTGGCACCGCTGTTCGCCGGGGCCCGGTCCGCGCAGGACTGCCTGCGCATGGTGGCCGAGGAGTTCGGCGTGCCGGAGCGCGAGGACGACGCCTGCGTGCTGATCGCCAGGATCGGCTGACCGGCGACGGGCGGCCGCCGGCCCGATCCCGCGGGCGGCCGCCGACGTCCTCCGGTGTGAGGTCTCCGTCGAGGACGGGCAGGGGAGATGAGCGGTCGACCCGGTGGCGCGTCCGGCCCGTTCGGCGTCAGGCCGGCACCCCGGGTCGACCGCTCACACCCGCACGGTCCCCTCGCCGGCCCCTCCCGGCCGGCCCTTCGACCGCTTCCTGGGCAGCGCGGTCTCGATCTCCTCGCGCAGGTCCTGGATGCGCGGGTAGTCGGCGTACCTGCCGGTGAGCCGGTACATCTCGCGCAGCCGGTCCCAGGTGCGGTGCGAGGACGTCTGACCGATCGTCAGCAGCGCCAACCGGGCGTAGGTGTCGGCCTGTTCGGGGTCGTCGGCGATGAAGCAGGCGGAGGCGAGCGAGAGGTAGTCGAAGATCATCGACCGCTCGTGCCCGCCGGCGCGGAGCGTGATGGCCTGCTTGGCGTGGTACTGGGCCTGGGTCGCCGCCGCCGGGTCGTGCTCGGCCAGGGTGCGGAAGGCCAGCGCCTCCATGCCGTGCAGGTCCGCCTCGTCGAAGTTCTGCATCCAGGGCGGCGGCGGCACGTCGCCGCGGTCCGAGGTGAACAGGTCCTCGGCCTCGCCCAGCGTGCGGCGCATCGCCTGGCCGCGGCCCATGGACGCCTGCGCCCACGCCTCGACGGTGTGCAGCATCGCCCGGGTGCGCGGCAGGGCCTGCTCACCGGAGCCGGACGCCGCCAGCCTCATCAGGTCCAGCGCCTCGTCCGGGCGGCCGAGGTGGACCATCTGCCGGGCCGCTCTGGACAGCGCCTCGCCGGCCCGCGGGCGGTCGCCGCCCTCGCGCGCGGCGTGCGCGGCGATCACGAAGTACTTCTGGGCGGTGGGTTCCAGGCCCACGTCGTGGGACATCCAGCCGGCCAGGACCGCGAGGTTGGCGGCCACCCCCCACAACCGCCGTTGCAGGTGCGGAGGATGGCGGTAGGAGAGCATGCCGCCCACCTCGTTGAGCTGGCCGACCACGGCCTTGCGCTGGAGCCCGCCGCCGCGCGAGGCGTCCCAGGCGCGGAACACCTCCACGGAGCGTTCCAGCGACTCGATCTCCTGGGAGCCGACGGGCGCCGCCTCGTAGCGGTCGTAGGCGGCCGGATCGGCGTACAGGGGGTCGTCGAGGGCCGGGCCGTCGGCCGCCAGGGCCGGGTCGGTGTGGAGCCAGTCGTACATGGCAGTGCTGAGTACGGTGCCGGAGGCGAGCGCGGCGCCCGCGCCCACCAGACCGCGTCGGTTGAGCATGAGGTCCATTCCCGTGAATTCGGTGAGGACCGCGGCGGTTCGCTCCGGCGGCCAGGGAAGGCCGTCTCCGGTAGGTTTCCTGCCTGTCTGCCGGCGCCGGTCGAACCCGAGATCCTCGATGGTCACGACACGGCCGAGACGCTCGGTGAACAGCGCCGCCAGCACCTTCGGCACGGGATCGCGCGGCGACTCGCCGGTGTCGATCCAGCGGCGGACCCGCGAGGTGTCGGTCGCCAGCTGCGGGTGGCCCATGGCCGCCGCCTGCCGGTTGACCAGCCGCGCGAGTTCGCCCTTGGACCATCCGGTGAGACCGAACAGGTCCGAGAGTCGGGTGTTGGCCGGGTCCGCTTCGTCGTTCACGTCAAGCCCCCAGGTTCCTCGGCACTGTCGACACTATTCCCCCCGACAATCGCCCCGCGACTATTCGCCAGGGTTCGCCAGGGTCCGCCAGATGGTCTGCCACCCGCGCCCGGGTGTCAGGTAGGAACGCGCCACCCCGCCTCCGGCACCGCATTCCCCAGGGTGCGGTGCCGGGCCGGGAGCGGTGCGACCGAACTCGCAGGCACACGAAGGGATCTGCTTCCTCATCATGTATTCGGCATCGTCCTCCGTGTCCGCACCACCCCGCCCCGCGTTCCCCGCTGTCGGGGAGCCGGTGTTCCGCCCGGCGCCCCGGCGCCCCGCCACCGCACTGCGGCGGGGTCCGGCGCCCGGCTCCCATCCGATCGGCGGGAGACTCGACCTGAGCGGTCCCCAAGGGGCCCAACTGCGCACGGCGGTGGCCGCCGTGCAGCGCATCTGTCCCGAGTTCACCCCGGTGCAGCTGCTGCGCCGCGGCGGCCGGACCGCCCTGCTGATCGGCACCTCCGGCCGCGCGCCGGCCGTCGCCAAATGCCTGCTGGACCAGTCGCCGGCGTGGGCGGAACGTTTCCGCCACGAAATAGCGGCGTACCGCACCTTCGTGCGGCACCGTCCCCCCGTGCGGGTGCCACGGCTCATCGCGGCCGACCCGGACAGCTGCGTGCTGGTGATGGAACGGATGCCCGGACGGGTCGTCAGCCCGCAGCGGCACCCCTCGCAGGCGCCCACGCGGGCCGACGTGCGCGCCGCGCTCCAGGCGTACACCCGGATCGGCCTGTGGCGGCCCCCGGCCGGCGCCTTCGACGCGCCGATCGACTACCCGTCCCGCATCAACCGCTACCACGAACTCGGCCTGCTCACCGACCGGGACATGGGCGACCTGCAGAAGCTGCTGCACGGACTGGCCCACGTGCAGGGGCAGTTCTGCCACGGCGACGCGATGCTCTCGAACGTGCTGCTCTCGCCGGCCGGCCCGTCGCTGGTCGACTGGGAGCACGCCGGCTGGTACCTGCCCGGCTACGACCTGGCGGTGCTGTGGTCGGTGCTCGGCGACGACCCGGCCGCGCGGCGGCAGATCAGCCAGCAGGCGCAGTCGGCCGGTCCGGCCGCCCGGGACGCGTTCCTGGTCAACCTGATGCTGGTGCTGACCCGGGAGATCCGCACCTACGAGACCGCCGTGCAGCGCACCATGAAGGCGCCCGGCCCGATCGCCCCGGGCGCCGCCGAGGCCGGCGAGGAGCAGCGCTTGCTGCTGCGCCGCCTGCACGACGACTGCGGCCTGGCACGCCGCGCCGTCCGGGCCGCCGTCGGCACCCGCTGACCGCCGGCCTCCTCCCGCCGTCCGCCCCACCCCGGCGGCCGGCCCCGGGGGCGCGGGACGCGCCCGCGGGCGGTGCGTGCCGCAGGGGGGCCGACGCGCCGCAGTGGTCCACACCAGTGACGCCCCGCTGGTCGGCGGCTTCGGGCGGAGAAAGTTCGCGAACCGGCGCTGACGTGCGAAGACGGCATCGTATACGGGTAGTTGACGGATGATCCGCGAGCCGGTAGCCAAGGGGATGCCGATCGACCGGTACCCCTTGGAGGCTGCTGTGCAAGGATCCGCTCCGCCGAACGACAGACGCCGCGGGCGACGCCTGCCGCGCACCGTGACCGCCGTCGCGGCGACCGCCGCGCTGCTGCCCGTGTTCGGGACCGCGCACGCCGCGGAGCCGGCACAGGACGGCGCCGCGGGCTCGCTGCAGCAGGCGTTCTCCGCAGCCGCTCAGCAGTACCAGGTGCCGCAGAGCGTGCTGCTCGGCGTCTCGTACCTGGAGTCGCGCTGGGACACCCACCCGGGCATGCCCAGCGTCAGCGGCGGCTACGGCCCGATGCACCTGACCGACGCGCGCACCGCGCTGGCGCAGTTCCCGCAGCAGGGCCTGGGCGACGGCGGCGACGACGGACGCGGCGACGCGTCCCGTCCGCTGATCACCAAGGCCACCGCCGAGGCGCCCGACGTCGCGGCGCTGCCGGCGACGCTGACGACCCTGGACCGTGCCGCGTCCCTGACCGGCATGTCCGCGGACAGCCTGCGCGGCGACGCGGCCGTGAACGTCCAGGGCGGTGCGGCGCTGCTCGCCGACACGCAGAAGTCCCTGGGCGAGCCGCTGAGTTCCGACCCGGCGGACTGGTACGCGGCCGTCTCCCGCTACTCGGGGGCGAGCGACGAGCAGACCGCGGCCTCCTTCGCGGACGACGTCTTCGACGTCATCAAGCAGGGCCAGGCCCGCACCACCGACACCGGTGACCAGGTGCGCCTGGCGGCCGACCCGTCGCTCGCGCCCGCCTCCGGGCAGGCGACCCGGATGGGCCTGCCGAAGGCCAACGACGCCGGAACGGAGTGCCCGCCCGGACTGGGCTGCGAGTGGGTGCCGGCGCCGTACCAGTCGCTGGGCACCGACCCCGGTGACTACGGCAACTACGACAAGGCCAACCGGCCGGCCGACCAGAAGATCGACACGATCGTCATCCACGACACCGAGGGCTACTGGGACACGGCGATGCAGCTGGTCCAGGACCCGTCGTACCTGGCCTGGCACTACACCGTCCGCTCGTCCGACGGCCACGTCGCGCAGCACGTCCAGACCAAGGACGTGGGCTGGCACGCGGGCAACTGGTACACCAACGCCAAGTCGATCGGCATCGAGCACGAGGGCTTCCTGGTCGACCCGGGCACCTGGTACACCGAGGCGATGTACCGCTCGTCGGCGCGCCTGGTGCGCTACCTGGCCGGCAAGTACGGCATCCCGCTGAACCGGCAGCACATCCTGGGCCACGACAACGTGCCGGGCCCGACCGCCTCGTACATCTCGGGCATGCACACGGACCCGGGCCCGTACTGGGACTGGGCGCACTACATGGAGCTGCTGGGCGCTCCCGTGCACGCGACCGCCGGCCCGTGGGGCGGCATCGTGACGATCGACCCGGACTTCGAGAGCAACCAGCCGCTCTACACCGGCTGCGTCACCGCCGGCGACACCTGCCCGGCGTACGGCTCCGAGGCGGTGCGGCTGTACACGGCGCCGAGCACCGACGCGCCCCTGGTCAAGGACATCGGCCTGCACGGCGCGACCGGCGCCAGCACCACCGGGGTCAACGACGTGGGCGCCCGCGCCTCCACCGGCCAGCAGTACGCGGTGGCGGACCGGCAGGGTGACTGGACGGCCATCTGGTACCTCGGGCAGGAGGCGTGGTTCTACAACCCGGAGAACCACCCGACGGCCGTCAACGCGGTGGGCGCCGTGATCACCCCGAAGGCGGGCCTGGCGTCCGTCCCGGTGTACGGCCGTGCCTACCCGGAGGCCTCCGCCTACCCGTCCGACGTCCCGGTGCAGGGCATCTACGCGATGCCGTACACGATCGCCGCGGGCCAGCGGTACGTGGTCGGCAACGTGGTGCCCGGCGAGTACTACTACGCGGTCACGTACGACACCTCGACGAGCCACAAGGTGGTGCGGGGCAAGCAGCTGTACTACGAGATCCAGCTGGGCCACCGGGTCGAGTACGTCAGGGCCGACGACGTGACGCTGCTGCCGTCGACGACGCGCGCGGCGAAGTGACCCGGTCCGGGCCGGGTCCGCGCTGACCCGGCCCGGCCGCGTCGACGCACGTGGCGAGGGGCGCCACCGGATCTCTCCGGTGGCGCCCCTCGCCACGTGCGTCATGTGCGGCGTGCCGCCCGCGCTCAGCCGGCCTGGAACATCTCCGCGGGCAGCGGCTTCAGCAGCTGGTACAGGTCGTCGGTGATCGGGCGGTCCCAGGTGGCGATGGTGACCTGGACGCCGTCGCTGCGGTCGAACTGCGCGCAGGCGACCCGCGACTCGGAGATCTTGATCCGCCGCACGATCAGCAGGCCGTCGCCGTGCCACACCGGGGTGTCCTCGATCTCCGTGACCTCGGCCGGCTCGTCGTTGCCCAGCGCGGCCAGCAGCTGCGCCACCTCGAACGGCACCTGGCCCTCGGCGAGCTCGCGGGCGGGCGAGCCGGGCGGCAGGTTGCCGATCAGCATCGCGGGGCCGCGCCCGCCGAACAGGTCGTAGCGCAGGTAGATGCCCTGGCAGCTGCCGTCGGGGCCGGGCAGCAGGCCGGCGCCCAGGTCGCCGGGCCAGTCGCCGGGGTCCATCGCGAGGACGTCGAAGTCCGGCCCGGTGGGCGTGGCTGCACTACGGCGGCGGAGGAAGGACATGCCGCCCATCGTACGGGTTTCCGCAGGCCGACGGCAGCCGGGAGCGGGCCGCTCGCGGCGCCGTCACAGCCGTGCCGTGGCGACCGTGGGACCCGGGACGGATCAGCCGACCGGCCGGCCCGCCCCGGAGGCCGCGGCCGGTGCCGCGGGACGCGGCACCAGCGCCGCGATCTCGGCGAGGGCCCGGTCGGCGAGGCCGTCGGCGCCGCAGCGCCGGGCGGCGGTCAGGCCGCGGTCCAGCTCGGCGGCGGCCGCCGTGCCGGCGCCCGCGCGGCGCAGCGCGGTGCCGTGGGCGACCAGGGCGCAGGCCAGCTGGTAGGCCGAGGGCGAGCCGGAGAGCCGGTCCACCGCCTCGGCCAGCAGCTTCAGCGCCTCGTCGTTGTCGTCCACCACCTCGGCGGCCACCCGCAGCGCGTGCCCGATCGCGGAGTCGGCACCGAACTGCCGGGCGCGGGTCACCGCGTCCAGCGCCGTCTCCCTGGCGCGCAGGGGCGCGTCGTGCGCCTCGGCGAGCGCCAGGTCGAGCTGCCACGGGCACCAGGCGGGGTTGCGCATCCCGCGGGGGTCGAGCCGCCGGCCCACCGAGGACAGCACGGCCGCCGCCTCCCGGTGCAACCCGCGGGCGAGCAGCAGCTCGCCGTGCACGGCCTGCGCGTCGGGGAACGTGACGGCGGCCGGGAACGGCTCGCGGAAGGCGTACTCGGCGGCCAGCGCGGTCGCCTCGTCGACGCGTCCGCGGGCCAGCAGGATCTCGATGAGCACCGCGACCGAGTACCACTGCACCGGGGTGCCCCGGCCGACGCGCTCGGCCAGCCGGAGCCCGTCGCGAGCCAGTTCCTCGGCCTCCGCGAGCCGCCCGCCGCGGTAGCGGACGTAGCCGAGCAGGAGATAGCCGAACGACAGGTGCGCGCCGCGCCAGCCCTGGCGCTCGAAGTCGGCGATGCCGGTCGCGAACAGCTCCTCGGCGCGGTCCGGCCGGTCGCTGTACATGTACGTCATGGCGACCAGCACCGGCACCTCGAAGCCGCGCCCGTCGACGGCCCACGGCAGTCCGCCCTCCAGGGCGCGGCCGGCGTGCCGCAGCACCGTCGAGGTGTGCTCGCCGCGCAGCGTGGCGTCCCAGGCGCGCAGGCCGATGATGTAGCGCTCGGTGAGGTCGCGGCCGGTGAGCCGGTCCGCGAGGCGGGTCAGCCGCCGGGAGCGGCTGGGCGAGTCGGGCTCGTCGGCGCGGAACGCGTCCCACATGAACTGCTCGGACTGCATGCGCAGCCGGGTGCGCGCGCTGGTCGCGGTGCGCGCGGCGTGACCCACGACCTCCGCGGCCTCGCTGAGCCGGTCGCTGTGGGCGAGCGACTGCGAGAGCCGGAAGTGGATGTCGTCGCGCAGCTCCGGGTCGTCGATCGGCTCCTCCAGCGCGGCGCGCAGGTGGTTGACCGTCGTGGACGGTTCGAGCAGCTGGGAGCAGCAGCCCAACTCGTAGAGCACCGCGGCGCGTTGGTTCGCCGGGGGCGGTTCCCGCAGGGCCCGGGCCAGGTGGCTGCGGGCCGCCTCGGGGGCTCCGGCACGGAGCATCTCCCCGGCGGCCGCGCGGAGTTGGTGGACCACCGCGGGGTCGCCCTCGGGGTGGGTCTCCAGCAGGTGCCGGGCCGCGGCGCCCGGGCCCAGCCCGGCGTCGACGACCGCCCACGCGGCCTGCCCGTGCAGGGCCACCCGCACGGCGTCGGGGATCGCGCGGTAGACCGCGGTGGCGATCAGCGGGTGGACGAACTCCAGCGTGCGGCTGCCGGTGAGGATGCGGGCCTCGCGCAGCCGGTCGGCGCAGTCGGCGGCGGCCTCGCGGCCGAGGCCGGCGACCGTGGCGGCCAGCGCGGGCTGGATCTCGGTGCCCAGCACGGCCGCGGCCCACGCCAGCCGGACGGTCGCGGGGCCGAGCCGTTCCAGCCGGGCGATGAGGCCGGTGCCCTTGACCGCGGCGGCGAGGTCCCTGAGCAGCGGGGCGCTCGTGGCGTCGGGCGGCAGTCCCCGGTCGTGCACCTTGGCGGTCAGCTCGACGGCCTCGAAGGGGTTGCCGGAGGTGACCGCCCAGCTCTCCCGGCAGAACGCCTCGTCGGCGTGCTCCCCGAGGGTCTGCCGGACCAGCCGCCCGATGGCGGCCTCGGTCAGCGGTTCCAGGCCGATGGGGCGGTGCCCGGCGCGTCCGGGCAGGCCGCGGAACGCGTCGGCGCCCGCGGGGAGTTCGTCGGGCCGGTAGGCGACGACGATCAGCAGGTCCAGCTCGTCGGCCCGCGGGGCGAACGCGGCGAGCCAGCTCAGCGACTGCGGGTCGGCCCAGTGGGCGTCGTCCAGCACCAGGACGGCCGGGGCGAGGTGCACGGCGAGGTGGGTCAGCACCCAGTCCAGGCCGTCCCGCAGGCCCTGCGGGTCGGGAGGCGGGCCCTCGGCGGTGCACAGTCCGAGAGCGGGTCCGACGATGCCGTACCAACTGCCCAGCGTCTCGCGCACTTCGGCGTCGGTGCCGCCGGCCAGGCGCGGTTGCAGGAGCTGTCGGGCGACGTGGAAGGCGACCTGCTGCTCCTGCTCGCCGCCGCGGGCGGAGAGCACCGTGCAGCGGCGGGCGGCGGCCCGGGCGCGGACCTCCTTGAGGAGCGTGGTCTTGCCCAGTCCGGCGGGTCCGGCGATGGCCAGCAGTCCGCCGTGGGAGGGACCGCCGGCACCGGTGAGGGCGGCGAGCGCGTCGTCGACGGCGGCGAGTTCCGCCTCGCGCTCCAGCAGCGCCCGCCGGTCGCGCGAGTCGCTCTCCGTCATGCTCCACCCCCTGCCGGCGGCCGGCGCGTGCGCCCCGCGCACGCCGTACCGCACGGACATCTGTCCGGTGGCCTCACAGCGTACGCCGTCGGGTGCGGCGTGTAAGGGTGAACAGCCGGGCCGGTTCGCCCCCTGGCAGCAAGGCGAGCCGCCCGGCTCGGTCCCCGAGCCTCCCACCGTGCACACGTCTCCCACCACCGCGCCCCCACCCCCTTCCCCCCATGCGCCCCTCGTGCGCCCCCGGGAAGGGGCGGGGAGGGCCAACCGCCTGTGACGAGGGGCCGGTTCAGTCACCGGAGGGGGCACGGTGCCGCGCGTGGTGCCGGGCCACGCGCGCCCGGTTGCCGCACGAGGGCTTGCACCACTCCTGCCGCGGGTGGTCCTGCACGAAGTAGCGCACGCACCGCGGCGCCGGGCAGGCGCGGAGGCGGTCGCGATCGGGGCCGGACAGGAAACCCATGGCCGCCTGAGCGAGGGCCGCGGCCAGCCGTTCCCCCGGGTCCGGGGTGCCGACGACCGCGAACCCGGCCACGGCCGGGCCTTCGGACGGCCAGTCGAGCCGCGGCACCAACGGCACCCGCCCTGCCGCCTCGTTGAGTCGGCGCAACGCCGACTCCGCGTCCGGCAGCCGCCCCGCGTCGGCCGGACTGGGCGGCCCCGGCAGCACCGCGCGGGCGAACAGCGCGCGGACCGCGGTCCGCACGCCGACGACGGCGGCGAGCGCGGCCGCGTCCGCCTGGTACCCGTCGTCCGTCCCGCCCCCTTCGGGCACGAGACCGGCCGCGTGCTCGCGCACCCACCGGGTGAGCCCGGCGGGCTCCGCCAGGTCGTCGGCGACGCCGCCGTGCCCGTCGTGCCGGATGGTGACCGCGAGGGCCAGTGCGAGATGATCAGCGTGCATGGGCTAATGGTATCGTCGCCGCACACCATTAACACTGAGGGGGGTACACGTGTCCGACCTCCGCGAACTCCTGCGCGGCATCGAGGTGTTCCCGGGCGAGCTGCCGGTGTTCGACCTCACCGGTCTCCCGGCCGACCCGCACGAGCTGTTCACCGACTGGCTGCGGGACGCCGTACGGCAGGGGGTGCGCGAGCCGCACGCGATGACCCTGTCCACCGTGGGGTCCGACGGCCTCCCGTCCGCCCGGGTGCTGATCCTGAAGAACCTCTCGCCCGACGGCTGGCAGTTCGCGTCCAGCTCGGCAAGCCGCAAGGGGCGCGACCTGGCGGCCCGCCCGGCCGCCGCCCTCACCTTCTACTGGCCGCAACTCGGCCGCCAGGTGCGCGTCACCGGGGACGTCGCACCCGCGGCCGCCGCGGACTCCGCGGCCGACTTCCTGGCCCGCTCCCCCGGCGCGCGCGCCGAGGCACTCCTGGACCGGCAGAGCCGGCCCCTGTCCGGCCTCGCCGAGCGGGACGCCGCCGTCGCCGCGTCCGCCGCCCGGATGGCCGGCGAACCGGGCGCCGTCGCCCCGCACTGGACGCTGTACACGCTGCGCGCGCACGGCGTCGAGTTCTGGCAGGGCGACCGCGAACGCCGCCACACCCGCGTCGAGTTCACCCGCGGCCAGGCCGGCTGGGACCGGGGGCTGCTGTGGCCGTGACCTCCACCGATCCCACGGTGCTGCAACACGCCCTCGCCGCGGGGCGGGACCGGCTGCGCGCGCTGCTGCCCGGGCTCACCGAGGAGGCCGTGCGGGGCCCGAGCCCGCTGCCGGGCTGGACGCGCGGCCATGTCCTCAGCCACATCGAGGGGGTGGGCCTGGCCCTGGCACGGCAGGCCCGGTACGCCCGCCGCGGCCGGCTCATCGACGTGTACGACGGCGGGCGGCCGGCCCGCGACGCCGCGATCGAGGCCGGACACCGGCGCAGCGCGCCGCAGTTCGCGACGGCGCTGGCGGACGCACTGGACGAGGTCGAGGCGTCCTGGGCGGAGGTCGGCCCCGACGACTGGGGGCGGCCCGTGCGCTACCGGGACGGCGTCCTGCTCGACGCCGGCCTCGCCTGGTGGCGGGAACTGGAGATCCACAGCGTGGACCTGGACCTGGGCCGCACGTTCGGGGACTGGTCGCCGGAGTTCTGCGCCCACGCCGCGGAGTTCCTCGCGGCCCGGGTCCCCGACGGGGTGCGGCTGACGCTGACGCCCACCGACGGCGGCCAGGACTTCGCGCACGGCAGCGGCACGCCCGTGGAGGTGAGCGGCGGGCTGCCCGATCTGGTGGCGTGGCTCGCGGGGCGGCTCCCGTCGCCGCCGCTGACCGGCGACCCGCTCCCCCGGCTCGGCCCCTGGCCGTAACCGGCCCTCCGAAGACGGGAGTTCACCGGCCCCGGAAGACTCACGGGCGGGTGCCCGCGGCGCGCGAGCGCGAAAAAACGACCGCGGTCGCGGCGGTGGCACGGCCGGTGCCACCGCCGCGACCGCGGTCCTCGGTCAGGTGAGGTCGAACTCGCCGTCGCGCGCGCCCAGGACGAAGGCGCGCCACTCGGCGGGCGTGAAGATGAGAGCCGGACCGTCGGGGCTGCGGCCGTCGCGCATGGCGATGTACCCCTCGACGAAGGCGATCTGGACGTCACCCGAACCCTGGCTGCTGGACAGCCAGTCCGCGCCCGTCAGATCGACCTGCGGCTTCTTCCCGTTGGCCAACGGCTGTCCGATCGTGCTTTCGGCCACGTCCGTTCTCCTCCCACGTCGACATCCTCACCCAGCCTATCCGCCGGGGACGCCGGGGACGCAACATGCGCGAAGCCGCCCGCCACACCGCTCTTTGGGGTAGGGACGACCGGCGTCGGGCTGACGGTCTCGTTTCTGTACCTACTAGTATGTACACTCCCGGCATGGACACCGTGGAACGCCTGATCGCCAGCACGCAGGAGCTCCTGTGGGAGCGCGGCTACGTCGGCACCAGCCCGAAGGCCATCCAGGAACGGGCGGGCGCGGGCCAGGGCAGCATGTACCACCACTTCCGCGGCAAGCCGGACCTCGCGGTCACCGCGATGCGGCGCAGCGCGGCGGAACTGCGGGCCCAGGCCGACGCGGTGCTGGGCGAGGGCGACTCGGCCGTGGCCCGGCTGGGCGGCTACCTGGAGCGCGAGCGCGACCCGCTGCGCGGCTGCCGGGTCGGCCGGATGGCCATGGACCCGGAGGTGATCGGCAGCGAGGAACTGCGCCGGCCCGTCGACGAGACCTTCACGTGGCTGCGCGACCGTCTCGCCGGCATCGTCGCCGAGGGTGTCGCGACCGGTGAACTGTCCGCGGAGCTCGACCCGTCCGACACCGCCGCCGCGGTCGCCGCGGTCGTCCAGGGCGGTTACGTCCTCGCACGGGCCGCCGGCTCGCGCGAGCCGTTCGACCGCGCGGTGCGCGGCGCGGCCGCACTGCTGGCCGCCGCCCGGGCCTGAACCGTCCGCTCCCGTAGCGCGCCGCGCCGCCGGGAACGCACGCCGAACGACCCAGCGCTGCCCGGCCGTTGGGCCGCGGCGGCACCGAACGACGCCCTGAGGGAGTCCGCTCGTGCACGCCATGAACTACCGCATCACCCTGCCCGCCGACTACGACATGGGGATCGTCCACCGGCGCGTGGCCGCCAAGGGTCATCTCCTGGACGGCTTCCCGGGGCTCGGCCTGAAGGCGTACCTCGTGCGCGAGCGCGGCACGGACGGCTCGCCGGTCAACGAGTACGCCCCTTTCTATCTGTGGAACACCCCCGAGGGCATGAACAGCTTCCTGTGGGGCCCGGGATTCCAGGGCCTCGTCGCGGACTTCGGCCGTCCCACGGTCGAGCACTGGGCCGGGCTCGCCTTCGAGCGCGGCGCGGCGGTCGGCGCCGTGCCCCTCTCCGCGTCCCGGCGGGTCCACCGCCTGGACCCCGCGGCCGATCCGGCGCCGGTGCTCGCCGACGAGGTGAGGGCCCTCGCCGAACAGGCCGCCGCTCCGGGCGTGCACAGCGCCGCGCTGGCCGTCGACCCGCGGCACTGGGAGGTGGTGCGGTTCACGCTGTGGCAGGACACGGCGCCACCGGAACCGGGCACCGACCGCTACCGGGTGCTGCACCTGTCCCGTCCCGGACTGGACGCCCTGCCAGCGGGACGGCAGTGGTGACGGAGCGGAGGGCGGCGAGAGGGCCGTCGGACGGGGACGAGCGGACAGCGGCGGAAGGACGGACGGGCATGAACGCGGGGGCAGCGGTGGACTGGCCGCACACGGCGCACGGGCAGGCGGGCGCGGACGGTCCGCCGCCGGTGGACGGAGCGGCGATGGACACGGCGGCGATGGACACGGCGCCGTCGGACCGCGCGGCGGGGTACCGGTTGGTGATGGTGCACCTGGACCCCTACACCGGTGCGCCCAGGGCACTCGCCGGGCTGCGGGTGGCCTCGGCGGTCTTCGAGGACGCGGGCGTCGACCCGCGGCAGGACACGGCGCTGCACGGCTCCTCCGCCGAGGTGACCGGATGACCGCCGTCCGCACGGTCCTGGGCGACATCGAC
This sequence comes from Actinacidiphila rubida, assembly GCF_900110255.1. GTDB lineage: Bacteria > Actinomycetota > Actinomycetes > Streptomycetales > Streptomycetaceae > Actinacidiphila > Actinacidiphila rubida. Next base: position 50,468 of record NZ_FODD01000029.1, read on the forward strand.
CCCGGCGCGCTGGGCGTGTGCGACGCGCACGACCATCTGTTCATCGCCGTGCCCGCGCTGGCCGGCCAGGAACTGGACGATCCGGCGGCCGCACGCGACGAACTCGCCGCGTTCGGGGAGCTGGGCGGCGCCGCACTCGTCCAGTGGACGCCGTTCGGTCTGGGCCGGATGGCCGCCGAACTGCCCGCGGTGTCCCGCGCGTCCGGGGTCCACGTCGTCGCCGCCACCGGACTGCACCAGGCCGTGCACTACGACCCGGCGCTGAGGGCCCGGCTGGACGCGCTCGGCGAGCACGGGCTGGCGGCGCTCTTCGTCTCCGAGCTGACCGAGGGGCTGATCGACGGTGACGACCCGGCGGGCCCCCGCGGCCGGGCCAGGGCCGGGATGATCAAGGTCGCCGGCATGTTCCACGGCCTGGACACCCGCACCCGCCGCGTGATGGCGGCGGCGGCCGAGGCCCACCACGCGACCGGCGCGCCGATCGGCATCCACCACGAAACGGGCACCGCAGCGATGGACGTCCTCACGCTGCTGCACGAGGAGTTGGGGGTGCCCGCGGCGAGCATCCTGCTCGGCCACCTCAACCGCTTCCCCGATCCGGGCCTGCACCGCGAACTCGCCGCCTCCGGCGCCTTCCTGGCGTTCGACGGTCCGTCGCGGGCCCACCACGCCACCGACTGGCGGCTGCTGACGTGCCTGGAGGAGCTGGCGGCGGCCGGCCACACCGGCCGGCTGCTTCTCGGCGGGGACACCACGTCGGCGTCCGGCCGGGCGGCCACCGGCGGCGGTCCCGGACTCCCCTACCTGCTACGGGTGTTGCGGCCGAGGATCACCGCCGCGCTCGGCGCCGAGGCCGCTCGGGCGGTCTTCGTGGACAACCCGGCCCGGGCGTTCGCCGTCGACTGGCGGTAGCCGCACGGGCCCGGGGGCCCGGACCGCCGCCACGGGGGCGGCGGTCCGGTGTGCCGGGGCCGGATCTGGGGCGGCGGCGCGGGAATCCGCTCGCCGCCGCCCGCCGGGCCGCCTACGGTGGCCCCATGCCGACACGAGTGATCATGCTGAACGGCGGTTCCAGCTCCGGCAAGAGCACGCTCGCCCGCCGCCTGCAGGACCTGCTGCCCGAGGCGTGGCTGACGCTCGGGACCGACACGCTGGTCGACGCCCTGCCGGGGCGCCTGCGTTCGTCCCACACCGACGGGGCGGCCGGGGCGGCCGGGGCCGACGGGACCGACGGGATCGGCATCGCCGACAGTGGCGAGGTCGTCACCGGCGAGGAGTTCCGGCGCCTGGACGAGGCATGGGCGCGGGGGGTGGCCGCGATCGTCCGCGCCGGGGTGCCGGTCGTGGTGGACGAGGTGTTCCTGGGTGGCCCGAGGTCCCAGGCCCGGTGGCGTGCCGCGCTCGCCGGGACGGACGTGCTGTGGGTCGGCGTGCGCTGCGATCCGGAGGTGGCCGCGGCCCGGGAGGCGGCACGCGGCGACCGCGTCGGTGGCATGGCGCGGCTCCAGGCCGAACTGGTCCACCGCGGGGTGGAGTACGACCTGGAGGTCGACAGCGGGAAGGGCACGCCCGAGGACTGCGCGGCGGCCGTCGCCGGCCGCGTCACCCGCTGACCCAGGCCCTTCCCCGCGCCTGCCGGCCGTCCTCGGGCGGAGCCGTCAGATCGCCTCGTCCGGGAGGGACTTGAAGAAGAACGTCGTCGGGAGCAACGCGCCGTCCGGGTCCGCGGCATAGCCCGGCACGGTGCCGAACGGCGTCCAGCCCGCGGCCCGGTAGAAATGGTCGGCGGCGCTGCCCGTCTGCGTGTCCAGGATCAGCAGGCGCACCCCGTCACCCCACGCGGACGCCTCCGCGGTGCGCAGCAGCATGCGGGCGAGGCCCTTGCGGCGGACGTCCCGGCGGACGAGGAGCTTGGCGATCTCCGCACGGTGGGCGGCGTTCGGCGAGTCGGGGCGGTGCACCTGCACCGCGCCGCAGACCTTCGCGTCGTGGTCGTACACCGCCCACAGGTCGACGCGGCCCGCCGCCACACCGGCGGCGAGACCCTGCCAGAAGGACACCGCGCGGGCGGGGGCCAGCGGGCCGTGGAAGCCCACCGAGGCGCCGGACGCCACCGCGTCCACCAGCAGTGCCGCGAAGTCCTCCACCTGGTCGCGCAGTTCACCGGCCGTGACGCGCACCGGCACGAACGGCGCCGGGGTCTCGGCGTCCGCGTCCGGCGGGCTCCCGAGGAACTCCCTCACGACGGCGAGGAATTCGGCCGGCCGCTCGTCGTGGACCATGTGCCCGCCCTCGATGGTGGTCAGGCGCGCGCCGGGGATCGCCGCCGCGATCTCCGCCAGCCGGTCCTGCGGGACGTGGCTGCGCGGGCCGCCGGCCACCATCAGGGTGGGTGCGGTGATCTCGGCGAGACCCTCCAGGTGCCGGGGCGGCGGGGCGTTGCGCTGCACGGCGACCGCGGGCACCACGCGCCAGTCGTACGGCGTCGGGCCGTCCGGGGCGCCGGGCACCGGGCACCGGCCGCGGCGGGTCGGCGGGGTAGGGCAGCGGCCCCTCCTCCAGCACCATCCGGCGTACGGCCCAGGGCCGGTCCATGGCGACCAGCGAGGCGACGATGGTGCCCAGCGAGTGCGCCACCACCGTCACCGTCTCCAGGCGCAGGGCGTCCAGCAGCGCCAGGACGTCGTCCCGCATCGACTCGAACGCGTACGCGCCGGGGTGCCCGCTGTCGCCGTGCCCGCGCAGGTCGGGCGCGAGCGTCCGCCATCCGTCGGCGGCCAGTCCCGCGGAGACCGCGCGCCACGAGCCGCGGTCCTCCCCGAGCGCGTGCAGCAGGAGCACCGGCGGGCCGTCCGGCGGACCGTCGGCCTCGCATGCCAGCAGCACGCCGTTCACCTGGTACATCGCGACCTCACCCATGGGCCGAGCCTAGGGCCTGTGGTGGGGATCTCCGCGGGCCGTTCGCGCAGGGCCGACGCCGCCTGCGCGAGGCCCGGTCACCACGGGCGGGACCCGGTCACCGCGGGCGGGGCCCGCGCCTCACCCGCGGACCGCGCCGCCTCTCACAGCCGCTCGGGCCCGTCGCTGCCCGTGGCCGCCACACGGCGGAGCAGTTCCCGCGCCTCCTCGGCGCGTCCGAGGCGCTCCAGGCAGTGCGCCTCGTCGGTGCGGCTGGCGAGGGCGTCGGGGTGCGCGGGTCCCAGCACGCGTTCGCGGGCGTCGGCGACCTCCCGGTACACCGTCAGCGCCGCCGGCCAGCGGCCGAGCCAGCCCATCGCCACCGCGATCTCCCGCTTGCCCGCGAGCGTGTCGGGGTCCGCCGGCCCGAGCACCCGCTCGCGGATCGCGGCCACCTCCCGGGCCTCCGCCAGCGCCTGGTCCCACTGCCCGACCAGCCCCAGCGTCACGCCCAGCGCGTGCCGCGTGCGCAGCGTCTCCGGGTCGGCGGAGCCCGAGGCGCGGGTGCGGGCGGCCACCAGCTCGTCGAAGAGCGCCAGCGCCTCGTCGCTGCGGCCGAGGCGGCCCAGGCAGATGCCGGCCTCGTAGCGGGCGGCGAGCGTGTCGGGATGGTCGGCGCCGAGCGCGTCCGCCCGCTCCCGCGCGACCTCGAGATAGGCGTCGAGCGCGTCCCCCCAGCGGCCGAGGCGCCCGAGGGCGTAGCCGACCTCGACGCGGCTGAGCAGCGTGTCGGGGTGGGCGGCGCCGAGGACCCGGGTGCGGGCGGCGGCCACCGCGGCGGCCGCGGTGTACGCCTCCGCGGCGCGGCCGAGCTGCCCGAGGTTCACGGCGAGGTTGTGCTTGCAGCTCAGGGTGTCCGGGTCGTCGGCACCGACGGTGCGCTCGCGGGCGGCGAGCACCGCCGCGTACTCCCGGTGCGCGTCCACGTGCCGGTCCAGTCGGCCCAGGGCGAAGGCGGCCTCGTGCCGGGCGGCGAGGGTGTCCTGGTGGTCGGGGCCGAGGACGCGGCCGCGGACCTCGGCGATCCAGCGGTACAGCCGCAGCGCCTCCTCGGTGCGTGCGAGGCGGGTCAGGCAGTACGCGGCCTCGTGCCGGCTGGCGAGGGCCGCCGGGTGTTCCGGGCCCTGCACCCGGTCGCGCTCGGCGCACACCGCGGTGTGCAGGTCGTACGCCTGCTGCCAGTTGCCGATCCGGCCGAGGTCGGCGGCCTCGGCCTGCCGGGCGGCGAGCGCGTCCAGCGCCTCGGGCCCGGCCGGGACGGTCATGGCGCGGGTCGACCAGGCACCGGTCAGCTCGTGGTGCGGCACGGCCGCCGGGCGGTGGGCGCGGGTGGACCGGGCGGCCGATCCCGTGCGCAGGCTCCGCGCCCAGTCCGGGAGTTCGGCCGGGCGCCGGCCCGCGGCACTCGCCGCGACCCCGGCGGCGCGCATCGCCTTGAGGCGCCCGCAGACGTCGGCGGCGTCCTGCGGCCGCTCCTCGGGGTCCTTGGCGAGCAGGTCGAGGATGAGGCGTTCGAGGTCGGCGGGCAGCTCCGGCCGCCGCGCGCGCGGCGGTTCGGGCGTGGTGTCGCGGTGGCCGACCAGGATCGACCAGGCATCGCCCAGGTCGAACGGCGGTGCGCCGGTGGCGAGTTCGTACAGCACGCAGCCCAGCGAGTACAGGTCGCTGCGGTGGTCGACCTCCGCGGCGTCGATCTGCTCCGGCGACATGTAGTGCGGGGTGCCCATCGCCATGCCGCTGCCGGTGAGGCGGGAGGTGAAGCCGATGTCGTGACCGAGGCGGGCGATCCCGAAGTCGCAGATCTTCACCGTCCCGTCGGACAGCCGGATGATGTTGGCGGGTTTCAGGTCGCGGTGGACGACGCCCTGGGCGTGGGTGTACGCGAGGGCGGCGGCGACCTGTTCGGCGGCGTCGGTGATGTCGGGGACCGGCAGCGGATGGCGCTGCGCGTCGTCGAGGATCTGCAGCAGGTTGCGCCCGTCGAGCAGTTCCATCACCAGGAACAGCACGCCGTCGTGCTCGCCGAAGTCGTGCACGACGGTGATGCCGCGGTGCTGGAGCGACGCGGCGACGCGCGCCTCGCGGCGGAACCGCTCCTGCAGGATCCGGGTGAAGCCCGCGTCGCCGGACTCCGCACCGGCCGGTTTCAGGCACTTCACGGCGACCCGGCGGCCCAGGGACTCGTCGAGGGCGCGCCACACCTCGCCCATGCCGCCGCGCCCGATCAGCTCGTGCAGCCGGTACCGGTTCTGCACGAGCCCGCCGCCCTGCTCCGCCGCGCGGTGCCCGTCGGACACGTGCCCTGGATGATGTGGTTGTCCTGAGTGTCCCGCCGCCATCGCGCGCCGCCCCGCCCCCGGTTTTCCTCCTGCGTGCTTCCCCGGGACCAGTATGACCGCGGCCGCGCCGAACGGGGACGGCGGATCAGGGCAGAACGGTCGCGGGAGCGGCGGGCAGGCGGCGCGGGGAGGGGTGCGTGCCCGGGCCGAGGCGCCCGACGGCCTTCAGGATGTGGCCGGGCGGGAGCTGCCAGCGGACCATCGCGGGAATGGCGCGCATCAGCCCCGCGCGGGTCCGCAGCCGCCGCGTCGTCGCGGCCGGCGACGGCGGGGTGCGCCCGTACAGCTCGTGCGCGAACTCCGGCAGTGTGGCGAAGGCGGTGTCGGCGACGGTCTGCCACAGCGCGATCCGCGCGGGCAGCAGCAGCCGCGGCACCGGCGGCGCCTTCAGGAACCGGACCACCTCGAACGCCTCCGGTGCGGCCGCCAGTTCGGGCAGGACCTTCCCGAAGTACCGCTCCAACTCGTCCGCGTCGGCGGGCACGTCGGCCGGGTCGAGGCCCACCAGGCGGGCGGCTTCGCGCTGTTCGTCCACGTAGGCGTCGGCGTGCGCGTCGGTCAGCGGGTAGCCGGAGCGGCGGGCGACGTGCAGGTACGAGGCGATCTCGGCGCAGTGCACCCACAGCAGCAGGTCGGGATCGTCGACGCCGTACCGCTCCCCGGTGTCCGGGTCGACCGCGGACAGCCTGCGGTGGATGCCGCGGATGCGGGCGCCGGCCCGCTCGGCCGCCAGCGTCGTGCCGTACGTGATCTCGCCGACGAAGGAGGCGGTGCGCATCAGGCGGCCCCACGCGTCGCGCCGGAAGTCCGAGTTCTGGGTGACGCCGCGCACCGCCCTCGGGTGCAGGGCCTGCAGGTACAGCGCGCGCACTCCGGCGATCCACATCACGGGATCGCCGTGCAGCTGCCAGGTCACCGAGTCGGGCCCGAAGAGCCCGGGATCCGCGTCACGCATCCGCGCCTCCTCCCTGCGCCCACGGTAACCCCCCGCCTCCGTCCCTTCCCCCGGGTCGCCGAAACCGGCCTCGCCCTGCGCGGGCAAGGGGCGACCCTCCGGGGCGCGACGTCCCCCGGGCCCTCGGCCCCGGGAGGCACCCCGGCGCGCCCAGCCCAGCACGGGCGGGCACCATCCCTCAAAGGGCCTGCGGTCCCCGGGACTTCGGACGGGAGCGGTCCCGACGCGCGCAACCCGCCGCCGGCCGGTGGCCCGGGTCGGACCGGACGGCTCTCCTTCGGCGGCGACGGTCCGAGGGCGCGCCGCGGCTGGACGCGTGGGGGGCAGCTCCCGGCCGAAGACCAGGGGACCTCGCCGAAAGGCAGGGGACCTCGCGCCCCCTGGGGGCGCGACGCGCCCTACGGCGCACGCCGCCGGCGAACGGCCACACGGCCGTCCGCGCCCCCACATGGCCGCGCCGCCCCCGGCGGGGCCCGTCGCCGGGGGAACGCCGGCGCGCGGCGGCCGCGCACGACACCGACACCCTCCGGGACGGGATACCACGGAAAACGGGTCAGGATGGGACATACTGCTAGTCCGCCGGTGGGCGGCGTGCCCACCGGCCCCGGCGGACGACCCGAGGACGTAGCCACGCATGGGCGACGGGCACGACAAGCAGGAGCGGCGCTTCGCGTGGGCCGACCCGCGCCGCCTCGCCCCGCGCGCCGGGGAGGGGCCGGCGGGCGCGCCCCTCTCGACCCGGCGCAGGGTCATCCGCTGGCTGGCCGCGGGCCTCTCCGTCGCGGTCCTCCTCTGCGCCGCGGCCACCGCGTTCGAGTACCTCCGGCTCAACGGCAACCTGCGCGACCTGCCCCTGTTCGGCGGCGTCGGCGGTGACGCGGGCAGCGAGCGCGCCGACGCCTTCGGCAGGACCCCGGTGAACGTGCTGGTGATCGGCTCCGACACCCGCGCCGGCCACGCGGACTGCGCGCTCGGCGGTGACTGCGGACCGGGCCAGAACGCCGACGTGGACATGGTGCTGCACGTGTCGGCGGACCGCTCGCACGCCACCGTCATGAGCATCCCGCGGGACACCGTCACGGACCTGCCGGCCTGCCGCACGCAGCACGGCGGCGTCGTGGCGGCCCGCCGCGGTCCGGTCAACAGCACGCTGCGGTACGGCCCCGGCTGCACGGTCGCCGCGGTGCACACGCTGACCGGCATCCCGATCGACCACTTCGTGCTGACCGACTTCGCGGGCGTGGTGCGCCTGTCGGACGCGGCCGGCGGCGTGCCGGTGTGCGTCGACCGCGACGTCTACGACCCGTACTCGCGGCTGAAGCTCGCCCGCGGCACCCACCGCCTCCAGGGCGAGTCGGCGCTGGAGTTCCTGCGGTCGCGGCACTCCTTCGGCGACGGCAGCGACCTGGGCCGCACCGACGCCCAGCACCTGTTCCTCGCGGCGCTGGCCCGCCGGCTGCGCGGCAGCGGCTCGCCGACCGATCCCGCGGGGATGCTCTCGCTCGCGGAGGCCGCGACGAAGGGTCTGACCGTCGACCCGGGGCTGGCGTCGGTCCGGCGGCTGGCCGGCCTCGCCGAGGACGTCCGCAAGGTGCCGTCGGCGCGGTTCGGCTTCACGACGATGCCGAGCGTCCCGGACCCGGTCGACAGCAACCGGCTGATCCCGGGGCCGGGCGCGGAGCGCCTGTTCGCGGCGGTCGCCGCGGACCTCGCGCCGCACGCCGCGGGCCCGGCGCGGGTGGACGGCAAGGCGGGCCCGGGCTCGCCGTCCGCGTCCCGCGGGCCGGGCTCGGACGATGCCTACGAGGTGCCGGCGGGCGAGGCGACCCCGCCGGGTCCCCCGATCCGCACCGCCGACGGCACGGCGTGTGCGAAGGTGTCCCGGGACCGCGCCGTGACGGTCGGCGGGGTCGCGATGACGCCGAGTGCCGCCTACGCCGCCACGCCCCGGATTCCGGTGTCCGCACCGTGACGCCCGGGCCGCGCCCGGCGGGCGTTCGGCCGGTGCCGGCACGGCGAGAGGACGCGGGGCGATGCGGGTAGCAGTGGCGGGCGGGACCGGGATGACCGGGCGGCACGTGGTCCAGGCGCTGGCGGCACGCGGCCACGATCCCGTGGTCGTCGCGCGTTCGCGCGGCGCGGACCTGCTGACCGGCCGCGGCCTGGACGCCGCGCTGGAGTCGGTGGACGTGGTGATCGACGTGTCGAACGTGACGACGGTCGGACGTCGCAGGTCCGAGGCGTTCTTCGGCACCGCGGGCCGCAACCTTCTCGCGGCCGGGGAGAAGGCGGGGGTGCGGCACCACGTGGCGCTGTCCATCGTGGGCATCGACCGGGTCGCGCTCGGCTACTACCAGGGCAAACTGCTGCAGGAGAAGCTCGTACGCACCGGCCCGGTGCCGTGGACGGTGCTGCGGGCCACGCAGTTCCACGAGTTCGCACTGCAGCTGCTGGACCGGACCCGCGGTCCGGTGGCCGTGGTGCCGCCGATGGCCACGCAGCCCGTCGCGGTGCGCGAGGTCGCCGAGGCGCTCGTCGACCTCGCGGAGGGCGAGCCCGGGGGCATGGCGCCGCAGCTCGCGGGGCCGCGGGTGGAGAACATGGCCGACCTGACGCGGCGCCTGCTGCACGCCCGGGGCAGCCGCCGGCTGGTCCTGTCACCGCGGCTGCCCGGCGCGGTCTTCGCGGCCATGGCGGACGGGGGCCTGCTGCCGACCGAGCCCGGCGACCGCGGCGGCCAGACCTGGGACGAGTGGCTGGAGGAACACGTCCACGAGACGGGCCGCGCAGGCTCCTGACCACGGGCCCCGGCCTCCCGGCCGCCGGGCGGCCGGGACCGGCCGGCCGCTCCCGGCCGGGGTGCGGCCGGTCAGCCGGTGCGGCGGCTCAGCCCCAGAACGCGCGGGCGAGGGCGTCACCGGTGAACGCCGCCCCGAGCCCGGCCGCGACGCTGCCGACGACGTTCGCCGCCGCGTAGAAGCGCGCACCGTCCTCGGTGAGCCGCAGCGTCTCGTAGGAGAACGTCGAGTACGTGGTCAGCGCGCCGCACAGCCCGGTGCCGAGCAGCAGCTGGACGTGCGGGGAGGCGGCACCCGCGGCGACCGCGCCGGCGACCAGGCCCAGGATCGCGCTGCCGACGACGTTGACCGTGAACGTGCCCCAGGGGAAGACGCTGTCGTGGCGCACCTGCACGGTGCGGTCGGTGAGGTAGCGCAGGGGGGCGCCGACGACGGCCCCGGCGATCACCAGCAGCCAGTTCACTCCGGCTCCCCCTCACTCTCCGGAGCGGCCCCGCGCCCGGTGTAGCGGATGACCTCGCAGGGGTCGAGGACGACGAGCCCCTCGGTGACCAGCTCGTCGAGCTGCGGCAGGAACGCCCTGATCCGCTCCTCGGTGTCGACCACGACGACGGCGACCGGCAGGTCCTCGCTGAGCGACAGCAGCCGGCTGGTGTGGATCCGCGACGACGCGCCGAACCCCTCGATCCCGCGGAACACCGACGCGCCGGCCAGCCCCGCGCCGTGGGCGCGGTGCACGATCTCGGTGAACAGCGGCTTGTGGTGCCAGGTGTCGCTCTCACCGATCAGCACGGTCAGGCGCAGGGCGGGGCCGGTGAGTCTCACTTCTGCCTCCAGGCGACGACGCGGCGGGTGGCGGCCGCCGCGGCCCACACCGAGGCCAGGGCGGCCACGACGGTGAGGGCGAGGTAGGCCAGGGCGGTGCGGGGGTGCCCGCCGTCGGCGAGCCGCTGCACGTCGGTGGTGTAGGTCGAGAACGTGGTGAAGCCGCCGAGGACACCGGTGCCGAAGAACGGCCGGACGAGCCGCTGCGCGGCCCACACGTCGGTGATCACCACCATGAAGACGCCGATGACCGCGCAGCCCACGGCGTTGACCACGAGCGTGGTCCAGGGGAAGGCGTCCGGGGCGGTGGGCCAGCCGAGCGCTATGCCGTAACGGGCGCAGGCGCCGATGGCGCCGCCGAGGGCCACCACCGCGACGACGGCGCCCTGGCCGGGGTGCCGCCGGGGCCGCTGCTCGGGCAGGGCGCGGGGGTGCAGGGGGTCGCCGACGGTCTGGGCCGGTGAATCGGGCACGGGAACTCCCACTCGCAGGACAGGGCACGCCGAAACTACGGCATGCCTCTCGCAAGCAGGGACCGTTGGCGGCGGAGTGCCGCGGTTCGGGTACGGCGGGCCCCACCGCCGCGCGGCGCGCCGGGGCGCCCGCGGTGTCAAGGCTACCCGGTCGGCGGCTTGCCCCGGCCGCGCTGCGCCCGGCGTCCGTGACGCGTGTCACTCGCCGACCGATACTGGAGGGTGTGCAGGACTCCGTGCGGCACCCGTCCCACCAGGAGGTACTTCTCATGAAGATGCTGATCAACGTCCCCGAGACCGTGGTAGCCGACGCTCTGCGCGGGATCGCCGCGGCCCATCCGGACCTCGTCGTCGACGTCGAGCACCGCGTGATCGTCCGCAAGGGCGCGCCCTTCGAGGGCAAGGTCGGTCTGGTGTCGGGCGGCGGATCGGGGCACGAGCCGTTGCACGGCGGTTTCGTCGGGCGGGGGATGCTGACGGCGGCGTGTCCGGGCGAGGTGTTCACCTCCCCGGTGCCCGACCAGATGGCCCGCGCCGCGGCCGCCGTGGACAGCGGGGCGGGCGTGCTGTTCATCGTGAAGAACTACACCGGTGACGTGCTCAACTTCGACATGGCGGCGGAGCTGGCCGAGGACGAGGGCGTGCAGATCGCCAAGGTCCTGGTGAACGACGACGTGGCGGTCGTCGACAGCCTCTACACGGCCGGCCGCCGCGGCACCGGCGCGACGCTCTTCGTGGAGAAGATCGCCGGCGCGGCCGCGGAGGAGGGGGCGCCGCTGGACCGGGTGGCCGCGCTGGCCCGCCAGGTCAACGAGTCGTCGCGCAGCTTCGGTGTCGCGCTGACCGCGTGCAGCACCCCCGCCAAGGGCGGCCCCACCTTCGATCTGCCGGACGGCGAGCTGGAGTTGGGCATCGGCATCCACGGCGAGCCGGGCCGCGAGCGGCGGCCGATGATGACCTCGGGCGAGATCGCGGACTTCTCGGTGGACGCGATCCTGGAGGACCTGCGCCCGGACGCGCCGGTGCTCGCGCTGGTCAACGGCATGGGCGCGACCCCGCTGCTGGAGCTGTACGGCTTCGCCGCCGAGGTGCACCGTGTGCTGGCCGAGCGCAAGGTGCCGGTGGCCCGTACCCTCGTCGGCAACTACGTCACGTCGCTCGACATGGCAGGCTGCTCGGTGACGCTGTGCCAGGCCGACGAGGAACTGCTGCGGCTGTACGACGCCCCGGTGGAGACTCCTGGCCTGAGCTGGGGCAACTGAGCGGCCGGCGGGCCTGCGCACGTCCCGCACGACGCACGACCCGCACGCCGGTCCCGCACCGGCCCGCCACGCCCCGTCCCGCACGCTCCGCACGGCACCCGCGGAAAGGCTCCGTATGAACGCGACTCCCCCGGACGGCTCACCGATCGACGCGGCGTTCGTCCGCCGCTGGCTGGACACGGCGGCCACCGTCGTCGAGCGCGAGGCCGCCGCCCTCACCGAGCTGGACTCCCCGATCGGCGACGCCGACCACGGCACCAACATGCGCCGCGGCTTCGTGGCCGCGCGCACCGCCGTCGAGCAGGAGCCGCCGGACACGCCCGGCGCCGTCCTGGTCGCGGTGGGCCGGCAGCTGATCTCCACCGTCGGCGGCGCCTCGGGCCCGCTGTACGGCACCCTGCTGCGCCGGGCCGGCAAGCAGCTCGGCGACGAACCGGCGGTCAGCGCCGCGCAGTTCCGCGACGCGCTGCGCGCCGGCGTCGACGGCGTGGCCCAGCTCGGCGGTGCCGCGCCCGGCGACAAGACGATGCTGGACGCGCTGTTCCCGGCCGTCGACGCGATGTCGAAGGCCCTGGACGGAGGCAGCGGCACCGCCGACGCCCTGGCCGCCGCGGCCGCGGCGGCCGACGAGGGCGCGGTGGCCACCACGCCGCTGCGCGCCCGCAAGGGACGGGCCAGCTACCTGGGCGAGCGCAGCATCGGCCACCAGGACCCGGGGGCGACCTCCGCGGCCCTGCTCGTCACCGCGTTCGCGGACACCGCGCGGGAGGCAGGCGCATGACGGGCTCCCCCGCACCGCTCGTCGGAGTGGTGCTGGTCTCGCACAGCGCCGCCGTCGCCAGGGCGGTGGCCGAGCTGTCCGCCAACCTGACCGGCGGCGCGTCCGAGGTGCCGGTGGCCCCGGCCGGCGGCGGCCCCGACGGAGGCCTGGGCACCAGCTCGGACCTGATCGCCGCCGCCGCCCGGTCGGTCGACCGCGGCGCGGGCGTGGCGGTGCTCGCCGACCTGGGCAGCGCCGTGCTCACCGTCAAGGCGCTGCTCGCCGACGACGAACTGCCCGCCGGGTCGCGGCTGGTGGACGCGCCGTTCCTGGAAGGGGCGGTGGCGGCGGTGGTGTCGGCCTCGGCCGGTGCCGACATCGACGCGGTGGCCGCGGCCGCCGGGGAGGCGTACGACTACCGCAAGGGCTGAGCGGCACCCCGCACGGGTGCGCCCACGCCGGCCGTTCCGCGCGCCTTCCGGCCGGCACCGGGCCCCCTCCGCCTCACTCGGCGAAGGGGGCCCGGAACAGCGGTTCGGCCTCGGGTCAGTGCCCGTAGCCCAGCAGGGCGCGAACCATGCGGCAGGTGATGTCGGACGGCGGGCGGACGCCGATCAGCTCGGCGGTGGCGCGGATCCGGCGGTTGCCCGCCTGGGACGGCTCGTAGACCCCCGAGTCGAGCAGGGCTATCGCCAGCCGCATCGTCTTGAGCCTGCGGTTGTGCGCGACGTACCACTCGCGCGGCAGGCCGGCCGGCAGCGGCTTCCTGGGCAGGGACAGCGGTCCGGACAACGACGGGGACATCGGGCGGGACATCGGCAGGGGCAGTACGGCAGCAGCCATCGGCATCCTCCTGAGGCGTCGGCCAACGCTCTCGAACACTGTCGATTTTACCGCCAAGCACTGACAAAGTCCGCTGGCCAGACGGGCTTTGAGGACCGGCCCGCGCGAGAGGGCGTCACTGCACGAGGGTGCGCTCCAGCCGGCGCAGGGCCACCGCGGTGGCGAGGCCGCCCAGGACCAGCAGGTACGCCGCGGCGACCGCGACCCGCGCGTCCACGACGCCGAGCGCGGGCTCCCGTACGAGTTCGATGCTCTGGTACAGCGGCAGGCACTCCACGAGCAACTGGACGGGCCGCGCGTACACGTTCAGCGGGTAGAAGGTGGTGGCGAACAGGAACATCGGCAGCATGACGAGCTGGATCAGCTGGAAGTCCTGCCAGCTGCGCAGGTACGTGACGACGGCCAGCCCGGTCGCCGCGAAGGCGAACGCGATGAGGAGCGCCCCGGGCAGCATCAGCACGGCCCACGCGGACTGCACCAGCCCGCACGCCCAGACGACCGCGCCGAACACCACGGTGACCGCGGTCCCCCGCAGCAGCGCCCAGAGCACCTCGCCGACGGCCACGTCGCGGACCCGCAGCGGCGTGGCGAGGATCGAGTCGTAGGTCCGCAGCAGCTTCAGCTTGCCGTAGATGTTGAACGTGGTCTCGTTCATGGCGCCGTTCATCGCCGCGGTGGCCAGCAGCGCGGGGGCCACGAACTGCACGTAGCTCACCGACGGGTCGCCGAGGCCCGGGACGTGCCCGACCAGCGCACCGATGCCCAGGCCCATCGACAGCAGGTACAGCAGCGGTTCGAAGATCTCGGCGAGCAGCAGGTACCAGGTGTGGCGGTAGATCACGAGGTTGCGTTCGACCAGGGTGGCGGGGCCCGCCAGGCCCGGCTTCCTCAGCAGCGCGGTGAGCACGGCGGTCCTTTCAGCGGTGGAGGCGGCGGGTGTACCCGCGGCAGGCGCACACGGTCCCGGCGGCGACGAGGACCAGCAGGTACACGATGTGGACGGTGGCGGCACCGGGGTGCACGGTGCCCAGCGCGGTGCCGCGGGTCAGGGCGACGCCCTGGTACAGCGGCGAGCACTCGGCGATCGGCCGTGCCCAGGACGGGAGTTGGCCGATGGGGAAGAAGGTCCCGGAGAACATGTAGAGCGGCATCACGAGGAACCGGTACAGGCCGTTGAGCCGGCTCTGCCGGTCCACGGTGACCGCCCAGGCCATCAGGGGCGCGGCGAAGGCGAGTCCGGTGAGCAGCACGGGCCCGGCGGTCAGCAGCGCGCGCAGCGGCCCGACGACGCCGAACGCGGCGACGACGGCGAGGAAGAGCGCCCCGCTGAGCAGGATGCGGAACGCCACGAACAGCAGGTGCCCGGCCAGGATGTCGCCCGGGCGCATCGGAGTGGCCGCGGCGGCCGGGTAGTTGCCGCGCGCCCTGGCCGACTGGAAGACGGGGAAGGCCCCTTCGACGAAGCCGTTCTGCATCGCGGAGGCGGCCAGCAGGCCCGGCGCCAGGAAGTGCAGGTAGGGCGTGCCCGCCAGGTGCCCGCTGTGGTGGGCGTCGACGAGCTTGCCGAGACCGGCGCCGAGCGCGGTGAGGAACAGCAGGGGGTTGACCACGCTGATCACCACCGAACCGCGCCACACGCGCCGGTAGCGCCGCATCCAGTAGCCGAACTCGCGCAGCGCGGGCACCGCGGCCACCAGGCTGTCGAGCGGTCCTGCCGCGGGGCGCGGTGCCCGATCGCCCGGGGAGGGGACTGCCGGCGGGCCGCCGGCCGTCGTGGGAAGCGCTGTCGTCATGTCAGTCCACCAGCGTCCGGCCAGTCAGGATCAGGAACACGTCCTCCAGGCCGGCTCTGCGGACCAGCGCGGTCAGCGGCTGGGCTCCCGTGGCGTGCACGGCGGCCAGCGCCGACTCGCCGTCGTCGGCGTACACCAGCAGCCGGTCGGGCAGCGCCTCGACGCGCTCACCGGCCGCGACGAGCCGCTGGGCGTGGCCCGCCTGCTCGTCGGCGGCGAACCGCAACTCCAGTACCTCACGCGTGCAGTGACGGGTGATCAGTTCCGCGGGGGAGCCCTCGGCGACGATCCGGCCCTGGTCCATCACCACGATGCGATCGCACAACTGCTCCGCCTCGTCCATGTAGTGCGTGGTGAGCAGCAGGGTGACACCCTGCTGCTTCAGCCGGAACAGCCGTTCCCACAGCAGGTGCCTGGCCTGCGGGTCCAGGCCGGTGGTGGGCTCGTCGAGCAGCAGGATCTCGGGCTCGTTGACCAGCGAACGGGCGATCGTCAGCCGGCGGCGCATCCCGCCGGACAACGCCTCCACCTGCTCGTCGGCCTTGTCCTCCAGACGCGCGAACTCCAGCAGCCGCAGGGCCCGTTCGCGGACCACGGCCCTCGGCAGCCCGAAGTACCTGCCGTACACGAGCAGGTTCTCCCGGACCGTCAGCTCGGTGTCGAGCGTGTCGTCCTGGGGCACCGAGCCGAGCCGGGCCCGGATCTCGGCGCCCTGCACGGCCGGGTCCATGCCCAGGACGCGCAACGTCCCGCCGGACACCGGGGAGACGGCCGCGATCATCCGCATCGTCGTCGACTTGCCGGCGCCGTTGGGACCGAGGAAGCCGAACGCCTCGCCGCGCCTGACGCGGAAGTCGATACCGGCGACGGCCTCGGTGGGCGCGCCCTGGCCGCGCGGCGCGTGCACCTTCCGCAGGCCGGCCGCCTCGATCAGCGGTGCCGCGGCTCCGCCTTGGGTCATGTGCCCTCCCCCTGTGCGTGCTTCGGACTCCGGCGCGGGTCAGGACGCGCCGGAGTAGAGGCATCCCATCAGAGGAGGACGCAACATTCAATCATTTTTCACGCAAAGACTCGACGCGACGACGTAACAACCCGGAGGCGAGGGCTGGTTCGGTCCTCGCACCCGGGTCCGCGCGGGGCCGGGGAGGGGGCGGTTCAGGGGGCGAAGCCGGGACCGGCGAGGCCGGGGACCTCGGCCGGCGCGAACCAGGTGGGCTCGTTGCGCAGCGCCAGCTCGATCCGGCCACGGGCGATCGGCCCCAACGGGGGCAGCTCGTCCAGGGCGTACCAGCCCACCTCGAGCGACTCGTCGTCGTTCACCCGGGCCTCGCCGGCCACCGCGCGGCAGCGCAGCACGATGTCGATGTACTGGGCGCGGTCCCCGTTCGGGTACGTGACGGGCTCGTTGGTGAAGACGCTCAGGACCTGCTCGACCACCGCGGAGACGCCGGTCTCCTCGTGGATCTCGCGCACCGCGGCCTCGGCCGGCTGCTCGCCCGGGTCCGGGATACCGCTGATGAGGGCCCACTTGCCGTTGTCCGCGCGGCGGTTGAGCAGTACCCGGCCGCGCTCGTCGAAGACCACCATCACCACACCGGGCAGGAACAGCAGGGTGTCCCCCGCCTTCGCGCGAATGTCCTTGATGAACTGGGGAGTCGCCATGCCCAGAGCCTACGAGACGGAGGATGAACGCCACATCAGCACCACGTTTCACAAGTGCGGCAAGGTTCCGGCACAACATATCCACAGCACCGCCCCGCAGCCGTTACCGTGACCCGGAGGGAGCGCGCGCCCGCGCGGGGAAACGCGGGCGAGGCGGCCCTCCGTTCGCGCCCGGGCGGCGGCAGGGGGTACCGGGGGATGGACATGACGGCCGGCGGTGCGCCGGACGCTGCTCCGGCGGGCCGGCAGGACACGGCCGCCGCACCGCTGCGCGCCGCGCGCCCGCACGGCGCGGCGACCGACGCGGCCGGCATCGCGGTCATGGCGTGCTGCGCCGTCTGGGCACTGGTCGCCGCGACGGGCCGGCCCGCGCGACCCGAGGGGACGCTGCTCGCCCTGCTCGCCGTCGCCGCCGGATACGCGGCCGGGCGGATACTGGGCGCGCTGCTGCCGGTGCTGGCACCGGCGGTCGCGGCCCTGGCCGTCCTCGCCCTCGTCCTGGTCCCGCCGACCCGGCTGTCCGCGCGGCCGGACGCACCGCCGCTCGGCTACGCCAACGCGGACGCCGCCCTGCTGGTGCTCGCCGCCGGCGCGGCCTGCTGCGCGGCCTGGGCCTGCCCGGGACGGGTGCGCCGGGCGGGGCTGCGGGTGGTGGGCGCCGGCGCGGCCGTGACCGCGCTCGCACTGGGTTCCGCGGCCGCCTTCGCCGCGGGCGTCGCGGTCGTCCTGTGCTCGCTGGCCGCGGACCTGATGCGCGCACACCGCCTGCTGGGCCTGGCGGGCCTCGCCCTGGCCGTCACGCTCGCGGCCGGCACCAGCTACGCGGTCGCCGTGAACGCCCTGCCCGCCGGCCTCACCGAGTCGCTGACCGGCCAGCTCACCCAGCCGCGGGTCCAGTTGTGGCACCAGGCCGTCACCCTCGCCGAGCACCATCCGCTGCGCGGCGTCGGCCCCGAGCGGTTCGCCGACGAGAGCAGCGCTCTGCCGGCGTCCGGTGCGCCCGGCGCGGGCTCACCGCAGTCGGCTCCACTGCAGGTGGCCGCGGAGCAGGGGCTGCCCGGCGTGGCCCTGCTGGCCGCCGCGTACACGTGGGTGCTGTGCGCACTGTGGCGTTCGTCACGTTCGACCCCGGTGGTGCTCACCGCGGGCGCGGCCCTCACCGGACTGGCCATGCTCGCCACCGTCGACCACGTGCTCAGCTACCCCGTCATCACCGCGGGCGCCGGCTTCCTGGCCGGAGTCGCGACGGCGCAACCGCTCTCCACGGAGCCGTGACGGGTCCGCCGGGTCCGCCGGATCGCGACGCCATGGCGCCACGGGGGTGACGGACAGCGGGGTCAGACTCCCCCGCGGCCCCCGCCCGAAGCGCGGGTGCGCAGCCGCACCAGGTCGCGGATCGCCTGGACGGCGCCCTCGGCGTCGTCCAC
The DNA here is from genome assembly GCF_900110255.1 of Actinacidiphila rubida. GTDB lineage: Bacteria > Actinomycetota > Actinomycetes > Streptomycetales > Streptomycetaceae > Actinacidiphila > Actinacidiphila rubida. The sequence goes on from NZ_FODD01000029.1 coordinate 68,563, forward strand.
GGTCACGGTGAAGCGGTGCCCGGTACCCAGGTCGATGACGACGCCCGGCCCGCGCCGCACCACCACGGCGGTGCCCTTCTCGGGACGCCAGCGGTAGCCCCAGCCGCCCCAGGCCCGCGGGCTGATGTGCGGGGCCACCTGCGCGCCGCTCACGTCCTCCATGGGGATGCGGCGCCGAGGCACCCCGATGTGCCCGCACCGCACCTGCACCGCATCACGGTCGATGCATACGTGCACATGGGTGAAAGCGACGGTCCCGAACAGGACCAGCAGGCCCACCGCCAGGCAGCCCACGACGGACATCACGAGGGGGACGAGACCGGAGGTCCCGGGACCGTTCACGGCCAGCAGGATGCCCAGGGCGAGGCAGGCGGCGCCCGCTCCCGCGAGCAGCCACTGCATTCGGTTACTGGCCCGGCCCGTCCACACCTGTGGCGCACGGTTCGCCGGCCGAGGAGCGTGCGTCATGACTCGAAGCGTACTCAGTGCACGGGCGCGCGCCAGCGTCCCGCGTCAAGCTGTGGCGGGCGTCGCAGCCAGCAGCGCGCCCTCCCGGTAGGCCAGCGCGACCTCGGGCAGGGCGGACGGGCGGCCGTTGAGGAGCACGTCCAGGGTGCCGGGCCGGGTGCCGCCGCCGGGCGCCGCGGGGGTTCCACCGGCCACCCCGTCGATCGTCCCGTCACCGTCCGCGCCGAGCCGGCGCAAGGCCTGGGCGGCGACCGCGTCCGCCGAGCCGTACAACGCGGCGCCGGGGACGGCCGCGGAGATCCGGTCGCCCACGAGCTCGTAGTGCGTGCAGCCGAGGACGACGGCGCCGACGCCGGCCGGGGTCAGCGCGGCCGCGGCACCGACCGCCGCGGCGACGGCCTCGGCGTCGGCCGCCTGCACGGCGTCCGCGAGGCCGGGGCACGGCACCTCGGTGATCTCCGCGCCGTTGCCGAACTCCTCGATGAGGGCGCGCTGGTAGACGCTGCCGGTGGTCGCGGGCGTGGCCCAGATCGCCACCGAGCGGTGGGCCGCCGCCGCGGGCTTGATCGCCGGCACCGTCCCGATGACCGGCAGCCCCGGCTCGAACGCGGCGCGCAGCGTGGGCAGGGCGTGCACGGACGCGGTGTTGCAGGCCACGATCAGCGCGTCCAGACCGAGCGACGCGGCGGCCTTCGCGCACTGCAGCGCGCGCTCCGTCACGTCCTCGCCCGCCCGCGGCCCCCACGGCAGCCCCTCCGGGTCCGACGAGAGCACCAGGTCCGCGTCCACCCGCATCCGCCGCACCGCCGCGGCCGCGGCGAGCAACCCGATCCCCGAATCCACCAGCCCGATCTTCACCCCCCCACCATATGCGCATCCCCCTCCCCCCCAGCCGCACCCCGTCACCACCCCCGCCGCCCCGCAGCCACCGACAATTCCCCGGCCCCGCCGCCACACCCACCCCCCGGCGCGCAGCCGCCGACGAAACCCCCGCCCCGGCAGGGGCCACCCGCACCCGACGACGAAACCTGCACGGGTGGTGCGGGTGGGAACGCCGGCGGGCGCAGCCCGCCGTGCACCGCCCACCGGCGGCCCGCCGCCGACGAACCCCGCGCACGCGGCGCGGCCGCGAACCCGCCCACCACAGGCGCACCGCCCGGCATCCCGACCCGCCGCGACCACCAGGCGGGGCGCGCCCCACCGCACCCCGCCGTACGGCAGACTGCCGGCGTGGACGCAATGATCGCTGTCGCCGCCGTCTCCCTCGCCGCCTGGCTCTGGCTCCTCGTGGGACGGGGCATGTTCTGGCGGACCGACGTCCGCCTCCCCCGTGCGACGGCCGAACCGACCGCCTGGCCGTCCGTGGCCGTCGTCGTGCCGGCCCGGGACGAGGCCGACGTGCTCCCGGTGAGCCTGCCGTCCCTGCTCGCCCAGGAGTACCCGGGCGAAGCCACCGTCTTCCTCGTGGACGACGGCAGTTCCGACGGCACCGGCGACCTCGCCCGCACCCTCCACGCCACGCACGGCGGCCTGCCGTTGACCGTGACATCACCGGGCGAACCGCCCGCCGGCTGGACCGGGAAGCTGTGGGCCGTGCGCCACGGCATCGCCGCGGCGCGCGAGCAGGCCGGCCCCGAGTTCCTGCTCCTCACCGACGCCGACATCGCGCACCGGCCGGACAGCCTCCGGTCCCTGGTGACCGCGTCCTACGCGGCGGACCTCGACATGGTGTCGCAGATGGCCCGGCTGCGGGTCACCACCGGCTGGGAGCGCCTGATCGTCCCGGCGTTCGTCTACTTCTTCGCGCAGCTCTACCCCTTCCGCTGGGTGAACCGCGCCGGCTCCCGTACCGCCGCCGCGGCCGGCGGCTGCGTCCTGCTGCGCTCGTCCACCGCCGCGGCCGCCCATGTGCCGGAAGCGATCCGCCAGTCGGTGATCGACGACGTCGCGCTGTCACGGGCGGTCAAGGGGGCGGGCGGCCGGATCTGGCTGGGCCTGGCCGAGAAGGTGGACAGCGTCCGCCCGTACCCGGGCCTGGGCGAGCTGTGGCGGATGGTGTCCCGCAGCGCGTACGCCCAACTGCGCCACAACCCGCTGCTGCTGGCCGGCACGGTGCTGGGTCTGGCCCTGATCTACCTGGTGCCGCCGGTGGCCGTGATCGGCGGAGCGGCCGCCGGTGCGTGGCCGGTGGCCGCGCTCGGCCTGGCCGCGTGGGCGGTGATGGCCGGCACCTACCTGCCGATGCTGCGCTACTACGGGCAGCCGCTGTGGCTGGCGCCGGTGCTGCCGTACACCGCGTCCCTGTACTTGCTGATGACCGTGGACTCGGCGGTGGAGCACTACCGCGGCCGCGGTGCGGCCTGGAAGGGCCGCACCTACGCCCGCCCCGACGACACCCTCGCCTGACGGCGCCTCACTTGCGCCCCGGCGTCCACGTCAGCCCCCAGCCGTACGCGTAGTCGACGGTGCGCTGCGGGCTGACCCCTCGCCGGGGCACCAGGTAGCGGGCCTCACGGCGCACGACCAGCTCGTCCCCGTCACGGACCAGGAGGGCCAGCGCGCAGACCCGCGAATCGACGGTGCACTCGTCCAGGGTGAAGTCGACGAGCGCGCCGCGCTCGGGCCGCAGGGTGACGGTCGCGTGGAGCCCCGCGAAGCTGCGGGCGCCGTCGTAGATCGTGACGAAGAACAGCACCCGCCGGAAGTGCGCCGCGCGGTCCATGTTCAGAGTGATCTGCTCACCGGTGCCGCCGGACCTGTCGTCGCCGTCGAGGTGGAGGAACGGCGGCCGGTCGAGCGCCCCGAACGCGCCGCCGAGGGCCTGCACGACCCCCTTGCTGCCGTCGGTCAGCTCGAAGAGCGCGCACAGGTCGAGGTCGACGTCGCGGCCGCCCCAGCGCCGTTGCTGCGCCTGCCAGTCCAGGGTGATCCGCAGAGCGCCGGACGTCGCGCCCTGCTTGGCGAGGGAGACGGCGGGCGCCTGCTTGGTCAGCGTCACCTTGGACAGCAGGACGGGCGCCGGCGGCACGGGCGGCACCGGTGCCGCGGGCGTCTCGGGCGCTGCGGGCGCCGCGGGAACAGCCACCACAGGGGCAGGCCGCGCGGGTGTCACGGGCGCGGGGGCCGGCTCGGGGAGGTCCGGCAGCGCGTCGGGCGCCAGCCCGTACGCCGCGCCCAGCCCGCGCATCCCGCCCTCGTAGCCCTGTCCGACCGCGCGGAACCGCCAGCCCCCGCCCCGCCGGTAGCACTCCGCGAGCACGTACGCCGTCTCCCGGCCGGCGTCCGCGCACGCGTAGCGGGCCGCCTCCGCGCCGTCCGCGACGGCACGCACGAACATGCCCGGCACCTGACCGAACGGTCCGCCGTCACCGCGTGCGACGACCAGCACCGTGCCCACCGTGGACTCGACCGACGCGAGGTCGACCGAAAGGGTGTCCACCAGCAGCGAGCCGTTGACGACGGTGCCCTCGTGGCGCACCGCGCCCGAAGGGTGGGCGGCGGCCGCGTGCACGAAGTCCCCGGCGTCGCGGGCCTTTCGGTCGCCGGTCAGCAGCAGCGCGCACAGGTCGGTGCGCGGGCCGCCGCCACCTGCGGCTCTGCCGAACTCGAGGCGCACCGCCGTGGTCGGCAGCGGTGCGTTCTCCCCTCTGCGCAGCGTCATTCGATCCCCCTCCGGTTCGCACTCCAGGCCGCACTCCGACGCGCCCCGGCCCCCGGGCATCCCGCAGCGCGCGTTTTACCTGATCACACCATGAAAGGGTGACCGTTTTCCGAGGATTCGCTCAGATTGGGGACCGATGGTCACTCGCTGCACGCGAAACAACCTTCTAATCGGTCTCCCCAACGACCACATCGTGGGCTTAACTTATGGCTCATGACCACCCCCCGCGGTTCGTACGGTGGCGGCTACGGCGGCTACCCCTCGTCTGCGTCCTTCCCGGACACCCCGATCTACGACAGCCTCGTCGCCGAACGCGGCACCCCGCAGATCGCCCCCATCCGCGTGCCGTCGGCCTACACCCCGTACGACACGCCGGGCTACAACTCCTATGGCGGCGGCAGCAATCTGCCGGCCCTGCCGGCGCTGCCCGCGCTGCCGTCCGGACCGTCGGCCCAGCAGCACCACTCCCAGCAGCACCACTCCCAGCCACAGCCCCAGCCGGTGCACAACGGCTACCCGTCGGCCGGGTACCAGCAGCCGCCGGCGTCGTACATCCCGCAGCAGGCGGCCCGCCCGGCGTACAACGGCTACGGCAACGGCGCCGGTTACCCGCAGCCGCCGCAGCCGTCGCCGGCCGGCTACGAGGCCGCGCGTCCGGTCCCGCCGCGGCCGATGCAGCCGCGGCAGATGCCGGGCCACCCGGAGGAGAACTACCAGCGCCGGAACCTGGGGCTCGGCGTGCCGCCGGCCCAGGGCGGCGGCTACTACCAGGGCTGACCGGCACACGGCCGCGCCTGCAAGGATGGTCCTATGACCACTCCACACGTCAGCGCGTTGCACGTGTACCCGGTGAAGGCGCTGCGGGGCACCAGTACGGGGAATGCGGTCGTGGAGCCGTGGGGGCTCGCGGGGGACCGCCGCTGGATGCTCGTCGACGCCGTGACGCTCAAGGCCGTCACCCAGCGGGAACAACCGAGGCTGGCCCTTGCGGCCGCGGTCTGGGACGGGGAGTCCGGACTGCGGCTGTCGGCGCCGGGGCAGCCACCGCTGCGCGTCGACGTGCCCGCGCCCGCGGCGCTGGAGACGGTGCGGCTGTTCCGCGACAAGCTGGAACTGCTGCCCGCGGGCGAGCGGGCGGACGCCTGGTTCAGCACGTACCTCGGCATTCCGGTGCGGCTGGTGCACCTCGACGAACCCGCCCTGCGACGGCCGGTGGACCCGGAGTTCGCGCTGCCGGGCGAGACGGTGAGCCTCGCCGACGGGTACCCGCTGCTGGTCGCCGCCACCGCGTCGCTGGACGCCCTCAACGCGCTGATCGCGGAGGGCCGGCACGCCGCGGAGGGCCCGCTGCCGATGAACAGGTTCCGCCCGAACGTGGTGGTCGACGGCACCGCCCCGTGGGCGGAGGACGGCTGGCGCCGGGTGCGGATCGGCGAGGTGGTCTTCCGGGTGCCGAAGCCGTGCGGTCGTTGCGTGGTGACCACCACCGACCAGGGAACGGGCGCGCGCGGCAAGGAACCGCTGCACACCCTGGGCCGGCACCGCAGGGTCGGATCGAGCCTGCTGTTCGGCCAGAACCTGATTCCGGAAAGCGCCGGAACCCTCCGGGTGGGCGACGCGTTGAGCGTGGTGGAGTAGGAGGGCCCGCGCGTCCCACCGGGCCGGTCCGTGCTCCTGCTTGGGGAGCGCCGCCTGCCAGGCGGCGCACTGGGTGAAGGGGTGGGCGGCTGTGGGGGTGTTCGCGTACCTGTCGGCGCGTCGTCGCCGCACGAAGGTCCGGCTGCTGGGCTGGCGGTGGCGGCGCAATCCGCTGCGCCGCCGCAGCGACCTGGTGGAGGCGTGGCTCGGGCTGGTGACGGCCCTGCTCCTGTGCACGGTGCCGTTCCTGGGCTGGTGGTCGGGCCGTTCCGTCGACCGCGCGCTGCAGCACGTGGTGCGGGTGGAGCACCGCGAGCGGACGCTGGTCGCCGCCGCAGTGGCACCGGCCCGCACGGCGAAGGACGCCGCGAAGTCCCTTCCCGGATCGGCCGGTTCGGCGGCGGAGGACGCCCAGCGCGGTGACCTCCTGGTGTGGACCGGGCCGGACCACAGGAAGCACTCGGCCACGGTCTCCTCGGATCTGGAGGTGTGGCGGGACGGCACGCTGCGGCTGTGGACCGACCGCCAGGGCCGGATCGCCCCGCCGCCTCTGGACTCCGCGACGGCCGTGACCCATTCGGTGCTCGCCGGGATCGCCGCCGCGTCGGCGGCCGGCGGCATGCTGCTGATCGTCCGCCAGGTGCTGCTGTGGCGGCTGATGCTGCGCCGGATGGACTCCTGGGAGCGAGCCTGGGACCGGGCCGGCCAGGACTGGGGCCGTGCGGGCGCCGGGGGTTGACGTGCGACGGCCGCAGGCGCCCCGTCGGCGGCCCGGTCGACGACGGACTCCGTGCCGGTGACGAGGGGCGTTCTGCGGCGGAAAGGGCGAGTGTGCGGGCCCGGACCGTTGAGGGCGGCATCAAGGAGTCCCCTGCTCGCGCTACCGTTGACCCCCGTCCGGCCGACGCAAGAGGTGGGGGCAGAGCAGCCCGATGGCACATGGCGTGGTGCAGGTCACCAACCCGAGCAGTTCGCGGTGGCGCCGCCGCACAGGTGAGTACGAGACGCTCGCAGGCGCGCTGGAGGCGTCGAGCGACGGCGACGTGCTGTCGGTTTCGCCCGGCACCTACCGGGAGAACGTGGTCGTCGACCGCGCGGTGACGCTCCGCTGCGCCGAGGGACCGGGCACCGTGCGGATCGCCCCGGCGTCCGGCGTGGCGCTGACGATACGGTCCTCCGCGGTCGTCCAGGACCTGGTGGTGGAGGGGCAGGACACCTCCGCGGCCGCCCTGCTGGTCGAGGCGTGCTCCCCCGAGCTGTCCGGGCTGCGGATGAACACCCACTCGGCGGTGGGCCTCGAAGTCCGTGACAACGCCCGCCCGACGGTGCGCCGTTGCACGATAGACAACCCGGCCGGACTGGGCATCAGCGTGCTGGACGGCGCGGCCGGCCTGTTCGAGGACTGCGAGGTGGTCGCCGCCGGTCAGAGCGGCATCTCGGTCCGCGGCGGCGCCACGCCGCGGCTGGAGCGCTGCCGCTTCCACCACACCTCGGGCGCCGGGGTGTCGGTGACCGGCGAGGGCACGACGCTGGAGGCGGTGGGCTGCGAGGTGTTCGAGGTCCGCGGTACCGGCGTGCAGCTCTCCGCGCGGGCCACCGGCAGCTTCACCGACTGCCGGGTGCACCGCACCACGGGGGACGGCGTGGCCCTGGACACCGACGCCGTGCTGGCGCTGGCCGACTGCGAGATCCACGACATCCCGGAGAACGCGGTCGACCTGCGGGCCCGTTCGGTGCTCACCCTCACCCGCTCCTCGGTCCACCGCTTCGGCCGCAACGGCCTGTCGGTGTGGGACCCGGGCACCCGCGCGGACGCCGACCACTGCGAGATCCACGACAGCACCGGCGACTACCCCGCGGTGTGGGTGAGCGACGGCGCCGTGGCGATACTCGACGCCTGCCGGGTGCACGACGTGCCCGACGCGCTGTTCGTGCTGGACCGCGGCTCGCGGGCGGACGTCGTGGACAGCGACTTCGCGCAGATCCGCAACACCGCGGTGTCGGTGAGCGACGGCGCGAGCGTGCAGCTGGACGACTGCCGGATCCGTGACGCGTCGACGGGCGCCTGGTTCCGCGACCACGGCAGCGGCGGCACCCTCGCGCAGGTCACCATCGACGGCGCGGCGACCGGGGTCATCGTCACCAAGGGCGCCGACCCCACGCTGGAGCGGTGCACGGTCACCGACCCGGCGGAGGCCGGGGTGTACGTGTCCGCGGAGGGCCGCGGCACCTTCGACGGCTGCCGCGTCACCGGCAGCCGCGGCTACGGGTTCCACATCATCGACGGCTGCCGGTCGACGCTGACGCGCTGCCGCACCGAGCGCTGTGCGCGCGGCGGTTACGAGTTCGCCGAGCCCGGTCCGGTCACCGAGGACTGCACCAGCGACCGTGCCGCGACCGAGGAGTCGCCGGCGCCGGTCCCGGCCCCCGCCACGCCCGTGGTGCGGCAGGCCGCCGGGCCGTCGTACGGCCTGCTGGGCGGGGTCCCGGAGCAGCAGGCGGCGGCCGAGCCGGCCGCCCCGACGCGGCCGGAGGACGAGGTGCTCGGCGACCTGGAGGCCCTGGTCGGGCTGGACGGCGTCAAGCGTGAGGTGCGCACGCTGATCGACCTGATCTCGGTGGGGCGCCGCCGGGAGAAGGCGGGCCTGAAGGCCCCGTCGCCACGGCGGCACCTGGTGTTCACCGGCTCCCCCGGCACGGGCAAGACCACGGTGGCGCGGCTGTACGGCGAGATCCTGGCGTCGCTGGGCGTGCTGGAGCGCGGGCACCTGGTCGAGGTGGCGCGGGTCGACCTGGTGGGCGAGCACATCGGCTCGACGGCGATCCGCACCCAGGAGGCGTTCGACCGGGCGCGCGGTGGTGTGCTGTTCATCGACGAGGCGTACGCCCTCGCCCCGGAGGACGCCGGGCGCGACTTCGGGCGTGAGGCCATCGACACGCTGGTGAAGCTGATGGAGGACCACCGCGAGGCGGTGGTGGTGATCGTCGCCGGGTACACCGCCGAGATGGAGCGCTTCCTGGCGTCCAACCCCGGTGTCGCGTCGCGGTTCTCACGCACCGTCACGTTCGGCGACTACACGTCCGCGGAGCTGCTGCGGATCGTCGAGGCGCAGGCCGCGGAGCACGAGTACCAGCTCGGCGAGGACACCGGCGAGGCGGTGCTGAAGTTCTTCACCGCGATGCCCAAGGGTCCCGCGTTCGGCAACGGCCGCACCGCGCGCCAGACGTTCGAGGCGATGGTGGAGCGGCACGCGGTGCGCCTCGCGCACATCGACGAGCCGACGCACGAGGAGCTGTTGCTGCTCTACCCGGAGGATCTGCCCGAACTGCCCTGAGCAGGCACGCTCTTGGCCTCGGGCAGCCGGGCCAGCAGGAGAGCCCGCTGTTCGGCGAACGCCGGGTCGGCCTGGAAGTCGGAGTGGCCGAGGACCGGTTCGGGCAGCGGGTGGGCGGTGCTGCGCCCGTAGGCGGCCGGGTCCAGCAGCGGCCCGCAGTCGACCTCGCTCGCGTGGTCGCCGAGGGCGACCGGGCCGCCGATCGGGTCGGTGCGCCGCCACAGGTTGCTCCAGATGTGCATGTCGTCGTGGAGGTCGCGCAGGCGGGCGGTGCCGAAGTGGGCCGGGAACCAGCGGCCGTAGAGGCGGGCGAGCGGGCAGCCGTAGGTGAGCAGGGCGACCCGGCCGCGGACCGCGGGGTCGAGCTGCCAGACCGCGGCGGCGGCCAGCACGCTGCCCTGGGAGTGGCCGGAGATGATGATCCGCCCGCCGGTGGCCTGGGTCCACGAGGCCATCCGCCAGCTGAGGTCGGGCACGGCGCGCTCGGCGTAGCAGGGCGGCGCGAACGGGTGGGCGGCGCGCGGCCAGAAGGTGCCGACGTCCCACAGGATGCCGACGGTCCGGCGGGCCGACGGGTCGCGGTAGGCGCGCCGGCCGAGCGCGACGAGTGCCACCACGCCGGCGCCCACCAGCCACGAGCCGAGCGACTGCGCCCCGGCGGCGAGGGCGCGCAGCACCGGTGGCGCGCCCTCGGCGACCTGGACGGGCGGGCCGCCGCCCTGCCACGCGCCGGCCACGGCCCCGGCGCCGAGGGCGAACGCCGCCGCGCAGACGACCGCGATCAGCATCGGCGCGGAGTCGGTGAGTCCGGCGCGGGCAATGGCGCGGGCGATCTGCCGGGTCCGCGAGGCGTGGTGCTCCTCGTGCGGGTACATCTGCTCCACTTCGTGGCGCAGGGCGTGCTCGCGGCGGCGCAGCCGGGCGGCGAGTGCGGCGCCGCCCAGGGCGAGCAGCGCCAGCACGGCGGGGATGACGGACGCCTCCCAGGTGAGCACCGCGGGCGGCCCGACGAGCGGGCTGCCGTGCGAGCCGGGAGTGCGGCCGCCGTCGAGCCAGTCGGCGGTGCGCTGTGCCACGCCGCCGGTCAGCACTCCCCCGAGGGCGCAGCCGAGCAGCGCGACGGCCGGGCCCGCGAGCCCGCGCAGGGCGAGGCCGCAGTCCTCGAAGTCCGGTGGCGGGGCGCGGTGCAGGAGTACCGCGCACACCGCGAGGGCGGCCACCAGCGCGCCCTGGCAGACGGTGAGCGCGGAGAACGCCTGGGCGGAGGGGAGCCTGCCACCGGAGGCCCAGCCGGGCCGGTTCCAGCCGCCGTAGAGCACGGCCGCCAGCAGGATGCCGGTGGATCCGCCGAGGAGCACGCGCGTGGTGCGCGGGTCGGGGGTGTCGTCGAGTCCGCGCAGCTTGCGGTCGGCGCCGCAGACGGCTCCGGCGGCGGTCACGGCCAGTGCGGACAGCGCCGCCACGATCGTCCAGCCGGCGGCGCGGAGCGCGGTGCCGCCGTGGCCGGTGTCGAAGGTGAGGGCCGGCACGCACAGCGCGGTGGTGACGGTGAGCAGGCCGGCGGCGGTGTGGGCGGTGCGCAGCCGGGCGACGGACCTGCGGCCGTACCAGAAGCCGGGCAGGGCCAGCGGCGGCGTGCCGGGGGGCGGCGGCCCCGGCCGGACGGCCGGGCGCTGCGATTCGTAGGCGTACCAGGTGCGGTGGGACAGCCACCACAGCACGGCGGTCAGGCTCACGGGTGCGGCGGCGGCCAGCGCGAGCCGGCGTCCGGGCTGACTCCACCAGCCGTGGTGGCCGGCCGCGGCGAAGCCGAGCCAGGTCTTGTCGCGGGCGCAGCCGGCGCGGCCCGCGCACTGCCAGCCGACGATGTCGAGGGCGACCTCGCTGACGGCCGCGACGAGCAGCACGGTGAGGGTGAGGGCGAGCAGCCGCACGATCACCTCGTAGCCGCGGGCGAGCCGGGTCCGCAGGGTCGGCGGCCGCATCCAGTGCGCCAGGTTGGTGATCATGAAGGGAAGCAGCAGCAGCCACAGCGCGCGGCTGCCGTTGCCGGAGGTCAGGTTGGACCAGCAGTACGCCTCCTGGACCGGTTCGTCCCGCCGCTGTTCGGGGTGCGCCTCGGCGTCGGCGTCGCAGGCGCGGCGGTGGATGCCGGCGGTGTCGTCGCCGGCGAGGCGCACGGTGCGCGGGTCGCCGAGCATCTGCTCGGGGGTGGTGCCGCCCACTCCGTGCACGAGGAGTTCCAGGGCGAGCGGGCTCGTGGTGTGCGGTCCGGTGTCCAGTTCCGTGGCCACTGGTACCCCCGATCCTCGTGTTCTCCCTGCGGTGGTGCCCGCGCCGCGGCCCGGCGAACCCCACCCACTCGGGGCCGTTATGTGGCGAAATCGTGGGGCCGGTGACCGCTCGCGGGTACCGACCGGTCGTGCGGCGTACACCTGGTGGGTCTCGCGTGGAAGGATGACCCGCAGCACACCGGGGGACCGCGGACGCACGGCGGGTGCGCGGACGGCACTGACCACAACGACACGGACGGGACGGGGTCACGGGTGAGCGACAACCAGAACCTCCTCGCGGAGCAGCGGCGGGCCCTGATTCTGGACGAGGTGCGGCGACGCGGCGGCGTCCGCGTCAACGAGCTGACCCGGCGGCTCAACGTCTCCGACATGACGGTGCGCCGCGACCTGGACGCCCTGGCCCGCCAGGGTGTGGTGGAGAAGGTGCACGGCGGCGCGGTGCCGGTGGTCGAGGCGAGCAGCCACGAGCCGGGCTTCGAGGCGAAGTCGGCGCTGGAGCTGGGCGCCAAGGAGGCCATCGCCCGGGCCGCGGCCGCGCTGGTCCCGCCCGGCAGCGCGATCGCCCTGGCCGGCGGTACCACCGCATACGCGCTCGCCCACCACCTGCTGGACGTCCCGGACCTGACCGTGGTCACCAACTCGGTGCGGGTCGCGGACGTGTTCCAGTCGGGGCAGCGCAGGCCCGGCAACGGGCACGGCGAGGCGACGGCCACGGTGGTCATCACCGGGGGGGTGCGCACCCCGTCCGAGACGCTCGTCGGCCCGGTGGCCGACCGGGCGATCCAGTCGCTCCACTTCGACCTGCTGTTCCTGGGCGTGCACGGCATCTCGGTGGAGGCCGGCCTGTCCACGCCGAACCTCGCGGAGGCCGAGACCAACCGGCAGTTCGTCCGCTCCGCGCGGCGGGTCGTGGTGATCGCCGACCACACCAAGTGGGGCACGGTGGGCCTGAGTTCGTTCGCCGCCCTGGAGGACGTCGACACGCTCGTGACGGACGCGGGCATCCCCGAGGTGCTGCGCGAGGAGATCGCCGAGCACCTCTCCGAGCTGATCGTGGCGGGCGAGCCACCGGCCGAGGCGGGGAACGACGCGGAGGCGTGAGGCTCCGGCGTGAGCACGGCGCGCCGCGCGGGCACGTGAGCACGGGCAGGGAGCGCGGGCGCGCACCCCGGACGGGGACGCGTAGGCTGCTGCCCATGGCCCGCCCTCACCGCCGACTGCGCCCCGTGGGGCTGGAGTTCCTGGACGCCGCGCCGCTGCGGATGGCGTTCTCGACCGCGATCACGGCCTCTCCGGGTGCGGTGCACCGCGCGCTCGCCGAGGACACCGAGAACTGGCCGCGGTGGTTCGGTGCCGTCCGCCGGGCCCGGCCCACCGCCGACGGCCGGTTCATCGCGCTCGCGGGCGGGCTGAGGTTCGAGGAGACCGTACTGGCCGTCGAGGCGCCCGAACGGTACGCCTACCGCGCCGACACCGTGAACCGGCCCGGGGTGCGGGCCATAGCGGAGGAGTGGCGGGTCGCCCCGGCCGGCGGCGGCAGCCTCGTGCAGTGGACCATCGCCGTCGAACCGGCCCCGGCCGCCGCGCCGTTCCTGCGGCTGTCCGCTCCCCTGCTGCGCGCGGCGTTCCGCCGCGCGATGCGGCGGCTCGACCTCAGGCTCGCGACGCAGGCCTGAACTCGCCGCAGGGCGAGGCTTTCCGCCCGCCCCCGCCTGCCGTGCCGGGACGCCGCCGCGTCAGGACGCGGCGGCCAGACGCGCCGGGCCGGGTGACGCGGGGGCGGCGTGCAGCACCGGTGCGGGCGTGCGCGTCTCGCGGTGCTCATTCCAGCCGTTGCCGTTCACCAGTGACCAGGCACGCCCGGGCGCCAGCACGACGAGCAGCAGCAGGACCACCGCGACGATGCCGGCCGAGGCCCGTATCAGCCGGCGGCGCGCCAGGCGCCGTTCCGCGGCTTCGGTGGTGCCGGACCGCCATGCGGGCGGCGCGGCCGGGGCGGCGGCGCGGCGCCCGAAGCGGCGGCGCGGGGCGTCCGCGACGGCGGCCCGCTCGTCCTCCTCGCGCAGCCGCCGCGCCACGATCCGGGCCCGCGCCGACGGCTCCCTGGGCGCCGTCGCGCGGATGTCCCGCTCGCTGTCGGTCAGGAACCGCTCCCACACGTCGTCCGGCACGGGGGGCTCACCCTCGGGAAGGGGGGAGGAATCGGTGGTCACGGTAGGTGCTCTCGTCTCGTCCGGACCGGGGACGGCGACATGCGCGTCCGCCCCCCGCGGGTGGATCTTCGGCTCGGGCCACTAATACGGCCACTATTACCTGTCGAACTTGTGAGCCTACAAGTCCGCTTGCGGACGGCACGTGGGCCCCCGGCGCTCGCCGGGGTCCCGGTCCGGCGCGGGCCCTCAGCGGTACTCGGCCAGCCGCGGCCGCACGCCCAGCAGCACCAGCACTCCGGCCGCCCCGAGGAGGCCCGCCGGCAGCGCGGGCCAGCCGTCCAGCGAGGCGTGGGCGTCGGAGACGTGCGCGGTGAAGTCCGCCAGTTGCTGCTCGGCGAGGCCGTCCAGCGTGGTGGCGAAGTCCCAGAAGTCGAACGCGACGTCCCCGCGCCCCACCTCGGTGAGCACCGTGGCACCCTGGTCGATGTCGCCGGAGTCCTTGAGGGACCGCAGCCTGGTGTCGTCCGCGAGGAAGTGGTGGTAGCGGTCGATCACGTCCTGGTAGGCGGCGCGTTCGGCGCCGTCGGCGCGCGCGCCGGGCGCGAGCAGGCCGCCGAGCGACGTGGACAGCGTCGTGAACTCGTCCCGGTAGTTCTTCGCGAAGTCCCCGTCGTGCACGAACCAGCGGCTCTCCGCCGTGGCCGCCTGCGCGGCGACCGCACGTGCCTCGGCCAGCCGGGTCCACGGGCGCAGCCCGCTCGCGACCGCGGTGTCCACGTCGGACGCGCCGGCGGTGAGGGCCAGGGTCCCGGCCATGGTCACGGCCACCAGCACGGCGGTGCCCAGGGCGATCGCCGGGTTCACCAACCGCCGGTAGTCCCGGGCCAGTTCGCGTTGCCACCACAGCAGGTACAGCAGGGTGAGCGCCCCGAGCAGGCCGACGGCGAGGGCCCAGCGCCGGGCGGCCCGGTGCGCCTGCGCCTGCGTGGCGTCGGCCTCCCGCAGGTAGGCGGTGGACAGTTGCGTCGCGGCCGGCAGCAGCGTGTCGTGCATGACCAGCCCGGCCTGCGCGTTGAGCGCCACCGCGATGCGCGGCGGGTGGCCGGCGACGCGGTCGGGCGACTGCTCGTCGACGTAGGAGGCCCGGCCGCTCAGGTCGTCGTAGCGGCCCAACGCGTCGAGCAGGGTGCGGACCCGGTCTCCCTGGGTGGCGTCGGCGCCGAGCTGCCGCAGCAGGTCGCTGATCTGGGAGCGCCGCTGCTGCGCGGTGATCAGGGCGTTGAGCTGGTTGCCCACGGTGACCCTGGGGTCGGCGCCGGAGGTGCCGGGGGCGAGCGTGTCGGCACGCTGGGCGTCGAGGTCGGCGAGCGCGAAGCGCAACTGCGCGGCCGCCTCGGCTCGTTCAGCCACCGTGGTGCGCAACCGGGCGGTGTCGTCGCGGACGTTCACGGCGGCGGTGACGGCGAGCGCGCACAGGGCGCCCACCAGCACCAGCGCGACGACCGCCCTGGTGCCGAGGCGCCGCGGGCCGACGGGCCGGCGCGGCTTCCGCCTGGGCCGGTACGTCTCGGGTTCGGGAGCGGTCGCCGTGTTCCGGAGTGCGGCGCTCTGCTCCCCCGCGAGCGCCACGGGCCGTTCCGTCGTCGTCTGAGACGTCGTCATGGTGGGACGCTAGGAGCGGGCGGCGACGGTCCGGTGGCCCGCGGGCGGACGCGCGGTGTCCTGGATGTAACGGATCCGCCCCGAACGCGTGGCCCGTCCGGTCGGCGTACCCGCCCTCCCGGCGCCCGCCGGAACCGCGCTCGCCGGGCCGCCGGAACCCCCCACCGGGAGCGGCCCCGAGCGCCCTCTCCGGGCCGCCCGCGCGGTCAGTGCTGCTGGGTCTCGTCCGCCGCCCGCTCCTCGCCGGTCCCGGCCCGCCACAGCGGGTGCTCCTCGCGGGCCCACCAGCGGGGCACGTGGCCGGTGCGCAGGCCGCGCCGGGCCTCGGGGTCCTTGGTGGCCAGCCACACGTGACCGGTGATCACGACGCCGACGAGCAGGGCGAGCCAGTCGTGCACGAACGTGGCGCCGGTCCGCCACACCAGGGGAGACAGCCGCGGGAACCACATCAGCAGCCCGGTGCCGATCATGACGAGGATCGTGCCGGTGACGAACGCGGCGAAGAGCTTCTGGCCGGCGTTGAACTTGCCGGCGAACTCCGGCTGCCGCCTGCGGGTGCGCAGCAGGGCGCGCAGCCACCGCCAGTCGTGCGGGAAGAACCGCCCGAGCCGCCCGGTGTCGGCCCGGAAGGCGCGCGAGACCAGTCCGGCGAGGATCGGCACCGGCAGCAGGATGCCGGACCACTCGTGGACGGTCACCACCAGCCGCCGGCGGCCGACGATCTCGGCCAGCGGCGGGAAGTACAGGCAGGCGGCGGTGAACACGCAGACGGCCATGAGGCAGTTGAGCGTGCGGTGCACCCAGGTCTCGGCGCGGGTGAAGCGGCGCAGTCCGGTGACGGCCCGCGACTCATGAAGTCGGGTCATCATGGCGGCCGTTCGACCTGCCCACCCATCCGTCGACGTCATAGCCGTAGTGCTCCCAGTAGCCGGGTTGGACGTCCTTGGTGACCGTGATCCCGGACAGCCACTTGGCGGACTTGTAGAAGTACATGGGTGCCGCGTAGAGCCGCACCGGGCCGCCGTGGGCGGCGGTCACGGGCTTGTCGTTCATGGTGTGCGCGACGAGCATGTCGGGGCGGCGGGCCTGGTCGAGGGTGAGGCTCTCGGTGTAGACGCCGTCGAAGCAGGTGAAGCGCAGGGCGGTGGCGCCGGCCCGGATGCCCGCGGCGTCCAGCAGCGTGGACAGCAGGACGCCGGAGAAGGCCGTGTGCGGCACCCGCCAGCCGGTGACGCACTGGACGTCCCGCACCAGGCGGGTCTGCGGCAGTGTGCGCAGGTCGGACAGCCGGTAGGAGCCGGGTCGGTCCACCAGCCCGTCGACCCGCAGCCGGTAGTCGGTCTCGCCGCGGTGCGGGATGGAGTCCGAGACCGAGTAGAAGCGGAACCCGCCGCCGCCCGGCAGAAGCCCGGTGACGCCGGTGGGGTCCTTGGCGCTGACGGAGGCCAGCACGTTGTCGAGCGTGCCCTGGACGCTGCCGCCCACGGCGACGCCGGCCGCGCCGAGCCCGAGCATGCCGAGGACGACCCGGCGTCCGACGGGCGTGCCGCGGCCGCGCTCGGGGTCGGGTTCTCCCGCGCTCGGCGCCGCGGGCGTGCTGCTGTGCATGGTTCGATTCGAGCACGTCGTGGGCGCCGTGACCAGGGGCGGCGGGCGGACGTCAGAGATTCGTCACATCTGCCGCCGCCACGGCGTCCAGCAGCCCGGCCAGCGCCCGGTCGAACTCCGCGGGCCGCTCGAGGTTCGGCATGTGCCCGGCGCCCTCGACGACCGCGAGCGTGGCGCCGGGGATGCGTTCGTGCAGGAAACGGGCGTCGGCGACGGGAGTGAACACGTCCTCACTGCCGACGACGACGAGCGTGGGGACCGCGATCCGCGGCAGCATGGCGGTGTAGTCGGGGCGTTCGGCCCGGCCGCGCAGGGCGGCGGCGGCACCTTCGGGCGGCGCACCGAGCATCATCCGCAGCACGTGCGCGGCGGTCTCCGGCTGCTCGCGGACGGTGGCCGGGGCGATCATGGAGTCCAGCACGGAGTGCGCGTACCCGGACATGCCCTCGCGCAGCAGCGCGTCCGCGCGGTCGTTGCGCTCCTGCCGTCCCCGCGGTGTCTCGCCCTGGGCGAAGGTGTCGGCCAGGACGAGGCCGGCGACCCGCTCGGGGAACAGCCGGTGGAACTCCAGCACGATCTGGCCGCCCATGGACAGCCCGCACAGCGTCGCCCGCCGCACTCCGAGGCGGTCGAGCAGTGCCGCGGTGTCGCGCGCGAACACCTCCAGCGGCGTCCTGCCCGGGACGACGCTCGTCCCGCCGTAGCCGCGCAGGTCGGCCGCCACGACGCGCAACCGGTCGCCGAAGGCGCGTAGTTGCGGCTCCCACATCGTCCGGTCGAAGGGGTGGCCGTGCACCAGCACGAGGGTGCCGGGCTCCTTGCCGTCCCCCTCCCCCGTGTCGTCGTACGCCACCGTGATCCCGTTCAGCTCCACCGCTCCCACCTGCGCCCTTCCCCTCGTCCGGCCGGCCGTCCCGATGCTAGGGATGGACCGTGGTCGGTGCAATCCCTATATTGACCTCGGTGCAATCGACGCAGGGGCCCCGACGGGGCCGGAGCGGAAGGAGACGCGGTGCGGGACTACCGGCGGGTGGCCGACGTGGTGGCCGCGCAGATCGCCGCGGGACGTCTGCGGCCGGGCGACCGGCTGCCCACGCAACGGGCGTTCGCCCGCCGGCACGGCATCGCGGACTCGACCGCGGGCCGGGTCTACGGCGAACTGGCCCGGCGCGGGCTGGTGGTCGGCGAGGTGGGGCGCGGCACTTTCGTCCGTGCGGCCGCTCCCGCCACCGGCCCGGCACTGGCGGAACCCGCACCGGCCCGGATCGACCTGGAGCTCAACTACCCCGTGGTGGAAGGCCAGTCGGAGCTGCTGGGGGCGGGGCTTGCCCGCCTGTCCCGGCCCGACGTGCTGGCCGCAGCACTGCGCCCGGCCACGACGTCGGGGACGCCGGCGGTCCGCGAGGCGGTGGCCGGCACGCTGTCCCGCTCCGGGTGGTCGCCCGACCCCTCCACGGTGCTGTTCGCGGGCAACGGCCGGCAGGCCATCGCGGGTGCGCTGGCCGCGCTCGTCCCCGCCGGCGGCCGCCTGGGCGTGGAGGCGTTCACCTACCCCGTGGTCAAGGCCGCGGCGGCGCGGCTCGGCATCGTCCTCGTCCCGCTGGCCTGCGACGCCGCCGGCCTGCGCGTGGACGCGCTGCGCGCCGCCCACCGCGAGGCCGCGCTGTCCGCGGTCTACCTGCAGCCCACGCTGCACAACCCGCTGGGCGTCACCATGCCGGACGGCCGCCGCGCCGAACTCGCCGCGGCACTGCGGGAGTCGGGCCTGGTCGCGGTGGAGGACGCGATCTGGTCGTTCCTGCACGACCAGGCGCCGGCGCCACTGGCCGCCCACGCGCCCGGCCACGTGATCCTCGCCGACAGCCTGTCCAAGCGCCTGGCCCCCGGCCTGACGCTCGGCTTCGCCGTGGTCCCGCCGCGGCTGGCCGGGCCGGTCGCGGCCGCCCTGCGCTCGGGCGCCTGGACGGCGGCCGGCTTCGCCCTGGAGGCGGCGGCCGGATGGCTGAGCGACGGCACGGCCGACACGATCGCCGCGGCCAAGCGCGCCGACGCGGCGGACCGCCGCCGGATCGCCGCCGAGGCGCTCGCCGGTCTCGCGGTGCGCGCCGACCCGCGGGCCTACTTCTGCTGGTGGGATCTGCCGGAACCGTGGCGGGCCGACACCTTCGTGGCGGCCGCCGCCCGGCGCGGGATCGCCGTCACCCCCGGCGCCTCGTTCGCCGTCGGCCCGCACCGCGCGCCGAACGCGGTCCGGGTCGGTCTCGCCTCCCCGCCACCCGCGGAACTGCGCCGCGCGCTCACCGTCCTGGCGGACCTGGCCCGCATCTCCCCGGAGGCTGCGGCACCGGAGTGAACCGGACGGAAGGGCCCCCAGGTCGCACGCCGTGCGCGACGAGTTGCGGTCCGTGTCGCGCGGGTTCACTCTGGAGACGCATCACGGAGTGCTGCAGCAGTCACTCTACGCAATCTCGCTCAGGTGTTCCCATCGGAGCGGCACCTGGCCCGGCCCGCGACCACCGCGGAGTACCGGCCCATGCCGCGGAGGGAGTCGCAGCCGTGATCATGCAAGCCGACCAAGCCGATCCAGCGGCCCGGGAGTGTGCCCTCGAACTCGAGGCGCACCCGTACCGGATCCAGCAGATCCGTCGGATCGTGTCCGCCCAGCTGCGCTACTGGCGCCTCGACCCGCTCATCGACGCGGCGTCGACCGGCATCAGCGAGCTGCTCGCCAACGTCCACCGGCACGCCAGGCCCGACAAGCAGTGCGCGGTGAAGCTGTCCGTCGAGAACGGCCGTCTCACGGTGGCCGTCGCCGACCACGACACGCGGCTGCCGCACATGCAGCCCGTGGAGCCGACCGCCACCACCGGGCGCGGGCTGGCGATGGTGGAGGCCATGAGCGACAGCTGGGGTACCGACCTGCTGCCCGGCGACGGCGGCAAGGTGGTGTGGTTCGTCCTGCGCACGCCGGTTCCGGTGCCGACGCTGGTGCCGCTGCGCACCGCGACCGTGCCGGTCGAGCGGACCGCGCCCGAGCGCGTCGCCGTCGCGGCCTCGGTCGCCTGACCCCCGTCCGTACACCAGACCGGCCGCCGCCTCCCCCGCCAAGGGGGAGGCGGCGGCCGGTCGTCGGGCGCCCGCCCGCGACCGTGCGGCATACCGCCGCGCGCACGGGCCGCCCGGCGGCCGCCGGGCGGCCCGTGCGCGCGGCGGTCGCGGTGCCGGTCATGGCCGCGCACCTCCCGGGGTGCCGTCCGCCGGGCCCGCGCGCGGCCGTCGACATCCTTCATCCCGCCCAGCACGCGATCGGCCGTCGGCGCGGCCATCGTGTCGACGAGTCTGCCGTCGGCGAGGAAGACCACCTCGCCGGCGTGCGCGGCCGCGCCCGGGGAGGTACCGCCGGAGTCGCCGCCGCGGCGCCCGAACCTCCCCCGCCGGCCCGGGAGGGTCCGCGGAGGCGTTCACGCCGGGCCCCCCTTGCCGCCGCGCAGGTCACGGCGGACGTCGCGTCCGAAGTGCTCCTCCAGCACGGACATCCGCCGCCAGTACTCCTCCTCGTCGATCTCGCCCGCGGCGAACCGGCGTCCCAGCACGGCCATCGGCGAGTGCTCGCCGGTGGCGGCGGGGGGGCGCTGCCGCCAGGGTCCGCCGCGCCCGGCCCAACCGGTGCGCCGCAGCACGGTGATCACCGCGGCCACGGCGAAGACCCAGATCAGCGGGAAGAACAGGATCCACGGGCCGGGCCCGCCGTCGTGCCACGCCAGGGTGGTCATCGCTGGTCATCTCCTCGTTCGGTGCCGGTCCTTCCGGCACCTTCGAGCCTGGCTTCCGCGCCGCCGCACGTCGTCGTACGGCCAGCGGCACCTGTCCTGCTCCGGTGGGAGTAGCCGGCCGGGCGCGTGCTGCTCCGGCCGGGGCGCGCGCACGGCGGCGGCCCGGTACCGGAGGTACCGGGCCGCGGGGCACGGGCAGGGGCAGGAGGGTCGGGTCGGAGCCCCACGAGGGGCGGGGCGGACGCCGCCGGTTCAGCCCGCAGGCTGCCCGCCGAGGAGCGCGAGCGGGTCGTCCAGTACCGGCTGCCACGCCAACTCGGCGGCGCCGACGAGGCTGTTGTGGTCCAGCGCGCAGGCCAGGAGCGGGACGCTGCCGCTGCGGCCCCACAGGCTGCGGTCGGCGACGACCGCCCGCAGCCGCTCCGGATCGGCGTCCAGCAGGTGGCGGTGCAGGCCGCCGAGCAGGATCCGGTCGGGGTTGAGGACGTTGACGAGGCCGGCCAGGCCGCGGCCGAGCCGGTCGATCAGCACATGGGCGGCCTCGCGCACGGCCGGGTCGCCGTACTCCTGCTGGAGCAGGGCGGCGCCCTGCGCGAGCAGGGAGACCTCGGGGCCCGGCGTGCGGCCGGCGGCCTCCACGAACGCCAGCGGGTCCGCCTCGACGTCAAGGCAGCCCCGGCTCCCGCAGTGGCAGGGCCGTCCCTCCGGCTCCACCGTGAGATGGCCGACCTCCAGGGCCAGGCCCGAACTGCCCGTGTGCAGGCGGCCGTCGAGGACGAGCGCGCCGCCGACACCGCGGTGCCCGGAGGCCACCACGAGCAGGTGCTCGGCGCCCCGCCCGGCGCCGTGCCGGTGCTCGGCCAGCGCCGCCACGTTGACGTCGTTGCCGACGAACGACGGCACCGGCCTGCCGCCGGGGGCGAGGATGCCCGCCCTGGTGATCTGGCCGGCGAACACCTCGCGGACGGGCGCGCCCGCGGGCCAGGCCAGGTGCAGCGGGTTGAGCGCGGTCCCGTCGGGTTCGGCGACCGCGGAGGGCACGGCGAGCCCGGCGCCGACGCACACCCGGCCGGACGCGCGCAGCAGTTCGGCGCCCGCCTCGACGACCGCGCCCAGCACATGGGCGGGATCGGCGGGCACGGTCATGGAACCGGGGGCCGTCGCGACGATCTCGCCGCCGAGTCCGACGAGGGCGGCCCGGAATCCGTCGGCGTGCACCTGGGCGGCGAGCGCGACGGGCCCGCCCGGCGCCACCGCGAGCCGGTGGGAGGGCCGGCCCTGGGCGCCGGACAACCCGGGCGGCCGGGTGTCGACCCGGATCAGGCCCAGTGCCTCCAGTTCCGCGGCGACCGCTCCGGCTGTGGCCCGGGTCACGCCGAGTTCCGCCGTCAGCACGGCGCGGGTCCCGGCGCGGCCGGTGTGCACCAGGGAGAGCGCGGGACCGAGTGCTGCCCGGCCCCGCTCAAGCCTTGTCCGAATCTGTGTCACCCCTCTATTCTCACTTTGTGCCGACGCTAAACAAAATAGGGACGGTGCTGTCCCGATCCCACCACATACCCATCGATCCGGCGTTGCGCCGGCTGCGCCTCGCCCTGACCGTGTTCTTCGCCGTCGACGGCTTCCTGTTCGCCGGCTGGGTGGTCCGCATCCCGGCCATCAAGGCCCAGGTCGGCGCGTCCGCAGGCCAGTTGGGCCTCGCGCTGCTCGGCGTGTCGGCGGGCGCCGTGGCGACCATGCTGCTCACCGGGCGGCTGTGCCGGATGTTCGGCAGCGAGCGGGTCACGGTGGTCACCGGCGTGATGCTCGCGCTGAGCATCGCCCTGCCGCCGCGCACCCACTCGGCGCTCGGCCTCGGCCTGGTGCTGCTGCTCTTCGGCATCTCCTACGGCGGCCTGAACGTCGCCATGAACAGCGTCGCCGTCGACCTGGTCGCCGCCCTGCGCCGCCCGGTCATGTCCAGCTTCCATGCCGCCTACAGCCTGGGCGGCCTGCTCGGCTCGGGCATCGGCGGCCTGCTGGCCCCGCACCTGTCCCCCGCCACGCACCTGCTGCTGCTCACTCCGGTCGGCCTGGTGGCCGTCGCGCTGGCCGGCCGGCCGCTGCTGGCGCACCCGCTGCGGAGGCCCGAGCGGGGCAGGCGCGCGGTCGTCCCAGCATCCGCATCCGCCTCCGCGCCCGCCCAGCCGCGGAATTCCTCCGCGCCCGCCGAGCCGCGGGACTCCTCCGCGGCCGCGAAAGCCCCGGCCACGGGAACGACGGCGGGGACGGCCGCCGCGCCGTCACGCGCCGGCGGCACCACGCTGCTCGTCGCCGTGTTCGGCCTCATCGCGGCGTGCACGGCGTACGGCGAGGGCGCGCTCGCGGAGTGGGGGCCGTTGCACATCCAGCAGGACCTGCACGGCGGTCCGGGCATCGCGGCGGCCGGCTACTCGGCCGTGACGCTGGCGATGACGCTCGGCCGGCTGTCCGGCACGACGCTGCTCGTCCGGCTCGGCCAGACCCGCGCCCTGGTCCTGGGCGGCCTCACCGCCTGCACCGGCATGCTGGTCGGGGCGCTGGCGCCCTACCTGCCGCTGGTGATGATCGGTTTCGCGCTGACCGGACTGGGGCTGGCGAACCTCTTCCCGACCGCCATCGCCCGCGCGGGCGAGCTGACCGGTCCCAGCGGGGTCGCCGCCGCCTCGACCCTCGGCTACGGCGGCCTGCTCCTGGGCCCGCCCTCCATCGGCTTCCTCACCGACGCCTTCGGCCTGCCCAGCGCGCTGACGACGGTGGCCGCGCTCGCGGCCGTCGCGGCGGTCATCGCCTATCTGGCGCGCAACAGCGGGGCGCGGCAGGACGGTTGACGGCGCCGGGCGCGGGAAGGCGCCCGGCGGGCGTACGCCTCGCGGGCCGGGCGCACCACGGCGCGGCGCGTTTTGACGAACGTCACAGGAGCTCTGCGGCCGCCACGGCGGCATGCTGGTGCACCACATCGGGCGTCCGGGCCGCGCCACCGGAAGCACGGCGCCGTGCGCCGGCCGCCGCCCGCCGAAGGAGGAGCGATGCACATACCGTCCTGGGCCGTCACCGCCACCAGGCCCCTTCACCGGGAACGCGTGTCCCGGGTGTACCTGGCGGTGGTCGCCGCCGCGCTGGCGCTGATGCTGCTCGACACGGCGCTGCTCTCGCACAGCGACGCGTCGCTGACCGGCGTGCTGCTCCTGCTGCTCACCCTGCCGTGGACGCCGCTGCTGTTCTCGGTGCTGGTCTCGGCCGGCGGCTCGGGCGAGCGCTTCGCGTCCTTCGGCTGGTCGGGCTGGACGCTCACGATCGTCTCCGCGCTGCTGTCCGCCGCACTCAACGCCGTCCTGCTGGGGTACGCGGCCCGGCTGCGCCGGCGTCGCCTCGCGGCACGCTGACCTCCGGCGCCCGGCGGCGGGCTGCGAGAATCCGCGCCATGGACACGGATGACTTCATCACGACGCTGCGGCGCGAGGGGCGGCTGCTGGCCGACGCGGCACAGCGATCAGGCCTCGACGCGCCCGTCCCGTCGTGCCCCCAGTGGCAGGTCAGGGATCTGCTGCGGCACGTCGGCGCGGTGCACCGCTGGGCGGCGGCGTTCGTCGCGGAGCGCAGGACGGCGCCGGTGGAATGGGACGAGTCCGCGCCCGGCGACGCGGCCCTGCTCGACTGGTACCGCGCACTGCACTCCGGCCTCGCGGACACCCTCGCGGGAGCGCCGGCCGACACCGACTGCTGGACGTTCCTGCCGGCACCCTCCCCGCTGGCCTTCTGGGCCCGGCGCCAGGCGCACGAGACGACGATCC
This sequence comes from Actinacidiphila rubida, assembly GCF_900110255.1. Classification (GTDB taxonomy): domain Bacteria; phylum Actinomycetota; class Actinomycetes; order Streptomycetales; family Streptomycetaceae; genus Actinacidiphila; species Actinacidiphila rubida. The sequence goes on from NZ_FODD01000029.1 coordinate 92,964, forward strand.
ACCGCATCGACGCGCAGTCCGCGCTCGGCGCGGAACGCGACCCGGTGGACACCGCGTTCGCGTCCGACGGACTCGACGAGCTGCTCACCGGGTTCCACGTGCGGAAGCGCAGCCGGGTGCGCACCAACCGGCCGCGCTCCCTGCGCGTGCTGGCCGCCGACCACCCGGGCGGCGACTGGCTGGTGCATCTGTCCGCGGAGCCACCGGTGGTCGAGCGCGCGGTTCCCGGCGCGGCGGACTGCACGCTGAGCGGCCCGGCGACCGCGCTCTACCTGGCGCTGTGGAACCGGGGCCCGTACGACGGGCTCTCCGTGGAAGGCGACGGCGCACTGGTCGAGCTGTGGCAGCGGACCTCGGCCGTCTGACAGGTCACCGCGCCCCCGCGGACCGGACCCGGGCCCTCGGCCCGGCCGGTCCGCCCTCGGCGGGCGTCAGCTCTTGACGAGCGCGCCCTTGGGCAGCATCCGCTCCAGCACGGCGCGATGGCTCGGCCGGGCCTCGTCGTAACGCGCGCGGCCGTCGGCGGTGATGGCGACGCGCACGCCGCGCCGGTCCTCGCTGCAGATGCCGCGGTCGACCAGGCCCTCCTTCTCCAGGCGGGCCACCAGCCGGGACAGCGCGCTCTGGCTCAGGTGCACCCGGTCGGCGAGTTCCTGCACGCGGAAGGTGCAGCCGTCCTCGGCGTCTCCTCCGGCGAGCACGTCGAGTACTTCGAAGTCGCTGGCGCCGAGTCCGTAGCGGTGCAGCGCACGGTCGATCTCGCAGGCAGTACGCGCGTGAACAGCGAGGATGTCCCGCCATTCCGCGATGAGCGCCCGCTCGTCCCTGTCGCCGGTCATGCCGCGAGGGTAGCAGAAATCGGAACCACATGCACGAACATTAAATGCGCTTGCATTGGATGCACTTGCATGTAGTGTGTGCCGCATGACCTCTCCGTCATCTCCGTCTTCCGCGTCAGCCCTTTCCGTCCCCCGCCCCCAGGACCGCTGGACCGCGCTCCAATGGGGCACCCTGTTCGTCCTGTGCGCGGCCCTGTTCCTGGACGCGCTCGACGTGTCGATGGTCGGGGTGGCGCTCCCCTCCATCGGCAGCGACCTGCACCTGTCCACGTCCTCCCTGCAATGGGTCGTCAGCGGCTACATCCTCGGCTACGGCGGCCTGCTGCTGCTCGGCGGCCGAGCGGCCGACCTGCTCGGCAGGCGCCGGGTCTTCCTGATCGCGCTGGCGATCTTCGCGGTGGCCTCACTGCTCGGCGGCCTCGTCGACTCCGGCTCCCTGCTGATCGCCACCCGCTTCGTCAAGGGCCTGAGCGCCGCGTTCACCGCCCCCGCCGGCCTGTCGATCATCACCACGACCTTCGCCGAGGGCCCGATCCGCAACCGCGCGCTCACCATCTACTCCAGCTGCGGCGCGACCGGCTTCTCCATGGGCCTGGTGCTGTCCGGCTTCCTCACCGAGGCCGGCTGGCGGTGGACGATGCTGCTGCCCGCCCCCGTCGCCCTGGCCGCGCTGATCGCGGGCCTGAAGCTGATCCCGAAGAGCCCGCGCGAGGACCGGGCGGGACGCGGGTACGACCTGCCGGGCGCCGTCGTCGGCACGGTGTCGATGCTGTTGCTCGTCTTCACGGTGGTCTCGGCGTCCGACGCCGGCTGGGCCTCGGCCCGCACCCTCGGCTCGTTCGCGGGTGTCGCCGTGCTGCTCGCCGCGTTCGTGGCGATCGAGCAGCGCTCGGCCAGCCCGCTGATCCGGCTGGGCGTGCTCCGCTCCTCCGGCCAGATCCGCGCCAACATCGGCGGCGCCACGTTCTTCGGCTCCTACGTGGCCTTCCAGTTCCTGGTCACCCAGTACCTGCAGAACGTCCTCGGCTACAGCGCCATGCAGACGGCCCTGGCGTTCCTGCCGGCCGGCGCCCTGGTGGCGATCCTGTCCACCCGCATGGGCCCGATCGTCGACCGGTTCGGCACGCCACGGGTGATCGCGGTCGGCTTCACCCTGCTGGTCGTCGGATACGCGCTGTTCCTGCGGATCAACCTGCACCCGAGCTACGCGGCCATCATCCTGCCCTCGATGCTGCTGCTCGGCGGCGCCTTCGCCCTGGCCTTCCCGTCCCTGAACATCCAAGCCACCAACGGCGTCAGGAACGAGGAGCAGGGCATGGTCTCCGGCCTGCTCAACACCTCGTTCCAGGTGGGCGGCGCGATCTTCCTGGCCATCGTCACCGCGGTCGTCACGGCCAACGTCGGCGGCCACGCGGCCACCAAGCAGGCGGTGCTGGACAGCTACCGGCCCGGCCTGTGGGTGGTCACCGCCATCGGCCTGTTCGGCCTGCTGGTGACGGTCTCCGGCCTGCGCCGCCGCCGCCCGTCCTACGGGATCCTGGTGGCCTCCTCCGCGGACGACGAGGCCCAGGCCCAGCAGGCGGCGGGCTCCGAGCGGGTCAGCACCCGCGACTGACGCACCGCCAGCGTCCCTGTCCCCAGGGGCACGACCGGCCGGCCCCGCGCGACGAGGGAACGCGCGGGGCCGGCCCCCGTTCGCTCCCGGGCCGGCGTCCCCTCCGGCCCGGCACCTCGGGTCGGGTCCCACCGCTGTGACACCCGGACGAGCCGGGCCCGCGCGTGCCGGACTGGACGGGTCTCAGGGGCAGGGAGGGCGGCCATGCGGCAGCGCCACACGGGGGGACGCCCGGGAACGCGTACCCAGGCCGGACGCGACGCCGTCACGGTCGAGATCGCCTACGCCGTCCTCACCGGCGCCCTCCTCGCCGCCGCGGGATTCCTCGCGGCCGCCGCGCCCGCGCTGCTCGGCGCCGTGCACGGCACGGCCCGCGGGCACTGGCTCGCGGGAGCGGCCGGGGTGGCCGTCGCGGTGTTCTGCCTGTGGGCGGGACGCGTCCTGCTGCGCTTCGAGCGCGCCGCCAGGACCCGGGACACCGGCCGGCCGGCCGGGGGTCAGCCGAGCCAGCCGGGCCGGACCAGCCCCGACTCGTAGGCCAGCACGACGAGTTGCGCGCGGTCGCGGGCGCCGAGCTTCACCATGGTGCGGCTGACGTGGGTCTTGGCGGTCAGCGGGCTGACGACCAGCCGGCGCGCGATCTCCTCGTTGGACAGCCCGATGCCGACCAGCGCCATCACCTCGCGCTCCCGCTCGGTGAGCTGGTCGAGCCCGGCCGCGGCCGCGGGCTGCTTGGAGCGCGCCGCGAACTCGGCGATGAGCCGGCGGGTCACCCCGGGCGACAGCAGTGCGTCGCCGCCCACCACCGCCCGTACCGCGCGCAGCAGTTCGTCCGGCTCGGTGTCCTTCACCAGGAAGCCGGACGCGCCGGACCTGATCGCCTCGAAGACGTACTCGTCGAGCTCGAACGTGGTGAGGATGACGACCCTGACGCTCTCCAGCGAGGGGTCGCCGGTGACCGCGCGGGTCGCGGCCAGCCCGTCCATGACCGGCATCCGGATGTCCATCAGCACGGCGTCCGGGGCCAGTTCCCGGACCAGGCGCAGCGCCTGCTCGCCGTCGGCGGCCTCCCCGACGACCTCGATGTCGCCCTGGGCGTCGAGCAGCGCCCGGAATCCGGCCCGCACCAGTACCTGGTCGTCGGCCAGCACGACGCGGATCACGGGCGCTCCTCGGTGGTCGTCCCGGCCGTGCGGCCGGGGTCCTGGGGACGGTGCGGGTCGGCGCGCTCCTCGTCGGCCCCGGTGAACGGCAGCCGGACCAGCACCCGGAAGCCGCCGTCCGCGCGCGGCCCCGCCTCGGCCTCGCCGCCCAGCGCGGCCGCCCGTTCGCGCATCCCCACCAGCCCGTTGCCGCCGCCGCTGTCGCCGCCGCCGACGGCCGGCCCGTCGTCGTCCACCTGCACGCGGACGGCGCCGGAGCCGTAGCGCAGGAGGATGCGCGCGGCGCGTGAACCGGAGTGCCGCACCACGTTGGTGAGGGCCTCCTGCACGATGCGGAAGGCCGCGAGGTCCACGCCCGGCGGGAGCGGGACGCGGGCGCCCTCGACATGGACGTCGGCGCTGAGACCCGCGGCCGTCGCCTGCTCCAGGAGCTCGGGCAGCCGGTCCAGCCCGGGGGCCGGGGCGCGCGGCGCCTCCCCGGGGGCCCGCAGGGTGCCGAGCACCTGGCGGACCTCGCCCAGCGCCTCCTTGCTGGCCGCCTTGATCGTGGTCAGCGCGGTGCGGGCCTGCTCGGGGCGCTCGTCCATCAGCGCGAGCGCCACCCCGGCCTGCACGTTGATCACCGAGATGCTGTGGGCCAGCACGTCGTGCAGCTCGCGGGCGATCCGCATCCGCTCCTCGTCGGTCCTGCGGCGCTCGGCCTCGGCGCGCTCGCGCCGGTCGCGGGCGATCTGGTCGCGGCGCAGCCGGAACAGCTCGGCCGCGGCCAGGACCGCGAGCAGCCAGGCGGCCGTGCCGGACAGCTGGGTCCAGGACGTCCCGTGGTCGCCGGCGGGCGGCAGACAGCGGTAGAGCCAGAGCCCCACGACCGCGTGGCCCGCGAAGACCGTCGCCGCCACGATCAGCACGGCTCTGCGGTGGCCCGCGGCGACGGCGCTGAAGATCGCCACCACGAGGCTGGCGACCACCGGCCCCCAGGGATAGCCCAGCACCACGTAGAGCAGCGTCACCGCGCCGGTGCCGGCCACCACGGCGACCGGCCGGCGGCGCCGGAAGAGCAGCATGGCGGGCCCGGCGAGCAGCAGCACGTAGCCGAACGGATCGAGCTCCACCCGGTGGGGCTGGTGGCGGCCGGCGATGCTGGTGCCGACGACCTGCACGATCGCCAGCGCGAGCACCGGAAACCAGGAGGCGCGTGCCGGGCGTCCCGCGGCGGGGAACCTGCGGCTCGGCGGCCCGGGCAGTTCCTGGTTGGTCATGGCTCCCACGCTAGACCGGCACCGGGAGCGCACGCGTCCACCCTGCGTGGGCAGGGCGGATACTTCACCAGGAGTACGCGAGGGGGCGCCGACACGCGCCTGTCCCACGAGGTTGCCCCGGGGGCAGCGGCGCGTTCGCGGTCAGCCTGCGTGTGCCGGGAAGAGGCACGCGACGGTGGCGACGATCGCCGCCCGGCGGGCTGCGAGGAATGCGGTTCGCTCTTCGTGCCCCGGTGGCAGGAGGTCGGGCTGGGCCGCCCAGGCCATGGCGATCTGGTTGACGAACATGAGGATGTCGATCGGCTCCCAGGCGGTGTCCAGCTGACCCACCTGCTGGGCCCTGCGCAGTTGCTCGACCTTGCCGGCGACGGACTGCCGGACGGCGTCGTCGGCTCCGTCCCCGCTGGTGTCCAGTTCCAGCTGGCCCCAGCGCATGAGGCGGAAGTGGTCGGGGTGGTCCAGGAAGTAGTCGTGGATGCGGCCGGCGTAGGCGGGCAGGTCGGCGGGGTCCAGGCGGGTCGCCTCCGCCACGGCGGCCAGTTCCTGGGCGGAGACGTGGCGGTACAGCTCCTCCTTGGAGGCGAAGTAGGCGTAGAAGCGTTCCTTGCTGGTCCTGGCGGCCTTGGCGATGCGGTCCACCCGTGCTCCGGCGATCCCATGCCTGGAGAACTCGGCCAAGGCCGCGGCGAGAATGCGCTCGCGGGCCGAGTCGGCGCTGCTCCTGGCGGGGGTCATGCGCCCCACGCTACCCGACCGAACCGTTCGGTTTGGTGGTGGGCAATCGGCGGCGTAATGTCAAACCGAACAGTTTGGTTTGACCTTGGGAGACTCCATGCAGCAGCGGACACTGGGCACGCAGGGCCTGACCGTTTCGGCGCTCGGCTACGGCGCGATGGGCCTGACCATGGCCTACGGGCCCGGCGACGAACAGGCCGGCATCGCCGCCCTCCAGCGGGCGTACGAGCTGGGCGTGACGTTCTTCGACACCGCCGAGCTCTACGGCTGGGGCACCGGCAACAACGAGGCCCTCGTCGGCAAGGCCGTCCGGGGCTTCCGCGACCAGGTGGTGCTGGCCACCAAGTTCGGCTTCGCCCGCACGGAGCAGGGCCTGGGCCTGGACAGCCGCCCCGAGAACATCCGCAAGGTCGCCGACAACAGCCTGCGCCACCTGGGCGTCGACCGGATCGACGTCCTCTACCAGCACCGCGTGGACCCCGCCGTGCCCATCGAGGACGTCGCCGGCACCGTCAAGGAGCTCATCGACGCGGGCAAAGTGACGTACTTCGGCCTCAGCGAGGCCGGCCCGCAGACCATCCGCCGCGCCCACGCCGTGCAGCCGGTCTCCGTGCTCCAGACCGAGTACTCCCTCTTCGAACGCGACGCCGAACAGCTCTTCCCCACCCTGACCGACCTCGGCATCGGCTTCGTCGCCTACTCCCCGCTCGGCCGCGGCTTCATCACCGGTACCGCCAAGCCGGCCGGCCAGTACGACGCCACCGACATGCGCAACAACGACCCCCGCTGGCAGCCCGGCAACTACGAGAAGAACCTCGATGCCGTGACCCGACTCGCCGCCCTGGCCGCCGCCAAGGGCACCACCGTCGCCCAGCTCGCCCTCGCCTGGCTCCTCGCCCAGGGCGAGCACATCGTCCCCATCCCCGGCACGCGCAGCACCGCCCGCATCGAGGAGAACAGCGCAGCCGCCGAACTCTCCCTCTCCCCGGACGACCTCGCCACGATCAGCGAGATCCTCCCCACCGGCGGGTACGGCGCCCGCTACGCCGAAGGCCACATCCCCACCTGGGACTGACCGGCAGCCCCGTCGGTCCGGACCCGCCGATCCGGCCCGTCGATCCGGCCCGTCGATCCAGGCAGTCGCCTGGAGAGGTCAGGAGGCGTCAGGACCGCTGCTCCCCGCCGGCCCGATCGCCGTCGCCGGCCTGGCCGTCGGCGGGCGGGCCACCGGAAGGGGCGAGCCCCACCTGCGCGGCCAGCGCCGCGGCGGCCTGGTCGAAGAACGGGCCGCGGGCCTCGACCACCCGGTTGAACTGGCCGAAGACCTCGAAGCTGACGATGCCGAAGACCTGCGCCCAGGCCGCGACGAGCGCGGCGATGGTCGGCACCGGCAGGTCGGGCGCCAGCTCGGAGGCGAGCAGCGCGGCGTCGGCGCGCACCGGTCCGGCCAGCGGGCGGCCGAGCGGTGGGCCGAGCACGCCGTCGTGCTGCGCGTCGCCGACCACGGCGACCAGGGCCAGGCCGACGCGGGAGGCCGGGACGACGGTGTCCTGGGGGGCGCCGTAGCCGGGCACGGGCGAACCGTAGACGAGGGCGTACTCGTGGGGGTGGTCCACCGCCCAGTCGCGCGCGGCGCGGCAGACCGCGATCCACCGGTCCGCGGGAGCGGCGCCGGCGGACGCGGCGAGTGCCTGCTCGGCAGCGGCCCCTATGGCGTCATAGGCGTCGATGATCAGCGCGGTGAACAGGTCGTCGCGGCTCGGGAAGTAGCGGTACAGCGCCGAGGAGACCATGCCCAGTTCGCGGGCGACCGCGCGGAGCGACAGCCGTGCCGCACCCTCGGAGGCCAGCTGCCGCCGGGCCTCCTCCTTGATCGCGGCGGTGACTTCCGTCCTGGCGCGCTCCCTGGCTCCCTGGATGACACTCATGAAAACAGTGTGCCATGCGGGAGAGCGGCGGCCAACGAAGAGAGCAGTGCTCTTGCTTTTGCGCGGGACCACGGTGCACACTGTTCTCAAGCGAGAGCACCGCTCACAAAACGGGGAAGGTGCTCACCGCCCACTCCGCTCACGCGGTTCCCGGCGGCAACGAGCACCACAGAGGATTCACGAGGAGTCGTCATGTCCGAGCAGGCCCTGCACGTCCAGAAGCCCGGCTGGTTCACCGTCAACGTCTTCAACCGCACCGTGGCCTGGATGACCCGGCGCGGCTTCAGCGTCTGGGGCTCGCGGGTCCTGGAGGTGCGCGGACGCAAGAGCGGCGAGTGGCGCCGCACCCCGGTCAACGTGCTCACCCTGGACGGCCGGCGGTACCTGGTCGCCCCCCGCGGCCACGTCCAGTGGACGCACAACATGCGCGCGGCGGGCGGCGGCCGCCTGGTGCTGGGCAAGCGCGTGGAGGAGTTCACGGCCACCGAGGTGGTGGACGACGCCGAGAAGATCGCCGTGCTGCGCGGTTACCTCAAGCGGTGGAAGGCCGAGGTGGGCGTCTTCTTCGGCGGCGTCAGCGCCGACTCCACGGACGAGGAACTGCTGGCCATAGCGCCCAAGCACCCCGTGTTCGCCGTCACCCGCGCGCAGGGCGAGTGACGGGTGCGGCCGACGAGCCCCGTGTTCGGGCGCGGCTCGCCCGGCCGGCCCGGTCAGGGCCGGTCGGCGGCCTCCAGCGCACGGCGGGCGATCGGATGCGTGCGGACGAGTTCGGCCAGCGAGCTCTTGCCGCGGGTGATCCCGGCGAACGCCCGCCAGGCCGGCGGGAACGTGGTGAGCACGGCGTGCAGGACACCGGGGCGCTTCTCGAACAGCGCCAGCATGCGGCGGCCGACCCCCATCTCCACGCCGAGCCCGGCCTTGACCGCGAAGGCGTAGTTGAGGGCCTGGCGCCGGGCGTCCACCGCGTCGTGGGCCTCGGCGATGCGCACCGCCCACTCCCCCGCGAGGCGGCCCGAGCGCAGCGCGTACGAGATGCCCTCGCGGGTCCACGGCTCCAGCAGCCCGGCCGCGTCACCGCACACCAGGACCCGGCCGCGGGACAGCGGCGAGTCGTCGGACCGGCAGCGGGTCAGGTGCCCGGAGGACACGCTCGGCTCGAAGCCGGCCAGGCCCAGGCGGGCGACGAAGTCGTCCAGATAGCGCTTGGTGGCGCTGCCGTCGCCGCGCGCGGAGATCACGCCCACGGTCAGCGAGTCGCCCTTGGGGAACACCCAGCCGTAGCTGCCCGGCAGCGGGCCCCAGTCGATGAGGACGCGTCCCGCCCAGTCCTCGGCGACCGAGGCGGGCACCGGGATCTCGGACTCCAGCCCGAGGTCGACCTGGTCGAGCTTCACCCCGACGTGGGCCCCTATCCGGCTGGCACTGCCGTCCGCGCCGACGACCGCGCGGGCGTACACCGTCTCCTCGCGCTTGCCGTCCGGACCGCCGGTGCTGACGACCACCGCGACGGTGCGGCGGTCGGGCACCCCGGGGCCGTGCTGTTCCACCCGCACGACGGTCGCCCCGGTGCGCACCGTGGCGCCCGCCTCGCGGGCGGCGTCGACCAGGCCCGCGTCGAACTCGGGGCGGTTGATGAGCCCGAAGAGCATCTGCCGGGACCGCTTGGTGCGGGTGAGCCGGCCGTTGAGGCTGAAGGTGACCGCGTGCACCCGGTCGCGCAGGGGCAGTTCGAAGCCCGGCGGCAGGGAGTCCCTGGACGGGCCGATGATGCCGCCGCCGCACGTCTTGTAGCGGGGCAGTTCGGCCTTCTCGAGCAGCAGGACGCTCCGGCCGGTCAGGGCGGCGGCGTGCGCCGCGGAGGCCCCCGCGGGGCCCGCGCCGATCACCACGACGTCCCAGACCCCGAGCGCCTCGCCGTCCCCCGTGCCGCTGTCCTGCGCCGCCTGCTCACCGCTCACGTCTGATTCCGCTCCCACTCGGGCCCGTTCGACTGCCTCGTGCTGTCATGGCTGTTCAATGGCTGTTCAGCCGCATCCTATGCGCCGAGGTCCACGGCATGCTGTGGCACCGTCGGCTCGTGCCGTCGCGAAGTCCGGCGGCGGGGGTGCCCACGGTGTTCCCGCGGTCCGCCGGAGGGCGTCACGGCACCGCGTTTCCGCTGTCCGCACGCGTCCGACCGGCCCCGATCACGCCTGATCCGCCTCCCGCCGCGTCCGGCCGGGTCGGTCTGAGTCAGACTGGCTCCGCCCGTGTCGCGCCGGGCCCGGCTCCCGCCGGGCCGTGTCCGGCGGGGGTTCGGCCGTGTCCGGCCGAGTCAGTCGTGGTCCGCCTGTCCCCTCAAGGAGTTCCCATGCCGTCCGTTCCGCTGTCCGAGACCGTGGCCGCGCTGCTCCCGCGCGCCAGGACCGAGCTGGCCGAACTGGTCGCCTTCGCCTCGGTCGCCGACGAGCGGCAGTACCCGCGGAGCGAGTCCGAGAAGGCCGCGCGGTGGATCGCCGACGCGCTGGGCGCCGAGGGCTTCCAGGACGTGGCCCTGCTCGACACCCCGGACGGCACCCAGTCGGTGTACGGGTACCTGCCGGGGCCCGCTGACGCGCCGACGGTGCTGCTGTACGCGCACTACGACGTGCAGCCGCCGCTCGACGAGTCGGCCTGGCTGTCCCCGCCGTTCGAGCTCACCGAGCGCGACGGCCGCTGGTACGGGCGCGGCGCGGCGGACTGCAAGGGCGGGGTGATGATGCACCTGACGGCGCTGCGGGCGCTCAAGGAGCAGGGCGGCGTCCCGGTCAACGTCAAGGTGATCGTGGAGGGTTCGGAGGAGCAGGGCACCGGCGGCCTGGAGCGCTACGCCGAGCAGCACCCCGAACTGCTGGCGGCCGACACGATCGTCATCGGCGACGCGGGCAACTTCCGGCTGGGTCTGCCGACCGTCGTCTCGTCCCTGCGCGGCATGGCGCTGATGGACGTCCGGGTCGCCACGCTGGAGGGCAACCTGCACTCCGGGCTGTTCGGCGGCGCGGCGCCCGACGCGCTGGCCGCGCTCATCCACATGCTCGCCTCGCTGCGGGACGAGACCGGCGCGACCACCATCGACGGCCTGGACGCCGAGGGCACCTGGCCCGGGATCGCCTACGACGAGGCCGACTTCAGGCGCGACGCCAAGGTGCTGGACGGGGTCGGCCTGGTGGGCACCGGCAGCATCTCCGACCGGCTGTGGGCGCGGCCCGCGGTCACCGTCCTCGGCATCGACGCGCCGCCCGTCGTCGGCGCGACCCCGTCGGTCCACGCGCGGGCCGGCGCCCTGGTGAGCGTCCGGGTCCCGCCGGGCGCCGAGTCCGCCAAGGCGGCCGACGCCCTGACCGCGCACCTGCGCGCGGCGGCGCCGTGGGGTGCCCGGGTCGAGGTGACGCTGCGCGGCAGCGGCGAGCCGTTCGCCGCCGACACCGGCAGCCCGGCGTACGCGGCGATGGCCGAGGCGATGCGGGAGGCCTACGGCCAGGAGATGGCCGTCGCGGGCAACGGCGGTTCCATCCCGCTGTGCAACACCCTGGCCAGGCTCTACCCGGCGGCGGAGATCCTGCTGATCGGCCTCAGCGAGCCCGACGCGCAGATCCACGCGGTCAACGAGAGCGTCTCGCCGGAGGAGTTGGAGAAGCTGTCGCTCACCGAGGCGCTGTTCCTGCGCCGCTACGCCGTCTCCCGGACGGCGGGCCAGGGAGTCTGACCGGTCGTCACGCCGCGGGCCGGCATGGCCGCGACGGCCCGCGGTGCGGTCCGGACGCCGGCGCGGTGGGGGGCACGCGGCGGGCGGCGGACCGCACAGGGGCCGTGGCGGCGGGCTCACTCGGCCGGGTGGCCGGCTTCCAGGTTCAGCGGCCGGCCCTGTTCCCGGGCGCGCAGCGCCCAGCGGAGCCGGTCCAACCGCACCGGCGGCAGCAGCCCGGCCGCCTCGTCCTCGGTGACGAACCGCCAGTCGCGCAGTTCGGAGCGCGGCAGCAGCAGCCGGCCGATGTCGGCGCGGGGCATCCGCCCGCCGTCGAAGAGCAGTCTCAGTCCCCCGTACCCCGGGGGTCTGGGCGGTTCCCAGTCCACGACGAGCAGTTCGAGCCCGCGGGTCAGCTGGATGCCGAGTTCCTCGGCGACCTCGCGGTAGCCGGCCCGGGTCGGCGACTCCCCGCGCTCCACCACCCCGCCGGGGAACTCCCAGCCCGGCTTGTAGGTGGGGTCGACCAGCAGCACCCGGTCGTCCTCGTCGAAGAGCAGCACGCCCGCGGCGACCGTCTCGGCGCGCGGCTCCGGCGTCTGCACGATGCCGCAGTCGCCCGCGCCGCGGCCGACCGCCTCGGCGATCCGGACCGCGGTCTGCTCCGGCGTCAGCCCCGCTGTGGACACCGGATGGGCGTCCGAGCCGAGCCAGGGCAGGGCGGCGCGGTAGTCGGCGATGCGGTCCAGGGCCCACCGCCGCGCAGCGTCGTCGGCCTCGGGCTGGTCCGGGTTGTCGGCCCTGGCGGCGATCCGTGATCGCAGGATCGTTTCTCCGGGGTCGAGCAGCACATGGCGGACCTCGATGCCGCGCGCGGCGAGGCCACCGAAGATCTCGTCACGGTGCTCCTGGCGCAGCAGCGACATGGGCGCGACCAGCACCCCGCCGACCTCGGCGAGCAGCGAGGCGGCGGTCTCCACGACCAGCCGCCGCCAGATGGGCAGTTCCTGGTAGTCGGTGACCTCCTGGAGCCGCTTCTCGGGCAGCAGGCGGCGCACGCCGCAGCCCAGCACCTCGGGTTCGTACAGGGTGCTTTCCGGTAGCAGGTCGAGCAGTGCGCGGCCCGCACAGCTCTTGCCCGCGCCGAACGCCCCGTTCACCCAGATGATCACGGTGCCCCCTTCTCCGTAGACCCCTACGAATTGCCCGGATCCGCGCCCCCACCAAACGCCCCGCCTCCCGCGGCCGTCCGGTACGCGCCTGCTCGGGCCCTCGCGCGCGGGGATGCGGTGGGCCGCCGGGCGCGGCCGGGGCGGAGGCATGCGTCAGGGGCCCGCCCCTGCCGGGACGGGCCCCTGGACGCCACGGGTCACGGACGGAGGGTGAAGCCCTCCAGGCGCAGCGCCTGCGCGGCGGCCGCGGCGGCGCCCACCAGGCCGGCGTCCGTGCCGAGCTTGGCCGGGACGACGTCGACGCCCGCGGCGAAGGAGAGCGTGGCGTAGCGGGTGAGGTGGTCGCGGAGCGGGTCGAAGAGGATCGGGCCCGCGTTGGCGACGCCTCCGCCGATGACGGCCACGTGGATCTCGACGAGGGTCGCGGTCGCGGCGATGGACGCGGCGAGCGCCTGGGCGGCGCGGTCGAAGGAGGCGAGCGCGATCGGGTCGCCGGCCCGCGCCGACTCCGCGACGGCCGCGGCGGTGGGCGCCGTACCGGCCGGCGGCTGCCAGCCGTTGTCGAGCGCGCGCCGGGCGATGTTCGGCCCGGAGGCGATCCGCTCGACGCAACCCCGCGAACCGCACGGGCACCGGTCGCCGTCGAGGTCGACGCTGATGTGCCCGATGTGACCGGCGTTGCCGGTCGGCCCGGGCAGCAGAGCGCCGCCGAGCACCAGTCCGCCGCCGACGCCGGTGGAGACCACCATGCACAGCGCGTTGTCGTAGCCGCGGGCCGCACCCTGCCAGTGCTCGGCGGCGGTCATGGCCACGCCGTCGCCGGTGAGGACGACGGGCAGCCCCTCACTCGCCTCGGAGACCCGCGCGACCAGCGGGAACTCCCGCCAGCCGGGGACGTTCACCGGGCTGACGGTGCCGTGCGCGGCGTCGACCGGTCCGGCGCTGCCGATCCCGACGGCGACGGCGCCCTGCCACCGGGCCTCGGCCCGCAGGTCGCCGAGGACCTCGGTCACCGCCCGCAGCACCGTCTCGCCGTCCTCTCCGGCGGGGGTCGGACGCAGGGCGCGGGCCACCAGCCGTCCCTCGGTGTCGACGAGCGCACCGGCGATCTTCGTACCGCCGATGTCCAGCGCGGCCACATGTGGTCCAATGGCGCCGTGGGGGGACTGCATCGCTCGGTGGTCTCCTTCGTCGTGTGTCGTCCAGTGCCGTGCACGTCCGGCGCCGTCGGGGTCTCGACCCCAAGGGTTCCGCACTGAGCGGCCCCAGGAGTAGTCTCACCTGATCCTGACAACGTTGTCCATGTCTTGCCGCAGGGAATACTACGACCGTGACCCAAACACCTGGACGTGCCCCCCGGCCCACGATGAAGGATGTCGCCGCCCGTGCGGGCGTCGGCCTCAAGACGGTCTCCCGCGTGGTGAACGAGGAAGCGGGCGTCACGCCCGACACCGTGGCACGCGTCCAGGCCGCCATCGAGGCGCTCGGCTTCCGGCGCAACGACAGCGCGCGGCTGCTCCGCACCCGCCGCACCTCCAGCATCGGGCTGGTGCTCGAGGACCTCGCCGACCCCTTCTACGCGCCGCTGAGCCGGGCCGTGGAGGACGTGGCCAGGGCGCATGGCGCACTGCTGTTCACCGGCTCCAGCGCGGAGGACCCCCGGCGCGAGCAGGAGCTCGTGCTGGCCTTCTGCGCGCGGCGGGTGGACGGCCTGATCGTGGTGCCCGCCAGCGACGACCACCGCTACCTCAGCCCGGAGATCGAGGCCGGCGTGGCGACGGTGTTCGTGGACCGCCCGGCCGGCCGGCTGGACGCGGACGTCGTCCTCACCGACAACGCCGGCGGCGTGCGGGACGGCGTGGCGCACCTCATCGCCCACGGACACCGCAGGATCGGCTTCATCGGCGACCAGCCCGGCATCCACACCGCCGCCGAGCGCCTGCGCGGCTACCGCGAGGCGATGGCCGCCGCGAACCTGCCGGTGAGCAACGCCTGGTACGCGATGGGCCCGACGACCCCGGAGCGGGTGCGCGCCTCCATCGACGCGATGCTGTCCGGCCCGGAACCGGTCACGGCGCTGCTCGCCGGCAACAACCGCGTCACGGTGACGGCGGTGCGCGTGCTGTCGGGGCTGACCCGTCCGGTGGCGCTGGTCGGCTTCGACGACTTCGAGCTCGCGGACCTGCTGAGCCCGCCGGTCACGGTCGTCGCCCAGGACGCACCCGGTCTCGGCCGCACCGCGGCCCAGCTGCTGTTCCGCCGCCTCGACGGCATGGCCAGCGACGCCCCGACCCGCACCGAGCTGCCGGCCCGCCTGATTCCGCGCGGCTCCGGCGAGATCCCGCCCGCGTCCTGACGGCCCGGACGGCCCGGACGGCCCGGACGGCCCGGACGGCCCGGACGGCCCGGACGGCCCGGACGGCCCGGACGGCACCAGGCTCCGGGACGGCCGCCCGCGCCTTCGCGGCGGGCGGACGTCCGAGGCGGTGCCAGGACGCCGCGCCCGAAGCGGCGTCAGGACGCCCCGGGCGCGCGTCCCGCGAGCGCCTCCAGCTCCGCGCGGGTGAGTCCGGTGGCCTCCGCCACCTCCTGCCCGTCGAGGGCCGCGCAGTCCAGGCCGCGCAGCAGGTAGCCGCTGAGCGCCCGCGCGGTCGCGGGCTCGTCCATCACCGCGCCGCCGGACCCGGCCACGTACGCCGCCAGTCGGGCCGCCGCGGCCGCCATGCCCTCGCGGTAGAAGGCGTAGACGGCGGCGTACCGGGTGGGCAGGTGTCCGGGGTGCATGTCCCAGCCCTGGTAGTAGGCGCGGGCCAGCGACCGGCGCACGAGCCGGTAGTGCAACCGCCATGCGGCGTGCACCTGTTCCGCGGGACCGGCCGGGAGGACGTTGGTGGAGCCGTCGGAGAGCCGGACACCGGTGCCCGCGGCCGCCGCCTGCATCACGGCCTTGGCGTGGTCGGCCGCCGGGTGGTCCATCGACTGGTGGGCGGGACTGACGCCGCACGCGGCGCTGTAGTCGAAGGTGCCGTAGTGCAGGGCCGTGGCGCGTCCCTCGGCGGCGTCGATGAGCAGCGGCACGGCCGTCCTGCCGTCGGGGCCGACGATCGCCTGGGTGGTCTCGATCTGGATCTCGAACCCGAGCCGGCCCGCGGGCAGCCCCGCGGCCTGCTCGAAAGCCCCGCACAGCCGGGCCATCGCGGCGACCTGGGACGGGAAGGTGACCTTCGGCAGGGTCAGCACGAGCCCGTCGGGCAGGCCACCGCCGTCCAGCAGGGTGGTGAGGAACAGGTCGAGGGTGCGGATGCCGCGGTCGCGGACGGCCTCCTCCATGCACTTCATGCGGATGCCGACGCACGGGGGCGCGCTGCCGTCGGCGACCGCGGCCGAGACGGCACGGGCCGCGGCGACCGCGGCGGCGTCCTCCTCCGCGTCGGACCGCACCCCGTAGCCGTCCTCGAAGTCGATGCGCAGGTCCTCGACGGGCTCGCGCAGCAGCTTGTCCCGGACCCGGTCGTGGACCTCCGCGGCCAGCGCGGCGGGCAGGCCGAGCACCCCGGTCAGCGCGCCCGCGCCGGGCGCGTGCGCGTCGAGCAGGGCCAGCGCCTCGTCGCCCCAGGCGCGCGCGGTCCCGGCGCCGAAGGCGTCGGCGGGCACGTAGACGGTGTGGACGGGCTGCCGCGTGCCGGGGTCGCCCGGGTAGCGCCGGGCCAGTTCGGCGTCGGTGGCGGCCAGGGCCGCGCCGACCTCCGCTCGTACCGCGTCCGCCAGCGTCGTACCGGCCGCTTGCGCCATGGGCTGTGCCCTCCCCGACTCAGACCGCTTCAACAAAACGTTGAAGCGAAGCTAGCCCGGCGGTCGGCGCGGGTCAACAGGCAACACGACGGCCCCCGGCCGCGGGGCGACCGGGGGCCACGAACGCGCGCGCCCGGGAGGAGTTCCGGCGGCGGCAGCGTCGTGGCCCCCGCTCCCGACGGTCGTCGCCTCCGTCGGGTGGTCAGCCCTTGTGGGTGGTGATGGCGTCGGTGAGTTGGGGCAGGACCTGGAAGAGGTCGCCGACGACGCCGTAGTCGACGAG